>DATNPN010000010.1:0-101601 GCA_036703195.1 Planktothrix sp. | reverse complement strand
CAATCACTTAGGCATTTTGGCACGTTGATTGCAGAGTGCAATCAAAAACGACCAAATTTGATTGCAGACAGCAATCAAGTTTGTATGAAAGAAACAGGGGCGCTTAGTCAGCCACAATTGAACGCGCCGCTCACTTAACCGTGAACGCGGCGTTACTCCAATGTGAACGCCCGACGAGTCCAACGTGTCCTCCCCGACAACTGCAAGGTCAACACAGGACAACTGCAAGGTCAACACAGGACAACCGCAACGTGAACGTGGACAAGCGTTTAAAGCCGTCTAACATTGCCTTTTGAACTTAAAGATTTGCGTGCTTACGAGTGGATTCAGCAGCTTTGCCGGGGCGCTCTGACATAATCTGGCGGGGAAACAAACACCGGTGGCGATTGCTGCATTCACGCGGCTATCTTATAAATTTCTCCCTTATTAAGAAGTAGCCGCGCCAACGTTGACTTGAGAATGCCGGTATGAAAAGCTAGGCAGACCAGATGACAACCTTCAAAAGCATGCATACAGCCTCGAGTCCAGCAACGTCCAGTGTCGGCACAGTGCCGGATCTTTCTGCTCTCTTAGAACCTGTCGCCCTCGACATAGCGGCGTCAGAAGAGCTGCTCGAGACGAACATGATCGACGACAATCCATTCGTCGCCGATTTGCTCACACAAGTATTCCAGGCAGGCGGCAAGCGCATTCGCCCAGCCATCACGCTGCTCGCATCGCGGGCGACGCTGCCGGCGGACCGCGATTTTAGCCGGTTGCACGTAATTCTTGCTGTTCTGACGGAGCTCATCCACACAGCCAGTCTGGTGCACGACGATGTCATCGACAAGGCTTCCATGCGTCGCGGCAAAGAGACAGTCAACCGCAAGTGGAACGACAAACTCGCCGTTCTGCTCGGCGACTTGCTGTTCGCCCAAGCATCAATCTGTCTCGCTCGCATCATGAATCCGGTGATCGTCGGTATCTACGGTCAAGTTCTCGGCGACCTCTGCGCCGGCGAAATTCGCCAGATGCGCGGGCAGTATTCGACTGAAGTAAATTGGGATGGGTACATCCGCAAATCGGTCGGCAAGACGGCATCGCTGTTTGCGGCCGCCAGCCACTCCGGCGCAATTTTGAACGGCTGCTCTAACGAAGTGATTGCATCATTGAAAGAGTACGGTTTGAACTTCGGTATCTGTTTCCAAATTGTCGACGATCTCCTTGATGTCACCGGCAGTACCAAGACAATGGGCAAACAAGCCGGAAGCGACCTGCAGAGCGGCGTGCTTACCGCACCGGCGCTGTTCATATTGGAAGGGCAAGATGGCCCGGCAAAACGGTTGAAAGAGTTGATCAATTCCCGAGCGGTCAATACTGATGAAGGAACCGCCGATGCTCTGGCGATCATTCGTGAGAACGGTGGCGTCGAGAAAACTGTAGAGCTGGCGCACCAGTATGCGCGCACAGCGAAAGACCGCCTCAACGTGCTCCACCCGAGCCCGTACAAAGATTCTCTAGCGTCGCTGGTCGATTACGTTTTGACACGCACGAGCTGAAGCCATGTCTGTGAACGTGACGCCACCAACTGAAAAGTACTATCCCATCAGCATCAACCTGAAGGGGCGCAAAGTGTTGATGTGTGGTGCCAGCCGCCTGGCTCTGGCTGAGGTCAACAGGTTGCTCGAGTTCGGTGCCAGGGTCGATGTCGTGGCACCGTCCATAGTGGCGGAGATGAGCGAAACCGAGGTGGCCTACGGAGAGCGCCTCAAAATAGCAAAACGTGAGTTCAACGACGAAGATGCACGGCGCCTGGCAAACGGCGATTATTTGCTGGTGTACGCGTTCTTCCACAAAGAAGAAGACAACTTAGCCGTGCTCAATGCGGCACGCGATGCGCGGGTGCTTGCGTTTGCCGTCGATAACGGCGAGCGGTCTGATTACATTGTTCCGTCATTGATAAAGCGCGGTCATTTGAAGATCGCCGTTTCTACCGATTCGTTGAGCCCGCCGCTCGAGCGTGCGTTAGTGGAGCGAATCGAGGCAACTTTCGTCAGCGAGATAGACAAGTACACCTTGTTTCTCGATGCCATGCAAGAGCGTGTCGAACGTCTGTTGAAAGACAAGAATCTTTCGCAGCCGGCGACGTTTCGCCGGGTCATGCGTCGTCTGGCTGAGTCGGAAGAGATTTTTCTTGCCTTGCAGCGGCGCAACTTCGAAGAAGCAAACCACCTGGCTGAGGCGATTGTTTTCGAGATCAAGTCTGAATTCAATGAACCTGCAGCAACGGTTTGAACTTTGATGGAATGGAAACCTAATTCAAGTAACGAAACCCCAGGCACCATCGACGGTGTCGGAAGCGTGAACGCCGGGCAAGTGATCGGCGCCTCAACCGCAGCAGCCGGCCGCCTGCAAGGCGCCCCTACGGTGGGTGACGAGGCCAGAGGTCTCGGACAAACGAAGGATGACGGCGCCAGAACGGTGGGTTATGAGCCAGCACCACAGTCGTCAGATTCGCAGCACGAATCATCTCCCAACGTAGCCGCTCCAGCTACCGCAGGGGCGCCTTGCAGGCGCCCTGAACACGGCGATGCGCAACTGAACGGCGAGATTTCACAAGCGCCGTCCAGTGCGACGAGCGGTGGCGAGGTTGAGGGCGAGCATGCTCAAACCACTGCGAACGTGACGGACGAAAGCATGCCGGCGAAACCTCCGATTGATACGCCCAGCCCCAATGGTTTCACCCTGAAACAGTTGTTCAATGTGCGAAATCTCGCCTCTGTGCGACTGACTGTTTTGACGCTGTCGCTTATCGCCGCCACTGTGCTCTTGGGCGCGTGGTGCCCTCAAGAATCTGCGGCGGGTCAGGAGAAAATCATTCAGCAGTTCGGCGAGCAGATGGGCACCAACCTCATTCAGTGGGGCATTGCCGATATTTTCCATTCGCCGTGGTTTCTCGGGTTGATTGCGGTGCTCACCATCAATATGGTGGCGTGCAGCATGCAGCGCGTGTTTCCTAAGGTGAGGCTGCTTAAGCAAGCGATGCCATTTATCGGTGCGCAGGAGATCAGCCGTCTTCCGTATCATGGCGACGTGACTTGTGCGTGTCCGGCCGGACAGGTTGTTCAACTGTTCGAGAAAAAGCTGCGCCGCCAAGGATACGTCGTTCGCCGGCAGGGCAACCGCATCTCCGCCGAGTTCGGCAAATTTGCAAAATTGGCTGCCACTGTCACTCATATCGGTCTGCTCACGCTTTTAGTCGGCGTGACAATTACGTCTTGGACCGGCTTCGGTGGTTTTAAGCCAGTGCGTTTAGGCGATAGCCTGACGTTTCAAGATTCAGAACATTCAAAACAGTGGATAGGCAAACTGCCGACCTGGCGCGTGCATGTCGATGCGACCCGGCGCGAAGATTATGACACCGGCGAAGCGAAGCAGTGGTACAGCGATCTCAGCGTGTACGACACCAACGACAAGCTGTTGACCAAACAACAGATCTCCGTCAACAACCCGCTTTCGTACGAGGGTGTCGATGTTTATCAATCGAGTTGGGGACTGGACAAGCTCAAACTCGAATTCAACGGTCGCGAGCAGTCGCTGCAGCTGCGCCCAATGGGCAAGCGGTTTGCGGCGTTTCTCCCGCTCGATCCGACTGCCATCTTGATTTTCTCCGTCAAGAATCAAACGTCTCCGTTGCGTGTATTCGCCAAGCGTCCTGATTGGGGCGCGCCGCGACTGCTGGCGGAAGTTCCGCCCGGTGGCACCATTCGACTCGGCGACGTGCAAGTTCGCTACGCAGGGCTGATTCCGCTGACGGGATTGCAATACAAGTGCGA
Organism: Planktothrix sp.; assembly: GCA_036703195.1. Lineage (GTDB taxonomy): Bacteria > Cyanobacteriota > Vampirovibrionia > Obscuribacterales > Obscuribacteraceae > DATNPN01. The sequence goes on along the minus strand of DATNPN010000010.1, from coordinate 97,786 downwards.
CCCCGGTCTACCAATTACCTATGTCGCGTTTGGATTCATTATTTGCGGCGTGCTGCTCGCGATGATTCCGTATCGTGTTCTTTGGGCGTGCGTTAACGAAGTCGGCGACGAAGGCGGCGAGCCAATCTCGATGCTGTCCGCCGGTGGACGCTCGGTCAAATCGCGCGTCGGCTTCGAGCGCAGCATGACCAAACTCATGCTATCGATCAAAAACGAACTTGGCGCTAAAACCGCCGCCACACCAGTAGAAAGCGCAGCTCCGGCAGAAGCCGAACTGGCTGCGCTCGCAGGAGGAAAGGGAAAAAATGTCTGACTTCCAGGTAGTTCTGACGAACACGGCGGGCATTTCCTCCGTTGCGTCGTTCTGGGTGTTCGTCGCATCCAACGGCGTCAAGCGATGGAAGGAGCTGATGCTCAAGTCCGGCTCTGTCGTCATGGCGGTCGGCTTTGCGTCACTGACAGCCGCCATCATCATGCGCGGCTTCGAGGCTGGAAGGTTTCCTCTCGCCAATCTCTATGAGTCGCTCCTCTGGTTCGCCTGGGCGACCATGGGCGGCTATCTGCTCGTCTCCACCATGTACGGCATCCGCCAACTCGGCTGGCTGGCTGCGTTGACGGCTGCGACGTTCTTCTTATATGGCAGTTGGCTGCCCTCGACTCAGCATGACATTACGCCCCTCGTGCCCGCGTTGGTCAGCTATTGGCGGCAGATTCATGTGCCGCCGTTGATTGTCTCGTACGCGATGTTCTTCCTTGCCGGTCTCTCCGGGCTGCTGCAGCTCTGGCACGCCAGACGCATCACCAGCCTCTTCTGCTCGGTCGGCACGATTGTGCTTGCCGGTGCCGCGATTGCACTCGGAACCTACACCACGGTCGATACCTATTATCTGCAAGCTCTGTTCGTCGGCGGGAGCTTGGGCGGCACAGTCGCCGCGTGGCTCAACCTCAAACGGATTGGCAAAAAACCTGATGAAAAACAAGCCGAAACTTACGACGATGTGGGCTATCGCTGCATTGCCATCGGCTTTCCTCTTTTGACCATCGGCATCATCACCGGCGGATTGTGGGCGAACCACGCCTGGGGCTCGTATTGGTCGTGGGACCCGAAAGAGTCAATGGCGCTCGTTACTTGGCTCAGTTATGCGGCGTATATACACTTGCGCATCCACCGGGAAGTTTCGGCGGAAAAGCTATCTATAGTATCGGTCGCCGGGTTGCTGTTAACCCTGCTGACGTACCTGGGCTTCAACTCGCTCGGCTTCGGCGGACTGCACAGCTACGGCCGGTTCAAGTAGCTGAATGCCTACGGGCACAGAGCCCCGGCTATTCCTCCCAGGAATAGAATTCGGGTGTCTTTGATTCCTCCCAGGAATGGGGCAGGCAAAGAGCCCGAGTCATTCCTCCCAGGAATAGAATTCGGGTGTTTTTGATTTCCTGCCAGGAATGGGGCAGGCACAGAGCCCAAGCCATTCCTCCCAGGAATAGAATTCGGGTGTTTTTGATTCTTCCCAGGAATGGGGCAGGCACAGAGCCCCAGTCATTCCTCCCAGGAATAGAATTCGGGTGTTTTTGATTCTTCCCAGGAATGGGGCAGGCACAGAGCCCCGGCCATTCCTCCCAGGAATGGAATTCCGGTGTTTTTGATTTCCTGCCAGGAATGGGGCAGGCACAGAGCCCGAGTCATTCCTCCCAGGAATAGAATTCGGGTGTTTTTGATTTCCTCCCAGGAATGGGGCAGGCACAGAGCCCCGGCCATTCCTCCCAGGAATAGAATTCTGGTGTTTTTGATTTCCTGCCAGGAATGGGGCAGGCAAAGAGCCCCGGCTATTCCTCCCAGGAATAGAATTCGGGTGTTTTTGATTTCCTGCCAGGAATGGGGCAGGCAAAGAGCCCGAGTCATTCCTCCCAGGAATAGAATTCGGGTGTTTTTGATTCCTGCCAGGAATGGAGAGACCGCCCTCATTTAATGCGTGTGAATGGCGTTACCGTGTTTCCAAATGCTCACAGGCTGACACTTCTTGGAAACTAGGGTTAACCCGCTTATCAGGCGGGCGGTCGGAACATTTAAATAGTAGTGGCGTCGATCTATTTGGTGGGCCCGAGCAATAAAAAACCACCGCCTTTGCAAGGCGGTATCTGTGCACCACATTAGGTGTGACTCGGGCTGAGGCAAAAAGTTCCCACCCACCTACCAAAACGAACGAACCCAATTGAAGTAGAAACCACAAAGAAGCGGCGAAAAGCCGTTAGGAATAAATGAGAAAGTACAACGCATCACTAGCTGAAGACGAAATGGGACTGGACGAAATCATGCCAGGGCTCACGGGCTTCACTGGCGACGAGATCGAGCCGTCGACCGATGATGATGAGATGGACGAGCTGGAAGGGCTGCGTGCCGAGAAGCGCACGCGCATCACCGGCGGGGAAGACCCGGTCCAACTGTATCTGCGGTCAATCGGACGGATCAGGTTGCTTTCACCAACCGAAGAAATCGAGTTGGCACGGCGTATCGGTAAGGGCGACATGGCCGCGAAGAAGAAGTTGGTGCAATCCAACCTCAGACTAGTCGTGAGCGTCGCCAAGAAATATCAAGGACGCGGACTGCCATTTCTCGATCTGATTCAGGAAGGAAACGTCGGGCTCATCCGGGCGGCTGAAAAGTTCGATCCGGAGCGGGGCTACAAGTTTTCGACGTATGCGACCTGGTGGATTCGACAAGGTATCACGAGAGCGCTTGCGGATAAGTCTCGAACAATCCGCGTGCCGGTGCACATGGTTGAAACGATCAATAACCTGCGCAAAGTAACGCGCAAATTGTCGCAAGACCTCGGCCGGCGCCCATCAATGGAAGAACTCGCGAAAGGTATGGGCGTAACTCTGCAAAAGGTGAAAGACATTCTGGCTGCTAATCGGCTGCCGCTCTCCCTCGACACACCGTACGGGGAAGATGACGACAACTCGCTCGCCGAGCTTGTCGAGGATGAAAACGCATCTAGACCAGAAGATTCGACAGAAGCCAGCCTGATGTCTGCGGACGTTAGAGGCGTGCTGTCGACGCTGACACCACGCGAACGCGACGTGCTCATCTTGCGTTTCGGTCTTAACGACGGTAAGCAACGCACACTCGAGCAAGTAGGCAAAATGGTCGGGATTACGCGCGAGCGCACCCGGCAAATCGAGCTGAAAGCGTTGAGAGCATTGAGGCAGTCCAAAGTCACATCACGACTAAAAGACTATCTCCACACCTAAGCAACTGCCGCGACATACCACTCGGCAGGGCAGCCTGGAGCGATCCAGGCTGTTGCTTTTTAGTACTGTCCCGCGACACGACCGGTTGCGGAGTCATCCCACGCATATGAGTGGCCGAGTCGGTTGCGTGTGGAGTCTAAACGCGGATTTCTTGAATGATTCCGTCTTTGACGAGAATCTCGCCGCCTTCGAGGCGTTGAAAGATGTTTTCGCCGACGCGCACTTCGACAGGGTTTTCCACTGTGAATTGCGTGACGACGCTGCCCAGGGGCAGTTCGTTGAGCGCTTGAAACTGTCCTTGCATCTCTTCTTTCAGTTGAGTCAAACGCATCTTTTCTTGTTCGACTTGCTGGCGGACGGTTTCGACTTGCATGCGCGCGTCACCGCCCATCATGCCGGCGGCGCGTTTTTCAATCTCGGCAACGGCGCGCTTTCCTTTGAATTCGATCTGTTGCAACTCAGCATCGATCTGCTGCAGATTGCGGTTGATTTCATTGCCGACCTGGCCTTTGAAGTTCTCAGTGACAATTGCGCGAACCGCAATCTGTCTTACTAATTGGATGGACTCAACCATCGATTCCTCCTGACCAGGACCCTTTGGAATATATACCGCGCGCGGATACACCCGAAAGTTAGTTTACCAGAACAGAACGGGCGCCACTAAGCTTCTGCGCTCATCTGCAGCCGGAGTGAAGCTTTTGCGACGCACGGACGCTTGACAATGGGCACCGTATATGGTGACAACTCGTTCTCAATAGGTCTTGAAAGCCGTCAAGTCCTATAACTGAAGAGAACGAATCGATGCCTGGCAGGCATCAAATCAACGAAATCTCAATAAATCGCGCCCGACTCAGCCGGTTTCGCCCCACCATAGGGGAGTTTGGGGGATCTTGAAAAAATTTTTGTACTGGTGTCCAAAAATTTTTCCGTCGGTGTATAAGCACTTACAAGACAACCAAAAAATGGCAGGTTGGGGAAATAGGCGGGTGGCATTAATTGCTGCAACATAAGCACGTGGCACTGAATATAGTGCCACGTAGGCTTTTTGGAACAGCAGGACTGGGCTTCTCGGTAGGCGCTTTGTTTAGAAGCGCTCGGAGATCGCTTTGCCCTGGGTGAATAGCAGCAGATAGTCTTTGCCGCCGGCTTTGGAGTCGGTTCCGCTCATGTTGAAACCGCCGAACGGATGCACGCCGACCATGGCGCCGGTGCATTTGCGATTCAAGTAGAGGTTGCCGACGTGAAACTGCTTTCTCGCCTGCTCGATGTTGCGGCGGTTGCGAGAGTAGGCTGCACCCGTCAATCCGAACTCGGTGTTGTTGGCGATCTCGATGGCATTGTCCCAATCTTTCGCTTTGATTACCGCGAGGACCGGTCCGAAGATCTCTTCCTGCGCGATGCGAGCCTTCGGGCTCACTGACGCGATAACGGTGGGCTCGATGAAGAAGCCGCCGTTATGTCCGTTAGTGCTGCCACCGTGCAACAAGTCGCCCTCTTTCTTGCCCACTTCTATATATTCGAGAATGGACTTGTAAGCTGATTTGGAGGCGACCGGTCCCATGTGGACGTCACGATTTTCCGGCGCGCCGACCTTAATTTTCGCAGTGCGCGCTTTCAATTTTTTCAAAAACTCGTCGTATATATCCTGGTGGATAATGGCGCGCGAGCAGGCTGAGCATTTCTGCCCGCCGAACCCGAAAGCGCTCGTGACGACGCCTTCCACGGCTTGATCGATGTCGACGTCTTTATCGACGATGATCGAATCTTTGCCGCCCATTTCGGCGATGACGCGTTTGATCCACATCTGACCTGGTTGTGGCTTAGCGGCCAGCTCGTTTATACGCAGCCCCACTTCTTTCGATCCGGTGAAGGCGATAAAACGCGTCTTTGCGTGCGTTATCAGATAGTCGCCGACCGACGAGCCGGGACCCGGCAGGAAGTTGAGAACGCCAGGCGGCAAGCCGCACTCTTCCATGATTTTGACGAACTGGTAGGCGATAGCTGGTGTTTCGCTCGACGGTTTGAGGATGATTGTGTTGCCTGTGACGATCGCCGCGGTAGTCATGCCGACCAGGATGGCGAGGGGGAAGTTCCATGGCGGAATGACGATGCCGACGCCGAGCGGAACATACTGCAACTCGTTCTCTTCGCCCGAGAAGGCGGTCAAAGGTTGAGGTTGGCTGATGCGCACCATCTCGCGCCCGTAGAATTCGCAGAAATCGATGGCTTCGGCCACATCGCCGTCGGCTTCAGCCCAGTTTTTGCCGATTTCGTAGATGAGCCATGAGGAGAGCTCAAGCTTGCGAGCGCGCATAATCGCGGCGGCTTTAAATAGATAGCGCGCGCGTTCGATGGCAGGAACTTGCGACCACGTCTTGAAGGCTTCTTGCGCCGCCTGCATCGCCTGCTCGGCATGCTCGACCGTCGCCTTGCTGACGCGTGCAACCTCTTGTTTGGGGTCGGACGGGTTGGTGGAGATGATGGCGTCGTCAGTGGCGATCTTTTTAGCGCCGATGACGAGCTCGCATTTTTCCCCGAGCTGCTTTTTCACTTTTGCCAGCGCTGCATCCATGGATTCCTGCTGTTTGTTACAGGAAAAATCAGTAAATGGTTCGTTGATAAAATCGGTGAGCATGCCAAGAATCTCCAAATTCACGCCTTTGAACTGGAATTATCTGGTGTTACTCACACAAACCTTCCGAAAATCACTCTAGCTTTATGATCTATCTTTAGAGCGAAACCCCCAACTGATCAGCCTTTGATAGTTGCGTTGATGAAACGTTGACTCGAGATCCGCTTGGCATGCGGTTCACGAACTATGCACAAATCGTGACTAACATACTCGCATTCCCGGCAAACGCTTGTTGAAGACGATGGGCCGCGCGGTTGCGCTAGTTTTCGGGAATCAACGCTGACTCGGTCGGCACCCTTTGGCCACCCGGCTAAGCCTCACGGCGCGCGGTCTCTAAGCTGCGCGCCATGGCTAATGCCTGGGTTTTTAGTTTTAATACTGGTGCGTCGATAGTACTGCCTCGTTGGCGTTTCGGCAAAGCTGCGCAGCTAAGAACCGCGGCGCTGCTTATGCGCTGTTGCGTGTGGAGCGCCACTCGCCTGGGTGGCACCGAATTCGTAGTCAAACAATTTCGATGCCGGGCGGGAGCCCGGCGCCACATCGAAACGTGAATCGCGCATGGTACGCCGATGCGCGCGCGACCCTACTCGGATTGCGCCTTGTCCGTCAAGCGCAACAAGCGCACATACGGGTAGTAGTCGAACATCAGATGAATGTTCACTTTCTTCCAAATCCCGTCCATCCAGTCGTTTGTGTAGATGTCGCCGCCGTCGGCGAGGATGCCGCAGTGCGCGTCCGCACCGCCGTTGTAATTTTTGTCGGGCGGAAGCTTGAAAGCGAGGACCACATCGCCGGGATGCGCGATCTGCTTCATCGTGGCGTCATCTATTTGGGTTCCTTCCCCACTCCTCAACTTCAATTCCTGCGCCAATCCCGAAGCCAACAGTTGGCGGCGCACCACTGTGACAGTGGCAGAATGCGCGCTGGAGACGCCTGCTTGTTTGAGCACATTGCTGAGCGCGGCGGCGCAGCCTAGCGTACCTTTGGCAAGCCCGTAGCCGAACCACATTTTCTTGCCTACTGATTTTTGCGCCGCGGCTTCGATGTCGGACGGCAGATTGTGCGCCGCGAGAGCTACTGAGCCTGCGACCAGACAAACGATGGCTGCGCAGAGAACGCGCAGGGAGTGCTGTTTCATTCGTGATAACCCATCACTACGAGCAGGCACGGTCCGCCGTGAATGACGTTGATGCCAGCCTCTTCAGCGGCACGAACGGCTTTGTCGCTTTCGGCGCCCGGCTGCATCCAGATGTTTTTCACGCCCATCTTTATCGCTTCTTCCACCACTTTCTCAGTCACCGCCGGTGGTGTGATAACCGAGACCGATTCGACTTTCTCGGGCAGCGCCGCCAGGTTGGCGTAGGCGGGGTTGCCCAGTACGGTTGAAACCGATGGGTTGATCGGATAGGCCGTGCGTTTGTGGGAGAGATACGTGCGATAAACTTTGTTGCCGTATTTTCTCGGATCGTCGCTGGCGCCGACGACCCCAAAACTCGGTGCTGCCAGAAAACTATCGATTTTTTCGTCCAGAGTGTCCATGCTTGCCGCCCGTAATACTGCTGATTGCCAATAGTGCTAAACTGGCTGCCGCATTCGATGAATGCCGAGCGGCGCCGTTCTCACTCTAGTTTGTGCGGTGACACTTTGTCAACAAGGTTGGCTCGAAATTGCCGCGTGATGCGGGTTTGGAGGTTGTATGGCAGCAAATACGACAGTCGATTCGCCGGCGCATGCGCTAGATATTGGCGCCGTGCAAAAAGCTCTGAACGAGCAGTCGATCGGCGGTTGGCTTTTCTATTTCTTCCATGAGAACGACCCTCTGGCGACGCGCATTTTAAAGCTCGAGCACGACCATTTTTATTCACGCCGCTGGTTTTATTACATTCCGGCAAAAGGAACGCCAGTCAAATTGGTGCATCGCATCGAGATGGATGCGCTCGACTCGCTGCCTGGCGAGAAGCACGTCTACCTCGGCTGGCGAGAGCTGGAAGAGAAGCTCGAGAATATCATCAAGGCGAGCAGCGCGCGCACCGTGGCGATGCAGTATTCGCCAGGCAATGCGGTTCCGTACGTATCGCGCGTCGACGCCGGAACAGTCGAACTCGTGCAGGAGCGTGGCGGAGTGAAGGTGGTTTCGTCTGCTGATCTGGTGCAGCTGTTCGAGGCGCGCTGGACCGAGGCACAGTTGCAGACGCACATCGCCGCGGTAGAGGCGCTGAAAAGCATCGTTTTCGAGGCTTTCGCCGAAATTCGCAGGTGCGTCGAGGGCGGCATTCCGGTTAATGAATACGACATTCAGCAGTTTATTATTCAGGGATATGGACGCCACGGCATGATGAGCAACTCACCGCCCATAGTGGCAGTTAACGGGCACGCCGGGTTGCCGCACTACACTCCGTCCAACTCTTCCCATGCGCCGATAAAAAAGGGCGACTTCGTTTTGTTAGACATCTGGGCGAAAAAATCGTCGCCTCACGATGCTGTTTACGGGGACATTACCTGGACGGGTTTTGTCGGGGACGAGGTGCCGGCGAAGTATACGCAGATTTTCAAGATCGTGGCCGGCGCCCGCGATGCGGCTTTGGAGCTGGTGCGGCAGGCGGTCGGTGCCGGAAAGAGCCTACGGGGCGCCGAAGTCGACGATGCCGCCCGTGAGTTCATCACGAAAGCCGGTTATGGCGCCAATTTCGTCCACCGTACCGGTCACTCGATTGGCACGGAAGTGCACGCTAACGGGGCTAACATCGACAATCTAGAGACGCGCGACGAGCGCCGGCTCGTTCCGAACAGTGCTTTTTCCATCGAGCCCGGCATCTACCTGGACGAGTTCGGCGTCAGGAGCGAGATCGATGTTTATATCGGGGAACGAAATGTGGTCGTGGCCGGTCAACCTATCCAGCAGGAAGTGATTCCGATATTGGGCGACATTGCTAACGTTAAGTAACGTTGTCAAATGGGAAATTATTTAGGCCAGCACTGTGATTTGGGACGTTCTTCGGGGCACATAAGTTATTACAGTAATTTCGCAAGTCAGTCTGCTTGACAGAGTATATAATCCTCTCGCTGGTTGATTTGAACTTGATCTAGATGGAGCACGCAATTGGAACAGTCGGATAAACGGTTTTCAACCTCACTCTTAGCGCGATGCCGCTGGAATGTCCTGGACATGATCAACGTTGTAGGGCGGGGCGCTGTTCCTACATATATGTTCTACGACGTCGACGCGTCGTGGATGGAAAACCTGCGCAAGAAATACAACTCCAAGGGTCACAGAGTTACCGCCACCGCCATTTTGTTGAAGGCTATCGGCATCGCTCAGCGCACCCATCCGATGTCGCGCACGGCGCCGTTGCCCTGGGGGCGCACTGCCATTCTGCACGACATCGTTGCCGGGTTTACCGTCGAACGATTTGTGGGCTCGCATCCGGCAGTATTCTTCGGCGCCATTGATGCGCCCGACACCAAGCCGTTGGAAACGATCGCTCAAGAGCTGACTGAGTACGGCAGCGAGGGGTTTGAAAAGATCGAGCAGTTAGACGTGCAGCACCGGTTTAACAACATGCCGTGGGTGTTTCGTCGCTTCATTATCTGGCTCGGATTGCAGTTTCCTGCAGTCAGACTGCGTTATATGGGAGCGACATTCGGCTTGAGCTCGCTGGGCAAATTTGGAGTGAGGAGTCTTATTCCGCCATGCGTGAGCACTTCGACGTTCGGCGTTGGCTGTGTTGAAGACCGCGCAGTCGTCAGAGACGGCAAAATCGAGATTCGCCCGATGTTCACATTGACCTTGAACTTCGACCACCGAGTGATCGACGGCGCTCCAGCAGCCAGATTCATGAAAGACATCATCGAGCTTCTCGAAGGCGGTCTCGAGCAGTACCTGCCGCAAGAAGAGCTGACAGAGCTGTCTCCGAGTTATAGTTAGTTCTTCGAAAAGAACTCAGTCGTCGTCCGGGCGCATGCAATGCGCCCCTACGGTGTCGCGAACCGGGCGCATGCAATGCGCCCTACGGTACGTGGTGGACAGCGGGAGGGACGGTGACGTAGGGGCGGCTTGCAGCCGCCCGGCTCCGCCAGCGCGTTTCCATCACTGACCGTTTGGTAAAACTACGACCAGATCCACTGCAGACGCGATGGAACGAACAACCCGAGCTTGATCAGCGATTCGTCGATGGTCATGCCGCCTTTTTGCGTGTACTGCATGACGCTGATCGAGCTGTCGTTTGAGATAAATCCTTCACGCAACAAGGAGCAGCAACGCAGCGCGGCGTAGAGCTGCGCTTCGGTCACCAGTCCTGCGGCGAGAAGCTTCTTGCCCAGTCTGATCGAGCTGTCTTCCTCGCCTTCCGAGGCTTTCGCGATCTCGGCAGCGTCTACAATGCCAGCCTGGTCGAGCACGTCCGCCATTTTTAATGTCGGAGGCGTCAATTGCGGCGGCGGTTGCAGCTCGGCGACGGCTTGATAGACCGACACATCCTTATTGCGCACCTGACGCAGCGCTTCCGCCGCCTGGTACGCCCTGAGAGTATCGTTCGAAACCATATCTTGCAGATATACTGCCGCTTCCAGAAGTATCTGCGTGACCAAGCCCTGCTCGAGCAGAATCTGCCCGAACTGCTTCTCTTTCACGATTTCGATCTCGAGGCACTCGAGCATGTCGCTCTCGCCCATGAGCCCAGCCATCAAAGAGAGCTCGCCAATCTTGATCGTCTGACCCGGCGGCTCTCGATAGAGCCCGAGCTCGAACAGCGCTTGCTCGATACTTATGCGGCGCCGTCCTACGGTTCCGAGTGCTTGAATCGCCTGGTCTTTAGAAATCTTGCCGTCGCGCACGAGAATCTGTGCGTTGAGCGCCGAGAGCATCATCCAGCTCGACAGGTCGCGATTAAGCACGAGAATGCGACCCATCTGCATGCCACTGTCCGAGGCGCGCGTCAGCGCCCGACCAAGCTGTTCTTGGTTGATCATGCCGGCGTCGAGCAGAAGTTTGGTCAGGTCGTTGGTGACTGTCGAGACGACTGTCGTTTTCTTGTGGACGGAGTTGAGTACATTGATCGCTTCGTCCAGCTCGAGGTGGTTTTGCTTGGCGAAGCGCAAAGCCTTTACCGCCATGTCGAGCGAGATTTTGCCTTCCTTGATCATCTCTTGCGCCTGCAGAATCGACTTGAGCGAGTGCTCCGACGCATGCCCGAGCATGATCAAGGCGCGCTCCAGAGGAACGTTCATCTGCTTGGCACTCTTCGTCGCCTCATCGATGTGGCTGGGAGCGACGGTGTTGGTTCCGGTTAAAAGGAGAACCAGAGTTTCCGAAAATTTCTTAGGTGCGTTTATATCAACCATGGCGAGCTTCCACGACGCGACGTCATTATGACTTATTTTCCCAAACCCGAGACCAGCATAGCGGTCGGTAAACTTAAAGATTACTATGTCAAGCGAGCAACCGCCCGCGAAAGGAGCTAAAGCAGCGCGTTTTGGCGCGCGATTGACGTTTTCGATTGTGACCGATTGGACGCAAAACCCGGTCGCAGCCGATGACAACGTACAACCGAGAGCAGCCAAAGTGCGGAAAAACCGATGCTGACATCCGCCGCCTGTCCAGGTCGTATTTAATTGATTGGAGGGTTACAATTTTGCCGTTAGCCCCGTCACGGCAGCAGAGTCTGCCGTACGGTTTTGGCATTGTCATTTCAGCAAAGGCAGGACGATGAGCGAACCAGGATATTATCGCTACCCGACGATTGCGGGCGATACGATTGTTTTCGCGTGCGAAGACGATTTGTGGACTGTCTCCGCGCGTGGTGGCATCGCGCGACGCTTGACGGCGGGACAAGGCGAGTGCAGCATGCCGCGCTTCTCCCCGGACGGCACGCAGGTCGCATTCATCGGTCGAGACGAAGGTCATCCGGAGGTCTTCGTCATTCCCAGTGACGGCGGTCTCGCCAGGCGCCTCACCTATATGGGCGGTTTCACTTGCAACACATGCTGCTGGACAGCGGACGGCAAGGAGATTGTTTTCACCTCCGAAGCGCAAGCACCGTTCTTCCGGCATAGCGAAGCGTTTGCGGTTCCGCTTTCGGGCGGGCTTCCGCGCCCCCTCAAACTCGGACACGTTCAGTCGATCTCTTTTGGGCGCAACAAAACATCAGCGATTGGGCGAAACAATAATGATCCGGCGCGCTGGAAGAGATATCGAGGCGGCACCGCGGGCGAGATCTGGGTCGATGCCAAAGGCAACGGCGAGTTCGCGCAGCTGAAGGGCATCGACGGCAACCTCGTCTTGCCGATGTTCATCGGCGATCGCGTCTATTTTCTCTCCGACCACGACGGCGTCGGTAATATCTACTCGTGCAAACCGAACGGGACCGACATCGTTCAACACACTCGCCATACCGACTATTTCGCGCGGTTTCCCTGCACCGACGGCAAGCGCATCGTCTACGCTTGTGGCGCCGATATCTGGTTGCTCGACCCGGAAAAGAAGATTAATCAAAAGGTCGAGATCGTCAGTCCATCAGCGACTACGCAGGTAGCGCGCAAGTTTGTCGATGCGCGCTGGTATCTCGAGAATTTCAGTTTGCATCCGAAAGGTCATTCCGTCGCGCTCATCTCGCGCGGACAACCGCTGACGATGGGCAACTGGGAAGGCGCGGTGATTCAGCACGGAGCCGGCAGCCGCGTGCGTTATCGCAACGCCGAGTGGTTGTCTGACGGTGAGCGATTTGTCGTCGTCAGTGACGCGGGCGGGCAAGAGCGTATCGAACTCCATCGCGCCGACCAGACCGCTCAGCCGCAGATAATCGCCGGTGATTTTGGTCGCGTGGTCGAGCTGCGCGTCTCGCCGGCATCAGATATGGTGGCGCTCTCCAACCATCGACAAGAGTTAGTCGTAGTCGATCTGGCCACGAAGAAAGTAAAAGTCATTGACCGCAGCCCGGCGGAGCGCATCGGCGATCTGGCATGGTCGCCTGATGGCAGATGGATCGCCTATGCCTATGCGCCGCTGCCATCGACAACGATCATTCGCATCGCTGACGCCAAAGGTGGTGCCGTGCACGATATCACCAACCCTGTGCGCGCCGATTACTCGCCGGCATGGGACCCGGAAGGCAAGTATCTCTTCTTCCTGGGAGCGCGCGACTACTTCCCGATATACGACGCCATGCAGTTCGATCTGGGGTTTCCTTCCAGCTTCCGCCCGTTCGTCGTCACTTTGAGAAAGGATGTCCCTTCACCTTTCATTCAGAAACCCCGACCGATCGTGGGGGGCAAAGGCGAGGATAAACCCGGCGAGAAGCCGGCGGAGACCAACGGTGCCAAGCATGCCGGCAAAAAGGGTGTGGTGGCGAAGAAAACCACGCGCGGTGCCAAAGGTCATGCCGTGGCAAACAACGGCGAAAAGACGGCTAACGGTAAGACCGCTGAAAAAGAGCCGATCAAGATCGATTTCGACGATATTCAGTCGCGCATCCTCGGTTTTCCTGTAGCTGAAGGGCGCTACGCACAACTGGTGGCATCGCGTGGACGCGTCTTATTCACGAGATACACCGTGCGCGGTATTCGCCCGGGCTTCAACTGGGCCGATGAACCGAACGACGCGGCGCAGCTTTTCGCCTACGTTTTCGAAGAGCAACGCATGGCGCCCGTCGCCAAAGAGGTCGGCTCGATACGAATTGCCGCTGATGCGCAAACCCTGATTTACCGCTGGAAAGAGCGACTGCGCGTCATGGATGCGCAGGTCGGGCTGCCTAACGAAGGAGCCGAACCGGCTGCTCCGGGCGGCAGTGGGCGCAAGTCAGGATGGCTCGATCTGGGACGCGCGCACACGCTGGTTCAACCGCTCCAGGAGTGGGAGCAGATGTACGAAGAGGCGTGGCGGTTGCAGCGCGATCAGTTTTGGGATGAAGCGATGTCGAACGTCGATTGGAACGTCGTGCGCCAGCGCTATGCCAAACTGTTAAAGCGCGTGCGCACCCGCAGCGAACTCTCGGACATCATTTGGGAGATGCAAGGTGAGCTGGGCACGTCGCACGCCTATGAGATGGGCGGAGATTACAGACCTACGCGCACCTACTATCGCGGTTTTCTCGGGGCCGACTTCGCCTGGGACGACAAACGTCAGGGCTATCGTGTGCAGAAAATCGTGCGCGGTGACTCGTGGAGCGACGAGAGCGATTCACCATTGGCGGTGCCGGGCGTCGGTATTGCCGAAGGCGATGTCATCGTCGCGGTCAACGGCAGAGCGGTTTCGAAGGAGTACACGATCGACGAGCTGCTCATCAATAATGCTAATCGCGAAATCAATCTGACGGTGGCCGGCACTAAGAGTGGTGAACGTAAAAATATCGTCGCCAGAACATTGCGAACAGAGACGACTCTGCGCTACCGCCAATGGGTCAATGCCAATCGGCGTTATGTGCACGAGAAGACCGGCGGTCGCATCGGCTACGTGCATATTCCGGACATGGGTCCGGTCGGTTATGCAGAGTTTCACAACGGATATCTGAGCGAAGTGCATCGCGACGGATTGATTGTAGATGCGCGCTACAACCGGGGCGGACATGTTTCGCCGTTGTTGTTGGAGAAACTGAACAGACGTCGCGTCGGATACGATGTTTCGAGGTGGGGAGTGCCGCAGCCGTACCCGCCTGAATCAGTCGCCGGTCCGATGGTCTGTCTGACAAACCAGTTTGCCGGCTCAGACGGCGACATCTTCAGCCACTGCTTCAAGCTTTACGGACTGGGACCGCTCGTCGGTAAGCGCACCTGGGGTGGTGTCATCGGCATTTGGCCGCGTCACCGACTAGTCGATGGAACGATCACCACGCAACCGGAATTCTCGTTCTGGTTCAAAGACGTGGGCTGGAGAGTGGAAAACTACGGCACCGACCCGGAATACGACGTGGACATCAAGCCGCAGGATTACAAAGCCGGTCGCGATCCGCAGATGGAAAAAGCAATCGAGCTGATCTTGAAGTCGCTGAAAGACAAGCCGGTCAAACTGCCGGACTTCACCAAGAGACCGAGCTTGCGCTTGCCTGGTTCTAAGTCGGTGGTGGCTATTAAACCTGCCGGTGCTAAGGCGGCGGCTAAATCGAAACCATCGGCCACCGCGAAGGCAAAACCATCCCGTAGCGGCGCCTTGCAGGCGCCAGTGTCCGCGCCCAAAGCAAAAGCTAAGCAAAAACCCGTCGCCGCAAAACAGAAAGTCGCTGCGAAAAAGGTATCTAAACCCAAGCGCCAGCCCGTCGCCGCCGGTAGGCGCAAGAAATGACGTGCGAAAGCCAGGTTCAGTACCGTGTGGAGCGTCAGGTCCCGCCTGGCTCCGAATCAGGGATCGCAACGCACTCGTTGCAACGGGTCGCTGCAAGCGACCCCTACGACAGGCGCCCGGGTTCTAATTCGTAACTCACAACTGAGGTAAACCGATGCAAATCCTGCAAGATCGAATTCTGAAAGACGGACGCCATCTCGGCAACAACATCCTGAAGGTGGATTCGTTTATGAACCACCAGATCGATCCGCAGCTCATGAAGCAGATCGGCGAAGAGTTTGCCCGCGTGTTCGGTCCTGCTAAACCTACTCGCATTCTGACGATTGAATCAAGCGGTATCGCTCCGGCGCTTGCGACGGGAATGGTGCTAAACATTCCGATTGTCTTCGCGCGCAAGAAACTGCCCATCACCATGGCGGGCGAGCCCTATAAAGAGACCGCGCCCAGCCACACCAAAGGCGGAATTGTGGATGTTATCGTTTCCAGCGAGTATCTCGGCGCAAAGGATCGAGTGATCATTCTCGACGATTTCCTTTCCACCGCTCGCACGATTAACGCCCTGGTCAAACTGGTGCATTCGAGCGGCGCAGCGTTGGTCGGGGTCGGCGCGGTGATTGAGAAAATCTTCGAAGGTGGGCGCAACGAGCTGAAGCATGTTGATGCGCTGGTTCATTCACTCGCTGTTATAGAACGATTTGATGGCGAGAAAATCGTTTTCGTCGAGCAAGCTGCGTTGAAGTAAGTATGTTCTCGTCGCTGGTTTCTGAAATTACAGGAACAACGAATCGCCTCTATTTACAGCGTGACGAGCTTGTGTCGCGCGGAGTGAGCGTTGTCGATCTGATTAAAGGAAATGTCACCGAACACGGTATCACGTTTCCGCCGGACATCATGCGCGAGATTCTTGCGGAAGCCGCCGACCGGGCGCGGGTGTACAAGCCTGATTCATTTGGGCAGAAAGTGGCTCGGGATGCGGTGTCTAAATTCTACTCCGAGAGCGGTGTGCGTGTTCTGTCCGAGAATATTGTGTTGACACCTGGAACGAGTGTTTCATTTTGGTACTGCTTCAAGCTGTTGGCACAGCCCGGCGATGAAATTCTCTGTCCCTGTCCGTCTTACCCGCTGTTCGACACAATTGCACAGTTGTGTGGGATCAACCTAGTCACCTATCCATTAGATGAAACGCGAGATTGGGCGATCGATCTTGATTCTCTTGAAGAGAGCATCAACGAAAAAACACGCGCGCTAGTTTTGATCTCGCCTCATAATCCGACCGGCATGGTTGCCGATGACGAGCAGATTTGCCGCTTGGCTTATATTGCCGTGCGCCACGAACTACCGATAATCTCTGACGAAGTGTTCAGTGATTTCTTATTCGGTGTGAAACAGTATCCGCGAATCTCGCAGACCAATGCGCCGTTGGTTTTTACACTCAACGGTTTCTCAAAAACTTTTGCCCTGCCTGGAATGAAACTTGGATGGATCGCTGTATCTGGCGAGCAGTCTGCTGTTGCACGTTCTCTCAGTGCGCTGGAAATGATCTCAGACACGTTTCTTCCAGTCAGCGAGATTTCTCAGTTCGCAGCGCCGATGATTTTCGATCGCGGGCGCGATTTTAGGAAACAGTACGTTTCCACAATCGCGCAGTGCCGCGACGCCGCCGTAGGCGCCCTCGATATACTGAAATTCTCCGCTACTCGCGGGGGTTTCTACCTGACCATACCGATCGATCGTGACGAAGACGAAACAACGATGCAGTTGCTCGAGCAAGAAAACATACTCGTGCACCCGGGCTATTTCTACGACATCGACGGACGCCACATCGTCACGACCTTCATCCACAATCCAGACGAAGTGCGCCACCACTTCGAAACGATCGCTCGTTTCCTTCATTCAGTCAATGCAACTTGAGGAGCGCGCGTCGCCAGGCGCGCACAGAAGTGCGCTTTCGTTTTTGGGAACAATGAAAACGGAACGGTTTCGTTGCTATTGACGGCTACTGATTTCTGCGGCGCCGCGTTGTTATCGCTGCGGAGCGTCAGGCTCAAGCCTGGCTCCGGGCACCGGATAAACGTGACTATCTCGCACCGTAGGGGCTCCTCGCAGGCGCCCGCTTCTACGTCGGGTGAATCCATCATATGCTAAGCGCTAACATGATAATCTTTGAATTTCGTTCCATTTCAATGACACCAGCCAATGATTACCAAAAAAGAACTAGCGAACTACAGCGAAGCCGAGCAAGCAAGAATTCAAAAACAGGTCGACGACATGGTGGCGAAAGGCTATGCCCGTCGCATGCTCGGGCTGCTAAGCGGCGGGCATATTTATTTCGACCCGGACATGGCGTTCAATGAACAGTTGATGTTCGATCGTAAGATTGATGACTACGATGAAACCATCAGCGACGATCGACGCCTCCAACTTTGCCGGGAAATGGAACGACTGCTCGATGAAGGTTATCTGTTGGACGACTTGAGTATCACGGAATCCGGTCTGATCGAAATTCGAGAGGGCGCAGTCCCTGATTGAGGAACGCGGTTCAATGAAAAGACAACTGTTCGCATCCGTTGCTCTAATAACTGCTCTGTTCATATTGCTGTTCGACTATGCTGTCTATGCGGCGGATGTTTCAACAGCCGACTCATCTGCCGAGAGCGTCATCAACGGCTATCTCATTGAAAGCGATGCAATTGTTGAGGCTCGTCATGACATTTTGCATTCGAAATATTCCGAGGCAGAGAAAATCTATCGAGGAATTTTGTCGAATTCGTCTTCATCTCCTGAGGATAAGGGCTTCTCTCAGGAAGGGTTGATCCATATTCAACTGGCTCAGGGGAAAGTTGGGCCAGCTGAGACTCTTTGTAAAAGATACATTGGCGCAACGGCGCCTGATTCAGTTGCAAACAAAAACTTATTGTATCTATTGAAACTCGATTTGGCGCGGATCGAAAAACTGAAACTCCGGTTGGATGTTGCGGAAGATTTATGTTTGCAGATATTGTCAGACCAGCCTGCGTACGAAAAACATCGTACTTCGAAGATCAAATTGCTTGGCTGGGAGCTGTTCAAGCAAATTCGCCTTGAGATGTTCGCGAAGCTTCCAAACCGAATCGATCCTAGTACGAACAAGCCCAACAATTTGACGAAAGTTCAAGTTGCTATCGTTGAGGCGGTTGAAGCGTTGTCGCGAAAGGACATAAAGACAATGAATCAGATTCTTGAGTCTGTCGTGTCAGATCCTAGTGCTACACCGCTGGACCGGGGGCAGGCTTTGGCAATCCTGGCGATGGGCGCAGATACAATGTCTAAGGACTACAAGCACGCGACCGAGTATCTGGACCAATTGAAATCCATGATGGACAAAGGCGATCCAGATAGCGCGGTGCCGCTGTCGTGGTTTGTCACTGGTGTGTGCTTGAAGTTGAGAGACGATGCTCCTTCGTTTCATTCCATTCCATATTTGAATGCTGTTCTAAAGCTCCGGCAACAAGTTCTCGGTCCGAAAGCGCCAGAGACTCTTGACGCGGCGCTGCAGATGGCAGTTGCATTTGAACTTCTTGGAATAAGGCAAGGTGGGGCGGAGAATAACATCGCCTTGGCGCTTCTTGACTGTGCCGCAACGCTAGAAGCTGATGAGAAGTCAGACTCCGATCGGCCATCATACAGTGAACCGCTCGAAAAGCTCCAGGAAGCCGGCTTTCGAGGGCTTGTGGATGTTCAGAGCTTTAAGGAAAGAGTAGGTCGACCTGGTGCGTTCGGCTTTCTCGCTCCACGTTTAATGTTTCTGTGTGGTCTAGCAGAACTAAATGGCGATAACAATCGTGAATACGCGCTCGCAATGATTGCCCAAGCGTGCAATTCATTATCATTGGATTCGGACAAATATCACCGGACGCTATTGATAGCGAAGGCCTTGCGCAAATCAGGAAGACCTGCCGCTGCCAGAGTGTGTTTGATTAAGTACGCTCAGCCTTTGCTTAAGGTTGTTCCGGATGAACGGTATTCTTTGTTTCAAGCGCTCACTGCCGTTGATTTGGCAGAGGGACTGTATGACGATGCAGTCAGGCATGCGCAGATCTCCATTCAGCTTGCTCGCAAAAAAAATGACATTCCGGGTTCGCCTCGGAGACGGGCGATTATACAAGTTATCGGTTTTGAAGGTGAAGCAGATCGCTATCTGTCACAAGAGCGTAAAGACCCGACTTTGTTAGGGGAAAGCAGCAAGCTGGCAAACGAAGCCTTGACGCTGTCTCAGCAGGAGCCTGATTTCAGGGAGATTGGAGTTGCACGAAGCCTGATCGCCATAGCAAAGTTGCAGATCGCAAATAAGCAATCCGACTTGGCGCAGTCAACCTTGCAACAAGCGTTAAGCGCTCTGCAAAGCTCGAAGGTCGAAACGTCTGATGATCTTAGATCGGACGCTTCAACGGCTCTGGGCGCGATTATGCTCAATCGAAAAGATTACCAAAGTGCAGAGCTACATCTCCTAGCCGCACTCTCCGAGATGCAATTTAGCGATTTCTCCGAGAATAAGCTGAAGCTCTGTAGTGTTCTCAATCAAATGGCTTCCTCCGAGTGGCACCAAGATCGAAAAGAGCTGGCGCAAAGACACGTCCTGGCGGCAAGCGAAGAGTTGGACGGGTACCTGAGAGAGACTTTTACTACTCGTACTTTTTCGGACGAGTGCAGACTTGTTGCGTGCGTCGTCGATCAGCTCGATTATCTTCAAGCCTATTGCTCTGACCCTTCGCTTTCGAAGCGAGTTTTCAACTTTGTCACCCGCTGGCAAGGCTTGCTTTACTTGGGCATCGGAATGGAGAACAAGCAGAAGGACAGCCTGTTTGAGCCCTTGAGAAATAACCTGAAAGAAGCGCGCGAGATACGAGGAACGAACGTTTTTGGAAACAGCGTTTTTCGACAGGACATTGACACGAATATAGCAGCCGAAGAACAAGAGTTGGCCGCAAATAACGACCACTATCTCGCTGATCCGCTCGCCAGTGGCGACGGATCTTCGCTCGCATCAAAGGTTGCGAAAGATGAGGTATTTATAGATGTTCTGCGACATTCAGAGCCTGGCGCAGACGGGGGCTCTTGCTACTCTGCGTTCATCTGCCATCCGGACAGAACAATTGGTACGATCAGGCTGGGAGATGCTGATAAAGTTGACCATTGCGTACGGCAGTGGCTGCGGCTGGTGAGCTCTTCGACAGCGAGTTCGGACTCCGATTCGAAAACGGCAGCATCGCCACGCAGCGTCGTGCCATCGGCTTCCGAAAAACAAGATGGTTCAAATTCTCAAACCGAAGTTGAGGCCAGAGCTCAGGTGGCTTCGCTTGTCTGGGCCCCCCTTGCCGCTGTCATCAAGCAACCTGTAAGTCGTGTATGGTTATGCCTCGACGGTTCGTTGGCGAAGATTCCGTTCAATGTCTTTTTGGAAAAGGACGGCAAGCTGAGAATTTGCGAAGTAGACAGTCCGCGCCAATTTCTCTCTTTTCACGGTAATGCAGATGCAGTAAGCAGAAGAGAGATGTTGCTGGTCGGAGATGTCGACTTTGGTGACTCTTCCACTCCCCGCCTACCTGCGACAAAAGTGGAGGTGGAAATGATTCAAAAATATGCTGAAAAGCGCGGCATCAAAACTGAACTCCTGACCGGACAAGCTCCCACAGAGTCAGCAGTTAGCAACGCGCTCCCGAAATACTCGTACGCTCATATTGCTACTCACGGTTTCTTCGTGTCGCGTGGTAAGGATCCTGAATCGAATGAAGCAACCGTGGGTGCCGCGCGTGGCTTCAGCTATGCGAGCGAAGAGTTTGCCAAAGTCGAAAACCCGCTACTCGAGTCTGGTTTGATTCTTGCTCGTCAAACTGCTGTTGCTTCCGGTCCTGCAAAAAAGGCTGCCCAAATTGATGAAAGCATTGATGGAGTGCCAGCGGAATCAGTCAAAGCTAGTTCAAAGCCGGCTAAGCTCGACGATGAGCAGTTCGAGGCATCTAATAACGTGCTTACATCCGAAGAGCTTTTGGGCATGGACTTAAGCAAATGCAAACTCATCACACTGTCTGCGTGCGAGTCTGGGCTGGGAGAAGAAGTAAACGGGCAAGGTTTAGTCGGTCTTCGCGCTGCGCTGCAAGGCGCGGGTGCTCAGAGCATTCTGGTATCACTATGGCCAGTCGATGACGATGCCACGCGCGCATTGATGCAAGCGTTCTACGAAAACATCTTCGAGAAAAACATGGACGAAGCCAGCGCCCTCCGCGCCGCCCAAAACAAAGTGCGCAGCGACCCTCGCTGGTCCAGCCCTTACTACTGGGCGCCCTGGGTCCTAGCCGGCAAGGGCTGGTAAGCTATCTATGAGAGGATCACTCGAGAATCCAAACCAATGAACTGTCCCAGTTGTAATCAAAGCCTTGACGCCAGCGTAGTGAATTTCTGTCCGCATTGCCAGACGCCGCTGGATGTTGCTGGTGCGAAAAGCGATCCGGAAAGCGCGATGCGACAGCGGGCGCTTGAAGCGATCGTGGATCAAGCATTGGCTGGAGCGCCCTGGAGAGATCTCTGCCTGGACGCGATGCATACGTATAACATTTGCCCTGCGGACGTCCAAGCTGAAATGGCACGGCGGACAGTGACGCAAGTGGCTTCGCGACCCCCACGCGGTCTTTCGCTCGTAGTGCTGTTCTTAACTGCCATCGCGCTCGCCTTGGTTCTCTACTTCACGCAAGTGCATAGGTGACAACCTCTGATTCTTGCGTTATATGATTGAAGTAGTCTTTCCGGACCCTTCTGTTCGCAGATGCGGAGAAACCTATGAAGCCGGCGATGAAAGATCGAGATTTCCGGGCGAAGAGTAGCCTGGCTCGATTCATCTCTGTGCATCTACTTACCATCTGCGCCTTGGTGTCGTGTTCATCGAGTAATAACCCGAGCGGCTTGCGTGACGTGCCGGTTAGTGAAATCTCTCTTGCTGAGCCATTGGTAGTCGAGCCGAAACTTGGGGCGAAAATTCAGAAATTGCTAGCCGAACCTTCGAAACGCCAAGAGTTAGCTGAGGCTCTGGCAGAACAGGCACTTGTTCATCACGAGTTGGATGAGCGTGAGAATATCCTTCCGCTCATCAATGAGGCGATTGGTTTACTAAAACCGTGCGACACGAGTTCACACGCTTATCTTGAGACTCGCCGAGCGTTGATGGTTGCCTTGAATCAACAAGGTCTGCACGGATCGAGAATTTTACTACCCTTGTTGAAAGGCAGCTGGTCTGATTTGGATAAAGCTCAAATCTACGACGATCTTGCTGCGAATCCGGGTTCACCTGAAGAACGAGTCAATCAGGGTCCCTACATAGTGAAAGCTTTGGAATTAAGAGTCAATGCGGCTGGTCCACGAAGTTTGGAGGTCGCGGAGAGCTTATCTACGCTAGATGATGTGCGTGAGTTTGTGCCGCTCAGTAAGGCGCTATGCAAGAAATTGCAAGTTCCACCCACCGCTTTCTTGCCGCCGAGGGTGGAAGATACGGGCGGGGCTATGTATCCGCCACAAACCAAAGAAGGGCAAGATTTGGAGATGAATCGGCAGGCGGTTTGCATGAAGCGAGTAGCGCAGATACAACAGGACATTCTGGGAAGCGACAGCCCAACACTGGCTCGGACTTTAGAACAATGCCGGGACGAGGCTGACCAATTGCACGCGGCACAAATCTACGAGAAAATTTATGGAATGGATAGCATTGCTGCTTCTCGTGTCTACGGAAGGTTGGTTTTTTCTTTCAAGGATTCGGCCAGAGCTGAAGAATATCAGCAAAAAGCCAGGCTAAGTTCTGGTTTGGTGCAGGCGCAAGATAACATTTTCAAGAAAGCATACGTCTATCTGGAAAGCGCAGCTCCAAAGAAACAGCGTAAGGATCGGAAGGATTTGTTAACGAAGACATATCAGGCTTTTGGAGTTGACCCACCTGACCTGCACGACATGGAGACCAGGAGCGACGGTGTTTGCTGGAAGCTCGACTCTGAAAAATTAGCAAACCCTGAGCTAGCTGGCATTGTTGTAGTCACTAATTCGAGTATTGACTCCGATCTTGGACGCAACCTTCTTTTCTTTGATCTCAGCAAATCTCAGCGTATGTATTTGCCGACTTTTGGTGGCAACTATCGAATCGAGCAAGGCAAAGGACCTTCGGTCAATGTGATAGGAAAAAACAAGATTCGCTTTCGCGAGGATGTTCCAGCCGGACAAGACTTCCAGCAAATCGATTATGAATGGAATGGTAAAACCTTTGAAGAGATCGCCAGCAAGCCCGCTGCAAGCGACACAGGTAAAGTTCAGACTGCGATTGAAGACGCTCTAAACGGTGCTCCATGCTACGGACTGAGGGGGCATCACGGAGCCAATCATGATCTCATAGCGCAGGCACTTCGCAAAGCGAACGAGCGAGCGAGGCAGTTGGCTAAGTCGGGCGACGCTTGCGGTGCGGCTTGCCGCCTGCGAATAATGTTTGAACTGACATCGGATTTGGTGCGAGAAGCGTCAACTGGAGTTCCCGTTGAAAGTGAAGCAGATGACTCGAAAGATGATGTTGAAAAATGGATCCAAGCGTGGACGTGTAAGAAACAGGTCTGTCAGGTCGGTTTGAAGGAACAAGAATGGGTTCCGATCCTGAGAAACTATGCCCTGTACCGTAAAGAGACCGGAGAAACTGCTAAAGCGCAAGCTGTACTCAAAGCAATCGGGCAGCGTACGTAACTGGCCGAGCCTTTGTGACAAAACTGGGACGGTCTCCGCCTTCGGCAAACGTTTAATGCTGTTGACATGAAAGTCTTATTGAGCGATAGTTGGTTAGGACGCAGAATCAGGTGAAAAATCGTGGCTGAACAACAAACAGAAGCTAAACTTGACTCTGTCAGAGGTTCTAGCCCGCTGTTCAAAATGGCCAACTTAATGATGTCGAGCAGCACCAACGACTCCATCAGAGACATGGGCAATACTGTGGCGTCGCAGCCAGCGTTGGACACCTTTATCAACGGTTCTAACCCGCCGACTATCGTTGGGGACAAGGCTTAAGTCGCCTGACCGAAAGCGCTTTATTTTCGAGCACGCAGCAAGTCTGCGAACGTGTGGTACTCAACGCTGTCCATGCCAGCATTCAATGCGAGCATAGATTTTTTGTAGTCCCGCTTAAGTAGTGCATCGCGGTCGATCCACAGACCGGGAAAAACTTTCGATCTGTAGATACCATCGGCGCCAATCTCGAGGTTTCTATCTTCCTGAAGAAGAAACCAATAAAGTTCGAGCGGCTTGATGCAGAGCACGACATATTCGATTACACCCGCCAATTTGTAGCGATCTTTTTTGAGATGCAGATCAATGGCGCGGCTTGTGTGTGCGACTTCGGCAACGAGTTCGGGAGCGCCTTCGAGAAGGCGAACCCCTGATTTACGGTGCTTTTTACCGATGCGGCTCTTCCCACCGAAATCGCTTTCGATCCTAAGTATGCAGTCTGGCTCGACTTGATCTTGTCCGCCCAGGACAACGGACACCGCGCTAACGCCATCAACTCCATCTGTCAATCCCGAAAACATTGCAAGCAAGGATATTAGACTTGAATCGTTCGAGCCGTGGTCGTAGCCTGGGGGCGGTGGCTCGAAGACAATGCCTCCGATGAGTTCGGCTCGATAACCTTCGGGAGCTTCCATGTACAAGCGGCAAAAGTCGGGCTGCTCCATTTTGTCGCCAGTCATGAATGGTACATACGATAAGCTTTCTCGAATCTGAGATTTAGGCTTTGAAGTCAATTTTGCGACTCCCGGTTTGACAATCGATAATTACATTCTAGTGCCAAATTTCCAGCTCGGACCTGTGCAATTCCACAGACTGACAACTCGGGTTGGAACGCGTCGCACCGCATGTTTCCGCGCCGAACAACACTAAGCCAGTTCGATGTGGACTTTGCGACCGGTGGCTGGTTGACCGAATTCGTGCCAGGCGGAGCCGCCGCGTTTGAAGAGTTCCCAGAAGCGTTTGTCGTGTCCGGAGCTGCCGGGCGCGAAGGCGAGGTCGCCTTCCATGACGTTGAAACTTCCCGTCGCCACTGTCGCCGCGCGAATGAAGCTGCCGATGCGCACTTTCAATCTGCTGCCTGCTTTCAAACGCTCGACCGAATCTTCACCCGAGCGGAACGTGGTTTTGATATTGCCGAACGAATCGACATAACCGATGCACCCTTCGGGCGGCTCAGGAACAACTGTCGCCACATCCAGGCGATGATTGATAAAGGAGAAGTCGGCTTTTGCCGCCAATGCTGCCACTCTCGGGAAGTAGTCGCGGGAGCGGAATTGGCTGCCTTCTTCTTTTACGTCCGTTGACCAGAGCTCCTGCAAATGATCGCGAACGAATGAGAGCGAAAACCCGCTGTTCACTGCAAGAATTTGCGTGCCGTTTTTGGCGGTTCCGAAAAGTAGACCTTCTCCCTCGTTATTGGGACGGGCTAGCTTGATATCTTTGCGCGGGGCACAGTTGGCGAAAATCAAAAGATTTTCCGGGCGCAACTCCGTCGTCGCCAGTGCCAGTTGTGCCAGCATAAATCCGGTCGCGACCGTGTCGAAAGACCCGACGCTGCTGATGTGTATGCGCATTGTATCGGGCAAACGAGCGGCAAAAGCGTTGAACACTTCGGCCCATGCCATGTCGCCCGGCGCGTAGTCGCAGATCAAATGTAAATTAGGCATATTGTCATATAGTAAGTGCCCAAATAGGGTATCACGGTGATATGCCGCGCGCGTGTATTATGTGGATTTGTGGACGACGATAACTGGACGAAAATTTGGCGGCGCACCCTTTCGGCGATCTGGTGGTTCAGGCTGCCAATCGTTCCATATGCGCTGTATGTTGGGCTGTTCGCCGCAATCATCGTCGTCTGTTCGGTTATCTTCAGGTTTTTCTTTCCCGGACCGCACCACGAAATAATTTTTTTTGTTATCGACAATTTCATGGTGGCATCATCGGCGGTGCTGACGATGTGGATGCTGTTTCGCTTTGCAGAACATCGAAAGATGAAACGGTCGGGATTCGACACGCGTTTTGCCGTGCGCGATATGCTCGTAGGCTTCGTGCTGGGAATACTGCTGGTCAGCAGCGTCGTCGGAGTTTTGTGGTTTATCGGTGTCTATGAGTTTGTCAAATTGACGCCTGGATACAATCCGGTTCCGTTTTTTTTCGTGTACCTTTTTGCCGCAATTACCGAGGAAGTTATCTTTCGCGGGTTTGTGTTTCAAACCGCCGAGATCCGCCTGGGAACAAAGTGGGCGTTCGTCATCACATGTCTGCTTTTCGGATTGGCGCACATGTCTAACAGTATCAAAGGTATCACCGCAGTCGATCAAATGTGGGGGTGCGTGTGTTTGATGTTCGAGGCAGGCATTTTGTTGAATGCCTCGTTTCTCGTTCGACGCACGCTCTGGCTGCCGATCGGGTTGCACTGGGCGTGGAACTTTTTCGAAGGCCCGATTTACGGCATGTCCGTCAGCGGAACAGACGCATCAGGTTTGATCCAAGCACAGCTAGTTGGAGATAAGTTATTGAGCGGCGGAAGTTTTGGCCCAGAAGCCAGCGTACCTGCCCTTGGGCTGTGCACCCTGGCAGGTTTTGGCATGCTCTATTACGTGCGGGCTCGGGGCCGAGAAAGAGAAGAAGCGAAGAAAATGTCGCTGGAAAATATGATGAAAAAACCGCCCAGTTAGGCGGCGCGGATAGCGGAGCCGGCCGGATGCCGGCGTTCCCAGAATTGCGTAGCGGAGCCGGCAGGATGCCAGAATTAGTTCAGGGCTGAGCGGCTTGATCGTGCTTGGCCAGCAGCGCTGCCAGGCGCTTGGAGAGCTCTTTCAGATGAAACGGTTTTCTCAGATAGTCGTTGGCGCCGGATTGGAGACCTTCTTGACGCTCGGCTGCTGTGTCATTGCCGCTGAGCATGAGTATCGGCGTGGTACCGCCCTTGGTGCGATACTGTTTGCACACTTCCAGGCCGGTAATATCAGGGATATGCCAATCGAGAACGACGATATCGAACGTACCGAAGTTGAGCTGCTCGATCGCCTCCGGTCCGGTAAAGGCGGTCTCGACGACGTGCTGCTCGAACTCCAGCCACTGGCTGACGGTTTCGGACAAACAGTGATCGTCTTCAACTAGCAGTATCTTTGCCATGACTTCCTCTGTCGACGATGCGGTTGCGTCCCGCCTCTTTGCCTGCGTACAGGCGATCGTCAGCTATATGTACTAATTTCTCTAGAGTATCACCATCTTCGGGGTAAGTTGCCAACCCTGCAGTAAACGTGACTGAGAAATCTTCGCCGTGGTCGCCTTTGAACCGCATGCCGGCAAATTCGTCGAGAGCGCGTTCTAGAGCGCCTTTGGTCGTGACCGCGGTTTCGTGACGGAAGGCGACGATAAACTCCTCGCCACCCCAGCGCCCGCGGATATCTTCCACGCGAAACCTCTTCTTCAACAGACCTCCGAGCTGGGCAAGCACACGATCTCCGGCGAGATGCCCGTAGTTGTCGTTGATATTTTTGAACTTGTCGACATCGATCAAGGCAATTGTAAAGGAGAACTCGTGTCGCGCGGCTTCGGCTAAAAGGCTCTGCACTTGTTCCATAAATGCGCGGCGCATGAATAGACCGGACAAAATATCTTTGTCTGCCCGCTCGCGGATAAAACGAGAGCGCTCGAGTCGCACTTTTACGCGCGTGAGCAGCTCGACGGGAGCGACAGGTTTGGGCAGATAGTCGTCGCCGCCTGCATCGAACGCGGCAAGCCGTGCCTCCAGCTCAGTTTGCGCTGTGAGGAAGAGAATGGGAATTTCTTGCCAACGCGAATTGGCGCGCAACATTCGACATACATCAAACCCGGACACGCCCGGCATCATCACATCAAGCAAAACCAAATCAGGGACGAATGCTTCCATTGTCGTCAAAACTTCGGCAGGGTCGTTGATAGTGCGCACGAGCACGCCTTCTCTACCGAGCGTATTGGCAATCATGTTGGAAAAATCCGGATCGTCGTCAACGATCAACACGCGCGGACGCCCGCCCTGGCTGACCGTAAGTAAGTACTCAATGCCCTCTCGCAGCGCCTCCGCTTCGAGCGGTTTGTCCAAAAACAGCGATGCGCCGGCATGTGTGCTCTCGTTTCGGTTTTCGTTGGCATCGGTGTTCGGCTGCTTGATAAAGCCGAGCGGAAGCGACTCGTGCCCAGACAGTGAGCGAAGTTCACGCGCGATTTTCATGGGCGTCATCGAACTCCCCGCGGTTTCCATATCGATCAAAACCGCATCGAGAGACTCGTTAGTCGCTGCTTCCAGAGCGTTTGCAGCGGTGGTTTTGATCAACTTGACGGGCACGCTCGCGTTGCTCAATTCGCCGTTAGTGGGGAGATCGGACCCGACAACCAGGATCTTGGCCATATTCGCATCATCATGCTGCGGATCGACTGCGTCATTGCCGCTGCGTTCAAGCTCTACCTCCGCCTCTGCCCGCAACTTGCAGAAGAGTAATTCAATTTCGTCCCATAGATCGCGATTGCCGATATTCTCCGGAAGTTGGGCGGCGGTCAACACTTTTTCAAGTGCGGACGACGCAGCAGATACCTGCTCGAAACCGCATGAACTGGACGTTCCTTTCAGATTGTGCGCAAGGCGGCGCGCTTCCTGCACAACGGGAACATTGCCGGGCTGCTCGACTGCTGACTGCAGCGCATCGGAAAGCATCGCTAGTCGGCTCGGCATTGCATCACGAAAGCGCAGGCGCAGGGCGAGTATCGCCTGTCGCTCGTGCTCTTTGCCCAGAGCCTGATCTTTTTGCGAACCGAGGTCGACCTTAGGAAAATTGAGTTGGCTGTCGATCTGCGCGCCGAACAGAAGCGGTTTGATGGGGCGGTGAATGACGAGCGCGACGCCGTAATCTTGCGTGAGCATCTGATATAGGTCTGATTCGCGCCACTGATTAGAGATGAAGACGACCTTTATGGTGCGTGAAACCGAACGCAATTTGACGATCAAGCCGATGCCATCGATGTCGTCGAGCTGTTCACCCACGATTATCAGATCCGGCGTCTCGGTTCTTACCAGGTCTAAGGTCGTTTTTCCGCCCGAGGCTGTGACGACGCGATGTCCTCTATTCTCCAGAACGGAGGTGACAAGCGAGGCCGTTGCCTGCTCGGCGTCTGCTAAAAGAACTGTCTTGCCCATGATGTTCGGCTTGTGGAAAAGAATCGAGCCGAGTCTATTATGTACGACTGGCGCGTATTTCAATCGCCGGACGCCTGTTTGTTCTGCATGAGGGACTAAGTTGCGAGCGCTCGAAACTTTGGCTTTTGAGGTTGCCTCTCAGATTCCCCGCCTACAACTTGTGACCAAAATATGCTCCCTGGCAACCGGGTTGTCAAAACCCGAAGAGTGGTACAGGTTCGACGTCTCTAGAAGCCAAGAGAAATCATTAACGTGTCTCCTGCCAGGTGACTAACTTTAGCGCATTTAGAGACCATGCCTTAGCGGAGAAATTCGCCCGCGTTACTGCACCAAGGCTCAGTCCAAATGCATTCAGCACTGTGCTTCAGGGGTATTACTTTTTCTCTTCCAGCTTGAGCGCGGCGGAGTTGATGCAATATCGCAAACCAGTTGGCTTCGGTCCATCGTCGAAGACGTGACCGAGGTGTGCGCCGCAATGCTTGCAGACGACTTCGGTGCGCGACATACCAAAGGTGCTATCTGTGTCGGTCTCGACAGATTCTTTCTTCGCCGGTTGATAAAAACTCGGCCAGCCGGTCCCGGAATTAAACTTGGTGTCGGAATCGAAGAGCTCGGCGCCGCAGCAAGCGCAACGGTAGACACCCGGCGTGTGGCAGTCCCAATACTTGCCCGAGAAAGCCCGCTCAGTCCCTTTCTTGCGCGTGACCTGGTACGTTTCGGGCGGCAGCTCCTTTTGCCATTCTTCGTCCGTTTTCACTACTTTGCTTTCGGTCATCGCCTTCGCTCCTTGGGGTGGGCTGGTTTTGTTGGCTGCGGTATCGGCACTGGCGAGGGCACAACTGGCTGTAAGAGCCGCAATAACTGCAATTGGCAGCACGGATTTCAGCATGGCAACGACCTCGAGCGGTGTCTCCTGGTTATATCACTCCGGCAGATGAAATTCTGGAGACCGGACCATGGGAATCGTCCCGGTAAAACCGGAGAAACACTTGCGTCCTTCACCATGCTGCATCATAATGGCTGTCAAGGACGGTGTGCAGAGGATATGTCGTGGACCACCAAGGAAAAGACTCTAGCTGTGCTACTAGCGGTTGTCCTGTCACCGCTTTCTTCAATCGTGTGAACGCATTCTTCACGCGTTTTATTCCATTTTTACGCAAACGCGCCGAGAAAGATGCAGCCCAATCGTTAATGAATAAGATGAACGACGCCGCCAGCCCCTCGTGCGGCGGCGGGTGCGCCGAGCATCACCACCCGACCGAACGCGAAGTGGAAAGACATTAGGATCTGCGGAGCAAGTGCTTCGGCTTCAGCGCGGGCAACTAGCCTCGGTTCAGCCGCGGCTGTGGAGCGCCACCCTCCGGGGTGGCACCGGAATTCGTCGCACGAATGACATGAGAGGCGATGGCAACTCTCGCGCTACGAGCGATTGCCCTTGCGCTAGCATTACCATCGCCTGCATGTTTTCGATCTATTGCTGTTCGTCGCCGTTCGGATAGTCGCCGATCTTGACGCCGACGCCGGAGAGCTGCCCGTCTCGTTCGATGAGGAAATTGACGGTTTCGCCCGGTTTGTGTTTGCGCACTATCGCTTGCACTTCGTTGCCGGACGCGACTGACTGACCATCGACTTTTTTGATCAGGTCGCCTTGCTGCAGCCCTGCCTGATCGGCGGGTCCGCCTTCGGCTGTTTTGGCGACGATGACGCCTTTCGTGCCGCCCGGCAATCCGAGCGACTGCGCCAATTTGTCGTCGAGGTCTTGCATGTAGACGCCTACATAAGCACGGGCGATCTTGCCGTGGGCAAGAAGCTCGTCGGCGGTTTGTCGCGCTACGTCGATGGGAATGGCAAAACCGATATTCTGTGCATCGCCGCGAATGGCGGTGTTGATGCCCATGACGTTGCCGTGAATATCGAGCAGCGGTCCGCCCGAGTTGCCGGGGTTGATGGCAGCGTCGGTCTGGATCAGATTGACGTTGTTCAACGCTTGCGATTCTGCCAGGTTGCCGATGTGCTCACGATTGAGCGCGCTGATAATCCCGAGAGTGACTGTATGGTCAAAACCTAATGGACTGCCGATAGCCAGCGCCCAATCACCGACGCGCAGGCTCTTGCTCTGACCGAGATGAGCCGCCGGCAAGTCGTTGGCATCGATTTTGACGATGGCCAGATCGGTAAAACGATCGCGACCGACGACCTTACCGTCGTATTTGCGCTTGTCGGCAAGCGTCACGACGATAGATTGAGCATTGCCGACGACGTGGTTGTTGGTGAGGATATAGCCATCGGCTCTGTATATGACACCAGATCCGGTGGCGGCTCGCTCCAACTTGCGCGGCTGCGGGCGAAACGAGTTGCCTCCGAAAAGAAATTCTTGCATTCCCATCATCGGCGCGTCCGATACCGTGACGCTGCTCTTGGTGTCGATATTAACCACGCTCTGGTTCGCCATTTGAGCGATGTCGGCGATCGTGTTCTCGGCGAGGACCGTTCCGACCGGCGGAACCGTCGTCTTGGGATTGATCACCGTGCCGCCGATGGTTGTCAACGCCGTGGCGCTGCCGCTTTGGGGCCAAAATGCGTGTCCTGCATAAAAGCAGGCGCCGCCCAGAGCCAGTCCGATGATTACACCGCCGATCAAGGCTGTCGAGTTGTTATGGCTCGTATTTTGGTTCACGTTCACTCCACTGGAAGGTGCCGTTTCAAAACTCAGTTTATTCACCATGATTGTTTTGTCCTGAAAAATATAGGTTTAGTTAACCGATTTTCCGCCGGAAGTAATTTTGCATGCCGAGCCGGCGGGCATGGCGAGACAGGGCGTTGCCGCCCCCAAATTTGCCGATGCACCATAAATATCGACGCTCGATATCGCCGGATGTTTCGCCCGGCGCTGTCTTCCGTCGTAAGGCGCTAGGTTGGCTCTGCTGTTGAGTTTTAGGTAAATTAAAGACTGCGACAGGGCGCGGGTTTAATCGATTCTTTAGAATTTGCTGGCGCACGGTTGTTGCCGCCACCTCCAGCAAGTCTAATTTACACTGGCGCCGTCGACCGCGGTGCAGACGTAGACTTCCGGCTTGCGACCGGTTTGTTTTTCGTAGAGAGGCAGTACGTTTTTGACGAACTCGTCCACGGTGGTTGTCTCCATGATGGCAACGGTGCAGCCGCCAAAACCGGCGCCGGTCATGCGGGCGCCGAGGGTGCCGGGGTGATTTTGCGTCAAATTGACGAGCAGGTCGACCTCGGGTGTGCTGACTTGATAATCGTCGCGCAGCGACGCGTGAGACTCGTTCATCAACTTGCCGAGAGAGCGGAGATGACCCTGTTCGAGCTTTTCCACGGCGGCGAGAACACGGTGGTTTTCTGATACCACATGATGACAACGGCGTGCCACCACTTCGGGCAACTGCGTCGAGAATTCATCCAGGTCGCTCAAGCTGACATCACGCAGACTGTGAATCGGGTGGCCGGAAAGTTCGCCCAGAAGCCGCACGCCTTCGGCGCATTCGTTGCGGCGCGCGTTGTATTCGCTGTCGACCAGTCCGCGTTGCACTCCTGAGTTGGTAATTACGATCGATACGCCGCGAGCTTCCAGATTTAGTTTTACCGCTCTATATTCAAGATTGCGACAGTCGATCAATAGCGCCGAATCGCGCTCAGCCAGCGCCGAGATAAATTGATCCATGATGCCGCACTGAACTCCGACAAACTGGTTTTCCGCTCGTTGCGAGAGCAACGCGATGTTCTTGCCGCTCAAGCCGATACTGCCCATAGTGCTGACCAACCTGGCGACTGCCACTTCGTACGCGGCTGAAGAGCTCAGCCCGGCGCCTTGTGGAACATCTCCCGAAATCACGGCATTGAATGCGGTCACCTTGTGACCGGCATCGCGCATGATTTTGAGCACACCGCGTAAGTAGTTAGCCCAGCCGTATTGAGATTTTTCGATGGCGTCGAGAGAGAAGCTGTCTTTCTGCCTGTAGTCGAGCGAGTAGACGGTGACGGTTTTCCCATCGACCGGGCTGGCGGCGATGTTCATGACCCGGTCGATGGCAGCTGGAAAAACAAAACCTTCGTTGTAATCGGTGTGCTCACCGATCAAGTTGACTCTGCCCGGCGCGCGCACGGTGAGTTCCGGCGGCTTGCCGAACTGTTTTTGAAACTCTTGCTGCAACTCGGCCAAAATACTGCTCCTATCTCAAGGGTTTGTTCGTGGACGAGTTATTTGGTGCCTCGGAGCCAGGCAGGAGCCTGGCGCTCCACAAACATTTGCAAAACCGGCGTTCCAAGAAAGGAGCCAGGCAGGAGCTTGGCGCTCCACGAAAATTTGTGAAACGGCGGTTCCAAGAAATGGTTCGGCGAGATGGCGGCGTTCCCAGATTGTTAGTAACATCCTATTCCACTCCGACTGCGATGGCACGCAACTCTGCTGCTTTTTCTTCCGGCAGCGTGTCGTTGACGAACGTGCCGGCGCCGGTTTCGCAGCCGGCCAGGTACTTGAGCTTTTCGGGCGTTCTGTACGGCGGATAAAATTCGATGTGAAAGTGGCACCCCGGCCACCCTTTTCCGTCAGTCGGCTTCTGGTGCATGACCATCATATACGGCAGGGAGAAACCCCACAGATTATCGTATTTGCTCAGCATCTGTTTGAGCATGCGCGCCAGATCGCGCTCCTGCTCGACGCTAAACTCGGCCAATGACGGCGTGTGTTTTTTCGCGTATACGTGAACTTCGTACGGCAATCGCGCATAGAAAGGAATGAACGCCACGAACTCGTCGGTTTGGCAGACGATGCGAGTCGTCTCTTTCAACTCTTGCTGCAGCAAGTCGCAGTGCAAGCAGCGTCCTGTTGCGGCAAAGTGCTTCGCCTCGCTATCGAGCTCTTTCTGCACGCGTGGCGGCAGATACGAGAATGCATATATTTGACCGTGGGGATGGTGTATGGTCACCCCGATCGCTTCACCTTTGTTTTCGAAAATGAAAACGTATTCGATCTCTTTGCGCGCTCCCAGCTCCTCATAGCGGTCGCGCCAGACGCGCACTAATTGTTCCATTTTATCGAGAGAGAGGTCGGTCAAAGTCGACTTGTGTTCGCTCGAGAAGAGGACGACTTCGCAAACTCCATCAGACGGTCGTACCGGCATCAGCTCGCAGCCTGGCACCGCAGGTGGTGCAGGGTCGCGTTTTAAGCTGGGAAACTTGTTTTCGAAAACAACGAAGTCGTACTCGGGATACGGAACCTCCGTGGGAAACCCTCCCGGCGCGGTCGGGCACAGCGGGCAGTATCCGGCTGGCGGCAGAAAAGTTCTGTCTTGCCTGTGCGTGGCTGTCACCACCCACTCACTCAACAGCGGATGCCATCGCATTTCCGACATCAGCGGGTTTCCTTCTTCATGTCGTCCTTGGACTCGGCAGCAAAACTGTAGTAAACAATCAGGCGCCCATCTTCTTTGGTTTCAACCATCTTCTTCATTGTTGGTCGCTTTGTCGCCGATGCAACTGTCGCGTTGTCCTTCTCTTTCTCCGACATCAGTCGCTCCCGCTTGCCAAGACTTACCGCCGCCCAAGCTCGAACTCGTGCGCGTCGTTAATGTCTAGTATAAGTGAACCTCAGTTGATCCTGATAAATCCGAGGTCAAGTAATTTCGTGGGACTTTACACCGCGATTCGATATGGCAGTCGAGGCATTGTTCGTATCCGAATACGACATATTTTCGAGCGAATTTTATGCCGTAGTCGGATACGCCAACTGGCGCCTTGTCCATATCCGGGGACGGCATATTTCCGAGCGATTTTTATGCCGTACTCGGATACGCCAGCTGGCTCCTTGTCCGTATCCGGGGACGACATATTTCTGAGCGATTTTTATGCCGTACTCGGATAAGGGGATGTAGCCACGAACATGCGATTATGGTCCGGCACGAGGGATCGAATTTACTGGCGGGTACAATCTCGCGCGTGACGCTGATAGAATGGCATTGTGGCTGAGTTGAAGCACAAGTGGAAGGTCTATGTTTAGCGGCGGCCCGCCTGTCCACTTAATGTGGTCGAGCATCTTCAATCCTGAGAAGCCGAAGGTGCGCAAGCCGGTCGAGTGGCGGCGTTTGCACGCGCTATTCAAGCCGTACCTGAAAGAAGAGCTGCTCATACTGCTGTGCATCATTGCCACATCGGTGCTCGGTCTTTTGCCCCCGCTGTTCACCATGTCGCTGATCGACAAGGCAATTCCCTCGGGACGCATCGATCTCGTTGTCACATACGTCGTTTTGATGATCGTGGCTGCCATCGTCGCGGGCGGTATCACGATCGCACAGGGGTATCTCAACGCCCTCATGGGCGAAGCCATCGTGCGCGATATCCGATGCAGCCTCGTCTCGCATCTGCATCGCATGCCGATGGACTTTTTCACCAGCACCAAGACCGGCGAAATTCTCAACCGCGTCAATAACGACGTGGAGAGCATCGACAATGTTTTGACCGGAACCTTGGTTCCGGTTTTGTCAAACTTTTTGATCATCCTCACCACAGTCGTGACGATTTTCGTGCTCAACTGGAAGTTGGCGATCGTCTCACTGGCTGTCATTCCGCTCATGATCTTTCCGATCTGGCCGGTCGGGCATCGCATGTACGAGGCGCGCAAAAAAACGCGCACCAAGCGCGACGATATCAGCGTACTGACGCAAGAAACGCTCTCCATCTCAGGCATAACGCTGATCAAATCGTTCGGGCGTGAGCCGTACGAGAGAGATCGTTTCTATAAAGAAGGCACCGATCTGATGCACCAGGAGATAAACCTGGCGATGGTCGGGCGCTGGTTTCTCGCGGTGGCTACGGGCATGGTAACCATCGGACCGTCCATCGTCTGGTTATACGGTGGCTGGCTTGCTATCTCGAAAGACGTAACCGTAGGTATCGTCGTGACGTTCGTCGCGCTTCTAGGCCGCCTTTATGCACCGGCGGCGGCGCTCGCCGGCGTGCAGATACAGGTCGTCGGTGCATTGGCGGTGTTCGAGCGCATCTTCGAATATCTCGACATGACCGAAGAAAATTCTCGAGGCACGCAACTAATAGAAACAGTTTTGGGGCGTGTCGAATTCGAGAACGTCGACTTCTCCTACAGCGAAGATCGCACCGCGCTCAAAGACGTCTCGTTCGTTGTCGAGCCGGGCAAGATGGCAGCGTTAGTCGGGCACTCGGGCGCCGGCAAGTCGACAATCACGCAACTGCTGCCCCGCTTTTACGATCCGCAAGGCGGCTCGATCAAGGTGGACGGCATCGATGTGCGCGATCTGGAGCTGCAATCGCTGCGTTCGCACATCGGAACCGTCACGCAAGAGACCTATCTGTTTCATGACACCATCGAGAACAATCTGCGTTATGCCGCGCAAGAGATCAGTGATGACCAGATGCATGCAGCGGCGCGCGCGGCGAATATCCATGAATTCATCATGAGTTTGCCGCTCGCATACAAAACGATTGTCGGCGAAAGAGGCCACAAGTTGAGCGGCGGCGAGCGGCAGCGGCTCGCGATCGCTCGTGTGCTTCTGAAAAATCCGAAGATCCTCATTCTTGATGAAGCCACCAGCTCGCTCGATTCCGAAAACGAGTCACTGATTCAGAAAGCGCTGGTGCCCCTGATGGAAGGGCGAACCAGCCTGGTTATCGCGCACAGGCTGTCGACCATTCTCGCCGCCGACGTGATTTTTGTCGTCGACAACGGACGCATCGTCGAGAGCGGACAGCACGCGCAGCTGCTCAAGCTAGAGGGCGCCTACGCGCGACTATACCGGCAACAGTTCAAAGACGCAGCGCCGGCGGCGTTGGCTTAGTAATCGGTGAGAGCGATAGAAAAGGGCGAGAAAATATCGCTGCTACCGATTGAAGCGGGTGTGGTGACAAGTAATCGGTGAGAGCGATAGAAAAGGGCGAGAAAATATCGCTGCTACCGATTGAAACGGCTGTGGCGACAAATAATCGGTGAGAGCGATAGAAAAGGGCGAGAAAATATCGCTGCTACCGATTGAAGCGGCTGTGGCAATAAAGCGCATTTGGCTTAATGCTCCGACGCACCGACGCGGTCCGTCAGCGAGTCAATTTTCTGTCTCAACTTTTCCAACTCAAACGGCTTCGACAGATAGTCGTCCATGCCGGCTGCCATGCATCGCCCTGGCGTATCGCGAAACGCCATTGCCGTCACGGCAATGATGGGCAGATGCTCTACGCCGCTTTCTTCTTCTGCCTTGCGCCAGCGCTGACAAAAATCGAAGCCGTCCACTCCGGGCATGCGCAGATCCAGGAGCACGATGTCGAAAGCGTTCAACCCCAGAAGAACGAGACCTTCTTCAGCCGTTTGGACAGCATGAACCGTGATGTGGAGATACTCCGCCACCATTTCCATAAGTCGACGATGAGTTTCGTCGTCGTCAACGACTAGTACGTTGAGATTCCGCATCCTGTCAGTTGACTGGGTGCCACCTGGTGCGATTGTCTGGTCTTCCGTCCCCATTATTTAGCTCGTGGGGTCTGTGGTCAATTGACCACTTTTATATTACGCACACTATATCTCATATACAATCAAGCATCTGCGGTATCAAGCAGCTGAGGTATATAACGATGAGCTTTCTAGTTGTATATTTTTCAGGAGAAATTATCCAGGCGCCATGACCGTTTTGGGAACCGAGCGGCCGTTACCGATGTCTAAACCTGCCAGAGCCGAACCGGTCGCTAATATAACGTTTATACTGGCCAGTAAACGAGTTGACGAGGGTGCACATGCCGCTAACGCCTCCGAGCGACAACAGCAGAGCCAACATTCTGCTTGTAGACGATCGTCCTGAGAACATTTTGGTTCTCAAGGCGACGTTGTCTGCTCTGGATGTCAATCTAGTCGAGGC
Organism: Planktothrix sp.; assembly: GCA_036703195.1. Lineage (GTDB taxonomy): Bacteria > Cyanobacteriota > Vampirovibrionia > Obscuribacterales > Obscuribacteraceae > DATNPN01. Next base: position 59,504 of record DATNPN010000010.1, on the reverse strand, counting down.
TAATTCGGGCAAAGAGGCTCTGCGCATGTTGCTCGAGCTGGAATTCGCCGCCATCTTACTCGATGTAATGATGCCGGAGATGGATGGTTTTGAAACCGCGAGATTGATTCGCGGCAGCGAGAAATTGCGCCACACGCCGATCATCTTCATCACCGCCATGTTTCTCAACGATGCCGATGCTTTCAAAGGGTATTCGGTCGGCGCTGTCGACTACATTATGAAACCGTTCGTGCCGGAGATTTTGCGTTCGAAGGTGCAGGTCTTCGTGGATTTGCACAAGAAGACACAAGAGATCAAGCGACAAACAGAAGTTATCCGACTGAGCGAACAGCGTGAGTATCAGGCCAAACTCGACCAAACGACGCGCACCTTGCAAGCGGAGACCGAACGTGAACGCGTCGAACACCGTGCGGTGCGGTCGATGGTGCAGCACGCGCCCTTGGGATTTGCGCGACTCGATTACAACCGCGTCATTACCGACATCAACCCGATCTTTATCGAGCACTTCAAACTGCCTGACGGCGAATTGAACGGCCGCCACCTGCAGGAGTTGATGCCATGGCTGCCGCAGCAATTTATGGCGGCGATCGGCAAGAATCAGCCGTTTCACTTCAACAAATTGAAGGTGCAGCCCGAGCACGAAACGCACCCGCGCTTCTACGATCTGGCCACGTGGCCGATTGTCGATGCAACGGGGTCGAGCAAAGAAGGGAGCATTCTTCTGTCGGTGGACGTGACCGAGCGTGTACAACTCGATCAGCAGCGTGACGACTTCGTCGCCACACTGGCGCACGATCTGCAGACGCCGGTGATTGCGGCCGACCGCGCTCTCAACCTGCTTGTCGATCGTGCCAGCGACAATCTCGGCACGGAGATGCTCAACCTCGTCAGTGGTTTGAAAAAGAACAATGAGAATCTGCTGCACATGATCGAGAGCTTGCTCGACATCTATCACTACGAAGAAGGCGCGCGAGCGTTGTACGTTGACGAGGTCGACGTGCGGTTGTTGGTGCGCACCATCGTGGAAGAGTTGACACCACTGGCGGAGCAGCAGGGGCTGATGCTGATGTCTAAGCAGTCGCGCAAAAATGTCATGGCGGCCGCCGATCGCACGGCGATTCGCCGCGTCATCACCAATTTGATCGACAATGCCCTCAAATTCACACCTAAAGGTGGAACCGTCGAGGTGGGCGTCTCATCCGATGAGGAGCAGGCGATCATTGAAGTTATAGACAGCGGTTGTGGCATCGCACCGGAAGATCAAAACCGTATTTTCGAAAGGTACTGGCACGGAAGTGGGGGACCGACGACGATGAAAAAGAGTCGTGGGTTGGGGCTGTACCTTTGCAGGCAGATCATCGATGCGCACGAGGGCCGCATCGAGTGCAGCAGCGAGCTAGGAAAAATGACCAAATTTACGGTATATTTGCCGCTTGTTCGCGAAGCCGACAGCTCATTGCAACCGCCCGCGGCTACGTCACCAGCACTTAACGTCGAGGCATCGTAATGGCACTGAAGATTCTGCTTGTCGAAGATCACGAATTTACTCGCATCGGACTGAAATTGAGCCTGGAGCAGTTGGACGGTCTGACGATCGTCGGCGAAGCTGCCGATGGACAAGACGGTCTCGAGAAGACGATAGCTCTCAAGCCGGACGTGGTTTTGATGGATGTCGAAATGCCGATCATGGATGGCATCGAATCGACGAAACAGATCAAAGAGAAAGCACCCGATACGAAAGTGGTGATGCTCACCTCGCACAAAAGCGATCAGACGATCTTCGCTGCATTGAGTTCTGGTGCCAATGGATACTGTTTGAAAAACATCTCGCCCGAGCAGTTGTCCGCTGTGATCGCGATGGTGGCAGATGGAGCTGTTTGGCTTGATCCCGGTATCGCCAACCGCGTTTTGAGCGCTTATTCGGTCACGTCGACAACGACAGCGGCACCGGTTGCTGAGAAAGCATCCGCGCCCGCCGCATCGACTGCCGCAACCGCACCGACGCCGCGCGCGAGCAGAACAAGCGTGACGTTGTCACCGCGCGAAACGGAAGTTTTACGTTTGGTGGCGGACGGTTTGAGCAATCAGAAAATCGCCCAGCGCCTCGGACTCGGACTGGAGACAGTGAAAACGCACATGCGCCACATCATGGAAAAGCTGGCTGTTTCCGACCGCACCGAAGCGGCCGTCAAAGCGATGAAACAAGGCATCATGTAAAAGAGCAATTGATCGCTGGCGCGAACTCTCAACGACCGACCACAACGTAAATTATCGGCGCATCGGAATCAGAGCCTGGTTATTACCGTCGCCATCACGGCCGTGCCCGTCCAACCCGACGGCTTGTTCGGGTGCGTGCTATAACCGCCCCGTTTGAGAAACGGCGGCGCGGGCGCCATGTCTTATTGGAAGCGGGGGTTTTCGTGCTGTTCGATCGCAAGGTGAGGGTTGTTCAACATCACAGCACAAATGAAAAGGGCAGGTCGCCCTGCCCTTCTCCCCTGTGTCTAATGCTTAGTTTTACGCCGACAGTCTTCTATCGTCTTCAACGAGCATCGGGCGAAGTTTGGTTTGGATCTTGGCTCTCGCACGCGCAATGCGCGACTTGACTGTGCCGAGGTCGGTATTGGTGATGCGAGCGATTTCATCGTACGGAAGATCTTGGATTTCGCGCAAGATAATCGCTGTTCTGAACTGTTTGGGCAGTTCGGAAATTGCTTCTTCAACCATTTCTCGCACATCTTTGCGGTGAACGAGGTCATCCGGACCGGCCGACGGATCGGGAATGTCACGGGTAGGACCTTCTTCGTCATCGCCGATTGCCTGGTCGAGTGACAGAATTGGTGTGCGCCGCGGGCGTTTGCGCAGTTCGTCGTAGAACAAGTTGGTTACGATCTGCGAGAGCCAGCTTCTGAAAGCTTTGGGGTTTTGCAATTTGTCGATCCCGCGCCACATGCGAATGAAGGCTTCTTGTGCGAGGTCGGCGATGTCTGTCCAGTCCGGAGCCATCTTATAAAGAAGGGCGTAGACTGTTCTCTGGTAGCGGCGAACCAATACTTCAAACGCTGCTTGGTCCTTGTTCTTCTGGCAGAGCATGATCAGTTCGGCGTCTTCTTTTTGTCCGTAACCTTTACCATTGATCACTGTCAGCATCGGTCTTTCGGTTTTAGCGTTGGCGTCCATATTGCTCCTGTCTCCCGCTCGATTTGTGTTCCGGGTGTATGTTGCAATACTAACGATTGGAAATGCCTTTGTAATCCAGCGCTGCAGGTATCCATCACTCGGGGTATGGAGTAGGGGGATGGTCGGGAAAGAGCCATTTGGTGGGCATTCCGTGCGCACCGCATGCCAAGAAGCGCCCGATCTTCAAAAAATCTTTGTAGTATTTCTGGCGACAATAGAAAGATTCGGAACTAAAGCGAAACTCACGTCACTGATAGTCGACAGGGCTCTGTCCCAGCCGAAGTCGGGCGTTCGGCGGTTTGAAACCGAATAAATCGAGCGTCGATATATCGAAAAGATTGCGTAGGTATATGTAACAGCTCATGAGCGCGGCGCTCCAGCGCCGCATTGGCAACGATGTGCGCGCCAGAGCGCGGAGCGGGAACGCCGCATTGCTCGGCATGAGCGTGGCGCTCCAGCGCCGCATTGGCTGCGTGTGCGCTTCAGGAGCGCGGAGCGGGAACGCCGCAGTGCGAGTCAGGAGCGCGGCGCGTCTCGTGTGGAGCGCCAGGCTCTGCCTGGCACCTGCGCGCCACGGGGTAGTTCCGGATTCACGAGCTGGTCCGGTAAGAGCATGCAGAGCGCGCTGTAATTGGGAACAAGAGAGGAGCCATCCGGGAGGATGGCGGTCCACAGCCTTAGCGGCCACGCACTCGTGTGGAGCGCCAGGCTCTGCCGGGCACCGGCCAGGACGGTTAGGTCAGACGAAACAGTCAGCCGTTTCAGCTCGGTCGCGCGCGGACCGTGCAACGAAACCTCGGGCGGTTTTTTCCTATATATAGGTTTCGACCTTAGACCCAATCTATCCGTTCCGTCGCTCGGCACCCTCACGCTTCAGGCTCACTGGAGCTGGGCAGCTTGTTGCATAGGCCCGCCTCGGGCGCGGCGGGTCTAAGTCAAATGCGCTCCGCGGCACTCCTGCGCGCCACAACGCTTCACTGCATTCCGCTCTGCTGGGCCATATCGCTCGCAACGGCAACTGAACAGCCACAGTCGCGTCTAGTTCATGGTTTTGACTGACTCGGCGAAGACGAGGAAAATTCCCAGAAAGAGAAATAAGGATACGACCGTAAAGGCGATCAGCGCATATTTGATGCGATTGTGCCGTTTTTGCGCTTCATCCATGGGCAAATTCCCCCTAGTGCGCCGAAGATTTTAGCACGTGATTTTGCAAAAACCGCCACAGGTGGGCGATTTAGCAGGGCTTTCTGTAATTTTGCTCACTTTCCTGCCATAACCCGGTCACCACTCCGCCACAATCAAAAATTAGTATTCAGTTATCGAAGCCGCAGCGACCTCTGCTCCGGCGAAACCAAAGAAGCTACCCGCTTCTACGAATACGAAACCCTTTTGTGGGCGGATGGGACCTTCTCTCTGAGGAGGTCCTACATCCTTTAAGGACTTTTTTTTGAGGCCAACGCGCACTCCTAACGGGTCGCTGCAAGCGACCCCTACGTAGATTGGGCCTTACGTGAGTGAGACGCGCACGCGGAACGGGTCGCTGCAAGCGACCCCTACGCCGGTTGGGTACTATGCCAGTGAAACGCGCACGCGGAACTGTCGCTGCAAGCGACCTCTACGTCGAGAACTGGGTGGGGGTGCCGCAGATACCGTAGGGGCGGGTTGCACCCGCCCGCTTACGAGGATGCGTTGAATCAAACGCTACGGTTTTAGCCTGTAGCCGACGCGGGGAATGGTCTGGATGATCGAATTTTCGTTGTCGGCGTCGATTTTCTGGCGCAGGCGCTTGATGCATGTGCGCAGGGCGTCGGAGGTCGCTTCGCTCTCTGAGTGCCAGACGCGCTGCAGGAGCGCTTCTGCGCTGAATACTTCATCGGGATGGCGCATGAAAAACTCGAGCAGCGCAAACTCTCGGGGCAGAAGCGTAATCTCCTGTCCGCTCTTTAAGACCTTGTACTTGCCCGGGTCGACCACCAGCTCGCCTGCTTTGAGGACGTTGGACGGCTGCTGGGTCGATCGCCGCAACAGCGCTCTGATGCGCGCGGAGAGCTCCTTCATGTTGAACGGCTTCGTCAGATAATCATCGGCGCCCGAGTCCAGTCCCATCTCTTTGTCGCCGACGGAGCCGCGACCGGTGAGCATGATGATGGGGGTGGTTCCTTGATCGGCGCGAAACATGCGGCAGATTTCCAGCCCGGTCAGATCGGGCAGCGCCCAGTCGAGAATGACCACGTCGTATTGGCAATTGCGGAGGCGGTCGGTTCCGTCTCTGCCGTTGTGAACCACCTCGACGATGTGGCGTTCGAATGACAGCCACTCGGCAATCATCGCCGTTAATTCGACGTCGTCTTCGACTAAGAGGATCTTCGCCATGCCTTACCTGGGTGGGTTGGTTATCCTAAATATTACACGCATCGGTAAGCAACCGCATTGCTCGCCTGACGCCTCCATATTGAGTTTTGCCCGTTCTGGTTGCGGGGATATTAAATTTGCAGCTCTTCGAAACCGCAACTATGGCAGTCATCTTCAATTTACCCGACTCCCGGCAGGCGAGACGCCTGGGATGAAAGTGCGTCTGTCACTAGCTTCCAAGGGGCTGATACTGATTGTAGTGTCGCTCACCTGCGTGCTGGCGATGATGGCTTGGCTGGTGCATCTGCACAATGAAGCCGAAGCCGCTGCCAGTCGCGCCGAGCATGCCAAACTGATCGCGGATGCCACCAACCAGATGGAACGCGACATCTACGCCATAGCAAGTGGCGCAGACGGTAATCAGACCGACGAACGCATTTTTTTCAACGGGCAGTTCGACCCGGTGCTCGACGACATCAAAGCGCAGTTGAAAGTTCTCTCTGAGCTTGTCAAAGACGATCCCGGCAAACGAATGATTGTGGCGCGCGCCAACCAGAGTGGGCAGCAGGCGCTGGCAATTTTGACGCGCGCCAGAGTGCTGTTCAACGAAGGCACATTTGTGCCCGGCTCGCCCGTGCGAGCAGAGGCGCTGAAGAATTTGCGCGTCTGCGTCAAAGGCATGGTATCGCAGGAGGTGCTCAACATCGCGCGCGAAGAGAAGGATGTCGCCCGCGAAGCACCTGAGGTGCACGCGCACTTCGTGCAGCAAGTGCAGATCTCGCTCATCGTCGCCACGATTCTCATCATCACCATGACGGTGGGTGCCTACTTGCTGTTCAGTTTCAACATCATTCACCGACTGAAAGTGATGCTCGACAACAACATGCGCCTGGCCAGTGGTGCGCCACTAAATCCGGTGCAGCCCGGCGACGACGAGATTGCTGATCTTGACAAAGCGTTTCACAATATGGCTTCGGCCCTTAATGAGGCAGTGGAGAAGGAGCGCGCCGTCATCGCCAATGCGATGGACGTCATCTATTCGCTGGATGAACGCGGGACGATTGTTTCTGTCAACGATGCAGCCACGACGGTGTTCGGTTTTACCCCGTCGGAGTTGATTGGCAATAAGTTTATTAATTTGGCGACGGAGAAAGAGCGCCCGCACGTTTTGAATTTTTTGAAACTGATGACGGAGGGCGGCAAGGAGCCACCGTTCGAGATGCAGTTGATTCGCAAGGACGGGCGCGTGATCGACATCATCTGGTCCGCGCGCTGGTCGGAGAAGAGCAAGACAATCTTCTGCGTGGCGCACGACCTGACAGAACGAAAGCAAGCCGAGCGCCTGCGGCAAGAAGTGGTGCAGATGGTGAGCCACGATCTCAAGACGCCACTGTCGACGGTGCGCAGCTTTCTCGAGATGCTGGAGGCGGGTGTGTTCGGTGAGCTGACGCCGCGCGGGCTGCAGCTTTTAAAACTGGCGGATATGAGCACCTCGCGCATGTTGACCTTGACGAAAGATCTGCTCGACATCGAGAAGATGGAAGCCGGCATGCTGAAGTTGAACACTACCGAGTCCGATCTGTCGTCGATTTTCGAGCAGGTCGGCAACGGCATCGCTGCTATGGCGAGCGAGCAGGGTGTGCAGTATGTGATGGTCGAGAACAGGATCAATCTTGTCGTCGATCCGGATCGCCTGGTGCAGATTCTCACCAACCTTTCCACCAACGCAATCAAATTCTCGCGGCGCGGTGAAAGCGTCACGCTGTCAGCTTCAGAAACCGTCGAGGCAGTCGAAATTTTGGTCTCAGATAAAGGCAGAGGCATTCCCGAGCACGTGCAGGCGACCATCTTCGACAGATTTAGTCAGGTGCGCGCCTCCGATGCGACGGAGAAAGGTGGCTCGGGCTTGGGATTGGCGATATGCAAGGCGCTTGTCGAGCTGCACGGCGGCAGAATCTCCGTACAAAGCGAAGAAGGCAAGGGCAGCACGTTCACTGTCGTGTTGCCAAAAATACCCGGAGCGGCTGAAGCAGACGGGCAGCCGGCGAAGAGCGAGCAAACGACGACCGCAGAGCCGCCGGCGCTGACCACGTAGACTCAATATAAGCCGCTCCGTCGCTCGGTACCCCTCGCTCCTCCGCTATGAAAGCGCTCCACTGCGCACGCCTCTCTCGGCGCGCTCCGCTTCGCTGACTTGTCCTGCTGTGCTGCACGTGAGCGCCCTTCTTCCCTAGCGATTTCGCCAAAGCGACATGGTCGCTGCCAGCGACCCGTTTGGGCGTTGAGGATCTTTTTCCAAAAAAGAGAACCTCGCGGCCGTAAAGCCGCGAGAGCCTTCTTTTCCCCGTTAAAGCTGCTCGAAGAGGGTCCGATTTGTGGTGGGAGTGCGGGTGGACGAGAGGCGATGGGCAACTTCGATAGTGTGATACTACCGCCGACTTGTGAGCGATTGGTGAGAGAAAGAGGCCTTGCAGGCGCCCGCTTCACGGCGAGTCTGCCGTTCAGGAACACGCCGTTACACCCGTCGTCTACTTTAAAAGGCGCGTTGTGCGGTTTACCCCTTTCCGCATGGCAAGTCCCCTATCCGAACGGATTGTTGACATGGTCAAAACAGGCGCCGCTTCCTACGTCATCTTGATTGTTTCGCTCTTCTTAGCGGTTTCTCCAAACTGCGCCTTCGCTGACGGAGATCTGCCGCCCGTGGCGCCGCAGTACGCGCCACCGCCCGCGATGCCGACTCGCGCCACTGATTCTAACTGGGTGAACGCGTTCACAACGCCGATGCAGCCGCCGCCGCAGCAGGTTGTTCCGCAATATCAGCAGCAGGGATTTCAACCGCCCATCTTGCCGGTCAACCCCGATCACGCCACTGTGCGTTTGCATCACGAACAGCCGCAAGTGTTCCAACCAGCAATAGACAATACCCGCATGGATGGTGGCATCACTGCGCTTGAACTGAAAGTTCTCGGACAGCACGACGTCGCCCTCGTCGTCGACAGATCGAGCTCGATGGAGACACCCGATTGTCCTGCCTTCAACCCCGGAGGCGGGCTGTGGCAGCGCGCTTTGATCGGCTTTGTCGCGCCGGGAATGATGCGCATGGGTGGTGGCATGTTGACGCGCTGGCAGTTCGTGCAGCAGCAAACAATGGCGCTAGCGCGCCAGACACAGCAGGTTTTGCCGCAGGGGCTGACTCTGGTTTTATTCTCCGGACACTACAAGATTTTTCCGCATGTCGATTTGCAGCAGGTTCCGGCGATATTCTCGATGAATCGCCCGGGCGGAACAACTGAAACAGCCAAAGCAGTCGCATCGCAGGTGGACGACTATTTCATGCGCCGTGACTCTTCCGGTGGACGCGTGCGACCGTTAGCGATCGCCGTGATTACCGACGGTATGCCGACAAACCCAGGCGCACTGCGAAAACTGCTAATCCAGACGACGATGAGAATGCGCAATCCGCACGAGATTTCCATTACGTTTTTGCAGATTGGCACCGAGCGCAGAGGTTTTGAGCTGTTGGAAGAGCTCGATCGCGGGCTGGTCAGCGAAGGTGCGCGCTTCGATATTGTCGAGACCAAGCCGTTTCCACAGGTGGTGCACGAAGGATTGGCGCGAGCGCTTGTCGATTCGATCACGAGCCCGAGGTAGACATACGCACAGAGAGCCCGAGGTAAGACATACGTAGCCGGAGGTAGAGGTCGCCTGTGACCGAGCACCAGATCGTTCGACGGGCGCATACAATGCGCCGCTACGCGGGTTTTACGGGCGCGTGCAAGTCGTCCCAACACGTCCAGGTTTGGTCGCATGCGAAACGCCAGCAACGCCCGTAGGGGTCGCTTGCAGCGACCCGTTACGACGAATTCGTTTGCTACTGAGGCAGCGTTCTGAGAACTTCGAACAAGAGCAACGACGCCGTGCAGCCAAGCATGAACATGGCGATGAGCATGTTGAAAATGAGGTGCGTTTGGCGGGAGTTGAGACTGCGCATAACGCCGATGCGTCCACCGACGAAGTAGAGGAGCGTAAGAAAGAACGCCAGCACTAAGAACGGACGTGCCGACGAAAGCATTGCGTTGCCGGCAAAAATCGCAATAAGCACCGCGAGGACTGCGATCGACACAATCGGCAGAATGTCGGAGGACCGTACTCTCTGACCTTCGGACGACACCGACGCTTGAATATGTTTCATCGTCAAAGCCACACTTTGCCAATAGCCCATGCGCAGGCTTTTTGGATCGACTTTGGCAGAATCTCCCGCTGGTGCCGGTTGTTGAGTCGGTTGTTCTGACATATACATCACGTGGTAAGGGCTGCGATCATATCGTACCAGAGCGGGCGCATGTTCAAACCTGGCGCGGTTCTACCGCTCCGCCAGCCAACGTCTGAGAATCTGGCGCATGTCATCTATTGACAGCGGAATCTCGTAGAAGTCGTCCACTCCGGCGAGCATGCAGTCTTCTCGTTCGCTAGCGCCGGTCACCGCCACAATCGGCGTGCGCGGCAGATTGTTCTCCTGCTCGCGGGCGCGGATGCGCCGGGTGGCTTCCAAACCGTCCATGACAGGCATGGAGATATCCATGATAATCAGCCGGTATGGGGCTTTTGTCAGTTTGAGCACGGCTTCCTGCCCGTTGGAGGCAGCATCCGACTCGTAGTCGAGCTTCTCCAGCTGCTTCTGCAGCAGCCAGCGCATCGACCTGTCATCTTCGACAACCAGTATCGGCTTCGCCGCTTTCATGCGTGTTTTGATTACCTTGGGGTCATACCATTATGGACTAAGCTCAGCTGGTGCGAGCCCGAAAATTTAATCAACATTGTGTAAACGGCAAAAATAACTCGCCCAAAACGCCCGTTGCACCGGATACGGTGCCTGCGTAGGCTGCATCCTACAGCGATACAAACCATGCTTTATGTATACTGAAGAGGACAAGATCCATGCTTGCAAAGAATAGGGAGCTTCGGCGCTATGGAGCAAGTTTGCTCTGAAAAAGTGATAAAAGCGGTCGGTGCTGCGGTCTTGACACGGCGCATCCAGCGCAATGTCAGTCAAGAAGATCTGTGCAAAGCGGCTGCGGTGAACAAGTCTCTATTGGCAAGAGTCGAGGCCGGTCTGCTCGATATCGAGTTGACGACTTTGCGGCGGTTCGCGGTTGCGCTCGATACCACTGTCTCGAGCCTGTTAGAAACAGCGGAAAACGAGCTTTAGCTATCCGTGCCACGGCTTTCCGGACGGAACTAGATCGAACACGGTCAACTCCGGCACCGAGCAAAACCGCACGCGCGGGAAGTGTCCTTCCATGCCGATGCCGCGATTAGTGTAAATCCAGCCGTTGCCGATCTGACTCAAACCACGTGAATATGCGCGCCCGGTCTTCGCCTGCGTGATCAAGGCACCGTAGAACGGTAACGCTATCTGTCCGCCGTGCGTGTGTCCGACGCAGAGCAGATCGATGCCGCGCATATCTTGCGTGATAACTACATCTTGATCGGGCGAGTGGGCCAGCATGATCACCGGCATTCCCTTGGGAGCTTTATTTGCAGCAGCCCGAGCAGAAGCGCCCACAATGGCCGGCACTTGAATGATGAACAGTTTTTGCCCGCGGACGTCGACGAGCTTCGTTCCTTCGCCCGTTAAGCCGACGCGCCCAAAGGAGTTGATATTGTTTGCGTCTACATCCCAGTCGCCTTTGCATGCGAAAAGGGGAGCGATCTGCTTGACCTGCTCAATGCATTTTCGCCAATTTTCAAAACCTTTCTCGGAGTTGCACGCGTCGCCGGTGAAAAATATCAGATCGGGCTTTTGCTTGCGGATCTCTTCAGGCAGACGCGGTTCCAGTCTGGCAGTTGCGTCGCAATGCGTGTCGGAAAATTGCACGATGCGGATCGGCGCCGCTGAGGGCGAAAGGCCGTCAATTGGGATGCTCAAATGCGTGACGTCCAACTGCATCGGCTCAATGAAAAACGCATACGCCGCCAAGACGAGACCCAGGGCTGCGAACCCGAGGATCATCTTGCCCACTCCGCCTAGTGGCGGAACGCGTTCCATCGGGCTGATAAAGGGACGTATGAGCAGAAAAATTGCAGCCGAATACAGCGCGATGAAGGCTCCGACGAAGCCCAGAATTATTATCCATTCACCACGGTACGCGACGTGCAAGGCGCATTTGATCTCAGTTGCCGACTTTAGTTTACGCTGCGGCTTCCTTGATCGGCTGAGTCCAAATCTTAATCTCTTCTTCGCTCATGCTGCCGCGAGGTTTCATCCTCGCATCTCGATAACCCCAGGACTCAACATCGACGAGATATTGCGCTCGCGAGAGAAGAGTTCCTTGACATAACCGGTTGGGCGCTCCGTTGGCGGACAGCTCGGCTTGCAACTTCGTCATCAGTTGCGTCATCACCCATTCAGGAATATTTGCTCGTTCTCCAGGATAGATGTAACCGAATAGAATTAAGTGAGAGAGCAAGGCGCGCCAATTGTCGCCCATGCGATCGATCAGGCGGTTCCAGTCGAGCGTTTTTGCGCATGCGTGCAGCACATGCGCGATGTCGGCGCCGTCAAAACGTTCGCGTTCCATTATGAACGCTTTCGGCCAGATCATCTCTTCCGGTGCAACGCATCGCACCGGCACACCAAGGCAATCTCCTTCGATTGCGTGGTTAAACCATTCGTCGTCGACATCGCACAGTCCATTGCCTGAACTATAAATGATATCGATGTACTGCCCGAGGTGGTACGCCTTCCCCAACCAGTGCGGAAAGGTCACTTCCGTTTTGTAGCCCGCCGCTTCTAAAACCGCAAGCGCGCGATCGCGGTCGACGCGGCGAACGAAGAGATCAAGGTCTTTTGTATGCCGTTCGATTTCCGTATACACTCGCAGCGCATATGCACCACCGACAAGAAAATCGACGCCGTGCTCTTGCAGCTCGTTCATGGCATGGCGATAAAACTCAGCCACGCCGGGCTCGAGCTTATGCGACGTCGGGTCGAATACCATATAGACTCCTTGCCTTGCGGCGAAAAAAAAATTGCGAAAACGGATTGCTGTCGCCAATGTTAAGGACTGCGTATCATTTATAAAGTTCCATTGCATGCGAATCCGCGTGGATCTCATAAAAAAGCGGGAACCTATTCAGTACATTTTCAGACAAGTCAGATGAGACAGACCTTTTCCGGAGGCGCTATGGCAGACATTTTGAGAATCGCAGCAGTTGGCGATGTTCACTGCCGCAAGACCTCGGTGGGCGACTTCCAGCCGATGTTCAAAGAGATTTCGCAATGCGCTGACATGCTCTTGTTATGTGGAGATGTCACCGACAACGGAACAGCGGAAGAAGCTCACGTACTACTGAAAGAGATGTCCGGCGCAACAAAAATCCCGACCATTCTTGTTTTGGGTAATCATGATTTTGAATCCGGAAAGCAAGATGAGATGAAACAGATATTCAGCGAAGCGGGGTTGAATGTTCTCGACGGAGAGTCAATCGAGATCAATGGAGTAGGATTTGCCGGCGTCAAGGGCTTCGCCGGTGGTTTTGGCAACTCGATGCTAGGTCCGTGGGGCGAAGAGGCGATCAAATCGTTCGTGCACGAAGCGGTGAACGAAGCGCTGAAATTGGAAGCGGCTCTGGCGAGACTGCGCACAGAGTATCGCATCGCTGTCATGCACTACTCGCCGATACAGGCTACTGTAGAGGGCGAGCGCGTTCCTATATATGCGTTTTTAGGATCGAGCCGACTGGAAGAACCGATTAATCGTCACAACGTCTCGTGCGTGTTTCACGGCCACGCCCACGCCGGAACGCACGAAGGGCGCACCACAACCGGTATTCCCGTCTACAACGTCGCCATGCCGTTGATCCGCTCGAAAGTAAATCCGCGCGGATTTATCGTGCACGAGATCGAAGTATCGCCGGCTACCAGAATCGAAGAAGAAATGCACGAGCACCAATCAGCCAACGCCGCCCCGCCCGCCGCAGCGGCGTAAGCGCGCTGCGCCGGTGCGCGGTAGCGTAAGGACACGGTGTTGAGCGCGCAGCCACTGGCGTAAGGACCGCGGCGCACCGCCTGTGGAGCGCAGGACCTTCCCGCGCCTGATGTTTTTGTCCGAGTTTAATATGCGGGTATAGCTTTCCTTAAAGGCCTAGACCCACGTACCAAAAATGTACATTGACAACTTCGGGCCATAGTCCCGAAAGTTAAGGACAGCAAGGCTTTCGGAATGGAACCAGAATTATGAGAATGTACGTTTTTGGTACATGACTCTAGGCGGTTCTGACCACATCCCACCCTGCCACGAAGCTGGTGCTCAACCACACAACGAAACCTCAATCTCGAGCGCCAATATTCATATGTTATAGCCGCCCGGAACCAAATTTGACTGAGTCTCGTCCAACTCAGCAACGCAAAATCAGGAGGAAAAGCCAATGAGATTGCAAACAACGGTAGCCATCCTAATAGCTTTGGGGCTGGGCGCTTGCAGCTCTCAGGCAGAAAAGAGATTGTCTGATTCTGAAAGCCAAGCGAAAACTCAGATTGATGCGAATACCGATTTGAACAAGAAAGCTTGGGACAATCGCACCGATGAGCTCAAGAAGAATCTCGATGCGCAGAAATCGAAATTTGATGCTGAAATAACCGGACAAAAACAGCAACTCGACTCGCAGCGCGACGTGCAGAAGAAAGCTCTCGACGCTAATCGCGACGCTGACAAAGAAACGATCAGCAAAGAGTTTGATCTGCAAAAGCAGCAGCTGAAACAAGAAGAAAAAGTCTCTAAGCCTTAAACGGTTAGTGGTGTAAGTGCGAAAGGCGGGAGCGCAAGCTCCTGCTTTTTCGTGTGTGGGGGCTCTGGGAGCGCAGGCTTCCAGCCGTCTCTTCGTTAACTACGCGGCCGGGTCTAATTCGCGGCGGCGTCTAATTCGCTTCCGAGTTTTGCAAAATATTCGAACATGTCTTTCGCCGCGTTGAGAACAATCGCTCCGCCGGTTTCATCTTGCGCGGCGGTGTCGAGATTTGATTTGAACTTGAGCCAGATTGGCATGAAGTTGGTTCCGTATGGGTCGAAATAAAGACATCCTTCGCCGTCGAACTCGAATTTCTCGCGCACTTTTGCGGCGATAAACTTACCGCCGTGTTTGCTGCCCAACAGCACATAGTGGTATCCGAGCAAAGCCAACGGATTGCTCTTCGACTCGCTTTCGATCCTGGCGAGCATTTCTTTCGTTGCGTTGCGGGGTTTCACCTTGTCAGGCTCCTGCCCGAGAACTTTCAAATCGCGCGCCAGATAGTCAGCCTGAAACTCCTGCTGATTGGCAACATCTTTTGTCGCCGCGTTGGACGCGAGTCCGTGTTCAAGGGCGCGGTGAATGAGGTAAAGCTGCCCCATGTAATCCGCGTAGTCAGTGCGCGAAATTTCCGCATTGGCTAGGCGGCGCTGAAACTGGCTCGTTTCGGCTTGATCGTGCGTTGATTTGGTACCTTCTTTCAGGTAGGTGCTCAGTTGAAAGCTCATGTCGCGGTCCCCGCCCTCTTGGCAAACCTCGTGATTATCGCACAACCAGGCGCGGAATTAAACGGGGCAGGATTTGCCTTGAGCGCTGTGACGCTCCGCTAACGAGCGCGGCGCAACCGCGCCGCATCCAGCCGGAAACATGCGTTCTAATCACGTTCCGTTTTTTGCAGCTAGGCACTTGGAAGTATTCCGGGGCTGGAGTCCCGCGCTCCTAGTCCGCCGTAGGGATCGCTGGCAGCGACCCGCTAAAACGAATCCGCGAAACGAACACGCGCGCGTCTCGACAAAAGAAACAGGCGATGCCTTGTGGGCACCGCCTGTGATATCAAAGCGTCGTAGGGGTCGCTGGCAGCGACCCACTACAACAAACCCGCAATTTTAGAGAACGATGAAGCTACCGGCGAGGCGGTTGCCACCAACGGACGAATAATTGTCGAGGTCATGAGCGATTCTGTCGAAAGCGCGGTAGGTGTGTTCGACTTGTTTCCAGGTCAAAGTTCCTTCAGCTTTCATGCCGTTTTCGACTCCAGCTACGTTGCCCAAGCGGTTGAGCAGGTCGTTTGCTTCTGCCGTGGTGATCGTTCCGGCGGCTTGTTCGACGAGAATGCGAGCATTCAATTCAGCTTGGCGGTAGATGAGATCGTCCGGATTGACGACTTCGATTACCACGCCGTTAGAGGCGAGCAGAGCTGGGCTCGGGTTGACGACGAATACGGACGGACGATAATTCGGCACCATCGCCGTGTCTTTCTTCTGGATAACTGTGGTGGTGCATGTCGCGGCGAGTTCAGGGCTGCTGATTATGTTCTCTTGAACGGCCGGTTGTGTTTTGATCGTTTCAGAGTTGATCTGTGTCACTGTGCAATCTGCCATGGCAGGAATGCCGGTGAATACTGTTGCTGCAACTGCTACCAATACTTTCTTCATATGCTTTTCTCCTGGCTTTTTAACTAAATCCGAAGCTGTGCTGGGTGACGCCAGCCTCTGCATTTAGTTGCAGGCGAGCGAATGTTGTTACACTGTGAAACAGCTTGGCAAACTGCGCCAATCTCTGGTTGACAAACACAGCAATTCGCTCATAATCGAAATATGCATGAGTATCAACACTGCTTCAATTCGTCGTCGTCTTCGCAATCTCTCGAAGACGGGCCGTAATTTGCATTGTTGAGACCAAAGCAAAAGTTGACACGAGCCCGATGCGGGCTCGTTTTTGTATGTGCGGGCCTTGCATCGGCAATCTGCAAGGAGATGAAAAATCATGATCGACATCAATTATATAAAGCAGAACGCGGAGCAATTTCGACACGCTATTCGCAACAAGCGCATTCCAGCCGATCTGGATCAGTTGCTCGAACTCGACGATGAGCGGCGGCGATTGCAGCTGGCAACTGATGACATGCGTCGAGAACGAAACCTATTATCTCGGGCGACCAAACAGATTGCCGAGAGCGAAATGGTCGCGCATCTTGAGAAGTGTAAGTTTGTCACTGACGAGTTAGAGCAACTCGAGCGCAAATTGCGTCACGTAACAGAACGGCATCAACACCTACTTCTATTGATGCCGTCTTTGCCGACCGCCGATGTTCCGACTGGAGCAACCGACGACGATAACGTCGAGTTGAAAAAATGGGGCGAGCCGAGACAGTTTGATTTCGACGCGCGCGATCATGTCGAGCTTGCGCGAATGCGTCAGTTGGTCTTATTCGATCAGGCGCGCGAGTTCGCGGGCAGTCGCGCTTATGCGCTGACTGGCAACGGTGCACTCCTGGAACTCGCCGTTATGCGGTTGGCGGTCGATTTTTTAATCGGGCGCGGTTATACATTGACAATGCCACCACTGGCGGTGAAAGAGAATGCCATGGTCGGAACGGGATATTTCCCGCTCGGCGAAGAGAACGCCTACGTGCTAGAGAAAGACAAGCTCTTTCTCACCGGAACATCCGAAGTCGGGCTGGTCGCCTTGCAAGCAAACCGGATATTCAGCGAAGCAGAGTTGCCCGCCCGTTTTGCCGGGTTGTCCACCTGCTTTCGCCGCGAAGCCGGTGCGGCGGGGCGTGACACGCGTGGGTTGTATCGCGTGCATCAGTTTCAGAAAGTCGAGCAGGTCGTCTTTGCTGTTGATGATGACGCACTGACTGCGAAGATGCACGCGGATATGCTGGAAAATTCCGAACAGATCCTGCAGCTGCTCGAGCTGCCTTATCGCGTCGTCGCGGTCTGCACCGGCGAGATGGGTCTCGGTCAAGTGCGCAAGCACGACATCGAAACCTGGATGCCCAGCCGCAACGCCTACGGCGAAACTCATTCCTGCTCCACTCTCGGAACGTTCCAATCCCGCCGCCTCAACATCCGCTACAAAACCGCGGACGGCGCCAAGCGCTTCGTGCACACGCTCAACAACACAGCCGTCGCCAGCCCCCGCATCCTCGTCGCCCTGCTCGAAAACCACCAACTCGCCGACGGCTCCATCCACATCCCATCCGCGCTCCGCCAATACATGTACGGCAATGAGACGATCTAGTCCTGTGCGGCGCTCTCGCTGCATGGCGCGCCTGCTCGCCTGGCACCTGTTGCAGCTCCTTCAATCGGTAGCAGCGATATTTTTAGGGCGTTTCCAATCGCTGCTACCGATTACTTGGCGCCGCAGCTCCCTCAATCGGTAGCAGCGATATTTTCAGGGCGTTTCCAATCGCTGCTACCGATTACTTGGCGCCGCAGCTCATCCAATCGGTTGCTGGGATGTTTCGAACAGATTCTCACCCCGACGCCTGTAAACCCAGACCGGCTCAGCTACCAGCCCGCACTTGCCACTTCTTTGAATCGGCGCATAATAGTAGTACTGTTCTCGCGAGGACCAGGTTCATGAGAAAACTCAGCCTTTTGCCTGCATTGCTTGTGGCGGCGCTTGTGGCCCTGCCGGTCCAGTCAAAGCAGACGCTCATCAACGGGCAGGTCAACCACGACAATACGCGGTACCTGACGTCGAACATCAACTGGTACCACTCCCTTGGGCAGGCTGAGCAACAAGCGATGCATTCCGGCAAGATGATTCTGTGGATTCAGATGCTCGGCAGCATGGACGGCGCAACTTGAAGCGCGGGCAATAGCCTGAGAGCCGTGTCGCTCTCGCAAGAACCAGCCTTTTCCACCCTGAAGAACGAGTTAGTCTGCGGCTCCCGCGATATAACCGGCGAACCGTACGCGGGTATGTCCGGACGACATGACACGTTCGGCAATGCGGTTGCAACCACTAACGGAGCCGGTCCGCATAACGTGCAGATGTTCTTCCTCTCCGCCGACGGAACCGTCCTCAACGTTCTCCCCGGATATTGGTGTCCGGAGGATCTCGTCACCGAAGTGCAGTTCTCCAAACAACTCAACCAGGTCTGGCAGAATCAAGCATTGAGTCGCGCACAAAAGAATGCGATGTTCTCGGAGATGCATCTCGCGCACGCACGCTCACATTCGGATGCTATGCGTAATCGCAGTCGTATGCAGGGTTTCGACGCAATGTATGAAGCGGAAACCAACCCAACCGGCGACACAATCCGCGAACCGCAGATTGTCGCTGCCTGCCTTGAGCAGGGAATTCATGGCTTCCCACCTGAAGCATTCCGGACTACGGACCAACTGATGCACGAGCGCATGGCGAAGCGTCCATTTGTTGCGTACGAGCGCTTCGATACCGCAGCCTATGCGAATTACGGGAAGTGGCGCTACGACAAGGAAGAAGATGCTCGCATGGCTGACGGCAACGTTGATCACGAGAAGTTGCACACGTTGCAAACGATCGGCGATCCCGAAACCGAGAAGAATCACCACGCAACCATGGCGCAGAAAGAGGCGTCCACAGGTTGGGGCACTAAAACTTGGGGACAACAACCCTGATCAACGAATGTGGCTAAACCGATCGACGATGAGTTAACCACTCATGTAGCGGATTTGCTGGCGCCGTGGTGCGACATCGACGCGCGGCGAATGTTCGGTGGCATCGGCTTGTTCGCCCACGGTCAAATGTTCGCGATCATAATTGATGACGATCTGTACTTCAAAGATTGGCTCGATGTTGACGGCAAGCCGGTCGAGACTGATTTCGAGAAAGAGTATTTTGAATACAATCGAAGCGGAAAGATGGTGCGTCTCGGTTATTTCAAAACTCCCGAGCGCGCGTTGGAAGAAGGCTCGTACATGATCGAATTAGCCCGAGCAAGTTATGCCAGCGCCAGTTCTCGTGCGAAACCCCGCCAAAAATCTATCCGTACCCACAAGTGCGCGAAGCCGGGGCGTGGACGATGACTTTATGACGCACTGCCTCATCAAGATCCTGACCCGCCTAACGGTGTTGTCTCATTTAGAATTTGACCCTCTTTATGCAAATACGACATGTTTGCGAGCGTTTTTTATATCGTTGCATTAAACCAACTTCCCACTGATATGCGATCATGTGGTGGCGCAAAGGGAGAAGTTCGGTGTACCAATTCATGAGCGATTGTTCTGGGTGCCAATGGGAAAAGCTAGCCATCGAAGGCGTGGAGAGCAAGGTGATTTATCTCGACGATCAAACTCAAACAAAAACCGTGCAAACACGCTTGAGTCCCGGCGCGACGATTCCTCGCCATTCGCACACGCATGCCGCCGAAACAGTTTACGTCCTGAGCGGCGACTTTATCGAAGAAGGTGTCAGCTACGGACCGGGTTCATACTTCGTCGGTAACGCCAAAACCGCCCATGGACCACATCACAGCAAAACCGGATGTGTCGTGCTGACACACTGGACAGGCGGCCCGGTCGACTTCGTCGTCGAGTCAGACTAACTGACCCGCCGCAACCGACGCGATGTGCGCTTGCGGCCTTGCGGTGCTGTGTACGCTGATGCTTTGTGCCGATCGAACTCGTCCATCAATGCGAATAGATGTGAGCCGACATGCCGTTGGGCAAATTCCGAAATCGTGCTCAACTCGCGCGCGTTGGCTAAAACATGACAGTACAAAACGCCGTCTTTCGCCGCGACTGCGCACAAGCGCGCCCGATGGCGAATCGTCAATACACCGATTTGCACACGGCCTTGCTTACTCAACGAATCCAAAAACATCACGAAGGCATGCAACGCACCAGTCGTCGGAACAACAATGTAGCTGTTTGCTATCGCCACCGCGTTCAACTCGCTCTCGGGCAAAGCGGTAAACAGAGCAAGCGAATGGTCGACCGGCAAGGGCGGCGTGGCGCCGCGCTCTTTTACCTGGAAATACTCTCCCGCGCTCATCTTGCGCAGCCACGGAACATCACTGTCGCTGAGCTTCGTGCGCTCGGCGTCGAAGCGTTCTTTCTGCTTCGCCAGGAGCTTCTCGCTCGCCTGGTCGTAATCGAACAACACCAACTGCGCGGGCAAATTCATAAGCCCGAGACTGACGACGCCCGTCCATGTTGCTCTCGCCATTGCTGCTCTCCTGTCGACGCCTGACCGTGTGACACTCGTGATGAGTGAGATGGAGACCGATTTGTTCCGGATCCGGGACAGTATTTATCTTGCCGAACTTAAGTATGAAGGTAGTGACTGCTAAGGTCAAAGTAAACCGTAATAACCTCACCCAAGCCCCCGAACGCTTGGCGCTCAAGGCATATGGTTGCCATGCGCAACTAGATCGGCTAGCTGAGCCAAGCCGGATGGGCCGCCGTCGCGTCGAAGTTGGTCGTCGTTTTGTATTTTTCGAACAATCCACTCGCCTGGAATTTCTGAGATTTTGCCAATATTGCCGCGATTTTCTCCTCCGGCAATTTCTTGAACGTGCGGCCGGCTCTGATTGCTTGTTCCAGAATTTCCATGCGGTCGCATCCTGTAATCACGACGCTCACGGGCAAGTTGAGCGCGTAATGCAAGCACTCTTCACCGGTAAGTTCACCAGTCTGCGGCGCCACGCCAGATGCCATCGGTTTCATTCCCAAAACACCAATATTGTGTTTGAGAAGCTCGGGCAGCACTCGTTTTTCAAAACCTTGCGTGTGCCCGTCCATACAATTGAGCGGCATTTGCACGGTATCAAATACGAAACCATGCGCTAATCCAGTCGCCAGCATATGAAGATGAATGTCCGGACTCTTATGCCCCGTAAAACCGATAAAACGCACCTTGCCCGCTTGCTTGGCTGCCAGCGCTGCTTGCATGGCGCCGTGTTTGCCGAAGATCGGATTTGGATCATTCATGCGGATAATCTCGTGAAACTGAATCAAATCCACATGATCGGTCTGCAACCGCATGAGCGACTCATTCAACTGTTGGTTAAATCCTTTCGCGCTGCGCGCATCGACCTTGGTCATCAAAAATACTTTGTTGCGATAACCGTTCATCGCCAACGCTTTGCCCATGCGCATTTCGGACACGCCTTTGTTGTAGTCCCAGCAGTTGTCCATGAAATTGATGCCGGCATCGATGGCGGTGTGCACGATTTTAATCGCTTCGTCTTCGTCTCGCGGAACGCCGATGTGATAGCCGCCCAAACCAATGCAACTAACCTTTTCGCCTGTACGACCGAGAGCGCGTTTCGGAATTTCGGCAGATTGCGCGGCGTACGCTAAATGATTGAGGGAACCGACAAAACTCGCCGCGAGCGCCGAGATTAGAAAGCGACGCCGTGTGATTGACTCGGCAGTACTGTCGTCAGTGCTGTTGAGTAAATGCAGCAAATCGTTATCGAGATTGTTCATTGTTGATTCCGAATATTGGGGCGCGCTTTGTACCGTAGGGGCGCCTTGCAGGCGCCCTTTTTCCTGAATCGTCCACAATCATGCGCACGCATTCATGCAAACAGTGTATCCGAATCACACCAATGCTGCCTGACTCAACAATCGAACATGTAATCGCGCGGATCAACAACTCAACCGTATGGGCTAGCCTCTAAACAATCGAAGCGGTTAATCGTGCCGGATTCTGCAACTTAACCGTGGTGCGCCCTGCTGGCTCTCGTGTTTTGGATCCGGCGCGTCCATGTGCGACCATCCGCGACCAGGCTTTCCTAATCAAAATATCTTCAACATGATTTGAACAGTTTCGTTCTCAGCAGCACGCTCGACGCGTTGCTGATAATCTCTTTTGCTGTTCGTCTCAAATGCCCATAGACGGGCGCACACGATAGGCAACGCCGCAGCCGGCGGGACGGGAAACGGCGAAGGGCTTGGGAAGGTCGGTAGGAGTCAACTAAACCTGTTTTGTGCCATGCCACGTTTGTGCAACTTTAATCGACTAAAGTGGTCACGGAACGGTAGCTCCAATTCTGCGCGGCGCTACATCTGTAGTCCAAAGAGTAAAGCTATGCGATTAAGCGATGCGGTAGTCACCGTAGCTTCTAACTTGAATCCGGTCGACTTTTGCACCGGGGCGTTCGCCGCCGGACTCGAAAAGCCCTACAACGCAGTCGCGCAACTCTCCGGACATAAGCTGCACGAGATGCATCTGGTCGACGAGGGTCGTTCAACCGTGGCGAGTGAGGTGGGCAATCTCGCTGGGACCGCCGTTGATATGGCGGTGCTTGGGTTGGCCACAGGCAAAGTTCTCAGTCCCTTGCTCGAGCGTTCGACCGTCTCTCTTGCGTCCGGTGTCAAGCTGGGAACGAGCGGCGCCATATACGGTGGCATATTCACATCGAGCGACAAAAACAAAGGTCTGTTGCGGGGGCGCCTCGAAAATGCGGCAGTTGGCGGAGTTACATTTGCGGCGATGGGAGCAGCTGGAGGCGCGCTGGAGAAGAGCGCGTTGTTCGGACCGACTAGCTTGAAATCGCGCGTTTTCGAGGGCGCTCTATCAGGCGCAGTTGGCGGAGTAGCCAATTCGTTTGCCGCAGATGGCATTCAACACAGGTCTTTGCCGGGTGTCCGGCAGGTCGCCTCCACGACATTGAAGTACGCCGCGTTTGGCGGCATGTTCGGGGGAGCGACTCGTGCTTTCGAAACGATTGGGAAAACAACTCCGACTGCTCCAAATAATGCATTTGAAAAGCCGGGCTCCTATCAGCCGAGCAGCGCATCGGAGACGACAGGAAGAACTGACCAGACCGCTGCGAGTCGTGAATTCGAAGTGCTAGGAGACACTCATCAGAACGCTCCGAGCGCTGCGATGACAACCACCTCTGAACAGGTACGAGACGATCCCGCGGTAGCGGACAATTCGTGGGGAATGCTCCCAAAGACTCCCGATCCCGCGCTAAGGGGTTCTACAGAAGCCAGCAGAGCCGCTTCCACACTGGGTGCGGAAGTCGAGGAATCGAATGCGAAATTGGGAACGCTCCCAAAGACTCCCGAGCCTGCGCTGAATAGTTCTACGGAAGCCAGCAGAGCCGCTTCCACACCGGGTGCGGAAGTCGACGAATCGAACGCGAAATTGGCAACGCTCCCAAAGAACCCCGCTGTGAAAAATGGTTCTACAGAAGCCAGAAAAGAAGGGTCCACTTCAGATGCAACAGATGTAGGACCCGAGGCGATACATAATGCGCGATTGGACGCTCTTGCGCAGCACTTTGCGGATACCGCCGCCGCTCACATTGAAAATCTATACGGATTGGTCGATCCCCGTATCGGCATTCATCTCACCGATCCAAATGTAATTTTGACTTTGGCGGCAGTGAGTCCTCGCGCCGAGTTTGAGTTCAATGGTTCTATTCTCAAAGATGGCGATGCGATTGCGACTTTTCGTGCGGCTTTGTTCAAACGCAGTGGCAACAGCCTCATATGGATGCAGGGCGATAAGGGCGGAGTATTGATGTATGTGTCTAGCGCGTCCGGACTGCAACGAGCAACATCACTAACCTCACTTCCGGGCGTCGCCAAATATGATGCTGCCTCTGGTGAAAGAGGCAGTTTCGAGTGGACAAGAAAAACGGTTGATGGGTTGACCAAGGCTAAACAGGATGGACTTTACCCGCCGAATACCCACATCGATACCCTCTTGTATGGCGTGATGAAGGGTTATCCCGACGATGCAATTCTTGCTGCCGCAACCAATAATTCGCGTGCACAATGGTCTGACGTCTCGTCTCGATATTCGGATTACAATTCCTTTGCCCAATCGAAAAATCAGCTCGAAGCAAATAGTGGTGCTGCCAACTCTCCGCGAGTAGACTTCTGGGACAAAGTTTTGGAAAAGTTCTACGGATCCAGTGTGCACAAAGAACTGGCATCAAATCCGGTCTTTCAAACTAGGCGCGAAACAGAGTGGGATCAAGTATTTGATGATGGCGTTGTAGACAGAGCGTCTCATAATGCTGCGCTTTTATCCATGGCTCGAGATAGTGTGTCGCGATCCGAAGGGGCGGAGCGCGGCGCGACACGACTGGCGGAGTCGGACAGCCTTGCCAGACAACTGGCTGATACCGCCGCCGGGAATATTCAGAATTTATACGGATTGGTCGACCCGCGCATCGGCATTCATCTCACTGATCCTAATGTGGTTCTGACGCTTGCTGGAGTGCGCGGGCAGACAGAGTTTTACCTTAGCGGAGTGAAAGAGTCAGACACGGATCAACTTACGCGCCTGAATGAAGAGTCCCAAAAGAGGGGAATCCATCTCGAGTGGAGAAACTTTCCGGAGCAGGATGGAATGGTTGTCGGCATGCGCAATCTTGCCGGGTATGAGCGAACAATTTCTCAGACATCATTGCCGGGAGTGGCGAAGTACGACATTGCCTCGGGGTGGGATGGACTCAACGCATGGTACAAACAGACTTTCGATGGTTTGGAGAAAGCGAAGCAAGAAGGGCTGTATCTACCGCAAACCGACATCGGACACATGGTTATCGGAGTGGCTAAAGGTTATCCGGATCCGGCCGTCGAATCCATTGCCAGCGGAGTGCCTCATGAGTTGTGGGTGGACTCTCGTGTTCCGTACGCCGGCTATTATAATTGTGCGCAACCGAACTTTGACTATGAGATTGAGGATGCTGCCGCCGTCCGTCCGCTCGTCGCGCTCTGGGGCACCGTGCTGAAAAACTACTACGACTCTGACTATCACAGCACGCTTGAATCTGACCCAGCATTCAACCACGCTCGCCAGTCGGACGGATTGGGTTAGGCGCTCCCTAGCGCAAGTCAGCGACGCACTACGCTTGCGCGGTGTCGGTGATGGTGGCAGTCGATTGGACGGCCATGCTGCGCAAAATCGGGATGAGCATGGCGGCGGATTGATAGCGGTTGGCGGGTTCCATGTCGGTGCAGCAGACGACGAGTTCGGCGAGTTTGGGCGAAACCGTTGGGTTGATGTCGCAGGGATTAGATGTTGAAAGTGCTTCAGGTTCTTGCCCCGTGAGCAGAAAATACAGTGTGCAACCAAACGCGTAGATGTCGCTCTGTACGCAGGCTTTGCCGCGAAATTGTTCCGGCGCGATGAACGCTTGTTTGCCGACGAACGTTCCGGTGGCGTTGCCGATGAATTCGTTGGAGGCGCCGAAATCGATCAAAAACAACGATCCCTCATTGCTGATGACGATGTTGTCCGGCGTGAAATCGCGATGAATCAGCGGCGGCGTCTGTTCGTGCAAATACTTGAGCATGCCGGCCATGCTCACTGCCCACTCGAGCACCGTGCTTTCGCGGCGCGGTCCGTTTTGTTGAACGAGCTGCCGCAAATCCTGCCCATCAATATAATCGAGCATCAGATAATTGCGCCCTTGCTCGACAAAATAATCCATCACTTTGACGATGTTCGGATTGTTGAGTTTTAGCAGGTAGGCTGCTTCGCGATCGAGCATCTCGCGGGCTTTTACTTGCGTGGCTTCGACAGCGTCAGCGGAGACGACGGCTTCTTTTAGCACGACCAATTTATTCTCATTCAATTGGCAAAGATAGACCGCAGACAATCCACCCATGGCTAGATGACGCACCACCCGCAGTGACCCGTCACGCAAGACTTGACCGGGCTCCAGCGGAACGAACGCCACCGATGAAAAGCGCCGTTGCAACTCGTCTTCCCACATGTCAGTGTAGTTGAGAAGATTTTGCGTGGACTTGGTCGCGCTTTGTTTCAACAACGCGACGCTGTGATCGATCTCGCACTTGTTTTCGCCCCAGATTTCCACCGCGAGCAAAATCTCTTCCAATTTCTCGGTTGGTATGCCGGCTAAGCTGACGTTGATCGGCTTGCGCTCGGTGAAAAATACCAGCTCTTTCTTTTTGATGTCCGCCTCGTCACTATGCGACACCGCCACTTTCTTGATCGCCTGCCAACTATAAAGTTGGCGTCTGCGCAGTGGATTGAATGGCAGCTGCAACCCGTCTTTGTCGATGACCAGCGCGTCGCGACTGAGAACGTTGGTGAGGTAGATGCAGACCAGGAAAATGCACACGAGTGAAGCGCCCACGCCGACCGTTGTTGCGGCGTTGAACCCGCTAGACGCCATGCCGGCGATTCCGAAGGACATCATAAACAGGCCCATGATTGATCCGGCGAGCCCCCACAACGGGAAGGTAGTTTTTAACAGCGCCAGCGTCGTTCGTCGCGCGTTCGACTTGTACGGAACTCGAACAACCATGTCGCTCATGATGATTTGCCTCGCTCGGAGGGTTGTTTTTCGCGTTCAGCCACTGAGATTTTGGCACCGTCGAGATTGTCGCCGTCTGCAGATGGCGGCGTAGTTGGTGATTCGCTCGTAGGGGCGCCTGCAAGGCGCCCGCTGATGACGGAGTCGTCCGTGTCGCCGTTGCCGACGGTAATTGCCTCGAATGCGTCAACAACAGAACCACCGGCGGTGCGCCCATTGTTCGCGGTTTCACCCAAATCGTGCAAAACCGAATTGAGATCGCTCACTCTTCGATTGCAATCGAGCGCTGTACAGCGCATGATTATGTTGTCCAAAAGCTCGCTCACTTCAAAACCGTTCTTGCGCACGCTGGACTGCGTGATCGGCTCGGGATCGGTTCCGGTGAGGAGATAGTACAACGTGGCGCCGAACGCGTAGACGTCGCTTTGCGTGGTGGCTTTTCCGCGAAACTGTTCGGGCGGCAAGTAGGAGTGTTTGCCGGCGATGGTTCCGGTTGTGTGAGTGTGCGATTGCTGCGCGATGTTAAAATCGATAAGCGTCAGCGATCCATCGTTGCGCATGATCAGATTGTCCGGTGTGAAGTCGCGATGCACGACATTCTTTTCGTGCAGGTAGAGCAAGATGTTGCACATCTCGCCCGCGAGCCTCCGCACTTGTTCTTCCGGCAGTTGACCTTTTTCGCTCACATACTGCCGCAGATTCTTGCCGTCGATATGCTCGAGCACGAGGAAACATCGGTGATCTTCGTAAAAGAAATCATCGAGCTTGACGATATTGTCGTGATGCAAAGCTTGTAGCATTTTGCCTTCGGCTTCAAAACGCAGAATCGCTTGCTCCTTCACTGCGCGATCGGCGAAAACGGGAATGATCGTTTCTTTAAGCACCACGGAGGTTTTTGTTCCTTCGTCGCGGCAAAGGTAGGCGGTTGCCTGCCCGCCGATACCAAGCCGGCGCAGCACGCAGTAACGTCCCTCTTGCAATGTTTGTCCGGGCTGAAGCGCCTGTAGTGTGCTTCGCTGCGGAGTGGAAGTGAGCGACTGCAGCCAGAGCTGTGTATAGCTGCGTTCTTGTTTTGGCATCAGCGCTTCCGACAAATTCGCACTGATGATGCAGTGAGGAGCGACTCGCTGAACCGCTTTAAGAAGTCGAGGGCGATCCGATGGTTCGAGCGCGCTGATGTCGACGTCGAGTTTGGACTTGTCGCTGTCGGTGTTGAAACGAATGAAATAATTGTCGAGATCGGCATTATCGCGAACGAGCGATGCTGAAATAACTTTGTCCCAGGTGATTCTGCCGCCCACCGCTGCGAGAGCTGGTCCATTGCCGTCGTGGTCGAAGAAAATTCCTTT
Organism: Planktothrix sp.; assembly: GCA_036703195.1. Taxonomy (GTDB): domain Bacteria; phylum Cyanobacteriota; class Vampirovibrionia; order Obscuribacterales; family Obscuribacteraceae; genus DATNPN01. The sequence continues at coordinate 31,583 of DATNPN010000010.1, read as the reverse complement.
GTCATCGACAGTGATGCTTTTGGGCAGAAGCACGACGCGCAATAACTGCCAGGCACAGAACAGTATGCATGCAAAGGAAACCGCCCATACGATAGGGTTGGACAAGATGACTATCCCGACTGCGGCGGATTTTGACAAAGCATCGATTATCGTGCCTTGCACACCGAACATCGCCGGTACGATCGTATTCTCCATATTTGTGGTGTCGACTGCGGGACGGGCCATGAAAAACGTAGCTGCAGTCACCGTAAACCAGATCGGCGTGCAGAATAGGAAAGCTATTGCCGGCCCGATGTGCAGCCACGTTCGGTGGAGAGAGAAAAACGTCTGTGCGATCTCTTGAAGGTGGCGGCGCCCATTGTATGGGATGACGAGCTTATTGTCGGTTTCGACTAGAATTTTGCGCGCGGTTTTCTGGCAGTGCATCAGGGCGATCAGTGTCGGATCGATCTGACACTGCGGATAGGTGGCCTCGACGTGTTCGATCAATTGGTCGACACTGCGGAGGGAAAGGCGCTTGAGAGCGAGACTTATGCTAGCGTCGTTTTTGAACGACAAAACCATGTTGTCTGGGTTGAATCGACTGTTGACGTATTCGGTTCCGATCGATTGCAAGTCGCTCAGGTTGTGGCGCTGAAACCCGAACTTGATCCTGCCGTTTTGGACGCGAATGCGTTTTTGCTGCCAGTCGTCGAGGAAGTAGGCGATGCAGGAGAAAACCAGCATCAGGTAGACGAACTCGCCGAAAAACAGGTTGAGCGAGAGCGATATCGTGCCCATGAGCGGAAAGAGGAGCAACCCCCAGAACGGCATCAGGAATATGGTCTTCCACCAGAGCGCTAAATACGCGCCCCGGTCGGCGTATTCGATGATAAACCGGTCTTGTTTCAAGCTGCCCCGTCTGCTGTTGGGCTTGGTTCTCGACGTTCTACTTATATATTGCCCGGATTTAGGACAATCTTATTCATTCAAGCACGTCCGAGCGGGCGGCGCTTGGGTGGGGCAGCAGCGGGCGAGGACCGCCCTTCGCGATGACAGGGTCGGACAGGGGCGCGAAGGACGGCCACGGTAAGTTGGGTCGCGTGTGGCTGCAAGGCTCCCAGCGGTAGGGCACGCATTAGGGATGCTTTGCCGATGACATCATCGATGCGGGGCGAATCACGGCGAAGCTTTGCCGTCTGGGCGAAAACTTGCTCGATAATCCGTCTTTGGTGTTGGTTGCAGTGAGGCGAAAACCTTCGGTTGTCTCCTGCTTTGCGCTTATTATGACGCAAGACAGTCGTGCGAAAGAACTTGTGCGTGTGAAGCATTTATACGCATGTTGTTTCGTGGTGGTCCGAACACGCCCAATTTCCGATTCAGGTGCAAGAAGTTGCCAGTGTCTGAAACGAGCGTTCATACGCAAGTTCTTGCGTTGTTGTCGGACAATGAGCAGCACTATTCTAAACCTGCGAAAGTGCCTTCTCTTTACTCGTCCGTACAGCGCAGAAATACTCAGGTGTTTTTCAGAATCTGCAAGTACCATCAATGGAAAGTGATTTGTATGCAACGATTGACGACGAGGGCTAGAGCGGTGAGCACATGCAGCTCTATCTTCAGTCTGTAGTCCGCGCCATTACCGAACTTCTTCTGAGTGAATCACAACATGGTTATTTTCAATGCCGAAGTCCCCGGATGCTCGTTTGATGAATCAACTTATGAGACGCAGATGGCGGCCGACTTCGTCGACGCTTCTGCCCGGATCATCATAGTTAGCCCATATCTAACCGCAAAGGCAATCGAGCGCTGGGACAGCCTCATCAGGAGAGCTGTCAGTCGTGGAGTCAGAATTTGTATATATGTACAAGAACCCAGAAATTGGAAACGACGATTGGAGCCAAACCTCCCTGAGCGCACTGTTGCGTCGATGGAGAAACTCGCGTCGGCGATGAAATACATTCAGTCTTTAGGTGTTCACGTGACACTTCGACCTGGAGATCACGAGAAGTTCGTTATCGTAGACGAACACATTTTTTGGTCAGGAAGCCTAAATCTCCTTAGCTGGTTTGACACTCGAGAATGGCTGCGTCGCGTAGAAAGTCGAATGGAGGTCAGCGCCATGATAGATAAGTACAACTTGCTTCCGTGCGGGTATTGCCCAACCAAGCAAACTATTGGTGCCGTGGTCCGTGCAAGAAGAGAGACATTCAATTTGACGCAAGAGGAAGTAGCGAATCTTGCGGCAGTGTCTATACGTACGATTTTTAAAATAGAAATTGGCGAAAGTGTGCAATTGAATCTAATCGAAAAGGTCTGCGGCGTGCTTGATCTTTCGCTGCATGTTTCGGCTACATATACCGAGCATGGGTGCGTACAACAGAACAGCGAGCTCACGGTCACGAGGTTTGACGCGATGCCTTCAAAAGGATTCAAAGATTGACCTCATTGCCAGTATGGCAGTGCGGCTCTATCCCTGTACCACAAAAACTGTCTCCATTGGCTTTTTGCCCAAACGTATTGAAGTCATGGCTGAGCTATCACCACAAAATGATCTTGCAATACGCACCAGTGCGCGGATGAATTTGGTTTTCGTCGGCGCGAGCGCGCATATTGAGGTCCCAAAGTGGCTGTTTTTGTGGCTGGAGCTCGAAGACAAGCGGTTAATTCTAGTCATACTGTTGATATCATCTTTGGTGCAGCAGAAATGACGTGCCTTTAGGCACGTCATTTCTGTTGCTTATTGTTTTGGACACCGGGAGGGAAAGAGTTTTGTTTTTCGGACGAGTCCCGAGATCTTGCGTGGGAAAGCGAACTTCCATGCGCACGATCTTTCGCCGTTGCGAGAAAGGGTCATGTTGTTTTTGGACGACAAGCAAGAACTTTCGTCTGAAGTGTGATTTCGTAGGCGAGATCTTGCCTCCAGTTGAAGAAGAGCTCAGTTTGTCTCGGTCGGCGCAAGCCGCTGCCAACTTCGCGCTCTACGAATCTTGCTTGATGATCTTGGCGTCCACTTTGTCGCCTTCGCGCAGGTCGTCTGAGGGCGAGATTACAACTTGCTCTTGCCCCTTCAGTCCGGTGCGAATTTCGATCTCGTCGCCGAAATCGCGGCCGATTGTCACTCTCTGGTAGTGCGCCTTGCTGTCTATCACGGTGACCACGTACTGCCCATCGGGTTTGGTTACGATCGTCGTACCCGGAACGCGAATCCACGGCGCCTCGCGCACGTTCGATATCCGCACCTCGGCGTACATGCCAGGCAGCAACGTATGGTCCGGGTTGTCGATTTGAATTTCCGTCATGCGCGTACGGGTGTTCGGATCGAGCGCGCCACTGACATTGGTTACTTTGCCGATGAATTTGCGATCCGGCCATTCCTGCACGAGCACGTCTGCATTCATGCCGTCTTTCAAATACCGCGACACGCGCTGCGGAACGCTGACATAAATCCTCAACCGGTCTATCTTCGCCATTTGAAACAGCTCGAGTGAGCTGGTCTGGCTGCCTTGCGTAATCAAGGCGCCCGGGTCGACTTTGCGCGCCGTGATAACGCCGTCGAAGGGCGCCAGGACGTTTTTGAACGACTGCTCGTCAGTCACCTTGCGCACAGCGGCTAGCTTGGCGACAACGCCTGCGTCTGCGACTTGCACGTTGGCTGCCGCTGCTTTTACATCCGCGACTGCAACTTTCAAGTTTGCCTGATCGGCCTTCAACTGCGCCGTCTGCGCATTGAGCCCGCGTACCTTCTCATCTTTGCTCTGCACACTAACTGCGCCGCGCAATGCTAAATCTTGCCAGCGGTCCGCGGTTACTCTTGCGAAATCGACGTCGCTCTGCCCTTTCTCGACCTGTGCTTGCGCGCTGTCTTGTTTGGCATGCGCCTCTTTTAGCTGCGCCTTGGCGGTCAAAACCTGCGCTTGGGCTTGGACGAGGTCGGCTTTGCCTTGGTTCAACTGCTCATCAACCGTCGGCGTGTCGATCTCGGCGAGGAGCTGACCTTGCTTGACGTTGTCACCAATATCCACACAGCGGCTTCTCAAATAACCGTCAACGCGAGCGTAGATTGTCGCGTACAAAATCGCCTGAATATTGCCGGGGAGCGTAATAGCTTCTGTGGCATTGGCTGGTGCGGCAAGGACTGTGTGCACCACCGGAACGGCACCAACAGTTTCATCATGCGCTTTCTTCAACTCGGACGACACGAAGATGCGCGGCACAACACCCGCGATGAACAGACCGATCACCACACACACAAATATGAGGATGAAACGTTTTGGTGCCGGGCGCTTCTGCTCGGCGTGCTGTTGCATCTGCTGTGAGGTGCGGTTCTGTTGTGGAGAGTTCATGGGCTTACCTGGTCTGTGTCAAAGGATAGCTCATTTTGGTTGTCTGATGCGGAGCGATCGGCGATTTTTCTCCAAAGTCCGGACAGCGGTGTATTTAACCCTGTCGGTAAGATCTGTGACCCATCCTGGACACAATGCCGCCACGCTATGAACACATGTGCAAATTAATCTGAATTTCATAACCCGTGAAATTGAGTTTCTAACAAGGCGAGGAGCTGCTTATGGCTTTAGAGCATTTTTTCGGCCAATCGGCCTCCAAAGTTGATGCCAGCACGAAGTTCTTTGGTGATACGGAAGTATCGAACGGTCAAATCGCTCGTCGACCGGGCAAAGTAAACGATAGCGAGATGGAAATCGTACCTCAAAGTTCGCACTGCACAAGTGATGCCTACGATAAATTGAGTGAGGACGCGTACGAGAATTACACGGACGACTATTCATATAAGCCCACACAAAATGCAACCCCAATCCTTGACGGTGTTTCAAAGTTTGAGCTGGTCGCGGAGAATGCAGAAGGTGCCTTAGCCGCCAGCGCGGCGCTGGATCCGGTTGGCGCTCCTGTCGCAGCAGCTATTGATACGGCCGCTGTCGGTATCGCGAGATATGAGGCGAATAATCGGCGGTAGCGAGTAAGTTTAGTAATAAGGCGTGTTCGCGCGGCAAAGAGCGTCGGGGCTGCCCGGCATCGAAGCGTGCCGAGAATTTCGTGGCGGTCGGCATTCGTCTACCGCCAGGACTTTCGCCTACATCTAGTGACCAAAATCTGCTCCCTAACAACCTGCGACTAAAATGCCTGAATCCCAGTCTGGACACGTCTTTGCGGTGGTGCTCAAAAGCGTACCTGTGGTCACCTAGCAGGTGACTTGTTCGGGCGGCACAAAATTGAAGTGGCATCCCGGCACCGGGCATGGTTGAGCAAGGATCGTCACGGTCTTCTCACACGCTCGCCACGTTGACGTCACCTTGTTGACACGATGGCTGATTATCTTGACGGTGAGAAATCACCTTCACCCCACGCAGATTTTACCTCCCAAAAACGAGGAGCCTTCGGCATGCAAACTTTTGAACAAAAGGCCAGTCAGGTGGCTTACGATCTCGCCCACGACGATTCTGACCGCAGGGGTGATTTAGCCCTCATGTTGTCGCACGAAGCAAATGGCCAAGACGCGTTGCGCCTGGTCAGTGCGGCCAATAAGATCAACCAACAGCAGGGGCTGAGCACAAACGACAAAGTTTCTATTGCGAAAAATGGCGACATACTGATCGATAATGCGCCCGCAGAATTACGAACGCACATCAATTACAGCGGGCAAGGATATGTGATTGCCGACGAATTTGTTGCGCCAAAGGGGAGTTTCTCAGGGTTCGAGGTGCCGCAGCCACCGGCGAAATACGACGCGGATGGTCATTATGTACCTGAAGAATCGACATTCATGTCAAATGCGAATTACATCAATGCTCAATTGGATATGAACAACATTGATGACCTCAGAGTACAGCGGCACGTGCAAGACATCGATGGCGGACGGAGGCAGATGGTCAACCAATTCGAGGATGGTTCGACCGTCACGGTGGAAGGTCCGCGAATCGACACTAACGACTCGTACGCCAGTGAATTAGGCGGTATCCCGCCAGTAAAGGCTGACAAAATAACTGTCGACAGCAACGGTGGAAGAATTGAGTATGACCGCGCGGCTAACGGCGAGGTTGCGAAAACAACCACCGATCCGCAGGGTGTGACATCTACCGACAAGGTCGGCCGTCTCGATCTGGATCAGATGGCGCACGGATTTGATAACGACCGCACGCAGTACAGCATCGATTGGTTGCAAGCCGACAGCAAAGGTCCGCGCTACGAAACGGTCTCCGACACGAACGGATTCTCTGACTGGATGCGCCGAAAAGGAGAGGATGTTGGAGATGCTATTCAATCGTTGATGCATAAACCGAGCGTCAGGAGCGTAAGTACTTCGACAAGCCCAAGCTTTCCGAGTGATCCGGCTCAGGAGAAGGCTTATGATTCTTCTGGGGGAAACTTGGGCAATTCGGCGCAGACTACGATCAATCCCGGAACTTTCGGCTTCTAGCCGAGCAGCGGGTGAGTGTTGTCACGGATTCGGTGCCAGCCAGGCGCTGGCGGTCCGCAGCGAGAGCGGAGCGGCCACGTGGTGTGGAGCGCCGCGCGCTGCGCGGCATCGGATAAGTGCTCACGCGAATTCGGTGCCAGCCTGGAGGCGAGGCTGGCGCTCCACAGAAAAGAGGAGCCAGGCGGCTGGCGGTTCGCAGCAAGGGTGGAGCGGACACGTGGCGCAGGAGCGCCGCGGTCCTTAGGCATTCGCCGGCGGCTCCGGCTGCGGCGCTTCCGGCTCCGGCTGTGCGTCCGGCGGCGGCGCCGCTGACGCCGTGGCGGCGGCGGCTGGCTTGAGCGGCTTGTTGCGCCGGAGGAGCGAGAAGACTAGCGGCACGAAGATCAGGGTGGAGAAGGTGGCGACGGTCAGACCGCCGATGACGGCTCGGCCGATGGGGGCGTTTTGCGAGCCGCCTTGCCCGCTGCCGATTGCCATCGGGATCATGCCGATGATCATGGCGGTGGCGGTCATGATGACCGGGCGAAACCTCTGAAACCCGGCGTTGAGCGCCGCTGTTGTTCCGTCGAATCCTTCCTCGACCTGCTCGCGCGCGAAGGTCACCATCAAAATACTGTTGGCGGAGGCGACGCCGACGGACATGATGGTTCCCATGAGGGCGGGAATGCTGAACGGCGTTTGCGTCACGAACAGGCTCCATAAGATGCCTGAAAACGCGCCCGGAATCGCCATGAGGATGATGAACGGGTCTGACCACGACTGGAAATTGACGACTAACAGTAAGTACACGAGTACCAGCGCGAAGATCAGACCGAACAACAAGGCGCGGTACGAGGTGCGCATGCTGTGCACCTGCCCACCCATGGTGATTTCACTGCCGCGCGGCAACTGCTTGCGGTAGCTGGTGATGATCTTTCTGATGTCGAGCGCGACCGAGCCCAGGTCGCGATCCTGACAAGCGGCGTAGACGTTGAACGCGGGTTGAACGTTCATGTGGTTCACCACATACGGTGTGGGCAGGCGCTCATACTGGGCGACATTGGTGAGGAGCTGCGGCTGTTTGTTTTCCGCTGTCGTCCCTTGTTTTGTTGCAGGCTGCACGGGTTGCGCGGTCGTCGACGAGGTCAACGACGTAACGCGCAGGTCGTCAACAGAGCTGATTTTGTACTGCGGCGTCTGGGCAGCGAGGTTGTAGTTGATACCGTTTTTGGTGTTCAACCAGAAGTTGGGCGCGACCTGAAAACTAGAACTCAACGAGATGAGCATCGAATTGGAAACATCGCGCTGTGTCAGCCCGAGCTCGGCGGCTTTGGTTCTGTCGACGTTGAAAACGAACTGCGGCGCATCGATCACCTGGTGCAAGACGACATCGACCGCGCCAGGCACATTGCGCACCTCGCGTTTGATCGCTTGAGCGATCTCGTAGTTTTTGTTCAGATCCATGCCCACGACCTGAATGTCGATCGGCGACGGCAATCCGGCGTTCAGGATCTGCGTGACAATGTCGGCTGGCTGGAAGTAAAAACTGACTTCCGGAAAATCGTGCGTCAACATCTTGCGGATGGCTTTCTGATAGTAGCCTGTCGAATGCGAGCGTTTGTCTTCCAACGTGACAAGAATTTCGCCATCCGCTTCCGAGATCGTCTGGCTGTCGGAGAACGCATAGTTAACGCCGCTGTACGGCATGCCGATGTTGTCCGTGACAAGTTTGATCTCGTCTGCCGGTATCAGCCTGCGCACGGCGTTTTCAATGGTGTGAAAGACGCGTTCTGTTTGCTCGACGCGGGTCCCGGGGCGGGCGTTGATGTGTAGCCGGAGCTGTCCGGCGTCGATGGTGGGAAAGAAATCTTCGCCGATGTGCGGCAGGAGCAGTATGACGGTAAAGGCGTAAAATCCCAGGAAAGCCAGGGCTGTTACGTATGGTGTGTCGAGGCACCACGCCAACAGGTCACGATAACTGTGCCGGGTCAGCTCGAAATAATGCTCGATGAAATCGTGAATGCGGCCACAGAAAGCGAGAAAAGCCCCCAACGGGCCCTTTGGCTTCGCGCTCCCCTCGGCGGTTTCATCCTTCTTATGGTCGGGGTGCTCCGCCCATAATAATGCTTTCGCCATCAACGGAACGATCGTGCGCGACAGCCCGTACGAGGCGGCCATGGCGAAGACGACTGCCATGGCGAGGGGCACGAAGAGCGAGCGCGACGGCTCTGTCAAGAAGACGACAGGGACGAAGACGATACAGATCGACAATGTCGAGACGAACGCGGGCATCGCCACCTGCTTGGCACCATCTAAGATGGCAGTGACGATGTCTTTGTTCATGTCCATGTTGCGGTGCACGTTCTCGACTTCCACGGTGGCGTCATCGACGAGCATGCCTACCGCCAGCGCAAGTCCGCCGAGAGTCATCGAGTTGACCGTCTGACCGGAGATGTTCAGCCCGATGATGGAGCACAGCATGGCGAGCGGAATCGACGTGGCCACGATCAACGTGCTGCGCCAACTGCCGAGCAGCGCCAGCATCATGATGGCGGTCAAACCAGCCGCGGTGCACGCTTCTTGAATGACGTCCGCGACGCACTCTTTGACGAAGATCGACTGGTCGGTGAGAATGCTGATGTCGCACGCAGGCGGGACAATCTTTTGAATGCGCGGCAACGCTTCTTTGATGTGGGTCACCACCGATAGTGTCGAGGCGCTGCCGTTTTTGAGAATGTTGAACAGCACCGCGCGCCGCCCGTTCTGGTTGACGATGTTGAGCTGCGGCTGATAACCGTCGTGCACGTTGGCAACGTCGCGGATGAAAACGACGGTTCCGTTTATCGTCTTGACCGGGAAGTTGTTGAGCTTGTCGATGGCGTCGGGAATGTTGTTCAAAGTGACGACGTACTCGAATGGGCCCATTTTGGCGGTTCCGCTGGGGGCGATGATATTCTGCGAGTTGATGGCGGTGACGACGTCATATGCCGACAGTTGACGTGCCACCAGAGATGGCGGATCGAGATCGACCATGACCTGGCGATACTTACCGCCGTTGGGATAGGGAATGGTGGCACCCTGGACGGTGGCAAGCTGAACGCGCACGATGTTCTGGGCGATGTCGAAAAGTTGCGCTTCGTCCAGGGTTTTGCTGGCGATGCCGAGCTGCAAAACCGGAACATCCGTCGCGCTCGACGCAGTCACGAACGGCGGCGTGATGCCGGGCGGCAGGTAGGTCAAGCAGGCGTTGCCCACCGACGTCACCATCGCCACCGCCTCGCCGACGTCCGCACCTTTATATAGGTAGACCTTGATGATGCTCATGCCGCTCAACGACATCGACTCCATGTGCTCGATGCCGCTGACTGTCGACGTCAACCACGTTTCGGTGACGGTCGTGATCAGGTTGGAGATGTTCTGCGCCGACATGCCGGTGTAGGTCCAGACGCAGCTAACGATGGGGATGTCGATGACGGGGAAAACGTCGACTGCCATCTGCGTGATGGAGAGGATGCCGAATATCCAGATGGCGAATGCCATCACGATAAACGTGTGCGGTTGTTTTAGAGCGAGTCTGACAATCCACATGTGGTATCAATCATCCTTTTTGTTGTTGCGGCTGAGCCGCCTGGCGCCGGCGCAGTATCATAAAAAACAGCGGAACGAAAAATAACGTCGAAAACGTCGCCACGATCAAACCGCCGATGACGGCGCGTCCGATCGGCGCGTTCTGAGAGCTCTCGCCGGCGCCTATAGCCATCGGTATCATGCCGATGATCATGGCGGTGGCGGTCATGATCACCGGGCGGAACCTCTCTGAACCCGCCTCCTGCGCGGCGGTGAGCGCGTCTTTGCCTTCGGCCAACTGCTGGCGGGCGAACGTCACCATCAAGATGCTGTTGGCGGAGGCGACGCCGACGGTCATGATGGTTCCCATCAGGGCGGGGATGCTGAAGGCGGTTTGTGTCACGAAAAGACTCCACATGATGCCGGAGAACGCGCCCGGCACAGCCATCAAAATAATGAGCGGATCGGTCCACGACTGGAAGTTGACTACGAGCAGAAGGTAGACGAGCAGGATCGAGAAGGCGAGCCCGCCGAGCAGCTCCGCGAAGGCTGCCGTCATCGCCAGCGCCTGACCGCCGACCATGAGGAAGTTGCCGCGTTTTAACTGCTTCTTGTACTTCTCCGCGATTTTGTGCACCTCATCGACGACACCACCGAGGTCGCGACCGTAAGTCGATACGTAGCATTCGTACAGCGGCTGCACGTTGAGGTGGTTGCACACTTCGGGTGTGGGCGTGCGGCTGACGGTTCCGAGGTTGAACATCAGGACCGACGGTTTGTTGCTCTCGTTCGAACCAATGCCGGTGATAGGCAAGACGCCCGTGTCTTGCACGGTGCTCATATCGTACTGCGGTGTTTGAGTGGCGAGGTTGTACGTGATGCGCGAATCTTTGTCGAAGTAGAAATTGGGCTGAGTTTGAAAACTGCTGCTCAGAGATATGTTATTGGAGACCGATGTGTCGTTCTGGCTGATACCGATTTGAGCAGAACGCACGCGGTCGAGGTCCCAGATAAAGTGCGGACCGTTGACCATCTGGTGAATGACCACGTCCACCGCCCCTGGTATCAGACGCGCCTCGCGGCGAATTCCTTCCGTCAGCTCGAAGTTGCCTTTTCTGTCCATGCCAAAAACGCGAATGGCGATCGGTGCCGGCAAACCGGCATTGAGGATCTGCGTGACAATGTCGGCGGGCTGGAAGTAGAAAGTGCAATCGGGGAAGTGCTGCTTAACCAGCTGTCGAACCTGTTCTTGGTAAAACTCAGTGTTATGCGGGCGATGCTCGTTGAGCGTGATGATAATCTCGCCGTCAGCTTCACTTATTGTCTGACTATCGGAGTAAGCGTAGTTGATACCACTGACCGGCAAGCCGATATTATCGACAATCGATGTCACTATGCCTGGTGGCAGTCCGTCGCGGATGGTTTTTTCAACGCGCCGAAAGAGTCGGTCGGTTAGCTCGATGCGGGTTCCGGTTGGGCCGACTACGTGAAGGCGCAGGGCGCCACCGTCGATGGTGGGGAAGTATTCGCGTCCGATAAAGGGGAGAAGGCAGAATGAAACCGCATAGAAGGAAAGGAAAAGTATGACGGTGCCGCGAGGATTGGCGAGTGCGACGGCTAGCAGGTTGGCGTACTTCTCGCGCATCGATTCGAAGGTGCGTTCGATGGCGTTGTGTACCCTTATGAAGAAACCCCTCACACTGTACGGTGGGATTGAGGTCCCGCCGTGACCTTCGTGGGCGAGCAGGTATTTGCACATCAAGGGCACAACCGTGCGCGAGAGACCGTACGAAGCGATCATGGCGAGAATGACCGACAAGCCAAGCGGAACGAACAACGATTTAGACGGCTCGATGAGAAAGACGACCGGTACGAAAACAATGCATATCGCTAGAGTAGATACCAAGGCCGGCAGGGCGACTTCGTTCGAGCTGGTGAGAATGGCTGTTTCCATCTCTTCGCCCATGGCAAGGTGGCGGTGCAAATTTTCGATGGCGACTGTGGCGTCGTCGACGAGCATGCCCACCGCCAGGGCGAGACCGCCCAGTGTCATGGAGTTGATGGTATTGCCCGTGATATCGAGTCCGATCATGGCGGCGAGGATTGCCAGTGGAATCGACGTCGCCACAATCAGCGTGCTGCGCCAACTACCCAGCAGAGCCAGGATCATGAGCGCGGTCAGTCCGGCGGCGGTGGCTGCCTCGCTGGCTACCTCTTCGACGCAGTTTTTCACGAAGATCGATTGGTCGGTAAGAATATCAATCTCGCATCCCTTGGGAACAATCGCTCTCAACTTCGGCAACAGCTTTTTGGCGCCCGCCACCACGGACAGTGTGGAGGCGTTGCCTGATTTCAAGACATTGAAGAGCACCGCATGCTGGCCGTTGAGGTTGACGACGTTGAGCTGTGGCTGGGCGCCATCGTGCACCTGGGCGACATCGCCCAGGAAAACAACGGTTCCTTTTATCATCTTTATCGGAATGTGGTTGAGATCGTCAATCTTCGCCGCCATGCTGTTGAGAGTGATGACGTACTCCGTGGAGCCCATCTTGGCTGTTCCCATCGGGTCGATGACGTTTTGATTGTTGACTGCCGTGACGACGTCAGCCGAGGAAAGCTGCAAGGCGCTGAGCGCGCTCTGGTCGAGGTCGACCATGACCTGGCGATATTTGCCACCATAGGGAAAGGGAACGGTGGCACCCTGGATGGTGGCAAGCTGGCTGCGAAGAATGTTGTTGGCAATGTCGAACAGCTTCGCTTCAGTGAGCGTATCGCTGCGCAAAATCAACTGTAAAACCGGAACATCAGTGGCGCTCGACGCGGTGACGAAGGGCGGGCTGATACCACGCGGCAACTGCTTGCGCACGGCGTTGCCAACAGAAGATACCATCGCCACCGCTTCGCCGACCGGCGTGTTCTGGTGCAGATAGACCTTGATGATGCTCATGCCGTTGACCGACATCGACTCCATATGCTCGATGCCGTTGACCGTCGAGGTGAGCGCGCGCTCGGTGACGGTGGAGATGAGGAGTTCCATGTCGGTCGGCGACATGCCGGTGTACGTCCAGACGCAACTGACTATAGGAACGTTGACTCTGGGAAAGATGTCGATCGGCATGTTGATGATGGAGAGAATGCCGAACATCGCAATGGCGATTGCCATGACGATAAACGTATGCGGACGGCGAAGTGCTAATTCGACAATCCACATTGATTCGTCCTACAAATGAAACGCCATGCCATCGCATTTGGTTGGCTGATTTCCAGCAAACCATGCGATTTATCGCACTCTCATCTATACTTTAGCCGAAACGGCTCACTTTATAATCACCTTGGAATCCATGTCCCGCCCGCGACACATTCTCCTCTCCGCTCTATGCGTGTTGATGGTTTTCAACATGCAAGGCGCTTGTGGAGCGCCGGGCGCCGGCCCGGCACCGGAAAGCGCCCTTAAAACAAGTAACAATAGCCCGTCCGCGAACGCCAGTGGATTGCCCGCCAACGGCAACGTTAGTGGAGCGCCGGGCGCGCAGCTCGCACCAGCGGGTACTTCCGCGCCTTCGTTTTCTCTCAACGACATCCCCGACTCTTCAATCACCCTTCTCAAAAAACCCTCAACTCCTTCAAAGCCACGCCGTGTAATCGCCCAAGCTCCTCCAACCGCCAACCCGCACGATCAAAACGCCGGCGCAGTTCCACAGACCGGCTTGACTCCCGACCAAGCCACCAACCCGTCCAAGCGCAACACCGGCGTCAACCCTCGCTACCAGCCAGCCGAAGAAGCTGCTCCCGCAGATATGGCAGCGCGTCGCAAACTGGAAGACGTTACTACCGAAGCCACCATCTCCAGTGGCGCCATCTTCAAAGACGAAGATCACGTCGTCGTCAAAGCGCCGATGCTCACCGCACTGATCTCACTCGACCGCGATCGCTCACCGTACGATCTCGACGCCAACTCTTCCACCGCCATCACACTGCGCGACGTCTTGCGCACCGCCATTGATGGCAACCTCGACATCAAGATCGCGCAACAAGACGAACTTGAGAAAAAATGGAACAAGGTCAAAGGCTTCGCCGGTTTTTTACCGACCATCGCTGAAGACCTCAACGCCGAAGCGCTCAACGGAGCGTACACGACACCCGTTGGTGTCGCACTTGGTATTAAAAATCCCTATCTCACGAGTGCTACGTCCTTTACGGAGACGCTGTTCTCAGGCGGCAACATCCTGCACACATACAAGCAAGCCAAACACGAATACCTAGCATCTCAGTATGCCGTTCACGGAACACTCAACGATGTTCTTCAACAGGTCGCCGCTGACTATTACGGTCTGGTACTAAATGAGGTGCTGCTGCAAGTTCGCATCAAAGCGGTGCAGACTGCGCAAGCGTTGGTGCTCGTGAACAAGGACTTGTTTCACAACGGTGTCAACACGGAAGAAGATCTTCTCCAATCGCAGTACCAACTCTCGCAAGCGCGGCAACAGCTTATTCAACAACAGATCGCGCGCCGCGAAGCAGCGGTAAAACTGGCCACCGCAATCAACTTAAACCCTGAAGTCGATCTGACAGTGGCGGAACCGTTGGTGGCAAAGATTCAATTAGTCGGTTTGAAAAACCCGAACGAGCTGATGAAAGTAGCGATTGAAAATCGCCCTGAATTGAAGAAGTACGAACAGCTCCGCCTGGCTGCAGTCGACTACGTCAAGGCCGAACGCGGAACTTTGCTGCCGAAAATTCAGGCGAAGGCGGAGATTTTGGGATCAGGAACCAAAGTTTTTGTCAATGACAACAACCCGCTGGCTACAAGCGGTCTGAGCGACTCCGGCGTCGGTGCCGGACCTGCGAGTTCGACAGCAAATCTCTCCCTGTCCGGCACCAGTTCAGGACCGAAAAGTTGGACGATGCGCTCGTTGTTCATCGGCGAGATTGATGCCACATGGACACTTGGTGGTTTAGCTTTCAATCAGATTTCGTCCATCAACATGGCGCGCGCTGATGCGCACAAAGCGCAGTTGGACTTCAACAAAGAGCTGGCGGCGGTTTACCAGGAAGTGCGCGATTCGTACTTGAACAGCGTGGCGGACGAAAACTTGATCGTCGAAACGAGCGACGCCGTCAATTACGGTGCCGAAGAGTTGCGCGTGGCTGAGGTGAGATTAAAGGACGGCGTCGGCACCAACCTCGATGTCGTCAACGCGCAGCGCGATTACATCAACGCGCTGAGCGCGAAAGCGAATGCATTGATTCAGTACAACATCGCGCAGACGTCGATGTTGCATGCAATAGGAAGGACGTCTATGGATACCCTGACGAGTAATGTTCCGCTGAAGGAGTAGGTTAACCATGGACGATACCACCGCCAAGGCAGCCGCGAGTTCACCACCGACACAGGCTCAGCTCGAGCAGCTTTTATTTCCGAATGGGACCGCGTTCAGTGACGCACAGCAAAAGGATTTGATGGAGTACTACAAGCTCCTGGTCAATCACGGCGAACAGCAAGCTCAACGCCGGCAGCAGGTGAACAGCTTTTTCGTGTCCATCAACTCATTCTTCATCGCCGGTGTCGGCATCTTCGCCAAAGACGCCATCACTCAGGCCCAGCATCACCACGCCGTCGTCGGCGCGGCGGTGTGCATTCTCGCGCTGGCATTAACCGGTTTCATCGTCTGCCGCAACTGGTCGGCACTGATCGACACCTACGCACAGTTGAACGCCGCCAACATCATGGTCGCGAAAGGCTTGGAAAAACACCTGCTCGCCGCGATGTTCACCACTGCGCACGAGTATCACTCGAAAGACATGCGCCACGTCCTGGTCGTCGAAAGCCGCGTCGCCCACGCCATCTGCTTCATTCACGCCCTGATCGTGGTCGCCGCCGCCTACTGCATCTTCACCTACGGCGCCGTGCTGTTCACGGCGGCTGCGCCTTGACAAATCTGGGAGCGCCGGCATCCTTGCCGGCTCCGGATTCGATGTCGCCCCCCATCCGGTTCGTCAACGGCTCGGCTGACACCTACGCTGTTGTGCAATGAATGGCATGTGGAACAATCGGATTTGTGTGGGCTATTGTGACGGCAAAGCTCCGAAACCCATCATAAGAGGGGCAGGCGCCCGCTTATTTCCGTTCGGACGCCGTTTTCGGGCGTCTTTTTACATAGCTGGCCGAAGCCGTAAAATGGTGTAGTCAGATGTGACTTCGAGTGCTTACGATGGACAGAAAAGACTTAATCACTAAGAAAGCATTGCTAGCAATTGCGTTTACAGGCGGTCTGTTGATCCCGCAGTTGCCGGCGCTGTCTGATCCCAGCAACGAAGCGCCCGACGCATTGATATCGAGAGTCGCTAATACTGCGGACATCAAACCAGAAATGCGTGCCTGCTCTCTATTGCAGATGGCATGGAACTACAGCGACGGCTATGGACAGGAAGCGGCAAAAACCGCTGCGAGCCCAGTCATCAATGGTTGGGCTAAACACCCCCTCGCTACTGCACATTGGGAATCCGGTCTCAGCTCCTTTGCCGAAGAGTTTTGCGATGATGAACGGTCGGAGAAGCGGAAGATAGCGAAGGGAAAAGCAAGCAGGGAGAACACCGCTCTTGCGAGTATGGCCATACACAAAGCGCTTACTGATTTGGATCAGAGTTCGAGTGCCTTTTCGAAGATAGTTCTGTATTTCATTGCGTCTCGGCTTTGTCAAAAGATTGGTGACACCGAGGGGCTGAATAAATGCTTCAGAGTGTTGGAGCCCGTAGAGCGTTCCTGCAAGCAGGATCCAGCGGCCGATGAAGAAACAGCAAAAGCCTTGTCCGTGATACTGAACGCCCAGGCGTATGGTGTGATTCCTCTGCACATCCCGGCTCGCCCGCTGTCGGCTCCAAATGCAGAGAAGCTTGAGTCACC
Source organism: Planktothrix sp. (assembly GCA_036703195.1). Lineage (GTDB taxonomy): Bacteria > Cyanobacteriota > Vampirovibrionia > Obscuribacterales > Obscuribacteraceae > DATNPN01. Next base: position 14,724 of record DATNPN010000010.1, on the reverse strand, counting down.
GGCAACAGAAGTAACAGAGCAAACGTTCAAGGAGTGTGAAAAGCTCAGGTTGAGGGCAGCTGCGATAACGGACCGGTTGCCGGCCACTAATGACCTAAGACGAAGAGCGCACCGCGATCTCGTGATCTGGTACATGCAGATGGGCAAGCCAGAATTGGCTGAACGACAAAAGCAAGTCCTGTTCGAGCTTGTGGGTGTAAACGATGACAGTATCCTCTATCCTCAAAGCATAATGTGTGGTCAGGTAGCCTGGTGGCACCCGGAGAAAGTTGAGGTCGGTGGAGCCTGCGGGATGGGGTGAGACGAACACCGACTTCGAAGATTTGTTGTGCCCTCTGCCCGTCAGTATTGACGTGATTCAACTGCTAAGCTGCCTTGCCCCGCTCCAAATAGTCCTGAAACGACATCCCCTTTTCTTCCAAAATCTCGGCTAGTACGCCCAGCCCAGCCGCTAGAGCGTCCGAGTTCATCCGCTCTAAGGCGAACAAACACGCATATCCGACCGTGCTCTCCGCCTGCTCAAGCTCTTGTTCCGCCAGGAGCTGCCTCGAATGCCGCAACATCGAAACGAACCAGTGATGCGAATACTGGTCCTCGTTAAGCCCTTTCCGCTCGTACATGGCGTCTTTCATCGTTCCCACCCTTCTTGAACTTCCGGACGCAACTCATCCGAGCAAGTTCCGGCCCGCTTTAGCCGCCAGCGTTTGAGGTGTTCGTCGGTCGTCTCTCTTGGCGTCCTCTCAATGGTCGCGACAGAGCTATCTTTACCTACTGTTTTGCACCCCGCGCCCGATCCAATATAATGGACCCTTACGCCGACGTAGCTCAGTGGTAGAGCAACGGTTTCGTAAACCGTAGGTCGTGGGTTCAAATCCCACCGTCGGCTAAGTTTTTCTGATGATTTGACGTGCTCGCTGGGGGCTTGAACACCCGCAGCATGCAATTCGGGACCGCGCCCTGATGATGGGAGTTGCAAGTTCTGATGGATTTGAGTGGACTATAATCTGCTATAGCTCTTACTCCCTCACAGAGTGGCTAGAGTTCCCCAGTGCAGTTAGCAATTAACGCTACTGTCAGCTGCCGTGTCATTTACCCAATCGCGCAACCCTTGGGACTCAAGATACTAGAAGTAGGACTTGACAAATGTTACTCCTAAACATTGCAGACATTCACTTCCAACATCCCTTCTGCGGTAATCCTGATCATGATCCGGATAGACCCTTTAGAACTGCGCTTGTGAGCGACGTGAAAAGACGTGTGCGCGAAATTGGTAACGTGGACGCCATTATTGTCGTTGGCGACATCGCATTTGGAGCGAGGGCTGACGAATATGAGGCTGCGAACGAATTCCTTGAATTGCTGTCAGATGCAGCTAACTGCCCCCTCTCGCGGGTTTTTGTGGTGCCTGGTAATCACGATGTGGACCGTCGCATCAGCCCGAATAATCCAGCCACTAAGAATGCGCAGGATGCAATCAAATTAGCTCCGGACAATAAGCGCGAAAAGGTTCTTGCCACTCAGTTCTTTAATGCGGAGACGGCGCGATCTTTGTTGAAGCCAATTGAGCAATATAATCAGTTTGCAGCGCGATTCGATTGCCAGGTCTATGGACCGGATCCCGAACGCAAGGGAAAACCCCGTCTCTACTGGAACCAAGTTCTTCCTATAAATGGCGAAATCAAGTTACGCTTTTTCGGTCTGACCTCAACCCTGCTTTCTGGGATGGATAACAAGAGCGACGTACGACAAGGACTCTACTTAAGCCCAATGCAAACTGTTCTTGAGCCTTTAGACGGCGTTGTCAACGCTGTGATATGTCACCATCCCCCAGACTGGCTGTTGGACATTGATGATATTGAGGATAGTATTTGCGGCAGGGCGTCGCTTCACTTCTTTGGTCATAAGCACCGACAGCGGGTTCATTGCGATCTGAATTATGTACGGTTCAGTGCCGGCGCAGTGAACCCAGAGCGAACTTCTGGCGCTTGGGAGCCTGGATACAATTTGATCAAACTGAGTGTCGCCAGCGACGGGGATCGCCGATTCTTGGATGTTGAAGCCCAACTACTTGTTTGGCAAACAAATCCGGACATGTTTCGGCCAAAAAAGGTTTCTCAAAGTTCGGAGGTACTCAAACATCGAGTTGAAATAAGGTGGACAGCAACAGCCGCTCCCGCCGATTCGATCACTTCAATTGTGACCATTGCGCCAGCCATTCGGACCGAAGAACAAGCAGAAGTTGCGGTTGAGGTAGTGATGAGTACACAAGACACTCGGAACTTAATTCTTAGATTTTGGAATCTCGATCAAAGTGACCGAAGAGACGTTGCCTTAGCGCTCGAGCTGATATCGCAAGAAGAACTGGTGCTTCCCGAACACGAGCGTTATGGGCGAGCTATTGAACGCGCAGTTCAGCGTGGAATCTTGGAAAAACTACTCGTAGAAATCGAAAAGCGGGAGAGGCAGTGATGGCAAATGAATCTGAATTTCCGATGAATCCGGAGTTTGCAGATTGGTACAACAACACGGTCAATGGACTGAGTCGAGAAACTACGCAGAGGCGATGGAACGCTGTAAAGTCCATCACTAACAAATTTGACAGGGCACTCAGTGACTGTCTTGTTCACCTAGTATTTGGCAAAAAAGTGGACGCGACACAAAAAGGTCGCTTTTGCGAGCAACTTAGAGCGGGTGACGATCAGTTTGGTGACAATAACGAACGTGAGTTGCAGATCCTTGCTGCAGCATCGCTTGCGACTGTAATGGACACTGAAAAACCGATCGCTGCCGTTTCGGCAATGAGCATCGTAACAGGCTCCTTGAACGGCAGCCGCCAGTTGGTGGAACTCCCGATGGATCTTCTGAAACGCGCGGAGGGCTGTTTGCGCCGGATGGCGTTGGTGGTTCGAAGGCGGCCAGAGCTTTCGGACAACCCGACCAGTAAAGTGAATACCAAAATCGATGGCGCCAAGAAGTTGATCGTAGAACCCTTAACTAGTGATGGTGTACTGGCAGCTCTGGAACAGTCTGTACAACTTATCGATTCAACTATCAACCAGACGAATTCGAAACTTCAAGACAAATTAGACCGGATGAGCAAGTTGATCGCAGTTCAGGATGAAGAATTGGAAATTCTTTGGTGGGCATTTGGTGAACGAAGCGAGGCGGCAAACGCGTCCTTTCACAAGATACCGACAGAATTCAAACCGTTGGCGCTATCAAACGAGTTGGCCTCTAAAACTCGATTTTTACCCGGACCAGTTTCGCTAATTCCGATCCTAACGCGTGCCGGACTGTCGACAGACCAGATGCTCACTGTCCCAGCGGCAATCAATTCGCCCGCGGATTCTTGGCTTGAATCGATCGGATCGGAGAGTTCCGATTCGACCCTCCTTATGCCTCTCCATGCGGCGATCTATAAAAAGTTGGAGACGAGCGACGACAAAGCCTGGATTGAATCATGGCATAAATCGGTTGGAATTGACGAAAGGCAGAAGTTTTCGACGTTGAATTTGGCGAAGCAGTTTTACTATGAGTGTCTGCTAAAGAGACCGTGAGGATAAATAATAGTGGCACTCGATCCGATTACTGCTCAATCAAATGGCATCCCCGAATTGCAATGCATCAATGTGGCCTGCTCATACGCTGCTGACAAAAAATGCGTTGAAAACCATCCAATTCCTGGCTGTCCTTATTTGCAAACTCCCAAATCCGTGAAACAGGAGGAAAAGGAGGAACTCGTACTCCTATCGTCTGGTGAGTGTCTTAATACAGATCAGTGTCTTAGTGTTCAACGATCTGGCAAATCGCGAGTTCTAGCGATTATTGGACCTAGCGATTCCGGAAAAACCAGTCTGATCGCATCGTTCTATGATCTTTTCCAGTTTTCACTTGTACAGGATTTCGGATTTTCTGGTTCTAGAACGCTCTTTGATTTCGAGCGTGCTTGCCACACGTCTAGATCAGCGTCTGCACACTCACAGCCTGCCATGGGGCACACTCCGTTTTCTCCTTCCGGCGTAAAGTACTATCAGCTTGGAGTGTTTGAAAGAGACAGCAGACAATGCATTGACTTCCTGATTGCGGACAGAAATGGTGAGGACTACAGTGGATTGGTAGACGATGCCGGCTCTATAAGCGAATTCGCCGAGTTGCAACGCGCCGACTCTATAACTGTATTAGTGAACGGTGAGAAGTTGTTGAATAACGTTGAACGACATAATGTTGTTCAGGAGATTAAGCTTATTCTGCAAAGACTTCAGGAATCGGAGGTGATATCGAGGCGCCAGAGACTAGTGGTTGTTCTGACCAAACTGGATGCTCTTTCTGCGGCTGACGATTTGGTTTCGGCGCGCGCGCGATCCGATTTCCAGGGACTTGTCACTTATATACGGTCTCGTTTCGACAATCTATTTTGCGAAATACACGATTTTGAGGTTGCCGCATCACCGAAAACGGACATCCTCCCCTACTGCTACGGGATAGCATCGCTAATCCCAATTTGGTCTAAGGTTCCCGGCTTTTTTGACTCGACTGAAGACAATTCACAAAGCACAACGCGCTCGTTTGATAAGTTTGGGAGAACAGGTGAAGCATAGTGGCATTGAGATCAATATTGATATGCGGATTGCCAGAATCCGGAAAAACCACATTTTTGGCTGCGCTTTGGCACCTATTGACGGCTGATTCGAGTCATACACAAATGCGTTTGGAAAAATTGGGACAGGGTGATATCAAGCATTTAAATGCGTTGGCCAAACGGTGGCGGGAGGCAAAGGAACAGATTCATACCGAGCAGTCAGCCGGGTCCCTCGTCAGCATGCATTTACTTGGGCAAAACAATGCGCCCCTGTGTCTTACCTTCCCTGACCTGTCTGGTGAATCTTTTCAAGGATTTTGGGAAACCAGAGATTGCTCCACTAAAGTTGCTTCGATCATGCATGGCAGTGAAGGAGCGATGCTTTTTATAAACGCAAACCGCGTCAGGGCTGCCCGTACTTTGATTGGTGTTGCATCGTTGTCGAGGCAAGCGGGTATGCCACTTCCAGAGGGGGAAGGGATCAAATGGGCGCCTACTTTTGCTCCGACGCAGGTGCAGCTGGTCGATTTGTTGCAGCATCTCAGCGTCCCTCCGCTTAAGCTTAAGTCACGTCGGCTGGCGATAGTATTGTCAGCCTGGGATAAAGCTGAGGGCGAATTGCTGAAACCAAATGCCTATTTTAGTGCCCATTTGCCGCTTCTGCAGCAATACTTGGACTCAAACATTCACGGCTGGGACTGGATCGTGTATGGCATCAGTGCCCAGGGAGGACTTTACTTGAATGAGAAACATACAAACAGATACACGAAGGATGAGCTGCAGCAAATTGAAAACCTCCGAGGACTCGATGATCCGAGTACACGGATCAGAGTCGTATCTGAGAAGCAAGTCTCAAATGATTTGACGGAACCACTTGTATGGCTGATGCGTTGAGCTTAGACACTGTCATTGTTCAGCAGGCTCTCCACGGATACTCCGAAGGACATCGGCTGCTCGCGTCTTCGCGCGAGATTCGGTCAAAGGATGCAAAATCACTGCTTGTCATGAGTGACGTCTCTGGACCAGGATCTAATATTAATCCCGAGGGCTATCTTACAGGTTATCCATTGGCGGACATGGGCGCGTACGCCTTGGCTCGCACCTGGTCAGCAGGTGAGATCGCTCGCCCGGGCTGCGTTTGGACCCATACCATTCTCGTCGATTTTTCGCTACTTTCATCGATGTTGAATGTGTTCGATCTACTGCGACCTTTTCGACGCCCAAATTTGAACGACGGCTTCGCATCGTACCAGTCGCCTTTGTCGATTTCATTGACTCGAGAGCCTCTATCCGAGTCCTTTAGATCTGCGGACCAAGCCAAACTGCGGCGAATCATTTGGGCATTGTATCGGTATCCTGAGCTGCGAGTCATTGCTGGTGCCGACTCCACGTCTGAGCTCTTGGCTGGTTTGATATGGACTCAACAATGGTCAAGCCTTCGTTGTGCATTTCGGTTCTGTACTCTGGCGTACGCCGACCGCTCTGGAGAAAAATCTCCATTCGATCTCCAGTTCATTCCACAGTCCGATCGGCTAGTTCAAACGAGATTCGGCAAAAGTGTGGAAGCAGAGAAAATCCAAATTGAGCATCCGCCTTGGGTAAGTTTCGCCGTTCAAGATGCGCTAAGTCCGTGGAAGTCCGGAGGATTTAGAGAGTTCGTAAATGAGATAGGTGACAGCTTGGACAGCAGGTCTGCGTTCGTTCCGGCGTGTATGTTGAGACAAACATTGCAAGAAAATTCAACTGTGGCAGTAGCATTTGATGAAACTGTTCGCTACTTCGAAAATTCCAAATCTGATTTGCCGGACTCATTGTTTGTAGCGCTTTGCAGCGCTGCTGCGCTCCACTCTGATGAACTTAGCGGTTTTTCGTTTGCTCATTTAATTTCAAATCTGACTTTGCTAGCAGAACCGGTCCTAAATCAGAGAATCGAACCGATAACTAGACGACTATGGCGGTCAGATCCAATGGCACTTCTGGCGCTTTCGTATGACGAACGGCTGAAGCCAGCGATAGAACGGGCGATGCACTCGCTGTCCTCGGAAGAGATAATTGAAGGACTTCGCGAATGCGGGGATGCTGTTTCACGTACTGTAGAATTGCGATCCTTTATCCTAAAGGATCCTGCCTTCTGGCATTTGACCACCGCGTCATTTGAAACAGTTCGACAGATTGCCCCCACTTTGAATGACGCCTTAGCGATTTTGGATGCAGTATCACGGGCAGACAGATCTGACTTGGCGAGAGCATTCTTTGAGAAATTTGGATTCGATACCGTTCTTAGCTTCATCGACCATGCATCACTAAAACCTGACCTGCAGGTTCGGCAAACATGGATGCTGTGGTTGGATCTTTTACTTTCCGACCAAAGCGCTTTGTCTGCAAGGATGGAGCAGGGAGGTATTTGTAGCAAGGAGCTACTTCAGATAATCGCGAAGAAAACTCACACTGATGACTTACCTACCAGGGGTTCTCGAGACCCGTGGATTACGGCGATTGAGGGTGCTACTGGCCAAATCGATACGAACTTCATATATCTCTATAGCTACCTTTTGGGGCGTGCGTTCGGGTATGCTACGGAGTCACAGGTTGAACTCCTCGAGGTCTCACTGCAACGTGTTTATGATGCAGCAATTGATTCAACTGTTCCGGATGAAGCGTGGTCGTTAATAAGCTATCGCTTACCTAGAGCCCCGCTGTTTTTTGAGTGGGATCGTTGTCGGCGTTTAAGAGAGGGAACTGCAAATCTTTTGCTCAACCGGAATATCTCGCAGCTACGATTTATCGAGCTTAGCATCAGCGAGGAACTATTTTCGGAGATTTGCTCATTGATAGCAAGTAGGGGTAGCTTTGGTAAGTCCTATCTGCAGGAAGCTTTGCGGGAACTCCACAATAAACCTAAGTCAAAGTTTCAATATCGAACACATGTTTTGAAGAAATTCGACGGATAAAGTTTGTGGCGTTTGGTCGTTAGAGCATGTACCGTCGTCAAATCAGGTCATGTCAGCACAGAAATTTATTGATCTGCTCGATTAATTGAACCACCGCCTTCACCGTGAATTCAGGCAGTTCGGAGATCGTTTTCATTTTTTGTAGATCGTTTCGGAGATACTTTGCGACTGACCCTTTGTTGAAATTTACATTCTTCTCCGAGCAGGCTCTGGCCACGCGATTTACAAGCAGCCCAGTGCCAACCAATGTAAGATTGTCTTTGAGGTCCGCTCCGTACACGCGGTTGACCCGTTCCAAGTAAAATGACTCTTCGAAGAGGTCTTCGATTGCTTTCTCCGCTTCTCCAATTCCCGCGGCTTTGCCCAGCCGAAAAACTTGAACTTTAGCAGTGTTATATTTCGTCAGCCAGGTCTTGATAAGCTTGTCTGCGGCATCATCGCCAGCTTTGTCGGAGTCTAGCAAAACTGCTACAGACAACTCTTGCCCAACCATTAGCATGGTTATGTAAGCGGCCTCGGATGCACCACCTGCTGGAGTAATCATAATGTTGTCGTTTAGTCCAGTTTTGCCGGAGCGCTTTAGTAGGTTCGAGAATTCAGTAATTAGCCAATAATCATCGACTCCTTCAACCACCAAATTGTTTTCAGACAATAGATAACTTGTACTTCCGCTGATCCCGAGCGCGGCCCGCAACACGAGCTTGGCCTCAGGATTTGTGCCAACCATGTTCTCTGTGACCCGGGTTCCGCGTTGAGGATCGAGATCGACTATCCGTATCCGCTCGGGGTGTTTGAGATCAATCATAAATGGCAAATGGGTCGAGTATATCATTGCATTTCCCGTCGCATAGTCTTCAAGCCGTGCAAGCAAGTCTCTTTGTGCCTCGGGGTGCAAATGCAATCCAGGCTCATCGAGTAGGATTACACAATTTTTGAAAGTTCCTTTGGTCTCATGCATGAATAGCAAGTCAAACGAAAAAAACCACTGAAAGCCCTTCGAACGCTCCTCCAGCTTGATCAAAGCATCGCTCGAGTGATCCCTAACGAATGTAGAAAACTGATCGCCATCGGCGGAGAATTCCACTTCGTACTTCGATTGCTTCCAGCGATCGTAAAGAAGGCTAGTCAGACTTCGACTTGCGTCCTTGAGATCATAAGTCCTGTCTGTGCGATCAACTTGTTGAGACTTTGCCACCTCTTCGTTCAGGTTCAATCCCGAGAGTTCTAGCAACATGAGGAGCGTTTTGTCTTCAGGTGTACTCGTTTCTTTTTCCATCCTTGCTTTTACTTCGCTCAGATATGCGGACCCGCTAAAGGCTTTGTATTCATCCATATAAATGAATACTGGAAGTCTTTCGATTACATAATCGTAAGCGTCTGTCTCCATCGTGTTTGTATTTTGAATGTCAGACACTATGTTTGTCATTTGCGATCGGAACTCTTGAACAAGTGATTCTTCGGTGCTGGTTGTAGCTAAGCCACTTATGATTGTTCCTTCGAGTGCATTGATCAGTCCGTCATAAAACTGAGCGAATTCCTCCCGCTTGCTGCTAATAGCCTCAAACAACGCATCATATACGTGAGCCCACTCCGTTCGAAAACGGGCACTACAATTGTCAGGACAGCTTCTGGTAACGTTTCCTAAGATTGAGGCGACTCTTCCTGGATGCACTTTGGGCAAGGCTGGTATATCGAAGCTTAGCGAGCGTGAGGATTCGTACGATGAAAAAACCTGTACTTTCTTTGGCAGATTTGTACTGCTTAGAATTTCCTTTAAAGCTATTTGCTCTTGGCTGTCAAGCTCAAATACCAGCTCGGCAATTTTGTGCTCTTTGTTTTTCTGATTTCGGTGAGCGCGAGGCCAGTCCTTATCGACTCGATATGGGGTCGGCGTAAATGGATTCACTCGATATACGGCTTCCAATAGGGATGACTTACCGGATTCATTCTTGCCGACAAGAACTGTTAAGGGTGCGGTAGATACGTCCCCGGAATCTAGGATCGACCTATACATTTTGACTCGAAATTGAATTAATCGCATTCTTTCCATTCCTTTAACGGGATTACGAAGAAGGCTAATGGCGGATCCAGGGTGGGAAGGCGATGACTGTTGCAAACACTGGCGCCAAAGCGCAACGCGCTAGTAGAGAAAGTGCTATGAATGTCTCTAGTATCTTGATTCGTCTTACCTCCAGATGTCGCTGTCGGATTGCGCTATTCATGCTTTCGAAAAGGACCAATACATTCCCGAACACTAAAATGCGGCAACCATAAATGCTATTCCCATTTGAAATAAGCTTGAACATGAAACTCTCAGTTGATAGAGTGCTTGGCTCCGAACCAAAGGGCGGCAATTTGATCGAGCAGACAGATGAACGAAAACAATCTCTTAGAAGCCTTACGAGCCAACCCTTCCCCGGAAGTGGTCGAGCGCGTATTCGCTTGGCTCGAACAAACTTCGCCCGCCGATCTGAAAACCAAAAACGTGGCGTCCACTATTGCTGAGACACCCGACTTTGACCCGCACTTGGAACGTTTCCAAAGGTGGATCGGCACCGGGCTGGCGGTCTGCCTTGGTCAAATCGCGCGCTACTCCAAGAGCGAAAAAGTGATCGACTGGTTGCTCGCGCTCGTCCGGGCCAATCCGGATCACCTGCAAGCTGGAGAGATTTGGGAGGAGCTCGTACAGCGTTTCGCCGATGAGGCACTCGAGGCGGAAGCGGCGGAGTGGCTCTTGAAGCACTCCGACAACACGGAAGTACTTCTTGGCAGGCTAATTCAGCACTCCTCCGACCCCAGGCTGCTGTCTCTTGCAAGGCAACTAGTGTCCGGTGACAAGCCTTCGTTCACAATTTTGTCCGCTCTCGCGGCTCATCCGGTAGATGAATCTCTCATCGAATGTGCACTCCGATACGTGAAGTCCAAAGAACATTTCATCACGAAGGCGTTCGTTCTGGGAGCATATCTCAGACTGGACGATCGTTTCGGATCTGTGCTCAAGAGCTTGCTGAAGCAGAACGCCAATAAGCGTTACGTTCCGACGGCTCTCGCGCAAATTTACAGAGACTCGCCCGATGCAACTGCACCGTTACTTTGCGCGTGGTTAGAAAAGAATCTCGACAATTTAGAGGCGGAGACGCTGATGTTCGATGTCTGCATGTCTGAGCCCGAACAGGAACTTACCGACCTCGCCTGGGCGTGGCTAGAAAAGAACCCAAAAACTCAGATGGCATCAGCGATGGTGTCAAACCTAGTGCATAACAAATCAGCGATACCGCCCGAGGCCGCGGTCGCTCTATATGAGTGCGAGGGCTCCAAGGAACGGGCAGCCCACGAGTCGTTTACCGCGATGCTTAATTCGGTTCCGCAAGCAGAACGCTATCAGATCGCCAGCCAGGCGCTGCGCGATGCATCGCCCGAACGGCGATGTGAAATCTTGCGATCGATGTTGCAAACGTCTTCTGGTGGCGACACCGTCGAGCTAAGCAAGCGGTGGCTACTGGATTACGTTGGTCATACAATGTCTTTCGTGCTTGCACGAGACTTGTATCAAGCAGGCGATGCTGAAACAAAAAAGTTTGTCAAAGAGTATTGGACAAAGCACGAAAGGCGTAGCTTCTTCGAATGTTTCCTCATCGATAACGGTGATGAAGAGACAATCGCTGCAGTAAAAGCGCGGCTACAACGCGTCGCCGGCAGGCGAATACCGCGCTACGTTGGCTTGACACCTTACGCGCTCTCTCTAAAACAACTTCTGAATGTCTGTTCAAAAGATTCGGAAGTGCATGAACTCGCCAGGCAATTTCTGGCGCGCCGAATTTTGCCCCACGAGTACGAATCGCACGAGCGGCTTCGGTTGCAGTATGAGTCCGTTATCAATCCAGACGTTGCTCGCGTTGCTGTTTTCCTCGGCAAAGTCAAGGCTTCGCTCCTTGAGGCGGTCGCGAAAAAAATGCCGGTTTGGATTCCCGACACCCCGCTGCATCGAACAATCCATATCCGGCTTAAAACGGGCGAATTGAAAGAAATTGTTTTCTTCAATCACGCGAATGGAGCTCCCGAGGACCAACTCATCGCAATTCTTCCGGAAGTAGATCGTTATCCCGCCGAGCACAATCTGAAAGCGTGGCAAGAGTTCAATATCTACGGCATTTCGTTTAAAATCGCGCATGACGCGCTTGGCTCGAACCCCGACTGCGAAGTAGAAGTGAACAAAATTGGATTCACCGTCAGGAGGAAGACTTCGTGAGGTTTTTACGGTCAACCAATTCTTGCGTGAAATCTAAGCCTCTATTACGATTGGACGGCACCTGAAACTCTTAGGAATTAGCTGCACGAACCTACTGGCATCGACAGGAGTATCCGGATCTGAATGAAAACAACGCTCGCGACGAAACTGAGTCTGGTGTTTGCGCTTGTGTCGACTTGCTTTTCTTCGTATTACGCGCTTGCAGATGATGTCCCCGATGATAGCGAGCGTTCTCGGTTAAACGCTTCGTTGAAACGAATTGCGACAGATGTTTCAGGACAATCTATTGCTGTCGACGTCCTCAATGCGACGGCATATAGCTACTACAATGGCGCATTTTTACAAAAACAAGCCGAACAGGAACTTTCAGCTGGCAGAAAAGACATGGCAATGATCGAATTTGCTTTGGCAGCGCTGCAACCACTGTCCGATGGCGATAGCCCGTCAGCTGTAAAACTTCTGTTTCGAAGCGAGGTGTTGGCCGATCAGTTAGATGACCGGTACAAAGTGGCATTGTTCACGATCATGGACTCCGCTTCCGAGAATTTTGCCAAGAATTCGGGACCGGACAAGTTTATATCTCCAATGCTTATGTGTATTGCGCGCAGGCAATTCATGCGGGTTCGTAAGCCTCCGACCGATCTTCAAACCAGTCATCGATTCGTGTATATGTGCGTGCGATTAGATCAATGGTTTCGAACTAATGAAAATATGCAAGACGTTCGTTATCTCGATGAAGTCATAGCCCATTCAATTCTCCAGCAGTTTGAGACAAAACGGGGATTAGACCTGAATGGTCTAGATCATGCTGCGTACGAGAGTCTTCGCGCTCCACTTGCGGGTTGTTCTCCTGGATTCTATCCATTCATGATTGGAATGCCGCAGTTGGCGGAGTCTGTTTATAGCGAACTGTACTCGAGCGTGAAGTCCAAGATAACGCCGCAAAGTGAAATCGGATTGGTCCCATTCTTGGCGGGTGTCTTTGGTGCGCAGCTAAAGCAAGTGAAGAATGTCGAAGCCCAGAAGACGTTGGAAGAAGCGCTCAGGGTAATTAAGAAGCGAATAGCAGAACAATCTTCACAGAAACTGGACGATGCTAATTCTGTTCAGCTCAACTCAAACACTTCTGCGGGATCTGTAGAAGATTGGGCAGGCGTGTCGTTAGAGTTCGTGTCCGACGATCTCCCTTACCGCCCCGAATTCCAAAATGGGTTCGAAGAAGCTATCAATTGCTCATACGAGCTTACGAAGAAAAGGGTGGCCTTTAGTGCGTTGGCGTTTTTATGCCTACAGTCCCGAGTAAACTGGTTGGTGTCGCACGCGGAAAACGAAAAGGCGTTTCACGTCGCCAGCGAAGCGCTTGCCGCCGATCTTGCGCGGGGACCGGTCGATGTCCGAGATCCGTACCGTTCTTCACTTCATCACTCGATTGAGAATCTGTACGAATACACTTTGAAAGTCACCGGACGGGTGGGAGAAACGGCGCATTGACTGTTTGGGAATAATCGGCATGAAGTCAAAAAGCTTACAACGCAAGTTCAATACATACGAATTTTCTCGCCAACCTGGGAATCCGGTCCGTTGCCCAAAAAACGCCGCCAGTTTTGCTTGGTTCCCGTTTCGCAGGAGCGCCCTTAGCCAGATGAAGAATGGATGCTTAGCTGCCGCGGTTGCGTGCCTCGTTTTACTAATGCCAGCAGGATGTGCGAGTTTTGCCGAAGACCGGACGTCATTTAAAAACTCGCCTCGGCTGGTCAAGCTTAAAAAGCTCCGGGGGACAGTTGACTATACTGATTTCGATTTCGGTATCGCATCGTCCAACTATTCTGGACTTGGGGGTATAGGTATCAAGAGCGTAGACTTTGAGCCTCATTTGTATGTCGAGCAGGAAAAAGAGCCATCTCTCCTGCAACAACCAGCTTATAACGAAAGTTCGATGATTCGAAAACGAGAAATCGTGCATGGTGACAAGACAGAATACGAATTTGATTCATTTCTGGACCGCCCTCGCCTTAATGAATCAGGTTGGACTCAGTGGTATGGCAGATTGTTGGATGCCGTCGCCACTTCTTGGCCCGCTGATATACCAGGGCAGTGCGAGCTGTTGATTGAGGTCACGCGTAACGGATTGGTTTCGGTTCAAACCATTGCATTTGTACCGGCTGTCGGCGCAGACGATCGTTTTGCGACTGAACGCACCAAGCCAGGTGTACGAGAGAACTTCATACAAGGCGTTGTGCACACACTCTCTCATATTTCAAAGGAGGATCTTGCATTTCCGGCCAAGTCGACATCTCGCAGTGTAAGGTTTCAGGCAATATTTGCGTCAGATCGTAACTTGAACGCATCAGTAACGAACCTTTCATCGCTGTCGACTCTGCCTCAAAACGAATCAACATTGTGGCGCTACCGTATCTGTGCTCTGTTGGAAACGAGGTTTCTCTATCCGATTTCTGAAATCCTGGAGCGCAAGCTTCCTTCGTCAATACCCCATCCGGTTCTTCCAATAAATGGACCGCATCGATATTTTGTCTTACATCCAGATGTAGCCTACCAGCCGGCGGTGTTACAGCCTGGAGGCATCACCGACTTGAATGCGTCGGTTGACAAAGCCGACATGGAAGACGCGGGAGCGATTCTTGATCATTATCTCGAACAAGGTAAATATTCTCAGGCAGATGAGTTCGCTAAGTATTTAGTTCTTGCGCGAGACTTCAAGTTGTTTACCGAGGCAATAAAGAAAGAGCTTGCAGTAGCCATATGACTGCAAGAACGCACGAAATTGAACCATAGCGATCAGCTATTGTCAGCGGCGGTGAAAAAGCGCGGAAAACTGGCGGTTTAGTGCGCAACGGCGAGCAACGTTGCGCAGCCGTTGCCACGATGAAATTTTGGCATTCGGAAGAGAAGGCGACGGCGGTGCAAGGTTTCACCGCCGTCGCCTT
>DATNPN010000004.1:0-176226 GCA_036703195.1 Planktothrix sp. | reverse complement strand
TTTTTTTTTTTTTTTTTTTTTTTTTTTTTTCGACGTTTTATACTATATTAAGACGTAGAGTGATGCCAAGCCTAAAGTGAGGAAAAGAGGGGACGGAGGAAATCCCTTTCCTCCGTCATCCCTGGTTAATGGGCTAGCCGTTCTACTCGTGAACGATTAGTTGTTGATGCCGTCGTTGTCGTTCGACGGCAGGGTCGCGCTCGGTGTCGAGGCGACGGCAGCGGCAGGAGCAGCTGGACGCGTGCGACGACGCTCTTCCTTGAAGTAGAGGAAGGACGCGATCATGGCAGCGGTACCAACAACTCCGTACTGGATCGATGACAGAGACAGGCTGGCCAGCTGGTTGAAGAACAGCAGCTTGCCGACGCTCAGTGCGATTGCCACCAAACCTTGCACGCGATAGCCGATGCGCTGAGCGATGAAGCCGACTGCGATGAGCAGGAGAGCTTCCACCGACCACCACACGACGGTTGTGTTGTTGTTGATCAGCACGAGGCTCGAGACCAGAAGCGTGCTGCAGCCGACCCACGACCAGATGGTTTCCAGGTGTTTGGCGGCGTCCAGCGAGACCGCGTCTTCGTTGAACTGCGCATCGACGAAGAACTCGGACTGCTTCAAGCCACCCTTCTTCACCACGAAGCTGTAGGCGGCGCTGAGCGCGTATGCTCCGATGAAGATCGGAGCCAATAGAGCCCAGGTCCAATCTTGCCACTGGGTGAGAGTCTGACTGAAGAACAGTGCGACCGCGCCCAGAGAGACGGCGGTACCAGCCAGGTGCACGTTGCGATGACGCAGGGCCACACCGAGACCGGCGATGACAACGCCTTCGATCATCCAGAGCTGAGCGCTGGCGTAGATGCCGTGCAGAAGCCCTGGTACAGCCACCGCCGCGGCGATGCCGGCGTACAGGTACGTCTGGCAAGCGATCCGGCGCAACGCCTTCTTCTTATCGCTGCCGAAGTAGCGATAGGTCGCGGCCATGCCCGCTCCCGAAAGGAGCGTCGCCGCAAACGAGAACCAGCTGAACGTGTCGTTCCACTGAGTGGAATAGACCATGACCGCCGCACCGGCCAGCCACATTGCTGCCACGCCGATGTGCTTGATCACGTTGCCGCTGCGGTAGCTGATGGCCAGCAAAACCGCGGCTTCGAGAGGCCAGCAGAAGGCCGCGTCGTGCCAGCTCGATTGAATGAGCGGCAGCGCCATGGCTGTGAGACCGGCGATAACGAAGTAGGTTTCGTGCAAACAACGGTGCAGCAGCCAATCCGCCTTGCTGGGCGTGGCACCGTTCTCTTTGAACGGCTGTTCGAGCCGCTTGTGCAGAGACGACATGGCAGCCGACCAGATCATGCCGCCGAGGCAGCCCAGAGCTGCGGCTTTCATGTTCAGACCGAATACCGACACTGCGCCGGTGGCGTGAAACACCTGATAAAGAGCGTGTCCGGTGACGATGAGCGTGAACACAGAGGCGAACCACTTCAAGGTGCGGTTGATGGTGCCGTGGTACGTTCCTGCTATACCGACTGTCGCAGTCAGTGCCCACGTCAGATACGGCGTGTTCATCGACTTGAGCGCCGGCACATAGAACAGGGAGTAGACGAAGAAGTACGCCAGGCTGTAGCCCGCCGACATGATTGTCGTCGAGAGCCAGCGCGTGCCGAACCAGGTGGTGCCGAACCACGTGTCTTCGCCGTGTCTTCTAAACCATTCGCCGCCGACGATCATGGCGGCAGCGATCAGTTCGCCGATGAGAGTGCGTTCCAAAGCGGCAACTTGCGATACTGCCATGGCGCCGGTCGCGACGCAGAAACACAAGAACACCATGCCGATGGTACAGAGAGTACTTCCGACTATGCGCAACTCGCTGTGCTGAGTGGCAGCCGGATTTGTCCTGGTAGACATTTTTGATCCTTTCTCCTAAATTTTTGCAACGCGAAAATGCGTCAGTTGCAACGAGCAAACAACTGTCGTTGCGTGTGCTTCGATCAGTTGTTGCTCTTCTTGCTGAACTCGCGAAGGTAGAAGAGGCCTGCTGCAATCAAGCAGATTCCGACCGCTCCGAATGAGGCGAGAGTGCGCACGATGGTGCCGACGCCGCTCAAATCGAAGATAGTCAGCTTGGCGCTTGCCAGAGCGAGGGCGACCAGACCAGTGGCTCGATGCCACTTCCTGTCGATAACGAATCCGAAGACGATCAGGGTGAACGCTTCCACGCCCCACGCGATCGTGTTGTACGGATTGGTGAACAGGAAATAGCTGCCCGCGATCAGACTGGCATAACCGAAAGCGGCAGACGCCACCTCGTACACCAGCGCTTCACGCGCGTTGATAGCCAATGTCCCCGACAGGGGGCAGAACTCCGACTTCGACCAGCCGCCTCGCAACTGCAAGCGGCTGTAAATGAGCGTGAACGCATAACAGCCAGCGACCACGATTCCCACATCGAAGAAGTTCCACGCCTGCCAGTTGAGGGCGTGCAGAGCGAGAGCCCCGATTGCCACGGCGCTACCCATCAACTGCAAGACTTTGTCTCGCAGTATCAGAGCCAAGGTTAGTAGTGCAGCGGTCGAGCCGAGCAAGCAGAGACGCATGGCATCGTGACCGGTGAACAGTATTGGCACCGCAAGCGATACCAACACCGAGCCGTACAGGTAGACGGAATAACCGATTACCTTCTGCTGGTGTGGCCTGTTCGAGTTGATGAATCTGTATGCCAGAGCCATCAGCAAGCCGGCGGCCGGTACCGACATGCGCATCACGGGCGAAAGCTCGAAGTGACCGAACACGGCCAGGACAGCCGAGAGCGACCAGATTGCCATCACCAGAAGATGCTTGAGATAGTTGCCGCTGCGCCAACAGATTGCCAGCAAGACGGGCATCTCGATGGACCACCAGACGGGGGCGACATCGAGGGAACCGCAGAACTTGGGCAGTGCCAGCGCGTTTAGTGCTGCCAGGACAAAGAGAGCTTCATGGGCTCCCCGATACAACAGTTTTACGGCGTTAGATTCGCGGTTGCTCGCGCTTGTTTCCAGATGCTTGTAGTAAGCAGATAGACTGCTCCACCACAGCATGCCGGCTACGCTGGCGACAGCCGAGAGCCTGACGGTGATATGGGCGAAGGTCAGAGATTGTGTGCTAGCTAGAGCGTGCCACAAAGCTTGACCGGAGACGGTGAGAGCGAAAGGCAAAGCGAGCCAGCGCAAAAGCTTGTTGCTGCTGCCTTGCCAAACGGCGATGAACGCCAAAATCAGCGACAGCACCCAGGCCGGGTAGCTGCTGCCGAGAGGAGACAACCAATCGACGTAAGAAGTTGCCTGTGTGAAGAAGTAGCCGACCCCGAATCCGGTGCCGACTAACACAGTGCCTGTCCACCACGATTGACTGTCTGAACGTTTAGCGATCAATTGCCCGCCAGCGATGATAATCGCTGCCGTCACCAGACCGATCAGAGTTCTTCCCAGCGCGGAAAACCCTGGCACACAGGTGACCTGCGCCAGCGCAACCGCGAGGAAAGAGATACCGATGAAGCGCAGGGCGCGACCGGTAATCTTTGTTTGAAGCAACGGCTCTGCCGCTAGGGCTGCAGACGACATGAGCGGTTCTCCTTTGACCAGTTAGTGCCGAAACACCAAGATTTCAGCGAGAGAAAACACCTCGTGTGAGGCGCGTTCTCACGGTTTGACAAAAGTGAAAACATCGTCCTCCTTTGACATGAAAAGACGAAACGTTGGCAGATACCAACGCAAAGGGAGTGCAAATTTTGAGCTGTTATTCCAATCCGGCCGACTTCAACACGCGCGTGCGCACAACGGAGAAGAGATAGACTTAGCTGCTGCGTGAGTTTTGGTTGGTCCGGATAGAGTTCAGATCAAAATGCATCACTTAACCGCGTATCAAAACCAAGGCTACAGATACAGCCGATCGTAACTTTGTTGTATCTCCACGATGAGATTTTAGGCAGCGCAGCTCTCACCAATCGTGACTGCGACGTGACAGTGGTTGATGCTTGGCGACAGATCCGGGCTTAGTGAAAGTGTGACGGGAATGTCTTTCTTGCGTACTATCGAATGAAGTAATTGCCGCGAAATGAGAAAAACAGAGGTCTCGAACTAAAAATTCGAGACCTCTGTCGCGTAGTTATTTCTGGTTGTTGGTACGCTGCGCTCTGATTTTGCGCAGTTCTTCCTGGTGTTTGATGTCGTCGACTTCCATGCGGATCTGAAATTCGCTCCGCATGAAAGTGGCTACACCGGCTACGGTCCACAAGAGAAGCGTGAGCGCCGCCACCGCGAGCAGATGATAGCCGTTTTTGGCGCTGCCGAACGGCATCACCACAAACAGACCTATCCCGTAGCAAGCGATTGCAGTCAACGCCGCGCGTTTCTGCT
The DNA here is from genome assembly GCA_036703195.1 of Planktothrix sp. Lineage (GTDB taxonomy): Bacteria > Cyanobacteriota > Vampirovibrionia > Obscuribacterales > Obscuribacteraceae > DATNPN01. The sequence continues at coordinate 171,835 of DATNPN010000004.1, read as the reverse complement.
TCTTCTCCAGTGCCCAATATTTCGTGCGTTTAGCATCCAGAGTCGATGAGTCGCTGAGAAGCAACTCTCGATAGGCAGCGCGGCTAGCACGAACGGTGGGAACGTATATAGCCGTGGCGATCAGACAGACGACAGTGGCGACTAGACCGGCCACTGTCGCGATGTTGGACCAGAAGTGTACCCCTTCAGCAGATAGGTGCCACATAAAACTCCTTTGGGAAAGTTCTTCCTCGCGTGCGACTACTCTTTCACCGCACGCAGTATTATTTTGTCGTCGCTATAACTGACGGCACGCCCTGCTTCGAAGGTGATCGAGAACGCTTTGCGGGCCCAGGCCGGTGCGCTCGCGAAAGCGGCATGCACTTTCGCTTGCTGGTCTGCAGGCAGCCCGGAGCGTTCGACCCAGTCGGCGATGTCGTGTTGCTTGCGGTAATTCCGCAGCCGCACAAACTTCAAGCCGGACTGCTTCAACAGAGCCTTCCATTCACGCTTCGTGTACGAACGAACGTGAGTGGGGTCGCGCAGCTTCTCGAGATCGTTGATAAAACGATCGCTGCGGCGAGCTGCGGGGGCGCAGCTGTCTTCCATGATGAAGACACCGCCGGGACGAAGCACGCGCGCCACTTCCGACAACGCTTGGGCGATGTCGAGAAAGTGATGAGGCGCGATGCGCACGGTTACTGCGTCGAAGGATGCGTCGTCGAAGCTGAGTGCCTCGGCGTCGCATACCTTGGTTTTCACATTGGCGAGAGCGCGAGCTTTGAAGAGCTTCTCGGTCTGTGCAATCATCTCCGGTACCAGATCGGCAGCCGTCACCTCGCACACAAAAGGGGCAATGGCAGCGGCAGTAAATCCTGTTCCGGTAGCAATGTCCAGCACCCGCATCTGAGCAGTCGGGGCCAGCAGTTTGAGCAAAATGCCGAGATCCGCTCCGTTTGCGTGTCCGGCGCTGCGAGCGTAGTTCTCCGCTGTGCGTTTGAACTGTGCTGCAACTTCTTCTTTGGTAGGTTTGTCGAGCGGCAACTTTATCTCCTCGTTAACCCATCTCAGCTCTGATCGGGCGATGCCGCACGAGCTGAGAATCTCCTGCAACTCACGGGCGCGATCGCCGTAGGGGGCAGTGTCTATGCAGACATATTCGAAATCGGTGGGCGCCTGAAGCAGCACGCGAATGATGAACGGTATGCCGGAGTGCGTTTTGAGGAGCGCACCCATGGCTCTTCCCAATCCATCTTCGTCGTACTCCTCGAAAGTGATTGCCAACCTCTCGCTCAACTCCCTCCATCCAGGAACGAGCAAAGCGGCGGGGTGGCAATCGAGAGGCGTCCACTGCGATTCGGATAACTGAATGACCGTGGCCATTTGTAATGCTCCAGGCTGCATCCATGCAGCCTTCAGGAGGTTATCCGCGAGAAAAGTGCTTGTGTGTTATACCGTCACGTGCTTGACGGTAGCGGTCATCCGCTTGGGCTCGCTCATCAGCTTGTGCACCGGACACTTAGCCGCAGTAGCCTGGATCTCGTCCAGCTCCTGCTGTGTCAGGTTGCCTTTGACTTCGAGCTCCTCGGTCACCACCAGACGTCTCTTACCGGCGTTGTTCGGGTCCGGTTCGTCAGTCTGGGTGACGGTGACGTTGACGCGTTGGAGGTCCCAGTTCTTGCGCCCGGCCACCATGATGATGGTCATGGCGACGCAGGCGCCCAGTGCTCCTAGTGCCAGCTCTTTCGGATCGAGTGCAGCACCGCCGCCCCCCGACGCCGTATCGACATCAGCGATGGCGGCGTGTGTGCCGTTGCTGATCGTCTGCTGGTATTTGAAACCGGGAGAAAGAGAGACAGTAACTTTTTTCATACCATAAGCTCCTTAGGTCAGTGAGAGTGGCTTACCAGCAAGAAACTAGAGTGAGCTGGCCGGCACCACTCGACTGACTGACGCTGCCTGCGAATCCGAGACAGCGTCTTTCAGCCAGGGTCAACCTACTTCTTCTCCTGCTTCTTCGCTTTCTCGGCCTGCTTCTTGAGGCGCTTCGCCTGCTTGATGCGGCGCTCCATCTCGTAGCAAAGAACTTCCAGCAAAGCGATGTGGCAGTACTTCTTGTCCTCGCTCGAGATGATGTACTGCGGCGCGTAATCCGTCGCCGTGCGGTGAATCATCTCGTTGGCGGCAGGAGTGTACTCGTCCCAGAGGCCACGATCGATTTCGTCATCTTCGCTCTTCTTCCAGATCTTGTTCTCCTCACGGTCTTCAAAGCGGCGTTTCTGCTCTTCCTTCGTGATGTCCTGCCAGATCTTGACGAAGATGCCGCCCTGACTGACAAGCAGCCACTCGTACATGCGCAGCTCGGTGTAGGAGTGCTGGACGTCGGACATCGGCGTGAACTGTCTGACGCGCTCGACCATGACACGCTCCTGCGGGCAGCGGTCGAACACGCGCACCTGACCGTAAGAAGGCAGGAAGTTATATTTCTGATACTTCCACAACCAGGGGTGAGCCTGCTCCTCGTCGCTGGGTTTGCTGAAGGAGACGCCCAAAAACAGCTGGGTATCGCTGCCGAGGGCATCGTTCATGACTCTGACACTGCCAGTCTTGCCGGAAGCGTCGCGACCCATCAGCCACGACATCAGCCACAGCCGATACTGCTTCAGGAGACGAGCGTCCTTGTTGAAGCGCCGCTGCACCTTGCGCAGCAACTTCTTGTACTCTTTCTTGCTCTCGATCTTGAGCGAATGGTCGACGGCGCCCAGATAGTTGGGTATGGACTCTTTCTTGTACGGCTCGGCGATGTTCTTGAACTCGCGAGCAACACGAATGACGCCGTTGGGCAACACTGTCCAGAAGCGGCCCTTGGGGGAAGAATTTTTCACGTGACGCATATTAGTCCTCATTCCGCGCAAGCGAAAGAGGCAGCGCAGGCTGAGCCTGGCGGTGCCCTCTCGTGCGCTCGTTAAGATCCGTACGTTGTGTACAGGTAGAAGTTGTTTGCCATCACAGACGGTGCGACGCCGGCGTCGTATGTCTGTGAACCCTGAAACGTGCCGTTCTCCGGATCGTAGTGCTTGAGCACCACGGCGCCGTCGTCCAGCACGTTCATCGTCGAGAGAAGTCGCTCGTGGCCGTCGAGCCGCTCAGCGCCTTGGAGAGCACCATTGTTCGGGTTGTAGGTGTAGACGGTGCGTCCCGCAAACGAGCTGTAGGACTCGTAGCGATCCACCTGCACGACATCCCAGCTGTAAGTCATCACCCACTGGGAGATGAAGGCAAGCCCGTTGCCGTACTCCTGATGCGAGACGACACGACCTTTGTCGTCTCGCCCCTCCACAGTCGCTGAAGTGCAACCGCCGCTGTAACTGGCGGTCCACTTCTGGACGCGATAACGCACTTCGTTACGAGTGTATGCGAAGGCGAAGGAGGGAATCTCCGTCGACTCCACGACGCCGGCAGCGCACGAAGCGTCCGCGACCGGCGGTGGAGCAGTGGAGACGCGGCTCAAGCCTGGAATCGGCGTCGTGCAAGAATCACACGACGCCCCATTAGGGTTTGCCGGTTGTACCGACGAGGCGGGCGAGTGCGGTACCCTGCCCCGACCGTTGTAGTCCGGACTCTCGCCTGTGAAGGCCATCCACAGCAAGCCCAGTATCGCGACCAGAATGGCGATGATGATCACCGCCGAGGTGTTGAACTTTTTCTTCGGCTTATCGCACGGTGGCTCCGGGTCAGGTGTCGGATCGGGGCACGGACACGGCGGCTTCGGTCCGGGCGGCGTGGGAGCCGGTGGGGTTGGGACCGGTGGGGTGGGAACCGGTGGCGTCGGGACTGGAGGCGTTGGCACCGGTGGTGTTGGAACGGGCGGTGTTGGCACCGGTGGTGTCGGAACAGGAGGTGTCGGAACAGGACAGTTGCAACCGCAACCATCACCGCAAGAACACCCTTTGCGGCAGTTGCCGCATCCACACGAACAGCCGCTGCCAGTGCCGTTCGGGCAGTTGGCCTGACGCACCGACATGTGAACATCCACGCGCAGCTCCGTTTGACGGCAATCCGCTTCAGTGCCATCGCCGCACCGATCCACATTGAGCTTGACCGTGGTGGTCGCCTCTTTGTGGTGTGTGGTGCCGACGTTGCCAATCTGATCGAGGGCCTGGTCCGTGCCGATGTGGCCGAACTTGCGCAGCAGGTCGCGAAAGCGGGTGTTGCGCGATTTTGCGGCGGTCTCCCGAACAGCAGCGCGTTCGATCAAGCCCTTCATGTACTCGTCGATCTTCGCCGCAAACTCCTCCATGGTGCCGGAGTTGTCGATAAAACGAGTGGCCATGTTGCGCTTCGTCTCTTGCGGCAATTGAGCGGCGAGGCGCTTGCGTGCTTGTTCTTCCGTCATGCCGGGCCGCTGCAAAACGCGCGCCATCTGCACAGCCGCATCGACGGTCAACGCCAGCGTTTCATCATAGTCGCCTTGCAAGCCTTTCTCGAAGAGAAGCGGCACTTCGACGAAGATGACTCCGACGCCCTTCCCGGCAAGATCCTGAATGCGTTGACGGGCGAGCGCGCGCACGGCAGGGTGAATAATCTGCTCGAGGTCGTGAAGCGCCTTCTTGTTCGCTTCGCCGAAAACGAGTGCAGCCAGCTTCTGACGGTCGATTTCGCCGCCAGGTTGTTTGACGATATCGGCACCAAAGCGAGCAACGACTTTGTCGTATGTCGGATTGGCACCGGCGAGAATTGTGTGGTTGAGCGCGTCCATGTCGATCGCACCACAACCGTACGTCTTCTCGACAATCTTGAGAAACGTCGATTTACCGGCTCCCGGCGTGCTGGTTACGCCGACAACTACGGTTTCGGTTTGTGATTGAGTCATAATTTCGCTCCTATGGTCGGGCGTTGCACAGCAGCGCGCGCCAGTTTTCAAAAGGCGAAAGTCAGGTCGAAAAACACGACGGCAACTCACTTCCCAGCAGATAAACTGAGAGACAAAGCGAGTCGACGTATAGTTAAGTGCTTAAGACTGTTTGCGGATGTTGTTCCGCGGTGAAAAAGAATTGAGAGGTAAGACAAGTAAAACGTAGTGTGATCTCCATTTAGAGATCAATAGATCCAACATGAGCTTCCATAAAGAAACCGAAGAGAAGTGGCTAACAGAAAAGAGTTGGAAGAATGAGAGTGCCAATTTCACGCAGTAGCAACCTGCATGTGCGTTAACGGATGCTAATCGCACACCTGCGCCAGTGTTGCCTCGCTCGCAGCTGCCCGTGAAGCAGTCTGTGGAGCGCCGCGCGATCACGAACCGCAATCGAAGCGCGTTTTTGTCAAGCGAGATCGTGCAACGCTTCAGCCGCAGGCGAATCGAAAGGCTGCTGCCGACTGGGTTTAAACCGGTCACATCGAAGTCGAAAGAGGCGCGAAGCTAAGCGCAGGCGATGCCGAATACGGGGCAGATCGTCTGCATGAGCTGCATTGGGTAGTACAAGTCGATCGCGCGACAGGCGAAAAAAACGATCAGCACGCCAGTAAGTACAATCCAGAACCACTGCACAAACGACAGTGACTCGGGGTCGAGCAAAAACATGATTGGTGAAGTCCCAATTTGAAAGCGCTGTGAACAGCAAAGAGTATACGACCAAGTGCGAAAATGTTGTCAATAATTTCGCTTGATGTGCAGTTTCTCATCTTCGCTGTTCTGCCTGAGCTGGCGCGATCTCCGTAGGTTGCTGCCCGGCAGAATATAGTTTCGTCGTGTCGCCTCAATCCTTAGGAAATCAGGATGGGCTCATGTCAGGAACGTATAATATGCGGAAAATTGCGCAACATAGGGGCATTCGACATGGCAGACAAACCAAAGCTGATCGGCATCATTCTTTGCGAACTCGTGCTTCAGGACATTCTTCGTCGCGAAGCAATCTCTTGCGTCAACATCCACAACGGCATCGCCACCCAGGCTTTCCCAGTCACATTGCCTCTGGTATATGGATTTGCGCAAGTGCATGGCGTTACCAAACAGTTCGGCTACCAGTTCAAACTCGTCGATCCCAACGGTCAACTGCTCGCCACATCGCCCGAAACCAAGGTCGATCCGTTGCCCAACCAGAACGTCACCCATAAGATCATCAACGCGTTCACCGGTCTCACCTTCTCGCAAGAAGGAACGTATCAGGTGATGCTGGAAGTTGATGGCGAAGAGATCGGCTCCCTGCCTTTCCACGTTGTCTTCGTTCAACCGCAGCAAGCCCCAGCCGGCGCCACTGCGTAAGAACGAATCAAGGCAGACTATTCAGTGCTTGGCAGTGCGTGCCTTGGCGCCGGAGATGGCGGCATGCCCGCCTAAGGCCAACACATCCGCACTGTCCGGATAGTACCGCCTCAACTGTGCTTCTACTAACTCGACGTCGTTCTGCTTGCCCCGCAGCTTGGCGATCTTATAGCGCATCCACAGCGCATCCCAGTTAGCGGGATCAGCTGACAGCGCCTGGTCGACGACATTTTGCGTCACTTCGGGCGCGGCGCTTTCAGTGAGAACCGATGCCGCCGCCACAAGCACCTCTGCGTCCATCGGCGCCAGGCGCAAGGCTTTGTTGACCAGACTGTTGGCCGTCGGCACGAGCGAGCGATCGACTTCAGCGATATGGCGCGCCAGCTTAGCGAAGATTTTCGCTTGGGCGGCGGGGTTGTTGCATTCCTCCGCCAGTGACTCGGCGGTCAAAAAATCTTTTTTGGCGCTCAGCATCAACTGGCGATCCGACCTGGCATGCGCTTCGTCGACAATGGTGGTGCCGATCTCCGCATGTATCAGCGCACGCACAGCAGCGTACTTACGCGCCTCCGGCGTCTCCAGCATGCGCTGGCAAGCCGCTATCGCTCTGGCGTACTGCCCGTCTTTTGCCAGTTGAATGCGCACCCGTGACAGCTGTGCATCGGCTGCTTCGAAGGCTTCCTGTTGTTCGGAAACCTCCAATATCAAGCGGTTGTGCCGATAGTCGATAGTCATTTTGAAATGACTCCAGAGCGGATTGCCGAGAATGCCGAGCGTTTTACTGGTGATGATGCCTGCACCGGGCGAGCCCGGCGGCGCGCTGGCCACCGAGAAAATCGGATTAGCGATAACCGTGTCGCCTAACTGCAATGTTTTAAAGCGAACGGCGGCGACATTCAACTGTTGACCGTCCAGTCCGAGAATTTTGCTGACTGGCAGAAGGTGTTCATCGATGAGCGGCTTGATCAAATCAGAAGAGACGTTGTTGAAGGCCGCGCCGGTGTCGATGAGAAACGGCGCCGTCAGCTTGCCGTCCAGCTTCCCGACCACGATGGCGCCAAGATTGCCCATCGCCGGTTTTGTCGGCACCACTGTCGCTCGGGGAGAAATCTTGGCAGAGTGAGGGTCTGCCAGGATGATCTTGCGGCGCTCGAAATCGATGGTTACTAAAAACCGTTTCAACACATTAGCGCCGAGCAGACCGGCGGGGCGGCTGTTGTGCAACTGAGCAAAAGCGGCGCCGTCCGTCACCCCGAACGCCAGGTCGTCGATGTCCAGATCACCGATATGCAGCGTTTTTACGAGCATGAATTTCATCGGCATCCTGCCACCGCCAGTGGTGACGCTGTAATTTTCATCTTGCAAGGTGCCGATGTTCTTGGCAATGTTCACGTCGAGCATGCTCTGGCTGGCGCCCGAATCAACGATGAGAGGCAGCTCTTTGCCGTCGTTGAAGCGCGCCTTGATAATAATCTGGTTGTACTCGTATTCGAACGGAATCTCGACGGCGCCTTGTTCTAGGCGCGCGATCGTCGGCTCTTCCGGCATAGTGAAGTAAGAATCGTCGATGCTCGTGTCGAGCTCGTCTGTCTCCTGAGTAGCTTCGGTGGTCTCGACGCCGTCGGTATATTCGACGATTTTGAACGGCTCCTGCGTGCCGTAGATGGCTCTGTAGTCAGAGTAGTCGTTGGACACTGAGGCGGAGACACCGTTTTCAGCGTCGATACCTTTGAATTCGCTGCGCAAAACCAGATGGGTTTCTTTATCTGCATACATGACAAACGAAGTGGATGGCAGGCGCAGATAGAGAACATCGCACAGTTTGCCGGCTATCTCTTTGTCGGGCAAGATTTTGATGTGGGCGTTTGCATCGACGAGATCGAGCAGCTGGTGGTCGAGGGAGTGATTGATCTCGCCTTGAATGCGTTCGACCGAGGCGGGATCTGCGGGAAAGACTTGATCGCCCTGCTGAGTCCAGCCTGCTCTGCCATCATATGCGGTGATGACTGGCTGACCCATAATCGTCATCTCCATGCGCAATTGATTGCCCTTGCTCACCATCATCATGTCGAAGGAGTTTTCTGCGTGCGAAATGGCCGAGATTTCCTTCACTCTTCCTTTGCCGCGAAAAGCTACGAGTTCGAGCTCGCGCATCTTCGCTTCACCGCCATAGGCATCGAGAATCTTTTTGCACAGCGCTTGAGCCGATTCTTTGCTCTCAGACGTCTCTTTGTGCGTTGACTGGTCCATCATCAGGTAAGTGCTGTCGGCCGCACGGGCGGGGCTGAGCGAGCAGGCGCAAACTAGCAGGGCCGCTTGTAAGAGTGCTGCCTGCTGGACGCGGCTTCGCTTCGCCTTGAGATTATTTGCTTGGATAGCTCGTGCAACCACATGGGCATTATCGCAAACAGGAGGCATCTCTGCTTGGGCAACTTTTCGCAATAAGATCGAACAGGCGGTGCGCAATCCTGTAAAATTCCCCCCGAACTGAGAGTTGGAGCTGTGATGTCTCGCGAGTTTACAGAGCGTCAATCGACGACGCGCTGTCAGATTGTTGAAAGTACCGACGCCATGCGGCGTTGGCGCCAATCCATCGAAGGCACGGGGGAGACACTCGGGTTGGTTCCGACCATGGGAGCGCTGCACGAAGGCCATCTCACTTTGATCAGGCGAGCGCGCACGCAGTGCGGGAGAGTGGCGGTCTCCATCTTCGTCAACCCGCTGCAGTTCGGACCAAATGAAGATTTCGACAAGTATCCGCGCACCTTCGAGCGTGACGTCCAACTTTGCGAAGAAGCCGGCGTGGACGTCATCTTCCACCCCTCGGTCGAGGATCTGTACGCCCATCCGGCCCAAGCGCTGACGACGACGGTCGTGCCACCCTCCACTCTGTCCGATTGCCTCGATGGCGCCTTTCGCCCTGGCTTTTTCACCGGTGTCGCCACTGTGGTGAGCAAGCTGTTCGCCATCGTGCGCGCTGATTCAGCCTATTTCGGTGAGAAGGACTACCAGCAACTGCAAGTGGTTAAACAGATGGTGGCGGATCTGAGCATTCCCATCGAGATTGTCGGCTGCCCGACCGTGCGTCAGTCGGATGGGCTGGCACTGAGCTCGAGAAACATCTATCTCAGCGAAGAACAACGGCTTCTGGCTCCCGTTCTGCAAACTGTTCTGCGTCAGTTGATCGATGCCGTCGAAAAAGGCAGCCAGGTGTCCGCCGCGCTAGCAGCCGGTAGGCAGCGGTTGCGGTCGACTGCCGGCGTGGAACTGCAATATCTCGAGCTTTGTCACGCTGACAGTTTGAAACCGCTCGATCGGGCGCACCGTCCGATGGTGGCGTTGGTTGCTGCAAAACTGGGCAGTGTTCGTCTCATCGACAATATCGTCGCCCGATAAGGCTGCTTCCGGCGAAGCCGAACTGATGCATTCATGCTGCGCCTGGGTAAGATATGCGCAGCGGAGGCGGATTTGTCCATGAACCTCGAGCAAAAAGAGCGCGATCCGAATTTCGACGCCGATCGAACTTGGACTGTCGGCATGGTCAGGCGCTGTTTGCAGTGCGGCATGCTCTATCCAATGACGCAAGAGACGTGCACGATCGATGGATCGGAGCTTGATTCCGGTGTTCCGGCGGCATTTCCTCTTAAGGACAAATACAAATTTATCGCCGAACTGGGCTCCGGCGGATTTGGTGCGGTCTACAAAGCGTACAATCCGATGCTCAGCAAACGTGTCGCTATAAAAGTTCTCCACCCCCACATGGCTAACGACAAGATGCTGCGCCGCTTTCAGAACGAGGCGCGGGTGATGTCGGCGCTCGATAATCCGCACATTGTCAAAGTGCTGGATTTCGGGATCAGCGATTTTGGGCAACCATATATGGTGATGGATTTTGTCGACGGCGAATCGCTGGAGGCAGTATTGAAGTGGCGCGGCACGCTATCGGTCGATGAATCGATTCCGATTATTTTGCAGATTTGCGCTGGCATTGCTGCCGCTCACGACAAGGGCATCTGTCACCGCGACCTGAAGCCGTCTAACATTATCTATAAACCTGATTGTCCGATGGATTTGTCCGTGCGAGTGATCGACTTCGGTATTGCCAAATTGCTCGAAGGCGAAACCAGCGAAGTCGATCGATTGACCACAACCGGTGAGGTTTTCGGCAGCCCTGCTTACATGAGCCCCGAGCAGGCGCGCGGAGTGGTGAGCGATCAGCGATCGGATATTTACTCGCTGGGCTGTGTCATCTACGAGATGCTGACCGGTTGTCCGCCCATTATGGGAAAATCTTCCGTCGAGACGATTATGAAACAGATGACTGAGGAGGCGCCGCCGCTCTCTGCGGGATCGCTCAAGGAGACGTTTTCGCTGCGCCTGGAGGAGATCGTCGCACGCTGCTTGGAGAAAGATCCGGAGAAGCGATATCAAACGATGCACGCATTGGCGCAAGACTTGAGAACGTTTCAAAACCTCCCCCTGGCGGAAGTGGCAGCCCCGGCTAAATCGCAAAAGAAGAGCCAATCGCAGTGGCGTTCCAATCTCTTATTCATGATGATCGGTGCGTTTTCCATGTTGCTGGCGGCCATGGCAGGTTTTGCCATCTGGTCTTACATCGTCGCCAACAAGGAAGCTAATCAGACAAAATTGGCCAGCGCTGAACTGCAAGACAACATCGACTCTTTTAACGACGTCATGAAAGGAGCGCTCGATAAGCGCACCACCGACAACGAGGCCACAGTGGATCGCAGGCGAGAAACCATCGACTTGAGTAAGCAGCGTGCCGTCGATGATGCCTTTGTAATTGCGAATGTCACGGCCTGGAGCAAAATTCCCATTCGACATATCGACCTCTCCAAAACGCGCGTGGGCGATGAAGGTTTGTTGGCGCTGACCAAGCTGGACCAGCTCGAAAGTTTGAATTTGGAGCAAACTAAGATCACGAAAACAGGGCTGCCGGCATTGCTGCAGTTGCACAAACTGAAGACCTTGCGCATTGGCAAGAACAGTCTAGAACCACGTGATTTCAAAATCATTGGGCAGGTCCACAGTTTGAAGACCCTGGAGATCTTTGAAGAGAACGTGGGCGACCAGGGACTCTCTTATCTGCGCGATCTGAAGCACCTGGAGATTTTGCGCGCCGGCAACACGCATATCGACGACCTCGGCTTGACCGCATTGAACAACATGCCGCTTTGTGAGCTGAGAATAGGAAGAAATAAAATCACTGACTCGGGACTCAAGTATCTGCATGATGTCCCGCTCGACTCGCTCTCTCTGGACGGCGACACGGGCGTCACTGACGATGGCATCGATTACTTGAGGAAGATTGAAACGCTAAAAGTTGTCGATATCAGTGGCACTCGCATCTCGCAAAACGGGAGAAAATTGCTGATAAGCTCTGATATTCAGGTGTCTAAGGACTAAAAATCTATCTGGTCCTTTAAAGCGCGGCCGGTTTTTGCCAGATGACTGTGCCGCTCTTGCTTGAGAAGTTCGCCAATGACCGGTGACCCTGCACTGGCGTCAGCGAGCAGCTGTTGACCGAAGTTGCCGTTCTCTATCTGCGCCAGAACGTGTCGCAATTTGTTGCTCGTGCTCTCATCAATTAGATACGGTCCGGTAATTGCTGAGCCGAATTTGGCGGTATTTGAGATAGCGGCTCGCATGCCGTCGACACCGATCTCGAAGAGCAGATCGGCAATCAGTTTTACCTCTTTCAAGCAAGAGATGTAAGCTAATTCCGGCTGATAACCTGCTTCGACGAGCACGCTGAAGCTGCGCTTGATCAACTCCGGTATGCCTCCACAAAGGACTGCCTGCTCGCAATATAAGTCCGTCACTGTCTCCTCGGCGAAAGTCGTCTCGATCGCTCCCGCTCGTGCGCAACCGATTCCTTTTGCATATGCAAGACATCGCTGCCATGCAAGACCGGACGCATCTTGCTCGACGGCGATCAAGGCCGGCAATCCCCTTCCCGCCTCATACAGCGAACGAAGCTTGCGTCCTGGTCCGGTTGGCGCTGCCAGTAGCACATCGGACATCTCCGGCAGCCTTATTGTTTTGTGGTGTACGGAAAATCCGTGAGCGAATACAAAAACTTTATTGGACGCAAGATAAGGTTCTATCGAATCTACATATACTTTTGCAATCAATTCGTCAGGAAGCATGATCGCTAAAACGTCGCAATTCGCGGCGATGCTCTCTGCGTCTTCTTCGTCAAAACCGTCTGCGGCCGCCAGATCTCGCGTTTCAGACCGAGGACGTGTTGCTACTCTCACGGTGAGACCGCTGTCGCGCAAGTTAAGAGCATGAGCGCGCCCCTGGTTGCCATAACCGATAATGCCTACCGTCATATCGGTTAACGGTTCTATTTCGATATCACTGTCGTAATAAATTTTAGCCATTGTGTACAACGTTTGTATATGGTGTGGGACAACGTACTGAAGCGGTTTTTCGCAAGGGTGACGGCGAATTTTATCAGCGACTGAGTGGCATCATAATGTTTCCATCAACGTGCGCGCAAAAAATGTGTGCCATCAAAAAACCGCATGTGCAGGGACTTTATAGCATCATTGCGACGATCCGTTATGGAAACATTAAACAGCTTCATCACAAATCAGGTTAAACGTGACCGGCAGGTCTTGTGTTCCTTCCCCAACCTCACTATGCTGATGTGGTTTGCAATGCGTCGCCTCTCTCCAAGATAAAAATGGTCACGACGCTCCTGCGTTGAAATTAGTGGGGGTATCAGATGCTAGTTTCAGCTCATCCGGTGCAAAGCCAGGTCTCGACTGTAATTCAATCAGTCTCTCTTGCTTCGACCGGTCTAGATTTGTGCATCATATGTGATGGCGCTGTTTCTCTCGCGCTTGCCAGTTTAGTAAATGCGGCCGGTCACAATGTCCGGCTCTGGCCTATAAAGGAGACGGCCAAAACACTGGCCGGTTTTGCCGAACGTTTACCAGCTGAGTTCGAGATGAGAGATCGCGGCACCAATGATTTGGTCATGCGCGGTACCTGCGCATTCAGCCTGATGACGCCCGATGCGAAAGTGGCCTTGCGAGGCTCTGACGGACTGATTATCTGTCAACCGGTCACCGAATATGGTGCGCTAGTCGATTTCTTGGCACCCGTTCTTACCAACGGACAAACGGTATGCCTTTGCAATGCCTCATTGGGCGCAGGTTTCGAATTCCGGCGGCTGATGCGCAAGCGCAACAAAGAGCTGCAGATTAATGTTATCGAGATAGGTAATCTCTTCGACTGTGCGCGCATAGAGGATGACGTGCTGCAAATCTCCGGACAGCGCGAAAAGGTCAGCTTCTGCGGCATTACCAGAAATGAAACCCGCCGTGGTTTAGCTATGGCCAACACGATTTCGCAGGGACTGGTTCCGACATCAAACGTTTTAGAGCGCGGTCTTTCCGAAGTGGAGAAAATTCTCCGACCGGTATTCTTGCTCTTCGCCCTGCTGGGCGGACGCTCGGAAGAGCTTGATAACATATCGAATCTGGTCAATCCCAGGCTGACGAAATTGATCGTCGCGCTTGACAAGGAAATTCAAACTCTGGCGAAGATTTACCACGTGGTTGTGCCTTCCTTTTTAGAGACCCTGACTCACTTTGGCGGAGTCGGCTGGGAAGACGCCGACACCCTCGGTCAGGCACTGATCAGCGTGGCCGCTACCTTCCTCAATCAGCGGCTCGTCGATCAAACCGCTTCATCGATGTCTCCCCAAGAAGCAATCGGCCTTCTGAAAGTGGACGTGCTGGAGACTTACACGCTTCTCTATGACCTGGCCCGCTTGTCCAGGGCGCATGTGCCGGTCATCAACAGCATCATCGATCTCTCCTCCACCATCATCGGCGCAGATCTCGACAAAGCCGGACGGAAGCTGGCCGATCTCGGTCTGCTCGGCTTCGACGTGCAAGAAATCATCGAGCACGTCAACGCTTAGTAGTTTTGATTTTCAGTAGTGGTCGGCACTCGTCTGCTTTGATTGATTGAAACCGTGGACGAACCAAAGGTGTGGTGCATAAGCCGCAATTTCTGCGATTTTTGTGGCTCTGCGGCTTCCGTCCGGGTAGAGCTGGCGGACGGGTGGTGGCGGATGTGGTGCACGGGTTTTGCATGCCTTGAAGTCAAGTGGTGTTGAATTCGGTGCTGGGGCGGCGAGGGTGCGGTAATCAAGCGCTGAAAATCGGCTCGTAGCGCGGGTGCGCCAGGGGTTGCGTTTGGGAGTACTGCGCAACTTGGGAGCATGGCAACTTTGGTGGTAGTCAAGATGCTCTTGCTGTCTGGTTCTTCGCGATATGTTTGCGCTAGCTGGCGGGAGCAGTGCTGCGCTGCCCCATAAAAAGGCGCTCCCCCAGCCTGGTTGCGGCAATTTCCTCCAGGCACCGTTGGCGGTGACGCGGTTGTCATGATATTGCATCATAACCTGGCATGTCATTACCATCTGGTGTCTATTTTCTTCCGCTTTTTCATGGTTCTTTCAAGCAACAGCTTTTAACTGCAATAACCACGTTGGCCTGTCTTACCGGGTTCTGATCCTCACTGGTGAAGATTGGAGCCCTGGGCCGGACTGAGAAATCAGACCATCTCCTTGTCTTTTACACGCGAATCTACGCGCTTGCATGTCGCAGGTCCGCGGATGTCGTGTGGTCTCTATTTGAAGGGCTAGCTATGTCAAAGTTCAACCGCTTCGATGTGGCCGAGACTCTCGGAATCACTCCCATTTGCGCAGTCTCCGACGGTGAGATCTGGGAACGCTTGGTGACGCCTATGACGAAAGGACTGACCGGTCCCATCGTCAGGGTCGACCCGCCCGTTCTCGTCGAAACCACGGCAGGCGCCTTTCCCGGTGACGAGGTTAGCAACCTCAACGACCATCGACTTTACGGTGGCAAAGCCGGCTTCGTGCGCAATCGCTACATTCGCACCTTTCACAAAACCCTCCATGGCGCCTTCATCGTCAAACGTGACGGAGTCAAAATCGAGGCGTTTTGCTGGTCTGGTGATGTTGAGCACGGCAAAGGCGAGTTGATTCTCAAGCTCGGTATGCGCGATCGCCGTTTTGACGGTACCCCGCGCGCCAACGATTCGGCTTTGCTCGACTATGGGTACGATGACCCGGTCATGCATAAGCCGATTTCGCCTGACTTGAAAGCCGTTGAACTCTCGGTCTACGCGTTTATGCCTGGCTCGAGAGTCGCGGACGTTACGGGCGAAGAGGAGTTCGACCGGTTCATCAAGAACCCGTTCAGCTTCCTCGACCGCCCTGAGCTGTTTCTCGCTTATTTCAAGCGTGCCTGGAAAACCAAGCGTGGACCCGGACAGCATGCCGCGCCCATCACCGATGTTTCGAAACTGGCACTGCCAGAGTTCGAGCGCATCGCGAAGGCGCGCGGCTATGATGTCATCGAAGGTGCACCGAGCCATTATCATGTGGCTCGCTGGTTTCAAACCGCAGGCTATGTTTTTACTGTTCCGGCGCAGGCGGCGACTTTTGCCGCCTTCACCGCTGGACTTGAGAAAATCCGACATGACGGCATGCCGCTCACTCGCACTCAGCAATCCTGGGTTTGCGTCGTTCAGAGCCTGCGTCCCGTCCAATTGATTCCGGAAGGGCTGTACTGGGGCGGACCTTTGTGGCCGCAGACCAACATGGATAACGCCTGCTTGTGGATGCATAAAGCCATCAGCGCCAAGGCGAAAGACCTGTTGACGAAGACTGCCTGACTGATCACGTATTACCAGCGCAACCACTCACTCAACAAGAGTGCGGTGCCAACTGCGCCGGTCGAGCTGTGGATTTACTCCACCGCCGTCCGGCGCAGTTTGGTGCTAAGCGCCAAATGACTTAGGAGTGCTTCGCATGAAGACTAAGTTCTTTAACCCGAACGTTCGGGAATTGCTTGGTGTTACGCCGATTTGTACTGTTACCGATCGACAGGTTTGGACAATGCTGGTGACGCCGATGACCAAGGCGTTGCTCGGTGCCATTCTGTCTGCCAAGCTCGAAGTACGCGAAAGCGCACAGGGAGCTTTTCCCGGCGATGAGGTGACCAACCTCAACGACCATCGGCTGTACGGCGGCAAAGAAGGTTTTGTTCGCAACCATTACGTTGTCACTACGTACCGCACTCAATACGGTGCCTTCATCGTCAAACGCGACGGCGTCAAGTTCAAGGCGTTCGGTTGGTTTGGCGACCTGGAAAAGGGTCAGGGCGAGCTGGTCTTCAAGGGTGCTCTGCGTGACCGTCGTTTTGACGGCTCGCTGCGCGCCAGTGATTCGCCGCTCGTCGACTTCATCGGCTATGAGGACATGCAACTCAATCCGCCGCTCACGTTTAACGGCAAGCCCGTTAAAGCTGTCGAGCTGTCGGTCTACAGTTTCATGCCGGGTAGCAAGGTGAGCGATGCCTGCGGTGATCCGCAGCTGGAGAGATTCATCGCCAATCCGTACACGTTTCTCGATCGGCCTGAACTCTTCCGCCAGCTCTTCGACCGGGCGTGGGCTTCGAAGCGCGGTCCGGGACAGGTTTCTAACCCTGTTCCTGACGTCTCGCGCACCATCGTGCCCCACTTCGAAAAGATCGCTGTGCTGAAGAAGTACGACTTCATCGAGAACGCTCCCAGCCACTACCACGTGGCGATGTGGAGCAAGGCGATGGGCTACCACTATCTCGACCCCGAGAAAGAGCGCACCATCAACGAGCTCACCGCAGGCATCAAACGGCTGAAGGAGTCGGGCATGAAGCTGACGCGTCCTCAGGAATCCTGGGTGTGCGTCGTGCAGAGCCTGCGTCCGGATCTCATTCCCGAAGGGATGAACCTCAATGGTCCCAAGTGGCCACAGGACAACATCGGACCGGAAAACCTCTGGATGTACAAGCCGGTTACGGCCAAAGGTGAGGAAATCCTGGCGAAGGCGCGTGCGATTGCGGCCGAGGCGAAGTCGAGGGAAGGTCAACTTGCCCAGGCTACACCTGCGGACGGAAAAGATACCAGCGCGGCTAAGTAATCTAGCCCCGACGGTGCTTTGGCGTGGCTGCCTGTCTCTTGCGATGCTAACCAGCGCGCAGGAGGCAGGCAGCACGTTTTTCTTTCGATTGAAACCGCCAGAGATCACGAAAATTTTTTGCTCGAGGACCTATGATATAAGATGGTAGAAATTAGATTTTGTTGTAAGGGTGGAGAGACCGCTGCTGTTAAAAACGGCAGCGGTCCGGGGTTCTAATTGCTAGTGGCGATTTTAACGGCGATCTGGCAGACCTCCGTTGCACTGGGAGCGGAGACTTTGCGCGCCTGATAGCCGATTGCGTTGAGCTGGGAGAGCAGGACGGACGTGACCGCAGGCTCCATACCAGGCAGGCTGATGTACATCCAACCTCCACCGCGGAGTTCGGCCCTGCGAGTAATCAGATTTGTGCGCACGGTGGGAATGTGAATGTCCGCTTGTGCTTGAATGCTGAGATCGTCTAGCGCCTGCAGTTCTGCGGCGCTGGGAAGGGTGTTCTGATCCATGAAGTTGCTCTCCAATTTTAATTTAGTTGTTTGCATAACCTGCCCTCAACCGGTTTTCAGGCAAAGCTGCCGGGGTTGAACGCTTTTACAATCGCTGCGATGATGGCGATCAGCGAAGAGATCGCCGCTGTCCACAAGAACGCGTGCAGCGCGTTGCCGCCGAAAATGCCTGCGATCCCCGCTACGATTAACGAGAGGACGACAACTACTGCCGCCGCCGGTAGGGCGAAGGTTTGGATCACGACTTTGAGAAAGAACAAGAAAATCATTGGGTTTCCTTTCTGGTTTCGATCTGAAAAGAACAAGACCGCCGCGCATCCTCGCGACAGCGGTCTCGGGAATCGACAACGGGTGCGCTACGGCAGCCGGAAAGCGGGCATGCGGGTGATCAAATAATCGGGAATACCGGCAGAGATGAAGGGATGTTCCTTGACCTCATACTGCCAACCGAGAGACTCGAGCCTCTCTATGTCACTGCTCCAGTAACCCTGCCAGCTGCTCATGCTCACCTGTTCTTGACCGTAAGCGTGGTGCGCGAGCAGCGCCGTCATGGTGCTGTAGATGCTGATTGTGCAGTTGGAAAGAGAGGGAAGGCTCGCTATCCAGTGTTTTGCGTACCTGAAGTTGGCGTCGATTACTCTCTGCGCGTCTACGGCACGATTGGCGTCGGCATCAGACAAATTCAGCGCTTTCACCAGCGCTTTTGGAAAGGTTTTGTGGGGCAGGTCGCCGAGTTCGTGCAGTTTAATTTCGCGTTTCCTCAACTGCCAGGTGTATGCCAGCAAAAGAATGCCTGTGCGCACGAGCTCGGTGAGGCAGGCGTAATTGACTTTGAAAATGCCCAGAACGGTTTCGTCGCTTACGTAAGAGTAGAGGCGCTCGACTTTGGTGGTGGGGGCGAGCTCGACCAGGGTTTCGATGGCATCTGTCACAGCTCGTTGCAAGAACAGCGTCCACACCTCTTCCTGCAACGTGCACGTCGCCGTGACCAGACCTTTGCAGAGCCTATCTTGGAAGGGTGCCTGGTTGGGTCTTGCCTCTTCTTCGCTGCGCGCCTGGTTGGTGGCGCCGACGTTTTTCAAAGTGATCGCCACCGCCTCTGAAAGAGAAGCATGGGTTTGAGAGAGGCGGCTCATCACCGGATCGCTGAAGGGTGCGACGATAAACTTGAGTGGATTTTTCACCGATTCGTTTTTCATAGTAATTCCTTTGACCTGAAGATTTTGGCGAGCGCGACAAGTCAGGCCGCTCCGTTTGCACACGCCAGTTTCGGCTTGACGCCGCGCCGCACAAATGATGCACGGACTGTTTTGAGACGATTTTACTCCGTTGTTCACCACCCTCTCGTTCCAGCATTCTGGCGATGGAGGTGGCGATTCGATGTGATGGGATGCCGCGAAAGTGCGACTGGCAGAGTTCGAGTTTTGGTTTATTGTCGAACTGAGTTGTTGGTCCCTTCAGCAAAGGCAAAATAGATTGCTCCATCAGGTTAGCTGTTGAAACGTTCTCTTCAGCGTTCAATATTCGGAACTCAGTACGGTTTGCCGCAATTGGCGCGCGCGCCAATTAGTAATGGCTTGGTCTGCGCCTCCCCAACCGGTAGCTACGCTCCCCAATGGCAGCGCGCAACCAGCAACCGGACCCAACTACGCCATGTCGTTTAGCGGCCAAAAAAATAGAGCGGAAAAAGTCGGAGGAGAACAACCGTTGGTGGTGGCTGAACTCCTCCGACATCAGCGATTAATAACCGCCGTCGTAATACTCAATCTTGACGCGATACGACTGCTTCGTTCGACCGGCGAACTGCGGATCTTGCGAGACGTCGTAGGTGCCTTCGGGACCGGCGTAGAAAGAGCGGGGGCTCACCCACGGTTGCATGTTGACGCCTGCAGCAGTGAGTTTTTTGATGCAGCCATCCCAGTCATCGTACTGATTGAGGGCGATGGTAAGCACGTGCTCCGTGGGTTGCGGGCTTATTCCACCTGCGCTCGAGAACGAATGAGGAACTTTCGGAACGACGGGGCTAAAGCCGAGGAGCTTCTTTTGAAGCTGATCGGCTGCGTGCTGAGCAAAAGTCGTTTCGTCCTGACGCTCTTGCTGCATCTGCTTGTACGCATCTTCCAACTGTTTTTGCGTGAATGCCATGTAGACTCCTGTTGTTGAATGGCGAAAGCTGCCGCTATCAAGTTGACTAGGTCAATCCGCGACCGCGACAACTGTTCAAGTGCCCTGCGCCAATTCGACCGCCACCTGGGCACACCACTGTCGGATAGCGGCAGGCGAGGATGGTAGAACGGTGCGCAGAATCGAAGTGTTGCCAGCGAGATCCATCCGCACGACAGATCGCGCCACTGGTTTATTTCGAGATAGCGGTTGTACGGGGTTTAGATACCGGGACTTGAATTAGGTAGAGATGAAAAACTCAGCTTACTGAAAATGACTCTCTCTTGATAAGGCAGAGATTCTGAAAAGGTAGCAATATTCAGACTCTTCGTACGAAAAACCTGAACTGCTTCGCGTTGACAAGGAATTAGCGCGGCTAGCGACTATTGTCAACATGCCTTTACCTCAGCCTATATCGAGCCTGAGAACTGCTGCCACCAGAGGTTGTCTAGTAATATGGAGGGCGGCAAAAACGGGCAAGAGCTGCAGGGCAAGCACTTTTCAACGGCGGTAATTTGCAATGCTATTGAGCAAAATACTGATCATCGACGATGACAAAAACATCGTCATGATTGCCCAGATAGGGTTATCCGACACGCCTGAGTGGGACGTAATCACGGCTCTATCGGCACAGGAGGGATTAGAGAAAGCGCTGAGCGAACAGCCCGATCTCATCCTGCTCGACATGGTCATGCCCGATATGGATGGAAAGGCAGCGCTGGCGCTCTTGCGCGGCAACACAGCTACTGCTGGCACGCCAGTTATTTTCATGACCGCGCGGGCGGAAAAGGAAGAAGTGGAAGGCTACATGCGACTGGGAGCTGTCGGCGTTATCGTCAAGCCGTTCGAGCCGATGTCTCTCTCCTCGGAAATCAAAACAATCTGCAAATTGCCGGTGTAAAAACAGATGGCGACACACATCAAATCAGTCTTGATACTCGACGACGATGCGGCGTTCCGCGCGCTTTTGGTCGAGATATTGAGTCGTCGAGGCATAAAGACGGTCGAGGCACGTTCGGTCAAGGAAGCGAACGCCATCCTCGAGGTTGGGGAGCCGCCTCTCGCCATCGTCGACTACCGTCTGCCGGAGTCCGACGGTATGACCTGGATCTCGAAAATTCGAGAAGCCGGACACAATTTCTCCATCGTCTTCCTGTCCGGCACGTGGTGCGACGCCAAAACATTCAGTTGGCTGCGCAATATTCTCAAGGTTTCTCTCATTCTGAAGAAACCGATAGACCCGGCGCTCTTTCTGCAGCAAATCGAGGGGCTTTTGCCGCCACCATCGGAGGAAGTGGCTGATGACGAGACGGTGTTAGAGGGGCGTCTGGGCTCCGAGAAGTTTACCGGATTGGAAGTAGAGCAAGCCATTTCCACCAACGATCCGGAGCTTATCGCCGAGTTGAAGCGCACTCGGGCCAAAGTCGATCGGCAGTCGCGTATCGACCAGGTTAAGGCGCAGTACGTCACCGAGTTGGCTGATGCCTGGCTGAAGCTGAAAGAGTGGCTGCAGAGCGCTCAGAGAGAGCCGGACAACCGAGTCCTGCAAAATGAGGCGGTGCACACAGCACACAAAATATACGGCACCGCCGGCTCGCTTGGTTTTACTCTGTCCAGTCAGGCTGCCGGAAAGATCGAAAGTTTGCTGCAGCGGCTTGATCCCACTGATACTATGGCTGGTATCATTTGGTCCGAGATCAACGCTGCCATCGACAGTGGCTCGGGTGAGCTGGATGCCGCTGCGCAACCGGCAGGAACTACGTCTGCATACATAACGCACAGCTCTTCCGTGCACAGAATTCTGATTTTGGGACGAGATGTAGACTACAAAGACATCTCCAAAGCTGGTCCGGATAGCCTGTTCGAATACGTGATTATGGACAGCATTCCCGCTGTGCTGCAGCGGATAAAATCGACTCGTTTTGATGCGGCAATCATCGATGGAAGGGCCGGCACTCTGAACAACATCATCGATCTGACGCGCGAGCTTCGCGAGGCGTCGACCGACTATTTGATGCCGTTTGCCTTCGTCCGCGGCGCATCCGAAATGTATGATCTCGATTCGCTCTATGCTGGTTTTTCCATTGTCGTCGATCGGCTCAGCGAAAAATCGGAATTAGAAAGGATCGTGCAAGAGTTGATCCAGCTGCGGCTCGGTCACAAACCGAGAGTGCTCAGCGTCGACGACGATAAGATTCTCACCAGCTTTATCTCCACTGTTCTTTCCTCACAAGAGATCAACCTGCGGGCTCTGAACGAGCCGATTATGATCCTGGAAGCGATGGACGAGTTCAAGCCGGACCTCGTTCTTCTCGATGTAATGATGCCGGGTTTGAGTGGCTACGATGTGTGCCGCATGTTGAGAACGGACGAGCAGTGGTCGCATATGCCTATCGTATTTCTCACTTCGCGCAACGACAAAGAAGGCAGGATGGCTGCTTTTCAAGCTGGAGGGAGCGACTTTCTCAGCAAGCCGGTGCTGGCGGAAGAGTTGATTGCGCGTGTGACGGCGCAATTAGGACGAGTGCAGACGGACGGACGGGGTTATCACCAGGACGCTTTGACCGGAGTCATGTCCGGCGATGCGCTCATTCTGCTCACCAACAGAATGTTGCAACAAGCGGTTGATGCGAAAAAACCGTTGTCACTGTGCATGCTTGGCATTGACGATTTCACGCACCTCAGTATAGTTAATGGCTGGCAGGCGGCTCAATCGGTTCTCCAGGGGCTGGGGCAGTTATTGCGTGCACGGTTTCGCGTTTCTGACGCGCGCGGAAGATTCGGCGAAGATGGCTTTGCTCTGGTCTTTCCTGGCGCCGACCGCCAGACGGCCAATGACGCTTTGTCACTCTTGCAAGAGGAATTCAATTCGACCAAGTTTGTTGGTAGCACTGGTCAACCTTTCTTCTGCGGTTTTTCTATCGGGGTAGCGCAATATCCTGATGATGGCGACAGCTTGCAATCGCTCTTGGTGTCGGCTAACAAGCGCCTGTTGGAAGGGCGCGCCGCAGCTGTTAAGCCGACCATGTGATTGGCGCCGATTTGTTGTGTTTGTTTGTAAATTTTCGGGAACCAAACCCGGTGGCGGTTCGTCCTGCTTTTACTTTTTCGCGCAGCAGCGTTCTTTATCCGGACTTGGAAACAGGCTTCGGCCGAGCGAATATATATGTTTCCCCCCACAAAGTTATAGTCAGTCCAACTCTCGGTTTTGTTAAAGTGTTGCTGGTCAGTCGGACATTTTACGAGGATTTTGCTTGCTGAGGCAGCGATCGATGTGCGTAAATGCAGTCCACGACGACGGATGGAGAAAAGTAATGAACAACCACAAAGATCAAATAGTTGTAGCCCTTGCTACTACGTTATTGCTGGGCGCTTCTTTTAGTAGTACAGCGTTCGCCCGCACATACAGTGGTGCGCACCGTAAACCGAGCCTGCAAGGTCGTGTTTCGCGCGAGGTTGTTCAAGCCGATCAGGCCATGAAGAACAATAAATATGATCTGGCTGAAAACCTATATCACGATGCACTCAATAGAAATAAGAATGACCTGTCGGCGAGAGTCGGATTGGGCATGGTTTATGCCAAAACGTTCAAACTGGATCGAGCGGACGAAGAGCTGGACAAAGCTTTAAAACTTGATCCGCAAAGTCCCATCGCTCTATGCGGCAAAGCGACCGTAATCGTAAATAGATTGCAGTCGTCCTCGACGGAGTGGAGCAAGAATAAACAGGCACTGCTCAATCAAGCTCAGGCTTATGCCAACCGCGCCGTGCAAGCCGATGCGAACTCGCCGGAGGCTAACTACACGCTCGGTACCGTGTTGAAAGAGCAAGGCAATTTGGACCAGGCGGCAAGCGCTTTCAATAAAGCGATCGCCTGCGACAAAGAGTACTCTGACGCTTATGCCGGTCTCGGTCTCGTCTACCTCAAGAAGAATGACTTCGCCGGCGCCATCACCAACTTCAAGCAAGCGCTCTCTTACAACACCGGCAACTCCACAGCCCACTACGGTTTGGGCAGAACCTTCATTCAACAAGGTCAACTCGAAGCCGGTATCAAAGAGCTGAACACCTCCTTGTATCAGTACCGCAACTCGGCTCCCGTACACTTCGAGCTGGGGCGCGCCTACGAGCTGCAAGGCAATACTGTTGGAGCGATCCAGCAGTTTCAAGAGTCGATCAGAATCAAACCTGAAATGGCAGCGCCGTACATTCACGTCGCGGACATTCGTGAGAATCGTGGCGACATTGAGCACGCCATCGCAGAGCTGCGCTCAGGGCTGGAGCTCAATCCAAACAACCCTGAACTGTTGTTGCGCGTAGCCAACGACAACTTGCGTCTCGAGAAGATCGACGACTCGATCAAAGCGTACGAGCAGGTGCTTGCTGTAGCGCCGAAGAGCAGCCAGGCTGCCGAGGGTCTCACTCGCGCTTTCTACTTGAAGGCGCAGAAGGAATCGACTGGCGCCTTCTTCGCATCTAACGACTACGAAGCAGCGCAACATTCGATCGATCGTGCCGTCCAGATGAATCCGAACAATATGGAGCTGCGCCTGGCGCAAGCCAAGTTGAATGCTCTCTCGGGCAAACAGATCGATCTGAACGCGCTGGGCACGCCGAACAACGACGGCGAGCGTGTAGCTTATGCTGAAGCGCTTCTGGCGCAGAACAAGTTTCAAGAATCGTCGCAGCAGATGAACATGCTCATCAGCAGCATCGCTCAGCCTAAACAGCTGTTAGCTCTCGGCGATCTGAGCTTGATGATCAAAGACTTCGACTCTGCCAATGCTGCCTATAACAAGGCTGCCGGCATGCCTGGCAACGAAGAACGCGCCAAACGCGGGCTCGACCAGGTAGCGAAAGCTAAAGAAGTCGCTCGTCAGGATCTGACTTTGGCTACTGACCTGGCTCGTAAAAAACAGCTCGCCAGCGCTGTGGATAAGTTTCACGCCGCGGTGTTCGAAAATCCTCGCAATGCAGATGCTCGCGATGGTTTGGCGACCGCGTTAGAAAAGCTCTATCCGAACGATCCGAAGGAGTTGCGCGAGTCATCCACGCAGTACAGAGCATTCCTCGCTCTGGCGCCCAATACACCGCCTAAAGAGCAAGAGAAATTGCAAAAACGGATCGCCAAGCTAGACAACAAAGCGTCGAAGCTGGAAAGCGAGATGGCGTCAGTACCGCGTAAGACCTCGATGCTGTCCAAGTTGCAGTTTAAGAAATAGGTTTTCCCCACCAGAACCGAAGACACGAATACACGATCCTCAGGACTGCACCCAGCAGCCTCCGGGTCGTGTATTTGCTTTTTAGTTCCAACCGAGTGATTTGGCCTGTTGCAGGTCGAGGTCGGCGAGCTCGGCTTTGCCCAAGTTGCGGTATGCGAGAGCGCGTTCTACAAAGGCGATGGCGTTGTACTGGTCGAGGGCGATGGCGTGCGTGCTGTCTTGCAGCGCCTCGTCGTACTGTTTGAGTGCATTGTGCAGCCTGGCGCGGGATGCGAATCCATCAGCGTATGTAAGGTTGAGTGTTACGGATTTGTTGAAGTCTTCCATTGCCGGTGTAGCAAGTTCATCGTTGAGCGGTTCTGCTCCGTTGCCATAGCCCGCCGCCAACATACGGGCCGAGCCACGATTTTGGTAATAACCCGCTTCGGACGGATTAATCTCTATTGCTCTCGAGTAGTCGGAAATCGCATCCGCCACTTGGCCCAGATGCAGATTGAGGTTGCCGCGAGCGATAAAAGCCCGGTCATTAGTGGGATCTAGTTGCATCGCCTGGTCGAGATCGGCGAGCGCTGCTTCTAATTTGTGCAACTGCTGATGGGCACTGGCCCTGTTCAAGTAAGACGAGACCAGATTGTGCTCGAGTGCTATCGCTTGGGTGAAATCGTCGGCTGCTTCTTGCCAGTGATCGAGCGCCATCTGCGCCATGCCACGAGCGTTGTAATAGCGTGCCGAGGGCTCAGTCTTGATTAAGGTGTCGTAGTCATTGACTGCGTCGTGGTACTTGCCGACCGTCAACAGGCATGTGGCGCGATAAAGATAATATGCGGTTTTCGTAGAGTCCATGCGAATTGCTTCGGTGAGATCTTGCACTGCCTCTGCGAATTTGCCCAGCTCGATGTTAGCGCTGGCGCGCAAAAAGTAGCTGCCGTCGTTGCGGTAGCCAGTATTGATGCAGGAGTTGAGGTCCGCCAGGGCGTATGGGTAGTTTTGCAGCTCCATGCTGCAGATGGCTCGACGAAAGTAAGCGACTGAATGAGTGGCAGTGTTTATGGAGGCGGTGTACTCTTGCACCGCTTCTTGATATTTTCCTGCTTCTTCAAGTTGCAGTGCGGCATCGAAGTGCTCTTTAGCCTTGCGATCCGCGTCAGTTGTGCTCATGGCTTCTCACGACTTAGGTCCGTTAAGTTTACCAGAGAGCACCACCAAGGTACTTCTGGTCTCATCGGCGGTGGCAATACGGCTGGATGTGCTATGCGGTATCGTAGATTTAAATACGCGAAAAGCCGGGATGGCGCATGGTTGTGCCACCAACCCGGATTGTGGATTCTTTTCGCGTTTGCTTAGTTCGTCGGCGTGACGAACAGTGGCTCGGTTGATGCAACGCCGGTCGGCACCAGGGGCGCATCGACAAAAGCGGCGCCGCGCAGGTTGTACAGAGCGCGTGATTTGTCGTCGACGGGCAGCTGAGTGAGCGCGTCCCCAACCCACTCGGAGCTCCTCCACTGTGTCGGTCCGGGCGTTCTTACAGAGAAATTGCCCGCTCTATCGAAGTCGTCACTGTAGACGAGGTAGCCGTCGTCGCCGTAATAACGTACTTGTGAGATAGAACCGTCGTTATGAAACAGCCGTGATTCCCGCACCGTGTGCTGATCGGAGCTCAGTACGAGCTGGCGATAGATTCCCTGGCCGCCGTCGAAATATTCGTCGACTCGATCGAGGGCGTAGAATTTACGGCTCCAGTCCTGGAAACGCAAGTGCCAGTGCTGGCTGTAGGCGATCACGCCCTGGGGGTTGAAGTAATTGATCGTGATGCCCTCATCGCCGTCGAACGTGCCATGCTGAATGACGGTGCCACTGGGATCGAGGTAGTCCCAAGTGAGCGTCTTGGTGCCTTGCATGTAGATTTTGAACTTCGGCGCTGGGGGCGTGGCTTCAGTCGTAGGCTCGCTTGACTGTGTGGCTGGATCTTGGCTCGTGCTTGGTGGCGATGCCGTGGTAGCACCTGCAGTGCCGCCGGTTGAAGAATCAGAGCCTGCAGCCGGGAAATCCCAATAACCAAGTGTGACCGTGTGCAGCTCCGGTCTAATCACCGATGCACTGACGATTGTAGTGCCGTCAGCTGCGTAGCCAGTCGTGATGCGACTTCCGTCCGTCCAATCAAGAATTGTTGATGCCAGCGTGTTATCGGCGCGATGAACCGTGGTCGAGGTAGAACCGTCGCTATTGAGCTCAACCGAAACCACAGCGCCGTCAGCATTGTGCTGTTCGGAATGAACGATGCGGCGCCCAGAGGGTTCGTAGCGAGCTTCGAAATCGGGCTTCTTCGTCCAGCCGTCCGGGAAGCTCGCCACGTTTGTAATGTTTCCGTTCTCAGCGAAATACATGTGGGTGTGCCGCTTCGTCTTGTTGTACGCGATCTCCAGCTCCAGCAATCGAGAGCCATCGGCCGTGTACGTATACTGGCGCCACGCCTCGCGGGAGTCTTCCGGCTGCATCTTCACGATTTTGGTCGGCATGCCCGGATAGACAGCTCTGTTCGATCGTACTGGCTGTGTGCGACTGCCGATAAACAAACCGAGGGCCAGAGCGGCTGTAAGACCAAATAAAGAAACCGCCCAGAGGGGCAGGTGCAATTTTTCTTTGAGCATATGCTCTCCAAAAACAGGCGGACATGGGCTTGTTCGCTCATGTCTCTTGTGTGATAGCGCGAGCGAAGCTCGGCGTTTTTATTGGTGCGCTGAAAGACCGCTATTTACGCTAGTTTCACCCGCCCACTGGCATGGGATTTATCTCAGGCGATAACAAACCAACCCGGTACTACACAGGTCAGATCGAGATCTGTAATGAGCTTGGATGAAGTTGCTGGGGCGGTATCAGGAGAAGTAGAAGAAACTAGAACTCTCAGCTTAGTGTGCCCGAGTCATTGATACAAGCGCTCGTGCCCACTGTGGTTGCGTGACAATGAGAGGAAACAGCGCTCGCTGTACTCGATTCATCCAACTTCGTTGACAGTTGGCGCGCCTGCCCCACCTTGTGAACTGGCTGTAAAGCGGCCTTGAGCGAGGTGCACCTCTGCCAGCGCTGCCAGCAGTGAGCGGCAGAAGGTTCACCGGGCTGCCGCGCCGGCCATTACAATATTTACTACTCGGTATTAACCGCAGAGCTATGGGTAAAGTTTGAGTAGGAGTGCACGGGCAAATGGAAACCAGCGCAGTGGCGAAAAAGAATCGAGTGCTCGTCGATATGAGCGCCACGTTGCTGCATCACGGTCATGTGAGGCTTTTGCAGCGTGCGAAGGAGCTCGGATACGTCGTCGTCGCCTTGACGACGGACGAAGAGATCATCCGCACTAAAGGGTATGAGCCGGAGTTGAGCTACGACGAGC
Organism: Planktothrix sp.; assembly: GCA_036703195.1. Classification (GTDB taxonomy): domain Bacteria; phylum Cyanobacteriota; class Vampirovibrionia; order Obscuribacterales; family Obscuribacteraceae; genus DATNPN01. The sequence goes on along the minus strand of DATNPN010000004.1, from coordinate 143,292 downwards.
GCAAGGAAATTCTGCTCGCGCTCAAATACGTCGACGAGGTAATTCCCTCGCCATGGCTGATCAGCGAAAGTTATATGGCGGAGCATCAGATCGACATTCTCTTGCACGGCGATGACAATGCTAATAAGGTGGCGCAGTTGAAGACGTACCCGCGCACCGAAGGTATCTCCAGTTCGGGACTGCGAGAGAAAGCCGCTCGCGCCATCGTACAGAAGAAAAATTCGCAGAAGTGTCTTGTCACTCCTGGTCCGACAAATATTCATTCTTCCAGCATCATTGATATCGAGCCCGTGTTTTCGCGCGATGACGAAGAGTACAAGCGAATTGAGCATATCGTCTGTGAGCGCATTCTTGCTCTGGCGGGGCAAGATTCGCTGGCTATTCTGCAAGGATCGGCGACGACTGCAATCGAAGTGGCGACGTCTAATTTTCTCAATGGCAACGTCGCTGTCGTCACGTCCGGCTTCTACAGCGAACGGATGTTCGACATGATCAAGCGCAAAGCGAATGCGATGGGATTGACAAAAGTAGATGCAGTCGATTATGCCAAGTTTGTCGAAAACCCCGGACTGACAGACGGCGCCGATTGGATTGTGGCAACTTCGACCGAGACGGCGGACGCTTTTCTGGGTGATTTAAAACTATTGAAACAGGCGGCCAATAAGGGCAACAGTCGCTTGATGATAGATGCAACCGGCTCCATCAATCTGGAAGATCATCATGAGCTCGCGGACGTGACCATGTTTAGCTCCTGCAAGGGATTGGGCGGCTTTACCGGTGCCGGATTCATCACCTACAATAAAGTGCTTTTGCATGGACTCAATCCTGTTCAGCGCCCATTCGCGCTCGATCTGGTTACACACATCGAAAAACGTGTCACCTGTCCTGCTCACGCCGTCTGCTCTCTGTATTCGGCATCAGAGCGCTTTGCCCAGGCGCGAGCAGATGTGCGCGCCGGAAAAGAGAAGTTCATGCAACGCTTCAGCGCCTTCATTGCTCGCAAAGGCAATCAGCCGGCACTATGCACCATGTTCAAAGCGGCAAAGGTCGAATACCCTGAAGGCACGGTAGTATACAGCCCTCGCAGAATTCAGGCCGGTCATCATGTAATCTGCCATCTTTTCGAACAGTTCGAAGCAAACAGAACACCCGGATCCTTTTACGAAAATATCAAGGTCAGCTAACCATGAGCAACAAAAGCAGCCAATTACCTTCCGAGCAGATGGCTAAGTTCGAGCGCGATGGTTTTCTGGTTTTGCCAAAGTTGTTTTCGCAGCAACGCGTAGATGCGATTTCTAAGTGCATTGACGCTCTGGTAGAACGCGGTCCCCGAGTGGGAGAAGAGATGTTCTATTACGAGAAAAGTTTGAAAGACGGCGAGCAGAAAATACTGAGCCGCATCGAAAAATTCTTCGACTACGACGAGGAGATGCGACGCCTGGTCTTGGGACAGGAAGAGTTGATGGCGGCCGTGCAGGCGACGCTGGCAGACGAGCCGGAGTTGTTCAAGGAGAAGGTTAACTTCAAGATGCCCGGGGGGGCTGGGTTCGAGCCGCATCAAGACATTCAGCCCGGTTGGGATGACTACTGCCCCTACTTCGTGTCGGTCCTCGTGACGATTGACGAGAGCACCGTAGAGAACGGCTGTTTGGAGCTCTCGGCCGGACATCACAAGAAAGGTCTGTTGGGAGAGAAATGGAAGCCACTGACTGAAGAGCAGCTGAGGGGCATCGATTTTGAGCTGTACCCTATGTCTCCTGGAGATGTCGCTATTTTCGACTGTTTCGTCCCTCATCAATCGAAGCCGAACATGACAGACAGACAGCGTCGCAATTTGTACCTGACGTTCAATCGCAAGAATGACGGCATGCACAGGCTGCAGTATTTCCAGGACAAGCGCGCCAGTTATCCGCCGGATAACGAGCGCGAAGCGGGCAAAGAGTACTCATTCAAAGTCTGACTACCGGCAGTGTTTTACAATGTGTGCGGCCCCTATTTCGGCTGAGTGCTGCCAGTTGGACACGAGCTGATGGCGCAGTTCTACCACTGATTGTCTGAACGAGGGCTGGCTTGATTTAGCCAGCAGCGTCGGCAGGATTTCTTTTAGAGAGCCGAGGTTAGTGGGAGCAACGCGCGCCCCCAGTGATGAGCGCACGGTCTCTTCGACCGGCTCGGTACCGATGCGGTTCATCTCCTCGTTGTCGATTCGGCGGGGTGTGTCGATGAACACAACCGCACGTTCGGTGCCCAAAAAGAAATCGAAGGAGATGGTGGAGTGGTCGGTGATCAAAATGTCGGCTTGATGGAGCGATAATTTCGGGTCGCTCGGTGCGGTTTCAAACGTGATATTCGTGGCCTTCTTAGCCAATTTTTTGATTGCATCTATTCTTTTGGCGAATCGTTTCACATATTCCGGGTGCGGGCGTACCGTGAAATCCATGTCTATGCTTGCGAGCTGCTCGATCAGTGGTTCGATGCATGAATCCATGATCGACGATTTCCCTTTCGGATCCCACGTCGGCGCCAGCAGACACTTCTTGCGTGAACCAGCGCTCTGCCCGGGTTGAGTGGAAAGATAGCGCTGGTGATCCGTATAGATCCGTTCGATGTAGGGATAACCCACGAGCGGAAGCTCGCGCGCGGGAAGGTTGTACAGCTCTTCCATCTTGCGCAGCTCGTCGATCTGATACTGAGCGATGCACAAAAGCGAATCGAAATGATCCAGACCGTGCAGGCGATAACCCTGATGGATACTAGAAACCCCATGATAGGCGTAAATGTGGTGCGAGTTTGGCGCGCGCTTCACCATGCCCATGTTGAGGTCGGGCGTAGTCATGACGATCGCCTTGCTGTCGAGCTTTTGCATTACCGTAGCGAGCAGATTACGAATGAAAAACGGTGCCACCCGTTTGTTCTCCGTCTTGAAAATCGGGTCTTCCGGATCGCTTGTGAGGTAGCAGATCCGCAGCTCCGACTGCTCTAAAATCTGATCGATGAAATCTCGATAGTAGCGGTGATCTGCGAAGCGCTCGGCATAGAAAATGAGCGTGCGTAGTTTTTCATTTTCAGGAGCGAGGAGACGCTCCATTTCTGCAAACTCTCGCGCGGTGTGGCGAGAGTTCTCCATCATTGAGTTGATCAGTTGCATCGGTTGGTTCAGTCTTTGATGATGTAGCAGGGACGCGCTGCGAATGGGAATCGGCGAATGGTGACATTTTTATCTCTGAAGAAATCGTCGATTCCTTTCGTGTCGCCGTGCAGGCTGTGCCCGCCCGCCCCTTCGCCGGCATAATTATCCAGAAGAATGATGCCGCCGCGCACTACCAGATCGTAAAAATTTTCCAGTACGCAATATGTCGGTTCGACAAAGTCGATATCGACGTTGAGGAGCGATATGCGCATGCCAGGATGTTCGCGCACGTACCGGGGAACTGTTTGCAGGACATCACCGGCAACCAGTTCGTAGTTGCGAATCTGCTGTTTTTCAAGCACGTCGGTTAGCTGCTCGACTGATATCGAGCTGGCTCCAGCGGTCTTTATCCAGTATTCGCGAAACTCTTTATCTTCTTCGTATTTTGTGTCGGGATATTCGTCGCTGAAGACATCGAAAGCGATCACTTTGGTGGAAAACCAGTTGCCGAGAAGCTCGCGCATCAGGGCAAAGCGCACGAACGAGGTGCCCTTGAACACCCCGCACTCGACAATGCTGCCGGGCAGAGTACTGGCGATTTTGAACGCTTCATAATGGGCGATGAATTTGGACAGCCGGTCGACCTGGAGGGTCAAGTGGTAAAACGTTTCGAAGTCGTAGGCGTCTTGTTTTGTAAAATTCGGCAATTTGATCATGCGTGCCCGCGTATCCTCCTCGACAAGCCGATCCGGCGCTTGTTTCTCTTTCCCCGATATCGGCGCACTCTAAACGCACTTATACCTGAGGAGATTGCTGATCAGCACAGGGTAGATTGAGACCTGGAGCAGCGTGGTACTATCTCACTACCGTCGAGTATTACCAGGCATTTGCTAACACGAGGATAAGTGCTGGTGGCAAAGCAAGTTTACGCTGCCATGTGTGCGGATCTCATCCATCCGGGTCACCTGAATATCATTAGAGAAGCGCTCAAGCTCGGAGAAGTGACGATCGGATTGCTGTCGGATCGTGCCATTGCCACCTTTAATCGCTTTCCATTTTTGACTTATGACCAGCGCTGCGAGATAGTCGAGAACTTGAAAGGTGTGTCGCGCGTCGTCAAACAAGAGTCACTCGACTATACGGAAAACCTGCGTCAGCTGCGCCCTGATTATGTCATTCACGGTGACGATTGGCGCCAGGGCATTCAAAAAGAAGTGCGGCAGAACGTCATTAACGTGCTGTCAGAGTGGGGAGGCGAGCTGGTCGAAGTTCCATATACACAAGGGATATCGTCGGATGCTCTGTCCGAACAGTACCGCCAGATCGGATCGAGCTCCACTGTGCGCATCAAGCGATTTCGCCGGATGCTCGAGTCGAAGCCGATCACGCGCCTGATAGAGGCACACAACGGACTGACCGCGCACATTATCGAGCACCTGCGGCTGGAGAGTGCGGAGCGTGGTTATCTCGAGTACGACGGCGTCTGGATCAGCAGCCTGACGGACTCGACGGCTAAAGGGAAGCCGGACAACGAGTACGTTGACAATACGTCTCGCATCGCCACCATCAATGACATTCTGGAGACGACTACCAAGCCGATAGTGTTCGATGGTGACACCGGGGGCATCGCCGAGCACTTCGTATTCATGGTGCGCTCACTCGAGCGATTGGGCGTCTCCGCAATAGTGATTGAAGATAAGATTGGACTGAAACGCAATTCACTGTTCGAAGATCAAAAGGAGTCGACGCAGGACGATGTTGATGGATTCAGCTATAAAATCAGTCGGGGCAAGAAAGCGCAAATCGGCTCTGATTTCATGATCGTTGCCAGAATTGAAAGCCTGGTTCTGAACAAAGGGATGAAAGACGCGCTCTACCGAGCTGATCGTTACATCGAAGCGGGAGCGGACGCCATCTTGATTCACAGTAAAAGTAAGGATGGCGCTGAGATCATGGAGTTTTGCAAGAAGTACAAAGCTGCCGGCATGGTGCGCCCAATCATTGTAGTGCCTACCGCTTACAACAAGGTCAAAGATTCGGAGTTGGCCGAAGCCGGCGCCTCATGCGTTATTTACGCCAACCACCTTTTGCGCAGCGCCTATCCCGCTATGGTCAAAACCGCAGAACTGATTCTGAAGAACGGCAGGACCAGCGAGGTTGAGCCTGAACTGATGCCCGTTGTCGATCTGCTCAATTTGATTCCCGGAGTGGATAATTGATCTCGCCCACTGCATGGTTGGAAGCCCTGAGCCGGGAAGCTGTGGACTTCTACACCGGTGTGCCCGACTCGCTTCTGAAAAACTTTCTCGCTGTGCTTGCCGAGAACACTCCTTCTTCCCACCACGTCATCTGCGCGAACGAAGGCAATGCGATCGCGCTGGCTGCCGGCTATCATCTTGCTTCCGGCAAAGTACCGTTGGTTTACATGCAAAATTCCGGGCTGGGCAACGCCGTCAATCCGCTGATGTCTCTTGCGCATTCAGGCGTCTACGGCCTGCCACTGGTGCTTATGATCGGCTGGCGCGGACAGCCTGAGCAGAAGGACGAACCGCAACATAAACCGATGGGGGGCGCCACGATAGAGATGCTCAATGCCATGGCAGTGCCCTGCAAAATACTTTCGGCAGAGATTGAAGAGGCACGCGAGCAGCTGAAATGGTCTGTTTCTCACGCCCAGGAGCGCAGTCAACCGGCAGCGCTGCTCTGTCCTGCCGGCGTCTTTTCCGAGGAGAAATTCCAGCGATCGCGCAGCCAAGGGTTGGCCTCTGCAATTACTAGAGAGATAGCTGTGGCGGCGGTTCTTAAGCAACTAGGACCGGCTGACGCAGTAGTGGCGACAACCGGATTTATCGGGCGGCAGGTGTTGGCAGTCATGCAAGATGACAGCTCCATTGGGCAGCGGTCCACGTTTCTAAACGTCGGCGCTATGGGGCATGCGTCGCAGATTGCCATGGGCATGGCATTGGCTCGCACCGACGCCCGAGTCATCTGCCTGGATGGAGATGGCGCAGCCATCATGCATCTGGGCGGACTAACAACAATTGGAGTTGTGCAACCGGCCAACTTGAAACATGTAATCCTCAACAACGGCATGCACGAATCAGTCGGTGGGCAGCCGACTGCCGCCGGAGCAATCGACTTCACCGAGATAGCCAAAGCGTGCGGATATCCCTCGGTGTTTCGCTGTGAAGACCCGGAACAACTGGAGTCCACGGTTAAACATTTCCTTGCTGCAGAGTCGCTCGCCTTGCTGGAAGTTCGCATCTGTCAAAGCAATGACAAGCTGCCGCGCCCGAATGACAGCATGACGGCGATGAAACAAGAGTTTGTTGAAACGTTCAACAAGCGCCTATCGGCTGCGGAATCGACTTGAGCCATTTGAATTGCCACTACCGGTGGTGCCTTGGCGGGCAAAAAAATTGGCTTAAAGAGTAAAAAGCGCAAAAAAAATTGGAGCTCGGGAGTTGGATTTTCTCCTCGTCCCGAGCCCCATTGATGCGCTTAGCCGGCGATATTTGCCACGACTGCGTCGGCGAACTCGCTGGTGCTCAGACCTTTGACTCCGGGAATAAGCCGGGACAGGTCGCCAGTCACTGCTTTGGCGGCGATGGTCTTCTCCAGCGCCTGGACGATGAGCTGTGCCGCCTCGGTCCAGCCGATGTACTCGAGCATCATCACTGCGGACAGGAGCAACGAAGTCGGGTTAGCCAGATTCTTACCGGCGATGTCTGGCGCAGTGCCATGCGTCGCCTCGAAGATGGCGCACTTGTCGCCGATGTTGGCTCCGGGAGCGATTCCCAGACCACCTACCTCTGCGGCGCTGGCGTCGGAGAGATAGTCGCCGTTCAGATTCATCGTCGCTAAAACCGAGTACTTGCCCGGCTTGAGCAGAATCTCGGCGAACATGGCGTCGGTGATGCGGTCGTTGACGAGAATCTTGCCGTCTGGAAGGGTGCCGTTGTAGGTGCTCCACAACTCGTCTTCGGTGATCACCTTGTCACCGAACTCGGCTTTGGCAACTTCGTACCCCCAGGCGCGGAAGCTGCCTTCGGTGTACTTCATGATGTTGCCTTTCGCCACCAGGGTGACGACCTTGCGACCGTGCTCGATGGCGTACTGGATAGCGGCACGGACCAGGCGCTTGGAGCCGTGCTCGGTAATCACCTTGATGCCGATGCCGGCGTCGGCGGTCACCGTGTAGCCGAGCTTGGCCAGCGCCGCGATGATCTCTTTGGCGCCGTCAGAGCCCGCCTGAAACTCGATGCCTGAGTACAGGTCTTCGGTGTTCTCGCGGAAGATGACGATGTCCAACTCGTGCGGTGCCACCACGCGTGAAGGCACGCCGGGATAGTAGCGCACGGGGCGCACGCACTGATAGAGGTCGAAGTGCTTGCGCATCGCCACATTGAGGCTGCGCATGCCGCCGCCTGAGGGAGTGCCGAGCGGCCCCTTGATACCGATGCCGTACTCGCCGATCGTTTTCAGCGTCGCTTCGGGCAGAGGCTCGCCAGTGGCGGCCGTAGCCTTATCGCCGGCAAGAACTTCCAGCCAGGAGATGCCGCGAGCGCCCTTGTAGGCGTGCTGCACCGCCGCGTCGATGATCTTGCGAGCCGCCGGTCCAATCTCGGGACCGATGCCGTCACCTTCGATGAAAGGGATGACTGGGCGCGTCGGCACGACGGGCTTGCCATTGGAAAAACTCAGCTTTTCGCCGGGGACGGCAGCCGCTGCTACTGGCGCGCTGCCTTCTGCGGTCGTCTCAACTTTGTCGAACATGTCTGGGTTTCCTTTGCGAATAACTTCGTCAATCCAGGCACCAACGCGCGCCAGCACCGCGGGAGCGATTGTCTCCTCGATGCGGGCGTACTCGTCCGATGCGCCTGTCTGACAAGTTTGAAACAAGTGATTGACGCCTGGCACCACTTCCGGTGTCACGGCTGTATTTCCCGATTTCTCGGCAACCTGCCGCAGAACCGGGAGATTGAGCGCTGGCAAAACCTGCAAGTCCTTCTCTCCGATAAGCGCCAGAATTGGGCACTGCACCTGAGCCAAGAACGTTGCCGGGTCAAGCGAGAGGAAGGTGCGGTACCAGGGCGAGAGAATCGCGTCCAGTCCGGCTTCCCATTTCTCCGGTGGCTGCTTGAAGAGAAAGCGCATGACCAGTATCTCGCCACGAGCCTTCTCGTTGTCCGGCTGTTGTTTGACTATGTCGAAAACGACGCGCGACTGCTTCACCGCGTCTTCGATCTCTTTGTCCGACTTTCCGGCGGCTTTGAGAATGGCGGCGGTCTGCGACAGCACCACCTCGTCTCCTGGAATGGACGAGCCGGCGAGCGAGACGATGAACGCCACGTCGGCGGAGCGAGAGGCAACTATCGGAGCGATTATGCCGCCTTCGCTGTGCCCGATGATGCCGATTGCCGAACTGTCGATGGCGGAGTTCGCCTTCAGGTAAGCGACGGCGGCTTGGGCGTCGTCGGCAAAGCTGAAGGTGGTTGCCTCTTTCACGTTGCCGGTGGACTTGCCGATGCCGCGTTTGTCGTAGCGCAAAACTGCGATGCCGCGTTGCGTCAGGAAATCTGCCATGACCAGAAACGGTTTGTGTCCGAAGATGTTTTCGTCGCGGTCGTGCGGGCCGGAGCCGTGCACAAGAACTACCGCCGGGCAGGGTTTATTCGTGCGCGGTCTGGTAAACGTGGCAGAGAGGCTCACTTGCTTGTCGGCGCCGGCGATTGTCACATCTTCGACGATGTACGGAAAAGGCGGTTTGGGCTCCTGTGGACGAAGAAGAGTGGGCGTCTGGGGTGCGGGGGGCTTGCCGTGTCGCAAACACCGCACGAACGCCTTCACAGCCGCCCATGAACCTTTGATTTTTCGGAGACTCATGTGTTGTCCCCCTTTCGAACAAAATTCAGATGGACAGAACACACCGATGGCTGCGCGCCAAAGGTGGAAATGGAAGTTTTCTGGCAGAGAGTATTGGTTCGGTTGGTTCTCGGAGAACAGAAAAAGAAATAAGCAGGAAAACCCTACCGATTGCCTTGATAAGCAGTAAAGATGAGATGAAGCCGTTGAGTCATCGTCTTAATTAGAACTCTCAAATATGCGAATTGAGAAACCCAGCATAGATGGGCGCAAAAACGGGGATCGGTGAGCCTTTCCAGTTTCTACCGCTGGTGAAACCGAGAGCCAGGGTTGCTAATCTGTCGGCTCGCGCAGGATCGCTAGGCTCGACTGTTTCCACAACCACCTGCTCGATTCAGTCCCGCCACCAAATGTAGTGGCGCGACGATTGCTGGCAGGCAAAACTGATCTGCTCAGCCGAGCAGTTGCAGCGCCGCTTCGGCCAGCATGGCGGAGCCTAGAGGAAGCGCGGTTTCGTCGATATCGAACTGAGCGGTGTGGAATTTGCGGCGGTCGCCTTGAATTTCAGAACCGAGAAAGACGAAGCAGGATGGCACTGCTGCCGAGATAAAACTGAAATCTTCCGCACCCATAACCATCGGCGTCTCGACGATCGCGGTTGGTCCTAAAAGTTTCTCGATAGCGGCGCCCACTTTGCTGGTTACGGCTGCATCGTTGTTGAGCACAGGATTTTCGTGACTGTACTTGATGGTATAACTGCCGCCCATTGCCTCCGCCAGCGCGCAACAGCGCTTCAGTTCGGTTTGAATCATCTCCGTCAGACTGGCGTTGAAGTAGCGCACCGTGCCGATGATTTCCACTTCCTCTGCCACGATGTTGGGGCGGTAAGTGGCGCTTTTGATGCCGCCGATTGTGATAACGACAGGTTCTAATGCTGATATGCGGCGCGAGGCGATGGTCTGGACTGTTTGCACCACTTGCGCAGCCAGTACGATGGCGTCGACACCGAGCTCAGGCATGGCGCCGTGTGCTCCCTTCCCGCGCACCGTGATGACGAAGCTGTCGCAGGCAGCCAGAATCGGTCCTGAGCGCAAGCCGAATTTGCCTGCTTCCAGGTCGGTGTATGTATGCAACGCTAACGCCGCCTTGACTCCGTCCAGGACGCCTTCTTCGATCATGAGGGTAGCGCCTGATTTGCCCTCAGCGTTGATGCTCTCCTCCGCCGGTTGAAACAGCAGCCGCACTCTACCGGGTAGCGGCTGCCGGCAGTGTTTTTCTGCCAGCAGCATGGCGGCGCCGAGAAGGCAAGCCGTATGAGCATCGTGCCCGCAAGCGTGCATGACACCCTTCTTGCGCGAGCAGTACGAGTTTGGGTTCGCTTCTTCGATGGGCAATGCATCCATGTCCGCCCGCAAGGCGATGGTACTGCCACTGGTGCCACCGATCTCAGCCACAACGCCCGTGCCCCTGGCGACAAATCGGGGCTGATAGCCAAGCCGCGTCAAGGTCTCGACGACATACTTGGCTGTCTCCGTTTCTTCGAAGCTGAGCTCCGGATGGGCGTGAATATGGCGGCGAATCTCCACCAATTCAGGTGCCAGGGCTCGCGCTTCATCGAGGAGCGTAGTCATGCTTGCGGACATTGCGGACCAGCCGTATCAACTAACGCCGGGCATCATATCATGCGGCTGCAGCCAATGTCGCCCGTGCTGTCACTTCTTGTCCGGCAAGACTCGACCGTGTACGTCGGTCTTGGCGCCAGGCAGCAAGTCTGCTTCCGTGGAGGGCTGACCGGTGAAGTCTTGTTTGAACTCGGCCAGGAAAACATCGCCGGGCTCAATACGTGCTTCCGGTCCTTTGATGATGCTGTCGGAGATGAGGAAGCCGCCCGGGAGCCCTTCGATGACGCCCATGCCGAAACCTTTCAGGCGGCGGTGGCGAACATTTTTGCCGACGGGTTGTTCGAAGGCGAAAGATGGGCTGATGGCACCGACGCAGCCGTAGGCCACCGGAACGATGCCGAAGCTAAAGACGCCGCCTGCAGCTGCTGCGGCACGGATAGCCACGTGCACTGCTTGTGACTTGACTTGGCTGGAGAACGGGCTGGCGATCTGGCCCTGCACGTTGACGCCCATGACACGCCCGTCGGCGTCGTTTTTGACGATGCGGGGATTGCGCGCCGGTTTTGCGATGAGGGGAATGTGATCGCCGTTGGCAGCTTGGATCTCATCGAATTGAATGCCAAGCGCACCAGCCATGCGCAACCACCGTTTGTTCGCCGTGAACTCAGCACGAATGAGTTTGCGAGCCTTCTCCACGGATGTGATGTGACCGATGACGCGATCGCCTTTTTGGGCCACCTGTTTGCCGCCGATCTTGATGTCGACTTTGAGTCTACCTTCGACGGCATCGCCGACCTTGGCGGTGGCGCTGGTTAGGGCGCTTTCGATGACAACGGGGAAGGTGGCGCCGGCCTCTATATGGGTTTTGCCGTCAGCGTCCGGAATCTCTTTCCATTGATACTCCGGTGCGACCGCCGCTTCATCGTTGTCGATGACGATGGGAGCATCGGCTGCAGGAGCCGCTTCTTCTATCTGTCTAGTGCGCTCGACAGTACCAGATTGCATCGGCAGCGCCACCGCCACCTGGTTATCTGCGCCGAGGGACGATGTCTGGGCAGCAGCCATCGCTGCTCCCGGAAGAAGGCCTACTGACGTGGCAATGACGCAGCTGTATAGCGCCAGCCTGGCTGGAAATCTTGTATTAAACATGGGAGTGCACTCCTGGTAAACAGCGGTCGTCGCCGCACCACGCGCGGTGCAGCGGCCACGGCATTGGCGGGGCCGAGCTGTGAGACTATTGCCGATTAATGACGTATCAGGACTCTTGAAGTTTCTTGACAACGAGTCGCGCTACGTTAATTCCCCGTCTTCATACCCGGGAAAAATTCACTGTATGCATGCAAAGAGGTAATTACATCTTATGGCCGCTGAGCGCTTTCGGCAAGGGGTGCGGCATACGGGCGGGTCAAAAATCTTTTTCGGCGCTTATCATTTGCCAACGTTTTGCAAAATAGTGCTTACTCTCTGGAAGCACTCCTCTGCCTCAAACTCCTTGCCCTGGGCTTCATAGCACTCAGCGAGGTCCGCAAGAAGCACTGCGAAGTGACTGCTGTGTTCGCCAAATTCTTTTTTTGCCGACTCCAGCGCTCTGTTGAAAATGCTTTCGGCTTCGCTGAAGTTGCCCGCACGAGCCGCCAACTGGCCATCTTTTCGAAGCTTCAGCCAGGCACCGTTTTCTTGTTGGGTCAGTATCGCCATTTTTTTATCCCTTCAGCGGTGGTTCCAATATGTCACATAAACCCGCAAAGAGGGCGTAAAAATTCTGGCGCCGTGGCAGCGGATTTCCTGAGAATGAAACCGCGAAGTGAGAGCGGCAAAAGTTATTTCGCCAGAGGGACTGTGGCGAAATAATGACATTCGGTTAGCGATGGCCGCGCCAGTTATCGTTTGTTGACAACCGGTGAATACAGCGGCTGGGCTTTTGTACAGTGAGCGTGACCTCTCTTCGACTTTCGCACGGAACTGATACCCGAACCTCCTCGCCATATCTGACTTCTGCTTTTCCACAGCACGAGCGAACGCTCGAGGATTTGCGACGGTTGCTGGTGGTCGAAATGCTTGAGGCAACCGCCTCTAGCGAAGCTGGTCGAGTGCATGTGCGCTCGGGTGGCTCTGGCAAAGGTGCAGCATGCCTGAGAGCAGCGCCCTTGCCACCAATTTCCTCAGGCAAAATCGGAGTTTGAAATGAGCAAAAGCGTAGTAATAAAGCCCGTTTTCTGTGACGCCTTAGCGTTGCCGGTTGAGCAGGTGACGGCGTTGTTTGTCACGTGTGAAGAGCTCAACAACAATGATTCGCTGGTCTCTAATCTGGAAGCCGCATTTTACTGTGTGCGAGACGGATACATCGACGTTCATACCCGCTTCGCCAACGCCAAAAAATCTCGGGGAGAGCTCGTCAGTGGCGGCTCTAACGGACTGATTTGGCAGCGAGACCGAGCCTTCTACATCTCAGTGGCAAGGCTCCGTCGTGCCAAGGCAAAGCTGTCTGACCAGCTCGCCAAGCTGCGTGCTGCCGATGCTGAGTTGCGTCCTCGCTTCCCGCTTGTTAGTGCTGACAGGGTGGCAATGGCCAATAATGTGCGGTGCAGCTATGAGCTCTATGAGCACTCTGCCGCTTTAGCTGCTGAAGTCGACCTGTTCTTGCTCGAGACGGGCGAAGACGCCTGCAAAAGAGCTGAGTGCGCTTTAGCGCAAATTGGACCAGCAGGTCCCGGCTTCAATCGCGACCTGTTCTTCGTTTACTTTGTCGACTTGGAACACTCTCCAGAGCCCAAAGAGCGGTTCGCCTTGCTGAAGGAGCATGATCTCAGTCCTGAACAACTCGAGAACAGCATTCTGCTTTCGAACTGGGAAGCAGATGCCATCGATCTCGTCGGGGCAAAGATCTTTGTTGGCTGGAGCGGCTGGATTGCTGTGCGCAACATGAGGTCGAAGACGACCGGACCGAAGCATTACTTCGAGTACGGCCGGCGCAAAGCCTAGCCTCGTAGCATGACGACCCGGGGTTTCGATCCTCTCGAAACCTCGGGTCTGCCCGCTTTTTCACTTCGTTTGTGTGCGATATAAGGTAGTAGCAACGGCTGCAGAAAATGGGCCAGGAAAGGCGCATGGATGTCGATCGGTTAATCAGCATCCATGCGCTTTCTAGCTCAGGCGGCGGGAGGCGTCGCCTTCTTGCCGGTATCACGAGCGGTGGCGATGAGCGCGGCTATGCCACCAGTCTCGAAAGCAAGAGTGATGCCGGGGAAAATCATCAAGAACGAGGGAGTCCAGAAGCAAGCGATGGTGAGCGCCGCCAGAACGAATCCTGCGACAATAAGACCAGTCTTGCCTTTACCGAACTTGAACACACCGAGAAATCTCGATTCGCCCACAGTGTCACTGGGTTTGAAGCGATAGCGGTTCATGCAAAAGCCTGCGCATGCCAGGGCGGAGGCGGAAAGGAAGTAGCCGACGTGACCGAAAGTCCACGACGCCGATAGGATCGCAATCATCAGACCGGCGAACATGTAGTAAGCGGTGATGAGCAAGCCCTCGGTTTTTAGGCGCTCGACCGGCTCAGGGTGACCTTCCTCAAACTCGATTGACTCGATCCAGGCGCCGCCGAACGTACGCTTTTTCACGACCACGTTGACCGCCGTGAAAAGCTTCGACAGGTCGCCGGTGTACTTGTTGGGAATGCGCTCCATCAGGGGCGCTTTTAATCCGGGTACCTGAAAGAAGGCGTAGAGGATATTGCCATCGAACTCGGACTTGAAAATCATGGTGATCAGGGCTTTGCCCTGATAGACACTGCGGATCGACTGCCGATAGTGCTGCCAAATGAAGTATGGCGCGATTACTGCCACATAAGACAGCAGGATGATTATTGATGCCATGCTTGGTCCTCGCGGTGCGACGCGTGTTGGCGCGTTCGCGGGTAGAGAGCGCCGGAGCGCCGCTGAACAAGCAACTTTGTCAGCAGCGCCCCGGACAGCAAAGTTTTAGCTGCGCGGTTTGTCGTCATCGACAGGCGGCTTCTCCAGAGGAGGCAGTCCCTGACGTTTGCGATACTCTTCTTCCTGGCGCTTGCGTTCTTCGTCCTGCTCTTTGTTGCGCTGTTCGACAAAGCCCAACAGCTCGTAGATGCCGAAGGAGAACACAAACCACAAAAATGCACCAACTCCGAGAGACTGCATCGCAGCCGCCACCATGTTGGTGCCCTCGAAAAGTGCTTGCATTACTGCGAAGAAGAAGTAGAAGCACATGATGTAGAGCGTGAAGATGAACCCCATGCCTACAGACTTTTTGAAGCGGTTCATGGTGATACCCCAATAGTGCGAGAGAGAGATCCCACACCGATGTGAAGAGTGATGGCGTACACAACTCATCCCGTCCAGCAGGCGCGCGGATAAGTACATGTAAAAGCCAAAAGTATTGGGAGCTGAGAAAGAAAACCTGGAGAGAGCAAGAGAGAAACAAGAATTAGATATTAGGTAGTTTTTTCGGCGCTTTTCAAATCATTGTCTGACTGTTGATAACCTGAGAGAAACCTCTTGGATACCCGGCTAAACACAGAACAGTTGGCTAAACGGTGCGGGTTTATGGCGCCGCCAACCTCTTCACAACCAAGCTTCTTAATCGTGGTGACAGCCGCGCTAAGCTGGGGAAATCGCTGTTGTCATGCGGATGTGCGTGCGACCGCCGCTGCGATTGGCGGGGCGAAAGGGCGCCATATGTGGTGGCATACTCGAGTGACTCATATGATCCGAGTGTTCCTTTATCAGCCACCGGCCGAGGTGGCATCATCGCCGGTTGGTAAGAGGCAAAACCGACTAATTATGAGGGTTTTCACCTAACGATTGATATGGTTTCCCATACGGCGAAGTGGTATCGAATATGGAGATAATTCTTGCAGCTGTCCGCACATGTGTTATTCTTCACTGAGATTGGAAAGCGTAGCTAGAAGGAGCATTCAATGAAAAGAACACTCAATGCATTCGTCGCGGGTGTTCTGTCTTTAGGACTTATGTTGCCGGCCGTGGCGCAAACTTACAACGGCACGCAGCTTCAAGGACACGTAACTTACGTTCCTGTTGGCACCACACTCGATGCCACACTGACGAGTCCGATTGACAGTTCAATCAGCAAGCCAGGCGACCTCTTCAGCGCCAGACTCTACGCGCCGATGTACCTGGGACAAGATTTAGTCTTGCCTGCTGCCACCACCCTCGAAGGCAACATCACATCCGCCGACAAGGCTGGACTAGCAGGCAGCAACGGCAAAATGACGATGCGCTTGACGTCGGCAGTCACTCCCGACGGTATCAGATATCCGTTGTCCGCTCTCATCACGGCTAATCAGCCGGAAGCCGATCAGGTGCATGAAGACAAGCAGGGCAACGTCAAAGGAAGAACGACCTCCTCGACGGTTAAATCCGGTCTGCTCCGCGCCGGTTTGTGGACGGCCGGCGGAACACTGCTCGGTATCTGCTTTGCGCCGATCGTGGGTGGCGCCGTGGGCGCCGGTGCAATCGCTGGTGTCGCCACCGGTGGTGCCATCGGCCTGGGCAGCAACCTCTGGCGTAAAGGCAAGGACGTGAAAATTCCTTCGGGCACGCGTGTGCAATTCGCGCTTGACCAACCGATGGCAGTTTCTGCAGTTTCGGCCAGCGTAGCCTCAACACCGGGGGCGCAGGTACACTAACTTAGGCAACCAGAAATGACGAGACGAGCGCGGATTCCGCGCTCGTTTTCTTTTGGCTCCGGGACGTGAAGCCTTCTCTTGTCGGGTGGTGCGGGCAGATTAAATCGTCGTGATTCTCATGGTAGTACCACCATGGTGGATCTCCCCATCGAGGTGTGCCTCTGGTAGATTGTCAAGGAATAAAGCATCCCTCCGTACCGCAGCGAGAGGGGTTCGTTTCTCAGCACCGAAAGGGGCGACGCGTGGCGTTTGACGGCAATATAAACGGGCCAGCCAAGACGATTGAGCTGCATCTGAGCGAAGCGCCGGAACGGCACGAGCAGACATTGCTTGGCTGCGTCATCGGCAGCGCGCGTGACCTTCTGCCTGGTAAACATGACGGCTTAAAAGAAGCCCAATCTGACGATCAGATCGCTCGCATTGTCGCGGATACGGCAGTTTCACTGCCAATCATGCGAGCGGTCACCGGCGGGCTCGTACGGGGTGCGGCCCTGATTAATCCACACCAGTCTTTCAAGGACAACTTGAGCGGGTTCGCGGTCAATGCGCTCGAGGGTGCCGCCTTGAATAAGGTCGGCCGCCTTGCCACTGCCGACAGCGCTCTATCGACGGCGTTTACCAGCCGTCTGGGACAAGGTTTTGCTGGCGAAGCCGCCACGCAGCTGACGGTAGGCTTCGGGTTTGGCGCCGTCCGTACAGGTTTTACTAAAGATACCTGGTATGACTCCAGTGGTCGTTTGCAGTTGGGCGCGGGTTTGGCAGAGACGCTGAAAGCAGGTGCAATCGGTGCGCCGATTAACCTGGTGGCGGGCGTGGTGGGCGGCAGGATCGCTAAAATTGGTGCACCGGCCATCGAAAATGGCGTCAATCGCGGCTTGGGTCAGCTCATCAGTCCGCAGCTCTCGCAGTCAGCCTCCCGCATCGCGGCCGGTGCGTTCGCTTCTTTGGGTTCCGGCTATGCATCCGGCGCTGTCTTCGGTGGACTGGATGCCGTATCCGCCCACAGGGGATGGTCTGATGTCCTGCAGGCAGCCAACGAGGGCGGACTGATCGGCGCCGCTACGGCTGGTATCATGGGTGGTGCGAGTGCCATGCGCTGGCGCGGTGCTGAGGCTGCGGGGCGGCAATCCGCTTCCGGAGAAAGCAAACTGGCGGCTGTGCTGCAACCGTTGCCTTCATTCTCTCTGGCAGAGTCAGTGCCGGTGGCGGAAGCGCAGCGTGTGCAACTGCGCGATGTTAACGACCGCCCGGTCGGGCCGGTGATCACTGCTGAGCAGTTCGAACTGTACGACCGTCTCAACATAGTTCCGCGTCAGCGCGACAGTCTGAGCCGGCTGTCGGGAAGGCTGAACGAGCATTCGACCACGAGCGAGCTGCGCGATGTCGAAGTGAAAGAGAGCGAAGGTGAAAATGGGCCCGTCTTTACGCCCGTGAAAAAACAAGTGACCATGCGCAACTATTCTATCCAGGGTTTGCCGGCTGAAATCAGTCTGCCTGCTAAGTATGCCGAAGCACTCAATGAAGTGCGCCCCTGGCGCCAGGTTCTGGATCGGCCGGAAGCAAAGGAGTTCAACGATCTGCCGGCGGCTGTGCGCGCTAGAGCAGCAAGGCTGTACGAAAAGGCTGCTGGAGACGAAGGAGCAAGTCGAGAGCTTTCCAGCCTGCTCACCGGCGATCAACAGGAGCGTTTTGCGCCCTATCTGGAGGCGTACGGCAAAATCCTCGAACATCCGCACGGGACGAAGGTCTTGCCGGAGGAGATGATTCCGTTGTTGGAGGATCTGCCAAATCCGTACAGAACCAAACGAGTGGTTCTGTTGCCCGACGAGTATGTTTGGAACAAAGAGCGAGCACATGTGTACAAAGCTCCCGATTTCAAGGCAGGCGCCACAGCGCGTCCCATTGCCAAGGAGATGGAGTTTTATAATTTGAAACATGATGACCTGGGACGGCGTGATTCGCTTTCATACGTTCGCTCATACATTCAGCACGAAGACTCGCATTTTGATGATCCTGTCGATGCAGTTTTCGCCGCGGGCGCCCAGCTTGAAAAAGATGGCTACTACCAGAGCGAGCACGCCCGCCGCAAACCGGTGGAAAATCGCGCCGTGCATCACGCCCAGTTTCTCGATGTCGATGCCGACGACTTTCTGATCTTGGCGAAAGAAGCGCCGATTCGGACGTCGGTGATTGCACGCCGGGTGGAGAATCTGCTTAACGAAGCAAAAAGAGATAACAATCCGTACGCTCAGAAGTGGCGTAATCGCATTGATTATGTGAAGAGCAAAGTTGATGGACGAGCACGCGTAGCACTGAACGAACATCTCGACTCAGACGATGCGGAGCAAGTGAAAAATGCAGCTCTGGTGCTGAAAACAATTGGCGGCAAGACGGCGCAGCCTGATCTTGAAGCAGCAGCGATCAAAAATCGAGGTAATAACGCCTTTAACACACTGATGGACACGGCGACAGAACTGGCGGGCGCGCCTATCGACCGCATGCGCTACCTGGTCTCGCTCGCCGATCGCCAGCCGCAATTGCGCGATAGCGCCATGGAGAGATTGCGGGCGCTGGGTGAGCAAACAGCCGGTGCCGGGCCACTATTCGCTGACCTGCTTCAGCGACAGGGCTCTTTGGCTCAAAGTTTGGCAGAGATTCGTACGCAGTTGAACGGCGGCGGTGCAAAGCAACTGGCTGCCATTCAAGCTCTCCGAGCCATGGCAGCTGACGGAGATCTGCCGGCGCTCAAACAGATAGTCAAAGACGCTGCATCGATTGAGAATCGGACAGCAGCCATGGATGCCGTGCTCGAACGGTTAGCTAACGATGGAGAGAGGTTCGCTTACTTGCGAGGGCTGACAGGACCCGACTCGCCTCTGCGTCAAGAAGCGATCGAACGGATGGGCAGCTTGCACGGGCAGCAGGCGGCAGAGTGGGTGCGCTTTTATGACGCAGCCGGCAATCCGGACAAGACGCCGCAACTCCTAGAACTAGCAGTGTTTATGACTGAGGAGAGTGGCCGTAATCAAGCCTTCGATCAACTGATGCGCCATACGGAAGAGCAGCCCGACAGCCAGTTGAGCTTTGCCCAATATATAATGCGCAATGCTCCTGATATGACGGCGCATGCCCTCAACTACCTGAACACCCATGATTTACCGCTGGCACAGATCGCCGATGCGGCCATGATAAACCGAGCCGGACGCAACCAAGCGCATGAGGCGATTCAGCCCTTGATGCGGATCGCGCTCGAGCGCCCAGACCTGGAGCCGTTGGTGAGAAAAGTCTTGGGCAACTATCGGCACACCTTGATCTCGCATTACGGACGCTTGATGGAGCGAGAGGTCTCTGCCTTCCAAGTACCTAAGGTGCATGAGCTCAAAAATTTGGGACTGCGCTTTGCCTCGAATATCGTCGAGTTTCCTACCACTTCGCCTTCGGCAAAAGCGATCGATACTTTCGCAGACGACCACTCCGAGCGCGCCGCCGTGCCGCAGTTCGAGCAACCCCGACCCAGTGCGGAGAAAACAGAGTTGGAACAGTTGATGCTCAATAAACCGATCATTCTCTCGGATCTAGATCTGGACGCTTACGACTCTCGAGGGCGCGTACGCTCCGCGCATCTGACTGACAATGAAGGGCGGGCGAGACGCCTTTTGATCAAGGTGCTCGATACCAAAGAAGGCACCGTTGCCCCCAACGTTGTCGGATATAAGTTGCATCAGTCATCGCCTTTCACAACAGACTTTCCCACAGTGGTTCTGAGAGACGGAGTACAGGTGGAAGAGCGTGTCGGCAAGGCCCTGGGAGAACGCCTGTTGCTGGCAGAGAGAATTAACCAGCCCCGCCAGTCGCGCTCACCCAGAGTGACTTTCTTGCCGGTGGGTGATGAAGTGCTGGACTGCAGCGACAGTGCGGAGTTTTTGCAAGCCCTGGAAAGCAACGCGCAGTTTAGCGATCAGTTAGAACAAGCACTGGTAGAGCGCGGCATCTATGGCGCCACTGATGGACATGCGTGGAACCTGGCGTTGAAGGTGCGTGATGGCCGGCCGACGATCTCTAATCTCGACCTCGATGACGATACTGCATTCGGTCAAGCGGCACAGCCGCCCGCTCCGGACTTAGACGTGATGCGCCAGCGACCGTTGTCACAAAACACGATGGCAAAGGTGCGACAGTTTATCGCTAGCCTGACAAACGGACCTCTGCGAGAAACGGCTGAACAAGTGGGTTTGAGCCAAGAACAGCGCAATGCCATGTGGCAGCGTGCGCAGTGGTATCTCGACCACGGGCGCTTCCCCGGTGAAGGTGGTGGACACTAAGCCGGATGGAAGAGTTGAAACAGCTTTTCGTTGGTGAATTTGAGAACGATCGGTCTGCCGTGCGGGCAGGTGTCGTTGCGGGGGGTGGCAAGCCAGTCGTGCAGAAGTTTTTCGATCTCTGATGGACCCAGCGACATGCCGTTTTTGATCGCTGCCTGGCAGGCGATCGACTTGGTCGCTTCCAGTTCGATATTGGTATCGTCTGTAGTGCTAAGAGTTTCCAACATCTCGTGAATGACGGAGGCGTAGTTTTTGTGTGCCAGCTGCACGGGCACCTGCGTGCAAGTGACCGTGCCGTCGCGACCGCACTCGAATTCGAAGCCGAGTTTGCTCAAAGTCTCTCCATGCTGCTCCAACACTGATGACTGAATGGCGGAGAGGTCCAAAGGCTGCGCGATGAGCAGTTGCTGCGAGTTGTCGCTCACCCTGCCCTTGACTGTCTGGGCCGCGAGAATTCGCTCATAGAGAGTGCGTTCGTGCGCAATATGCTGTTCGACCAGAAGCATGCCTTCGCTCGACTCGATGACGATGTAAGTGTTGTGGAGATAGCCGGCGATACGCCAGTTGGGCGGCAATTTCAGGGCGAGGGCATCGTCTTCCGCCTCCATCACCGATTGCAGCGCGGCACCGAGCTGCCACTCCATAGAAGCGCGAGAGATGCGATCAGGCGCCGGTGCGTACGACAGTTTTTCCCCGAACGACATCTGCTCGACGCGCGGCTGGTGCGCTTCAGCCACATGCGGTGCAGGCTGCGGCGCCCGAGCATAAGTGGTTTCTTCCAGGGCGCTGACGCTGGTGATCACCGGGGCGGGCTCGTCCACTTCTTCACGGGCTCTCTGTTCGCGCTCCTGCCGCAGTGCCTGAACGATTGCACGTTGTATGGCCAGGTAAACTTCGTTGCCATTGGCGTACTTGATCTCGCGCTTGGTCGGATGAATGTTGACGTCGACGGTGGCCGGATCGACTTCAACCGAGATGACGGCAAGCGGATGCCGCCCGCGCGGAATCAGGTCGCTGTAGGCGTACTCCAGCGCCTTGTAGGTGAGCGAACAGCGAACCGGGCGATGGTTGACGAGGGAGAGAATTCCTTTGCGGTCTCCGCGAAAATGCAAGGGACGTGCGACCAGACCTTTGACGCGCACGCCTTCGAGCTTGTCGACGAACTCAATTTTCAACAACTGTTCGTTGCCCGTGAACAAGCCTGTCTCCACGACGGCTTGCGTCAGATCGTTTGAGCCTTTCGTGCGCATGACCGTGTTGCCGTTGTTGAAGAGAAGAAAGGCAACGTCCGGCCGCGCAATCGCGAGGTTTTGCAGAATCTCCTGGATATGCCCCATCTCGGTCTGGGCACGCTTAAGAAAGCTCAGTCGTGCGGGCACGTTGTAGAACAGGTCTTCGATCTCCATGATCGTGCCGGGCGAGCAGCCGGTTTCGACACAGGTGATCTTGCCGTCTTTGCTCTCGAGCCGGCAGCCGCTTGGAGATTTATGTGTGCGCGTGATGCAGGTTGTTTTGGAGACGCTGGCGATGGAGGGAAGCGCTTCGCCCCGAAATCCCAGCGAGGTCAAACGCCAGAGATCGTCAGCAGAGCGGATTTTGGACGTGGCATGGCGTTGAAAGGCCAGGGCTGCATCGGCTGGATCCATGCCGCAGCCGTCATCGGCAATGCGAATCGAGCGGCAGTCCGCGCTGACAGTCACTTCAATCTGCTTGGCGCCAGCGTCGAGCGCGTTCTCGACCAGCTCTTTTACCACCGAAGCCGGACGCTCAACCACTTCTCCTGCCGCAATTTGGCTGGCAATATGGTCAGGAAGAACCATCACTTTGGTCATGGCTGCAAAACGTCCTTTGCTTGGAAGAAGCAAATTCTATCATTGCCCGAATAAGTTGAAATTGCCGCCATTGTCAGGTGAATGGCGGTTCGAGGTCATTGCTATACTCATTCGCTATGCCGTCAGCGAAAAGATCTGCGCTGCCTCTCATCCTGATTCCGCTTCTGGTGGCGGTCTTCTCCTGGCTTGTCAGTCAACAGATCGCTCTGCTGGACACGATGGTTTACGAGCGCGTTCTTGCCGGCGCCGGATTTTCCGCACTCTCCCATGAAAGTGTGCCCGTCCCTGGTTTTCTCAGTTTCCTCATTACCCTGGCCGCCTGCTCGGCAGGCTTTCTTGCCGCTGTCAAATTGAGTGATAGCGGAAAAATCGTAGTCTGGGTCCAGGCTTTCATTGGCTTAATCGCGGTGCAATGTGCACTTTCGTATTTCTTTCACTGGGCCGGGCATCCGTTCGGCTACATCGCGGCGCTCACATTCGGCTCTCTGAGCGGCTTGGCGTTAAAACGATTGCACAGCTCTGGCGAGGCGCGTCACTCTCAATACTATGAGTTGCAGTTGAGGAATAGTGAGCTGCTCGATGCACGCCTCATGCTCATTCGCCAGGCTGAGATCGAAAGGCGCACGCTGGCGGCGGATCTCCACGATCAAGTTTTGAACGACTTGAAGTTGGTGCGCGACAAGGTGGCCGCCGGCAGCAAGGATATCGAGGAGATCGAGAGCCTGTTGTCCCGGGCGATGGGGCAAGTGCGCGAAGTGATGGATACCCTTTATCCTTCGGTGCTGGAACATCTGGGGTTGAACGCCGCTATTGATGATTGTTTGAGGCAAGCGGCTCAGCGCAACGGCTTTAAATCGCGCTTCAGTTCAATGCCCAGCGCCGCCCTGGATAGTTTGGGCTTGGTCGAGCAATCAATGCTTTACAGACTGGCCCAAGAGGCAATCACGAACGCCTGCAAACACGCCTCGCCTGCTCTCGTCAAAGGCGCGGTCGAAGTCAACGCCACGCACATCCGGATCGTCATCGCAGACGACGGCTGCGGCTTAGGTGATCCGGCCACACACGGCCAAGGCAGAGGTATGCGATACATGCGCCAGAGAGCTGACCTGATCGGCGCTACAATAAGCTGGCGCCCGGGCGAAAACGAACGGGGAACGATTGTCGAGATTGCGCTGCCATTAGATGGGAGAGAAAGTGACTCGAGTTCTGATCATTGAAGATGTCGTTGCCCTGCGTAAACATGCCGCCGGTCTGGTGAAACAGATCGTGGCGGAGGCGGAGATCTCCGAGTGCGACAACGGGCAAGAAGGGCTGAGAATGGCGCGCTCAGTCGAGCCGGATTTGATTATCATGGACATCTCCATGCCGCAGCTGAACGGCATCAAAGCGGCGCAGCAGATCTGGGCCCAGGCTCCCGACCGCAAGATTCTCTTCTGGTCGCAATATCATCGTGAGGCGTATGTGCGTGAGCTCGGCAAGATAGTTCCGGATGAGGCCATTCACGGTTATGCGCTCAAGGGCGAGACCGACGAGAAGTTTGCCGGCGCCATCCGCTCGATACTGTTGCAAGACATCCCCTACATCGACCCAGTCGTGCGCGGCGTGCAGATGCGATTGCACACGCGCGACGGCAGTTTGACCGACGTGGAATACGAGACGATTCTCGATATCGCGCTCGGGCTAACCGACAAAGCCATCGCCTTGCGGCGCCACATCAGCGTGCGCGGTGTGCAGAATAGACTGTCGATGGTGTTGGACAAACTGATCAAAGGCTACGATAACCATCTGCGAGAAACCGCTGGGATGGACGTTTACAATGCGCGTACGCGCATTGTCTTCGAAGCGTTGCGTCGCGGCTTGATCGACCCCGATGATATGAGTTCAATGGAAAACGAGCTGCGCGACTGGCTCGCGACGGAGTTCGGCTGCGAAGGACCGCCTCAAGAGAGTGGCAGTTCGACGTCATGACCGCGTCTAAAATTAGTGTCCGCTAATCCCCTCTGCTGTTTCACGCTAACTGCGCCAATGTCGTGCAGAATAGATTCCGTTAAGGCTCATAGCGCCTGGCGTTTGACTGGTTCTCAAGAGCCCCGCAGGTGTAGTCAAGGGGGTTCTTCGCCATCAGTTTTCGGCTCAGTAATCAATTTGGTCGTTCGATCAGATGTTGATACGTTGAGGTGTTCACTCTTTATCTCCACATTTCAAACAACGATTTCTCAAAAACGTTTGGCCAAGCGAGTTTAAAGAAAAACCTTCGGAGATTCCTCCGATGGACTAAGCCTCGGCTGGTCAGACAAGGTAAAGCTGAAACGCGTGTCATCGAGCATGAGCAACAACTCGTGCTGGTGCGCGCGTAATTTCAAATTGGCGGCAGTTCGCCATTGGCTTTGCTTTCTCAAACGAAAGGACAACTCAATGAAAAGAGAAAGTACAAAGCGGAAGGCGAACCCCACCCATCCGCATTCGAGGATTCATCTCCTCGGGGCTGCCGGTACCGTTACCGGCTCGAAGTTCCTCGTCGAATATTTCGCGAAGAATCGCACAGTTCGTTTCCTGTTCGACATCGGTCAACATCAGGGAAGCGAACAGTCAGACAAGGCGCAGTGGCCGAAAGGCATCACTCCCAGCATGATCGATTTCACAATCATCACCCATGCACACATCGACCATTCCGGTCTTTGGCCGAAGCTGATCAAGGATGGAAACAAGGGGTTCGCATACGCTACCCCCGCTACGAAAGATCTGCTCAAGATTCTGCTCCCGGACTCCGGGCACATTCAGGAGCTTGATGCAATCGAGGAAAACAGAAAGCGGAGAAAAGGACCTCGCGTCCGCCCGCTCTACACGATGAAAGAGGCTAAGAAGTCTCTGGAACGCATCAAGACAATCGAGTACAACACGCCGACAACGTTGGCGCCTGGCGTGGTCGTCACCTTCACGCAAGCGGCGCACATTCTCGGTGCTGCA
Source organism: Planktothrix sp. (assembly GCA_036703195.1). GTDB lineage: Bacteria > Cyanobacteriota > Vampirovibrionia > Obscuribacterales > Obscuribacteraceae > DATNPN01. Next base: position 117,868 of record DATNPN010000004.1, on the reverse strand, counting down.
GTCACCACGGTGGTGCTCGGCACTGGCGAAGATCAACGCGTCATCGTCGACAACGGTAACATCGGACGACCGAACACAACGTTGCTCAAGCCGCTGAAAGCCGTTCGCAAGGCTGACGTGCTGCTCATCGAGAGCACTTACGGCAACGTGCTGCACGATCGTCGTGACCGTCTGCAGGCGCTCGCTGACACGATCAACGACGGCTACAAGCGCGCGTTGAAGAAGCACCAGAAGTTCGGGTACGGCAAGATCCTCATCCCTGCTTTCGCCGTTGGGCGTGTGCAGGCGGTTCTGTATGATCTGCGCCAGTTGATGGAGGAAGGACGGATTCCCGTCATTCCGGTGTTCCTCGACAGCCCGATGGCAAGCAAAGCCACGCAGGTGTATCGCGACTACCACAAGCTGTACAACAACGAAGCTCGAGCGATTGTTGCGCGTGGGGTGGATCCGATTTCCACTCCGAAGTTTTTCGAAACGCGCAAGAAAGACCAGTCGGAGCTGCTCCAGAAGCCTTCGGCAGAACCGGTGATCATCATCGGCTCTTCCGGCATGGCGACGGGCGGACGTATTCGCGGTCACATCGAGCGCTGTTTGCCCGGAGCACAGAACACAGTGCTGTTCGTGGGGCATCAGGAAGAAGGCGCGCTCGGTTATGAGCTCGTCAACAATCATCCGAAGTCGGTGGTGATGGACAACAACGTGGTCAACGTCAACGCGACTATCGCGCTGATGCAGGACTACTCCGGACACGCCGACTACGAAGATTCCATCGCCTGGCTGAAGAAGTTCGAAACGGCGCCCACGCTTACTGTGCTAAAACACGGTGAGCCTGAGGGTCTCGAGGGTTTCAAAACCCACATCGAACAGAATCTGCCCGGCTGGAAAGTGGAGATAGGCAAGTCGATGCAGGCCATCGACGTGCGTTAATTGCAGTCGGTTGGGCGCAGCTTATCTCGTGGTTTTCCACAGCAAGCTGCGCCCACTTTCTGTAAGCGAAGGTCGAGGATGAGAGGAGCACAACTGCATGCCCTCTCATCCTTCGGCTTTTGTTTGAGATTGGATCTATTATAAAAATTAGTAGCAACTGATATTTTTTGAAGAACAGAGGCAGTGAGCTGGTTTGGGCAGTGTGATGTAAGTCGGCGGCAATTTCGGCAGTGCACTGAATTGGCTTTCGATGGAAGAGATCCGCGAGAGGCTTAGATTGGATCAGCGCAGATATGGCTGGAAACGTTGGAACGGGCACTGTCAGTGCTTGTTGCCACTGCGAAGAAAACAACGCGCCGGGGTTCAACGATTTGCAATCGATGAATTGCCCGGCGCGCTGCCCGCTAGAAGACAGTCAGCAAGCCGACTGTTTCAAACTTCGTCGCTGTTAGTAGCCGACGATCTGACCGTACTGATTCACCCAGCAGTGCTCGTAGGGATCCCAGTACACGTACTCGCTACCGTCCCAGTAGTTCTGCCAACCGAAGTCGACGACGAACACCGGACCCCAATAGCCAGCCGGACCCCAGTAGCCACGCCACCCATGCCAGCCGAAAGCATAGCCGGGAGTGCCCCAACCACGCCATCCGCGCACGCCATAGCCGAAGCCATAGCCGGGATGATAGCCACGACCAGCCCAACCGCGGAAGTCTCCACCGGGACGAACAGGGTGACCGACTATGTGACCGGGACCGCGACCGGGACCGCCGTGAAAGCCGCCAGGACCGCCGTGAAAGCCGCCAGGACCGCCATGAAAGCCGCCGGAACCGCCATGATGCTGAGCGAACGAAGGCGACGCACAGAAAAGAGAGGCTGCGCAAACAGCCAGAATTGCAAGAGTCTTTCTCATGAGAATGCTCCTTGGAACACGGTAGCTAGATGCAGGACCACTCCGTGTTTGCGAATTGTCTAGAATGCTCCGACAGTCGTGCCTGCATGAACGACTGTGGAAAACTTGCGCAACGAATGTCGTCCCGTGAAAACCAACATCAAACCCACCGCTGAAAAACGGGTTGCTGTCCAGAATTTAGTTGAGGGCAAGGATTTTCGGGGAGGGAAGAAACGTTTTTGCAATAGCAGGAAAGTAAAGCCAAGAATTACCAACTTTCCGGGTGTGATCTCAAGTCTGGCTGTGTATTGGCCGCGGCACTTCGGCGTTTATGAGCGGCAAAATACCTCTTTGAAAGTTCTTAAAACTTGCGCGAGCTATTGGAGATATCACGTTTTCGCTGGTCTGTGGTCGAGGTATTCACCAGTGCGCGTCATTGCGCATCTCGCCTGAAATCCTGTGTTTATGCAGGTTTCGCTCTTGTCTTGCTTGGCAAGGTGCAGGTCGCTACCAGGAGCTTGTGAAACTTTTTCGCCGCCTGCAGCCCAGGCGTCGGCAAGATGTGCCGATGATTAGTTGGAGCTCATGAATGTGGCTCGTGAGGCTGGTTTGAGAAAGGGCTGGAGATTGCGCTCGCTCGCGCATGTCTGGACATTTGCCTTCGTCGATGGAGAATGTCGCGCCAGTGAGTCCGATGGCGATTCTGATCAGGACCTAATCTTTGATTAAAGAGTCGCGCTAGATGTCTACTCTTAAAGTCTCAGGAGATCAATTGCCCAAGAACGGTGCTTTTAGCTAAGTTCTGTATGACAACCATGTTTCTGTCCGAGAAATCAAACCATTTCGCCCTTACATCTTCACTAAGCGACATTCGCAAGTTTCTCGCACCGTTTTTTCGGTGAGGACTCCGCACACCCTCGGGCTGCCACCAGATTTGATGGCATCGCCTTCTCTAATAACGGCAAAACAACGCCATAACCAGGCAGTTCACACCTCGTGCCTGCCCCGCGCCGCTTGGAGTCGGCTTCTTATGCAAAAACATGCCAATTTGATCTGGTTCGTCTGCTCTTTGATTTTGATCGCCTTGAGTGGTTATTGCTTGCACATCGCCAACGTTGCTCAGGCCACTCTCTACGATGGCTCGAACACGCGCTTTCTTCCCCTGCAAGCGTTTCACATAATCTTCTTCGAATGTGCGCTCGCGTACTCGCTCGGGGTGATCGTCGGACTGTTCGGTGCGCTTGTGGCGCTGGTTTCCGGTATCGGACTGCTGGTTAAACGCAACGGCAAATAGATTTTTTCGACGGAAACATTGTCATATCGCCACCTGAAAAACCGCACCGCGAGCTGGTTTAGCCTCACAGGGTTACTCCGCCTCGCCTTTTGCCGACTGGGATAAGCTCACTCAATGCCTGAACCATGGCATCAGGTCAGCTTTTTCCGGTCTTGTTCTGCGGCGCGCACTCTGGCAACGGCCGGTTTGCGTTGCCGCGCTTTTAGCCGCACAGCTTGTGCTGATGCGGGAGGACCTATGATGAAAAAGCATATTTATCTAATTCTCATGCTGATTGTGGCGGCGGTGGTTTTGCATCACCTGCAGCCGAGTCGCATATTCGTTTCATCGAAGTTCGATGGGCGCGTGCTTTACGCCGATGCCTACGACCAGCTCATGGAACACCACATTCTCTTGCGAGATCCCAACTCCAAGTTCGTCCAGGATTGGGCAGCCACCTGGCAGCACAAGCACGATAACGACCACGTGCTTGACACTGAGGATGGTGCCGATACGGCGGTCTACGAGATGATGGGCAGCCTGGGACAACGGTTCGATTACTATTTCCTGCCCGTGACAACGAAGGATGAGCAGAAGCTCGCAGATCCGGAGGTGACGGGAATCGGTATCGCCATCAACCAGACTGGCGCTGAGGCGTATGTCAAAGCTGAAATTGCCAAGCTACCGAAAAATCTCTCGGTCGGCGCAAAGATGGTCGCGAGCAGCCATATCGAGGATGATTTGGCACAGCTCAAACTTGGCCCAGATAACGAAGCCGAGGTGGTTAAACCATTCCCTGGTTCTGCCGCTGAGGCTGCGGGAGTCAAGGCTGGAGACCACATCGTGGCCGTGAACGGAATCTCTGTTTTCGGCAAGAGCCTGGATTCGATGACGTCTGAGATTAAAGGGCGCGCCGGCACCAGTGTCACTGTGACGCTTGAACGCAAAGATGCAAGCGGTAAGTATCAAACACTTCCGCCCGTGTCGATTGTGCGTAAAGCTTATGTGACCCCGGATGCAACTACCCAGGATCTTGGTAAAGACGTTGGTTACGTCAAGCTCAATGATTTCATGTCCGAGTACGAAGTGAGCGAAATGCGCGACGCGCTCAAGAAAGAGACGTCGGGCAAATTTCTCATTCTGGACTTGCGTGGCAATCGTGGCGGTATCACGCGTAACGGTATCCGCCTGGCCCAGATGTTCTTGAGGAGCGGTGTTATTCTCGAGCGCCACCAGCGCTCCGGAGACGACATCGTAACGCGTATCGATCAAGTGGAACCGCAGTTCTTCGACGAGACCACTGAGTCCAGCGCCAGTCCGGGAGATGTGTCGGTCAGTCGGTCAAATCGCGAACCACTGATAGTGCCCGACGACATGCCGATTGTCGTGCTTGTTAACGGTGATACCTACAGCTGCGCCGAGATTCTCTCCGGCACGCTGCAGTTCAATCATCGTGCCATCATTGTCGGCGAGCCGACTGGCGGCAAGGGCGTGGAGCAGACGGTGGTGCCGCTCGTCTACGGACGCAGTATGCACATCACCTCGGCTGAGTTCATGCCTGCCGGAATGCCTCACCGCACCGATTGGAGCGGTATCATTCCGGACCACATTGTCGCTCAGTCCGATGATAAGTCGAATGTCGACGCCCAACTGGAAGCGGCCAAGACAATCGGTTGGCAGCTGGTAGCAGAGCGCGATGCCCGCACAAAACAGGCAGAAGAGCTCAAGCAAAAGCGCCAGGACGACTTCAAAAAGTCGCAAGCACACAACTAAACTGACTCTGTCGTACTGCCAAAGAGGATAACAAGTCGGGTCGGTTGTTAACGCGACTACCCGGTTCGTTGTCTTCCTGCGCGCAGATGGAGCAGTGCGAAGACACAATGCACGCATGCCGGAAATCAACTCTCCGTGCATGCGTGCATTGCTGCCTTATTTAAGAACCGCATCACTAGCCGCTTTTATCTGTGTCGCTTGATACTAAAACGCTTAGTAGCATTAATTAGTTTGAAAAATTCAGAAGTCTCGAGCGCTTCAGAATCGATTGCGAGCTTAAAGTCCATTGGCGGGGAAGCCAGTATCTATCGACTTCCCCTTCAATGGGTTTTCTGCCAGCGAGCGATGCTCTTGCGCGCTCCGGCGAAACTCGAGAAATTATCCGGCGCGCGATAACTCCACGGAAAGGCGCCCTGATAACCGTCTTGCACCGCTTGGTTGAGGTAGCCGGCGACACTCATCCTGCCGTTCTTCGTTGGAAATTCGCCTAGAAGAGTCGGCCGATCCAGAGGCAACGGCATTTTCACGGGCTCGAGAAAGGACGTGTACGGATAGCTATGGGCCTCGTAGAAATCGAGTCCCACCCCTTGCCAAAGCCACAGCAGATTACGACTCAACGAGCCGACAGTCACCGGCTGATCCGCGTATCTGTGTACGATGTGCGCTACCGAGGCGACGAAGTCCTTCATCTCTCCGGGTGAAAAGCTCTGACGCCCGTTTTGAACGCTAAATCCGAGCTCCAACTCCGGCTCGTTGATCACTTCCCAGGCGGCGATGACTGGACTCTTGCCGTACTGTTGCATGAGCGGGCGCACGGCATTGTTCAAGAATGACATGTGAATTTTTGCGTTCGACACGACCGCTGCATGTCCGCCCCAGTTATTGCCGAAGTCGCCAAACTGCGGTCCTTCGAAAAACTTGAAGTCGAGCAAGACGAAGACGATGCGGATGTTGTGTCGGGCTGCGATTTCCAGCGCCTCATTCATGTCAGCAAAAAAGTCTTTGTCGAGACCGCTCACCGACCCATCTTTGGCGAAAGTCAGTCCGGCATGACCATTTGCCCAGAGAAACCAGCGCACCACCGTGATGTGCTGCGATTCCAGATCGGCGAAGTCGTGCTCCACCACGGCTGCTGTGGCAGGGTCGGAGACTCCGACATGCCCCCAATAACTGTCTCCGAAGTCGCTTCCGTAGCTGACCCAGGGATAGTTGACGCCGACCATGAATTTATTGTTCTGGAAGAACTCTCTCGTCTGCTGGTTGGTGACCAGCTGATGAATGCGGAAGTGGTTAATTGTTTGAGCGACGACGGCGAGGATTGCCGCTGCCACTAAATACAGTGCAATTTTCTTGCGTGTGGTCATAAGCAATCCTCCTTTCCATGGATTTGTCAAACCAGAACGGGTATTAGTGCCCTGTCGAGCGGGAGTGTCGCGAGCGGGCTGGGTTTTGCTCGCGTTTGAGCGCGCGTTGCTCCAGAACAAAACCGATTGTGGCAAGGACAGCGCAAACTGCCAGCACAACGAGGATCCCGATGAGGATGATGTGTGAGTGGTGGGTGCTTACTGCTTGTTGAAGCACGTGTTTTGGCTGCATTATGGTTGCCTCTGAAAAACTGCCCATCCGCGTGCTCCAGCCCATCCGTCAATTGCGACCAGGATGCGTCAGGAGCCGTGAATAAAACAGAGTTGTCTGTTGTTCTTGCTGTGATTGGGGGCGGGGGAGAAGCGATTAGATCAGACCTTAGCTCTTATGTCTCGAGAACAAAAGAGTTTTCAGCTATTTCTTCAGCCTTGTATTTGTTCCACAAGATAGAACATTTAGTGCAGCTCGCGATCGTTCGAAAGCGGCACGGGTTGGGCTCTGGAAAGCGGTCCAGTTAAACGGATGTTAATGCGTCTCGCGAATTCCCTGACGGTCGACTTCTAGATCTAGAACTCTCGGCATCATAGAAGATGGCTGTTGCTGCGCCCAGTGAGCGAGCCGTTGCAGCAGAGACTCTTTGTGTTTTTGATTGACAATGACGAGCAGCGATGGACCGCCGCCGCAAAGCACGCAGCCTATTGCCTCTGTGCCCTGGAGAAATTTGCTTAGCGACGGGAATTCGGGTACGAGCTCATGGCGAAACGGCTGATGCACTCGATCGTGCAACGCCTCTTTCAGCGCTGCCTCGTCGACTGATACCACTGAAGACACCAACAGGGCCGTGCGCTGCAAATTGTAGATGGTCTCATGCAGTGGCAGCGATTTAGGCAAAACTGCACGCGCCTCGCTCGTCGAAAGGCGGCGGTCCGGTATGACTACAATGGTGGCCCAGTCAGCCGGCCAAATCAATTGGCGGGTGACGACGCGGTTTTGCGAGCCGACACGGGCGCTGACCACAAAATCTCCAATGAGCGCCGCCGCAAAAGTTTCAGTATGTCCCTCCAATTCAGCCATGCGCGACAACAGATCACTGGTGGTCGGTATACGCTCGTTGAAAATGTTGTGCGCCCACAACGCTCCCAGAATGGCTGAAGTGCGCCCGCCCAGCCCGCTGCCGAGCGGAATGTCCGAGTCGATGTGAAGCCGCACCCGGTCAGCGAGTTTGCGGTCTTCGCGCCATAATTCACTGAGCATTTTGTACGTGAGACTGTCGGTGTGGCGAGAATTGTTAGTGGCCGCGGTACGCTCGGAGTAGGTGACGAATGGAACATCCGAGTTGGGTGTCGGCAGCAGTTCAAGCGTCAGCCGGCAGTAGAGCGACAAAGCCAATCCAAGCGTATCCAAGCCCGGGCCTAGATTTCCAGCTGCGGCTGGGATTAACAGCTTGAGCTGGGTGCGCGGAGCGTTCTTCTTTTCGGTTCGCATGGAACTAACTATACCCTCGCGGACCAATGCTAACGTTCTACATAACTGTTCGTCTAATTCCCTCTCATGACAACCAGTGAGAGTACCATTCCATGGCTATTTTTTGTTAGGACTGATTGTTCGCTCTCTAATTCCCTGTTCTTGTTATAAACCTCAAAACCAATTTCGTTTCACCATCTCTTTTGTTCTGAACTGCTCTCAAAGAGTCGCGTTCGCTGCCGAGTTTCGGTGCGAGCCAGCTCTCTTGCGGTGCAGCGCGATCGAGATCTGAAGTGGCGAAAGGAAACCTGTATGAAACAGAACAAACCGATTGCTCTGTTCGACATGGACGGAAGTCTGTTCGATTACGACGGTAAGCTTCTCGCCGATATGCGATTGCTTGCCTCTCCGAACGAGCCGCCCATCGTCAACTTGTGGCAAGCTGAAAAACTTCCGCATCTGCGCGAGCGCATGCGCCTGATCAAGAGCCAAACCGGATGGTGGCTCAGTCTCGCTCCCATCCCGGAAGGAATGCGCGTCTACCACGAAGCTATCAAAATGGGCTTCGCCACCAACATCGTCACCAAGGGCCCTCGTAAGCTTGCGAATGCCTGGAAGGAGAAGGTGGAATGCTGCCAGACGCACTTTGGCGAAGACGTGCAGATGCACGTCACCAGTGACAAGGGACTGTTTTACGGAAAGCTGCTCTACGATGACTTTCCGCCGTACTGTCTGGCTTGGCTCGAGCATCGCCCGCGCGGTCTCGTCATCATGCCCGAACGAGACGTCAACCGTGACTTTCATCACCCGCAGGTGGTGAAGTGGAACGGCAAGAACTGGCGTCAAGTGAAAAGTGCAATGAGAAAGGCTTATCTCCGCAAAGAGAACGAGCCGCTCGTCCTGTAACGCCCGACATGGTCGAGCACGGTAACAGATCGAACGGGACAACCGCTAACACACCGAAGGTGCCCATTGCAGCAGTGCAGTGGGCGCCTTTGCTTATCGCGACCACGGGAAGGCTGTAGCCTTGCTGTCTTAACCAGAAAGGATTTAGACCATGAATGCAGAAGTAACAGCCGCAGGCGCGGAGGTCATTGGGGCAGCAGCAGAGGCATTGCAGAATGCGCGTGCAACTGACGTTGCCGAGCAGAATGAATTGCTGGCGCAGGGCGACAAAGCCGGAGCCGTGGCAAAGGCTCAGGCGTACAAAAATAAAGTGGACGTAGAGCTGGCAAAGGGTCGTACGACGACGGCGATGAGCGAGCAGAATCAAGTCGGATGGCTGGTCAATGCGATGACATTCGGCTACAACGGTCGCGCGCAGAAGGCTTTGTTTGCCCTGATGCACGAAGTCATTCGCCTTCTCGAGGAAGAGAAAGTGTTCGCCGATCAACGTCTCACCGAGGTTCAGGCGCATCAACCGCAGCCACAGAAATAATGACGTGCCACTCAGTACGAAACCAGCGCATTCATGCGCGATGGATGCGCTGGTTTCGGATTGAGCAGGTAATTAGAATCTTTATGCAAAACCTCTTATCAACTCATACATATAGTAACATTGAAAAAAATGGAAAGAAACAAAACGAAGCCGGACGGAGTGCAGGTTTTACAGGTTTGCTTGGCAGCAAGCCCGTACAACCAACAGCTCCGCCCGGTCCGCTTCTATCTTTCCGTCCGAGTGTCTGTCCCTTCCTCACCCGTACGTCACCCAACCGTTCCAATCACCGAAATCGCGAGCTTTACGGCGCGCAATCACGTTGATGGCGGATGGGTTAGACGTTACTGCTCGTGGTCGTGCGAGTCGTGATCCTCTTTGCAAGGCTCACAGTCGCTCGGCACGTAGCACACATCGGAGACAGGCTGAATTCGCTTGACGATAAACGCCATCACGAGACCAGCCAGGAAGCCACCGACGTGAGCGAAGTAGGCAACGCCACCACCAGAGGTGTTACCACCAGCCTGGATGATGGAGAAGACCTGCATGCCGAACCAGAACAGCAAGAACCAGTACGCCCGTGCCTTGATAGGCATGAAAGGCGGAACCAGCAAGCCGCTGATCTCAGACTTCGGCCAGAGGAGCAGGTAACCGCCGAGCACACCAGCGATGGCGCCGGAAGCTCCGAGGTTAGGAACGGTGCTGGTCGGATCGCTGAACATCTGCAGGGCAGTGGCAGCGAGGCCGCTGATGATGTAGAAGGCAGCGAACTTAGTATGACCAAGCCGTGCTTCCATCGCCCGACCGAACACGAAGAGGAAGAGCATGTTGCCGACGATGTGCATGATTCCGCCATGCAAGAACATCGCCGTAAAGATGCTGATTACTGCAGCCAAAATCAGGTGCGGGTCGCCGGATGCGAATGCATGTACGACCTTCGCCGGAATGAAGGTGTAGGCTGCGAAAAATTGATCGCCTGAACCAGAGGACATCGCCACCATTTCGATGACAAATGCCACGCAGTTCAACGCGATGATAAGCAGAGTGGCAAGCGGGAAAAGCTTGCAACGCAGGTTGTCCATCAACGGGATCATGTTGAACTCCGGATCTACCGCGCGCAGGGAATGAGCCTGTGCGAACGGTGTGGTTATTGAAGAACTTGACCTGGCTGCTGCGTTGTGGCAAAAGGCGCGCGCATCGCAAAAGCCCGATCTGAAAGTGCCGCCGCAGAAAAGTGCACCATCACTATGCCTGCAGAACAGACAGAGAAACGGGGCGAGAACTCAACTGAGGGGGAATAGCAGCTCTTAAAAAGACACTCGGAAGAAAAGGTGAAGAAGTACGGGTAACACCTTATGAGAAGTAGATATGCTGATCCAAACAAAAGGGGTGGGCACCACATATGAAACCGTTAAGCTGTGGCGCTTGACGCGATAAGTTTGGCTGTATATCGGTGTCTTGACGGCTTGTCAACACCTTGACTTCAAGCAATTGAACTATAGCGAAGCTGATTCATACTGACAATAGTTGGCTCCTGGGGTGGTTGTCGAGCGCTCGCAACAACTGTGCCACTCCTGAAGTTGTCGATGACAACCTGTAATACCGTGCGAAAACCTAGATTTCACGCCTATTCTCAGCTGTTTCACTTGAGCAAAACCTTGAGAATTACAGGGCGGAGCTGTTAGTGTGGCGGAGTTTGTTTTTCTATCTCTCTTCTCGCGTCTAAACCAAGGCACCAAAGCCTATTTCCCGCCCGCAAATAATCGCGAACGTTCTACCTGGTAGCGCGCGAATAAAAGACTTTGCGGATAAGAAGAGAGTTTCTCCTTCCCTAGTTTTTAGTGTCGCCCGGGCGCCCATTGCTTCGGCATTGGACGAGTAGGGCGATATTCACCAAGGACTGCTCTGCGCAGTCCAGTGAGGAGAATTTGCACGTGACTCGTCAGCAAAAGAAGCGGCTCGCCGGCAGTGGCAAGCCCCAGATCAAGATGCATGTGTTGGGCGCAGCGGGTGCTGTCACCGGCTCGCTCAACCTGTTCGAATACCACGAAGGCACTTCAGTGACTCGCTTTCTGCTCGATGTCGGTTTGACTGTCGAGAATGAGGCGGCTGACTTTCAGAATCGTTTGCCCAACGGTCTCAAAGCGTCGGACATCGATTTCGTTATCGTCAGCCATGCTCACCTCGACCACTCCGGCTATCTGCCCAAGCTTGTTCGAGACGGCTTTACTGGTCGCGCTTACCTGACTCAGGCCAGTGCGGATCTGCTAGCAATTATGCTGCCAGACTCGGGTTATTTGCAGGAAGAAGCGGCTCGCCATGCCAACAAGAAGGCAGCTCGAATGCGCGCTTCCACTGCCTCCGAAGAAGATGCAACGAAGCCGAAAAATAAGCGTAAGCCGCGCCTGCAGAAGCTGCGTGAGCCGCTCTATACGCAGGAAGACGCGAAGCGCTCGCTTAACAATCTGGCACCTTTGAGCTACGACATCAGGCATCAGTTGGCAGTCGGTATTGCGGTTAGGTTCGTGCAGGCAGGACATATCCTCGGCGCCGCCGTGGTCAATCTCGAGATCGGCACCGGCTCCCACAAACGCACCTTCTGCTTTACCGGCAACGTCGGTCGTCCGCACATGCCCTTGCTGAAGGATTTGGCTGTGGTCAAGTCGGCCGACTATCTGATGACCGAGAGCACTTACGGCAACAAGCTGCATCTCAGGCGCGATCGCCTGGAAGTGCTGGCTGGTATCATCCGCGGTGCATACGAACGAGCGCTCGCACCACATAAGAAGTTCGGACACGGCGTCATCCTCATCCCTGCTTTCGCGGTCGGTCGTGCACAGACTGTGCTTAACGACCTGCGGCAGCTGATGAGCGAGAAGCGCATTCCGGCAATGCCTTTGTTCGTCGACAGTCCGATGACCATTCGCTCGACCGCTGTTCACCGCCAGCACGCCCAGGAGCTTAACGCGGAAACGCAGGCGCTCTTGCGTGCCGGCATCGACCCGTTTCGCACGCCGAATCAGACGGAGTGCATGGAGCGGGAAGCATCGATGGCGCTCGACATGCCGCAGACCCAGCCGATCATCATTGTCGGTTCGAGCGGCATGGCTTCCGGCGGACGCATCGTTCAACACCTGAGGGCGCGGTTGCCAGGCAAGCAGAACACTGTTCTGTTCGTTGGCTACCAGGGTACCGGCACGCTCGGTTCGGCCCTCGTCGGTTGTCGCGTCAATCCTGCCGCGGGCAAATGCGCCGAAGTAGTGCGCATCCACGGCGAAGAGGTTAACGTCACCGCCAAGATCGAATTCATGGGCGACTACTCCGGACACGCTGACTATGCCGATCTGCTTGCGTGGATGGGCAAGTTTACGCGGCGTCCGCAGCAGACCTTCGTCGTGCACGGCGAGCCCGAGGCTCTCGAGGGGCTGAAGAGCCATATCGAGAATAAATTGCAGTGGAATGTCACCGTGCCGAAAGTGAAGGAGACGTTCATCCTCACGTAAGCGCGGCGCTCTCGAGGTGAGCCGGACTGCCTTTTAGTCCGGCTCACCTTCATTTCGAGGAGGTTGCCATGCGCAAGCCCAATGTTCTTGTTCATTCACCGAAATATCATACGGATATGAATGCATTCGGCATTGCTACTCCGTTTGCGCTCGATCGCGGGCAGCTTGTCCTTGATGCTCTGGCGGCGCAATGGCAGTTCAAGATTCGCGCTCTCAAGCCGCGCCTGCTCACGCAAGCTGATTTGCGCCTGGTGCATACGCCGGAGTACCTTGCCAGCCTGAGCAAACCAGAGGTCTGGTCGGAGATATTCGGCTTGAGGTTTCAACCACCTGCGAAGACGCCTGCGACAAGGCAGCTCCCGGAGCTGCTCGACGATTTCCGCTTGAAGGGCGGCGGCACGCGCTTGGCTGCGAAGCTGGCTCTGAAACACGGATTGGCTGCCAACCTCGGTGCCGGGTATCATCACGCTTTCGCCGACCACGGCGAGGGCTTCTGTGCCATCAACGACATCGCCATCACGATTCGTTGGCTGCAGAAGCACGGCTTGATCAAACGTGCTCTCGTTGTCGACGTCGATTTTCACCAGGGCAACGGCACGGCTAAGATTTTCGAGGGCGATGACTCGGTCGCTACTTTGTCCGTACATTCGGCAGAAGCGTGGCCGCACGAGAAGCAGAAGAGCACGGTAGATGTGCGCATCAAGTACGACGAGTCGGCGCAGTATCTCACTCGCCTGCGACAGGCGCTCACCGACTTGCTTGCGCGCTTTCAGCCCGACATCTGCATCTTCGTTCAAGGCAGCGATGCCTATGAGAAGGACGCCATCACCAACGGTTTTCTCATGCGGCTGACTTTAGAGCAGCTCAAAGAGCGCGATCAGTTTGTCATCGACAGTTGTGCTGACCGCAACATTCCGCTGGCGCTCTGCTTTGCCGGCGGTTATGGCCCCGAGTGCTGGCGCGTGCACTTCAATGCCGTCCGCCATTTGCTCGAGCGCGCGTGGAACAAGAGATAACGTATGGCCAATCGCAAAATGGCAAAACTGAAAACGAGTCTGATAACTGGTTTTGACGCGTTCGGAAAGTCCAAGTACAACCCGACGGAGTCGGTTGTGCAGGCTTTGCCCGAGTCGCTCGACGGCATTAATCTCTCTGGCGCTGTTCTGCCGACGACCGCTCGTGGTTCGTGGTCTGCGCTGAAGAAGGCGTGGAAAGCAGCCGACCCGGATGTGATCATCATGCTCGGCATGGCAGAATCGCGCCAACGCCTCTCTATCGAGCGTTTCGCCCTCAACATCCGCGATTATCGCATCGCGGACAACGAGGGAATGCAGCCGTTGGGTGAAACCATCGAGAAGGACGCGCCGGAGGCGATGCGCACGAAGGTGGCAGTGGAAAAACTGCAAAAGCATCTTCAACGCAAGGGCTATCCGTGCGAGGTCTCAAACCACGCCGGCACATTCGTCTGCAACGACGTGTACTTCCAGGCGCTCGATCGCCAGAAGAAAAAAGGCGGTCCGCGCCTGGTTCTCTTTATGCATCTGCCGATGCCGCCGGTGTATGCGAAAACTGTTGCCGAGGAGTCAAAGCGCAAGCGCGATCCTCGACTAGCCCGCAGCCGCAAACTGCAGATGGCGCTGTTGACGGACGCTGTTCTGGAAGCGGTTCGCTTCTGCGCGCAAAGTCTCTAAATTGTGGGCGCGGAATCTGTTTTTCGAAACACTTCCGCGCCCTGCTCTTTTTTCGCGTTCGTGTTGTGCTACCTGGGGTAGTACGAGGAGCGAGCGACTGATTCGGATTGTCGCTGGTTCCCACTTTCAAGCAAACGATGCAGGCCACTGATAGTTGGACCATTGCATTTTGAGCCAATCTGCCACTATCTGTTTCACTGGCGCCGCGATCAGAGTACGTTCGAGATATTGCTCAATCCAACCAATTCGGGATTCTCCATCGCCTAAACGGACTCTGTTTACTGCGAATCGCTTCAGTGCTGAAGGCACTCGACACGTTCGGCATTGACTGATGAAGAGAATTTCGGAGGATTGAGCGGAAAGGGATTTGCATGTTAGCGTTCGTAATCTGGCTCATCATTGCCGTTGTCGTTGTCTTTCTCACACGGTTGTACAACGAGTTGCGCAACATTGGCACCGGGCGTCGCGTGAGCGATTTTCCGATGGTCGCTGCCGCCGTTACCGTTGTTGTCCTCTCTGTTCTGGCGTCAAACTTTTCGGGGATTCTGGGCGCCGGAATCGGAGCGGCCGGCATGGCTCTCGCGGCCAAATTTCTTTAACCGGTAAGGGACGTTCCTTAGCTAGTTGGAAAGTGGAAGAACTCGAACTGCCTTGTGCAGTGCCTTTTCTCCTCCTTTCCGGCACCGTTTAAAAATAGATTGGAGAACCACAATGTCAGATTCGATGGTGAACTCACTGATGGGATTTCTCGTCAGTATGATCTTCAGCTTTATGTGCAGCCGCATGTTTCTTTATGTCGGTGGATTCAGGTTGCGCAACTGTTCGCGGAAGCGACGTAATCGGGCTTTCTTTGTGTGTGGGCTGGCGGTCTGCTGTGTCATGACCGTTGCCTGTATCGGTTATGCGTGGGCCGGTGCCGCTGGAACTGCCTGCGGTGCATTTGGCTTGTGGTTTTATTACATTCGACCCTATCCCGCTGATTCAGACTAAACAGGCGGCTTTTGGGGAGTGGGCGCTGGCGGTGACGAAAGTCGCCACAAGAAAAATTTTCAATAAGGAGAGATTCAAATGTCGTTTATTGGCTTTGGCATTGTTGGGTTTGGCGTGACGTTCTTGTCGATGTTCATGACAGGGCTGGGGTTGATGGATGGAAAGCCGCGTCAGCACGGCGATTCCTACTACACCCAACGCGCGTTCTACGTCAGCGGCACTTTGGCGGCGCTGTTCGCGCTGTACGTGGCCGGGTTGGCTGGTGCGGCAGGGGCACTGGTCGGTGCGGCTGCAACCTGGTTAGTACTCGTTCGCGGCAGATAGACTCGTGAGCGAATGCGGAAATCGTTCTTGTTTTCGCAACGATTTCCGCACGCTCTCTCGGTTTTGCAAAGGGATTCGTATGTAACATCCGATTGGGGGATAAGTGTTTGGATTTATCGGTTTTGCACTGCTCACATTCTCAGTGACACTTCTCTGTGCCATTGCGGGAGGCACTCTGACTGATGACGTCAGCACTCACGCCGCAGAACTGGAAGAGAGCAGTTGGTTCGGTATGGCAGTAGTGTGGACGATCATTTTCACTCTAGTTGCCGTTTGCGTATCGGGCCGTGCCTGTCTTGGCTCTATCGCCGGAGCAGTTGCTACAACACTCTTAGTTGTGCGCAAGCTGCGCTCGACCTATTAACCCGACGGAGGGTCTAGAAGCCGGACTGCGCTGCGGTCCCGCTTCTACTCCCTCCTTCCCGATTTTTTTTTCGCGCCTGTGCTATGTCATGTAGTATAATTGGGGCGGTGCGGGCGGTGCGGGCGGTGCGGGCGGTGCGGGCGGTGCGGGCGGTGCGGGCGGTGGGAAGAAATTGATCGAATATGGCAACGGAACAAGCGTGACGCGCAGGCGATAGTGGCGTTGTTGTTCTCAGTGCCTGGGATGGCGACAGCCTGGTGGGCATAGTTCGTGGCTGGAACCGACGGAGCTTTTGATGGGTATGTGTGCGACCTGGCAGTGCATCCTGACTTTCAGAAAGCAAAATTGGTCGCACGTTGTTAGACCAAGCCCGAGCTGCTGCCGGACCGTCTGTGCAATTCGTCTTGCGCGCGTCAATAATTGCGCAGAACTACTATGAGCACATCGGCTGGCAGAAGATCGAGAATGGTTGGTTTTCGCCTCGCGGCAACTAGTTACTTGACCTTTTGCAAATTGCTGGCTGTCTTACGGCACTCGTTTGCACATTCGGTCAACTGCAGATCGCCCTTGAACTGGTCGCAGGCTTTAGCTGCTTCGTTGCACGCTTGTACGCAGACTTCCGACTCCTTGCCGGACAAGCCTGAGCTACGTCCAAGGAGCTCCCCGGCTGACTTGCACTCGGTGATGCAGTCTTTCAATGCGTTCGACAAAGTGGCGGAGCCAAATTTACCACCCTTGTCATTACAGTAGTTGATAGTTTTCTCGCACTCCGTAGCGCACGATTTGACATTGCCCTTGGCTATCTCACCGGTCGTTTGTGCTATGGCGCCGTTGGCCCAGCCCGTACACAAAACGAGTGCTAACGCTGCAATTGATTTTTTCATATGCGTATCCTCCGTCGCATTATTTGGCGCTTGGACGGATGCAAAGGACGCCTGGTTCCGCCAGGCTGTTGACTCTCAGCTACAAGGAAAGCCCCCGTGTCGGGCAATGAACCGTGCCAGTAGACTGACTAGAGGCATTTGGTTTGCCCAGGCAAGATGATCAATCAATACCGCCGGCTCAGGCGACTAATTCTTCTGCGATGCTATGGGAACTCGTCTCGGTGACGTCGTGCTCCTCCATGATCGCTTCAATCTTGTGCGTTTCATCGAGTGATTCAGTGTGCACACAGACAATGATCTTGCCTTGAGCTTCGGTGCCCGGCGGCATCCCTATGGCGAAAGCCGGGCGATCGAAATTTAGCACTGTGCCGATGATCAGTCCCAAATAAGCGCCCAGGACCGTTCCGCACAAAGCGCCCAAGAGAGGCACTAAGAGCAAAAAGTTGCCTGCAAACGTAGTAGCGGAGGCGAATTGGAAACCGCAGAAGCCGCCGGTGACGCCCATGAGGATGGCGCATCCCAGCGCAAATTTATCCAGGCGTGCGGCGAAATCACTTGCGTCTGACCTGAAACTTTCGACGTTGGCGACCACCGATATTTTACCGACGTCGGACCCGGCGTTCTGAATCGCTCGTACGCATGAGGCGGCGTTTTGTTCGACCGCGAATACACCTTGTACGACTCTTGCAGACATGACGACTCTCCTTTGTCTTTGTAATGAAGACGAAACAGCAGAGTCAAAGGCAGCATCTTAATGATCTTATGTAATGACTAATGTTGAGCAAAACGCTCGCCGGAGAGGCGAGCGTTTGCGGGGACTGACGCCGATAGCAGCGTCCAAATCAGAGTTATGCTCTGCGAACTGCGTGCTCGAGAAATCTCTTGTGCAGCTGTTCGCGCTGTTGGTCCGTGAGCACGTTCAACTCATCCAGTCTGTTCTCGAGTTTGAGATTCGACAGCGAATCGCGGTCAGAGTTGATTGCATTTTGCAAGCTGAGGAGTTGTTGTTTATCGACGTTTGGTTGCGACATCAACTCACCAATTTTGCGCTTGGACGCAATGATGTCCGAGATTTTCGGACGAGCTTGGGTCATGAATTGATCTTTCAGCGACACGATTTTTTCCGACTGGGCATCGGTCAATTGGTATTCACCTTTGAGAAATCCGAGTCCCAGACCACGGTGAAAGCGACGGAATTTGCCTTGACGCATTCCCATGGATAGTTTGCCACCGCCGCCTTCACGCCCCTTCAGGCTGCACGTTTTGCTGAGCTGCACTTTGCTGGCGCCACCATTTTCTACAGGATTCGCCGGTGTCTGGGCTAGAGCCGGCAGAGCCATACCGAGCATAAGAGGAATGGAGAGAAGCATGTTGCGATTGCGTTTAGAGTTGAGATTCATAGTGTTTTTTCGCCTCCGATTAAAATAAACTACGTACGCTTACCTTTCATATACGTAGTTTCTCACTCGAATGTTCAGCGAACCTACATGAAACGGATCTCTTTTTGTAAAAACGGTGTATGTCCTGTCGAGTGAAAGTGCACTGTCAAAGTCGGGATTAGTCACTGGCTGTGGCTTTGGTCTCTTCAGCGAGAATGGCAGCGTTTTCTATTAGTTGTTCGAGCACGGACATAAAGATGTCGAAATCGGCAGCATCAATCCCCTGATACAGCTTCGATCGGCTTTGCCTGATGATGGGGGGAAGAGTTTTGCCCAGCTCTTTTGCCTTTTGGGTGAGCCAGATTCTCCAGACTCGCCTGTCTTCCAGATCACGCTCACGCACGATCAGACCGCGCCTCTCCATGCGGTCTAATACGCCGGTCATCGTGCCACCGACTTGCTGAAGCTTTTCACCGATCGTAGATACAGGCAGACCGTCTTCACGCCACAAGCAGTTGAGCACGAGCCAGTGAAAGGAGGTCAGATCGTAACGCTCCAAACTCTGTTGCAGCGAACGGCTGAGGAGCATCGAGAGCACTTTCACCCGATAACCCATGGCCCGCGGGCCGTGCGACTGTTGCAAGCCGTACTTTCTCTGTGCATTCGGCTCTGTATCTCGGCGTTGCCGTGGCATGAGTTGCTCCTCGCATCTACATATATAGACACCTAGAAGCAGTATATATTAAGGATGAGGAATATACGTATGCGAACTGTTTTAATTCTTACTGACCTTGCACTTCCATCAGGTAACTGTTCGCCACCCATGACTGGTTGCTCCTCGATGGATGGCGTTGTGGTCCGAAGAGGCTCCAGAACTCCGTATTGCTCACGTGTTGTGCAACGCTCTGATGCCTTAATGCCACGATGTTGTGTCTTTGATCGGGCACGTCCCAATCTGGCTTCACTCCCTTTTGCGGCTGCGTTTCGCTCTTGCTCAGCGCATGGACGATAAGATATTCTCGACCGCTTTTGTCTGAGTACAGAGAAGCATCGATCCATCGATATCGATCGCCATCTTGTCCAGGTTCCGGACTTATTTTGAACACTCCTCGATGGTCTCGCCCGTCTTTTATGTTCTGCTGATTGATGCGAAGGGTCGGATTGACATTGACGTTGAGAGTCTCTTCCTCTATGCCGCCATGCGCGCAATGAATGCGCAGCCCGACAGTGGTGCTGAGATAAGCTCCCTTTCTCGGCGTACCGGCGTCGTTTGTGACATTGCCACCAAAGGGCGGCTCACCATTGGCGTCGACAAATTGGTAGCTCTCTGCTCCCAGCTTGAATAAGGTGCCGTTGCCGTTCTGTTCGCTTTGCTGCGCTTTGAATGGATCGTCGAAGGTGATTGTCGAGCGCAGCGGTTCGCCTGAACGGTTGTCGGCTATGAGCCGCATATCGGCAAGCGAACATTGTCCCAGGCTGAATTTGCTTGTCAGAGCTGAGGTCGAGTTGCTCGAGTCTATGGCCGCTAATTGATGCTCCATGATCGCTTTCTCCTGAAGTTCTGTGGAGTACACGATACGTCGGAGGATCTGAAAATATCCTGGAAGGATTGTTTTTTATTTTCCGGGTGGAGGGGGTGGCTCGAAGGCGGCGGGCGAGTCAGGTGTAATGTAGCCGGCTCTGTTGTCGGGACTGTCGTCGCACGCGTCAGCACGCTTGCGCAGCTGTGTGGCTAACGCCGTGTGTCCGGCTTTGGCGGCTACGTCTGCGTACTCTCTCAGTGCCCGGGATCGCATCATTACGTGAACAAGCTGCTCTTCATCAGCAACGACTTTCTTATATATAGATTCGGACTTGGCGTACTGCCCGTCGGCTGCTAGCGCGCGGGCGAGGTTTGTCTCTGCATAGTTGCAGTCCAATTTTTTCTGGTCAGGCTCGTCATGCTTCCAGATGTCGTCTGCTTGTTGCAGGTCTGTCTCTGCCTCTTTGTATTTCTTGAGTTGGATTTCCGACATGCCCCGTTCGGCCAGACAGCCGGCAATAAGCGATTTATCGTCTAGTTGTGTGGCAGCCGCCAGACCCTTATTTGCGTACTGCAGAGCTAACTGTGCCCCCTTATTCAAACGAAGCTTTGCAGAAAGATTTTGACAAGTGTCAGCTAAGGCTGATTGCGACTCTTTATCCATGCACTTTTCCAAGTAAGGAACCGCCGTTTGCCACTCCCGGGTCTCTTCGCCACTGGCGTGATTGGCCTGATAGATTTCGGCCATGGCTAAATGTGTTTTCGCATTCTCGCTGTCCGAGATCGCGGCTTTGTCCGCCTCTTTCAAAATTATCATCGCTTCCTGGAGTTTGCCGTCGCGCATCTGTCCCTGCGCGCCTTGATAAAAGTCGTCCCACGTATGTTGAGAGCAGCCGCTAATAACCACAGCCATGCCCATTGCTGTAAAAACGGCTCCGATTTGTCTCAATCGATGCATTGCAACTTCTCCATCAGCTCACTGGAAAAGTATAAAGGTTGCTTCGATTTCTCGCCCACTCTAGAACCCATTTCGCGCCTGTGCCATACTTTGCACGGTTTGTGAAAGGCACCGATGGACCTGAAAAACACAGGCGCGATGGCTGCCGCTGCGGTGGAAAGCCAAGACCATACCACAGATATCGTGCCGCTTTCAGAGCGGCGCGGCCCCGTCACGCTCGGGCTTCTGTGGATTACGATGGTGACCGGCTTTCCCTCGGTGCTGGCCGGCTTCGACTGGTGGCGAGAGGGTTTGACCATCACGCAAGTGCTCTGGTGCACGATTTTGAGCAGTGCCATCATGCTTGCTTACACGATTCCAGCTTGCATGCTGGGGGCTACGAGCGGGCAGACATATGGGCTGCTCAGTCGTAAGCTCTTTGGTCGCATCGGCTGTCTCATCGTCTCGCTCAATGTCTCCTGGATCTCGCTTGGTTGGTACGGTCTGACCGCCTACTTTCTTGCTGACGGTATCAAAGGCGTATACAACTTGCCAATCGATACGATGTGGTTGTCCGCTATTTTTGCCTTCGCCATGGCATTCAACAATCTCTTCGGATTTAGCGGTGTTGCCGCTTTCGCTGGTTATCTGGCGGCACCCGTCCTCATTCTCTGGGTGGGAATCTCTTTTGTGAAAGCGACCGTTGCCTGCCCGGCATCGGTCTTTCACGCTCAACCGCACGTTGCTACCGCCCATGCTTTAACACTGGTCTCTGCCTTCGTCATCGGCTACGGTGCCTGGGGCAACGAGCAGGATTATTGGCGCTATGCCAAACCGCGCCTCTCTTTCACTGTGATACCACTATTGGTGGCAATCGGAATCGGTCAGATCGTCTTTCCGTTGACCGGGTGGATGCTGGCTCGTCTCACCGGCGTGACAAACTACGCCGCCGCCAGCGCCCTGATGACGCGTTATGCTTTTGGCGGCGCCACTATAATTGCGGCTCTGGTGCTGTTCGTCACGTACTGCGCCCTGAACGATGCCAATCTCTACGCAGCCATCAATGGAATCGCCAATCTTAAACAGTTTCACCGAAAAAAATTGGCGCTGACGCTCACCGTCCTTGGTGCCATTGTTGCGGCCGGATTGAGTCGCTGGTCGAGGTCGTTCGAGGCAGTAGCATCGCTCTCATCTACCATCTTGCCCTGCGCTACGGTCGTGATGATTGCCGAGTGGTACGTCCTGGCTAAGTTTGTCAATCGCAAGCCGGACTTCACGGTAGTTCCTGATCTCTCCGCACTGCCCGTGGTGCGTTGGTCGGCCGTGATCGCGTTGGCTGTCGGCTCTGCGGTGGGGCTGCTCACTGCTGGAATTATTCCGGGGTTGGAAAAATTGCAGGTTGGGGTTTGCTCACTGCAGGCTTGGCTTGCTAGTTTTATCGTCTACATGATTCTGCGCCCGCTGGAGATGATGGCAGAAACCCCAATCACTGGCGAGAAATCTGAGATGAGCCGGGGCTGTTAGTGCAACGGTCCAAACAGTCCCGGATCGACGCGGATGGGGCCGTGAGAGTCTACTACAACAGCAACCTTCGGCATCTGTTTTTTCCACTGCGCCACTTCAGAAGCGGTCAACTGACTTGCTCTCAAATGAACCAGGTAGAGAGCCGGCATCGTCTTCAGCGTCTCCACAGCTTTGGCTGTGATCTTCGTTTCGCATAGATTGATTGTGGCCAAAGTTGGCATGCCGGCAAGGTATTTGAGCCCTGCGTCAGTGATATTGTTTTTGCTGATTTCCAGCTGCCTGAGCTTAGGCATTTTGCCTATGTACTTGAGAGCGCTGTCTGGAAGCGTTGTTTGGTCAATCAGCAGATATGTGCACTGTTTCAGTTTTGGTAACGCCTGCAGGTTGCCCTTCGACAGATCGACAGTTTGCAGTTTGATTGCGTGAATCGGACAGTTCGCCAAGTAAGCAAGTCCGGGGCCGGTAATCAGTGTATTTGAGAAATTTAGATCGTAAAGCTTCGCACATGCGGACAGTGGTTTTAGGTCTTCGTCTTTTATGTCGGTACCGTTGAGATGAAGAGAGACCAAATTCTCTAGTTTGCCGATATGAAAAATGGTCAAACCGTTCAGGTTTTCCGAGTCGTGCGCGTCGATTTGATTGATGTTGGATTTAGCCATGCTATCGAGAAATGCGCTGTGATCTACTCCGAAATAGGTCAATACCATCGAGAGTGCTTGTGAAGCTGGAACGCTAACATTGCCCTGCGCGTTTACTATCTCCGAGGAACTATCGGGTTGGGTGACACTTGTTCCGCCATTCGTCAATTTGACGTAATACAGTTTTCCCGACGAGCGCTCAGTGGGAAACTTGAGGGTCACGGATTTTTCGACGGCTGCAAAACCTGCTGGGGCTGCCGATATGAATGGGTAAAGCAGAACAGCGAGGCAAGTGAGTGCAAGTCGTGTTCTGCTTGATTTCATGATGGCCAGTGATCGTTGACTAACTGGCGCCAAAACTTGATGGCGCCGAATCCATTCATATGTACAGTATCAACAAAGTCTGACTGCGGAAACATCTTGTGATCGTTGAGATCGACGAATTCTATCGAGTACCGATTGGCGGCTGTTTTGACATCGTTCAAGTAACGTGTGTAAACACCGGGTGCCAGCGCTGACATATTGAGCTCGGTTATCGGCATATTGACGAGCAGAACTTTGATGCCATTGTCGTGGCAGTAGGAGAGGGTCTGCTGCATGAAGCTCACTTGCTCTTGGTACAAACCCTCGTTGAATGGATTGTAGCGAGTGCGATACTCCTTCATGTTGTTCGTGAAATGAAACTGTTTGGTTGGCACATTCACCCAGTTGCATACGCCTTCGTCGTCGGGAAAGTTTTTGTACACCTCTCCCTTGAGCTCGTTCGGCAGTTGGTTGGTGTCGAGGTTTGTCCAGCCGCACGCGGCGAAAAGCTGCTTGCAGAGCGCGTGTTGAATGGCAACAATCTCTTGCCTGTGACCGTAGATGAAGGAGATCTTGTCGCAGCCGCGCTCAATCTTGTCCCAGAAAGAGAGACGGCCGAAGACGTCTCGATTGCCTGCCAATGCAGATACGCCTTGTGAGATCCCTGATTGGTTGGGATTGGTAAAGGTACGATCGATGAGGTCGCGCGGCGCCACACCCCAGACGATCATTTTTGGTTTGTACTGCTTTTGCAGCGCCACCGAGGTGATGCCATAGGCGTCGCTGGCCATCTCTCCGCCTATGGCGAAGGAGACGGTACGTGGTCGTTTGCCGGTTTTCTCTTGCAGGAGCTGTTCCAAAAACAGGCAGCGGCGCTCCAAAACCTGGTCTTTCGGCCGGTTATAGAATGTGGCATCGGAGTCGGTGACGGTAGCCACCATGAGAGACGAGCCGCAGAGGGCGATGTCGGGGTGCGGTCCGACGGCTTTGAGGGCACGCATCGACCACCAAAACCAGCTGCGGTTGGGCTGATGCAGGGCGTCCGGCGTGATGAGAAATCGGCAAGTCATATCACAACCGGCCACCATGGCAAAAGCGAGCAGGGCAAAACTTGCCCACCAGCGCAGATTCTTGCTGCGCTGCTCATACTGATGCTGCCGCTGCTTTTCGCTGACTGCGGTTTTCGGCTCGACGGTTAGAGAAGACGGTGCCATACGGTGCACTCTTCGGCGGTTTCCAATAGCGAATAATGATAGCGATTCGGGCACCGAGCTTCCATGCAAAAAATTCATCTAACGTGGGCGGCGGCGCTGGCAGGCGGTCCAGGGAATAACACACCTACGCGGGGAACGCAATTTTTCATGAAGTGTAAACGCGTTAGTGTGGCTCTGATAATGGCGGTTGTCACACTGCCTGCATCGGGACAGAGTACTTCCACGGCGAGTCAGAATGGCACTGGCGTTAAGACTCAGTACGTCCGGAGAACCAATTCGATAGGTGGCATGACTCTGCGTCGCCCTTCAGTTCCAGCTCAGTATTATCAGAGCAAGCCAGTGGACTCCCGGGATCGCCAGGCACAGGCAGCCGCTTCCAACTATGCGCGACAGACCGGCGTGACTAACTACACCGCGGCTCCCGTGGCAGTTCCAGCCACCTCTCGCAGTGCCAGCACCACTTCCGCCCGGCCCGTCGCCGTGAAAGCACATGATTATGCGGACAGCATGATGGTGGGCGGAATTCGGCGTACCTTCCGCGTGCATCTGCCGCAGGCGGTCGCGGATAAATCGCACCCAGTGCCTGTTGTACTGGTGTTTCACGGGATCGGAATGACCGGTCAGCAGATGGTATTCCTTAGCAACATGAACGATTACGGTGACAAAAACGGTTTTGCCGTCGTCTATCCGGACGGAGTCGGGCATCGCTGGAATACGGACGCCGCCGATGTGGAATTTGTCGACGCAATAATCGATCGGCTCGCGCGGAATGCCAATGTGGACAGACGCCATGTTTACGCTGCCGGATTCTCGAATGGCGGGCATTTCGTGCAATATCTTGCCACTGCCGACAATCGCATCGCCGCAATTGCAGTTGTCGCCGCTGGCATGCTGGAGGGTACGGGCGGTGGCTCTAACGCTGTGCCTGCGATCTTTTTTCTTGGCACCGACGATCCTCTGGTTCCCTCAACTGATCCCGAACACAACGCCGAGCTGGGCAAGTTAGGCGATAAGCTCGGCATCGGCGGATTGGGATCCCTGCCAGTGAGCTATGCCAAGATTGGCGGCATGATGACTGCGGAGGAAACCATCGATTATTGGTGCCGCCGCAACGGATGTTCGTTGTCCGGCGTGAGTACGCAAATGCCGGATCGGGCGCCGAACGATGGCACGAAGGTGACGCGCACGACCTACGGAGGCGGTCACAACGAGGTTGTCTATTACCGCATCCAGGGCGGCGGACATGCGTGGCCGGGCTCCTTCTGGAGCGGAGCCTCCAAAGATATTCTTGGAAGAACCAGCGATGATGTGTTGGCGTCCGAGCTGATCGCGGACTTCTTCATGTCACATAGGTAAAGCGCCCTGCGGACGCATTTGATCGCCGACTCTGCGCACGTTCTCGATTGCGGAATACGATTTCCTTGTCGCTGTCGCGGAGTTTTTCTCAAACGCAATCCCCTTTGTTCATCGAAGTTTCACTTCAACAAATTCCAGGTCTTATAATTCAATCAGGGAAGGACTAGAGGTTTGAGTAATGGGGTTTCCTTCGTACCGTGAGCATGAAGCTGGATTGCGTGCTGCACGTGTCAAAATCGAAGAGCTTGGCTTGTTTGCAAGCTGCGAAGGACCATCTGGAGCGATGCCCACTCAGTTATTCGGGACGCTAGTAACAGGCGAATACGTCTATTTTCGTGCTCGTCACAACGTTTGCAAAATGGAAATTTCTGAGGACTCTCGTAATCAAAGCCGATTGCTAGCTCGCTACGTAGTGCAATATTGGGATGCTGGTTGGATCGAGGGGGATAAAGTTTGCGAGCTAATAAAGACCTGGCTAGACCGGTATTACTCTGGTGATCTAGGGTTTAAAGACTCGAATCGGGTTCTAGATATTTGACCACCCAACCACCGACTGCTGCGCGGCTGGGTGGTCTCTTCCTAGTCAGCCTTGAATCTTTGAGTATATTGGGGAGCGGCGCCGAGAATTCCCTCGTCTCGAGTTATAAGTTGGACATCAGCGTTAAAAGCTGTAAGCAACCGCGTGCGGAGAACGCCTATGTATGCACCTCCTGAGCGGTAACACCGGAAAGCCTCGGACTTACTGCGGGCGCAGGCGATAACCGACTCTGCGCACGTTCTCGATGATGGAGAGATTCTCGTCGTCGCTGTCGTCGAGCTTTTTCCTCAGCCGCAAAACCGAGGTGCGCACGGCAGAATCAGTGACGTCGGCGTCGAAGCTCCAGACGCGTTGAACGATCGCCTCCGAGCTGAAGACCTCGCCTGGGTGCCGCATGAGGAGCTCCAGCAGAGCAAAATCTTTGGGTAAAAGGTGCACCGGTTTTCCTGCTTTGTAGACCTGGTGCGCCGCTGAGTCCATCTCGATATTTCCGACTTTCAGCGTCATATTCAAAGAGGTGCTGCTGCGGCGGGACAGCGCTTTGATTCGGGAAAGCAGCTCCCGCATGTTGAACGGCTTCGTCAGATAATCATCCGCGCCTGCTTCGAAGCCTGCTTCCTTTTGATCAATCAAATGCTTGCCGGTCAGCATCAGGATGGGTGTGGTTCCTTGTGCGGCTCGATGACGTTGAAGAATCTCGATACCGGTCAATCCTGGCAGATCCCAATCAAGCACGGCTACGTCGTAGAGACCCTGGCGGAGAAATTCGTATCCCTCCACGCCATCGTTGGCAACCTCGACGGAGATGTTCTCGGACTCGAGATACTGTCTCACTGAAAGCGCCAGATCTTTCTCGTCTTCTACGAGCAAAATTTTCGGCATGTTGCTTGTACCAGCTTCCTCACACGGCAGTAACAATATTAGCTCATGCGAGGGGTTTTCTAGCTGTTCGTAGCCGCCGTGCTCGCTGTCGCCCATGCTGGGAGCGTTTGAAGCCAATCTGCCACGGGTAACTCATCAGATAGCACTAGTTGTAAGACGGTCTTCTAGAAAGCCGGCATGCGCAAAGTTTCTCTCACCATCCAGGGACTGTTCCTGGTCTCAATTCCTTTGTGCTTCGAGATCGTCTTCGTGGCCGTGCTGTGGAATTTGCAAAGAGAAGCGGATGCGGAGACGGCGCAGGCTTTGAAAGTGCACGAAATCTCCACTACGATCAACGAGCTCAGTGCCAATTCGTACTCTCTCTGGGATACGTTTCACGATTCCAGAAGCGGTGCTGTCTGGATTATTCAAAATTTTCGCAAGAACACCTATCAAAAATATCTCTATGAGCTGCAGAAGGAGTATGAGAAGCTGCAGGTGTTGACTGCGGATCAGCCTGAGCTCAACGCCTCTGCCAGGCGCGGTGAGAAAACCGTGGAGCAGGGCATCGAGGTCATGTCTTCCGTGCGCAGGCAGCTCGCGTCCAGCAAATACTTTAATGCGGAAGGGTACAGACCTCAAATAGAAACTCTGCGCGACTTGTACCAGAGCCTGGTCACCGAAGTAATGGCGCTGGCGGCCTTGCACGAGAAGATGTATGCACAGTCGGATACGCTCACCAAAATCGACCACAGAAATTTGCTTCTTAAATATACGATTGCAGCTGTCTGCTTGAATGGGCTGTTTAGTGTAGTTCTGGCCGTGTTTCTCATGAAAGGCGTCATCGCGAAATTGAAGGTGATGAATGATAATGCTCGTCGCGTTAGTCTCTTTGAACCGCTCAATCCGCCAATTTCAGGCAGGTTGACTCCATCAGAGATCGAAGATCTGGACAGAGCCTTTCACTGGATGAACGAGTCATTGCTCGATGCAGCGCGAGCGCGCCAGGACGTGTACGCAATGGTGACGCACGACCTGCGCACACCGCTGACAGTAATCAAAGGGTCGCTCGAGATGATCGATTCACGCCAGAGAGGCGAGTTCGGGCAGCTCAACGAGCGCGGAGAGAACACTGTCAGGCTGATGGCGCGCAACTGCACCATGATGATGGGACTGATCAACGATCTGTTGGATCTCGAAAAAATCAACTCGGGAACATTCGTCTTGCAAAAAGAACAAGTGTGTCTGGCTGACGTGTTTGAAGAAGTACGCAGCCTGATCGGCGAGTGGTGCGCCACACACAAAATCACTCTGATATTCGCCGATACGGCCTTGTTTGTAAACGCCGATCATGGGCTTCTGGTGCGGGTTCTCTACAACCTCGTGTCCAACGCCGCCAAATTCTCATCTAGTGATGCAAAGATCACAGTTGCAGCCGTGGAGAGCGGGCCGAACGCAGAGATTACCGTCGCTGACACGGGAAAAGGTATTCCAGAGCATCTGCTCGACAGTGTTTTCGATAGATTTCGTCAAGTTGACGGCGGGAAAAAGAAGCGAACCGGCTCAGGCTTGGGACTCACCATTTGCAAATCAGTGGTCGACCTTCACGGTGGGCGCATCTGGGTGACCAGCAAGGCCGGCGAAGGTGCCGTCTTCCATGTTGCCCTGCCGCGTGCCTGAAATACCTTGCCGTATTTCGACGTTTTAGACGGGCAATGAATGATTAGCAAATTCGCTAGGCGCTACACGGCGGACTCGGGGGAAACGTGAAGGGGCGGACTCGGGGGGATCGTGAAGGGGCGGACTCGAGGGAAACCGATTGAAAGGGTGGTTTCCACAGGGGCAAGCTTGGGAGAACCTTGCTTGCTCCCTATCAGTGTGTTTAGGGTGCCACGTTTTCGTTGCAGTTACGTGACAGTCGACAGCGATTAAAATCCGATTGAAGTCGCCGGCGAGCCGGATGCCACCTCATAGTTGCCGCTGCTCGGGTCGACGAATTGGGGATCGGCGTTGACCGGATTCGAGTCACCTGACGCTGCTGAAACACCGGAGTATTCGTTGTTGGTTACGTCCGGCGTGTCGTTGGCGTTGTCGTATTCAGTGATGGCGCCACCATTGTCCGTCGAGGAGTAGACGATGTTTTCGGAGAATGTGTTGCCCGTCATCTGCGGACCATCATTCTGATACAACAGCGCTTTCTCCTGACCCGTGGAAGAGCTGAGATCGATGACGTTGTTGGCGATGGTGTTGTTAGAGCCGCCGTGAATATCGGTAGCCCAGCCCATGCCGTTGGGGTTGATCACGTTGTTGGTGACGTTGGCACCGTCGACGCCGTCATCAAGATAGACACCGATATTTTCGAAGCCCGCGCCGGCATTGGCGATGTAGTTGTTGGCGATGGTGAGATTCATATTGTTGGTGTTGCCCGGGCCCTGCCATGCATAGATGGCACCGTTATCGCCTTGTCCGCTGTAGCTTGACGTAGCGTAAGAGGCTGTGTTGGTGTTTGTCACCGTGTTTTGCACGACTTCATCGTTATTGGAGTCCTGTCCGATGTTGCCTCCCACACGAATGCCGGCACCGGTGATGTTGTTGATCACGTTGTTGCTGATCGTGTCGTTGCTCGCTTGCATAAGTGATATGGCGCCGTACGGTGAGGACGAAACGTCGCTGACGTTGCTGATGCTGTTGCCCGAGATGGTGTCGTTGTCGCTGTTACCCGAAGCGGAGGAAAGGCTGATCGCCTCTTGCACGTCGCTGATGGAGTTGCCGTTGAACTGACTGTTCGTCACGCCGCGCATATCGAGGCCCATGCCGACGTTGCTGACAGCGTTATAACTGAAGTTGTCGCCGGTCGAGTTCTGTGCCACGATGGCATCGCCTGCGGTGGCGCTCTGCGTCCAATCTCCGCTGTCGAAGATAGAACCACCGCCAGTGTTTTGCAGGGTCAGCCCTTCTATCGATACGTTATTGGCGCCGTTTACGTCGATGAGGTTGCTGACGCTGCCGCCGCCGTCTACGACTGCCGGACTGCTGCCCGACGCCGCAATAAACGATTCGCCCGAGTCGGCAGACGTAAGATTGAGCGTGGAGGAGAGATTGTATGTTCCACCCTCGACATAGGTCGTTTTGGTGTCGCCGTTTTCCATCGCTTGCTGCGCCTGCTGCAGTGTGGAAAACGGATTGTTGGCGCTGCCGAGTGTGCCCGTGCCGTCGCCTGTGGCATCTGCGGATACGTAGTAAGCGTTTTGAGAAGTCTGGTCCGAGGCGGGCATCGCTTGCGGACCGAAAGCCGTGGCAGTCGAACCGACTGTTTCTGTCCCGCTCGGTGTGGAGATTTCGGCTGGTCCGGGCGCATTAGTGGCAGTCACGCCTGAGCTGCCGGTGCTTTCGCTGGAACCGCTGCCCGACGTTTCGGTGGAACCGCCGCCCGACGTTTCTGTGGAACCGCTGCCGGTGCTTTCGCTGGAACCGCCGCCCGACGTTTCGGAGGAACCGCCGCCGCCCGAGAGACTGCCATTCCCTTGTAAATATCCAAGAATCTCGGACAGTTCACTCGAGATCTGCTGAGTGTTGTTATCAATGTCGGTAAGGCTGTTCTGGAGCGCCTGAATCAACTGAGACGTGTTCGAGTTATCGCCGCTCTGTTGATTCCCCGAGCCATCGCCTCTCTGTTGATTGTTCCAACCACCGCCGCTTTGCTGATTTCTCGAGCCTTCGCCGTTGTGTCGTTGATCCGAGTTTTGGCGGTAAGCATTAGTGACAGTAACTTCGTCTTGATCGCGCTCTCCTTGATGACTTCCGTTGTTGCGCGTCAATGCTTGCGTTTCATTTCTGTCTCGCATGTCCACAGGACTGCGTGACGAACGGCTCTCCGCTTGGTCGTTACGCTGAATGCGGTCGCTACCAGTGTCATTACTGCTCATGGGTACACCTATGAAATAGATCGGGACGTGGCAAAATCGGGACGAATCGGCAAATGCCGATGTGCGTTGAATCTTATGGCGGTTTGATCGCAGTTGCGTCGCAATAACGTGGCGACTTCATGAATTCCATCGGTCGCGGCTGGGAGATTTAACCTGCGCTGATGGGAAAATTACGTAGTTTGCCCCGTGACAACTGCGTGAAATTCCCCTATTATCGGGTTCCTCCAACCTTCTTTCCTTTCAGCTTTTGCGGTCGAGCATTTTTGTGCTTGGCTGGCGAGGTCTTTCTGCATGTCGAATGGCACTGATGCCACCACTAGTCAGGTTCATCACCATTGGCAACAAGGTGACCAAAAACATGAACATGGCTTGTCCGGAATAGTGCGCTCCGGCGAGCTGCGCGACCAGGCAGTGAATCTGCTCTCGGGCGATGGTAAAGGTAAGTCCGGCAAACATTCTCAAAAAGAAACCGCAAGAGTGGCGGACGGATCGGAGCATGTTGATGGTGCTTCTGGCACGCACAATCCGTTGCACCACCAGGCGGTCGATTTACTAAGCAATAGGCGAGGAAGCAAAAGCGATGTGCAAGTGGCTCTGGTCACGGCAGGTGGTGGTGGACCGGGCGACCAGCAGTCCGCCAGCGCTTCAGACGCACAGCAACATATCGATGTGCCGCCAATTTACGGCAAAGCGGACGGGCTCGACGCCAAAAAGTCCGTTGCTGATCTCATGCACGATGGCACTTTCACCGATGCCACGAAAGATGCTTCAGAGAAGTCTTACCAGAAGCTAAAACCGGGAGAGTCCCCGAAGATCTCCGTCACCTACGAGAACAAAGATAAGAACGCACATCAGCCTGCACCTAATTATGTTGTCGGCAAGGATGGCTCCGTCAAAGTTGTCCACAATCCCGAAGGCAACCCGCCTGACGCCAATGTCGTCGTTCAAGTCCAGAGAGACCTGGGGCAGACTGACGGACCGACAGATAAGCAGCAAGCCGCCGTCGACAAACTGGTCGGCTATGAGGGCGCGCGCATCCAGCAACAGTACGGCGATAAACTGCCCGAAGTGCAAACCACGCAAGGACCGGTAAAACAGGTCGACGTCAACGATCCGTCCGCCCTCGTTTCCGATAGCGTTGTCCAACAGCTGGGCGACCGCATACCAGAGTCGCAGCAGACTCAACCCGAGCATATTCCTCCGCCTGTACCGGTCGACGTGCAGCACACGTCCGATCGGATGAATAGAGTGCCCGGCAGTGGAGGCGGCATCTCCATTCCGCGTGAATCGGCGCCGGGGCGTCAGGAAGGAGATAACAGCCAGGCGGGCATCGACCAGATGATTCCGCCACGCGAAGTGCCGGCCGCTCCAAGTGAACCGAAGTCCATAGTCTCCATGAAAGACGTGCTCGCGGCTCTGGCGCATCCCGACCGCTCTGAGCCGTACGGCGACGTGCAAGAGTCGCCCAACGGATATCGAGTCGGACGCTATGGCATGAATCAGGGCTTTACTCTCATGGGGCTGGCTGAGTTGCTCGGCATCGATCTGGGCAACCCTCCCGATCTGAGTAAACTGGCTGACTATTTAAATCAACATCCCGATGCTTTGCAAAAAGCTGTGCACAAGTACGCGGATAAGCTGCGCAAAGACGCTGACTCGAAACATTTGCCAGCCGACGACAAACTGCGCCAGACGGCCGACAATCTCGATAAATTCGCTACGAAACTTGGCGACCCCCAATTTGCGGCTGGTTTCAACAAATTCCTGGGCGACATGAACCACAAGGGTGATCCGATCACCAAAGACCGAGTCAACCAATTCCTTCCGAAAGAGTTGCAGGAAGCCATTGCGCAGGGTGGTATCGACCAACTCGCGCGTCAGATGAATATCAATCCTAATAAGATCAACTCCGGTGATGCCGGCAGAATCGCTGCCGGAGCGTATCTGGGGCATGTTCCGACTGCTCAAGAGACGAGCGATCCGGACTATCAGCGTTTCACTAACGCCGCGGGCAACGTCTACGACCTGGCAAACGCCCGGCAAGACGGGCTGGGCGATATCAACGTCACCGATGCCGGTGGCAAAATTCTCGTTCACGCCGACCACAATGTCGGGCAGCAGTTGTGGAGAAAGTACATGAGTGACGGCAATCTCGGATGTGCCGCCTCTGTCGCCAATGTGCTTAACCAGGCTGGTTTTAGTTATGCTAACTCAATGTCCGTGCGCGGTTTGGAAGACCAGTTGTTGTCGCACGGTTGGCATTATGATTCGACGCCGCATGCCGGCGATGTCGTCACCGGCTACCGTGGCGGCTCCACGAGCGGTTCTGCGCACTGCGGTATCGTCGGACAGAACGGCACGTCGTACGACAACCACTCCTCCAATGGTGAGTGGTTGCCAGACAGTCTCAGTCGCTGGAACACATCCTCCTTCCACGCCGGCGTGCATTTCCTCCGCCCGCCCGGCTCGTAGAAGAAGTTTTTGTTGTCGAGATTGATGCGTTCGGAACGGGCGACTGCAAGTCGTCCCTACAGTCGAGAAACTGCTCCCAGACTCGGTGGCTGAGCTGGTTTCGCTCGTTCCAGTGTAGGGGCGTGTTGCACACGCCCGTGGAACGGCAGCGTTGCAATTCAATGCCGGCAGGGATGGCGCCGCTCCCAGAGCCGTTCAACGGCGCGCTGAGCAACCGTAGGGGCGACTTGCAGTCGCCCGTGGAACGGCCTGTGCTATTTACCGCCCAGCTGTTTTACTTCCAGATTGTCTGCTCTGAAGGCGCAGTACCAGCCGTAATCTTGTGCAACGACGGCGTCGAGCTGTTTGCGGAAATCCTTTTTGCGCGGCAGAAGTGAGACTGTCGATCCGTCCGCTCGCAGCTTGGCGGCTGCCTGAGCGACATCTTGCATGGTGTCGCGATCGGCATCGTAAATGAGCGCAATTTTTTTGGTTTCGCTCGGAGGTTTAAAACCTTGCTCCGCCAAAATACTGATGATACGCTCGAAGCCGATGGAAAAACCACAGGCGGGAATGTCGCGCCCCGAAAATTTGCCTACCATCTTGTCGTAGCGGCCGCCGCCGGCGATTGAATGCGGCGAATCGGGGTGCGAGATTTCGAAGATCTGACCAGTGTAATAGCCCATGCCGCGCACGAGTGTCGGATCAAGTCTGACACTATATGCGCCACCAGAGAGCTGGTTGCTGGTATCGATGACGTGCTTGAGTCCGTCATAAACTTCCGGAGGCAATGTCGCGGGCATCGCGCTCTTGATGCGGAGATAGTCAGTTTCGCCTTGAATCGATTGCAGTATATTGATCAGTCGGTCCGTTGCTTCACCGGAGTGTGAAATGGCGTGCAGCTCTTTTTGTACTCCTGCCAGGCCGATCTTGTCGATCTTGTCTAGCGTGATAAACACCGCTTCGAATCGGTCTTCGCTGAATTCGCAAAACTCAGCCAGTTCAGTGAGAAGTCGGCGATCGTTGATGCGGACGGTGAAGCCCTTGAAACCCAGCTCCACGAGTGCGCTAGTTGTAGCCTGGATCAACTCCATCTCCGCGAATTCACTCTTCACTCCGATGACGTCTATATCGCACTGAGTGAACTGGCGGTAGCGACCCTTCTGAGGGCGCTCGGCGCGCCACACTGGACCGATCTGAATGGCTTTTAGCGGTGTTGGCAAGTTGCCCTGATTGTTAGCGTAGAAGCGCACAAGTGGAACCGTCAAATCGAAACGCAATCCGAGATCAGACAGGTCATCCTTTTTCACTGTGCCTGAACTCAGCTCTTCGTCGAGCTTTTCGCCCCGTTTCAAAACTTCGAAAATCAGTTGCAGGTTCTCTCCACCTTCGCCGCGACGCAACAGGTTTATATGTTCCATCGCCGGCGTTTCGATGTGTGTAAAGCCGAAGCGCTCATATGTGCGCAAAATCACTGACGTCGCCCAATCACGCAATGCCACATCGGCAGGCAGCAGATCGCGCATTCCACTTGCCGGCGCCGAGCTGTAAGTAGTGTCGGATGTCATCGAAACCCCATTTGTTTGTTCCCGCTGCTATATCTTGCCAGAGAAAGCTCGTGAATGCACCGGCGCGCGAGCAAACCGAGAAAACTTGTAACTGTACTGGCGGTCGTTGCGTGCTCAGGTTTGCTTGACCGGCTCTGCCGCCATAACCAGCCGGCGGATATGAAGCTCACGACAGGTGGATTTTCGTTTGGGAAACTGATTGGAACAGTCTGATGATGATACCAAATGTGGTGCATACTGTATAGTCTAGTAATGCGCGAAAAAATGGGAGGCGAAGAGACCGTCAGGTTTCTCCGCCTCCCGGCTTAGATGCTATTCAGCACCAAGCTCGCAAGTTACCACTGCAACCAGACGTAATCGCCGGCGCTGTTCAGGTAGCCGTAGGCGCCATAGCCCGGGTCGAAGTAGGCGTTGTAATAGACAGTGACCGTTTCGAAAACGGGGTCGCCGTTCGCGTCGATCTCCTGCGTACCAAACACCGGATCGAGGACAGGAACCTGTTCGCTGACCGCGACCGTAATCGGGTCGTTGAGCAGGATCGGAGGCGCAATCACGTAGCCAGTCGCCGGACTCCACCACATGCCCGTGTCGTAGACGTAAATCCACTCGGTCGGACCCCAGGTGTCCCAACCGAAGAAGTCGGCGAACGGCCCGACATAGAGCACGCCACCCCAGTAGTAGCCGCCGCAGTAGTCATAGCGGGGCAGGGGGCGCCAGTGTCCGGGATACGGATGGGCGTTGCGGAACGGCTCGACCTGACCGGGAACGCGATGGATCGGCGCCCACGGGTTGTGCGGCGTGCCACCACGGAACACGACGGGAGGCTGTTTGCCGCCGACGTGCACGCCAGTGATCGGACCGCCGGGGCGCTTCACGATCGGACCGGACGGGTTGGTCGGGCGACCGGGACCTTTGCCGGGACCGACGGGGCCAGGACCGACAGGACCGCGACCGGGACCCTTGCCGGGATCGACAGGAGGCTTGCCCGGGTCAGGCTGGTGTCCGCCGTGACCGGGGTCGACGGGGATCGGGTTGCGACCTGGGTCGGGATTGCGGCCGTGACCGGGGTCGACCGGGATCGGGTTGCGACCTGGGTCGGGATTACGACCGCGACCTGGGTCAACGGGCGGACGCGGAGGCAACGGCTGCGGATGAAAACCGCCGCCGCCCGGAGGTCCGGAAGGACCACGACCGGGACCAAAACCGCGCTCTTCTTCCGTCGGCGCTTGCTGTGCAGGCGCAGCCGGCTCTTCCACGCGACGAGGTTCTTGCTGCTGCTGCGCGGGCTGCTCCTGAGCCGGACGGCTCTCGGTGGCAGGACGCTGCTCTTCCTGTCGGGCGGGCGCCGCATGCTGTTCTTGCTTCGGCTGCTGTTTTTGTTCGGACGCAAAAGCTGGATGGCTCAAAAGCAGACAAGCTGCTCCAATGAGCACCAAAGCTCCTAACGCTAAGAGTTTGATCATAGGGACTCCAAGTTATTTTTGGCATATCGCCAGCGATAGAGATCGCGGGCTCATGCAGATCGCTGCGACTCGCTGCGTAGTTGTACAGCGGGTTCACGGCACATCGTTTGCAACAAATTCAGGACGCGACGCGTCCTCATCGAGCTTTCAACGATAGTCGGCGGTCGAACAAGTGAACAGCGGAGTATGCTCCGTCGTCCATTGTCCGCTCTTGAGCTTCTGCGCCTGGTCGAGCAAGCGCTCGGCCCGGGTGAAAAGCTCATTGGTTAGCTCTTGCAGCGCTTCCTCGGGATTCGAGGAGGTAGGCTGAAAGAGCTGCTGCGTCTGTCGTTTAGCACCGTCAATGGTGCGGCGAGCAGGCGGCTGAGTAGCGTCGGACTTTCTGTCGGCAGGCTGGTCTTTCGGCTGAGGACGACTGGCGTCCGTACCGGGAAACATCGCCGAGGGGTCGGGAGAGATGCAGGCACCATCATTGTGGCCAATGGGCAACGGTGGCAGAGCAATCAGTGCACAACCGTCGTGTCCGAGGCTGATGCCGAGCAAGCTTGTACGCTCGCCCAGTGCCGTCTCTATCTCCTCTCCTACAAGCAAGTGCGCCAGTACTGGTCCGCTGGCGCGGATGTCGTCAGCCATGGCGGTGTACTCGGCAGCCTGCAGGAGCAGCTGAAAAACTCTCGCCTCGCGTGAATCCGTGTCGGACAGATTCGTCGCGTCGAGAACGGTAAGAAGAGCTTCGATTCGCCCTTGAATTACGGCGATGCGCTCTTGTGCATTTGACATATGCGCTCCCAGTACGAAGAGCCGTACCTACTTTTGGTTCGGCTCCGTGTCGTCCACCTGCGTGCCCGGCTTGAAAGGCTGGAGTCCGCGCGAGATGGCATGATAAGTGCAATAACCTTTGGTGGTTGGATCTGCCGGGTCACCGCATTCCTTGCAGTTGCCCGTCAATGGTGAGAGGCGCGAAAAACCGCACTTCTGCACGCGTGCCGGATCGATAATTTCAATCGGTTTGCCGTCTGTCATTGTTTCTCCTACTGTTGTGTGCCGGCGCAAACCAGCAGTTGTTCATCAACAAGTCCATTCCCAATCAGCTCGCACAGCGGTTTGTGTCTGAGTAAGCGTCTATCGTTCGCGGTGACGAACAGAGTCGAGCGCTCACGCAAACCAGGTGATACAGCAGAGTAATTCACTACAAGTTCGCGGTTACGAACCTGAGAGGGAAGACTATGTGCTGGCTTGAAGTGGGAGCTGAGTGGTGAATCTCAAGAAACGAGAAGAAAAATGGACTTCATCTACCCTAGTCATTAGGAGTAGTCAAGATCAAATAGCAGGCTGTTTTTTATGGGGGAAACTTTGCATATCGGGGCGATGTCCGCAGTGGTTTGATTATATGTCCCACCGCCTTTGCTCCTCACCCTAAAACACCGACGCCATATGGGTTTCACCCCCGGAACGAAAATCGCTTTCGCAAACGTTCTGCTTGTGGATTAACAGAACCACAGTTTAGACGTGCTTAAAACTGAGCCATGCAGCCGCAATCGTTAGCGCGGTTATCGCGGCTTGGCAGTCCATCGAAAGCGCCCTAACCTTCGCTGTGACTGCGTGTGCGGCTGCCCGAGCGGTTTTCGTAAACAAATTATTCAGCAATGACATGCCTCATGCTCAACTTGCTCTCAAAACAACACGGACTCGTTTCAAGTAGTGCGCAAGTTGATTCCTGCCCACCCGTCGTCGGTCATTCCTCCCAGGAATAATTTTCGGGCGTTTCTTACTCCTCCCAGGAATGGGTTGCCCACCCGTCGTCGGTCATTCCTCCCAGGAATAATTTTCGGGCGTTTCTTATTCCTCCCAGGAATGGGTTGGCCACCAGGGGTGCGAAGTGAGTGCTGATTGGCCGGAGGAGTGCGGAGTCAAAAAGATGTGGCATCGACATTCTGTAGGCACCGCATATGGTGCCTAAAAGAGCAAAAAATAACTGGAAAAAGGTCGAAAAAAGGCCAAAAAAAATCCATGCCAGGACAGTCACTGGTTGGTGAAAGCCTGGCATGGAGTAGAAGTTAGGCGGCTTTGGAGCCGTCCGTCGCGTGACGCACGGTCCACATGTCGCTGGCGTGTTTGCCGGTCAGGTAGTCGTAGGGCATGTAGCAGTAGCCCTTGTCGCCCCAGCTAGTGCCCCAGCTGTTGCGGATGATGAAGCAGTTGGTCGGCGGCGTCACGGCGAAAGCCGAGCTGCCGGTCAAGATGCGCATCAGGTGCGTCAGCCACGTGGAGAAGCGACCGAAGCTGTAGCGAATGCGATCGGACGTACGCGCGAACTGCGCATTGCCGTCGCCATCGATAAAGCCAATCGCCTCGACTTCGTGACCGCCGAGCAGACGCTCAAACGGTTTCGGCATAGGAACGATGCCCGTGCGCGAAACGGAGATACTCTCGAACGAGCTGTAGACGTCGAAGCCGAAGACAAAGGGGAAGCCTTCGGACAGGCACGCCTTCATGTGATCGAGGTCCTGCTTCACCTGCAGCGGCGTCACCAGCTTGTGCTGGGCAGCCGAGGTGTAGCAGCTCGCCGGCGGCTGCTGCTTGAACTTGCTGATGTCGTACGGCCACTCGCTCTCAGCGCACGTACCCGTGGAGCTGAGAACCTTGGCGCCGTCGGCAACTTCAGCACCGGCGTCGTCATTGGTCTGACCGTTGAGATTACGCTCGAGCCAGTAAATCATCAGACGCGAAGCGATGAACGTGTCGCCGAACAGCTTCTTGCAGACGAACATCATCAGCCCCGCCCAGCCGTTGGCCGTGCAGGAGCCGAGACTGCCCTGATCGAAAATCGGGCCGTCCTGTGAACGCATGTCGACAGTGTTGCCTGTCGTGGCGCGCACTTTGGCAAGAGTACCTTCGGATGGCTGATAGACAGGAGCTTCAGCCCAACCTTTTCCCGGACGTTTAACGGTATAACGACGTTCCACGCGCCCGGTAATGCCGCGGAACCACTTGGTCAAGAATGACATGGTAATGTCCTCCTTTTTGAGAACAGAGATCCTGCTCGTGGCAGGTGGAAACAACCCGGCAAGCGCAAAGCCACATGCCGAGCTGTTTCTCAAAATGAAATGCATCGCCTTTAGGGCGATCGATGAAAGTCGCTAGAAAGGGAAGAGTTCCACATATCACCGCGTGACATGAAGAGCTCTACTCAAGACAAAAGTGTCTTACTTGACGGCTTTCAGCCGGCGAAGCGCACGCTGCATTACTGCAGTCTTGTGCCAGACCGTCCGCATACGCTGCTTGTACAGTTCGTTTTCCAGTGCCATGACTGCAGCGCCAATGTCGATGCCAACCACGTCATGACTGACCCAGTTTTTGTCGACGTTGATGTTGCTGTAGCCGTAGCGACCGTGCGCTTTGAGCTGCGTTTCTGCTTCCGCCGCTTTGATGTTGCCCAGCACCAATTCAGGCACTTGCTCGATTGAAGCAAGCGAAGCCGTGATGTGTGCCGTGCCGTCAATCTCTTGCGGCGCATAGACGCGATAGACATCCGCACCACCCGGCGCATCGGGCGGACCGTCGCCTGCAGACAAGCCCCAGTACCGTTCGAACGTCTTGTACTGTTTGCTCGCCTCACGGCAGGCGGCAAAGTTTGCCAGCGCTGCCTTGTTGTGCTCACGATTCAAATCGGGCATGCCGTGTAGCGGCAGCCGATTGTAGTCGATGAGCGAACCACCGAATTGAAACGCGAACAAACCCAAGTCGTAGTTGGTGACCTGGATTCCCGCAACGACACCCGGCTTGAGGGAGAGCTTGAACCAATTCTCCGCCGGAATGTTCGTTCCGTTATCGGCACCGAAAGCAAGCATGTACAGAACAGCCGCTTCGGAATCGTAGCGGTCGTACTGCACTGGCAGCTTCTTGCCCGTCGCGTCCGCGCCCATCGCCAGCTGGATACCATCCGGCGTCTGCGTGCCCCAATACGCCCAGTCGACGCGCTGATAGAGCTTGTCGGCCAGAGCGCGCAGTCCGTCGTCATCGAGATACTCGGCCGACAACAACGCTCCTGCGATGAGCCAACCAGAGTCGATCGTGCTGATGTTGTCTTGGCCGATCGGCTTCATGGTTGTAGCGTCCAGGAAGTGCGGCATCAGGCCGTGGTCGCTGTGGAGCTTGAGGCTTGTTTGGATGCCTTTGCGAATTCGAGCAACGGCCTGCGCATGCGTGAGCATGTGATGGTCGGGACTGCTCGCGATCGCGATTGCCATAAAACCCATTCCGGTTGCCGAAGTGCTAATCCAGCCGTTGAACGTGGGAGTGCCCATGTTCGCCTGCCGGTCCAACACCAATCCATTCGGCAACTGGTTGTCGATGAAATACTTGATGCCCTGCTCTTGCAATTGCTTGAGCGTGGCCTTTTCACTCGGTTCGAGCTGAATGTTGTTTGATTGCTTCCTCATGGTACTGCCCGGTTGAGTTAGAAGAACGATCAGGGTGACGAGAAGGATCGCAGCCATCGCGACCACTATTGAAGCTTTCTTCGTTGATCGATTTGACATAGAACCTCCTCTCTTCTGTCGTTTCGCAAGCCACACATCACCACTCGGCTTTAAACCGATAGGTCGTGCTCAAAACTAAGCTCAGGTTTTGTGGGGCTTGTTCTTAGATCGAGAGAAAACAAAGTTGAATTAACAGAGCTAACCTTAGGGGATCTATACACACTTCTCAAGGAAGTCATAGACCTAAGTGGTGCGGCTATGTCGACCACATATAGCGCACGTGGCGAGAGTACGGCCTGG
Organism: Planktothrix sp.; assembly: GCA_036703195.1. Taxonomy (GTDB): domain Bacteria; phylum Cyanobacteriota; class Vampirovibrionia; order Obscuribacterales; family Obscuribacteraceae; genus DATNPN01. The sequence continues at coordinate 76,525 of DATNPN010000004.1, read as the reverse complement.
CCTCTTGAAAACACCGCCCACGTTGGCTGCCAGGGCGTGTAGGCTGCGGACTACATCTTGGCTAGGTGAGGGTCGGAAGCCCCAAAATCGGCGCACAAATTGTGGGTTTCACTCTACACCTTGGCTACCTGAGTACTGCGATGGACAAAGACGGGCTGAATTTGAAGTACTGCGATGCTCACCTTGACGACGTGAGCGCGAGTGACGAGCTTCAGCTGATTCTTTTAGACCGGTCGCTTTCACAAGTCCACAACAACTTTTTGACAGGTTTGGCTGTATGACAGGAGAACACCCCTCTCCGTCCCAATAGTGAAGCCCAGGAGTCCCCGGCCGTGGATACTATTTCGCAATTTGAAAATGACTGGACCAAAGCAGTCAGGCATGGAACAGTCGACTCAGCGGCCCTCTACGAAGAGCTGCACGAGATTCAGACGGCCGATGGAGGCGCGGACAGCCCCGCCTTCAAAACGCACTTGAACAAGATCAATGCGGATTTGAAGGCCCGAGAGGCGCTCTCCGGGCTGACGATAACCGGCGTTGCTGAATATGACCAGCGCGTGAAGATTGAAGACAATGGCGGAAAGTGGGAGGTGGGTACCATCCACGGACAGCTTACCGGTGTGCCTGAAAATTCGGGTCCACTCGGTAACGTCGTACTGAATGCGTTCAACAACCCAGAACAGTACAAGCATCACGACCTGTATGAAAATGGAACGAGCAGCATCAAAGCGAGCAACGTCAAACAAGGTTCGCTGGGGGACTGCTATTTTTTGGCTTCAGTAGCTGATCTCGCTGCACAAAATCCGGCCGCCATTCGACGCATGATTGCTCCGGGGCAATTATATGGGCAGTACGAAGTTATCTTTCCCGGGCAACAACCGGTAGACATAGATAAACCCAACCCGTTCGAACTGGAACATATGGCCCAAGCGGGCGATGGAGATTGGGTGAATGCCCTGGAAAAGGCGCATCGCAAGCTGACCGGAAAGGAACTGGTCGAGTCTGGCGGTGATGGCGGAGATGCGATCACGCTTTTGACTGGAAATAAAGCCGAGAGTTTCGATCTTGGTTCAGCCAAACTTTCCGATCAGCTTGATCTGGCGCTTAAGAACAAGGAGCTCGTCCTGGCCGAAACGAAAGGAACTCCGCCCGATGCCAGCAGTGATGCCGAGGATTGGAGAGATCGTTTCCAGGATATGAACGTTGCTGCTTTCCAGGATCAAACTGAGCAAGCAAATCAAAAGAATGCACCAGCGGAAGAGCAAAAACCACTGCCGGGTTTAAAAGAAGACCATGCCTACTCGGTATTGGCATATGACCCAGTGACGAAAATGGTGACTGTGCGCGACCCCGAAGGCGGCTGTACTGTGGCTAACAAATACGGCTGTTCTGCGGATGGTCGAATCAATCTCACTCTAGAACAGTTCAAATCAGAATTCGTAGTCGTCTATCATGCCCCATCCACATCACTTCCGCTGCCAGGCACCGCGGCTTTCGCGGCTGGAAATTTTAGGAACAGTTGAGGCGTAATTTTTGTCGCCAAAGAGCGACATCTATTCAAGAGTTGCAGCGCAACGGTCGGACTGAGTTTCGCGTGCGACTAGGTAGTATAGTGGGCGTCGGGAAAAATTACACGCATGAAGACTGGGAGTTGAAGCCAGCTTCATGCGTGTGGATGTTGATCCATTGTCATCTTTCTGCTTTTTCGCGCAGCAGCTAAAACTTCGTCCGCGAGGAGAAGCGGAAGTTGCGCACTTTCATGGGCGGGACCACAGCCGGAGAGCCTTCTTCGCCCGAGGCGAAAACGGCTTGTCCAAGCTGCTCGACGTTGTTCAGCATCTCGAGCACGCTGATGTTGAATCGCATGTTGCGGATGCCGTGTTTGATTCTGCCTCCGTCGATGAGGAAGGTGCCGTCGCGAGTCATGCCGGTGAGCAAGTTGGTGTTGGGATCGACGTCCCGAACGTACCACACTCGCGTCAGGAGAATGCCGCGCTCGGTCGATGCGATCATGTCGTCGGCCGAGGCGTCACCGCCTGCGACAACGATGTTGACCGCTTCTTCATCGAACGAACTCGGTTGGCTGACGCCGTGACCGGTAGGCGCAAATTTCAGCGCTTTGGCGGTTCGCCGTCCCATCACCGGTTTGCCGATCACACCATTTTTCACTAACGTCACCGCTTTGCGCGCCAGACCTTCGTCGTCGAAGGTGTAGCCCGCTTGCAGCTGGTGATAGACGTCGTCGCTGATTGTGATGTTGTCGCCCAACACCTTCTCGCCGATCTGATCGGTGAATGAGGAAGTGCGGTCGACGTGAGCGGTGCCGGTGAATTCGCCCCATACGAATGAGAGCAAATCGAGCACCGCCGAAGGCTCCAGGATCACCGTCCACAAACCGGGACGCACTGGCTGTGGCGATTTACTGGCCACTGCTTTGCCAGCAGCGATCTCAGCCAGCTCCTTCGGGTCTACCATGTCCAGGCTAAACCCGTTGCGTTTAGCCCAGCCCGACGAGTTTCTTCCCGTCATGGTGATCGAGCATTCCACATCAGACGTTCTGTCGAAGTGAAAGATGCCCTTGGAGTTGCCGTACGCAGCCAGCTCATGGGAGACGCTGTAGATGCCTGCGGCGCTGAGACGGTTTGCGGAAGCAATCTTTATGATCGATTTGACAGCGGTTTCGCGCGCATCAAGAGCGAGCTCCGGCACGCGACTGTCGAATCGACGCAACGGCACGATCAGCTGCGTGCGCGGTCCGGGAGCGGACAGCGGCAGGAGCAGTTTATCGACCGGGAGCTGTTTAGCCAGCTCCGCAGCGCGATCGACTGCACGGTGAATGCCGCGCAGTGTGGTGTCATCTGTGGTGACACGTGCCTGGCGCCCTGCGGTGAGCACGCGAATGCTGACCGATGCGCCCCCTGACTGCACGTGTTGTGTCATGCCCGAGTTGGCGAAGCGAGCGGTAAACTCGTCGCTGTCCGTGACCGACACCTCCACACCACTGGTTCGGCGCGCGCCGTAAGTGACGGCGGCGTCGATGATATCTGCAACTCTTTTACGAGTGATCATCTTCGTGCCCTCCTTTATTTGGCGCACCCCTGCTTCATCGTCGGGATGGCGACGCCGACTTTGACACGACGGAATCGTGCCGGTGGCGCCCCGTGCCCGGTACCGATGGACTGGCAGGGTTGTGCTTTGGCGCAGGTCGGAACACCCCAGACGACCGAGTCGCTGCCGACCGAGTCGCATGAGTTCCAAAACTGCGGTGTCATGCCGTAATAGCTGGGATCGCGCAGCATGCGGCGCAGCTTGCCGTTCTTGATCTCCCAGGCGACTTCCGTGCCGAACTGGAAGTTCAGCCGTTTGTCGTCGATTGACCAGGAGCGGTTCGTAGCCAGATAGATCCCCTGTTTAGTGTCGGCGATCATGTCAGCCAGTGTGCCACCGTCGCCGGGTAATAGCGAAACGTTGGTCATGCGGATGAGCGGTGTGTCGCTGCCGGTTTCGGCGCGCATCGCTCCGCCTGAACGTGCCAACCCGAGTTTGGCTGCGGTTTCGCGCGATGTGAGATAGCCGACGAACAGACCGTTTTTGACGATCTCGACACGCTGGGCCGGCACACCTTCGTCGTCGAAGCCGAAGCTGCCGAGACCGTTCAAGTCGGTCGCGTCGGCAGTCAGGTTGACGATTTCGCTGCCGTACTGCAGCTTGTTGAGATGATTGGGAGTCAAGAACGACGTGCCGGCGTAGTTCACTTCTTCGCCGAACACACGGTCTAACTCCACTGCGTGACCGCAGCTCTCGTGAATCTGCAGACCGAGCTGCGAAGACTCGAGAATGACCGTAGTGGTCATCTCTGGGCACACAGGCGCTTTGCACAGCTCCACCGCCTCGGAAGCGACACGCTCGGCGTTGCCGACGAGGTCCCACTTCTCGATCATCTCGAAGCCGGCATTCTCGAACTGCCCGCCGAACGAAGTGGGGTAAGAGCGTGTCTGATAGCGCCCATCCACATCGAAAGCGGAGGCATCGATGCCGCACGACGAAGTGACGGTTGTCTGCATGATGCAGCTGCCCAGTGAAGAGACGAAGAGCTTGCGCTCTTTGCCGAAGCACATCGAGCCTGTCGTCAGGTCGATGCCTTTCACTTTGCGCATGATTTTTGCTGCTTCCAGAAGAATGCCGACCTTGGTTTCGATCGAAACCTTGAACGGATCTTTGAGGAAACGCGACGTCCACTCGGCGTCGTATCCCGCTTCCGGTGCAAGGACGATGCGCTCTTTGCGGCAGCGGGCCGAGATCTTGGCCATGGCGATCGCTCGGTCGACCGCAGCCGCGATGGCCGCGCTCGTCAGTTTGGCAGGCGAGGCGAATCCCCAGCCGCCGTTAACAAGGACGCGCACGCCCAGAGACATGCCGTCCCACTCAGATGTGCCGGAGACTGCGAGATTTTTCGGCTCGACGATCTGGTTTTTCATCTCCACCACACGTACATCCGCGTACTGGACTCCGCGGCTGGTAGCCGTATCCAGGGCGTAATATGCAAGTTTTTTCATCATAATTCACCCTCCACAGCAGCGCGGCGTCAGTTCGTCTCCGGCAACCTGTCCAGGACAGGGAAGCCGGTGAAAAACCTGCTGCGTTGCTTGCTTGCTGCGAACTTCAGAGAGCGTTGGCTCTCAGTAAAATCAATCAATGCCTGCGCCACCGCCAGTGGGGCGCGGCGCAACTTGTCGAAATCCAGCACTCCTTGACGCAAGGCCAGGAGTACCAGCTCTTTCGGCAGCGCTGCGCAACAACCGGCGTCAGCCATAGGCTGCGCGCCGGCGCCACCACCGGTGATGCTGATGCAGGGCACGCCGAAAGCACTGAGCGGCCGCGCAAAATCGCCTCCCGAGACAACAGGCTTGATCAGCCCGCCGTCCAACAGTGCTATTTCAACAGTGGTGAAATCGACGGTGACGAGCCGGTCGGGCTCGTTGTCCCAGCTGTCGGAATCGAACTCGTCGTGTTCTTGCGACGGGGCGATGCCGATGAGATAGTCGCCATCAACGTGTTGAGCGCCCACAACCCAGGTGACGTTGTGTCCCTCGGATTGCAATTGCTCGAGAATGTGACGCCCAAAACCGGGCATGTCTTCGACTAGAAGGATGTTCATGACACATCTCCTTCCTTCAGTTGACTGAGGAAAAGGAGCGAGTATGCCAATTGAGCACGCTCGCGACGCGCAAAAGAACGGCACGGGCTCAATAAGCCCATGCCGTCCGGGCGCAGGAAAGGCGTGCTCGTCGTTATTCGAGTGGCGCGCCTGTGGTTATTCGCAGTGAGACGGGCTCTTGAGCGCGTCCCAGCCGCTAACGGAATCTGTGATCAGGTTGATGACCTGGCCGTTCTCGGTTTCGATCTGCACGAGCAGCTCGGCTTCAGCGAGATCGTGCAGATTGTCCGCGAGAAATTCGCACACGTGCGCAGCAAAACCCTGCGTATAGCGCACCGGAGCATGACCGAAATAGCTGGGCGGATAACCCACCATCAGGTCGATGTCGTTGGTGCGCACGCTCAGTCCGTCTTCCTCGCCTTCCAGCGTTTCGCTCACCGAACGGTTGACGCCGTCTCGGGAGGCGAAGTGAGCCGAAGTTTCGCTGACGCGGCTGCGGTCGACGAGGAGCCAAACGAAGTGGGCGAAGGAATGATGAAGCCTTTTGCCGATGACGCGCAAGCGCGCAGAGCGGACGTAAACGTCGGCGAGACCGAGACGCTCCGCGAGCGAATCAGCGATCTTGCCTTGTGCCACCATGTTCATGACTGCCGACACTGCCGGCTCGTACATCTGCACGACGGAGGCAGCGACAGTACGATTGGTCGTCGAGTTCATGTGTACTCCTTTTTATCGCGAAATAGGAAAAACCAACACGCACAAGATCGTGCTGGCCGGCTATCCTTCGTCAAAACCTCTCGCCCGTTGCCGATCGTTTCAGCTGAAAATCTGTTCTCACCTGCCGTCATCAACGGAGGTAAGGAGCGAGAAAGAGAGCTGGATAGATGGACTGCGAGCGATGTTTGATGAGGGAGAGAAAAGATAACGTTTGCACCTTACGCCTCATAGTCATGACAGACAATCAAAAGTGAGTTTGGTTGAAACTTCGGAGATAGCGATACGCGGGGGCGAGAGAGTGCATTTGTAAACGACCAATCTCTTGAATACCGGTGGCTAACGCGGTATTTTTGGGGTAGGTGTGCGCACTTAATAGAGCGGCTCAGATTGGGCATTTCTAATTTATGTATGATTGATTAATCTTTGACGCAAGTTGCGCAAAGCCTGACCCCTTGGCAACTTTTCTCGGGCTGAAATCAAGTTTAAAAGTATGCCAGTTGCCAAGAGAGCTGGGCTGCGCTAGGCAAACAATCGACGCAAATTTCGCCGATAAAACCAACGGAGGCTGGCTCTATAAACGTGTTTCTCGATGTTGTCTCGGCCAAACCTTGCACAGATCATATTTGCAACCGGTGAAAGCTCTTGAGTATCGTACTTTCGACTCTTCTATTCGTTGCTCTCGCCCGAGAAAACCCTTTAATCCGCTGAAAATCACTACCTAGAGCTTCTTCTTCGGCTAACGAGAGCTGAGAGTCCGAGTTTTCACGCGCATTGCACCCGACGACCTGTGTTGTCGGACGACGACGCGCGCATACGCGAACGGAGACCATATGAGTCTGAAACAGTTACTCTTCAGGCGAAAGTCAGTCGAGCAGCTCACCAGCGAAGCTGACGATCACGAGGGACCGAAGCTCAACCGAGTCTTAGGTGCGCGTGACGTTTTCAACGCCGGCGTTGCAGCCATCATCGGTACGGGCATTTTTGTTCTGACCGGAGTGGCTGCCAATCAGTACGCGGGACCGGGAATCATACTCTCGTTCATCCTGGCGGGCTTGGCTTGCACCTTCGTCAGCTTTGCTTATGCAGAGCTGTCTTCGATGATTCCGGTATCCGGCAGCGCCTACACGTACGCGTACGCGACGTTAGGTGAGGTCATCGCCTGGATCATCGGTTGGGATTTGCTTCTGGAATACGCGGTCGGCAACAGCGCTGTCGCGGTCGGCTGGAGTGCCTATCTGCAAAATATCTTTCGCAGTCTGGGCTACCAGCTACCCGATGTTCTGTCGCATGCACCCTCGTCGATGCCCTGGTCAAGTGTCCTTGCTGCTGGTGCCTTGTGCGTAGCCGGTTTTATCGGCGCGCGCAAATCGAGAGAAGAGTTGCGCTCCGCCAGTGGTGGCAGACGCCTCTCCATGTCGGTGTCGCTGGCAGGCAGTCTGGCTCTTTTCGGGCTGGGTCTGGTGAAGTCGTTCGAAGTCGTCAGGCACCTCACTTCGGTAGATTTGCCTGCTCTCTTCATCATCGTCTTCCTCAACTTCTTTCTCGTCAAAGGCGTTAAACACACGGCACGAATGACTTCAGTCTTCGTGGTGATCAAACTGGCGGTGATCGCTCTGTTCATCGTGTTGGGCATAACGCACATCCACGCCGCCAACTATCATCCGTTTCTCCCCTTCGGCTTTCACGGCGTGCTCACCGGCGCCGCCATCGTGTTCTTTGCCTACATCGGCTTTGACGCGGTGACGACGATGTCGGAAGAGTGCCGCGAGCCCCAGCGGGATGTGCCGCGAGGCGTCATCGGCAGTTTGCTTGTCTGTACGGTTCTCTATCTGGTGGTTGCTGCCATCATGACTGGTGCCATGTCGTACAAGCTGCTCGGTGGCTCTGAAGTGGCGGCGCCCATGGCTCGAGTGCTCAACTTCCTCGGCTATTGGTGGGCGTCGCCTCTCATCAGTATTGGTGCCATAGCCGGCATCTCGTCGGTGTTGATCGTGTTGTTGTTCGGGCAGTCGCGCATCATGATGCGCATGTCTCGCGACGGCTTGATCGCGCCTGTGTTCGGCAAAGTCCATGCCAAATATCGCACCCCTGTCTGGTCGATTCTGATCACCGGCGGTGTGGTAGCTGTCATGGCGGGCTTGCTGCCTATCAGCGAGCTGGCTGAGCTGAGCAACATCGGCACTCTGGCTGCCTTCGTCCTCGTCTGCGTAGGCGTAATAGTCCTGCGCAAGCGAGATCCGAACCGACCGCGCAAGTTCCGCTGCCCGGGCATGCCCTGGGTGCCGGCGCTCGGTGCGCTCATGAGCTTCATCCTCATGCTTGGTCTGCCGGGTCTCACCTGGTTGAGATTCGTCATCTGGATGGCAGTCGGTCTGGTGATCTACTGGTTGTACGGTAGCCGCCATTCCACGCTCAATCGGTCCGCCAAAGACCCCGGCTCATGCGAGCCCCCGGGTGCGTAATTAGTCTGCATGATTCTGGGCGGCTGCGCGCGAAAGCGGCAGCCGCTCTTTGTTCGCGACTGTCAGAAACATTTCACTGCTTGCGCAAGCAAGGAAGGAATTTAAAATGAACCTCAAGATCTCTCGCGCTGTTAAACAGCCGTTTACGGGCGCCAACTGGCCCATGAAGCTGGCCATCGGTGCTCTCATCACGTTGGTCGCGTCCTATGCCGGTGCGCTCGGCATGCTGGGCGGTTTTATCAAGGTAGCGCTCACTGCTCTCACCGCCGGCTATGCCCTGCGCATCATGAGCAATGAAGCCGGCTCCAACGGCAACCTGCAGCCGATTCTGCCGGAGTGGAACGAATTCGGACCCCTCTTCACCAACGGTATCACCTCGACCATGATCAACGCGGCCTACGCGCTCGTGTTCGCCCTCGTGGTCGGACTGGTCGGCAGCTTCACCGGCGCTGCTGCGGCGGTTCAGTCGGTCTTCTCGGCCCCGTCATTGGCGGCCCTCGCCACCACCGGTGGTGTGTTCTTGATCGGCACGTTCGTGGTCGGGCTGTTCTACGCCCTCACGCTCGTCATGCTCAACGTGCACTACGCCGTCGAGGGGCGCATCCGCGCCTTTATCGAGTTCGGTCCGGCTCTGCGCCGCGCCTTTTCGCGCAAGGGCAACCTGGCGGTGGCCGCCATCACGTCGCTCTTGATCATCGCCGTGTCGACTGTGATCGGATTCATTCCGGTCGTCGGTGCTGCGGTGGGCTCGTTCGTCGCTTCGGTGGCGCTGGCCAACCTCTGGGCCCAGGTCTATCGCCAGGGCTGAGCGGTTCGTCAGTTAGCGTTGCCATTGTTTGGCGACGCTTAGTGGGCAGGGGGAGATCGGCTTGGTGCCGGTCTCTCCCTTGCCTTTTGTTGCAACCGCGGGCGAAAAGGTTCGCTCGTTTTTGGGAGAAAAGCATGGAAGAGAATCCTCGCAAAGGTAGTTCGACGGGAATTATTTTTGCTCTGACGGTCCTGGCAGTGGTCGCCGCCGTTCTCATCGTTCTATTATTCAGTCACTCTCCTGGCGGACAAAAACAACCGCCGCCGGTAGCGCCAATAGTGGCAGCCCATAACCCCGCTGCCACGGCCGCGCCAGAGCAGCCGGTGCAGTCGGAAGAGGAGCAGCCAGCGGAGGAGCCGGCCAAGCCGACTGCCACGACAATCTCGTATGCCAACGGCAAGACGCGCAATGTCGTCAGCGACTCGGACGACAACGTCACGAGCTACACCGACAACGTCGGCGTGCTCTGGAAGTTGGATCCGCCGCCTGCGAAAGACGGCCAGTATACGGCTGAAGACCAACAGGACGTCTGGCACAGGTTTCGCGCCGACGGAACGGTAATCGCCGGCACGGACTGGCACGGCACTGCCAAAATCGACGACGACGGTAACGTATCGCTGCTGGCGACCGACGGCTCGTCCACCGTGTTCGAGACCGATGGTTCTACCATCAACTTCGACGCGGCAAACCGCATCACGATGATCCAGTACCCTGATGGCTGGGCGCGCTCGTTCGAATACGCAGATAGCGCGCAAGATTCCGATCTTGTCGCCATTGACGAGTCGAACGCGGGCGGAACTACGACGTATTGGAAAAGGGTGGAGAAGGACGACGATGCCGCCTATCAGCGCTGCCGCATGCAAGACCATGTCTGCGCTCTCTACGGCTCGCTGTTCGACATCACTCTCTCCAACGATTCAGGTGATCTGACTTTTACGAATCGAGACGACAAGAGCACGAAAACGATTTGGACGAACGGTCTCACCGTGCGCCAGAAAGACGTGCAGTAACGGCAGTTTTTTGTGCCGGTCGTTAAGTAGTGAACGGAGCACTCCCATGGCGATCAATGTGGAGACCGGAGAGCACATCTGCTTTGGTCTCATGATCGGACAGTGTTGCGCCAGTTGCCGCAAGAAGTATCCGCACCTTCTGGCTAGCCGGAGTGGCGGACTGAGCAGCTCTATTAGCCAGCGCTCTCGCCAGAAGCAAGGAAAGCTGAGGACGAGCAAACCGTTGCGCATCACCGAAAATCACAGCGCGCCAGGCACTTAAGGCGCGGCGCACTCCAGGCACCCAACCATGGATTCGGTTGGGTGCTTGGAGAGCGGTGTCGTATGTGGTGCCCTGGAGTTATGGTGAAACCGGGCGGAAAAGGTGATAAATAAAAACGATCGCTATACTATACAATGTCATAATGTGCGGCAAAAAATTTTGACGCGTGGAAATTTGTAGTTCTTCAGAAAAAAAGAGCGGCGCGATTTTAGTCGTCGCCGCTCCCGGTTTTAGTTTCAGCGCCCAGATGCCAGCCAACGTTCGGCATCGCCTTTACTGACAGCGCTCTGGCTGTATACCTGCCATCCTACTTGCCAGTGCTTCTCCCAGCCACCGAAGCGATTGTCGATCCAGCGGTCGCCGTCTTTGTGAGGCTGCGCAGGCAGAAGTTCGTTCACTTCGCTTTCGATCTGCGCCAACGTGCGAGGGCACCGCTGCGTATGGCGTGCGCGCACGATCTCCATCGCCTGCCCGCGGCAGTAAGCGCTGGTGTTGTACGACTGCCAGCGTTCTTGCCAGTGCACATAGACGCTGCAACTGTTCATGCCGCGCGTCACCCAGACGTCGCCGTCCGCATGTTCTTGCGCAGGCAGAAGTTCGTTCACTTCGCTTTCGATCTGCGCCAACGAGCGCGGGCACCGCTGCGTGAGGCGTGCGCGCACGATGTCCATCGCCTCTGCGCGGAAAGAAGCGCTGGTGTTGTACGACTGCCAGCGTTCTTGCCAGTGCACATAGACGCTGCAGCTGTTCATGCCGCGCCTCACCCAGACGTCGCCGTCCGCATGTTCTTGCGGAGGCAGCAGCTCGTTGATTTCGGCTTCGATCTCTGCCAGCGTGCGACGCGATGATTGCTGCCAATATCGGGTGGCGATATCGAGAGCCTCACCGCGATAGCTCGTCATGGTTGACAGCGTTGCTGAGGCTTGGCGAATGCGCACTTCTGCCTGACCGCCGGCGTAACTCGGCTTGGTCAGCCAAATGTCGCCGTCGACAGCTCCCAGCGGGGGGTCGAACTGCTTGGCTGAGTTTTGCGCCGGGTTGCACCCGATCTGGGCGCTGAACAGCTGTTCGACATCGTGCGTCAAACCGCTGACGGTGCGTTCGCACGCAGGAGACCACTTCTGATTGATCTGCTCCAGCACCTGTACGCGAGTTTGCCCAGAAAGATGTCTTTCCTGGCCATTTTCCACCCAGAAAAGATTGACTTGACCGGGTGTTTCTGATGCCTCGAGCCACATATCAGTGATCACGAGTTGATTTGGGTCGCTCATAACTCTCCTTAGAACACTAAGTTGACAGCCGTTTCTTGCGACGCCGCGCTGTCGATTGGCGTTTGTACTGCATCGTCATCGTGCGCCGACCGCTCAACTCCGGTGCCGGTTTAAAACCGAGCGATCGGTAGAGAGCGATGGCGTTTGCGTTCTCTTTGAACACATCGAGTTCGATGCGGTCACGTCGATATTGAGGAAGCTGCTCGATCAACCAGGTCACCAGCATGCGTCCGATACCTCGACGGCGAGCCTGTTTTGCCACCGCCAGTTCGGACAGGTAGATCTGATCGTCGACATCTTCGTACAACATGTAAGCGAGCACGCGCTTCTCTTCCACGGCCACTATGCCGAAGCTGTCGGCATCTTCGAGGTGGTCGTAAAAGGTGAAGTGCAACGTGCTGGTCGGGAAGCCGTCTTGCTCAATAGCAAGCACGGCATCTCGATCGCCGCGTTTGAGCTGCCGCAGTGTTACCGCCGAGGGCACTGCTGTTTTGGCATGCATGAGTTTTTGCTTTCGGACGCATTCGACTGCACGTCCATGTGCGGCACGCGAGGCACAAATCGATGCCGCGCCTGCCGAGATTGCAAACGCACCATATTCGGTGCGGCGTATCAGTTTACTTTCAGCGAGCGACCTGATAGGCGCGCTCGACTATCGCTTTCACCTTGGCCGATTTCGGCAAGGTGCCGAGAGCAAATCCGCTCTGCCCGCTCAGACGCGAGGCGATGAAAGCGGCGCTGACGAAGTCGGGCGTTTGCTCGACCATCAGTTTGGCCTGTAGAGCCAGCGCCAGTCGCTCGACGAGCAAGCGGGCGGTTTGCTCGCGACCGGCCGCTACAGCGGTGCTCTTGCTGCCGGCGTTTTTCTTCAAGGCGGCGATGTCGCGCTTGATCGAGCCAGTGTAAGTGTCGAGGCGCTTGTTGCGTCCCTTCACTTTCTCCAGCTCCGCCACGACCGCGTCCAACGTCTCCGGCTCTTTGCTGACGGCGCGCAGGACATCGAGGCAGATGACGTTGCCCGAGCCTTCCCAGATGCCCAACAAGGGGCTCTCTCTGAACAGGCGGGGCATCGGACCTTCTTCGACGTAGCCGTTGCCGCCCCAGCACTCGAGCGCTTCCGCTACCGTCATGGGCGCACGCTTGCAGATCCAGTACTTGGCGATGGCTGAGACAATGCGCTTAAACTGCGCTTCACCCGCCACCTTGTTTTGCTCGTCGTACGAATGTGCCACGCGCATCATCAATCGTGCCGCTGCTTCCGACTCCAGAGCCAGGTCGGCCAGGACGTTCTGCATGAGCGGATGCTGGACCAACTTTTTGCCGAACGTAGAGCGCTGATGAGCGTGATGCAAAGCCTGCAGCGTAGATTGACGCATGAGTGCGGCGGCTCCGATGATGCAATCGAGGCGCGTGTGGTTGACCATCTCGATGATCACCGGCACGCCGCGCCCTTCTTCGCCGATGAGCCAGCCGAAGGCGTCTTGCAACTCGATTTCGCTGGAGGCGTTGGAGCGATTGCCCAGCTTGTCCTTGAGCCGCTGCACCGCAATCTCGTTCTTGCTGCCGTCCGGTCGCCAACGGGGCACGAAGAAGCAGCTGACACCTTTTTCGGTCTGGGCCAAGATGAGGAAAGCATCACTCATCGGAGCGGAGCAGAACCACTTGTGGCCGGTGAGAAGATATGGTTTGCCGGGACCGCGCTCGGAAAGAGGCACGGCGCGTGTGGTGTTGGCGCGTACGTCGGAGCCGCCTTGCTTCTCCGTCATGCCCATGCCGATGGTGAGCCCACTCTTCTTGTTTGCCGGCTGAAAACTTTTGTCGTACGAGGTGGAGCAGATGAGCTCTTCCCAAAATTTTGCCAGCTCCGGCAGCCGGCGCAAAGACGGAATGGCGGAGTAAGTCATCGAGATCGGGCAGCAATGTCCGGCTTCATTTTGAAACGCCATATACATGAGCGCTGCTCGAGCCGCGTGTGCTCCGGGCTGAGGATTCTGCCAGGGTAGGCTGTGCAAGCCGGCTGCCACGGCGGCATTCATGAGCTCGTGATAGGCGGGATGAAACTCAACGAAGTCGATGCGGTTGCCGAAGCGGTCGTGCGTTTTTAAGACGGGCTCGTTTTCGTTTGCCTGTCTGGCCCAATCGATGGCTTGCGCACTGCCGCAGAACTGGCCGAACTTGACCAGGCGCTCGAGAGCCCAGCTTGCACCATATCTTTGCGCGAGCTCTATCAAGGCGGGGTCGCTGGAAAACATGTCATAGTCAACCAGCGCTGTCGCCTGGTTGAAAACTGTGTCAGTCTGCATTTCATTTCCCTTAAGACAAGGTGTTTGCATAGTCACGGCCGAACGGGCAACACCGGGTGGCGTTGCAGCTTCGTTCTGGCGCGAGAGGAAGATAGAGATGTGTTTTGCTTCGGGTGAGATGGAAAAGAAACGATGAATGGATCTTATACAGGGGCGTGAGAAGATTCAAACAGAGAGAAACGGATGTAGATTTGAGCTGTGATTAGAGAAAAGCGCGTCAGACTCTTTCTTTTCGCACGAGCCAGTTATTGATCTCATGAGCTTTTCCGAACTGAGGATGAGATCAAAGTTAAATGACGCGGCTCACGCAGTCTGGTCAGGATTTTGATTGCATTTCCAATAAGCCGGCGCCCGCTTTGCCCGCAGCTATGGGAAATGCCGCACGCCGTACGGTTTCTCCCATGTTCTTAGCCGAATTGTTTGCCTAAAGTAGATGAGTCTTCAAAGCAGAGGCGCGTTTTTTGGAATCCATCGATACTTCTCGCACGCAGGCACCACCTGCGAGCGGCGCCCCGGATAATCTGGCGGCGCTGGACCGCGAGATTCTCTTACATCACCAGCACGATAAAGACCAGGGCGTCCTGACGCACTGGCTTTCGGGCGTCTGGGACGGCGGTAGCCGCGCATCGCTGAAAAAACTGGAGGCGCTCGCCAATCAAGCCGACGCTGCTCAAGCATCGGGCAACAGCGATGAGCTCCAGCGTATCGAACAGCGGGCGCAAAGTGCGGTCCAGTCTGACAGCCAGGCGCTCTCCAGCTGCGACACCAAGCTCAGTTACGCCACAGGCGCTCTCAAGACGGCCGGACTGTTCATCGGCAACAAGTTTGGCTTGGCCATGACTTTAGGGGTTTATGGCCTGGATAATGCACGTTCTGGCGATACGTTATCCGGTAAAATCGAGGACGGGTTTTTAGGTGCCGGCAAGGGACTGGCCCTGCGTAAAACGTTCGAATTCGCCGGCAGTCGGGGCCTTAGTCCCATCGGGCAAGGTGTCACCGTAGGCGTTCTCTCGCGCTTCTCCGATCTTGCCCTGACGCGCAGCACCTATCAGCATGGCTTTTGGAACGGGCTGGGTGATGCGACGGTCAAGTCCGTCGATAAGCATGCCCTCGCCCTCGATGCGGCAACATTCTTGGTGGCCGGAGGTCTCTTCCACGGCGCCGATCTGCTCAGCCAGGGACGGCTGACAGCCAGCCCCATGCTCAATGTCATGGCCACCGGCGGCGCCTTTGGTGTCACTACTGGTGCTACCAGCGAGATCGCTCGCCAGACGAATAGAGGTGAAAAGTTCGACCTGTCCAAGGTGCTCAAGAGTGGCTTGATCCAGGGTGGCATCGACACGCTGGCGGCCGGCCCCGGCGGAGCCATGGCGGCCCGCTCGCTGGGCAATACCGATTTGAACTTCAATCGCGATCGAGCGCATGAGACTTCGCCAGTGGACGATACGGCGCGGCAACCACGACAGTTTGTCGTCACTGACGGGCGAGACGCACTGAACAGGTTTATCTCCAGCGACTCCAGCCGCGCCAGCGCTATGGTGAAGGTGCGCGAGCTCCTGGGCAACCGGCAGGGTGCGGAGCAAAGTCTTTTCGTCCAACATCTCTCTGACACAGGACGGGTGGTTGCATCCAACGCCGATCTGTTAGCTAATTGCCTGCCCGAAGGGTCTCTGGCGCCAGCCAATCATGTGCTTCCCGATGCTCATGGAGCGATTCAACTGCACTCTGATGCAGCAGGCGAGCGCATTGCCTTCACCACTGGCGATACCACCGCCCCGGGCTACGAGCGCTCGGTCGAGCTCGGTTTGGGACCGCTGGGCGAAAAGCTTCAGCGTGAATTGATCAACTGGTGCCTGATGCCCAATGGTCCGGACAGCCCGCACATCGCGCCTGAAATGAGAGAGTTGCGCGAGATGCGAGATTTATTCCAAAAAGAGTTGAAGAACGGCAACTGGAGACTTTTCGAAACGGGCGCCAAATCAGCCGCTGACAGGGCGAAGATGGATTATCTCTTGATCAATCAAAAAGACGGGCGCTGGACGTTTTTCGACACTACTCTAGATCCTGACTCCAAGAATGAAATTGCAGAGCTCCGCCGTCCGGGAATCGTCGTCATTCATCGAGAAGAGAACAGTCCTAACCTGGCCACCAAAATGGACTTCATGGTGCAAGTGATTGACTCGTTGAACGCGCACACTCCGTTCAATATGAAGGAGATCCAGCCGCCCAGCTGGGATGCGTCCAAGAGCGAGGCGCAAATATTGGCAGATACTGCCAGATTTCGCTTACAGATAGGCGAGCACGAAGCGCGCTTGACCAGCGCACTTAACGCAGGCAAGGGTACAGATTGGGCACAAGCGCGTCAGATGGACGAAGATGTGCGCAATCTGCAGGAATATAACGAAGAACTCGGAAGAGCGCAAAAGTTCAACGAAAATGAGCTTGCGCGTCGCAACGATCCGAAGTTGCCCCGGTACATCGCCTCCATCCAAAGTAATGTTACTTCGGTGACACGCAACGTCATCGGTGTGATGATGGCTAAAAGAAGTGAAACCGCGACCGATCAGTACTCCAGCGGACCTGCTCGCACTCGTGTTGAATACGATCCGCAATATGACCGATTGTTTGTCTACGCGAATGGCGGACAGAAATACCAGGTCAATGACTTAACCGAGTTAGTGCGCGCCGCGGTCAAAACCGGAGTGGAGAAGAAAAACCTCAGTGACTATGGCTATAAGCGGTTGCTTCTAGCCGGTGACATCACTAAATCTGTGCGCGGCGCCGTCATCAGTCAGTTGGAGCATCTGTGGTCCGGGGTGCTAATCGGCGAACCCGGGTTGAAAGATCCACCGCCAGCTCCGCCTGGTAAAAAACGGCGGTAGGCGGCCTGGTCACCGGCAGTTCAAGAACCTGAACCGGCGCTGGGCTCTTTGGACAGTTTTCGATGCCATTTGATCAAGCGCAACGAATCGAGCAGCTTCACGTTCGCCGGTCGCTCTTTCGAGTAGATGCCCTTGTGGTCTTCCTCATAGTCGAACACCGCATCGGACAGCCAGGCGTACTTCTTTTCGAAGCCTTTGGACACCATCTCGTCGTATGCTTTTTTAGCCGACCAGTCATCTACCGCTTCGCGATAAATCGCAATCAAACAGCCGGTGCGATCCGCGCCCACTTCGCAGTGAACAAACACCGGTTGACTGGTACGGTCTTGAGCTGTTGCGAGAAAACTATTGATGGTGGCTTTGTTGGGTGGTCGCAATCCATCCATAGATAAATGCTTGAATGTCATGCCTAATGCTTCTACCTGCTTACGCTCTTTACTGACCTGATATTGGTTATGTCGCAGGCTGACCACGGTTTTGATGCCCAACTGCTTCAGGCCCTCCAGTTGGCTTTTGTCTGGCTGCGCCCCTCTGTACAGTCCCGGTGCCACTTGCCAGAAGTTGTGCAGGCCGCCCGGACCGTTTGCCACCAACAGGGGATTCGGCTTTTTCGGCTGGGCGGCGTTGACAGGCATGGACGAGGTCGCCCAAGCAAAAACGAGGGAAAGCACCAGCGCTACTGCGATTCTCTCCCTCCTGCGTTGCCACCGCATGCGGTGGCGCGGTGTTTCACATGGCTGCAATCTGATGGTCTCCGTCGGCTAACTCTTTTCTGATGTATGGCGCCAGAATGCCGATCAGCGTCTTGCCGCCGGCCGCGTCGAGATGTATCGCATCGGCGAAATCGCCGTCCGGGAAGAGCGGCGAGTGGCTCAAATCGATATAGTCGACATCACCTCGCAGTGATTGCACCTCGTCCTTCAAGCGCTTGCAGTAGCCTTCATACTCGTCACCGAGGAGTATGCGGTTGGCGGACGGAACCGGCAGATTTATGACGGCTAACTCCGTGTCGCGCTTTTGGCAGAGCGCCGACAGAAGCTGGAGATAACGCAGCTGCGGCTCCATCCTGGTCACAGTGAATCCGGTGTATCGCCTCATGTATTGCTCGATCCCGAGCGAGTAAAATCCTCGTTCTTTTTCAGCAGTGGGAAGATGTCGGTCGGCATATCTGCGCTCTTCATCAACGAGCGCAGTCTGCAGAACGCTGCGCTTGGAGTAGACAAAGGAAAGTTGTTCGGCGAGATAATCAAAGCGACTTTGCCAGGTCGGACTGTAGACATTGAGATAGTTCCAATTGGAATAGGGCGCCGCTGCCAGAAAATTCAAAGTTTTGTCGGGCTCGGGAAAATCGTGATCGTAAAACTCTCGTGGTGTGACGCCGAGAAGAAGCAGCGATGGTCGAGTAGGTCCTTTCAGGAGTTTGTCGCAATAGACGTAGGTATCAGAAACCATCTGCAGCGGTGTAGCGATATTGTATATGCTCAGAGGGGTTACAGTTTTGCTCTCGCATTCGTCAGTCAACAGATTAGCTGTGTGGTGCAGCCAGAGCCGGGAAGAGACACGTTTGTCGGCAGAGCGGTCTGCGCTCCAGAAAGGAGCAATCATGGCAGAAGAGCCGGCCAATACCACATTTGGATGGGCCGGCACGCTACCTATGGCGCTGTCAATGGCAGCCTCATCCCATACCCGTATATTGCGCAGATAGCGATCGCACAGCTCATGATCAGCAACGGGCAGTCCGCATTGCAGCTGTCGAGCGCGTTCATAACCGTAGGCCAGGCAGAGATTGACAGCGGCGAAAACTGAGATTGCCGCCAAAAACACGCTCAATGGTCGCCCTGATGAGATTGCCCGCATACGCTTATTGTAGATAGCGAATGTATCGATGGTGTGTGGAAAGGCGCTTCCGGCAGCCAATCTCACTAAAATTTACTAAAGGTGTGAATTAGGTGTGGATATGATGGCGCGGAAGACGACCGGCATGAACACAAGCGTAAATAAGGTGGAAAGCGATAGTCCGCCGATGACGGCGACAGCGAGCGGCTTCTGCAACTCCGCCCCAGCGCCGAAACCGAGTGCCAGAGGCAAAAGACCGAGTACGGTGCAGATCGTCGTCATCAGGATTGGCCGCAGTCTAATGGCGCCGGCTCTTATTAGAGCTTCGTCCATGGAATGACCTTCGCGCATCAGGCGGTTGGTGAAGTCGAGAAGAATGATTCCGTTTTTCACCACCAAACCTATAAGCAGAATGATGCCCATGAACGAAGAGACATTGAGGCTGGTGTGGGTTAACCACAGAGCTGCCACCACTCCGAACAAGGAGAGCGGAACGGCTGTGAAGATGACCAGCGGCTGCACCCACGAGCGAAACTGAATAATCAGTACGAAGTAAACCAGAATAATGGCCAAAAGCATGATGGAAATGAGCTGTGAAAATGCCTCTCGCTGACTGTTGTAGGTGCCGCCAAGCTCGAAGAAATACTCCGCTGGTGCAGATATTTTGGCCAGCTTTTTCTTGATCGCCGCAATCAATGAGCCGAGGTCGCGTCCTTCTACGTTGCCCTGAACGCTGATATAGCGTTGTTGATTCTCGCGGGTTATCTCGCTGTCTCCCGGTTGAGACGAGATGGTGGCCAGGGCCGAGAGCGGCAAGGTTTTGCCTTCACCGTTTGCCGTGCCTAATACCGGTATCTGATTGAGGGTGTCGGGGTTGTTGCGGAAGGCGTCGTTCAATCTGACGCGCACGTCGATCAACCGATCTTGTTGCCTTATCTGGGTGGCGATGCCACCCAGAAGTGCATCCTGCACTTGCGTCATCACATCCTGCGGGGTCAGTCCGACGCGTCCTGCTTCCGCCGGGTCGACCTTGATGTCGGTCTCCGGCGCGCCCGCTTGCCCGGTGACGAGCAGATCTACCAGTCCCGGTGTTTTCTCCAGCGCCTTATCAATTGATGCACCGATGCGTCGTAAAACCGCTAAGTCGCGCCCGTATATCTTGATGGCAACAGGACTCTCGACACCGGAGAGGTCGTTGAGTTCGTCTTGGAGAATTTGATGAAAGTCGACGTCGGCGTTGGGCAAAAGCTTTTCCGCCTGCGCGCGCTGCTCGTCCATGATCTGCCAGATGGTCCGGTGCCGTTGGTTGGATGGTTTGAGGACGACCTGAATATCGCCTTTGTTTGTTTCGGTAGCAAATAGGCCGCTCTCTGCTCCGGTTCTGCGCGTGTAAGCTACCACTTCCGGTGTATGCGAAAGAATCTGCTCGAGCACCTTCGCTACGCTGTCTGCTTCTGTCAACGAGCTGCCGGGCGGTGCCAGATAATCGAGCATATAGCTGCCTTCGTCAACCGCGGGCAGAAAATCGGTGCCCAGCTGAATCGACATGGCAATTCCTAACGCCAAGAGTGCGGCCGCCAGTACGGCGGGAAGAATGGGATAGCGGAAGGCAAAACGCAGCATCCTGGCGTAGAGATACTGCTGCGAATCGAACTGATCGTCTCGAGGTTTTGACTTCTTTGCCCGCAGCCAGCGTGTGGAGAGACATGGTGTCAGAGTCAACGAGAGCACGAGCGAGAGAATGACGGCGCTCGTCAGTGTAATGCAGAAGCTGCTGAAAAACTGTCCCGCTACGCCGGAGAGCAACCCCAGCGGCAGAAAGACCACGACTGTAGTCACGGTTGATGATACCACCGGCGCTACCAGCTCCTTGAGCGCCGCTGCTACCGCTGCAAACGGTTGCATACCGGCGCTCATCTGATGATCGATGTTTTCGATCACCACTACGGCGTCATCGATAATCAATCCGATCGCCACGGCCAGTCCGCCCAAAGACATCAGATTCAGACTTTGACCGATTAGTTTCAAAACTCCGAAGACAGCCAGCGCGCACAGAGGAATAGTGAGAGTGGCAATGAGCGTACTGCGCCACTCTTGCAAGAAGATGAAGAGCACGATGACGATGAGAACGATACCTGTGAGTATGGCGTCGCGCACGTTCGTCATCGCATCTGTGACCAGTCTGGATTCGTCGTAGGAGACTTTGAAGGTGATTCCGGGCGGCAGTGTTGTTTTGATATGGGCAAACGCTTCGGCGACGCCCTGAGCGACGGTGAGGACATTGCTGTTGGGCTGGCGAAAGATGTTTATCGCGATACCCGGCTTGCCGTCGACCGAGATGATCTGCGTCTTGTCGGCTATGCCCCAGGCAACGGTGGCTACATCGCGCAGAAATATTGGTGCGCCCGTGAGCATGGTTCCTGTCTCCGGATTGCCCGAACCTGGCTCTCCGGTGGGGACAGGAGTGGGGCGCCCGGCGTCTTTCGTTGTCTCGCCGACGACGATGTTGTTCAACTGCGCGATGGCGTCGATGCTCTCGCTCGAGACCACCAGGTTAAGCTGGGCGTTGCTGTTCAATTTGCCCAGCACCTGCACCTGGTTGCCTTTTTGCAAGGCGTCCGTGATCTGGCTGAGGCTGATACGCAAAGCGCTCAGCTTGGCCGGATCGACTTGAACGGAGACCTGCTGTATCTCCCCGCCTTGCGGAATGACGCGCGCCACTCCCGGCACACGCGTAAGTGCCGGGCGAATGACAAAATTGGCGTAGTAGTACAGGTCTGATTGTGTCAGCGTGTCCGAGCTGACGTTATATGTGATGACCGGAAAAATCGCCGGCGTGACGCGCTCGATCGTCAGGTCTGTGTTGGGCGGCAGGGTGTTGCGCACCTCTGTTACTCGCGCCTGCAACTGCTGCAGCGCCTGCTGCATATTAGTGTCTTGCTGAAAGTCGACGTTGACTTCTGAAGCACCACGAATGGTTTTGGAGCGAATCCAACGGACATTGTAAACCTGGCTCACCGCCTGTTCCAACACCCGCGTCACTGCCACTACCATGCGCACCGGCGATGTGTCCCCGGCATTAGCGATGACGGCGATGCGTGGAAAAGAAAGCTCGGGATAGACATCGCTTGGCAAAACGAGATACGCAAGCACCCCGGCGATGGCCGCCAGAATGAAGAAAAGCTCAATCGCTCTTGCTTGTGACTTCAGAATTTCCGTGTAGCGGTTCATTCTCAGCCTTTACCTCAGTTCCATCGGGAATACCGTAAGCACCAGACGCAACAATCTCCTCTCCTGCTTTCAGTCCGCTCAAAATCTGCTGCCGGTTGCATGCGGCAATGCCGGTCGTCACCTGAACGCGAGAGACCTTGCCGTTTTTGTAGGTATAGACCATCTTGCTGTCGGGCGCTTGCGGGTCTGCCACCACCGCGGTCTTTGGCACCGTGAGAATATTCGAGTGTACGGCGTTGACAATGGACACAGCCACAGGCATGCCTTCTTTCAAGGCATAATTGGGATTGGGGCAGAGAATTCTCACACCAATGGTGGTGCCTTGATTATCCGTAACAGGGTTGATGTTCAAGACCTTGCCGATAGTGACACGGCCGGGAAGCGCTTGAGCAGTGACCGTGGCGCTGTCACCCGGACTGAGACTGGCGGGCTGGCTGGTAGGCAAGGCCGCTTCCACAATCACCTGGGAGAGATCGACGACCTGTGCCACCGGCGTCGAAGTGTCGGCGGAGTCGCTGATGTTGAGATAACGCTGGGCAATGATGCCCGACAGTGGACTTCTCACGATCGTGTAGCCGAGCTGCGCGCGTGCGGTTTGCTCCGCCGCCCGGGCATCGTCGACTTGCGCTTTGGCTGCCAGCAGTTGCGCTTGTGCCGTCTCAATCTGGCTTTTCGCCGCCACCAGATCTTTTTCTGCCGCCACTTCTTGCTTTACCAGTCGTGCCAGGCGCTCTTCGGTATTTTGCGCCAGAACGAGGTTGGTTTTTGCTTGCTCCACGCCCGCATCGGCAATGAGCACTTTGGCCCGAGCTTGATTGACCTGCTCCTGCGGCTGCCTGTTGTCCAGAAGCGCAATCACGCTTCCTTTCTGTACTTGCTGACCGGGTGTCACTTTGACGTCGACAATTTTTCCGGCAACACCGGGGCTCACCTTGACGGAGCGGTCCGGCAGCGCCAAGACGGTGCCGGGCAAGGAGAGCTTCTCCGATAAAGTCTCTACTTTCACCTTAGTGATTGGCAATTTCAAAACCGGCTCCGCACGCGGATCAGCTTCTCCAACCGGCGTCGAATTTTGCCCGTCTCCGCTGCAAGCGCTGAGCAAAGTCACCACAATACCGACAATCGCCATCGCCGCGAATCGCTGTTTCACCCTCTCGCTTGCTCTGGCGCCAATGATTGAACGCTTCTGATTATTCATTGCAACACGTGTCCTACCGCCTGTTCAAGATCTGTGAAAGCCTGCTCGTAGTTCATTACTTCGGTGAGATATAAATTGCGCACCTGAATGTTCGCCTGCTGCGCGTTCAGGGCGGCCGTGATGTCGGTCTGCCCCAGTTGGTAGCTCAATCGCCCGAGCTCCGCCACTTTCTGCGACTGCGCGATGACGCTCTCCTGGTATTTGCGCATATTCTCGCGCGCGTTTACGACCTTGCGATACGCTAAAGCAACCTGACCACGAATGATGTTGCGTTGCGAATTCATCTCCAGATTCAGGTTGCTTCCCGTGGCGGCGATGCGTGCAAGTTCGCCTTGTTGGCGGTCGCAGATCGGTATGGGAAACGAGCCCATTAGATAGACGCTGTTTAGTTGGGAGTCGCCGTAATTCGATGGCAACTGGAGATCCCAGCCGAATGAAATCTGACCGTTGGGAAGAATGTTGCCTACGGTGAGCTTGCGCATGGCACGATTGGCGATGATCTCGGCACTGATCAGCTTTACCTCCAGGCGCTCCTTCAGGGCCTGATCGATGTATTGCGACATCGACGGCAGCTCCTCGGCCAGGTTGGGAAGAAGACTGTTCGCTTTCTCCGTATGCAGTTGAAACGGCGCCAGGTGCGGAACGGGCAGATCTGCTTCCTCCGGTCGGCCCATAATGATGTTCAACTGCTCTCGCGCCTGTGTGACGCGTCTGTCTGCCTGACCGGCATCAATATCGGCCTGGGCAGCCGCTAATTCGGCTTTGTATACGTCCAGTTTTGGCACATCGCCCGACTGGTTGCGTTTTGTCGCCACGTCAGCCAGTTGCTGCGTCAGCGTGGCAAACTGCTTCATCATCACCAGCGACTCTTGGGAGACGACCAGCTCTGCGTAAGCGCGCCGTATCTCTGCCCGCAACTGCCATAACGACTGCTGCAACTGAATTGCCGCGGTGTCGAGCTGTGCTCTGGCGGCGGCAACGCGCAAGACTCGCTTCCACGGGGGCTCCAGTGGCAGAGCGACACCAACGCGATAACTGCCTTCTGCGTATCCTTGATCGAATTCCAGAGCCGGGTTGGGGAGAATTTTTGCTTGAATGATGCCGGCTTGAGCGATGCCTAACAACGATCGCGCCGCTGCCGCGCGCGGTCCTGTCAGTATTGTCTGGTTGAGCGCTTGATCGAGTGTAACCAGGCCTTGCAAGGTTTGCACCGCGTGCGCCGAGCCGCCCTGCACCTGCTGCGATTGATCGCCTCCTGGCCCCAGGACCGGTCCAGGAATGACGACGGGCTGTTGATTGCCGATGTTGCCGCCCATCGGTTGTAAACTCGTTGGATTGCCGGAGGCGCCTGCGCATTGAGTGCTGACTGCGAAGAGAAACAAGGCAAAAAGCGCATGCTTGATTTTCGTGTGCAGCGAATACCGGGGCGACCTGGTGTGCGAAAGTGTGATTCTGGTGAGGATGCCGCCCATTGTTCGCAATTGTAGCGCCGCGTCGCATTTTGGGTAGTGGTTTAGAGCATACATGCCGGGTTCGAGGCGGGCATGGGATTACGCTAATTTTGCTTCTTTTTGCCCATTTCACCAATTGCATGCGGAACTTTACCGAGCAACTTGTTGCTCACGGCCCAATCTTCACTGGCCGCGCCAAGCCAGTTGCCCTGCTCTGTCATGGCATTGAGCAGATACTCATGATAATCGACATCATCTGGATTGAGATTGGCCGCCAGTTTATACTCTTTGATCGAGTCGGCTATTTGATGGTTTTGCAAGAGCATGTCGCCGAGCTCGGCGTGCTGAGCCGCTTCCTTCTCCTTCGCCAGAAGCTTGCTCGTATCGAGGTGTCCGGGGCGAAGCTGGATTATGCTCAACCACCCCGGCAGTTCGGGGACGAACTTCAATTCGTTCCACGCCTGCGCCTGTCTCAGCGCCTCTGCTCCATCGTTATTATGATAAGCAATCGTTCCTAGCCCGGCGCACACTCTGCCCAGGTCGTAGGCGGCAACGATATTGAGACGTTTTCCGTCGACGGTAGGCGGCAGCAGTGAAAGAGCTTTCTCGAAAGAGGTTTTCGCCTGCTGCCATTGTTTGGTTTCTAACTGATACTCAGCCAGCTTCTGCCACAGCCCGGCGCTTTCCGGCATCAACTGGAGGCTCTTGTTCAAAAGCGAAAAGGCTCTGTCGTGCTCATTCGCCTTCCAGTAAACGCCTGCCAGCTGCAGCGTGACAGACACCACTCGTGGCGCCAGCTGCACGGCCTTCTCGAGAGCTCGCACTGCTTCAGCGTGCTTCTCCTGCGCTTCAAGTATGCCGTGCTGCAGCACGTAACACTCATAATACGTAGGCATCATGGCAGTGATGTACTGCGAGACCCGCCAGGCTGAAGCCAGCTGTTTGGTTGTACGCAAATGCCCGGCGTAGGAGGAGAAGGCTTTGTAATCGAGACGCCGGCAATTGACCGACTGAGAGTACAGTTGGGCTGCCTCCTTGTTAGACTCCTTCTTTTGCCCGAGGTCGTCGGCCAAAATCGAGCTCCAGAGCGGATCGTACGGTGCGATTTTGCCGGCGGCGCGCAAATGCTCTCGCTGAACGGAGCTGTCGGAAAGGGCTTTGCGCTGCCACGCATCGGCTGTCGCCAGGAGAATCTCTCGATAGTACGGCGTCGGCGCCAGTTTTGCCGCGATCAACAGCTGGTCCAGTGACTCTTTTTTATAACCATAACGAGCGTAGCAGCGTGCCAAAAGATGGTGCGCCACCCAATTCGTCTTGCCCGCCTTCTGATTGACGCCAAGCTGCGCAAAGTGAAGACCTTCCTTATATTCGCCGGCGCGGAATTTGACTGCCGCCAAAAGCGTATCGGCAATAACATTGCCCGGCGTCAGCTTCTTTACGTCCGCAAGCAACGCTTGCGCCTGCGTGTCTTCTCCATTGCGAATGAGATTATCAGCCAGGTATACGGTCGCCGACTGGTTGCTCGGATCGAGCCGGTGCGCGATCGTGAGCGCACTCACTGCTGCCGGGAAATTCTGGTCGAAAGTAAAACACCGCCCGATCAATAACATGTAGCGCGCAGTCAGTTCAGCGTTGCTCCCCTCTTTCAGCTTCTTGCTCGCCGCATGTATCAATAGCGGCGTAAAGCAATGAATGGCTGTGTCAGGTCGCAATGCGTGCACACCGGCAAAACCTGACGCCAGGAGATCGGCGGGTTTCTCCTCGGATGCCAAAGCAGGGCAGAGCGCCATGGCAGCGCAAGCAACCGCCATCAAACTGGCAATCGGTCTAGGCGGGCTCATCATTAGCTCTCACCTGGCGAAAATAGTCGAGCAGAATTTGTTTGCATTCGTCCTCGCAGATGCCTCCTAAAACTTCCGGCAAAGGGTACAGGCGTCCTGACGTGAATAAATTGAAGGCAGAACCGCAAGCCCCTGAGCGACCGTCGTACGCCCCGAAGACGAGTTTAGCCACTCGCGACTGTATGATTGCTTCGGCGCACATGGGACAGGGCTCCAGGGTCGTGTAGAGGTTCGCTCCGGTCAGGCGCCAGGTGCCCAGATGTGCAGCCGCCTCTCTGATCGCTAGGATCTCGGCGTGCGCGGTAGGGTCGCCCGACTTTTCACGCAGGTTGTGCCCACGCCCGATAATCTTGCCCCCTAAGACCACGACGCTACCAACCGGGACGTCTTGGACAACTTTTTTCGCCTCGGTCAAAGATTCGGAAATCCAGTGTTGGTCGGTGTTTTCGCTCAATTATCTGGTCACTCTAAATAATTTCTTCGCTTTTAATCTTTCCCCGTGTCCAGAAAAAGGATGCCCCGGATATAAGCGTATGTAAACCAACGAGGGCAATGAGAAATCTGAAGGAAGGGGTGTCCGGACGATTTCCCAGCGGTCTCAAAGCCAAGAAATTGGCGGTTTACAGTAAACCGAGGAGGGCAATGATGAATCCAAAAGAAGGGGTGTCTCGAGGATTTTGACTGCTCTTACCCAGAGAACCCTCGGAGGTTTACCAAACTACCTGACAGGGGTGATCAGGTCGATTCTAGAAGTAAAACTTCAACCAAATTGGAGGTGGTCGTTAGAGGTGAAAAATAGATATTTCAGCAAGTGACAGCGGCTAGCAATCTGCTTTCTAGAGGGACCGAGAGATCGGTCCTTTCCGCTTTTTGTATTTACAGATATTTCTTCGTGACGCCCAAGTCCAGGGCGAATCGATAACCAATCAGCTTGTATAGCAGTTTGGCGGCGAGAATGTCCGGCGCTTGCAGGGTCTTTATTGGCGCCAATCCGACGATGTCGGCTCCGACCACGTTTTTCTTGACGCACAGCACTTTGATCAGCTCAGTCAGGTGATACCAACCGATTCCGCCCGGCTCGGTCGATGGGGTCGAGGGCATGATGCCGCTGTCGAGCGCATCCAGGTCGATGGTCAGGTAAACGTCATCGGTGAGAGTGGCGACGATGTCGTTGAAGTTCCAACGGTCTTGCTGGCGCGCCCAGAAAATATTGATCTGCGGTTTGTTCTCTTCCATCCACGCAGCTTCCTCGGCGCTGATGTTGCGCACACCGACTTGTGTGATGAGCGGCTTCTCGAGAATGTTGTTGTACAACTGAAAAGCCGTGCACGAATGGTGGAATTGATTCCCTGCGCGAGTTTTGTGACAGGTGGCTTGCGCGTCCACCTGCAAAACCGAGAGATTCGGATACTTCTCGACGTACGCCGGCACGGTGCCGATGGTGAGCGCGCGGTCTCCGCCTATGACGATGGGAAACTTGCCGATTTCGACGAGCGGCTTCAGGGCCTCTGTCAGCTCTTGCAACGGTGAGGAATCGATATCGGGCGCCGGTGAAGGTTTTAACTCTTTGTGGCTGCAGATGCCGATTTTGTAGGGCTCTGTCCAGAGCTCGTCGTCGAAACGCTCGATTTGCAGGCTTGCTTCGTAGATGGACTTGGGTCCGAGCCTGGTGCCGCGAGCGTCACCTTCGTACGCGCACGGAAGTATGACAACCTGTGAGCTCTCTTGTGCCGTGTAATGTTGGTCTTCGATGCCAAAATAGTTGGCGACCTTTGCTACCGGCTGTTTTTCAGTTTTTATTGCCAAGCGCCTATCCCCGCATTTGCGACCAGCT
This sequence comes from Planktothrix sp., assembly GCA_036703195.1. Taxonomy (GTDB): domain Bacteria; phylum Cyanobacteriota; class Vampirovibrionia; order Obscuribacterales; family Obscuribacteraceae; genus DATNPN01. The sequence continues at coordinate 48,261 of DATNPN010000004.1, read as the reverse complement.
CGGCTTTTATATCACCTAATGATGGTGGGCGCAATTTCTCGAGACGCGAAGGATGCTTGCACTTCGGGATTTTGCGCACGTTGACAGCGCAAAGCGGCGAACAGAGCCCCTTGAAGTTATTTTGATCGGATGAAACCCCATGCCAGAGCGATGGTACGAGTTGACCTGGCAAACCGGCGCGGCATCGATCTGTCCCGACACGGCGGTAGTGGGGCAGGCAATTCACACGATCGTACTACAATATGTGAGCCAGGTGTGCCGCCCAAGTGCAATTGTGATCTGGTCAAAAGTGGCTCTGGGCGCTAGATCGAGAGCTACTGTGTACTATCGTCTACAAGCGAATTCGCGCCCGGTGAATTAATGGATGCCGCTCAGATTTTATGCAATTTGGTGGTTATAGCCTATTGCAGCTGTTGAGTCATGTCGACTATAATGTACCTGTTGACGTTGGTGAATTGGATTCAATTGAGTCATTTGCTCACTGGAATAACCGCTTCAAACCATTCACTACTCGCTGACAGCTCGATGTGTTTTGACTGGTGCCAGATTGGTGTCGCTCATGCGCTCGAGTCGATGACAGTTCAATGATGAACGCGTAACTCGGCCAACAAATTTAAATCAAAAAGCTCGCGGCGAAGAGTCAGCTTTGCCTGCGACCAGGATCACTGCGCGAAAAGGACAATGACAATGGAAAACGAAAAACCGAAAACTGGAAGAAGCAATCGCGGGTTTGCCTCGATGGATGCTAATAAGCAACGCGAAATTGCCAGCAGAGGCGGAAAAGCTGCCCATGAAAAAGGCACCGCACACGAATTCACCTCCTCTGAAGCTGCTGCTGCCGGCCGCAAAGGCGGGCAGGCACGCAGAGCCACCGCCGAGACCGACAAGCCAGCAACAGAACAGGTATTGGAAGCAGTAACCGCCTGACTCGGGCGGCTTTAAAACCATTGAGAGGGGCACCATATATGGTGCCCTTTTTGTTGCCGGTCCGCGACGGTTCACGGCCGCCAGGTGCACCTTAAGAGGAAAGTTTAGGAGACGCTTGCTTCTGCACAGGCACTTTTGGGGCTGGATGATGCCTGCGAACAATATGTCGAAGACGCGCTGTGCAACGTCTTCGACATATTGTTGGATGCTTCGAGCTTGGCTGGTTCTTTCTCCCGACGACAGTGGCAGCGCAGCAAAGCTTGCGCGCACCTTCCGCTGCGGGAAGAACTCAATTGGTTCGAGGCTGAGAGCTTACTTGGTCAATCCGAACTTGGCCAGCTTTTGAGAGGGAAAATCGCCCTGAACGCGAATCATGCAATCGCGAGGCGGCCATTGAACTTGAGGAAAGATCGCATCGAGTTCGACCAAAAGGGACTTCACGTCGTTAACCGTACAGTGCTTCCATTGTTCGCCGTCTTGTTGCGAAGTAAATCCAATATATGGAGGATTGAGATTAACGACCAACGTCCCTTTTATCATGTACACCTGCCTATTTGAACGCTTAAGGTTGCTCCCCACGCGCCTTCAAAAGATCGCTGCGCGACGGCCACCGCTGCGGTTCAGCAGTTGGTCACGAGGATTAAAGGTCTAAGCGGAGAGTGGAGCTGGAAACAGCGCCGCCATTTCAATCGAGTATAAGCTTGCCAGGAAGAACTAGGTGAGATTGTTGCGAAGGTTGATAATTAAACCGGTGAGAGCATGTAAACGAGTTCTAAGTGGGCGATGGCTCGGTTGAATTTTTGCGCCCTGCGGCGAACACTTGCTTGTGTGTCAAAACCTGATGGTTGACCCGTCTGGTGAGCATGGAAATCTGCCACCTCAACTCGCTTGGTAAACAGTTTTGTTGCAGAAGGTGAAAACCGTCCATGGTGGCACCACAAACATGGCAAAGCGAGCGCGACAGCTGCGAATTTACCTGGGCTCAAGGCAAGGCAACTTTATCCAAAAGCTGGAGCCGGCTCCCGCGCTAGAATCGATGCCGAGTGTGCCGCCATGCGCCTCTATAATTAGTTTGGTGATTGCCAGACCGAGTCCGGTCGAGCCGGTGTGTTCGGGACCTGCCATGTAGAAGCGATCGAATATGCACTCCTGGTGCTCTGGTGCGATACCAGGGCCCTGGTCGCTGATGCGGATCTCGACCATTTTTTCCGCCTCGCGTTTACCGCGAATGATCACGGTACTATTCTCAGGAGAGTACTTGATTGCATTTGCTACTAAATTGACCAGGCATTGGGTGACCCGGTCCGCATCTGCTTCCACCAGGACTTCATCGGGCGCCTCTACTTCTATATCAATCGCTTTCGCCTCCGCCAGTCGCTCCGCTACCTCCAGAGTGCTGCGAATGAGGCTGGATAAAGGTGTCGGGCGAACGTTGAGTTGAAGACGACTGGCGTCGAGCTTGTATAGATCAAGAAGCTGATTAATGAGGGTAATCAGATTTGTCACATTGCGCTGAGCAGTTTTGACAATCTGCTCACCATCGTCGGTCAAAGAGCCGGCCGACTCTTTCAACAGCAAAGCTAAAGAAAATTCAAGCGCTGTCAACGGGCTGCGGACGTCATGACTGAGCATGTCCGTCAGTTGATCTTTCAGTCGAGCCACGGCTTTTCGCTCGGATATATCGGTAACGACGCAGTAAAAGCTCGATTCGTTTAACGAGTGTTCGACGGACAAATCGACATCGATGAGCTCTTGAGCGCTGTCTCTGAGCATGGTTTCCACTCGCAAAACTGCGCCATTGCTGGCGGCGGCCTCTATGAATACTTGCTTTACCCGTTCTGTTTCACCTGCCGGAATCAACTGTAGAAAAGTTTGAGACGAGGACGCTGTCCCCACTGTCCGGCGCATGGTGGGATTGCAAGCGACAAACTTGTAATGCTCGTCTAGAGAGAAAAACGCGTCCAACGCATAGTCGGCGATGGCTTCTTCTTGCTGCGTCAGTGCATGAATCCGTATGCCTTTCTGTTTGAGCCGACGCGCGGCAAGGAGCGCGATAATGGTGGAAGTGAAAAGCAATACTACGAGAGCCGTGCTCATAGCAGGCAGATAGACTGGTGCCAAAGGCTCGTCCAGAATCAGCCACCACGAGAGCAATGCGCATGTCGTCAACTGCAACAGTATGAGGAGTAAAGGAAGCCAGTCGCGCTTTTGTGCCTGTTGTTGCCAATGTACCGCGTCGGCAATCAAGACATCTAACGCCTGACGGTCTTTCAATATCAACGTCGACGGTGTTAAATCAGTTTGCACGCCTTGCAGGGCGCCTTTGCGCAACCGTGCTAGATACCAGCTGCGCAGGCGGTCATACGCTTTCTGCTCCCCGGCGTCGGAAGCGCTGACATCCAGTTGTTGGTCTGCACAATGCATGATTGGATTTTGCGTCGCTATACTAAACTGTCAACGTAAAGAGGAATGGCACGAAGCCAAAAGCATTATGGCAAAAATCCTTCTTGTTGAAGATGATCGCGAGCTTTGCAGCATGTTTCAAAAGTGGTTGAAAGGAGACCACATCATCGAAGTTGTCTACGACGGCAGCACGGGGCTCGATTATCTCAAGTTTCACTCTTATGATGCGGTCGTTCTCGATTGGGAGCTGCCTGGCATGAGTGGGCCAGAAGTTTGCCAAGCATATCGCGCCCGAGGCGGCAAAACTCCAGTCCTCATGTTGACGGGAAAATCGCAGATCGCCGATAAGCTGATTGGCTTCGATGCGGGAGCTGATGATTATTTGACAAAACCGTTTCATCCGCTCGAGCTGACGGCGCGTCTGCAAGCACTACTCAAACGTCCACCGGGCTTGATTGAGACGACCATCCGCATACGCGGATTGGAGCTGAATGCTCAGACGCATACGGTGCAAAAAGCTGGTAAGCAGCTGCACTTAATGCCAAAAGAGTTTGCGCTGTTGGAGTTTTTTATGAAACATCCCAACCAACCGTTTAATCAAGATTCACTGCTAAACCGCGTTTGGCCTTCTGACTCGGATGTTTCCACAGAGTCGATCAAGGCATATATCGCTAAGCTGCGCCGCAAGATCGAGGAGCCAGGCGAGCCCCCGATGATAACAACCGTTCACGGCGTTGGCTACCGTTTCGAAGCTGCTGAAGACCCGGGTTGATCTAATTGTCGCCTGTGATTTCGCACTCGGGCAACAGTTGTCGCAGGCGTTTGGCTCCTAACCGTGTTATTTTCGTGGAGCTGACGAACAGCTCGCGCAAACGTTTGAACTGCGCCAGATCGTTGATGCATGAATCAGAGATCGCTGTTTCGCTCAAATCAAGATGATGCAGCCTGCTCAGGCTGGTCAGGTATTTGACACCAATATCGGTGATTGATGTGCCGGCAAGGTCGAGGCGAGTCAACTTGGTTATCTGGGAAAGCACGTTTACTCCCTGGTCTGAGATCCTGTCGTGATTGAGAGTGATGAATGCGAGCTTAGCCGCCGTGCGTAAAGGCGGCATGCCGCCGTCGTTTACCCCCGGTACGTCGTCCAGCATTATGCAGCCGATTGTTTTGATTTCCACTAAGGGAGGAGTTGCCGCGTCATCTAGATTCTTGCAGCCGCGCAGCGATATCCAGTGCAACGCCGGAAGGCGCCCAGCGATCTGCTCAACAGACCGGGAAGAAATGCCTGTAGTGGACAGATCCAGCCCCTCGAGCTTGGGCAGAGTGAGCAGCATCAATGCCTTATCGGCAATTTTTGCATGACTCAAAGATAGGATCTTCAGCTGCGACATGTGATTGATGCAGGCGATCGATTGTTCGTTCAATTCTTGATTGAACAGATCGAGAGACTGCAAATCCTTGCCGTTCAGACTGTTCAAAAAACTGAGATCCGCCGCTTGTGTTTGCGGGAGCTCGGACAGCAGAACGAACGATTCATTAGGTACCTCGACGGCTCCCCGAGCGTAGCCATAAAATGTTTTCCCGCTCATTGTGCCGTTATTATCGCGATGCATCAGGTAGATGCTTCCGCACGAGTGTGACGCGGGAAATTTCAACGTGCGTTGTTTGAGCATCAATGCAATCGGCATCGAGGCAAGCAGCACGAGGGCTATGGTGCAGGAGCTGACTATGACGATTCGCCGCTTTTTCGATTTCGGTACGTGTTCTAATCGAAGAAACTTTTGCAGGCGACGATGAGCCGGCACCGGGCGGATTGCCTCGACCAGTTCTGTTGTGAATTCCTCTGCCGTACTGGGCCTATCCTGCGGATTTTTCTCTAATGCCTTCATAACCGTATGTTTGAGCGCGGAAGGAATCTTGGCATCAATCAAACGAGGCGGCTTGCTGCTCGCGTGCATGCGTATAAACTCGAGCATGTTGTCTGTTTGAAACGGTTTTGCGCCTGACAGCGCTTCATACAGCATGCAACCGATCGAGTAGAGGTCGCTGCGAGCGTCAATAGGTTTACCTGCGCACTGCTCCGGACTCATGTAAGCAGGTGTGCCCAATGCTTCATCGGTTTTCGTCAGCGGATTGTCCTGCAAAATCCACTTCGCCATGCCGAAATCGACAACTTTAGCGAGGCCGTTTTCAGAGACGAGCACGTTGCCCGGTTTCAAATCTCGGTGTAGGAGTCCGTGTTGATGAATGGCGCCGACTGCATTTAGTATCTGCTCGAACAACGCCACGCAGGCTTCCGGAGTCAATTTAGACTCTCGTTTGAAGCGCTCGTTCAGCGGCGTTCCTTCGACGATTTCCATGACGAAGTAAGGGCGAGTTTCGCCGATCAAGCCGGAATCGTAAATCGCTGCCAGGTTGGGGTGCGCAATTGCCGCAGTTGCCTCTGCTTCTCGGCGAAATCTGGTCACCTTGGTGGCGTCGATGCACAGGTGCGGATGCAGCATTTTCACCGCCACCTGCCGTTTCAGGTTCAGATCGTTAGCTCGATAGACGGTGCTCCAACCGCCGATGCCGATTATCGACAGCAGCTCGTAGCGCCCGGCGATGGTCGTTGAGATTAACGGGTCTGTATATTTTTCGCCTTCGCTCGCCACTGCCGATTCCTGCCGGACTATCACCGCATTTTACCCAACCCTCACTGCCGCAGCCGGCAGCAACCTGTTTGCAACCTCGCCTGCATAGGATGTCTTCGTCAACGACGAACGGCGACTCAGTAGCGCACTCTATTCATTCGGAGAGTAAGACCATGGTAACGCACGAAAATCTATCCACCGCTGAGCACATTAACGGTCGCGCCCTCAACCTGCCTTCCTCGAACCTCATGGGCTCCATTCAACAATCAATGCGCAACGACGGCCCTCTGACCCCGGCGCAGACGGCACATGGTGATCCGGACATTTATCAAATGCTTTCTGGTTTTGTCGTTGCACATCAGTACGACTCGCCTTCGCAGTCGACGACTGGTGCGGTTGACTCGCCGGCACCGATTGGTGGAACTCAGTCAGACACCGGCTCACAGTCGTCCACTGGGCCGGTTGATACACTGTCATCGATAGGCGCAATGATGTACAACGCCTCAGAACTGCCTTCTGCCCTGGCGGCGGCATCTGCCAGCGCCGGAGATCTCGGTTATAGCCCTGCACCGGCTGCGAGTTCCAATGACTCTTCTGCAGGCGGCTCTGACGACGCACCTTCTGACGGGAATTATGTCGCGTCTGACGATTCTAGCAACTATGACGATCAGTCTGATTCCTGATCCGGCTTCTGGCGTTGGCTGGTGAATTAACGACTTTAGATTGGGTGTCGCGCCGCGCGGTAGACGGCACCGGATTTTACGAGGTGTGCATCATGACCAGCGTTAATGTTTCACTGCCAATTGAAGATACTATCGGTCTTTGCAAAAATATTCTCGGCACGTACAAGTACAACGTCCTGCAAATAGGTTACAACCGCCTCCTTGGATATTGCCGCGACTCAGAAGTTTCTTTTGTCGAAGTTACCCTCAACCGCATCAACCTGCGCACAACGGAGATCGCCTTAAAAACTCATGAAAGAGTTTGTACAAGCCAATTGGAGGCGTGCAGGTGCTTTTAGTGGCGCAGTTATTGTTGTCTTCTTTTATGCCGCCGGTGCCGGCATGGCCGCTGCGGTGAACCTTGTTGTCAACGACGCTTGGACCTGCGACGGTGATTCTGTCCGAGCACAACAGCAGTCGGGGCGCGATATCTTTATTCTCAGTGGAGAGGCGACGCGTGCAACTCCGCTTATGGTTGTGTGCAAACTGAGCCTGCCGCCGCGGCCGAGTAATGCGGTCTTCGGACAGGGATTGCATGTGCACTTCGAAGCAAGATCATCGCGCGATCAACGCGTCGAGACGGCGATATTCCAATCAGCATACCCTTACGCCGAGTCGCTCAACGACAGCGTGCACACAGGGGCTCAGTGGAAAAGTTTTGACCTTGACTGCATTGCTCCTTGTGACGGCAAACAGCTGTCGCTGCGGTTGAGACCGGAGTCAAAGCCCTTTGAGTTCAGAGATGTCACTGTTACGCCCGTGGCTCTTTCCGACCTTGGTATTGACGCTAAGCTGCTTGCCAACCCGGAAGCGAACATTGAGAAGGCAAGGAAGCGAGCCGTTACCGTGGTTGTTTTGAATAAACAAGGAAAGCCGGTTGCCAATTCCAGCGTGCGTCTCAAACAGGTCGGGCAGGATTTTTTGTTCGGAACGCAAATTCAGGGTCTCGATCCTCATCGACAAACAGCCGAGCAAAAGGAGTATCAGGCACGGCTGCGGGAACTGTTTAACTTCGCCACGGTGACTCCGTATTGGCCCCAAGTCGAATCTAAATCGGGCGAGCAAAACCTGCAGAAGTTCGACGAGCAGGTGCGCTGGCTTGACGAAGCAGGCTTGTCGACTAAAATTCATCCGCTGTTCTGGCCTCATTTCGTTCCATCGTTTCTTCCTCAGAATCCTCTGAAAGCTCTTCAGCAGGCGGACCAACATGCAGTCAGTTTGATCAAGCACTTCGCCGCAACGCCCCATCTTCGCTTTATCGAAAATAACGAGATCGTGGCCGCGATGACTGATCGCTCGGACAACGGGCTCATCTCATGGGTCCGGAGAATCGGTCCCGCGGCTGCGATCGAACATGAAGAACAGTTGGATAAACGTGCTCTGCACGAAGCAAATCGCAGTGACGTCACGGTGATATACAACGATTATGCCAACAATACCTACGAGACGGACGTTTTGGCTCAGCTCGCTCGCGATGCAGCTTTGCCGGACGCAATAGGCATTCAGATGCACATGACGCAAGGCAATTGGCCTCTGGCACGCGTACAGTTTATTCTCAATCGGCTGGCACGCTTCGGCAAGCCGCTTTATGTCACAGAAATCTCAGTTCTGAGCGGAGAGCCACGTGTCGGCGAAGAGGCGGGAGCAGAGACGAGTAAACCTTGGAACAGCAAGCCCCAAGGGGAAATCGAGCAGGCCGTCTACGTTGAAAAGCTTTATCGGTTGTTGTTTAGCAATCGTTGTCTCCACGGCATAACTTGGTGGGATCTGAGCGATAAGAATTCGTGGCAGGGTGCTCCGCGTGGTCTGCTGCGAGAAGACATGACGGTAAAACCCGCGTATGACGCTCTTCGCAACTTGATCTGCAAACAGTGGCGAACAGATGTATCAGGACAGAGTGACTCATCAGGCCGTTTCTCAGCGAACGTTTTCACGGGTGTTTACGAAATAACAGCACAAGATCAATACGGTCACACCGTCTGCAAACGGCTGCAGATACCAGCTGCCCGTGCGACTTGCGAGGTACAACTCAGGCTGAACGGATCTTAGTTCGTAGCCGGCGTGTCTGTATTTTTGTCGGCAGAGCCGCCATGCATAGAAGCTTCCGGAAGGATTGTTTTTGCTCTCAGGGCATCTTCCAGATCGCGTTGGAATGCCGGCTGAATCACGCAGTTCATATGTCCGGCGCCCTGAACAAGCACAATCGGCCAGTCCTTCCGGAGCCGGTGCAACGGTTGGGCGTAGAGAAACCGACAAGGGTCACTGTCGCCAACAATCATCGTCACTGGCACATTGATTCGTTCCACCTCTTCCTGCGACAGCGCCAATTGAGCAACAGCACTCAAGCAAGCGGGCGGAACGCCGGCCACTCTCGTATTGCCGGCGTCTCTTTGTTGATCGCCCATATTCTGCCAAACTTTCTGAATCGGACTTCCTTCTCTGAGCCAACCCATGCCGCCCAATACTGCCGTTGTGGTGCGCTGCGGATACAAGGAAACGAATTTGAGTGCAACCATACCGCCCAATGAATAGCCGACAATTCGCGCTTTCTCGATATGGAGGTAATCCAGCAAGCGAGCCACGTCCTTAGCCATTTCAACGCCGTACTGCGCCTCTTCCTCCGGCTTGCCTGAGGCGCCGTGTCCGCGTAAGTCGAAGGCTACGACCCGGTAATGTTTGGCTAAATTGCGCATGATGCCCGGCAGTTGCCAATTTGTGTAGGCGCTCGCATAGAGACCGTGAATCAAGATTACGGGCGGACCTTCACCATCAACCACGTAGTGTATATTGACGCCATTAGATTCGAAGTTGTCGGCCAGTGCGGCAGTCGGGCTAATCAATGAGAGCATGAGCACTGCAAGCATCCAACATACTGCAGGGCTAAACGAGCGTGACAATTCTCCTCCGATCATCAATCTGCCGCCCAGCATCATTGGTTCCGGCTCAAAACCTTCCATCTTTGCGCAACGATGAAAAGGCGGGGAAAGGGCAGTAGAAGCTTCTTGTCGCTCTGGACGTCGTAGTGTTTGCGCAACTCGTCGATGAAAAGCGCGAGAAATTGATTTTGCTCCGTGGCAGCCAACTGAGCAATAAACGGGCGCAGCCCTGTGCCTTTCAGCCATTCGGCGATGGCCTCGTACGAATCCATTTCGTGAAAGTATCGCGTCTCCCAAATGTCGATTGTTTCGAAGTATGGTCTAAGGAGATCGTAGTATTTCTGCGGCGCCAATACTGGCGGTTGTCTTCGCGTTTTAGACAGATCAACGCTCCAACGATGATCTCCGGCGACGTCCCGCATGGCTCTGTGTGTCGGCTCCATGTGGTTGTTCGGCACCTGCATGGCGAAATAACCATTGGCATTGATCAACTCCGCCAGTCTGGGCAAGAGCTGCTCATGGTTGGGAACCCATTGGAGAGCGGCGTTGGAGAAAATCACATCGAAAGTGTTTTCGGGATGCCAATCACTGATGTCGCCTGATTGAAATTCGAAATCGGGCAGGGAAGCTTTAGCCTGACTCAACATCTCGTCGGAGTTGTCTATGCCGATGACACGGGCATGCGGCCACCGGTGTTTGAGCAGTGCCGTCGAATTGCCGGGACCGCACCCCAGATCAACGACCGTTTTCGCCGTCTCCAGCTCCACTCTGCCGAGCAGCTCCGCCGCCGGACGCGTGCGCTCATTGATGAACTTGCTGTACTGTCCGACATTCCACTTGACGGCATCTTGGCTCATATTCGTTCTCGCATCGATTGAACTGATAAGATATCATTTCGCGCAGCCATCGAAACGATTTTAGTCTGCGTATCAGACACTCTGAGTGGTATCAAATACGGTTCCACTGTCATTGCTCTGACTATGCCCATCGAATCACTCGAAGTAGAAAATTACCGCTCGCTCAAAGACGTGCAATTGAAGCTCGGCAAGCTCAATGTCGTGGTGGGACCTAATGGAACGGGCAAGAGCAATCTCTATCGAGCAATGTATCTCATCGCCTGCGCGGCTAATGGGACTTTCGCTCGCACGCTCGCTGACGAGGGCGGTATGTCGTCAGTGCTTTGGGCCGGTCGCAGGCATAAATCAGAAACGCAGCAGATGCGGCTTGCGGTTGAACTCGACGAATTGCGGTACGAACTCACTTGCGGGCTGATTCCGATGGAACCAGCGAAAGATCCACCGGGGGATAGCCTCTCTCAATGGTTTCGTTTAGATCCAGACATTAAGCATGAAGAGATTCAACTCAAATATCGGGGTAAGCTCACATCATTGCTGGAACGAAAAGCCGGACTGGTCAGCACCAGAGATATGGATGGGCGGCGCGTTGAGTTTCCATCAGCAGTTTTACCCAATGAGTCCATACTCTCCGCGTTGAGGGAACCGCACAGATTTCCTGATCTGCATCAGTTGCGTTCGGAGATTTTGAGCTGGCGGTTTTACCATCATTTTCGTACCGATTTAGATTCACCGTTGCGCAGGCCGCAGCTTGGCGTGATTACGCCTGTTCTTTCGCACGATGGCACCGATGTTGCAGCTGCTCTGGCAACTATTAAGGGAACCGGCGACTCAGCGGAACTCAACAAATTCTTCTCGGACGCATTTCCCGGGGCGTCGCTAATTTTGACGTCAGATGCGGGGCACATGCAGATGCAAGTGGAAATGCCCGACCTCTATCGCCCGTTTCAAGCTGTAGAGATTTCGGATGGGACTTTGCAGTATCTCTGCCTGCTCGCTGCTCTTCTCACTCCGCGTCCTCCCAGTCTGATGGTTTTGAATGAACCGGAGACGAGCCTGCACGAAAAGCTGCTGCCTGCGCTGGCGAAGCTAATCGCGCGTGCAGCGCAGCATTCACAGGTATGGATTACCACGCATTCGATCGATCTCGTCAATCATCTCAACAAACTCGGTGGGGTGACGCGCATCAATTTGGACAAGGCGGAGACCGGAGAAACCATCATTGAAGGTTCAGCGAGACCCGAATCAAAAGATGATTCAGACGATTGAGATTGAGAGTTTGATTACATGATCAAAGACTTCAAAGTTACCAATTATCGCTCCATCAAGGATGTCTGGCTCAGGCTGCAGCCAATCAACGTAATCGTCGGTCCCAACGGCGTTGGTAAAAGTAATCTCTATCGTGCGCTTTATCTCGTTTCAGCCGCTGCCACGGGGCAGCTCTCTATGGCGCTAGCTACTGAAGGTTCGGTGGGAGCCGCGCTGTGGGCCGGTCCGCATGGAAAGAAAAGTAAGGCGGAAATCGAAGTTTCTGTGACAGTGGACGAATTTCAATACAATCTTGCTTGCGGCCCGATGCGTTGCGACGGTGGCTGTCATCAGCGCCCGGAGGTGTTTAAGAGCGACGCAGAGATCAAGTCCGAGGAAGTTTATCGCTGGCAGAAAGGACATAAACATTCCCTTTTGAAACGTGGGCGCGTATACGTTGAGGCGCGCAACGCTTCCGGCAAGATGGTCGATTACACAAAGCAGGTTCGCGATAACGAGTCCGTTCTAACCGGATTGCGCGACCCTTTTGCCTTTCCTGACCTATTCGCTTTGCGCGAAGAGTTTCTCAACTGGCGGTTTTTCCATGATTTCCGCACAGACGTTGATTCGCCCCTGCGAAAGCCGCGCATCAGCGTCATGACGCCGTTGATGAGTCATGACGGCGGTGACTTTGTCGCAGCCCTGGCGACGATACAGGCAGTGGACGAGGACGCCTTGACCGAGTCGTTGGAGTTGGCCTTTCCCGGTTCTAAACTCGATTTTGAACAAACGCCGTCAGGTCTTGATCTACTCATGTTGGGTCCGAACATGAGGCGCCCGCTCAAGGTGCACGAGTTGTCTGATGGCACCCTGCAATATCTCTGTTTGATAGCGGCCCTCTTGAGTGCTCGGCCGCCATCGCTGCTCGCCCTGAACGAACCTGAAACGAGCGTTCATCCTCGCTTATACGAGCATCTTGCCAGGCTGATCGTGGCGTCGTCAGAACGCTCTCAGCTATGGATCACAACTCACTCGACGGAACTCGCGGATTACATTCTCGAATTAAGCGGCTGCATTCCAATCGAGCTGGAGAAAGTAGAAGGGGAAACGCGCATGGTCGGCGTCGGGCTTGGTGGCTATCGCGAAGACGACGAAGAAGAGCCTGAGCAGGCAGAGTAAAGCAACCCACCGCAACGGCGATGGGCTGCAAATGCGACGCTGGCAAGGCGCCTGGAGTTTTGAGTGCAGCGCCAAACTACCGCGTATACCATTCCGCCACGTCTGCATCGTTGTGGGGTGGCGTTTTGTTTTCAGAGCGAATTAATTTTACTATGAGCTGAACGTGCGCAATGACTCTTCCAGAGCCAATTTAGCGCTAACCGATGGATCGCGGCGCTTGATGATCAGCGGTGTCTGCACGATGTAGTCGTGCCCGCCGATTTTTTTCGGTCTGCCGCCTGGGATGACGACGGCGTTTTCAGGTACGCGCCCGAAAAACTCTTCGCCGGTTTGCGTATCGATAATTGGAGTGGAGGCTGTGATGTTGGTTCCAGCGCCAATGACGGCATTGGATTCTACGATGCAGCCTTCATATATGCCGCAGCCGCCGCCTATGAACGCTCCGTCTTCGATAATCACGGGAGCGCTGTTCGGTGGTTCGAGCACGCCACCAATGACGGTGCCGGCGCCCAGGTGAACATTGGTTCCGATTCTGGCGCATGAGCCGACAAGAACGAGCGAATCGACCATCGCGCCTTCGGCGACGTAAGCGCCGATGTTGATGAAGCTCGGTGCCATGATCACAACCTTAGGTGCGACGTAAGAGCCTTTGCGGACCGAGCTGTACGGGACAATTCGGTTCATGCCGGGAGCGAACTGCTTGAGCGGCACTTTGTCGAAGAAGTGACCTTCGTCCATCTTTTCGATGGGGCGCAGACGGAAATAAAGTAGGATCGCCTTTTTCACCCAGGCGTTGACTTGCCACTGATGATTGCCGGTATTTTCCACGACCGTGATGGAGCCGTCGTCTAAACCTTGGATCACCGACTCGACCACTTTCAGTGAGTCGCCATCGGTCTTGCCGCTCTCGAAAAGCTCTTCGATGCGTTGCGACAGTTCTGCAGTTTTGCTGGTCATTTACGGCTCTCCAGATATGGAATCAGGCGGCGCGCAGTCTCTGCCAGGACAGCCGTGCCGACATAAAGTCCCGACTCATCGAGATCGAAATCATGGCTGTGGTGGCTGCGTCGGTCGCCTTCGATCTCGGCGCCGAGAAACATGAAAGCGCCTGGCACGATCTCTGCGAACATCGAGAAATCCTCGCTCCACGTCTTTGGTGGAATGGCGAGAACATTCTGCTCGCCCAGAAGATCTATCGCTGTTTCGCGCATGATACGCGTGATTTCCGGATCGTTGACGGTCGTCGGATAGCCGAGTTCGTACTGAATCTTGTAATCGCCGCCAAGAATGCGGGCGATCGAGCAAGCTCTATCAAGTTCTTCCATGATCTTTGCGCGCGTGTCTCTGTTGAAGGTACGGAAAGTTCCTTCTAATGTGACGCTTTCGGAGATGATGTTGCCGCGCGAGCTGGAGCTGTGAAAAGAGCCGATTGTGATGATCGCTGGATCAAGAGCTGAGATGCGGCGCGAAACGATCTGCTGAATCGCCTGCACCACTTGTGACGCGACGACGACCGCGTCGACCGTCGCTTCAGGATAGGCTCCGTGACCACCTTTGCCGATAATCGAAATGGTAAATCCATCGGCTGCTGCCATCACAGGTCCCGGCATGATGCCAACTTTTCCGGCTGGAACGCTCGCATCCATGTGCAGCCCTATGACTGCGGAAACTCCCTCCAGCACTCCGTCTTGAATCATTCGGAAGGCGCCGGATTTGCCTTCGTCATCACCAAGCTCTTCGGCGGGCTGCATCAACATGCGGATAGAACCGTTCAACTTTTGCTCGGTTCCTGCCAAAATCTTGGCTGCTGCCAGAGCGCAAGAAATGTGCGCATCGTGTCCGCAGGCGTGCATGACGCCTTTGTTTTTGGAGCGGTACGACTTGCTCTCGTTGCTCTCGTCGATCGGCAGTCCATCCATATCAGCACGAATCGCGATCTTCGTGCCTTTGCCGAGATCGCCATAGAGACCGGTTTTGCCGACGTTACGCTTGACTTGATAGCCGAGTGCTTTCAGTTTTTCTGCCGCCAAATCGGCCGTCTTGTGCTCGTTGAAGCTCAACTCCGGCTCCGAGTGAAGATGTCGGCGCAGGTCGACGATCTCCTTTTGCAGACCTTTGGCTTGCTCCAAAGTGGACGTTGTTGTTTGTGTCATCGCAGTTGATCCCTGCTCGGGCGCCAGGCTGCCAGCGACTCCTCTACGGTTATGAGGGCGATTTTCGAAACCAATTGGCAAAGCGCTTGAATCTGTTCTTCAGTGAACTGAGCGTTGGTTTCTTCCAGGGCACGCCGGACGACGCGCTCGGCTTCGGATTTCAGCATACTTTTCTTCCTCGCGTAATGTCACGCCTGAGCTCATGAGTCTAGCGCGAATCATGCAAGAAAGTTATAAGGCGGCGCCAAAATCACGAAAAATACACGGCCAGCTTTTTCAAGCCTTGCTGCGCGAAATGCATTACTTCTCGCAGGATTGCCCCTGGATGTGAGAAGGTCGAAGTTTTCACCTGCTTGGGTTCTGGCATGCGAGCGGCAATGCGTTCGAATTCGCGTTCGCGCGCGTCAAGCAAAAGCTGCTGCAACGATTTTTGATCGATGACCTGCACGTGGCGAAGACGCATGTGCGCATCAGCACGACGGCTCACCAGGCGACTTTCGGGATGGATGGCAGCCTTGTTGTTGGCAACATTGAGTTTTAACGTCTGGCGCGGGCGCACCATCGCCACTGTATTGTCGGTGCAAGCGGCTGCGGCAAACCAGGCGGAGCGGTCGCGAAGCTGGCTCTGAGCTTCGCTTGCAATATCGCCAGGTAGCGCGTGAGATTTCGCATTGATGTTGTCCCAATCGATCCAGGATTGCGTGCGCCTCGTTTTTTCCTTGACCGGCTTGAGATCGAACTGGCGGGCGGTCGCCGGCGTTGCTTTTTTACTCTTGATATCAGGCGCGGTTTCGAAGGACACCACTTCGCCGGAATCTAGCTCCCATCCGGCTTGGAATAGCTTGTTCAGGTGTTCGCGTGCCGGTTGAAGTGCTGCGTTTTCATAGCGAGCCAGGGGCGACGCATCGAATGACGCGGCTGTGCCGGCTCCTGTAGCCTTTTGGTTTCGGGATATCACTTCAAATGTGTTGGATTCGCTCAGCTCGACTCCGCGCATTACATCAGGATTGAGCATGCGCTGCAACTGTTGGAAGTAAGTCTGCGATGAGATCAGCGGCGCATTCCTGCTGGTCGCGCTTTGAAAGCGGCGCAATTCATTAGATAATTCCTCGACCGGATTTGCATCGGTAGCAAATTGGCGCGCGGAAACCGTAGAGGAATGCATGGACCTTACCTCGTCTGGAAAATATGAACCGAAGACTCCTTCAGTCATGTTCCCGATTGACAACGAGCGCTAAACTTGTTGGCAACTATGCCACCATATCTGGAGTCGCGGTTGAGTTTGCTGGTTGCTCTCGATTTAAGTGGGGCGATTGCGCACTAACTCAAGTCCCACGCCACAATGCGGTCATTTGCCTTTCATAAGATGTGCGTCCCCAATAGATTGCCCCTTCCAGCGCGGGTCGCAGTCATCTTTTCCCAAGAGGAACGCGACATGACAGACGAAATTCCTAGAGAAACTGCCGCTTCTCCGTCCGTACAGCTTGATACGCTGAACTATTTGAATCTTCTTCAACAGAAGTCCTATCAGGATGCGCAGTCCGGCGTTAAAAACGGTTGGACGCTTGCCGGCGATTGTGATCCGGCGCAGTCAAATCCAGTGGCCAAGACCGAGCGCCAGGGTGGCCCGGAGCAACCGGCGCCGCAGAGCGAAGCGGTCGACGAGGTACGGCAAAATACCGGCATCGTCAATCTCACTCCGAACATGCAGGAGTGGTATCTCTTTAATTTGGCTCAGCAGAAGGCACTTCAAGATTACGAGGCAGGGCGCAATCCTGGTTATACGCCTGACTGAGACTAATGCTCCGAGCGGTCCGCAACCCCCGGACCGCTTTTGTATAACAGTGACAGGGCGCGTTGTTTATTTCGGGCAGAATATAATCAGCCATCCAACTCGTCAGAATAGATGCGATCCGCCGTCATACAGGCTCTTTCACTTTTCGGGCTTCTCTGCTTGGGCGTTCAGCCCGGTCTGTCTTCCGACTGGAAACAGACTAAAGCGTCCGCCGAGGCCCACGAGGCACGCCTCGAATTTCGGGAAGCGACACTCGATCTCGAGCACTCTTTGCTGTTGATTCCTCAACAAAATCAAGATGCCCGGCTGCAGTTGGAATGCGAAATTATCGGCGATTATGTGCGCAGTGGGCAGTTTGAGAAAGCAAAACCACATGCCAATCGGGCCATTGCCCTGGCGAAGTCGATTAATGCACACAGTGCGGGAACCTCAGGCGAAAGCTTGCTTGCTGTCGGCAACGCCGTCAGTGAACTAAAATCCGAGGTAAAATCTTGCCCCAGCTCTGAATCCAGTGCGCGATACGCGCTGGCAGTCGAGTTGGCGGAAAATATAACGCCTAATCGGCCTGATCTCGCTGACATTGAACAGGATTACGCTAAGGCGCTGGTCGCGAATAGCCAGTTGAATGAAGCGATTTTGCAGCTGCAACGAGTGAGAGACAAGTTCGACAAAGAACCCAGCAAAAAAGCTTACCCAGATCGTTTGATTGCTGCTATTGAAGAACGCCAGGGGCATCCGCAGCAGATGCAGATACTGTTCAATGCCAGTAAAGCCTCTAAACCCGCGCGTTTGCGCATGCTGGCCTCGTGCGAATTGTGGGTTTTAAACCTCGATCGCTGTATCGCAAATGCGACGGAGTCTTTAAAGCTTGCGTCCAACCTGACCCACAAAAACGTCTCACTTGAGCAAGATTTACTGCGCATGCTTTATGAGGCAAATCGGGACAAGGGGCGCTACAAAGAGGCAGAGAGTTCGGCGCGACAACGAGTGGCTCTTCTATCCGAGTTCGATCCGAAGGGCGGCGATAATGTCAGTGCCGCACACGATTTGCGTCAAATACTGAGCTTGCAGCATCGCCCGAAAGAGGCGGCTGCTGTGAAGATTCCATACTCAAGCAATTTGGACCTTTTTATCACTGACGACGATAAGAAAGCAATGATTCGCGACGCTCAAGAACGCCGTAATTAGCCAAGATTGGACTCGTAAGCACGCGAGCCTGTTTAGCCTAGCGCCTACGCCATCTTGCCAAAGCAGCAGATCTCCTTCACGGAGCGGAGCAAACACTCTCGACACCATGCTTTCTCGCTCTTCTCCTCGGTTTCAATCTGATTGTGATCGATAGATTGGCAAAGGCGGTTCGCGGTCTGCGGACCGCCTTTGCCAAAACAGGACGAGGCGGTCATTATTTCTGGCAGAATAGGAATAAGCCATCCACTCGTCAAAATAATGCAATCGGCGCTCAAACTGGCTCTGTCACTTATCGGGCTTCTCTGCCTGGGCGTTCAGCCCTGTCTGTCTTCCGACTGGAAACAGTCGAAGGCATCGGCTGATTCGCACGAGGAGCGGTTGGAATTTGGTGATGCTGCAGTCGATCTGGAACGAGCTTTGCAGCTCTGTCCGCAACAAAATCAAGACGCGCGCTTGCAGCTCGAGTGCCAGATTATCGGCGATTATGTGCGCGGCGGGCAGTTTGAGAAAGCCAAACCTCATGCTGATCGGGCTGTGGCTCTAGCGAAGGCGTTGACCGTGCAGCGTGGGGGACTGTCTGGTGAAAGCTTGATTGCTGTCGGCAATAGCATCAGTGAACTGAAATGTGAGCCGAGATCGCGTTCCAACGCTGAATGTCGTGCGCGATTTGCGCTGGCTACCGAGCTGGCGGAAAATATAGTGCCTAATCGTCCTGATCTCCCTGATGTCGAACTAGATTACGCCCAGGTGCTCGTAGCGGGTAATCAATTGACTGAGGGCATCTTGCAGCTGCAACGAGTGAGGGACAAGTTCTACAAAGAGCCAAAGCAGAAGGAACACGCCGATCGTTTGATTGCTGCGGTTGAAGAACGCCAGGGGCACCCGCAGCCAATGCAACATGTATTCAACACCGCTAAAGCCCCTAAACAGGAGCGTTTGCGCATGGTGGCGGGGTGCGAATTGTGGGTGGAAAACCTCGATCGCTGTGTGGCAAATGCCACGGAAGCGTTAAAGCTTTCGTGCGATTCCACCCCTAGGGACGTCCGTTTGCAGCAAGATTTGATGCGCATGCTTTACGATGCAAATCGGGACAAGGGGCGATACAAGGAGGCGGAGAGTTTGGCGCGACAGCGAGTGGCCTTTCTTTCCGAGTACGACCCTAAATCGGGTGACCGTATTGGCGCTGCGCACAATTTGCGCGAAATACTTCGCTTGCAACACCGCGACAAAGAGGCAGCTGCTGTCAAGCTTCCATATTCGGAGGGTTTGGACTTTTTCGTTACGGATGACGATAAGAAGGAAATGGTTCGTGCCGCTCAGCAGCGCCGCGACTCGCCTTGATCCGCCATTGTAAGCGCGGGCGCCTGGAGCTATCAGTTCGTCGCTGATCTTTTTCTTTTCAGCGATCACAAATTGAGGCAAGATTGCTGGCAAAATGAGAGCAGTGGACTCTCCTTTCCGGAGCGGAGCAATGCGACTCTCGACACCATGGTTTCTCGCTGCTCTATTGGGTTTCAACTTGATTGTGCCACCTGTGTCAGCGGCTGGTGCCACCTGGTCGCAGTTGAAAGCGCGAGCCGAAGAGCATGACGCTCAGGGACTGTTTGCAGCTGCTGCAGATGAGTTCGAGCAAGCACTGACCGTTCTGCCTGCTCAAGATAACGATAGCCGCATCGAGATCAGAGCGCAGCTCGCCTCTGATTACATACGGCTGAAACAGCTCGCCAAGGTGAAAGTGCAAGTCGATCAGGCTGTCGCGATCGTCCTGCGCTTGCGCTCGCAACATCGAGAAGCCGGCTCGGATGCGCTACTTGCTCTGGGGAATACTCTGAACGAGGTGAAAGCACATCCGTTTCCGGATGCTGTCCCCCGGTACGAAATCGCAGTCGAGATGGAAGAAACCATTATGCCCGGGCGCCCGGATTTAGGTAAGACCGAACTTGATCTGGCTCAATATTTGACGATGAGCGGCCAGTACGCAAAGGCTCGTGCGCAGTTGAAGCATATTAGCGACACCATCAGCAAAAGCGAGGAAGAGAAGAGAACCCTCAAACGCTTGATGGCGGCAGTCGACGAGCGGGAGGGGCATCCGGAGCACATAAAGAAACTTGCTCAAGAGTTGACCCGATCGAAAGGCAAGCCGTTTGCTTTGTATCAGATTGCGTGCAGCGAATTGTGGGCTACCAATTTCGACAAAGCAGTGGCGACGGCTGAGGAGAGTCTGCCACTTTACTCCAAGCTCAAACCGCGCCACTTGGAGGAAGAGCAAGATGTTTATCGAGTTATCTATTCGTGTTACGACATGCGAAATCAATACAAAGAGGCTGAGTTCTGGGCGCGCCGTCGGTTTAATTTCTTGACGGACAACGGTTATCAAGGACAGGCGTCGATTGATGCCGCGCGTGCTTTGAAATTTCAGCTCAAGAGGTTGGGCCGCGGGCAAGAAGCGAATGCGATTAAAGAGCCTGGAGACATCGGTGTAGACCTGTTTCTTACGGACGATGATAAACGCGCACTGCGGGAGGCTGCCTCCAAGTCCAAGCGGAAAGCGGGGCAGTAGGAATGCCGCAAATCAGGGGCGCAGCACGCCGACAGGCTCCGCCAGTCCCGTCCGGTTGCGCACTCATTTCGGACAAAGAGCACTGGAGCCCAGTGAGAGATGTCGTGCCACGGCACACTTTTTGGTGCAACTATAACAAGAAGTAGACGCTCGGATTAAGAAAGTGCGAGGGCGGGGCGCTTTGTTCTGCCACCTCCGCCCTCGACAAACTAAGCAAATTGAAGTTGTAGTCGGCACTCTGCCTTGAGTCTGCGTGCCGCAAGATATTTGCCCGCGTACCGGTGACCGGCGCGCTCTTCAATGACGACCCCGAAACCGCCGGCTGAATGAATCATGCGCCCGTCTGGCAAAATCATGCCGACGTGCGTGATCCTTTGCGCAGTGGCAACGGTCGCCGCCTCTCCAAAGAACACGAGGTCGCCCACCTGCAAATCAGCTTGTGCAAACTCCTGTCCGTCAGCGACAGACTGGAAGCGCTTGTCGGCTATCTGCATGCGAGCGTCGCGCAGCAAATCGATGCCGGCGAGCCGATAACACAGCTGGGTGAAGCCAGAACAGTCGATGCCGTAGGTGGATAAACCGCCCCAGAGATAGGGGGTGCCGACCAGGCGACGACCGACTGTGGCAGCCACTTTTCCGAGGTTGCGGATTTGCAGCGTTGTCGCTGTCTTTCTCGCGCGCACCGGATGAGCGAGCTGGTGCATGAGCACGTAGCCGGTGACGCCGTTGGGCAGTAGCACACGTGCGTACGCCCGCGCGCTCCCTGCCACCGGTAGCACCGTAGATAGTACCAGTGTGGTAATCAGCTCCGCCTTCGCGCGCGGCTTGGACAAAACCGGCGCAAACAAAGCTGTTACCTGCATCTTCTCACAAAGGGATGGCCTGCGGCCCGCGCTCGCAGAGACGAGCACATGAGCGCGCACGCGACCCGTGTAGCCGTCCGGCGTACGCACATGAACGTGGTCGCCGGACTCTGCCAACTTGTGCACTGTCTGACCGAGAATCGCTTGTGAAACGACTTCCGTCTCCGAGCCAGGCGCGTACAAGTTGCAAACGTTTTTTGCAACGGTATAAGTTTCCATAATTGCTCCTGCCTCAAACAACGGTAGTGGCAGCGTGCTGCACTCAGTTGCTCGGCGTGTCGAAGGAGGTGGGGCACGACTGGCGCACGATCGCATCACGCACAATCTGCGTCACTTTGCGCGGCGTCAGTGGCTCGATCTCGTGAACGTAAATCGGGTCGCCAACGGTGACCGTTGCCCCGCCGCGCCACTTGAAGCCCATCTTTCCAAAGCCCGAACCGGCCGTTGCATTGTCGCGGCGGTTGTAACAGATCTGGATAGGGACGATGCCGACTTTCTGGCTGTGACCAAGCTGTTTGCACGCGCCGATGGCGATTCGCGCAGAACCGGTTTTGAAGGGCAGATACTCGCCGGTCTCGCTGATTTTACCTTCCGGAAAAATCACCAGTGCTTTTTCATCGACGAGTGCTTTGACCGCGGGTTCAATCACGGTGCCGCCTTTTGAGCGATCTACCGGAAAACATCCCGCCGCACCCATGAGCACCTGTTTCCATCCGCCCGCTCCCTCCATCTCTTCGTAAGCCGCCATATAACGCGGTTTCCGCTTCATCAGTCTGTAGATGATGAGGGCGTCGAACATGGCGGAGTGATTGGGGCAAAAGATGAGGTGTCCTTCGGCATCGAGCTTGTGGGCGCCAACAACGCGAATCCGACCGACCTGGATGTAGACCCAGATGGCGGAGACGAATTTGGCGAACGCCTGGACCGGACTGATGATCTTGGGCATAAAACCGCTCTTGATGCATAGGTCCGCGTACCGGCGAAAACGGCGCTTCAAGTTGCCCATAAAATTTGCCGCAAGCAATTTGCTGTTCGTAAACAGTCTCTTCATGGCTTGCTCCAGCGCCCGAGAGGGCGATTGAGTACAAGAACTCGTCGCTCGGGTCGTGGTGCCGAAGAGCTCCACGAGACAAACGACTTAGTTTGCTTCGATGCATGTCTTCAATTGTCTGGCTGAGCTATTCGCTCTAGCGCGAACAAATCGTTCGGCTGAGCTCTTCGTACGCGAGCGAATTAGTTCGCTGAGGCGTGGGGCTCGAGCGCGGACAAATTCTCGAGGCATAACCTCGGGGGGAAGTGCATTTCAGCGGAGTCTTTCAGGGGTTGAGAGAAGCTAAAAGTTCAAGGGTTGGAAGAAAAATACAGAACATGCTGAAGTTAGCAGAACGAAATAGTAGTTATGAAGTAAAACCATGCGAGATTGGCGCTTTTTCATGCGTCGCCACGGGCGAAGCAGTGACGGCGCGCGGTTCTCTGCTTCATCGCGCCTGCATTTTCACTTCGCGCAGTTGCGGCCACGCTTTGGGCGCAGACCCCATGGCACTTCCGAACTGGACCGCGTGCACGGCACGCACACCTTGGCTACGTGTGGTTCGGACGCCACAAAAGTGGAGAAAATTCTGGCTTATCGCCAACACCTTGGCTACGTGTTGAGAATAAGCACCAAAAGAACGCAGATAATTGGGGAGAAAGCTCCCCATCTTGGCTTCATGGGAGAAAGCTTCCCAAAAATCGGACAAGTGGGGAGAATCTCCCGCACCTTGGCTTCGAACGAGAGAAGTGGGGCGATTATAATGGCGGATTCGCTGCGCTTTTAGGAGGTCGGTCGTGTTCAATCTTGCGGAATGGCTGCGCACAACGATGGATTTTGCCTCGTTGTTGCCGAAATTGTTGTTCAAGCTCCTGAAAGCGGCGAGGAAGGGAAATCGCAATTTCGAAGTCGAGCGCAAATACTCGATCACGGCGAAAGAACACGCGGACCTTCCGGGAAAGCTTCGCTCTCTTGGGTTTCGCCATGCGAACGATGTGCACATGACCGACACATTCATTCCGACGGTCGTTGATGGCGACATGTGCCGTATTCGTGAAGAGCGGGAGGATTCGCGCTCTTCATACGTTCTGACGCGAAAGACATGGGTGCACATCGATGGTCAGAAAGAACGCGAGGAGCATGAAGAGAAACTGACGGATTTGACGCGAAAGACACTATTGGAGCTGGGTGAGCGCCTGAGCAATCGCCCTCTGCTGTCGTTTTCTAAAGAGCGCACGCACTACATTCGTAAAGAACCAGATGGGCAGATCATCGTCGCTCTGGATCTCGTAGAAGGGCTTGGTGAGTACTCCGGCGATTACATGGAAGTCGAGATCCTCGTCAAAAAAGAAGCTGACGTTGCCACCGCACGTGAAGCCATTAGAGAAGTAGCGCTCGACCTCCTCGGCGAAGAACGAGAGCCCGTGCAGATGTCCTATCAGGAAATGTTGAAACGGACCGCTTCGCCTCGGTAGATTTTCAATCGAAACTACTTAGTAAGGTTTTGCGCGATGCGCTGCGGACACCGGCGCTTAGCGACGTCGCAACTGCGATGTGGCTGGAGCGGCAGAACGAAATCTTTGGTTGAGGTGTTGCTGCAGCGCCGAAATTGGCTCGGCCGGTGCATTGTGAATAATACCATATCACACAGTAGGGTGGCGAAAGAGAGAAGGTCGAGAAAGCGGATGCGTCAAGAGTGAAGGAAGTAAAAAAAAGAAGGCAGCGAGAAGGGCTTGGTTGAGCCGATTCTCGCTGCCTCCGGAGTTAACGCTTACGCTTTATTTGCAGTTGTCGGGCTGACCCTGGTTGAGGGTGCTCGTTGCCACAACCCTGTAACCGCCCTGACCATCAAGCTCGAGCAGGTTCGTGTGATACTTGATCAAGCTGGGACGGTGACCGACGGAGACAAACGTGGTGCCGCTGTTCTTCAGCATCGTGTAGAGATGCTCTTCGTTGGCGGCGTCGAGAGCGCTGGTGGCCTCGTCCAGAATCGCGTACTTCGGCTTGGTGAGGAGCAAGCGCGCGAAGGCAACTCGCTGTTGCTCACCCAGTGAGAGGACGTCGGCGAAGCTTAGAACGGTGTCAAAACCGCCCACGCGCTTCACCAGATCCGGCAGATTGACCTCTTCCAGAATCGACTGCAGGTCTTCATCCGAAACACCAGTGGTGCTGGGATAGAGAAGCTGGTCGCGCAAGGAGCCGAGAATCATGTACGGACGCTGCGGCAAGAACAGCATGTCGTTCTGGCTCGGGCGGTGAATCGTGCCCGTGCCGGAGTTCCACAAGCTGCCCAGGGCGCGCAGCAACGAGCTCTTACCAGAGCCCGACCTGCCCATGATGACGAGACCCTGGCTCGGGGTGACTTCGACCGTCAGGTCTTTCACCAGCGTGCGCGAGTAGTCCGGCGTCATCAGCGTCACCTTCTCCAGTGCCAGCCGCCCATCTTCGACGGATTCAATGGCAGGGCGATTGGGGCCATGCGCCTTCTCTTCGTCGAGTTCGAACACGAACGCCGACAGACGATCGATGGAGGCCGCGAAGGTGCTGAAATCACCAAACGAGCTCACCACCAGAGTCAACGCCGAAAGCACCTGACCGAACGCCATCGACGCCTGCGAGATCACGCCCAACTCCACCTTGCCGGCGAAGTAGAGCGGACCGAGCACGAGAAACGGGATGGCGACCGTGAAGTAGTTCGAGCCGGTCTGGACAAAACCGAGGTTTCGCGTCCAGCCGATGAGCTCGTCCCAAGTCTTCATCAGGTCGGAGAAGCGCAGCCGTACCTGGTCACGCTCCTTGTTCTCGCCGCGATAGAACGCGATCGACTCGGAGTTGTTGCGCACGTGAATGAGGTTAAAACGGAAATCCGCTTCACGCCTCATCTTCATGAAGTTCAACCCCTTCAGCTTGCGACCGACACCGAGCGCAAGCAAGGTGAAGACCGCCGACCAGATATAAGCAATCTTGGTCAGGCTGTGGGTGGGGTCGACTGCCGCCGAACGCAGGATGCCGACGAACGTGTAATACGTGATGATCGAGCCGAGCACCGACAGCAGGAGGCTGAGTGCATAAGACACGAACACGTCCACGTCCATGGCGATACGTTCGTCAGGGTTATCGATCTTGTTGTCCTGGTTGATGCGATAGTGCGCGCGCTTGGTGAAGTACTTGTCCATGATCCAGTTGGTCAAGAACCGTCTCCAAACAAGCGTGAGCTTGGTCTGCACGTAGGCGTAGAACACGACGATAAACGTGCCGATGACGAACACCGACAGAAGCCTGATCACCATCACCGTGAAGGTGTGCTGGTCATGCTGGTTCATCGCCGTCATGATGGCGCCGTTGGCGAAGTTGAGAATGACGTTGAGCGAGTTGACCGCCAGCATGAGGAGCAAGAGCATCCCCAGGAGCAGATAGCCCTTCACGCGCTCGCTCTTCGGCGCAAAGCGCTTGCAC
This sequence comes from Planktothrix sp., assembly GCA_036703195.1. Classification (GTDB taxonomy): domain Bacteria; phylum Cyanobacteriota; class Vampirovibrionia; order Obscuribacterales; family Obscuribacteraceae; genus DATNPN01. Next base: position 22,374 of record DATNPN010000004.1, on the reverse strand, counting down.
AGCCAGCCGATTGCGGCACAACCGATGATGGCAGGCAAGGCATAGAACAACGCGAAGTGCGTATAACCTTGTGACAAAGAGCCGAGAATTGCTTTGGTCACTACGTCTACCTGGCTGACAGCGAGCTGCAACCCGAAATACGAAGCGACTGTAAACAACGTCAAGGCGAGCAACCCGAGGGCGCTCTTGAAGCCGTTGGCGAACCAGAACGGCTTAGCAACAGCGAAGAAGCCGCGCCAAATAGCTTTGGTGCCGTTGGCTCTTCGTTCTTCGACTAAATTCAGGACATAACTGAGTCCAGTGAGGACCAGCAGCCGCTGCCAGAGGGTCTGCGGTGCCGGCCGTGGCTTTCTTTCAGACATTGTTATTCTCCATGGCACGAAGCCTTTGAGAAACGCTTGAAGAAGCTGATAAGAGAACAACTCGAGCGGAGTATTAGTCCGCTACGGAAATGCCGGCCGCCGCTAAGAACTGCCCGGTTTAGCAGTTTCAATTGCGGCGGCCGGTAATGCTTTACTTGCGGTTCTTGCGAGCCGCGCTGCGAGCCAATTCGATCAAAGTGCGCACACCGAATCCGGTGGCACCACGCGGGTCGGCGCCCAGCTCGCGGTCACGGAAAGCCGTGCCGGCGATATCCAGGTGCACCCACGGTACGGTGTTGCCACCGTACTCGACGAACTCGCGGATGAAGAACGCAGCGGTCGTTGAACCGGCCAGTGCTCCGCCCGAGTTTTTCACGTCCGCCATCTCGGTGTCGTTAAAGCCGCGCAGCTCATCGTACATGCGAATCGGCTGCAGCTTCTCGTCGGCGCGCGTGGCGGCCTTGTCGACAACGGCGAGAAACGCGTCGTCGTTGCTGAAGGCGCCGGCAGCCACGTCACCACCGATCTGCTTGACTGCGCCCGTGAGCGTAGCCAGGTCGACGATGCACGTGACGCCCTGCGTCTTGGCGTAAGCGATGGCGTCTGCCAGGGTGAGGCGTCCCTCGGCGTCGGTGTTGTCCACCTCGACCGCGATGCTGCCCATCGTGTGAATGACGTCGCCGGGCTTGTAAGCCTTGCCGTCGCACATGTTCTCGGTGGCGGCGACGAAGCATTTTACCGAGATAGGCAGCTGCAGCTTAGCGACCGCTTCGATGGCAGCTAGAGTGGCAGCGGCACCAGCCATGTCGCGCTTCATGTTGCGCATGCCGTCGGCTGGCTTGAGGTCGAGACCACCCGAATCGAACGTGATGCCCTTGCCGACAAAACCGAGCACCTCTTTGGTGGCGCCGGTCGAAGGCGTGTAGGTGAGTTCGATCAAGACCGGGTCGAGAGGCGAGCCTGCATTGACCTGCAGCAGAGCATTGGCGCCCATCGCCTCCAGCTCGGCTTTGCCGTGCAACTTGCAGGTAATGGTGCCGCCGGAGTTGTCGGCGATCGACTGTGCCACCGCTGCCAGACGCTGCGGAGTGCAGTCCTTCGCCGGCTCGTTGCTCAAGTTGCGGGCCAGATTGACGGCGTCAGCGATGGCGCCGCCGTTGTGCAGTCCCAGACCGGCGAGCGAACGCGTCTTGGCGCTCAATCCGCTGGTAATGAGCTGCAAGCTCTCGATGCGACCGGGCTCGGAAAAACGGAGCTTGGCGGTCTTCTGATGGTTGATGCGGTAATCGAGCATGCCCGCGTACGCCGAAAACGTCTCCGCCAGCTCGAGATGGGTGAGCGAAGTGCCGGCGAGCGAGAGCGGCGCAAACGTGACAGCGCCCGGCCGCTTCATGCCGCGAACAGCGCGAAACGCCTTCACCAGAGCCGTACGCAGTGTCTGCAGGTTGAGCTTATTGCGCTCACCCAGACCGACGAGGAGCACGGTTTGAGCACCAGAAGCGCCGTCTGCGAAGTGAGACAGAGTCTGGCCGTTTTTGCCGGTGAAATCTTCGGCGGCGGCGAAGCGCTTGAGCAGGCTGTTGCCGGCGCCGTTGAGCTGCTTGAAAGTGCTCGAATTTTCGAGCGCGCCTTCATAGCAGCCGACAATCAAAACATCGCTTTTCACGGACTTGAGTCCGCTGTTGATAGCGTTACGTTTCATTGGTCGAAGTCTCCTTGAGATACTTTGTCTGCATGCGCAGCAGCGCTCGGACGAACTGAGAGTGTTCATCCGAGCGCTCGCGCGCGTTATGTTGTGATGAATTAGTTCTTCGCTGCGCCCTTGAGACCGGCTTCCACAGCCTTGAGAGCTGCGGCGCTGTCTTTGTAGCTGCGGCGGCGCAGAGCGGCGTAGGCGGACGGCAGAGCGCTGACTGCCTTATCGACAGCGGCATTGCCGGACGATTTCGGTTGTTTCTCTTCGTTGATCGGCTGAGTCGTCAGCAAGAGGTAAGCCCGCTTGCAGTAGAACTCGGCTTTGGACCAATCGGAGAGAAACGAGGAGAACATGCGCGACAGCGAGTAGCGGGCGTTGGAGACCGCAGTCTCAGCCAGCTTCACCTTGCGCTCGAACGGCTGTTCGTACGCCTGGGCGTTGTCGCAGAGGCGCTCGGCGCACTGTTGAATGCTCGAGAGGCTCTCCAACATGGCGTCCAGGTCGTCGCTGCTCGAATAGCGGAAGCCTTGTTCCTTGCCGCCGAAAAATTCACCGAGCTTGGTCTGATGGCGGGTGACAAAACCCTGTGCCACCAATGCCACCACCTTCGGCTCCGTCTCCTTGCTGGTAATCAAACGGGCGGAAAGCCGCTCGGTTGCTTGCTGCAAGATGTCGGCGAGCTGGCGATGTTCTGGCAGAATATTGCCACAGATCAGTGCCTTCTCCTGCGAGCGCAGACACGCGTGCAGCATGATGCGGGCGTAGGCGGCTTCGACATCGGGCATGCTGCCGGTGTTGTTGTCGAGCACGGCGCCAATCTGTTCAGCCTGATGAGCCCATTGCATCGCGTCGTTAAGCATTCCGGCCGTAATGGCGCGGTTGCACATGAAAATTGCCTGTTTGTAAAACTCAGAGCCGGTGCTGTTTCCCGAATTGGCAGCCGAGGCGATTTCGCTGGCAGCGGGAGCCGGGAGTTCAGCGGACGGACCGGTGCTGTTGGGTTGCACCTGATCGTTGTTTCCAGTTTGATCGGTCATATGCCCTTCCTTTGCGGTTAGGGGTTAAGAGAGACACACCTACACTGCTCACGCGAGCAATGTTTGGGGGGTCGATTTCAGTGTGAGGCTTAGTTAGAAGCTGGAGTACACGAAGAAAAAATCTGGAATTAAAGCACTCGTGAAACTAGCAGAAACTACTCTGTGATTCCAAGAAACCGCTCTAGTCAGAATGAGGGTTCTGACGTCTATGAGGAGGTTCTCCGTAGTTTTGATCTGGCTGAGCTGCGCAAACCGGCATGGGCAGCGAATCGACGCCACCTGGAAGTCAAGCGAGTTCAATCGTGAGTCTGAGCAACTATCCGCTCGCTTGCCAAGATGCGCAGAGGAAGAGGATCACGAGGCTGAGCCTGAGGCAGCACTCATATTGTTGAGCTGAGTCGATATGGCTGAGAAAGCAGCGTAGATCGAAGACGACAATGAGCCCTTGGTGATGCCGAAAATGCAGCCGATTAGCACGGCTACGAACGCGAGAATTGCACCGTACTCAGTGATTCCCTGACCGGATTCGTCTTGCAAAAGCAACTGCAACTGTTTGCGCATAACGTTCCTTGTGCCTGTTTCCAGCATATCGCACAGATGGGTTTGTGTGTTGCATTTAGTCAACAAAAAACCGCGATTCGGACCTTTTCGAAGAACGCGAAAGCTCGCTTCCAGAGGCAGATAGATCGCGGTTTTTGCAGTTTGGTACGAACCGCGGATTACGAGGCTGAACCAGCGGCCTTAGACAGGTTGTTGAGTTGATTCACAACAGCAGAGAATGCCGCCGAAATCGCTGACGCCAAGGCACCCTTAGTAAGAGCGAAAACGAGCGCCACGAGTATCGCCACGAAAGCCAGGATGGCTCCGTATTCGGTGATACCCTGCCCGGATTCATCGTGAACGAACAGATTTAACGTATGTTGCATAACGGAACTAACCCCGCAAAGAGACTCCTACTTAGTTGAGCTTATTGTTTCGATTCATCACCTGACATCACGCGCGCGGGTGATTCTGATCACTGCGCGAGTTGCGCGAGGATTGGTGTATGTCAATGTCCATGAGGGTTGTGATAACTTCGCGAGATCACCTTATCTGTTTCTTACCATCGTTCTGACTAAATCACCTCAACGAGATAGTCACTTAAGGTCACAGCACTTGCCTTTAGGTCACCCGTTGCTCTAGGTTGTCAATATCTTTCTCTAGTCTTAAAAAGGGCCTTGTCCACATCTTTCACAAACACAGCTAATTAGCTACATCGGCACCTTCCGAAGTTTTATTCAAGTCGTGGACTTGAGGCCCTTTTGCTCGAACTCTTGCACGGAGCTGCCAAAGCTTCGTTTGATCAACTCTCCTGAACTTGGACAAACAATATGTCAAATATAGGAAGCAAACTGTTGAAACTCCTCCCCTATCTTCTCGTGGGCGGATTTTTCGTTGTCTCGGGCAGTACTAACCTGATTTCGGTGAAGGTACACCTTCAGGTCCTGACGCAGTTGAAAGCTCTGGAGGATAAGCTCCTCCCCATGCTGCTCAACTTGTCGCTGGCGTTTCTCGTTGTGTACAGCGCTTACCTGTTCTACGGCGCCGCCAAAAATACCTGGGTACGCATGCTAGCGAAGGTCGGTTGCGCACAGCGCGGCATGGGCTTCTGGATCATGTGTTTTCAGGCTGCGTTCTGGCTGTTCTTCATCACCCTCGCCTTCTCGGCGTTGGCTCCCACCGGCTTGTGGCAAAGTATCGCGGTAAGCGGCGGTTTTGTCGCAGCCATTGCCGGTGTCATCGCTCTTGGAGCGAAAGACGCCGTCGCCAATATTTTCTACAGCGTCTGCTTGCACACTCTGCCGAAATGCAAAGAAGGCGATTACGTCAAAGTCGAAGGCGTCACGCCCGCGGAAGGAACCATCGAGAAGATCGATTTCCTGACGTCACGCATCAAACGGTCGGACAGCGAGCAGAGGGTTGTTGTCACCAACAGCATTCTCTGGCAGAACACCGTCACCATCGGGGTGCCGGCGCCGGAGAAGAAGAAGGACGAGACTCCCAAGGTTGTCGTCATCTGCTGCCATGGCGACGCCAACTGCACTCACCAGCAAGGGCTCAGCCAGGTGCCTGCCGCCATGGCAGCCGCTTCGCAGCCCCAGCCGCCAGTTGCGGCTGCGCCACAGACAAGCGCACCTTAGACCTCAAGAGGTAGAAGCTGTGCGGCTCACGCGCGTCGCGTCTGGTAGACTTAGCTAATCGTGAAGAAAAGACTGAAACGACTGCAAAAATCGCTGGAGCACCACGAGCTCGACGCACTGCTCGTGCGCGTCAACGAAGGGGACAACCAAAACGTCCTCTACCTCAGCGGTTTTGGCGGCTCGACAGCAGTGCTTTTAGTGACGAAGAGCAACGCCTATATCATCACCGACGCGCGTTACTATATCCGCGCCGCCGCAGAAGCGACCAACTTCAAGCTGGTGAAGGTGGCGCGCGGGCAGAAGGTTCCTGACCTCATCAACGAAGCTCTCAAAGACGCGGGCTTGAAGAAGACCGCTCGCGTCGGCTTTGAAGCGGCACATCTGCCTGTGCAGATTGCCGACATCTGGAAGAACAGCGTCAACGCCAAGCTAGTCGCATCAGTGCACGTGATCGAGCGGTTTCGTCAGTTCAAAGACGAAGACGAAGTATCACAGCTCAGGCATGCATGCAAGGTGACGAGCAAGGTGTACAACGAAGTGGCGGCGCTGCTCAAAGCCGGCATGACGGAAAATGAGGTGGCGTTCGAACTGGACATGCGCCTGCGCAAGCATGGCGCTGTCTCGAACAGTTTCACCTCCATCGTCGCATCCGGTCCCAACAGCGCCATCCCGCACCATGCCACGGGCGACCGCAAGCTCAAAGCAGGCGAGCCGGTGATCATGGATTTCGGCGGGCTCTTCCCGGGCGGCTACTGCTCGGACATAACGCGTACGGCGTTCGTGCCTGGCAAGAAGCCGGGTGACAAGATTCGCCAGATCTACGAGATTGTGCTTGCCGCCAATAAAGCTGCCCGCAAGGAGCTGAAACCAGGCATGATGTATCGCGATTTCGACAAGATCGCCCGCGACTATATCGACGAAGCCGGCTACGGCAAATACTTCACGCACGGGCTCGGGCACAGCCTCGGTCTGGTCGCGCACGACCCGTACGACTACGAGCACGATCCCTTCCAGGAAGGGATGGTAGTCACGGACGAGCCAGGAATCTACATCGACGGCTTCGGTGGGGTGCGCATAGAAGACGACCTGGTCGTCACCGCCGATGGTGCGGAGCGACTGACCACGGCGCCTTACTGGAAGTTTTAACGCGCCAGAGCGCGATGACAAACTGTAGCGGCCGCTTTGCGTCCGTGAATAACCTCATCGGCGAGATGAGTCTCAAAGGAGTTCACTATGAAGTTCCACGAGCTGTTGTCTCAAAGTGGCATTCTCATGCCCAGACGATCCCGTGCGGAAGTGCAAGCAGCGCTGAGCAGCCGAGGCGAGCAAAAGCGCTTCTTTCTCATCCTCAAGGGACAGCCTCATAGCGGGCTCATGTTCGCCCCCGCAGTGCAAGCGCTGCTCAGGTAGCGAATTTGGAGCGGGTGTCTCACCCGCAGGTAAAATTTCTCACTGCAAGGAGCAGTTATGTTGCAACGCGACCTCTCCGCAACAGGGAAGTCTTGGCTTGCTGTCGACACCAGAACCGGCGAACTCGGTTATGTTCGCGACCCCAGGTTTCGTATGGGACCTGCGGTTCTTATCGGCGGCAAGTGGTATCGGGCTGATCAGTTTCCTAACGGAACCGAGATCAGCGCAATCTACATCGACGAGGCAGTGCATCTCAAGACCTTGCCGGAGCTTCCACAGCGGGGCGAGAGCTGGGTTTTAGGGCAACGCCGTTAGCCGCTCGGTCAGTTCGCCGATGATGTTCGGGATGATCAGGTCGACGGGACCGACCGTTGTTCCGAGAATGCCGCGCTTGCGCCGCTCCACCAGCCAGTTGAGAAACATCAGGCGACTGAGTGTCTCGGCGTACGGCAAAAGAGCGCGCGTCTGTTCTGCATCTCGTCCGGACTCGAAGCAGTAGGCATCGATGATCACTTCGCGAAAACGGTTAAAACTGCCGTTCTTCGGGTGCTTCATCGTGAGCGTGGCACAATCCATCAGCGGCACGCCGATGATGGTAAACCAGCTCCAGTCGATGAAGAACATCTTCTCGCCTCGCAAGATGATGTTCTCGGCGTACATGTCACCGTGCACCAGCGAGGTCGGCTCTCCGGCTAGCTTCTGCGCCAGTGACTGCGCGAGCGTCTGCATCTGCCGTTCTTGCTGTGCGGTGATGAGCTGCCAGTCAGACAGGTGTGCAACCAAAGTGGCGCTGAACGCTTCGTAATCGATTGGCAACAACGTGCGCATAACGCCTGCGTTGATGAGCTCGTCGGTGCGATAGCAGTAAGCGCGATGCAGTTTGGCTAACTCTTCTCCTAATCTGGCGGCAAGCTCGGCGCCGTTCTCGGCGGTTTCCAGAGTGTCCGAACCGAGGTCCTCGATGAACAAAGCGGTCAACTGACCGTAATGAGCTGAGAGGAACAGTGTGGGGGAGTTGGAGACAGACGGGATTAAGATGCGTTCGTGCAGGTCCTGCTCGATGTCCCAGGGAGGCAGGACCAGTTTGTAGATGATGGATTCGGGGAGTCCATCGGCGACATGAAGGCGCTCGACGTATGACAGGTCTCGGTGGCGCAGAAGCTGCCGTCTTGTCACGCGCACGGGCTTGCCATAAAACTCGCGCAACCAGCTCTCGAGCATCTCCTCTGGAGCGGGTGTCAGCAGTGTGAGGCTGTCGTTCTCTTTAGAGGCGCTCACTGTTGGTTGTACGGGTGTCGCGGTAATCCCCCATATTGTACCTGGCAGAAGGCACAGGCTGAGCAATCACGAATGAAGTGGTGGCAAGGCCTAACCTGATGCCGGAAGTTTCCGTCAAAAGCTCACACAGTCGTGGGCCTGTCGAGTTGGCGCTGCATCAAGGCGGCGCTTGGCTCCTGTCGTCTAACCAGGCGGCATGAGGACTTGCAATTCGACTTTCTCAACACAAGAGGCTCACGCTGATGAGCAAAGGAGGTATGTTATGCATGGTGGATCAACAAATGGTAGCCCCAGCTTCGGCAACCCCGGAGGCATGGGGCATTCTGGCCACGACCACGCAGGTGGTGGTGGTGCTCGGGGTGGGCGCGCGACGAAAGAAGCAATTGCTGTCGCGTACCATCACGGCCCGAACGATCGGGCTCAATTCACCAACAGCGGCATCTCGCACGCACACGCGCAGCAAGCGGGTGTCAGTCAAGATGCCGCACTCGACCGTCAAGGTGAGCTCCCCCGAGTCATCACCTACGAAGACAGCGTCCGGCTGTGCAAGCTGCCCACGCGCACGATCTTGACGCATGTCACCGATCATGCGCTCTTCGACATGCACGCGCAGTTTGCCAAGTTCGCCGGCGCCCAGAAGCTGATCCGTTTGGACCGGCGTGTCCCCAACATGGACGGCATTGCCGAAAGCTTCAAGAAGGGCATGGAAAAGTGTCCTTCCGGAATTCAGCCCTGGCACGCATTCTTGCCGGCGCTGGATCCGAACAACATGCCGAACGGGTTTCGCGAAGGCTTCACCGGCGAAACTTCGATCGTCAGGCAGTACTGGGGTGTCGCTCGTTGGGACGACAAGGACAAGTGCTGGGCCTATGACCCGCAAGCGAAGACCTTCATCGAAGTAGGTTGGGCTGGCTGGCGTTTTGACCAGACAGGCCTCTACGAGACGAAGACTACGTTTCGTGTCGTGTCACGGTGGATCTTCTGCCCGTCCCTGGGCCGGTACGGGTTTAAGGTGTCTGCCTTCGAGAAAGCTCAGGCTGCCGTTATGCATGTCGCCGACGATCTTCTGGCGGCACTGCGGAACGCCAAGCCCGACGAGCTGCAAGAGGCGATGCTGCACCGTTATCCGGCCGGTCGCATTCTTCATCCGGACGGTACGTACGCAGCGCCGCGCGAAGAAGAAGCGGAGATGATGGACTCGAGTGTCGTCGATGAGGAGGCCACGGACGCTAACACCGCCTCTGACTCTCAGACTACGATCGACGGTCCGATCACGCTGCCGCCGGATACTCCGGTGGAGCCGCCCACGAGCTTCCCCGACGACTTCGCGTTGGTGGAGCACTCCGGTGCAGACCTGGCCAATGTGCTGCCTGCGGGCGTAAGCCCGAAGGCAGCCGTGGCTGCGCCTGCTCCTGCTGCCCAGCAGGTGGTAGTGAAGATCGCGCTGCCCAAGGAGCGCAACTGAAGCCGCCGGCCGCTCCCGGTGCAGGTACTCTCACACGGTACCTGTACCGGGACGGCCGTAGCTTTTTTGTGGTATTGAGACTTCAATCTGCCCCCCTCGCCCAGGGGAGAAACCAATCATTTACGGGCGCAGGAGGCGGCGCGTGCAGTTTGACTTGAAAAGCTGGCTGACCAAACAGGTCGGCGACAACGGGTTCGATTTGCCTGCCGTGGACGTCTCTGTTGCCAAAGCCGATTCCGGCTGCGAGTTCGTTGTCACCAACGGGCTCGGCAGTTTTGTCTCGGGCGGACGCAACGGTGAGAACAGCAGGCGCTATCACGGTTTTGTCTTCGCCACCAAGCCCCCGGTCGGGCGTCTCGTTCTCTTCTCGAGAGTGGACGAAAAGGTCACCGTCAATGGTGGCATACCGGCGGAGCTGGCCACCAATCTCTGGCGGCAGGCGGTGGCGCCGCAGGGGTACACACTGCTGGAAGCGTTCAGCGTTTACCCCCTGCCCACCTGGGTGTTTCGCTTGCCTGAAGGACGGCTGGTAAAGCAGCTTTCCATGATTGCGGGTAAGCAGCAAGCAGTAGTCGGTTATACCTGGCTGCCCGATGACTCGAGCAGCAAAGCGCAGGTCGAGCTGGCTCTGTTTGCCAATCATCGCGACTTTCACGGTGAGACCAGAGGCGCTGATTCCTGGAGGTTTCAACAAACTCCCGGCACAGAGCGCCTCTCGGTCAAAGCCTTCGACAACGCGACAGAGATCGTTATTCGCTACGACCGCGGCGATTACCGGCAAGATGCGGTCTGGTACTGGGGCTATCATTGGCCGCGCGAATGCGAGCGCGGGCTCAATGACGGCGAAGACTGCTACCGGCTCGGCTTTCTCACAGCCACGCTGGAAGCGGGACAGTGCGTCAGTCTGGTTGTGCAACTCGATAACGAACCCGAGCGTGTGGACAACTCGGTTGTCACCATTGATGATGCGGCGCGCCGTGCCTGGCAGCGCCAGAAAGAGCTGTTGAGCAAGGCAGGCAATCCGACCGACCCGTATCAGCGTCAGCTGGTTCTGGCGGCGGATCAGTTCCTCGTTCATCGTGACTCTACCAATGGTGCCACTGTCGTGGCCGGTTATCACTGGTTTAGCGACTGGGGGCGCGATTCGATGATCAGCCTGCCGGGACTGACACTGGCGACCGGTCGCTCGACGGAAGCGAAAAGCATCCTCGAGACTTTCGGGCGCTATGAAAGCGACGGCATGCTGCCGAACTTTTTCCCGGACTCCGGTCAGGCGCCCGAGTACAACACCGCCGATGCCACGCTCTGGTGGGCATGGGCGCTAAAGCAGTATTTCGACGCCACCGGCGATATAGCCTTTGTGCGGCGCCAGCTCCCGCTTCTGCAAGATGTGGTGGCATGGCACAAGCAGGGCACGCGCCACAATCTCAAGCTGGACACGAGCGACGGGCTCATTACCGCGGGAGAGAAGGGAACGCAGCTGACATGGATGGACGCCAAGGTCGGTGATCTGGTTGTGACGCCGCGTCAGGGCAAGCCGGTAGAGATCAATGCTCTCTGGTACAACTTCCTGCGCACCGTGGCAGAACTCCTGCGCAAGAGTGTCGAAGTCGGTGGCATCGCCGATCCCGACGAGGTCACGCGCAAGGCTGCCGAATTCGACACCATGGCTGCACAGACGAAGCAAGGTATGGCGAAGTTCTGGAATGCCGATAAGGGCTGCCTCTACGACGTCATTCTTCAGGACGGCAGCAAAGACGCAGCCGTTCGCCCCAACCAGCTCATTGCGTTGAGCTTGCCCTACACTGCGTTTTCGCAGGATGAGGGTGAAAAGATACTGGCTGTGGTGGAGCGAGAGTTGTTGACTCCGTACGGTCTGCGTACGCTTGCTCCCTGCGACCCCGCCTACAAGGGCAGGTACGGCGGTGGGCTGGCGCAAGCGAATCAGTACGAACGCGACATCACTTACCATCAAGGAACCGTCTGGCCATGGCTCTTCGGACCATGGGTAGAGGCGAGGCTGAAGAGCAAAGGCACCAGCGCCGAGAATGTCTCGGAAGTGCTCGGCAAACTGGGCTCCGTCATGAAGCATGTCCTGGGCGACGCCGGTTTAGGCTCGGTCTCGGAGATCTGCGATGGAGACTGGCCTCATACCGCCCGTGGTTGCATTGCGCAAGCATGGTCGGTGGCCGAGTTGCTCAGGACGCGCAAGCGGCTGCTCGAGCTGCTTGCCACCATGTCGTCGGGAACATCGACGGCCCAATAAATAAATCTCTGCGAGCTTAACGGCTCGCCGCCGCACGCATGAGCAGCCGGATAAACCGGCTGCTTATGTACTTTCGCGGCGAGGAGCGCATATGGCTAACACGCATTGGCGAGCGCTGTTGCTCGTGAGCCTGGCGCTTCTCTCCGCTCAAACGTGGGGAGGCGAGCCGCTCGCGACCGCAGCCGAAGCTGCCACAACGACAAAAAAAGATGCGGGGAAAATCGACTTGATGAAATACATGCGGGAATATCTGGCAAAATTTCCCAGCGGTAGCGATGTGAAGGCAGACCAGTTCGAGACAGTGTTGCCGCGCGACAAGGCGGACGACCTGCGCAAGCTTGGTGTGACCAGAATCGCCAACTCCAACGATCACTACACGGTCGACCTCGACAAGCAGCACCAAAAGAATCTGCGCAAAGCCGACCTTCGCTACGGTCCCACTCTCACGTTTACGTACACGGAAGTGAACGGAACGCTGACAATTACCAATGTCCAGGGCATCGACGCCAAAGTCACATTCTTGCTGGGCTGGATGCAGGTAAAGAACATCTGGGTCACACCTGATGCCGCTACCCGCAATACCAGTATCGAGGTTGAGGTGCACGCGGGATTCCTGGGCAATCGCAAGCACACTATCGTCATCGGACCCGACGGTAAGACGGTTGCGACCAACTACTAAAGGAGCTTCTTCATGAAATTCGCTATCGCTCCCACTCTTGCTCCCTTAATGGGCGGCCAGGTAGTAGGCGTTGAAGACATTCTCACCGAATTGAAGGATTTGGAGAGCCACTACGCCTCGGGCGACTGTGGTGTGGTGGAGTATTCGACGATTATCAAAGTGACGCGCATGCGGTTGGCTCTGGCATCGGCGACTTTTGGTGCGGAGAGCCAGCAGACGAAGGCTGTGCTGCAGGACCTGGCGTTCACTATGTACATGGCTTCTCGCTTCGACAAGCGCGACAACCTTTGGGCTGAATCGCTGAAAGCGTACGAAATGTGCGGTATGGGCGACTGCGAATACGCCATGGAAGCTCGCATGCAACTTATCCCGTAGGCGGCTTGCCTGCCGTCTTAACAGCTAAAGGAGACTGACATGACACTACTGGTAGTGCATATGCAAGAGACGTTTCCCGCGGCGCGTTACGAGCCGGTGGGTGCTGCTTGCGAAGTGGAGGTTGTGAACGCCATCAAGCGCGGGGACGACATCGTCATCGCCGAATGGCTTGGACATGGTCCTACTCTGGAGCGTTTGCTGCGGCATCTGGCCAGTTATCCTCGCTGGGCCCGCGCCACACGCCCCGGGATGGACGCGTCGGAAGCAGTGCTGGAGACTTGCCGCACGCAAGGCTTCGACGCCTCTTCCTTCAGGTCGTGCGGTGTCGAGACCTTTCACTGTCTCGCCGCCACCGTTGAAGGATTGGCTCGCCGAGCGCCCGGGTGTGCCATTGAAGTGGTGGCTGAAGCGACCGTCGACAAAGTGATCGGTTGGGGAATGTTTCCCGAAGTGCCGAACACGATGCTCGTGTCGCAGAAGCCGAATACTGCACCGCAGTCGCTGGCGCCTGGTCGTACAACGATTCCCCGCTACAGATAAAGTAAAGATGGTCTGGGGTATGCCACTACAAGTGGTGCGCCCCTCGACCATTTTTACTTGGCGGGGTATGTACTATACCACGTCGTGCAACCTGGCTAAGACGAAGTTGCTGTGCCGCTATCCTGGCGATCTGGTCAACCAGAGAGAGAAATTTAGAGTCTATTTGTGACCTGGGGGCTTCGCTGTTTCGTCTTTGTCGTCGCTAAAAAAGCCGCCCATGTTTTCCAGGAAAACACCAGCCGAAGAGCTGCCCGCGATCAGCCTTTGCTCCTTGATTTTCTTGTAGCCGGGAGGCACGGTGAAATCTTGGGCGCTGAACGTATGGGATTGAATCTTTTCGGTTTTAAGCGCCATTTTTTCGCCACCGCTATAACTGAGGAAGCGGAAATCGATGGGCAGTCGCTTCAACGGTGGAACGACCAGCATTTTGCTAAAAATCTCATCCACCTGCGGCGTGATCGGGAAATTCTTCGCTTCAATGCTTTCTGCGTTGGTGATGCCTTTTACCCAATGCTTGCTGGCGTCCGTTCCTTCCATTGAATTGTGGAAGACATGCAGAGTGCGTTCGACGGTATCCATTCCATCTCGAGGTTTGCCCGCTGCTTCTTTCCAATTAGGGCTTTGCAGATCGAGGCGATAAACGAAATAGAGACGAGCACCGCCCGACTGTTCCAATCCTCTCGAAGTGGTTTCGCAGTAGGTCTTGTTTTTGTCGTTGCAATAAAAAACTTTCCAATCCGGTGCGCGTGCGATTACGGACAGCTTATTGTTGATATCGACCAGTTTGATAGATGTAGGTGTGATCCACAAGGTATGCGGACCTACAAGCGAGCTGTACTGGTGGATTTGATATCCGCGCTCGGCTGAGATTGCAGGCGAAGCAGCCAGCAACGAGGCCAGTGTCAAATACATTATCTTGCGTAAGGGGCGCATAACCCCAATGTAGCATGTTCGTCGCCGGCTGATACTATCGTATCTAGCAAGAATCGGCAGAAAAAATTTTCGGCATGAAACCCCGAAGGTTGGCGCTTCGATTGGTAAGTTCGAAGACGTTGGTCGGTGTGCCACCATAAATGGTGAAGATAGGCGGCGGTCACGGTTGTGATCGCGCCGCCCATCTCTTCGGTTTGGTTAAAACCAACGATCCCACAGACGAAACCCTGCGAAGCCTGTTTTCAACGCCATGTCGCGCAGCAAACCCGTCTTCGGCAGCCACGACAAAAGCTTCGCTTCCAAGACACGGTGACGGCGGAAGCTCAGCATCTTATCGAAGTCGTGCTGATCGGACGAGATAGCTCGTGCCACTACGTTGCCGAGCAGTAGAGCGAATGCGAAGCCGTCAGTGACAGCACTGACAAGCGCTCCGCCGTTGTCGCGTTTTTCGATCTTGAGCAAGGGCAGCCCATCGACCGGAATGACGAGACCGGCTCTCCAGGCGTATTGAATCGGTGGCAGTTTGAACGTGTGATGATTTTGCGCCCAGCTGTACAACTTTCTGATTTCCGGCTCGTTGGCACTGACAGCGCTTGCCCTCGTTGAACCAGGATTGTCGGCGCCTCCGACGAGAAGCCGGCCGTCCGAAAGATTGCGCCAGTAGTGGTAGATGATCTGGCTGTCCCAGCCGTTGATAATGCCGCGGTCGCAGAGCGCTTTCACCTGTGCGCACGGCTGCGTCACCAAGACGTAGTTGACGACCGGAACGAGCAAACGGCTGAGCTCATCTTGATCTCCGAAGTCTGACGTTTTGATCCCGGTGCAGAGCACCAGGTGTGTCGACTCTACTTTGTGCGCCCGGCAGTGAACGATGAACTTATTCTTGCCGTGCTGCTCCCAGCCACCAGTCGGATTGACGGGCGAGTCTTCGTAGAGGCTGCCACCTTTGTCGACCACCGTTTTGGCCAGCGCCATCAACAAGCGTACGGGATGAACTCCGTATTCGCCGCCGCATTCGACTGCTGCTGAGAAGCCCGGGTAAATCGAGCTCACTTCTTTCTCTTCCCAGAACTTGGTGGGCAGATTGTACTTGAGGCGGATGTCGTGTTCGGAGCGCAAGAAATTGACGTGGCTCTTCTTCCCGGCCAAATACAGAGACGAACCTGACTGGAAGCCGTCATTGGCACCGAACAGTTTAGGCAAGCGAGCCAGCGACTCTTCCATCGACTGCACGAGATGGCGGAGTTGCTCCACTCCGAGATTCTCTTCCACTTTCTTCAAGTCGAGAGTGTGGTTGGCGGTGATCGTTCCTGCCGGCCAACCGCTGCTGCCTTCACCGATGCGACCCGCTTCCAGTACCACCACCTTCATGCCGGCCAGGCTCAGTGCCCACGCGATTGAAAGCGCGGTGATGCCGCCTCCGACTACAGTGACGTCCGCTGACATGTTGCGCGTCAACGATTTTGGCTGCAGTTCGCGGACGAGCCCGTCAAGCCAGTATGGTGCGATATTCCATTTGCGTTCTTGGATTTGCAATGTCATACAACCCGATCCTTTGCGGGTGTACTTCAATAAAACACAGTGAGATTCAAAAAAATAGCCAATTCTAAAAAGCGCTGTCGCCGCGGTTTTACACAGGCCAGTTATGATGTGCGAGCAAGACCAGTTTAGTTGGTCCGCTCCAAATCAAGGGCTGGAGCCAATCGGCGCCGCATGTATTGCAGCAGGTAGTGTTGCCAGGACAGCGGAAGTGGTACGGCCAAGCTCGGAATAAGCGGACAGTGGCGGGTTTCGAGACTTTACTTCCAGTAACAAATGCATTTAAGCACTTGTCAAGAGATAGGTTCGCCCATATTATTCACACAGCGGAAATGCAATGAGCGCATCGCCCGAGGCGCTCACAATCACGAAAAAGGCAAGGTTGCGCACCGTCAGCGGTATCATTTGCTGCATCGTTGCCATAGCAACCCATACGTAGCCGCGCACTTTTGAGAGGGGAGCGCTGGTAGGAGCGGGGGATCGACTTACGTCGCTTCCCCACTTCTCGCCTTTTTCCTTTTCCGTCCACCGGTCTGAATTACGCGCACGAGTTGTGCGTGGCTTTTGTTTCTCAGACGAGTACGAGAGCGTTTGAGCTGGTTATGGTTTTGTTTGGGCGGATCACTGATAGCTTCACTTTAGGAGCCTCTAAACGTACAACTCAAATCAGATCTGTCTAACATGTCAAGCGAACAGTTTGCCTCAAGCGCCCCGATCCGCTTATCTCATCGCTGTTTCGGTCGTTTCCTTCCACCCCACCGATACGCCACGCTCAGCTAGCGGAGGGGATCGAATTCAACCGGGCGCTTGCTCAGTTTTAACGGCGAATTTTGTGGCGTCTCAACCACATTTTGCACGCTGCGCAAAGCGCTTACTTGACGACGAGGGCGTCTTCGGAGCCGCTCGGCATGCGGCAGAAGGTGAAGGCATCAACATTCCAGCCTTGTCCGATGGATTGGGCGTCGCCCCATTGCGGGGCTCCATTTTCCCAGCCTTTATGGTCATAGGCGCGCACTTCGCCCGTGGGCAGAATGCCGTAGATGTGACCATTGCCGGCGCACCAGAGGCGGGTGAAGTTGTTCCAGCCGGTGCCGATATCAATCGGACCCTGCCAGGACTTGGTCCAGTTTGCAAAGCTTGCGTTATAGGGAGCCAGCACGGCATTGTTTGCTCTCTCGATAGCCGTGACTTGCGGGTTCGCCATTCCCAAGATCTTCGGCGCGTTGGGAACAGGAAGCAGTCTGGGCCGCGGTCCGGGCATTGCCACCGGGGAGCCGTAGTTGTGCCTGTACCACTTCAAATGTCCGTCGTTGGTGACGGCATAGAAGACGCCGTTGCCGCCACCAAAGATGCATTTGAATGTCGGTCCAATATTCCAACCACTGCCGACGTTGACCGCCGGCTGTGCCCAGCCTGCGTAGCCACCCTGACCGGTTTGCAGATTCTTGTGCATGTTCCATCGCAAGGTGCCGTCCGGCAGCACGCCGTAAATCACGCCATCACCCATGGGGATAATTTGTGTAAAACCGTTCCACCCTGATCCGACCACTGTCGGTCCGCGCCACTTGACGGCGCCCGTGAGCGAGCCGTCATGACTAAACCATTGCAGTTGACCGGTTTTAGTCATTGCGTAGATTGTCGATCCACCGCCGGGAATGATCTGGGCCCACTGAGTCCACCCACCGCCAAGCGCAACTTCAGGACCGAGAGTGTGTGAAATGTGCTCGCTGGAAGCCGTTTTCTCTCCCGGCTTGATGGCGGCTATACCGAGCTTGTCTTGTTGCCAGTACAACACCCCGTCTGGTTTGACTTTGTAGATGTACTCAGCGCCGGTGTAGGTGGCTGAGAACGTGCCCTGGTAAGCCTCGCGAATGGTGCCCTGGTCGCGCAGATGCTGCATTTTCGTGACCAGCAAGGACATTACGTCCACACCGTATCCGCTCTCTGCTTGTGTCTCCGCCGCTGACGCAGTGTTTTGCATGCCGGCTGGCACGTTGCACAAGGCCGTCACGTTCTGCGCCACATAGCTCTCATTGCCGACAAGTGTCTGTTGCCGTGCGAAGTCATCTTGCAAGTATTCCGCCAGAACGCACTGATGCGTTGTTGGATTGGGAGTGGGCGTCGTAATGACGTACTGCGCCCGCACCATCGACTTGACTTGTTCGGGCAGTGATTGCGGCTGATCCGTGAATTCATTGAAGGTGGGACGGCAAGAGAGAAAGGCGATGTGCCGATTCAGTTCGGCAGAAAAGTTGGTCTGCACTGAGTTCTTGTCGCCGTTGTACCGATATTCTATGGCTGCCATCCAGCAAGACAATGCCGAGGCGTACACATCCAATGTCGGTGCTGTCTTTAACTCCGGGTCCATCATGGTGCCGGCTTTAATGCTCTTCCCACCGTAGGTGTTGTCCTTGACGCAGAGGTCGCTGTAATACCACATGTCTTTATCGTTGAGAAACGTATCGCAAGCTTGCTGCGCTTGTGTGACCAGCTGGTCCTTGGTGAAATTGTCAGTCGGTTTGTCCTTGAGACCAGTCATTACGAGCTGGATAGCATTGTTTTGCTGGCGCAACAAACGCGTGTTGTTAAGGTTTGCTTGTTGAAACAGTTGGTTTTGGATCTGTTGAATTTGTTGATCGGTTTGATCTAATCGCTGATTGATCGCGTCCAACCGTGCATTTATCTGTTGCAGAGCGGCAGCGACGGGGTCGGGACTGCTAAAAAATCCGAGCATTCCCATGACGCTCTGCATTTCAGTCGCTACCATGGCAGCGGCAGCGCCTTCTGGTCCGGCCATTGAGAGGACGCTGACGAAGGCGCCGACGATTTGTTGAGTGTTGCCGGGAGTACCGGAAAACGGGTCGGCTTTAACTGGACATGTGCTGCCGAGCAGGAAGAAGAGAGCTAGCAGACTGCAAAAGATGCGTTTCCAGCAGCCGCGCGCATGGTTTTTCTTTCTCAAGGGTTGCTCCTTTGCTCGAAAACCGACTTTACTTGAAGCAGGAAAATCGTGGCACTGCGCATGTAGTGCATGATGCGCACGAAGTTCACAAGCCCGTGGCGCACCCGACTTTCGCCGAGCTCGCACTTGCCAGGCGAAGCGATGCTTCGCAAGCGAATTGATATTTTCCGATTTCCCGCAGGGGAGATTATACGATGAGCGAGCTGCTTCATCGTCGGTTTGGCACAATGTTTTCGCTTAAACGGAACAATTTAACATTGGCAACCCGGCCTGCGTTATTGGCGCAAGCTGCATTTTTTGACAGGTGTAAGTGCCACCATATATGGTGCCTTGATACGGAAATTTTTTTATGCCGATTAGAGAAAGAACCGAAACGAGCAAACCTATCAGGATTAAGTCCAGATAAATCCGCTCGCTTCGTCGAGGACAAAAGCTGCAGCAATCGGTGTGGCATTAAACGCATCTGTTGCAAAAAATCAGCCGGCGAAATCGTTTAACAACCGCTGCGGATCGCCCACGCCTACTACTTTTCCTTCATCGATGAGAACGACTGTATCCGCTACTTGCAGAGCCTCTGAGCGTGAATGAGTGACGAGCACCATCGGCAGTTGCAGCTGCTTTTGCATAGACTGCAGCTCGGCGGCCAGTTGCTTGCGCAATCGGTCATCCAGGGCGCTGAAAGGTTCATCCAGAAGAATCAGTTTTGGCTCCGGAGCTAAAGCGCGTGCCAGTGCCACACGCTGAATCTGCCCGCCGGATAGTTGCGTCACTTTGCGGTTTTCCAGCCCTTGTAGTTTCAACAACTCCAGCAAATGCGCACCTCTCGCCTGCTGTTTCTCTTTATCCCAACGGTCAATACCGAAGCAGATGTTCTCTGCCACCGTGAGATGAGGAAACAGAGACGGATTCTGAAACACATAGCCCACGTGCCGAGCTTGTGGGGGTAGATTGATCGCCGCGGCGTCATCGAAAAACTTGGTGCCCGCAACAGTTATCGACCCCTTGTCCGGCGCGAGCAGTCCTGCCAGACAGTTCAGTACGGTTGATTTGCCGCATCCGGATGGTCCAAACAGTACAGTCAGTCCGGGTTTAACTTCGAACGCCACATCCACTTTGAACGGACCCAGCGTTTTCTCTATTCGCACCTGCAGGGGATCGCTCACCATTTCGCACCCCATCGATTGAGCAGGAGCAGCAGAAAGAATGAACATACACTGAGCAGCACAACGAGCCCAAACACGGTCGAGTCGGCGCCGCTCTGCGTAGCCTGGTAGATAGCCAGCGGGATTGTCTGCGTCTTGCCGGGAATGTTGCCCGCCAACATCAAGGTGGCACCAAACTCACCCAGCGCTCGGGCAAAACTCATCGCGATCCCGGCGAACAGCCCTTTGGACGCGAGTGGTATCGTCACCTTAGTCAACGT
Organism: Planktothrix sp.; assembly: GCA_036703195.1. Classification (GTDB taxonomy): domain Bacteria; phylum Cyanobacteriota; class Vampirovibrionia; order Obscuribacterales; family Obscuribacteraceae; genus DATNPN01. Next base: position 2,229 of record DATNPN010000004.1, on the reverse strand, counting down.
TTCAAACCGTGATCTGCCCAGGGTGTAAGCGACGCGCTCGTATGCCTGGTCGACGCTTTCGAAGGCGGCACGACTTGATTTCACCATCAGCGGCATGGAGATGACTACGGCTGCAATCACACACGCCTGCCAGGTGAACACAGGAGACCAGCCTGTGCACGCAAAAATGAAGTGCCCCAGCCAGCCCCCGCGCCCGAATATGCCCAGGAGATAAAATCCCACCACCGTTGGTGGCAGAACCAAGGGCAGGGTGCACAGCGCATCGAGCACGTTGCGACCAGCAAAGCGGAAGCGCGCCAAGATGTAGCCCAGCGTGCCTCCGACCAGCGCCACGATCACTGTTGAAAGCAGCGCCACCAGCAGCGACAACCTGATCGAAAACCAGATCTCTGTCACGGCTGAAATCCTTTCTGCTTCAAGATGCTCTGTCCGTAAGGACTGGCGACCAGATCGACGAACTCCTGAGCGACTTTTCCGTGCTGAGTCGTTTTGATTACCCCAATCGGATAAACAATCGGGTCAGTGTAGGTGTCGGGGACCGTGAAGCAGACGCTAATCCCCTTGCCCGTAATCGCATCCGAGCTATAGACGATGCCTGCATCGACATTGCCCCCCTCGACATAGATAAGCACCTGGCGAACATTGCCGCCGAAGACGAGCTTGTTTCCTGACTGCAGAGAGTCGTAAATCTTCGCCTTCGTCAGGGCTTCTTTCGCATATTCGCCCGCCGGTACCGTTAGCGGGTCGCCGATGGACAGACGGTCGACGTTTTTCAAATCGTCGAACGAGTGAATCTTATCGCAGCTGTGACCGATGACCACGAGGCGGTTCTTGGTGAAGTCTTTAACCGACTGGCGATCTACCAGGCCCTTGCCGACAAGCTTGTCCATCTTATCTTCGGCTGCGGAAGCAAAGACATCGGCGGGAGCGCCTTGCTCGATCTGTTGTTCCAACTGTCCGGAAGCACCCCAGTTGTAGACGATCGTAACTCCCGGGTGCGTTTTCTCGAACTGCGCACCAATCTCCGTCAGAGGCTCTTTCAGGCTGATGGCGGCTGACACTGTCAGTTCTTGCTTCCTAGCCGCGGGAGAAACCAGCAGCAAAAGCGACAAGATAGCGACAACGAAGATACAGGCTGCAACAAGAAGCGAAATTTTCAAAGTATTCGTGGCGCGCAATTTGTTTGCGGGCATGTAGGACTCAATTTTTTGACTTAGCCGAAAATGATGGATGGCGGCGTGGAGATTGGAGCCGAGAATCCAGAGAGGGAGCGCAAAGCAATTTTAACCCAGAGACCACATAGCCGAAAACGACCATTTCCGGCTATCAGGCGAACAAAAAAAATCGGTGAATGAAGTATGTCTGACAATGCAGCCAGTTCTAGTAATTCAGCTGAGCAACAGGGGCGCAGCCTGAAACGTAATGTGCTTTCTGTTCGGGCGCGCGGTAAATCATCAATCGGCTTTCACAATTTTAGGGGGCCAATCCTCTGCACCTCGCTGTTAAATATAGGTGGGGATGACGGGGCGGTGGGACTATACATGATTTCATTTTCATGAATAATCCGCAAGCATCCTATCTTTCTGTCGGGAATGGGCTTGAGGTGACGATTAGAGGTGAGGTAGGCATCATGAATAATAATCGGAATTTCAAAAGGGCGTGCAAAAACGAAGCCAGATACAAGACTGCATCCAATACACAGAACCCCTATTGCTGTAAAACTCTTCCTCATCATTCTCCAAAACGCTAATTCTAGTATGACACTTTCTCCCGGGACGCTATCGCTAAATATCGTGAGAGATACAAATGCTGCCAGCATCCTACGGAGTTTAGTCAGTGAAAAACGAGCGCTAGTAATTAGTAGTTGAGAACGCTGATGGCCTTGTGTTCCGCCGGGTCGACTGCCAGGTATTCCTGCAGCTGACTGAGACTCGAATGCCCGGAAATTTCTTGGATCGTGCGCAACGGGATCCCGGCACGCGACATGTTGGTCAAACAGGTCCGGCGCATCGGGTGCGTTGACGCATCCTCCAGCCGCAAGCTGTCAAAAGCACTGCGCAGAATGTAGTGCGCGCGCACGCGCTCGGGGTTTCTCTGCGCGGAAAGAGACGGACAATCTCATCTGTCACGCCAAATTTCCTTTAAAGTCTCAGTTTGAAACGCGACGACACGATCGTTGTTGTATTTTAGTTCCAAATACACCATAGGCGACGGCAAGTTATCTGATCG
>DATNPN010000022.1:0-377636 GCA_036703195.1 Planktothrix sp. | reverse complement strand
CGAGGCGGGAGTTGTTATAGTCGTTCGAGATTATCACGGCGGGACGGCGCTTGGTTTGCGTCGTTCCTTCGTCGGTTGTATAGGGAAAGGAAACTAAGACGACGTCGCCTTTCCGATAGTGCACAGTGGGCTTAGGTGAGGGCATTCAGACCAAAAAAAAGGATTCGACAGAATCCTTAGAGAAGAGGGTTGATTGCTGAATTGTTCAGTACAGTTATGCGAATAAATTCGCGTATGCGTCTTCTTGCGCGGTGTCTTGACGAAGAGTCATGGCGCTGTTGCAGGCGACGACGGCTTCATTGCGCGTACTGAAAGTATCTGGAACATGCGACTTGGCGACTTGGAAAGTCAATTTTGGAACCAAGCATTCAAGATTTACAGGCGTTTGCGCCATCATCTTGTCATAACGAATTTGCAGGTCTCTGTCGTTCATTTTAGTTAAGGCCCTCTAAGGTCTTGACTACACAGCTTGCCAAGTATAACAGTTTGCCAAGAGGTTTAAAAGCAGATTTAATGTTCAAACCTCGTCGCTTTCTACAGGCAGTCTGCTCCTTTTTGTCTATACCCATTTCCAAGAGCAGAATAGACATCAGCGAGCCAGATTTAATCTAACTTCTATTGGCACTGCTGGGCTTTTCAGCTTCGAACCGGTCGGGAAATTCTTTCTTGAGAAATTCTATGGTCCGTTGAGTGCCGTTACCGGGGACAAAAATTTCGCGGATACCTTTTTTCAAGAGAGCTTCGCGATCCTCATCAGGAATAACTCCGCCCCCGAAGACAAGGATATCCTGTGCGCCCTGTTCTCGCAAAAGCTCAACTACCCGGGGCAAAAGAGTCATATGCGCGCCGGAAAGGACACTGAGCCCGATGGCATCAACGTCTTCCTGAATCGCTGTCTCGACGATTTCCTCGGGCGATCGGTGTAGTCCCGTATAGACGACTTCCATGCCGGCGTCGCGCAACGCACGAGCCACTACTTTTGCGCCCCGGTCGTGCCCATCCAGACCAGGCTTGCCTATCAAAACTCGAACTTTCTTTGCCATCGCCCTTTGTTACCCGATTTCAAACCTAGCAAAGTATATAGCGCTCGTAGCTTTTGATGCTACGGCGCGGCTCTTAGTCAGGATGCCAAGGAAAGGGTGAAACTGTGCAGCAGCAAGGGGATATACGAAAACCCGCTGTCAGACTGTCTTCAGCTCAGTGCCCAGATGTTTGCGAATGCTCTCTTCCAACTGCGGGTACTGCGGCAACGTCCGCTTGTTAAGGAAGAAGAAGCCTCGACGCGTGCGCACGGTCGATACGCGTACGAAACCTGACGACTTGAACTCGATAATGTCGGACCATGCCAAAGTTTTCTTGAAGAACAGGCATTTAATCGTCATCTTGTCGTCTGTGACCACAACCGAATCGGCTTCCAAAATTGTGGGCACGAGAATGGTGAGATCGCAGAAAAGCACGAAGACAGCCGTAAGCAGCTCCTGCTGCATCTTAAGATGAAAGCCCCGGCTTTGCCGGTCGATAGCACTGCCCACCAGTCCGACATTCAGTATCACAATGATCAAAACTTTGACGAAGTTGCTGGCGTGCCGCCAGCGCTCCCGCTTATAGACTTCGGGCTCGGGTCCTTCTGGGATGATAGGCTTTTTCTTCTGGGCCATGGCGGTATTATCACCTTTTTTCGGGACACCTGGTTACCAACTCCTTGCAGCGCGACAATAGAGCAATGAACAAAGCCGAACTACAGGGCCTGCTGGAAGACATCTCGACGTTCAAAGTGCCGCAGTTCGTTGATGAGGAGTTGGCAGAACTGACCGCTCGCCGGGGCGCAAGCAACCCTCGGTTTAACTGGAAAGTTTTTTTCATTGCTTTCTTCACATACCTGGGTTTAGGTTGGATCTGCGCCTCCCTGCAAATACCGTTTTCACCGTTCGTTTTCCTTGTAGTCGCGATCTCAATCGGCATCCCGTTCGCCAAAACGGCGGCCGTCACGCGAGCGTTCAATAATCGGCAGGTGGACCGCGCTTCAGCGCTGCTACCAAGTGCTTTTCGGTGGTCGCTCTGGATGGCGCCATTTACGAGAGGGGCGATAACTCGCTGTTCGGAGATCCAGTTTGCCATCTTGCTGCAAGAAGGACGGACTCTCGAACTCGAACTTATCAGCCGATATGCGTGGGCGTTCAACGAGAAAACTCCTATCAAAACGGGAATTCCGAAAAGGTCTGAGATAGCGAACAATCTGGCACTCGCGTGGCTGCTTCAAGAGCAGTACGAAAAGGCTGCAGCAGTTTTCTCGGAGAAGCTGCAGCAAAAACAACAAAAAATCGTCCGAGCCACCTTGCTCAACAACTTGGCGTTCTGTCAGGTGCAGCTGAAACAGTTGGATGCTGCGGATCAAACTCTGAACGAACTTTTCCAGTTGGTCAAAATGGAGAGCAAAACCGTGACCGCGGCAAGAATGCGCTATGTGCGAGCTTTGCTCGAGATTGAACTAAACCACCTCGAGCGCGCGAGCGAACTAGTCGACGAGGCGTTGACTATCTGGAAAGGACAACCCATCAGTCAGCAGATGGGACCTTTGCTGGCTACACTCGGCACCATTCGCCGCAAGCAAGGACGGGTGGAAGAGGCGCAGCTGCATCTTCACAGCGCGGTGGACATGATGGCTAGCGAAAACAACCCCAACTGCGTAGCGCTGGCGCGGTGCTATCAAGAGCTGGGACTTCTTTTTTGCGACCTCGATCGCATCGAAGAGGCACAGAGAGCACTAGAGAAGGCACATCGTTACTACGATTTCTACATCAATCGAGAAACTCTGACCGTGTCGAAGTTAAAGTCCCGGCTGCTCGCCGGCAGGAATTTCTCCTCCGGCATCGACCTGCTGACTCTCGCACCCAGAGAACAACTACTCGAGGTTCGGGACAACTAGAGATGGCAAAGTTATTCCGCACCGATGCAAATTCAAGCGGTCACTCGCCTTTGAGCTCGCTGGCTCGGGCTTCAGCATTCGCGGCTTCTTTGTCCAGTCCGAGTTTTTTCAACACTCCCGCATAAACTGAAAGCAAACTTCCGAGGTCACCACTAAATTTGATACCAGGGAAATTGGCGCGCATGTCCTGAATTCCCTTCTCGCAGTCAGCGATCGATGACTCGTAACAACTCTTGGCGGAATTTAAATAGCCGGCACCGGCGGCATCTGCCTGGGCAAGCTTTTCATATCCGGCTCCCACCTGTCGATAAATCAGGCTTCGACTGTAGGCATCAGAGCGGCTCATTCCTGCCGCGATCGCATTGGCATCGAGGAGCAAAGTTTGAGCCTCTGCAGTTTTGCCTTGCTCTGTATAGATCTCGGCGAGAAAACAGTACTGCACCGCTCGCTGAACGGCGACGACCGGATTATCCGAAGTCAAACCGGAAAGCGCTCTACGCGCCATCTGTTCGGCAGTGGCATAGTCTCCGCGGGCGAAGGCGCCACGAGCTTTGACGGAAAGCGCCGATGCATCGACGGTTTCGGCAGCGCTGTTCATGATATCTCGGACTTTGGCTGCCTCTTCCTGACTGGCAACTTCCAACTGTTTGCTTATTATCTGAGCCGCCTCGTTCATAGCATTTTTGATCACATCGAGGGCACCGAGCCGATCTTCTTCAGTGCCGCCCAGAAGTTCTTTCAGCAAATTCGGATTCGACAACCCCGATGACATTAGTGAAAAGCCAGTCTGCTGCATTACCTTGATCAGATTAGCCGCAGGAGCGACCGGGTCGTTTTCATCATAAACGTCGTGTGCGACAGCATCAGCTTGCTTCTGATTCTTAGTCATCATCATGAAATTACCTGCTTCAATGCACTCAGCAAACATGAAGTCGGCCAGAAATTCGTCCGTGTCTTTTTCCTTCGAAAGATTGGCGGCGAAGTTCAGCAGCTGGTCCGCTTCATCGAATCGAGAGTGAAGCGCGCAGGCTTTGACGTGCACGAGAATGTTGCGAATCACACCGTATTGCGTTCGTTTGTATGGTTCATCAGCCGCTATCAATTTGGTTTCCCAATCTGTCTTGGGCAGCTCATCTTCCCAGCTTGGACAGAACAGATTGCTTAGGCGAATCATCTCCTGCGTCACTTCGCCATCAGAAATCGTATATTTTGGCATCAAGCGTTTATGCGCTTCGACCAATCTGCTATGGTGCTGCACCGACAGCTGCATATTGTTCATCCGGATCCTGGCGATGATTTGCAGAAGCAGCGCCCGAATGAAGCCTTCATCAACGTTGTTCTTCTCAGGTGGAGGCATCTCGCCGTCAGGCATCAGCGCAGAGCAAAACCGGCATGACAGGACTTGCTTGATCACGTGCGCGCCGCATTGATGGCAGACGCCGCCTGATTCCACTTCCTCCTGTTGTCTCACATGCTCCTCGCCAATCAATTTCGGCGAGAGGTCAATCAAACCGAGACGAGGATGTTTGCAGAAACCTTCAAAATTTGGCGTGTCTATGAGATTGAGAAGAACGATTTGTATCAGGTCGCGCACGGCCGGCTCAGGTGCAAGCTGATATCCGATGAGGGCATCGATATTAGGGGTGGATTTCATCTCCTGGGTTTCTGCTTCGAAACAGACGGCTAACATATGCTTGAGATGGATCGAAGGCAGAGCCATTACCATGTCGGTAAACACGGGCAGCCATTTACAAGCGTCCGAATAATTTCGCACACCGTTGAGGGCAGAAGTGGCAGAGATACGGGCGTCAGCCCGAAGGGGCGAGCCGCAGAAGCGGCAGCGTATCGCGGCAGCATTCAGGCATGCGCCGCATGAGTTGCACCATTTAAAGCCGTCCGCCAAAATCGGTCCTCCGCAAATTTCCTACCCAGTTGTCTCTGACGATAACTCGGATAGAATGTTGGTCATGAAATGCTTCAGACATTCAGACCTCGACGCAGTTGGTTTGTGCAAATATTGCCAGAAAGGACTTTGCACGATCTGTTTTGCCGACGTCGGCAACGGACTGGCATGCAAAAATATTTGCGAGAAGCGCGTGCGCGAGTTGAGTCTGTGGGAACCAAAAAACCGCAAGCTCGTAGCAGCTTCCGGCAGTACTGTAATAGCTCTGTTTTGCGCAGGCGGTGTCTTAGATCTCGGCGTCAGCACCGTGTTCGGCTCGACACTCTTGCTCGTCGGTGCTGCTGCCGGCCTGCTGGCCGGGACCGAATTTCTCAGCGTGTGGAAAGTGGGGCGCCCACGCGACACGTCAACCAGCGTGCATCTGCTACCCCACGATTCGCACAAGCCGGATCATTTGGAAGATGCATTCAGACAGCTCGAGCAGGATCAAACCAAGCCTGGTTAAAGCGGGCGCCTGCAAGGCGCCCCTACGGTAGGTTTGGCAGTCCGGCACTACACGTAGCGTGATGGTGCCGCTGCTCTCGCACGTCGCCTTTTTCGCAAAAGCGGAACGGTTCTGCTGCCAGTCTGAGGAGCGCCAGCCGCCTGGCTCAATACTGATCACATAGTCACTCATAGTCTCCACATATCTTCGATCAAGCAATCCTCAGGCGGAAGCGCATTTTGGCGAGCGGTTCTGAGTCGAGCGGGCATGTGACGGAGCCGAGATCATCGACGAAGGCACGGTCTCTGTAGAACATTTTCGCGTAATGATTTTGCATAGTCACCCAGGCGGTGCACTCCGAGAAATGCATGCGCGTTGCCTGCGCCAGAGCTTGTTTCAACAGTAAACTTCCCAGCCCTTTTCCCACCGCAGAGGGTATTACATGAATATCGAAAATCTCTGCGGTGGCGTTGGGCTCTTCGTCCATGTCGCGGGATTCTCCCATCCATACAAATCCCAGTGCTTCATCATCGCGTTCGACCAGCCAGACAAAACTGTTGTTCTCTGCAAGTCTACGAGCAAATGCGGCGATACTGTCGGCAAGGGAGACGGATCTGAAAGATGCCGGCAGAGTTGTGCCGCACGCCGCTTTAAATGATGCGATCTGAATCAAGGCGATGGTTTCTGCATCATGAACGGTGGCTTGACGAATCTGCAGTTGTTTTGTCTGGCTGGTGGATGGCATTTCTTGCACCTGGGTCTTGTTGCTGGATTGTTGGGGAGTCTCGACCGCTTGGAGGACGGAATTGACTCTTCTGTTTTAGCAACGCCAGGCGTAAAGAGAACGTCAAAATCGCAACGGGGTACTAGAATGGCAGCATGATCACCAATAACGGTAAATCATACAGACAAGATATGTTGGGCAGCTCCCTCACATGGCTAGCCGTGATTGTTTTCACGCAGGCAGCATTCGGACGTTTCACTGTGCTGTGCGCCATAGGGGTCGTACTCGGCGTTGGCATGTTTATAGTAAAAGCCCCATCATCGCTTCGTCCCAGTTTTTGGTTTTCCGGTCTGGTCACGGCTGGCGCGATGATCGCGGTTGGCTATATATACGGACTGACAACTCATTAACTAGCGACTACCTGTCAATATTGTTCTGATAGCGAAAATAGCAGCCTGCCAGAAGAATCTTGTGGGAACAAAACGGCTTACAATATAAACATGGCGTGCCGAACTAAATGCTATCCACCACTGAGACAGATCGCATCGCGAGGGTTCCTTGTTTGGTTGTTCATTGTAGGAACCGTAAACTTTGCCTGCTGCGAATTCTCGGTTTGGATAACCGCATTGTTTGTCACTATGTTCCTTGTTCTGCTAGTTGCTAGAGCGGCACAGATGCTATCGGCAAACTCACACAGCCTCTGGTTTACCGGTGCGTCGATCACAATTTTTATGGCCGTCGCCGGTTTTGTATACGGATTGACGACCCACACCACCAGCCCTGGCAATCCTCTCCCTTTTTGACTAACCACGCGTCTAAATGTGGTTAAACCGGTGACTTGGAAGTAAACTACAAGTTCACGGGGGACAGATGACGCAGTCTCGCTCGGAGTCAACGGCAAATCAGGCATCGACGGGCGAGGGACGCCTGGTCCAGGGCAGCCTTTGGAACGCCATCTGGACCATGTCGTGGCCGCTGCTGCTGATGACGACAAGTGCGTCTTTGATTGGTCTTGTCGACATGCAGGTCGCCGGCAAGCTTGGCTCCATTCAACAAGCGGCTGTCGGCGTTTCTGAACAGTGCATCTTTCTATTCATGATTTTCATCATGAGCATTTCAGTCGGTACGACCGCGTTGGTATCCAGAGCGGCGGGAGCGGGAAATCATGGCGAAGCTGTCCAGTCGGCGGCGCAATCGCTTACGCTCTCTTTTTGCATGGGCATCATCCTCTGCATTTTGTCACTTTGCTGCGCGCAGTATGGCCTTCAACTTTTCAGCCAGGCACCAGATGTAGTGGCTATAGGAAAACGCTACCTCGGCATCTATAGTCTGTTTCTCCTGCCATTTTCCATTGGTTCGATCATCAATGCATCTTTCCGTGCTGTCGGCGACGCAAAGACTCCGCTGGTGATCGTCGGCTGCCAGACGGTTGTGAATATCGCGCTCGATTATGCAACTGTCTTGGGAAATTGGCCGGTTCCTAATCTGGGGCTAAGCGGCCTGGCCATTTCCGGTATCACTGCAAACTCGATAGGCGCCGTGATTGGACTCATTTTGCTCAGTCGCTCGCAGTTGAGCGGAGCGTTAAAACGCCTGTGGCCCGTCTTCCCGAGCTATGTAAAACGAATTCTCAAAGTTGGCTTTCCGTCGGCCATTCAACGCTTAGGCTGGTCGATGAGCGTCTTCGTTCTTTTCTTCATTTTGACGCAATGCGCTCATCCTCCACAGGCTATCGCCGCGTGGACCATCGGTATGCGCGTGGAAGGACTGATCTTCATGCCATTGATGGCGTTGAGCTTGTCAGTTTCTTCCATCGTCGGGCAAAATCTCGGCGCGCAGCGTTATGACAGAGCCATCAGCGCCGGTTGGAAGGTGACGTGGATCGGCGTCGTGCTAATGGTAATCATGGGCACCGTACTGTTTATTTTCGCGCCACAGTTCGCCAACATGATGAGCACAGATCCGGAAACTATTCACTTTGTCACCGATTATCTGCGCATCAACGCGCTGTCTGAGCCATTTCTCTCACTCGGTATGGTCCTGGGCGGCGCCTTGCAAGGAGCCGGAGATACGCGCACTCCCATGTTGATAACACTTTGTTGTCACTGGGGGATCAGATTGCCACTTGCCTACTTCTTTGCATTGCAAATGCACATGGGACCAAACGGTGCCTGGATCGCGATGAACATCTCCGTAATCCTGATGGGCTTGTTCACTTCCTGGTGGTTCCAGTCCAAAAAATGGCTGAAAACCCAAGTTTAATGAAACAGAAGAGCGTGACGAGAAGACAATCCTGATAACGTAAGCGATGACAAAATCGGGAACTTCTTGCAACTCGATGCTTCTCAGCTTTGGAGCTGAATCAAGCCCGCAGTCGACCGAAAACGGTTCATCGCTGAATGAAAAACGCTTGCCCCAATTTTACGACGGATTTCGCAGTTAGGCTGCGAACTGTCCTGGCAGCACACTGCTGAGTTAGGGATGCCATGAATGTCTTGATTGTCGAAGACAATCCGACTCAATCCAACCTGTTGAGAATCAGCTTGCAGCGTCGCGGGCTGCAAGTGTTCTGTGCCACGACACTGCAAGAGGCTTTGACGCATCTGAAAGAGCCGAAGTTTGATGTTATCCTGTTGGATTTATCGCTTCCTGACAGCAACGGTATCGAGACTTTCTATGGCATTCGCAACGTAGCAGTCGGCGTTCCGACCGTTGTTTTCACAGGACTCGATGACCAGGAAGTGGCAATCGAGGCTCTCAAAAACGGCGCCCAAGATTATCTGATCAAAGGTGTGGCCGGAGACGATTCAGTGGTGCGCTGCCTGCGCTACGCCATCGAGCGCAATAAAGTAGAGGTGGCTCTGCGGCAGAGCGAAAAGCGGCTGCGTGTCATTCTGGAAAACTCGTACGACGCTTTTATTTCGATGGATTCGAAATGGCGCATCAAAGATTGGAACGCTCAAGCGGAGCGAACGTTTGGCTGGACGCGGGCGCAGGTCTTGGGTCGCAGTCTGGCATTGATCGTGCCGCATCACCTGCGCAAGCAGTATTCGCGCGATGTGGAAGATTACTTCGACAAGAATCAAGATAAGATCTGGCGCATGACCAACGAAATCATGGCGTGCCACCACGACGGACACGAATTTCCAATAGAGATTGGCATATTTCGCATTATCGAAGATAACGACTACATGTACTGCGCCTTCGTCCGCGATATCTCTGAACGCAAGCATATGAACGAGTTGTTGGAGCGGCGTGTGCAAGAACGCACGACAGAGTTGACACAGTCAGTCGGTGAGCTGGAGCAGTTCGCCAAGATCGCCTCCCACGATTTGCAGGAGCCGCTGCGGGCTGTGCAAGGGTTTGCCAATCTTCTCTCGGAAAGCACATCGGGAAAGTTGGGCGAAGACGAACAAGAGTTCATCGCATTCATTCTCGATGGAACGGAGCGTATGCAATCCCTCATCCAATCAGTTTTGCTCCATTCCAGCATTAAGAAGGAAGAGAAAGACGTTTCAACCGCTTGCAATTCGGTCATAGAAGAAGTATTGGCAAATCTGGACGCATCTATCAAAGATAACGGCGCCACACTCGAGATCGATTCGCTGCCTGAAGTGGCGGTTGAACGCTCGCAGCTCGTGCAGCTGTTTCAAAACCTGTTCAGCAACGCCATTAAATATCGAGGTCCGCAGCCGCCAAGACTTTGGGTGCGCGCTGAGCGCTCAGTCAACGAATGGCTTTTCTTTGTGCGTGACAACGGCATTGGCATCGAGCCCCAATACGCTGAGAAAATTTTCGATATGTTCGCCCGGCTCCACGGGAAAACACAGTATTCAGGAACTGGAATGGGTTTAGCGATTTGCAAGAAGATTGTCAATTCACACGGAGGCAACATTTGGGTGGAATCAGAACCGGGGCAGGGGTGTATATTCTTGTTTACGTTGCCGGCCGTCGTTCAGAAAAGTGTAGTTGGAGAGGAGAACAATGGAAAGTAACATCAACATCCTGCTCATAGAGGACAGCCCCTCTGATGTCAGATTGACGCAGGAAGCGCTCAAACGCTCGGATCTGAAATATACGATGGCTGTCGCCGAAGACGGCGTTGAAGGAATGGAATACCTGAACAAGCTGAAGAGCTCAGGTGAGCCGCTACCGGACATTATCTTGCTTGACCTCAATATGCCGAAGAAGAACGGTCACGAAGTTCTGCACGACATCAAAGACGACGAGAAGTTGAGAAAAATTCCTGTCGTCCTTTTGACGGTATCCCAGCGCGACGAAGACGTTCACGAAGCGTTGAAGCTGAAGATGAACTACTACCTGGCCAAGCCGGTGACATCGCAGAAGTTGTCCGTGCTCGTCAAAGCTATCCACGAACTGCTCACCGCCGAAGGTCCCAGCGATCACACCAATGAGGAGACGCATGTGCGTCTCATCCTGGCCGGAAATCCGCACACCGCGATTTCAGTACTGGAAAAGTTGGCGGCTGATTCTAACGAGCGTGTCCGCGCCCGTGTGGCGGAGAATCCAGAAACACCGCAGCACCTACTGGTAAAGCTGGCAGCAGACAGCAATCCGGATGTTCGGCTGGGAGTGAGCGAAAATCCAAACGCACCGCATGCGCTTTTAGAACAGCTGGCCAAAGACCCAAGCGAAGACGTTCGCCTTGGTCTGGCAGGCAATCCGAAGGTGCCCTCAAAGGTGCTCACATTGCTGGCGGAAGACGAAAACATGTTTGTTGCTTCCAGTGCCAATAAGACTCTGGCGGATCCGACGCGCCGCGTCTAGTCGTCTCTGATTCGGCTCTTGCGTACAGTAATAAACTTGGTGTGAGGCCAGGCGGCTTTCAGCTGCTCGATACCGTGTTCGGTGACTCCAGGGTCGCTATGCAGGACAACTTTCTGCATTTTTTTCAACCCGTGCAGGTATGACAGTCCCTTGTCCGTGACGGCAGTACGAGAGATATCGAGAAACACCAGATCGCTCAGTTTTCCGATTGCCGGCATGCATTTGTCGGTTATCTTCGTTGCCTGTAGAGCTAAAATCCTGTAGTCAGGCGGGTAGGCGATAATTTCGATGCCGCGGTCGCTAATGTCGTCTTCCATGAGATTGACATCGAGAAGCGTCGTGCATTTACGCAAATCGGACATTCCTGCGTCTGTGACTGAAGTTTGACTGAGATCGAGCCGAGTGAGACCAGGAGGCAGATACTTCATGGCCTGATCATCAACAGCAGTCTCCTTCAGGTTGAGAACACGCAGCTGCTTCATCGAAGAGAGCTGCTTTACTCCTTCTGAAGTCACGGATGTTTTCTCGATTCCCAACTCTTCGAGATTTTGCAGCCCGGTCAGATAGTGCAACCACTTATTGTCAAAACTCGCACCGGTTAAACGCAGGCGTTGTACATCGTGAAGTTGTGCAATCAGAGCAAATCCTGGTTCGGTAAACTCGACTTCCGGGAAATAGGCATCTTTCGCGTGCGGATATTTCTCGATGAACTCCTTCACGCTCTCAATGGCTTCAGCCCATGACGGCATCGCCATTGTGCCACTGCCTGCTCGCACAGGCATAGCCTTGATCGCTTGCATATTCTTCTGTTGACGATCGGCGATATTACAGACAAAACCGATCACCGCGCACGTCGCTACTCCGACAAGCACCAAGAGAATCATCATGGTTCGATCTAGTTTCAAATCGAGAGGTCGCCCGTTTGCCTAGCTCGATTGTAGCCCGATTACGACTTTCTGTGCAGGTAGGCTGCCGGTACGAGGAATGCGACAAAAAACCACTGCGCCAGACGAACCTGACCGGTGCCGAAGTTGTACTCGAAAATACCCGCCACTGCCAGCGATACCAGGGCGCCGAGCATGCCCAAACCGATCGCTCGCTGCACAGTCATTACAGGAGCAGAAACCGATAGTGGCTCGGCGCTCTGTTCGGGAGATGCGCTATGGTACTGCTTCCAGGAGAGATTGAGCGTGGCACAGAGCAACCACATGAAAACTGATAATCCGACCAGTCCGGTGGTGGCAAGAATGTGCAGGTAGTTATTGTGAGCATGACCGAGGTACTGTGGTTGTCCGGGCACCAGCGCCTCCGGGATAACCACGTGGGGGAAGTTGAGCGGTCCCACACCTAAAATCGGGTGCTCACGAAAAACTTCCACCGCCTTTTGCCAAACCACCAGCCGCGCGCGAGTACTGACGTCGTGCATCGGATCGAGGAGCGGCAAAAGTCGCGTTTTGAAAACAGGTATCACGTTCCACACTGCCAATAGCGCTGCTAATCCGAGCCCAGCTACTTTGGCTGTCGTTCTCCATGACACCAGAGCGGTGACGACCAGAGTGCCCACGAGGAAGCCAAGCCAGGCACTGCGTTCGCTGGCGAAGATAACACCGAGGAAATTACCGGCTGTGATAGCTGCCCACAAGTGCCAGCGCGGTTGGCCAAATAACTGTTTGTGCGCACCGGTTAAGAGAAAAGCCAACGAGAGAATGCTGAACAGTTGCATTTGCCCGGCGTACGCCATCGGACCGCTGAGAAAGCCTGTGCCTTGCAGCCAGTGAAAGCCAAACGGGTGGAAGTCAGCCATCTGCTCGAGTGCACCGGCTGCGCCGGCCAGGGAAGAGAGAGTGAGAGCGGCGCTGAGGCAGAGTGCCTGTACACGCTCGTTGCGCCGCATGATGTCGAACGCCCAGAAGTAAGCGATGAGCGGGCGCATGGTGAGAAAGGAGGCAAACGCTTCATGGGCACCAGCGCCGTTTGCGATACCAGATACGGTGGCAACAGCAGCCATGGTAATGAGCGGATAGAATAACGGCGGTCTGACGTAAACGGGCTGCGCCGAGAGGGCCCGCAAGATCATGAGCAACAGCCAGCCTACCAGGCCAGGCGTGAGAATGACCCAGTTGACCGTGATCGGCATGCACAAGGTCGCTGCGAAAAGTACAGCCAGGGCGTTGACCACTGTCTGCAGTCGCCCGTGCCAGAGGCGCGCAAACTCATTGCCGGAGCGCCCATTTTGAGAGGTTTCACCCTGAAGCACGCTTACGTCACTGGTGGTGCAACTTTTCGCAGGCGCAACCGCTGGCATCAAATTACCCGTGCTGTTCGGTGCCGAAGGCGACACGCAACCTAACTCCTGGGCGGAAAAGCCCAGATGTCACTATAACCGAATCCTCCCTGCCGGGGCTGATCAAGCTCTAAGGCAGACGGATTATAAAAAGTATCTCAATCAGTCTTCCAGGTGATCATGCCCATGACCTGACGCACTTCAGCCAGTGTGACTTTCGCCACCTTTCTCGCCTTGGCGTTGCCGTGCTCGAGGATCTTCCGCACCTGATCGGGATCTTTCGCCAGTTTTTCCCGTTTTTCTCTGAACGGAGCGAAGAATTCATTGACCTTCTCGCCCAGTCTCGCCTTGCACTGCACGCAGCCGATGGCTGCCGATTCGCACTCTTGCTTGACCTGCTCTTTCATTTCGGGGGCAATCGTCAGATATGTCGGCCACGGCACTTCGCACAGATCGACATGCCCCGGATCAGCCTTGGCGATGCGGGTTCTGTCGGTGACCATAGATTTGACGCGCTTAAGCGTGTCTTCATTGCTGTCGGCAATCTTGATGTCATTGCCATACGACTTGCCCATCTTCTGCCCGTCCACACCTTTCAGAAGCGGCGTAGCAGTGAACTCCGGCTTAGGCTCAGGGAAATAATCGACGCCGTAGACGTGGTTGAACCGTCGGGCGACGTCGCGAGAAAACTCGAGATGCGCCTCCTGGTCCTTGCCGACCGGCACCAGCTCTCCTTTGAAGGTGAGGATGTCGGATGTCATCAAAACGGGATAGCCGAGCAATCCGTAAGAGACTTTTTCCCACGCTTCCGCCTCGTTGGAAGCGAGCATCTTGACCATGTCTTTCAAGGTCGGATCGCGCTCGACCCAGTTGTGAGGCGTGATCATCGAGAGCAGAAGGTGCAGCTCAGCGATCTCAGGAACGGCAGATTGCACATAGATTGTCGATTGCTCGGGATCAAGACCGACACAAAGCCAATCGAGCACGATCTCGTGTATGTGACCGGGAATCTCTTTGCTGTTCTGATACTTAGTCGTGAGGGCGTGCCAGTCGACGATCGAGTAGTAAGCGTCGTAGCGGCTTTGAAAGTCCACCCAATTGAGCAAGGCACCAAAATAATGCCCGAGATGAAGCCGTCCCGTTGGACGCATTCCGGACATTATTCGCTTAGTCTTACTGCCAACCGCGGTCAAAGTATCTCTTTTCAGGCAGGGGTCTAGAGGCTAGTTAGGCGCGTTTTTCTTCAGCCTTCTTGATCGCTTCGCGCACTTTGTTTTTCTTGCGGGCGACTTTGGCGAGCCGGCGAGCTTTCTTCTCGCGAGCATTATATTGATGCGTCATGACGAACTCCTTCGAAACGTCGGTTGCGAATAGAAATTATGAGAGATGTGAATATACCATGCCTTACTTGAAAGCGAATCTCTTCTGCTCCCGCTCGAGCGTCTCCAGGTCGCCTGAAGTGAGGTAGCCGCAGCGCACAAGCACCTGCGACAGCTTAACAGCTTCGTTACGCGCGATCTCGACCAGATCGCGGAGTTGGTCGCCTGTGAGGCGCCGCCGTTGCAAAAGATACTGGTCGATCTCCATCCGCCCCAAGAGCAAATCCGCTGTCAGTGGCACTACGGAGTCGGCAGAGTCGATATAGCCGCGATCCAGGCAGTAACGAAACGAGCTGAGAATGGCAGCAGCAGGGCGAGTGCCCTCGTCGATGACGGCTCCTAATGACTTGCCGGCTTCGACATCGAGCAGCGTGTGCCGTCGGTGTTGGTCGAGCGCTGGATTGGTCAGAGCTAATTTACCGAACTGAGTCGGGGTGAAAGTCGCTTGCAGCAATCTGTCGATATCGATCGTAACCATCGGCAGTGCTTCGGTGCGCGAACGAGGAATTGCCGAAGACGATGCGGCAGGCGCAGCGTCGGCAACGGGCTGGGGAGGTTGTGCGCTCTCGGAGTTGGACGCGCCAGCGACCGGCTCTGCTGCAGCGTTGGTGCGGACGGATTGAGCGGCGTGATTGGCCTCCGCCAGCAAAGCACCCAAACCTGATTTGGCGCGATCGGCCTGCGCCGGTTCGGATGATCGGATGATCTCGAGTTCTGATGTCTCTGTGACGCTGTTCGGCGCAGGCAGCGGCGTCCGCACCATATTCGGTGCAGCCGTATCGACGGTGTCGAGGTCGATGGTTTGCGGATCTTGCCACTCGTGTGCGAAGAGTTGATCGGTTGCTGAAGATGCTGAAACCTCGTTGTCGGGCGCGAGAAATGCGTGCTGATGCTGCTGATTGATCAGCTCGGCAGCCCGCACGGGCGGATTAGTCTGTGGTTTGCTGCTCGAGCGCGCCACTGAAGGTTGAGGAGCGTTCTCCACCGGCACCGCCTGCGGTGATGTAAAAAACGGCGCGCCGTGACCAGAACCGGCAGGAGTAGGAGCCAGGTTAGTACCACTGGCGGTGGGGCCGAACGAGCCTCCGGTGCCCGAGTAGTTGGCGGAGAAATTGCCGCCGGTCGAGTTGTTGAAGTTTGATGTGGGCTGATTGGCAGCGTCTGCAGGCTGATTGCCTGGGCTGACCGGATGGTTGCCTGACGAGCTGCCCGTCGCTGATTGCGCTCCGGACACTTCTGTAATGGGGTGCTCGCCTGTGCGCCGGCTAGAACCGCGCGAGCGCAAACGGGCTTCCATCGATGCGCGCACCTGGGCCAGATCGATTCCGATCTTCTTTATAGGATTGAAGAGCGGATTTCCTTGCGATTGTTTTTGCGCACTTTGGTCAGGCACTGGCACGGCGCCAGGCTTGAACGAGGTACTGATGAATGCATCCTGCGCCACAGCGGCCGTCGCTTCCTGTGCATAAGCTCGGGCGGCAGCTTGCGCCACATTGGCGGCGGCTTCGTTCTGTCCGCCCGTGGAGACGAAGCGCTGCACTACCGCGTCTTCTTCCGAGCCAGGCTCGCTCTGCTCATCGCCGCTGCCTGTTCGCATTATCTGCACGGAGTCGCTCTTCATCAAGCGGCACAAAATGCCGGTCGCTTGCGCGATGTCAAAACTGAATTCGCGCAGCGCTTGTTTCATCGTTCTGCCTTCGCCCACCCAGCCGAGCACGACGAAGTCTTCGCGCTCGAGCGGCTGTTGCCGCAGCGACTCCTGCCACTCCAGTGAGCCGAACGATTTCGACGCGACGACGACCGTGTTGAGTCCGACCTTGTTTTGGGCGAGAAAAAGACTGTTTTCGATAAACGAGTTGCCGGGCTGAATCGCTCGCTTGAGATTCTTCTTGAGCTCGACTTGCGCTGTCAACGTCTCTACAAAAAATGAGCCGTCGCGCCACGAGAGGAATTCGCACATAGCGTCTTCCCCTTCCAGGAGATTGAAATTGGCGGCCACAACAAAGCCGCGCGAGACGTAGATCTCGCCCGCCTGCCCGTTGGCCGAGACTCGCACGCGGTAGTTTTTGCTGACCTCGGCACCGAGAAACTGAAGGAGTCCGGGAAGGCTTACGTCTTTGAAATTGCCTTCAATCATCGGTTCATTCCTTCTTGTTCGCCTCTCGAAGCAAACACTAGCTGTAGATCGAATTCCCTTGGTCATGTCGCCTATAACGATCATAGCCAATGGCCTGTGAAGAACCGCATGAATCAATATGAGCAACCCAAGGCGCGTGCACATGAAGCATGAGGATTTGCGAATGTTACAAAACTTAACGTACCTCTTGACTGCTAGAGACGGTGATGAACTGGGTAAATACGATGTATCCGAAATTGCGGTGCTTGGTTACTACAGGAGTTCACGCGTTGGCTGCCAAAGTCAAAGAAGACCTCGAAAATGACTGGAACGAAGTCGGTGCATTTGAAGCCGACGACGAACCGGCCGTTGCCGAAGAAGAAGCAGAACCCGAAACCCCATCCAATGAAGGTTTCACTGAAGACTCCGTGCGCTTGTATCTGCGCGAGATCGGCCGCGTAAGAATGATCAAACCGGACGAAGAGATCGAGCTGGCACGCTTGATTGCAAAAGGTGATCTCGACGCCAAGAAAAAATTGATTCAAGCCAACCTCAGGCTCGTCATCTCGATCGCGAAAAAATATGTCAACCGCGGCTTGCCGTTTCAAGACTTGATTCAAGAAGGCAATCTCGGTTTAATTCGCGCAGCAGAAAAATTCGATCATACAAAAGGATTTAAATTCAGCACCTACGCGACATGGTGGATCAGACAAGCGATCAGCCGCGGGCTCGCCGACAAGTCACGCACGATTCGTGTGCCAGTGCACATGGTCGAATCAATCAACAAACTAAAAAAGACCAGCGCGCGACTTGCACAAGAGCTGGGAAGAAAGCCCAACGAGGCAGAGCTTTCCGCTGCAATGGAGCTGCCCGTCAACAAGATACAAGAAATTATGCAGGCGGACCGTGAACCGGTCTCAATGGAAATGCCGTTAAACAGGGACGAAGAGACGTATCTCGGTGATCTGATCGAGGACAGCGAATCGTCACGACCGGATTCGACGACAGAAGAAGAGTTGATGCGTCAGGATCTCAACCGTATGTTGAGCCAACTGACTCCACGCGAACGCGACATAATGCATCTGCGCTACGGTTTGGAAGATGGACGCCAGCGCACTCTCGAAGAAGTGGGTCGCTTGTTCAACATCACCCGCGAACGCGTCAGACAGATCGAGCACAAAGCTTTTCGAAAGCTCAGACAGCCGGCATGGTCCAGCAAGTTAGCAGGATATCTGGAAGATTGAGCGGTCCGGTCAGTCGTTAATTTTCGCCGCGGGCGCCATTTATGGTGCCCGCGATGCGTTTGGCGCCCGTTGTGATGAGACAACCTCTCTTTAAAAGCTTCTCTTGCCTTGCTAGGGTTATCGTCGAAGCATTTCGTCGCTGGAAGACGACAATGCCGCGTACAAGATGTCATTGAGCATTGCTTGCTGGTGATCAGAAGGCACCAGATTCGGTGCGGCGACAGCGACAGAGAGAGTTATGGAAAAGACTAGACTGAGCCCGATTGACGAGTTGAAAAAACGGCGACAGAGCATGGCCGAACCCAACGCACCGGCGAAGAAGAAGCGTCACGACAAAGGCATGCTGCTCGCGCGTGAACGGATCGAACTGCTGGTCGACCCCGACTCCTTTGTCGAACTCGATCGTTATGCGTTGCACAGTTGTACAAACTTCGGCATGGGCAGCAAGAAATCGGTCGGCGACGGCGTCATCACCGGGCAGGCACTGATCGACGGTCGTCCCGTTTATCTGTTCGCTCATGATGCCACCTTTCTTGGTGGCGCGTTAGGAGTAGCTTTTGCGCGCAAGGTTTGCAAGGTGATGGACCTGGCTCGCCAGGCGGGCTGCCCCGTAATCGGACTGAACGAAAGCGGCGGAGCGCGCATTCAAGAAGGCGTCGCATCACTGGCCGGCTACGCAGATATTTTCTATCGCAATGTCTCCTGTTCAGGAGTGATACCACAAATCTCCGTCATCTACGGTCCGTGCGCTGGTGGTGCCGTCTACAGCCCGGCGGTAACAGACTTCACGATCATGGTGGCAGATAACAGTTATATGTTCATCACCGGACCGGAGATCGTGCGCACCGTCACTGGTGAGGAAGTAACCTTCGAAGAGTTAGGCGGAGCCCACGTGCACAACGAACGCAGCGGCGTGGCTCAGCTGTTGGCGGAGAGCGAAGAAGATTCGTTCTGGCTCACTCGCAAACTGCTTTCGTATCTGCCTAGCAATAACTTGGAGCCGGCGCCGTTTGACGCAGAAGCAGCTGCCTCACCACCCGCGGATGCAGAGGCGCTTGACCGAGTGGTTCCTGATGATTCCGCCAAACCGTACGACATGCACGACGTCCTCGTGCGCATTTTCGATGGCGGAGAGTTTTTCGAGATCGCACCGTTTTTCGCCACCAACATTATCGTAGGCTTTGCTCGACTGGGCGGGCATTCTGTCGCAGTGGTGGCAAATCAACCGCGCTCATTGGCCGGCACGCTCGACATCAATGCTTCAGTGAAAGCGGCTCGCTTCGTCCGCTTTTGCGATGCGTTCAACATCCCCATCATTACGTTCGTCGATGTCCCTGGATATTTGCCGGGCACAGCGCAAGAGCATAACGGCATCATCAGACACGGAGCCAAGTTGCTCTACGCATACTGCGAAGCGACGGTGCCCAAACTCACCGTCATTACGCGCAAAGCCTATGGTGGTGCTTTTGACGTGATGGGATCGAAGAACGTAGGCGGTGATTTCAACTTTGCCTGGCCGACGGCCGAGGTCGCAGTCATGGGCGCACAAGGCGCAGTCAATCTGCTTTACCGCAAGGAGCTGGAGAAAGCAGCCAGCTCACAACGCAATGACGAGCTGGTGCACGAATACCTAGAACGGTTCGCCAACCCATATGTTGCCGCTGAGCTCGGTTATGTCGACGACGTCATTCTCCCGTCAGAAACGCGCAGCAAATTATTGTCGGCGTTGGAAGTACAGAAAAACAAGCGCGTCGAGCGACCGCCGCGCAAACACGGCAATATCCCTTTATAAGCGCTCCGTCGCTCGGAATTACACTAATCCGCTCCGTCGCTCGGTCCCCTCGCTCCTCCGCTATAGAAGCGCTGCGCTCAGCACGGCTCACTGGAGCTGGGCAGCTTGCTGCATAAGCCCCCTCGGGCGCCGCGCTTCGCTACGCTCACTTGTGCAAGCAGTTAATCAAAATGACGCAGGTGCAAAGGTTGTGCGTTTGCAAACCGAACGCAGCCGATGGAGACACTGACAATGAAGAAGAATTAAGATCGTTACCGTTTTTGTGCTTGAGGGCGCGGGGGAGCGTGTTTTGCTGAAGAGAGGTCGGGATGGATGAGTTGCACACCAGACGCGGCGGATAACTCGAACAGATCAATGGGAACCGCCCATGGTTCTGGCAAAAGGCTCTCGTACTTGCCAACTGGATCGGTGCCGTTTGTCATCTTGATGACTTCACTTAAAATATTATTAGGAAATTCATTTTCGCAGAAGAACGCCATGCCACCAACCGGTCCGCGCCCTGCTTTCAGCTTCTCGAGCCGAATGAGCACGGTACGCAGGTGATCCTTCTCTTTCCTTTCTCCGTCCATAAGCCCCGCCGCGAAGGCCTCGCTTTGGATGATGTGCGCGAAAACAGCTACCCGTCCCTTTCCGTCTAGGAAATATACGTCGAAGAGCGGCAGCGGTTGTTTTTGGAAGAAGCCCTGTGTGACTTGGTGATACTCGACTGACGTCACTCGCCCCAACGCGTCCCAGAGCAAGCGTTGACGATTATACAAGCCGGTAGAGTGCGCAAAAGCAAAGAAGTCAGTCAGCATGTATCGCGCGCATTCCAGCATGGCAGGCGGCACGGCATCGCCGCTCGCTTCCAGAACAACGTTTTTGCAAGTCTCCGCCAGGTCAAGCGGTGTGCAAGTTCTCGGTGACGTGACGATGGTGCTGAGCGTAGGACCGGCGGGATCCGCGGTTTTTATCTCTAGCTTGTAAGTGGCTGAATTGGGCATGTAGATATTATGGATGCTCCCGAACGGCATTAGCAACTGAGCTGTTCGTGGTACATACATGGTAGCGGTGATCGACTTGCCCTACCCCTGCCCCTTCGACCCAAATTTTGGGCAGCCGGTCGCTTGACCGCACTGTCGCTCTCTGATTGCAAGGGATCAAAGATGTCTATACTGCCTCGCTCCAGTTTGACCCAGCCTGCAGGACCGTTCCTCGCGGACCTGAAGAAAGCCGATACCGAACGTCGCAACGAATTTGTCTGGCTGCACCAGGACAAGTTCTACACCATCGCTTTCATGGCCACGGGCAGCGAGAATCACGCCAGCGATCTGACGATCATGGCGTTTCAAAATATTTTCAACCAGCTCAAAGCAATCAACACTAAAACCATGGAACTGCCACTCTGGGACTGGCTAGCCATGTTCATCGTCGATGCGTGTGTCGAGTACCACGAAAACTTCAGCCCGCCCATCAACTCGCACCCAAAGACAGATCCGAGTGCTGACGGCTCAGCCAACATGGACTGGGAAACAACCATCATCCTCGGACCGCAACGCGTCAAGCGTTGCCTCACACAACTGCCGGAAGAGCAGCAGAAGGTATTCATCCTCAGGCACCACTTCCAACTCAGTTACGACCAGATCGCCACTGTCGTACATCAAGCCCCAGAAACCGTGAAAGCCTGGCTTTTCCGCGCCAGAGTTCAGATCGTCAAATGTTTGGGTCGTGGGTAATTCACCTAGAATCTCGGTAAACAAGAATGTCCAGCAACTGCAATCGTTTTCGCTACATAATTCAGCAAAAATTCGACATGGATCTGACGCCCGGCGATGAGCGCAATGTGATCAGTCACATGCAGACATGCGAATCGTGCGGAAAATTTCAGCATCAGCTGCAGCAAGTGATTATGGCAGCCGAGGAAGTCCCGCTACCGGAGGAGATGCTGCCCCCCAATCCAGAGGCGCTAGCGAGAACAATCATGTCTCAACTCCCAGAACAAAAACAATCCATATTCGCCAAACTTTTCGGTGGCCTTTTCGGAGGCAAGAAGAGCAAGGAGAGCGGTGGGAGCAAGACCGCATTTCCTCACGTCAGCCGCAAAGCCGGTAAGCAGATCGATCAGGAGCAGACTGAGTCCGGTGGTGGCGGTAGTGGTGGCTTCTTCGGCAGAAAAGAAGAAGATCATACAGGCACGGCCAACCGTTTGCGCACCATCGCCACTAAGCATTCGGACGATAACCGCGATGTGCAATCGCAGACAAAATCTCTCAGCGAGAAGATGGGCTTCACGCCGCCGTCGAACAGCCTCACTGATGAGCAGCCCCTGACACTGGCCGAGTCGATCCGCCGCAAGATTTCCGAATCGCAGAAAATTGGCGTAGACGAGCCAGTCAAAGAAGAGGCACCGCCGGCGGCACCAGCTGCACCGACAGCACCGGCTGCACCAGCTGTGCAGACGAGCCAAGCCGATACCGAATGGCCGCCGAGAAACAACAAGATACCGGCCAATATGGCCGCACCACCCCAGGTGCCCGGCATGGCGCCACCAGTGATGGCGGCACAGCCGGAGCAGCCATCCGGCGCAGACGCACCGCCTGTGCTCGGTACGTGGGGCAAGCCTACTCCGGTCGAAAATTCCAATTGGAACGGCGGCGTTCAGGCAGAACCGTCTTACAATGCACCGCCCGTAGTGCCGCAAGTTCCACCGCCGCCTCCCAATCCAGTTGGCGGGCAAGCAAGCTGGGGTGGTGGCACAGGTACGTGGGATGAGGCTCCGCGCGGCGCCAAGCCGGCAGATCAAAATTCAGATTGGGGCCCGCCTCCTCGGGGCGGTGCCTGGGAAGAGCCCGCTCAAGGCGGATGGAACAACGGCGCTCAAGCCGCTCAACCGGCGGCTGCCATACCGGCACCACCTCAACCGCAAAGCTCACCGATGTCCAACTGGGGCGCGCCCACCGGTCAAGCCGCGCCCGCTGCACCAATTCCCGCGCCCGTCCTGCCCCCACTCAACCCGCAGCCCCAACAACAGACCGGCGGCGACCCGTGGAGCGGCAACGACAACTGGGGTGGCGGACAGAAAAATTGGGGACAGGCCGGAGCTCCCGCTCCAAATAATTGGGGACAAGGTCAGGCTCCGGGTCAGGCTGCGGCACCACCGATGGCACCATCGCCCCCCGTGCCCGACAACTCGCCGCCATCTACTACTTGGGCAACGCCCGGGACCTCTCAAACAACGGACGGCTGGGGCAAAGCTCCTGGTGATGCGGCACCTGCTACGAACAGCTGGGCTCAGCCCGGCGTCGCCGACGGCTGGGGCACTAAAGACTCTCCGGCTCAACCGGGCGCATCGATGTGGGGTCAGCCGGGCGCGCCGACTTCTCCCACCAACGCACCGCAACAAGCTCCGCCAGCCAACTGGGGACAAGCGAGCGGCACCGAATCTGGTGCACCTGCCGCCCCCGGATGGGGTCAACCAAGTGAGCCGAATCCGGCCGGCGGCTGGGGACAGCCACCGGTGCAGACTGGCGACAACGGCTGGGGACAACCAGCAGGAGAGCAAAAACCGCCGGCGAAAGCCTGGTCGCTCGAAGCCGAACAGATCGAAACCGGCACGTGGCAAGCCTTTTCACCAGGTGTCGATGGCGGTCTCGGAGCCAAACCGAGTCCTTCGCGAGCATGGGGTGCTTCGTCCGCACAGCCGCCTGCTCCTCCTCCTCAACCAAGCAATCAATCATTTGCACCGGCCCAACCTGCGGCCGAAGATCCAAATCGTTGGGACGTGCCAATTCAAGAACGGCAAAAGATGCAAGCGCAGGCACAGGCCCCGGTCCCTCAAGCGCCTCCCCAAGCGCCTCCCCAACAGCCAGCCCAACGTGGTCCAGGCGGATATCAGACCGACGACAAGTCGATGCAAACCAAGAGCGGTTGGAATTTCCCGGTTTTCGACTCGAGTGAGACAGTCAGCCAAGCAGAAGCGAAGCCGGCCGATCCTACATGGAATGCTCCTCCTGCCCAACAGGCACCAGCCACAGCCGCTCCTGCCAACGGCATGCCCGGATGGGGAAGCCCACCGCCCAACGCAGAGTGGGGGGGACAACAGGCGCAGCATGCAGCAGCCGCGGCTCCGCCGCAACAAGCCAGTGCCTCGAGCCGCTGGGACGTGCCGATCCAGGAGCGCCAAGCTGCCGCCCAAGCAGAACCAGCTCAATCGTGGAACGCGGCGCCGCAGCAGGCACCACAGCCAGTGCCAGTCCCAGCTCAGGCAGCCGCCGCTCCGGCAGCTGCCGGCGGGCAACCGCAGCAGCAAGGGTTGTTTCAAGCCTTCGACGACAGCGCCATAGACAAACTGTTCAACGAGAATCTCGGTGTCACCGATGCCAGCGGCCGTAATGTCAATGCCGGCATGCCGGGAGCCCCGCAGCCCGTACCGGCTGGTTGGGGCGAGCCCGCTCCAGTTGCTCAACCGGCCGCCGCATGGGCAGCACCAGCGCCGGCGCCTTCGGTACAGGGCTGGGGAGAACAAGCCCCTGCCAGCGCTCCCGTCGGCGCATGGGCAGAACCCTCAGCTCAGCCTGCCGTGAGCGGGTGGGGCGAAGCTCCTGCAGCAGCAGCGCCAGCCCCGGGGCAACCACCGATGGGTTGGGGTGAACCACCGGCAGTCGCCGCACCGCCGGCAATGGCAGCATGGGGCGAACCTTCTACACCGTCCGCAGTGTCGAACTGGGCCGAACCAGCTCAACCAGCCGGATTGGGACAGATCCCCGGCTACTCGTGGGGCGAAACTTCCGCGGCTGCCCCGACTATCAGTCCGGCAGTTTCTGCTGGTGGACAGTTCGCTTCAGCACCGCAAGGCTACCCCCCGCAGCAGCAGTCTTTCAATCAAGGCGCGGCTGAGGCACCAAAGATCTCGGCAGTCAGCTCACGCAATTCGCAAACGTCGATGACACAACCACTGCCAGATCGCCGCGCCCCTCAAGTGGCAGCGCAAGCTGCGGCTGCCGCTGCCCAACAGGGTAGCGACTCCCAGCAGGGTCTGTTCAATCTCGATGACAACGCCATGGACAAGCTGTTCAACGACAACCTCGGTGTCAGCGAAGGAGCCATGCCGGCGAAAGCACCGGTTCAACAGGCTTTTGGAAATCAGTTCAACAACGCACCGCCGGCAGTACCGGGACAACAGATGGGGGCGCCGCCGCAGCCCATGATGCCGCAGCCAAATATGCCTGCTCCGGGCGGTTGGGCGGGCACGTCGCAAAATCAACCGGCGGCTGCTCCACAGCAACAACAGCAACAGGGCGGTTTGTTCTCGATTGACGACAACGTCATCGATCGAATCTTCTCTGAGAATTTGGGTGTTCCCAGTGATAAGGGCGCCAGTACGGTCAATGACGGCGACTCTTACATGCCTGCTCCTCAGCAAGCACCGATGCCGCAATTCAACGTCAATGAAGCGGTTAATAAGATCACCGAGGCCGTCGGCGCCAGCCCTACTCCGCCCCCCAAAATCGAAGGTGTTGGTCGCCTGGATTCTAAGATCGAAACAGTGGAGTCAGGCTCAGGGCGTATCGCCTCGATCGGCAAATTCCTTCTGGATCAGAAGGATTTGGAAAAGATCGGCAAGATCACAGGCTCTGATTTCACTGACACCAAGATGCGCATTTTGACCATGGAAGCAGCAGGCGAACTGCAGGCGCTCCTGCAACACATCGGAGCTCAAGACAAAGTCGTAGGCTCGGTGATCGTCGGTCACGACGGTTTGCTCATCGCCAACACCATGCCGTCGGACATGGATGCCGAATCGATAGGCGTATGGGCTCTTGGTGTCTACATGAACACAGAACACGTGATCAAGAAGATGGGTCAAGACCGCGTACATCAGATCGTCTCGCGCACACCGAAAGGCTACCTGGTAATCGCGGATTTCGGCGGCGGTTTGCTTGTCACGGTCAGTGACGGCAAAGACACCGACACCTTGATTCCGCTCATGCGGAGCATCACTCAGCTCGTACAGCCATAGTAAGAGCGACAGCCAGTGGATATGCTTCACCTGCAAGTCAGCGAAGGGAAGGGCGCCGCCCGAGGTGGGTTTATCAGCCAAGCTGCCCAGGTCTAATAAGGCGTACAAAGTGTGCCCAGCGGTGAAGCGAGCAATGCGACGGAGCAGCTAAGAATGCACGGAAATGAAAAGTTCCAAAATCTGCTCGAGCGCATCAACGCTCACGAGAAGGTGATCGGCTCTGTTCTGGTGGGCGACGACGGCGAGATATTCGCGCAAAACTTGCCGGAGGGAATGGATCCTCGCGCTGTCGGTGTCTGGGGATTGGCCATGTGCCAGAAGTCCGGACACTCCCTCAGAGGAGCGGATGCAGGCGAACTGACGCAGATCGGCGCCCGCACCACGGACGGTTGCATCGTCGTGACCGAGTTCTCCGCCGGCGCCATCGTCACCATGACCAATGGAGGCGACAGCAAAACATTGGTTCCCCTGATGCACTCCGTAGCAGAGCTTTTGTCAGAGTATAAGTGACAGCCACGATGATGCCGGCGCTGGCAGGCTAAATCCGGCTGCGTCCGCCGCTGCATACGATCAAGAAACACATGCCGGGTCGGCTGCTGCGCAGGAGATTGCCGTTGCGGTCCGTGCCACGGATGAAAACCATGTCGCCTTCCGAGCCAGCCGGCGCTCTGTAATACTCGATCATACCGGGTTGTAACACTTCAGGGTGCCACACACCGAGAGCTCTGATCGTGCTCTGCATGTTGGTGAAATCGTTCAAGTTCATGTCAGCCGTGCTTTCGTCGTAGCCCAAAATATTCTTTTTCACAGGAATCGTCGGCTCACCGGTCCACGGATTTTTGTACTGTAAATTTGTGTCAGCATGCAGCATCACGTCGATTCGGCTCGAGTACTGACCGAAGTGTTTGTAGTACATATTGCTCGTGTGAGCTAATACCTTCATTTTATCGATGATCAAGTTCTCCGGTGCATCAGAGGCGTAGAGCGTGCAGCCATCTTCCGGATTGACCAGTCCGGAAGCGGTTTTCTGGTACGTGTAGGTAATTGACTGCGAGTCAGGCGTAAAGGTTATGCGAGTTCCCTCGTCATTGTAAGTACCTTTCAAATCTCTTCCGTGCAAGGACATCAGCGCGTGCGTTTTATCGACAAGAGTGACTGTCTCTTGTTGATCGGGCGAGATAAAGCCAATCACAGCCGGGACCGAATCTGTCTTCTGATCTTGCTTTCTGCCCGCGATCATATTGGCTAGCTGCTGCCACGCAGCTGTGTTGCCGGCGTCAGGCTGATTCTGGTTGTGCGTGAGATACCAGGCAATAGCACCAGTGGCACCCATCAGAATGAACGCCAGAAAACCAATCAGCACAAGCATCTGAGGCTGTCCAAGACCTGGTCCTGGCGGTGCCGGCAGTTCATCGCGCAAAGTGGTGCCACGCGACTTGAGGCTGCGCAAACGACCGGTGTCGAAATGATTTTCTCCCGTCTGCGCTTTGCCTGTGAGCTGTTGAGCTTCCTCGCTGCCTGGGGGTATCGATGCAGCAAGCTGACCCAGCAGATTTGTGGTCACTCGGTTGGGGTTGCCGATCTTTTCGCGTATATCTCTGACGCGCTCTTCCATCTGCTCAGCTTCAGGCAGGCGAATCTGCGCACGACGGAGCATGGCGCTAAAACTTTCCAGGATAGTGGCAACGAACGTGCTTTCTTTGCCATAAGCTTGCTCGCCGACACGCAGCGCGCGTCGGTAGATAGACTCGGACTCGGTCGCTTGGCCGAGCTTTTCGTAGGTCTTAGCCAGCTTGAAGAGAACGGCGGCGACTTCTGCGTGCGACGGACCGAACTGCTTCTCTTTCATTATCAGCAGCCGGCGGAAGAGCGGCACGGCGTCTTTATATTTGCGCAGACCGTAGTAGGTGTCGGCTAGATTGCCAACGCAAACGCAGGTATCGGCGTGATCCTCGCCGTAAGAACGCTCGGTCAATTCGAGAGCGCGCTTGTAGAGCGGCTCCGCTTGCGCGAAATTGCCGCTTCTAAACGCTTGCTGCGCTTCTTTCAGTGACTTCGCTAGTTCTCTGAACTCGCGGTCTATGTCTTCGATCTTCATGGCTTTAAGACCGATACCCCACTTACTTTATTCTACGGGCCGCGGGATTCTAAACACATTTACAAGTGTAAGCCGAAGAGCCGTTCGTTCGCTTGCCGATAAAGAAATGTCGACAATCCGGTACCGCTTCTGCAGCGGGTAAGGCGGCGATTGGCGCCAGCACAACGGGGCTACATATGCTGTAATCAGGGAAGAATAGAAGTGATGCCGCAACCAGCTGAAGGAGCATGTCATGACCGTAATCAACAGGCGCGCACTGTCTGCGCTGGCAACCGTCGCCTTGCTGCCCGGCATTTTGCCTGCCTTCGCAGCAGAAACGGCGCAGAGTCTCGCTGATAAGGTGAGGGACGCCAACGCCGTCAGTGAGGTCAGCAACCTGGAAGTCCTGTTGTTGCCAGACGAAACGATAGTTTCGGCCAGCGTGTCGGCCAACGGCGGCGACGATATGATACGCAGAGAAGCGGCTGCCATCGCCAAAATTGTAAGCGTAGATGAAGCATTGCGCGGTAAACCGCTGAAAGTGGTACTGGTGGATCAATCGAACTCCTTGCGGTCGGTGACGGTGCCAACCTCAATGTTATCCGGCGATTCGCTTGGCTCCATCGCGGTTTCGTCCGGTCAAAAGGCGTTCGCGAGCAAATCAGCCGGCGCTGCCACCACGACCGTAGCGGCTGGTGGTGCAGGATTTCAAGCCGATCGTGGCAAACTCGTCAACAGGATCAAAGCGTTGCAACAGAAGGGAGTGGGCGTACAGCCATACTTCGGGCAGATCTCGTCAATCGACGAAACATACAGTCGAGGCGACGTCTCCGGCGCAGAATCGTTGCTAGGCAAGCTTTCCGCCACAATCTCCGAGCAGGAGAAAGTGATTCACGAGCGCCAGGCAGCTGCCGCGGCAGCCAAGCGAACCACCGCAGCAGCCGGCACGCCGTACCAGACGGCAGCCGTGCCGGCAGGCAACTACACCGCGGCGCAACAACGGATGATTCAGCGCATGCGCACGGACGGCGCCTCAGAATCGCAGATCAAGGACGCCCTGGGCAGCTTTAACGGCACCTCGGACGAGTATTACGATGAGATTGCCAAAACGATGTTGCAGCACGAGCTGGGCGACCTGGCGCCCTGCGAAGGACCATTCAGGATGGAACGATTCCGCATCGCCAAGAAAATTCAAGAGTTGCGTAATGGAGGAAAGTCGGTAGATGGCTTGGTCCAGGGTTTTCACAAACTTGAAGAAATGGCCGCAGAAGGAAATAAAGACCCACGACAAGTGCCGGCCTTAGCAGATAATGTGCGGTACATGGAGAAAAACCTGGGTTTGTCCGCCTTGCAAGGTGGTTCGCACAGAATGGCTCAGTAAGTTTAGAGACAGGGATGGAGTCCGCAAATGCAGTACATAGTTGAATCCGCGCCCCTCTGGCGGGCGACGGGCGATGCCATCATCGTGGGAATTTTTCTGTCCGAATCTGTCGAGGACGGGTTGAACAACGTCGACAAGGCTCTGGCAGAGGGTGATACGAGTTTTCTGGAGAAGCTGGCCACGTCAGCCAGGGAAGAAGGCTTCACCGGCAAAGCGGGACAAACAGTCATTTTGCCTACTTACGGCCAGACTGCCGCCAAACGCGTCATTCTCGTCGGTCTCGGCAAGCAAACTGAGTTTAACGCGCGCGTCACCAGCAAGCTGGCGGCCAACCTCGGTCGGCGCCTTTCAGCCAACGAGCATATAGCCAGAGTTTGCTTCTGTTTGCGTGATGGTGGCACTGGTGGTGCAGCAGAACAGGCGCGTGCCTTTGTTGAAGGTTGGATTTTAGGAAGCTACTCGTTCAGAAAATATAAGACGCAATCGAAAGATGAGAAACGTGCCGAGATCCGCGAAATAGCCATGAAGGGTTGGTCTGGCAATGAGAAGGAGTTCTCCGCTGCATGTTCGGCGGGCGAGACCGTGGGCAACTCGACAAACTTTGCTCGCATGCTGATCGCCGAGCCGGCCTGTTTTATGACACCGAGCAGACTGGCGCACGAAGCGCAGAGAATCGGGAAAGAGCACGGAATGAACTGCACGGTGATGGACGTTGCAGAGATAGAAAAACTCGGCATGGGCTCGTTTCTTGGTGTCGCCCGCGGTGCCAAGGAGCCGGCAAAATTCATCGTATTGAGATACGAACCGAAGAATGCGAAGAAAAAGATTGCAGTCGTCGGCAAGGGCATCACCTTCGATTCCGGCGGACTTTCGCTAAAACCTGCCGTCAGCATGGAGCACATGAAGTACGACATGTCTGGCGCCGCGGCCGTGCTCGCGACAATGAATGTAGTCGGCACACTTAAACCGAATGTCTCTGTTCTCGGTGTCATCGCCGCCACGGAAAACATGCCCGGCAGCAACGCCTTGCATCCGGGCGACGTATTGACGGCAATGAACGGAAAAACGATTGAAGTAAACAATACGGACGCGGAAGGACGACTGGTGCTGGCGGATGCCCTCACATTTTCGGTAAAAGAAGGCGCGGACGAACTGATCGACATAGCCACCCTCACAGGAGCCATCGTGACGGCGCTGGGGCGTTGCGCTGCAGGCGTGATGGGATCGGACCAGGCTTTACTGGAAAGGCTTATCAAAGCCTCCGCAGACGGCGGTGAGCGCCTCTGGCAGATGCCGATGTTCGACGAGTACAAAGAAGCGTTGAAGAGCGATGTAGCTGATCTAAAAAACGCCGGCTCGCGCGGCGAAGCGGGGAGCTCATGCGCCGCCATGTTCTTGCAAGAGTTCGTCGAGGGCAAGCCCTGGGCACACCTGGATATCGCCGGTCCCGGTTGGCTCGACAAAGACCGAGACGAATCAAACAAAGGCGGCACCGCATTCGGTGTGCGCACCTTGTGCCAATATATTTTAGAACAAGGAAAGGAAGAGTCGAATTAGAGTTGAGGAGCGCCGCGCCTTGCGCTAGGTCGCTACTTGTCCGTTGACGACTTTGGCAACGATATTGTCGACGGTGGCAGGGTCGATCTGGCGGCGGCAGTATGCGAGATACGCTTCCATCCAGCGGCGCAGTTCCAAAATAACGGCGGAGACTGGCGCTCCTGACGCTTTCACCTGACTGAGATTGACGCTGACGCGCCCTTCACTATCGATGTTGAATCTGTTGGCGGCCGCGGACTCGCCATGTACATAATGCAAGCTGGCTTGCAATAACGCCTTGTTGTCATCGCGTCCAATTGTTTTCTGCAGCTCGCCGACAATGCGCTGGAAGATTGAAAGCGGTCTGAACAAACTGGCTTGTTGCACGTTGACTAGCTTGTTCTCCAAGAGCAAGTGCACCGTCTTCACGATCATATGTGTGGGCCAAATATCGTAGGACTTGATCACTTCATCCAACGTAGACAATCCGTCGATCAGATTGACCAGTTCGACGATGCGTTGTTTGTCCTTGTCGGTAACAGTCGATTCGTCGAGGTACCGCAACGGACGCCCTTCGTTTTTGTACCAGAGAGTTTCGAAGTTCCAAATCCGTTCCAGGATCGTGTTGCGTCCACCAGGCAACATGCCCAGCACTTGATTGACATGGTCTTGTGCTAGAGCTGAATCCAACAACATCTTGTCGAGCGAATGCGTCAATGAACATTGATCGTCTAACTCTTGTGTCGTTCCTTTATCGCGGAATACGAAAATACCTTCGCTCCAGTTGACGAGAAACTCCACCATCGCCTCGTAGCCCTTCAACTGCTGCATGCGAGCATGCGTAGGTTTTCCGTTAGCGAAGGAAATCACGATCGCCTTGTCACGATTTTCAACTGTGAGCAAACCTGTCTTTTTCGCTGTCGAAAAAGATTGCAGCAATCCTGCGCTGTCGATAGCGCCCAAACTTCCGATCATAGAATCGCGCATGGTCTCTACGTTCATACGCGCCTGATCGTCTTCCGCTTTCTTATGATAGCCGCCGTACAAATACTGGTCGTCGAGGAGCACTTCCAACTCGCGCATGTTCAGATAACCAGAACGCACTGCGAGAAGCCCGAGGTAAGTCTTCTGCCCGCGTCCCACGTTTTCTTCAGCCTGACGCTCCAGCAGCTCCTGCAACTGTGCTTCAGTAAGGATGCCGGCTGCCACCATATAGCGCCCGAGGCGAAACTGTTTTCTGTTGTGATAACAGTTTGCCAGGAATTGAATGCGGTTGAAGATCGGAAAGATCAAGTCGGCTGCTTCCAGCTCCTGCAGGATGCGCAGCGTTTCGTCCGAAGGCAGCTGGCTTCTAGTCTCCAGCATGCGAGTGATCGATTCTACAGTCGAGTAGTCATCGACCATGGCGATCACCCAGCTTTGCGGTGTGGGCAGCGCATACGCCTCTCTGGCACGTCTTCCCTGGTCGGTCAGAACCGGCGTACTGGTGAAAAGAATATGGTTAGCCAGCGTGCTGCCGCCGCCTCTTAATCGCCGCCTGTCGAGACCGGAGACCGTCGCGCAAACGTAGTCGGCCAGCATGGGATGGCGGGCGAAAATGCCGAACGGGCTGTCGTATGCATTAAAAGTGAGGCCGCCGCCCGGGTCGTCTTTCGTCAATGTAAGCGCACCGTCAGCCTTGACGAACAGCAAAACGCCCTGCGGGCGCAGGAGCCGCTTGGCATAAAGGCTGAATTTCACCAACGCTTCCAGGGGCAACGAGAAGCCGGTCTGCATCAGATCGATAATCAGCCCATCAAAAGCCTTACCGGATTCGCAAAGCCGCTCCAGCTCAGCAAAAAGGGTTTCTCTATACTGGTACGTGAGGAAAGACAGCGTCGACGCAAAGTAATTCTTCTCCTCCAGGCCTTCGTTGTTGCCCGGCGGAATAGTCTGAGTTTGCGGAACGTCCGAGTGGGAAGACGTCAAAGGATGTGCCTTCGTTTAAACCATGTCAGGCATAATATGCCCAATATTAGAAAGGTTTCCTTGTAGTACTGGGAAGAATTTTTCCTTTTGATCGAAAGTAATACAAACGTCGATCTGAAGCGCCACGGCGGTTCGCCCTAAAAGACCGCCGTCCGATTTTCGACTTCTTCCCGACGAACAGCGCTGAAAGAGCGGCTATTTGGCAGGTGTTTCAGTTTTTTCCCCGGCAGGTTTGACCGCCGGCAGCGTGCCGACAAGCTTTTGCGCGAGCGGATCAGGCGGCGCGATAAAAATTGCCTTGATGGCCCATTGTTGCTTAACCTTGCCCACATCGACAATCAAGTCGTCCTTGTCGAATGTCATCAGACGGAATCGGCTGCCTGACAGCAGCGGAGCCGACATTGGTATGAGCTTGAACGGTCGCTCGGCTGGTCTGTTAAGCAGTCCGGCGTAGCGAGGAATTGTGATCAGCTTGGGATCAGCCAGCCAGGCTCGCGCCAGGTCGATCTTGCCTTGCTGCAGCGCTTGCATGAACTGCATCACTGCCACCGCTGGTCCCTCTTCCGACTTGCCTTCGACGACGAACTTACCATCGACATACCTGAGGACAATTTTGTAGCCTGCCGCTTTATCGTTGTCGCTCAAGGAAAGAACGAGATCGTTGCCGGAAAACGATGCGTGTCCGGCCACGTTTTGCAAGAGGTACGGCGGAATTCCAGCTAAAGTCGAGGGGCTCTCAGTCCAACCATCGGCACTTGGTCTATACGCCATAACCCAGATGGTGCCGCCTCCTCGCTCGTTGCCCGCGAGAATTAACGAGCGACTTTCCGCATGTCCGGGCTTGCCTTTGCTGGGAGCAATACCGCCGCTGCGCACAATTTGAGCGTCTCGAAAAGCGATGGTAGCAGGCAGTGGAATCAGTTGAATGCGAGTTACCGTGGGCGCCGGAGTAATTACGACAGTCTTGTGACGACCGCGTCCGACCACCGTGCGAGTGGGCGCGCCCACGGCTTGCTGCCATTGCACGAGAACCGCTTCCGCTTCGGCAGTCTTCGGAAACGACCAAACTCTAGCACCGGCGGCATCATCGACCTTGGCGCCTAAATCGATCAGTCCGGGATTAGCCTTCAAAACGACTGCCGCAGCGGCGCGCGATGCCGGCGCAGTGGAAATCAGGGTGTGCAACTCTTTCCAAATCGCTTGAAACGACGCCGGATCAGGATGCTGTTTGTAAGAGGCGATTGCTCCGGCTAGATTGGCCGACGGCTGCAGGGCAGTTGTCTCGGAGGGCGGCTCCTCATTCTTCGCTGTATCAGCGCCAGACTTTGCAGTTTCTGTTGCGTCCGCCTTGTCCTTAGTGCCGCCTTTGGCAGCTGTCTTTGCTTTCGAAAGTCCGGTTTTCGCCAGAGCCGTTGTGCCTTTCGCCGCTGAAACACCGGTCTTCGCCACTTTTTTCGCAGCTGCCGCAGGCTTCGACAACACTTTGTGTGTCGTCGTTTGAGCCGACACCGGCAGAGTTAGAGCGAGGGCTGACAGTACAGCCGCACAGATGTATTCCTTCGGACTTCCAGTGACGATGCTCATTTAAACCTTCCGCAAAACAGACCGAAGGTCATTTTACAGCCCTTAGCGACATGACAGAGAGTCACCAAGGTTAAACCGCGAACTGCTCTAGTTGTGCGACTTACCGGCCGGAGCACTCTCTGTCCACAGTTTGTGTTTCCAGTATTGCTGCAATATGGGACTGGGCTTGAACAGTGGGTCATACTCTCGGGGACGATATGTCTGGTCTATGTGCTTTTGGATCTCAGCCAGAGTTTTCCCTTCTTTCGACATCCGTAAGGCATCGAACACCTCGGAGGCGCACGTCGAGCAGTCCGCCGTGTGATCGGTTACGAAGCATTGAAGCAAGCTCGTGTGCTTGTGCACATGATCACAGCCGCAGTAGCAAAATAGTTTGCAACATGTCATTGGAATCTCTTTGGCGGCAGCGTAGGCAGCAGCCGTTTCGCCAAAAAATTTATCGGCAGGCAAAATAAAGGCGCCTGGATCCCTGGTCCGGCAGCAGTTGGCACCAACTTTTGCGTCGGCTGCAGGGGAGGCAAGCTCATCGGCGCGCACGAGTGGCGCCATTAGGATGATGGAAAGTACCCCACAAATAACTGTCTGAAGAAAATTTTTCGCGCCCAAACGCACCCAAAAATCCTCAGCAGTACGCAAAAAGCTCATCCAATCATTCTGTCACAGGCTGGGCGTATCACGCGGTTTTTATTAGAGGTATACCTCATTTGAGGGTTTTGCAGTTGAGCAACCGTTTGTAGACTAATCATTACATTGGAACGAAAACGACTGTGGAGTTTGCAATGGACGAGTCAAAAAACGAACACGCCAATAAGATGAACGAGCCGAGTCCGATCGACACGGCGTTGATGCACGACAAAGAGAATCTAGAATGGATGGCTGCTTATTACGCATCACACGGTTTTGTTCAACACGCACACGAAATATACCGGATGCTCAGATCGCGTGGCACCAAAAACGGTGACTCGGCGCAGTCGGCATGATCTTTTCGCGGTGTATTTAACTCACTGCCAATTCAATAAGTTTCAAAATCACCAATAGTTTGGTTCACTTCATTTCGCTGAAATCGAAGCAGCAACTTCTTAGTTGCTACTTGCAGTTTCACTCTTTCGCGTTCACGCTCAATGCAACCACCTGCTATAAAATTACGTCATTGCCGACGCTTGTTCTCACTGCAACGTTTGCGCAACCGCACCAGAGGCTCGAGAAAGACGAAACTTAAGCTATACATCTGCGGTGAAAACTCTTGCTCACGCCGAGCGATTGATAACGCTCGGCAGATATTGGCATCAGTGCAAGAGAGTTTCGAACTGGAAATCATCGACGTACTTGTCGACCCGCAGCGCGCAGAAGACGAGCGTATTTTAGCGACGCCGTCGCTAGTTAAATCGGAGCCTGCTCCGGTGCGTGTACTGATCGGAGACTTGTCTAACCATGCCCGTGTGCGCTCGGTTTTGAATCTCACCTGCAAACAAAAGGAAGGTGTCTGATGCCCGCAGCTCCACTGCAACGAATGTTGACCGGCATCGATGGCGTCGATTCCTTATTAATGGGCGGGCTCGTACGAAATCGATCTACATTGATCGCAGGCACTTCAGGCACCGGCAAAACCGTTCTGACTGCACAATTTCTTTCCCGGGGCATCGAACGATTTGGCGAATCCGGAGTTTTTGTCACCTTAGAAGAGGGTCCTGATGACCTGCGACAAAACATGCTCAGTTTTGGCTGGGACATTGAGAAATGGGAGAAGGAAGGTAAGTGGGCCTTCGTCGACGCCAGTCCAAAATCAACGGAAACGCCTATTATAGCCGGTGAAGATTTTGACTTCGGCGGTCTTATCGCGCGCGTAGGTCACGCTGCAAAAAAGGTCGCCGCCACTCGCGCCGTCGTCGATACGCTAGCTGCCGTGTTCTTGCAATTCAAGGATATCGACATGGTGCGCTCCGAGTTATTGAGGCTCACCGAGGCTTTGAAGGAGCTGAAAATCACATCACTGATCACGGTCGAGCGCCTGCACGAATACGGAGAGGTGGGCCGTTTTGGCGTGGAAGAGTTTGTCACCGACAACGTCATCATTCTTCGTAACACGATGTTGGAAGAGAAACGCAGAAGAACCATTGAGGTGCTGAAATTGCGTGGGGGAGAACACGCCAAGGGAGAAGTCCCTTTCACAGTCAACACGAGTCTGGGATTTGCCGCGGCTCCGCTTTCGGGGATTGAGCTAAAACAGAGATCTTCGGATATCAGAGTGACTTCCGGTAACGAAACTCTCGATCAAATGTGTTCGGGAGGATTCTTTCGCGACTCCATCATTCTCGTTTCCGGACCGACCGGCACAGGAAAGACGCTGTTGGTCACGGAGTTTCTTAACGGAGGCGCCAAGCGGAAAGAGCGATGCTTGTTGTTTGCTTTTGAAGAGAGTCGCGATCAACTCTTTCGCAATGCAAGAGGGTGGGGCATCGATTTCGATGCCTTGGAAAAGCAAGGTTTGCTGAAAGTAATCTGCATGTACCCGGAAACGCGCGGGTTGGAAGATCATCTAATCAGTATTCAAGCCGCGATCGAGGAGTACAAGCCGCAACGGGTGGCGGTCGACAGCCTCTCGGCGCTCGAACGTGTCGCGCACCCGCGGGGGTTTCGTGAATTTGTGCTTGGCGTAACGTCTCATATCAAGACAAAAGAGGTCACCGGATTATTCACGGCCACCACACCAACTCTTGTTGGCGGCAGCTCAATTACCGAAGAACACATCTCGACTATCACCGACACGATCATTCTTTTGCGGTATGTCGAGATGCAAAGCCAGATCCGGCGCGGACTCACCGTTCTCAAGATGCGCGGTTGTTCGCACGATAAAGATGTTCGTGAATTAGATATCAGAAATACAGGAATGCACATCAAGGCACCGTTTAAGCGACTAACTGGCATTCTTAGCGGACACCCGCAAGTGTTTGATATGGAGAACTAAATTGCAACGCTCGACGTCTGATGCATCCATGAATGAGTCAGACAGCCTGAAGCGTGGCAGCGACAGCAGCGTGAGCGAACATTCTCACGATGGTGGCGCCGACGGACATGAAAATAATAAGGTCACCATCATCGTGAACCCAGATAGAACACCGGCACATATAGTTCATCATGGTGGCGATGGTCATGACGGCAATGATGGTGGTGGAGCAACTGGCGGAAGCAAAGCGCAAGATGGACATGATCAGCATCATCGCCGCGACAGCAACGACATACTTCGGCATGACTGTCACAACGGAACCGAATCGTTTATTTTCAGGCGGAACCAGAACACCTCAATTTCCGACTGTAGGGACGGAAATCACGACGGCCATCACCGTGAGGAAGCGGGTTCTTATATGAATTCGGGCAACCTTGATGGAAGCAAATCAAAACCAAGCTCTCCGCGAGGGCTCGACCCAGGCATGGAGTACCACAACGGCGACGGCTATCACGGCGTCATTGAACATGATGGCGCTGGCGAACGACCGATTGAACTCGATCCTATTTTGAATGCAACCACAGACGGTGTGTTAATTTTGGACGCAAGTGGTTATGTGCGAGTGAGCAACGCAGCCGCTCGACGATTACTAAGAATGCCTGACAATGCGCCGCAAGACTGGCTCTTCGGCTGTCCAGTTGTCGTAGGAACGAAAACAGAGATTCAGATTATGAACGGCGGATCTTTTCGCATTATTGAAATGAACGTCACCGAAAGCCAGTGGAAGAAACAACCAGCATTCGTCGCTTGCCTGCGTGACATCACCGAACACGTAGAGCTGCAGCGCTCTTTGGCGGAGCGCAACGCGGAGCTGGAAAAACTAAACTACGACCTGGCGATGGCGCGCGACGAAGCAATTGCAGCCAGTCGACTAAAGAGCCAGTTTGTGGCCAACGTCAGCCACGAGATTCGCACTCCAATGTCAGGCATTATAGGAATGTCCGAATTGCTGGCGTCGGAGGAGAGTCTTGCGCCCGAGCTGCGCGAATACGCCAATCATATTTATGGCTCTTCGAAGAGGCTTTTTGGCGTACTCAACCAACTGCTCGATTTTTCCAAGTTGGAAGCGGGTCGATTTCTCATAAGTGACGCCACCTTCTCACCCGAGTCGATTGCACAGGAAGTAATGCAAAACATCAGCCCGGCTGCCGAGAAGAAAAACTTGCGTCTTACTCTTAAGGTGGGGCAAAACGTGCCGGACACCGTCCTCGGTGATGAAACAAAAGTGCGTCAGGCACTGCTTAACCTCGCACATAATGCTGTCAAATTCACAATGAAAGGCGAAGTAAAACTGCTCATCGAGAGTATGTCTTCGCCGCCCAATCGTATCGGATTGCAGTTCATCGTTTCCGACACCGGTATCGGCATCAACAAAAAACACATGCCCTTGTTGTTTCAACCGTTCGTGCAAGTTGATGGCACTTCCAGCCGCAGTTATGAGGGAACCGGTTTAGGCTTGTCGATCAGCAAACGATTTGTTGAACTCCTGGGTGGCACTATCACGGTCGACAGCGAACTTGATAAAGGATCGACTTTCACGATCTCTCTGTTCTTCAAAGAATCCGACGGGCGGCTTGAGCCGCCGAATGAAACCGCGCCGGAACCTACGTAGGCGCGTTACACGCGCCCGGGCGGCTACAAGCCGCCCCTACGGTGAGTTCCGCCGATCCGCGGATTTTTGTCGCGGCATCGTCGTAGGCGGTCCTTGCAGGCGCCCGGATTGCTGCAACAAGCCCGTACGGTGGGTTTCGCCCGATCGCTCTGGCGTTCCAGCGAACCATCTGCCATGTCGACCAATCAAGACAACAGGTACGAATGCGGCGGTTCATGCGCAGTTTGTAGCGGGCTCAACCGTAGGAAGCTGCCGATGATGTAGTACTTTAATCTGCAAGAATTTATCAAGTGGCGGCTATTATAAATTCCCCGAAAGCTCGGCTGGAACTGCCATGCCGCGGGATTTGAACGATAAACTTTGTTTGTCGATTAGACGTTACATTAACGGGATTTAGTGAATAATGGTAAAGGTAGCTGTCCCGCAGGAAACCATCATGCTGAGTACAAAGGTCGACAGTCGCATTCCGTGGAAACTCTGCATATGCTGCAACGGCGAATTTGCCGGCGACCTCAGCAACTGCCCCAGCGACGGCACTGTTTTAAAACTGATCAAAAACGAGAATCTTGTCGGCACGGTTTTTGCAGACAAGTACGAAATCCTCGATGTGATCGGTGGCGGAGGCATGGGCGTTGTCTACAAAGCCAAACATAATTTGCTCAATCGCAACGTCGCCATCAAGGTATTGCACAAAAAGCTTCTCTCCGATGTTGTTGGGTTGAAACGCTTCAAAATCGAGGGGCAAGCCGCGAGTTCATTGTCCTCGCCCCATATCATTACTATTTATGACTTCGGTGCCTCGTACGAAGGTTTGCCTTTCATGGTGATGGACTACCTTGAGGGACATACACTGAGTGAGCTGCTGGAAGAGCAAGGTCGCCTCTCGATCGAGCGCGCCGT
The DNA here is from genome assembly GCA_036703195.1 of Planktothrix sp. Lineage (GTDB taxonomy): Bacteria > Cyanobacteriota > Vampirovibrionia > Obscuribacterales > Obscuribacteraceae > DATNPN01. Next base: position 337,936 of record DATNPN010000022.1, on the reverse strand, counting down.
ACCGATCTTCATTCAGATATGCAGCGCGCTTGCCCATGCTCACGGCAAGGGCATCATTCACCGAGATATCAAACCTAGCAATATCATGCTCATCGAATTAGAAGGGCAAAGCGATTACGTCAAAATCGTTGACTTCGGCATCGCCAAATTGATGTCGCGCGAATCCGAATCGAGAAAGTTGACGCGCACAGGCGAACTGTTCGGCAGCGCTCTCTACATGAGCCCCGAGCAATGCCAGGGAGAAAAGTTCGATCATCGCGCCGACATTTACGCGCTGGGCTCGGTCATGTATCAAGTCTTGACCGGACGAGCGATGTTCGTCGAGAAAGACATCTTGCAGTTGATCTATCGCCACGTCATGGAGTCGCCGGCATCGTTTGAATCTCTTGGACTGAACGTTCCGAAGGAGCTGGAAGAGATCGTATTTAAAGCGCTGGCGAAAAACAAAAACGACCGCTATCAATCGATGCACGAGTTGATGATGGCGCTGGAATGGTTTCAAAAATGGTCGCGCACGCATTGCGTTGGCGCTGCCCCCTCGGACACGATGCAGATTGCTGCCGCTGCAAAACCAGTGTCATCGCAATCGCACACCATCGAGATGGAGACGCCGCCGCAGCCCTCGGACGCCTTGCCAGAAACTCTCGTTTTCGGCGATGAGCCGATCGCGATTGGCAAGACGAAAGAAGAGACGATTCAAATTGTCATCGAGAAACGAACAGTAGCTGCGGCAGGAATTATCGTTTTGTTGTTCTGCCTTGGCGGTGCCATCGGTTATCTGTTAGCGACTCCGCCCAACATCGCCAGAGCAGAGACCACGAAGAAAGCTCCAGTTGTCACAGCCAGTCCGCAGGTCGCACCTGTGACGCGCAAACCGGTGGCGGCAGTGGCTGCCGAACCGGAAAAGACGCCTACTGCGGTTGAACGGCACCAGACTAAACGGACCGTACACCGCAAGCACTACAAAGAAGTAGCGTCGAACCCACAAATCACGGCGCCCGTCTCCATGGTTTCACCCAAAGCTGAAACACCAAAAGCTGAAGAGATCGCCCCACTCGCTGCAGTCGCTGCGCCCGATCCAGCTCCGACAAATGTTCAGGAGCAGTCAACTCCGACCGCGGACAAACATCGCTTTGCCGGCTTCAGGCATGCGCTGCACCGTTTGATTCCGAAGCTCTAGAAACGCAGATACTTAGTTGATCTTCGCCGTGCGACGCCAATCGCTCTGCGCTAAAACTCGCTCTGCCGTTGAATTTCGACTCATAAACCGTTTGCCCAGTGGTGGAAATACGCTAAAACGCCCTGTCTTGCATGGGAATCCTCCCATCTAGCCCTTGTCTTGCCATGTGCTCGGCTGTACAGTAATCGCAGCCTTTGTCAGGTACAGCAAACCACATGTCACCCCTTGAGTCCTATCAATCACCAATGTCCGGCGGCGAGATGAGCCATGTGGGGCTCACGGCTGCCGATGTGCACCACTTCGTGCCGCCAGGCGTCGGAGAAGCACACGCGATGAGCGCGGCTATAGTTCCGGGAGCGGAACATGCTTTGGTGGGACCGATGGTTGGTGCAGCGGGCGAACCGATTTCACCGCTTATACAATTGATTATGCGCATGCCCGGACAGATCGGGTTGTTGAACAATTTCTTCGAAGCCCTGGGCGGCTTCTTCCTTCCATATCTGCATAACTTGCTGCCGGCTGCCTTCGATCCGATGATGGTGAGCATGCACGCGCAAGCCTCGCATCTGGCGCACGCGTTAAACATCAACCCGCACGCGGCGGCGACGCACTTCCGTCTGCCGGGTGCCGAGCATATGCACGTTGATGTCTCGCTCATTTCGCATAACGCACCGATGTTCCACAACTCGTCCTTCGCTGACAGCAGCGCATTTCTCTCTTCCGACAAATTCAGCATGAGTCACTCGGAGCTCATCAATCCGCGCAGCGCCATGAACGTCAATGGTGGCTTGGATATGAACAATCCGCAGTTCGAAGGCGCATCGAGTCTGGGATCGGTAGGACAACGGTCAGAACTGCTCTCCGGACCATCGATGTCCGACAGCCCGGTCGGCACGCATTTGGCCGGCACACAAAGATTATTCAGCGATCGCATTCAAGGAACGTACTTTTCGAAGCAAGGCATGGGCGCTGCATTGGCAAGCACCCAGGGCAACGCCGCCGGTCTGTCGCAGACGGTACCCTTGGGCAATGCGCCTATTTCAGCCTCACAAGCATTAGCTTCCAACCCGGTCAACACTGTCGCACCCTCGATGCCGCAATCGATGCCTGCTTCAGACATGGGCTCCGCTGCCAACATCGGCAACGGCGGCGCCGAGTCCGGCGTGGCAGGCAACAGCTTCGTTCCGACTCTGGGCGATAAGCTCGCCTCAGGCATCGGTGACAAAGTGGCGTCCGGCAGCCAACAAACGGTAGCTTGGAACACAGGCAGCGACGCGAGCGCGTTCAAGCCTACATTGGGCGCGGGCGGCAGCGACTACGGCGCCAGCTATCTCAAGTCTCAACCATCACTCGACACATCCTCGCCCAGCCCCGGTTCGCACGTCACTACAGGCGGTGACCATGCGGCGCCGTTGAAAGGCTTAAAGGCGAAAGAGCTGACGTTGGATGGCAAAGTTGCTCCGGACACACCGCCGGCACACAAAGCGGCTGAAGCAGCTGCGCACCATGCGCCGAAAACCGCACACGCAGCACCGACCCAAAAGATGGATCAGATCAGCCATCACGAAACGCCGAACAGAGTTGCGTACGATACAAACGAAGTACACCACGCCGCTGCTCCGGCACCGACTCACCATATCGCACCGGAAGTGAAGCCGCATCAAATTGTGAAAGCTGCAGCCAAAACAGCAGCCAAGCAAGTGGCGCATAAAGACGTGCCTCATCACGAAGTAGCGAAAGCCGCTGAGCCGCAGAAGATCGCCAAAGCTCCCGAGGCACCAGCAGACGCAAACAGTACCGCTAACGGTGATGCCGCCAACTCGCCTACCGACAACACTGCCGGTAGTGGCGACGCCGCCGCCGGAGCCGCAGGCGCTGCGCCGGCGTCCAACTACACCATCAGAGCAGGAGACTGCTTGTGGAATATCGCCAAAGACAAGCTGGGTTCTGGCTTGAAGTGGCAAGAGATCTACAACATGAATAAAGACGTGCTGGGCACCAACCCGGACCTCGTCTATTCCGGCACAGCCATCAAACTGCCGGGCGCGCCAGGCGCAGACATCGCCGGAACGGGCGCCGGAGCTGGTCAGTATGTCGTCAAATCCGGCGACTGCTTGTGGAATATCGCCAAGAATCAAATGCACGATGCCACCAAATGGAGTGACCTCTATAAAGCGAACACGGACGTAATTGGCGCCAATCCTCGCCTAATTATGCCCGGACAGCACCTCAACATTCCTGGAGCCGACCACTCGCAGATGGTTGCCGATTCGGGCGCCAGCGCGGGAGCAAATGCAGGCGCCAGTGCCGGACCCGCCGCAGGCGGCGACCAGACGATGGCAGGAGCGACAGGCTCTGCCTCACCTACCGGAGCACCGAGTGGCGACGTGGCCACCTACCATTCCGCACCGGGCGCACCGACCGATGCCGGCGCAGCCGCGCAAAACTCCATGCCCGCCGCCGAAGTCCAACCTGCTCTGCAACCGACAGCGCCCGCGCTTCACCCGACAGCACCGGCTTTGCAGCCGGCAGCACCACCGGCATTGCAACAACAGATTCCCACGCTGCAAACTGCACCGGGACTACCCAGTCACGCTGCTCTGCCGCCAGCTCAGGGCGCGCCGCAGCTGTCGATGGGACCGGGAGCCGCTGGAGCAGCCACGCTGCACGCACTTCCGCTCGACCCCAGCGCCGTGCCAACAGTCGCCGACGGCGCAGCCGTCTACCAGCCGAAGCTGGTAAACAACTCTGCCGGAGCCGATCTGGCAGCATTCCTGGCGAAGAAGAAATAGTTCTCTGTGTCACAATAGAAAAGTCCCCCGCGAGGTGCTCGCATGCACAAACTGTGCAGACCTGTGGGAAGTTGGTCCGTCATCGCTTACGTGATGTCAGCTTTAACCTGCGCCGGATTCCTTGAAGGTCTCCTGTTTATTCCGCCAGCGGAAATGGACAACAGTATTTACGACGGTCGCGAATGCTGCGATTGGTCCGGCAACATGTACGTGATTTGGGATAAATAACCAGGAGCAAACCACCGCCCGCCTTATCTCGCACATTGATAGAGAACCGACCGGGATCGGCGCCCAGACACCGGTTAAGCAATTAGTGCGGAGTGAAACTGTTGGAAGGCGGGCGCCACAGTTTTTGGTGCGAGAATTTCGCAGAGAATTGCCGCTGCTCTGGTGACTTCTTCTTCAGTGTTGAGGATGCCGGCTGTAATGCGCAGCGAGCCGCGCGCTTCGTCTGCTGAATAACCGATCGATTTGAGGACATGAGACGGATGTCCCGACTTGCTTGAACAGGCAGAGACGCTAGAGACACATATGCCACGCGAGTCGATCTCTTCAACAAGCTCTGGTCCGCCCGCACCTTTGATTACGACGCTAACATGTCCTGGAACACGGGCAGCGAGATCCCTTGGTCCAGTCAACGCAATATTAGGGTTGCGCAAAAGCTTATCTATGAGAATCTTTTGCAACCGTTCCAAACGCTGGGAATGGCTGCCCATCTCAGCCTGGGCCACTTCAGCTGCCTTACCGAGTCCGACAATGTTAGCCACATTTTCAGTTCCGGGAAACAATCCATTTTCCTGACCGCCGCCAAATATGATGGGCAGGATTTGCGCACCTTTCTTTATGTATAGAGCGCCAATTCCTTTCGGCGCATGAAACTTATGCCCAGAAATTGAGAGCGTGTCGACGTTGGCAGCTTTCACGTCTAACGGCAGCTTGCCGGCAACTTGCACGGCGTCGCTGTGAAAATAGATTCCTTTTTGAGCAGCGATGGAACCAATTTCAGCGATCGGCTGCAGCGAGCCGATTTCGTTGTTGCCCCACATGACGGAGATGATGCTTGTTTCGTATGTGAGAAGCGACTTGAGGTGGTTGAGATCGATCAGTCCATCTCTGTCGACATTCACATACGAAACATGCCACCCGCGCGACGCCAGATGTTGGATGGGACCGAGAGCAGATGAATGCTCCAGGGGAGTCGTAATAACATGGCGTCCCAAGCCGTTCTCTTCGACGTATCGCGCACGACCCAGCAGTGCGACATTATTGGAATATGTAGCGCACGGGGTAAAAAAGATCTCTTCGGGTTGTGCATTTAGTAGATTCGCTACAGCAACGCGCGCCTTTTCAATTGCCAGACGAGCGCGCAACCCCAATTGATGAATCGATGAACCGTTGCCGAATGAGTCTGATTGAAACGGCACCATTGCTTGGCGAACTTCATCACGAACAAATGTGGTGGCACTATTGTCCAGGTAAATCATCGATGTCATCAGGAGAAGGCTCCGTCTAGTAAAGCTGGAAAGAAAGTACTGGCTTGCTTCGAGCTAATCCGAATAAAATCGACTAAGTTAGTCAACTTTGTCGACGAACACATGATGCCACCACTTGTTATGCAATTCAATCCTTGACGTCTTCCATCAGCGCGCGACACTCGATGAATTGGTCCTGGGTGCACCAAACATCGTCTGCACAAATCGCTCTCATAAAACACTTTCACCGTTCACCACTCGCTCACACATCAGAGTTAAGGTACACACCACGGTAACCCAACGCATCCGATCGAGTTCGTAACACCCCACGTGCCCAATCGATGCAAACCCACTCCGCTCGCGAAGTGGTCTATCTCTGCCAGTTTTTTACGGGGTGATTAATATGGCTACAGTTCCCTTCGAAGGCGATGCCGGCGTCGCCACAGCCAGTGCAGGCGCGGCGGAAGCAGCTCGAGCGGCCGCGAAGCTGTTCGACGACTCTCACCCGGCGCCCCCTCAAAGTAAGGGCACCACAGATACTACCAGCACGCAAGTTCAGGACCACGCCGGAAATCGAAACTCAAAAGACTTAACCACGTCTCTACTGCTTAAATATTTAAAGCGCAACGATGCAGACGCTGATCCGGGATGGAACTCCCATGTCGCTATCGAGCCAAGGTCAGATTGGCTGCAGCGCTTCATTACCCAACATCATCCTGAAGAATCCACGGCAGCAGTCCTCCGGCGCGCCGGTCGGGTCTTCGATCTGAGATCGAACGAGCCTGAGTTCTTGCATTCAGGTGAGATGGTCGAACGCAGCGAACACAACACCCTGGTTGTGCTTAACAGCAAGGTGGCTGTGAATATCGACGATAACGGTCACTACTCAGTTAAAGGACCAGCAGGAACCACGGTGGCGGTGGAAGCCGTCAGCAACTACGACGGTTCGACAACGCTGTATTTTCCGAACTCCGGCGAAAAGATCAAGTTCGATGACAACGGGCGATTAGAGGAAGTCGGCAAAAACGACGATGTCACCTCATTCCCCGACGTCCAGATCCTTCCTCAATATCACATCCCCGACAGCTCGATTCTTCCCTATTATCCCAAGCCAGAATGGGAGAAGTTGCTGACACGACGGCCTTCACTAGAAAAAAATATGTTTCATGAACGGATCCCGCCCGGTGCCGTCGCCGGTTTATAGTTCATGCAAAACTAGAGCGAAGAGCGCTCGCAGCGCCCTTCGCTCTTCTATGTCTGAAGAGCAGCGCGCATGGCTGCAGCAATTGTTAGAGCATCGGCGGCACGTCCGTTGCTGCACGACTCAATCACTCGAGTGATTCCAAACGACCGCCAATCCAGATCTTTTTGCACGAGCGCCGGAACAGCCCAAAGCGGCTTGCCGAGCTTCGTACACATCTTCGCCAGTTCACCGGTTGCTTTACCAGTGAGGGACTGATGATCGAGGCAACCTTCCGCAGTGACGACAAGATCGCAAGCTGCGATTTTGTTTTCCAGATCGGCCATCTCAGACAACCACTCAAAGCCGGAAATGATTTGCGCACCAAGAGCGCAAGCGAGTCCGAATGCCGTGCCGCCGGCAGCTCCACTGCCCGCAAGGTTGCGGACAAACTTTCCCGTGTCCTTTTCCAACACATTGGCAAAGCGCTTCAACGCTTCTTCGAGCTGCTCGACTTCGTACGGGCCGGCGCCCTTCTGCGGAGCGAAGATGTGTGCTGCGCCATGCTCGCCGAGAAGCGGGCTAGTAACATCCGTAGCCACCGAAATCTGCGCCGATCTCCATCGTTCCAACTTGGACAGATCGCATCGCACGATTCCCGAGAGAGCGCCACCGCCCATGGCCAGCTCCATTCGATTGGAGTCGAGGAAGTGCGCACCCAGAGCCTGCAACGCGCCGGCGCCACCATCTGTGGAGGCACTGCCGCCGACGCAAACAATCAATTCCTTCGTTCCCTTCTGGAGTGCGTCGAGCATCACCTGTCCGGTGCCAAAACTGTGCGCCGTCAGCGGCTGCAGCTCGCGCCCCTGCAGCATACCCAAACCGCTGGCACCGGCAAGTTCTACCACCGCCACTCCGTCGAGTTCTAACCACTCAGCTTCGACAAAGTCATTCATGGCGCCAAGTACAGGGACTTTGTGAAACGTCCCGCCCCGCACCGCGTGCACAGCCGCTAGTGTACCGTCGCCTCCATCGGCAATCGGAGCCAATTGAACAGTGGCAAGCGGCATTGCCACCTTGACGCCGTCGTTCAAGGCCAGCGCCACCGCCGACGCATCGAGCGTACCTTTATATGCGGAAGGAGCGAGTAAGATTCGAGAGAAGTTTTGAGTCATGCGAGCTGCGATCGAATAGCATTCCTTGCCGAACTCATGATACCAGCTATGGTGCACGAGCGAGAAAGTATATCCGAGCGATACACGCCGGAGATTAATTAGCTCCCGAACAGCAGCAGAGCCAGGTGCTCGCCAGTATCAAATAACGCGCGCGCGTTGCATGCAAGTTCACGGCTCTGACTTTTGCAAGTGTGCGCAGGCGGTCCAACGATCGCCTTCTCCCTGCCTGGGTTGTTCGATCTTCGCCACTCTTGTGGCGTGGCGCCCACCTTCGAATGGTTCCTTCAACCAACTGGAGATAATCTCCGGCGCTTTTGCCACATCGAGCGTGCGACCTGGAAGACAGAGAACATTAGCATCGTTATGCTGGCGGCTGAGAACGGCAGCCTCCGTATCGTGAACCAGAGCTGCGCGCACACCGCGCACTTTATTTGCGACGATGGAAACCCCGATGCCGGAACCGCAGCACAAAAGCCCCCGCTCATGCTCCCCTTTCGCCACACTCTCGGCGACTTTGCGGGCGTAGTCGGGATAGTCGCAGGAATCATGCGAATTGGTACCGAAATCGGTGAACTCGACTTTCAAATCCGTGAGAATCTGCTTGATCCGTTCTTTCAGATCCAAGCCGGCATGGTCGCTGCCAATCGCTACTTTCATCGTCTTCCCTTCCATTTCCAGCTGCGGCAAATATTATCACCTCGAGCGCATTGATCCGCCAACCACGAGTTTGCTGGGATAGAGAAAAACCGCCACTTTTTCTCTCAAAAAGAAACCGATTGCTGGCAGCAATCATTTTGGGCAGTTTTTGATTGCAGACAGCAATCACTTTTCGCTGTAGCCGGGTTTCCGGCGATCCGATTGCTGGCAGCAATCAAAAAAGCTCTGTTTCGATTGCTACCAGCAATCGGCACTGAAACCGCTTCGATTTGAGAGACAAACAAGCGGAAAATCTCTCAAAATCGGCTGAGAGAAAAGCCGGCGGAAAATCTCTCAAACTGCCGAATAGGCTGAGCGAAAAGCTGGCGGAAAATCTCGCAGACCAAGCCTAGACTTAATCCGCAAATCCGCAGATCCTGACAGGTCTCGCGCACGGAACCTAACCGCGACACCTAACAATAGGCCGAAAACTGCTGCTCTTTTTGGTTATATCCCGACGGCATTTCGAACTCGTGTGTGGTCTCGACGAGATCCTTGATGCGATCGACCCGGAAAACCATGACGTCATCGAGCTCGTGGCAGTATGCGACCATACGCCAGAGCCCCTCTTCCCGGATCATCGTGAGCGGGTTGAGCGTCAAAGCGTCGACCGCCTCCCGGGCGAAGCTGTAATACTGCACCCGCACGGCGTGATGGCTGACCAGCGCGCGCTCCAAAACCGGCAAAGTCTTATCCACACAGTACATGGGGTAATTGGGCGAACCGCTTTCGGTGGAAGCCTCCACCCAGCCGGCCGCTTCATCTTCCATCAGTTCATCTTCCACTTCTTCCAGCCCTAAAACCGATTCGACGATGGCTTCCGCCAGCTCGTCAGACATCGAGGCGAGCGCAGGCGACACGGACAAAGAGAGCTTGTCGATAATTTCCCGAATCAGTTCATCACGCTCTTTAGCATGAATAGTAACGCCCGCTACCAACTTATCCAGAAGCCGGGCGCCCGTCAAAAGGAGAATGCCTTCTTCCTGACTGAGCTCCAGGGAAAACTTTTCTTCCATATGCATGGTCTAGTCCTTATGCCTGGGATCGTTTGGCACCCGTGCACTTGCATGCACGAACAACCTGGAGGGCTTTGCTAAATGGACCGCGCTAAGGCGTCTTCTAATAGCATACGACGAGCATGAAAAACTGGCACGTTTCGCGCGCCGTCAGAAGCAAGAAATTGTCGGCTACATCCTCTCGGGGGCGGACACTCCTATTATGCCCAGGGCGTTGGCCAACACCTGCTTTGTCGCGACAATTACACCTAATCTTGCCTTCGTAACCGCCGGATCATCAGTGATTACGCGGGAAGTCTCATAATAACGTTGCAGATAATTTGCCACATCATAGGCATAACGAGCCAGTCTTCCAGGCAGACGAGACTTGGCCGCCTCTTCCACTTCCTCAGGGAAAGACTCTAAACACAGAACCAGTGCTTTTTGATGAACAAAGGCTGGAGAGTCAGTGTCGAAGGCAGGTTGGAAGACATCGGGTGACGTCTGATATTCCTGCATATACTGCTTCCATTTCTCTGCGGTCAAAACCGGCGGCTCTTCCTTTTTGGTGTCGACGTCGACGATCGGCTCTAACGCGCGGCGAAGAATGGCGCAGCAACGGGCGTGAGCATATTGAATATAATAGGCGGGATTTTCTTTGCTGGTCGACTTGGCTAGCTCGAGGTCAAAACTAATAGGGTTTTGCGGGTTCGACTCGGCAAGATAGTAGCGAACCGCGTCCACGCCGACCTCGTCGGCGAGTTCAGCCAAGGTCACGACCGTTCCTTTCCTCTTAGACATGCGAACGATCTGTCCGTCGCGCGACAGATTGACGATCGACGTCAGGATAATTTCCATTTTGTCCGGGTCGTTGCCCATCGCTTTCACCACAGCACGTAAGCCAGGAACCTGCCCATGATGGTCGGCTCCGAGAATGGTGATGAAACGATCGAAGCCACGATCGTATTTGTTTTTGTGATAAGCAGTGTCGTTGGCCAGATATGTCGTGTTGCCGGCACTCTTGCGCAGCACACGGTCGCGCTCGTCGCCGAGCTCCTTCGCCTTGAGCCAGAGTGCGCCATCAGACTCGTATGTCCAGCCGTTATCAGCAAGAGACTTCAACGCGTCGGCGACCTTGTTCTCCTTGTGGAGAGAGGTTTCGGAAAACCAGAGATCGAACTTGATGCCCATTCGCTCGAGCAGTTTGCGCTGCTCTTCCATGATCGTGTTTTTGGTTGCCTCACCGATCTTCTGCAATCCCTCTTCACCAGGCAGTTTGAGAAAAGCGTCTCTATGCTTTTCGATGACGAGGTCCAGATACTCGGAAAGGCTATCCTCCGGATATCCAGTTTCGGGATAGGGAACGTTTTTACCTAATTTCCGTTGGTATAGAGCCCAGGCGCATTCTGCCAGCTGAAAAATCTGCTCGCCGGCGTCGTTGACGTAAAACTCCTGGTGAACTTTATAGCCGGCGAAATTGAGCAGATTCGCCAGGCAGCTGCCAAAAACAGCATTGCGGGCGTGTCCGACGTGCAGATCGCCGGTCGGATTGGCAGAAACGTATTCCAGAAGTACTTTCTCTCCATTGCCCAGATTGGCACGGCCATAGTTGGCACCCTGATGAAGAATCTGATGGATAGCTTCTTTCAGCCACCCCGTGCCGAGACGGAAGTTAAGGTACCCGGGAGCGACTGCTTCGTAGCTTTGAATATTCGCTTTGCCCGCTTCCGGATTTTCGGTCAAACTCTGGGCGATCGTTTCCGCAATCTTCAAAGGAGCTAAACGCGCGACTGACGCCAGTTTTAGTGGCGTACCGCAGGCCAGGTCGCCATGCTCCGGCAAACGAGGGTGCTCGATCGTCACAAGGACTGCTGAGTCTTTCATCTGCCCCAACTTCTCCTGCTTAACCGCGGTCTCAATCGCGGTCAAGATAATCTTCGTCAGCTTATCCTTGATTGTCAGTGCTTTTTCCTTGACTCCTGCGACCATTTATTCAACCCTTTCATGTTTGAGGGCGCAGCAAGCGCCGCGCCCCAGCGAATTCAATTTTCTTTCTGAGCTCTGCGCGGCCATCCAAGAGTGCACCACGCAAAAGCGCATCGAATCTAGACCTTCACCTTGCTCAACTCGGCGATAATCGTTTCACCGAATTTCTGCGCCGCTTCCGGTCCATTGGCCGTGATCAGCTTGCCGTCCTGAACGACCGGCTGCTCCTGATATTGAGCACCGCCATCAGAGAGGGCCTTGAGAGATTCGTCCATAGGCCATACTGTCGCTTTCTTGCCTTTCAAAACACCTGCGTTCGCCAGTACGGCACCGGACAAGCAGATGGAAGCGACTACTTTGTTTTCTTTGCTCTGCTCGCGCACGATCTCGTGCAGCTTGCTGTCATTCCACAAATATTCAGGAGAACCCATGCCGCCGACAACCACGACACCCTGATAATCGCTCGATTTGGCATCGGCGAGCAGCAAGTCAGGAGTCACCTTGGCACCGAGCATACCCTTGGCTTCTCCCGATTTGGTCGAGGCTACCTGCACTGTCGCGCCCGCTTCGGTCAAGAGCTGCTTCGGCGTCAGAAGCTCCTCATCACGAAACTGGTCGGGCGCAATGACCATCAGAATACGGGTGCCAGCCAATCTCTTTTCAGCCATGACTCTTCCTCCGTTAAGCCTAAAACGCTAGCAGCTCTGCCTTGATGGGCAGCTGCCAGAACGTTGTAATAGAGCATGATATTACATTTAAGCCCCTATTTAAGCTCTTTGGCAGGAATATTTACGGGCGGTTTAAATAGGTGACAGACGCAAGTGGGCACCGTATACGGTGCCCACTCGAAGCGAATGCGAGATTTTTACATGAAAGTTCCGGCTCGGCGGCGTTCTTCTTCCTCGCGCTTAGCCTTCTCGTCTTCCCAGGCTTTAAGCGCTTTTTTGTCGTCATCGCTCAAACCTTTTCTGTACTTTTGATCGAGATCGACTGCTCTTTGCTCGAGTACGCCCACAACTGTGGACACTTCGCCGTCATATTGTTTTGCCAGATCGCCTTTCTCTGGCTCAGGACTGAGCAGCGTTCCGGTGGCATAGTATCGCTGCATGTCCTCCTTGTATTTCTTTTCCTCCTTCATGTACTCTTCTCTGTCTTGTTCGCTCATGCCTTGATTATTTGGCGTGCCGTCGCCATTGATAATCTTGTCGATGGCATTGTGAGCTTGTTTATCCAGTATGTCGGAAATGATCTTTTCGTCTTTGTGAATTCGTTGCACCGTCGAAGATTCCGGCGGATCATCGCCCTTTTCACCAATGATGCTTACAGAGCCTGGTCTCTCCAAAATTTTGGAAACGGTTTCACTCTTTCCACCGAATGTGTGTGTCCACTCCTTGAGCGCCTGCTGGTTATACATCTCTTTCGAAAGCACCGCCGGATCTATGTCCTTATGGTCGCTGGTGGACTCAGGGCGGTGAAAAAAATCCAAATCCATAATAACCTCCTGAAGAAGCTTGTTGCGGCGCACTTAGAGTCAGTTGCAAGCGCTGGTAGGAAGAGGGCGCTATGTTCAAAGTAGCGGAGCGCGCAAACATATTTGTGACAATTCCAGGTTGATCTGCACCCCTGAACGCCGCAGTATCCGCGAGGCAGCGGTTAGGATTGGCGCAGCAAGCCAGTTTTCACAAATCTCTCACGCAGTGAGAAATTTATGCACACTGTAAGGGAAATTGCGGCGCCGGGACAATCTTCGCAGTTGCTCAGCGCAACCGGCACAGTCACCTGCTTTGAGCAAAACGGCTACTTTATCTTTCCGCTTGCACCGGCCAGATGTTGCGGGCACGGTTCATGAGGTTTTGAATGCGATCGGTGACGACTGTCTCTGTATGCTGGTTGGGATGCAATTGCGCCTGGCGCTTTGCCACCATTGCTTTGATCATCTGTTCGAGATTGAACTGCTGATTCTCGTTGAGCACCTGACGCTTGCGCAAATAGTTGGCGGTGGCAAGACCGTTGAGCTGCTCTCGCTTGCGTGCAATCTGCTGCTGAAGCGCCATCACTTCGACAGGATCGGAATTGTGATCGGCTAACAACTTTTGCAGCTTCTGCTGATCATCGGAGATAACCGGCTTGATCTCGTTGTAGTCTTTGCTCCACTGCCCGTTGAGCTGGTCGATCTGCTGGCTCTGCGTCTGCGTCAGATTCAATTTGTTCCAGTCGACGCAACAGTGACCGGCCAAATCATCGGCGTTTGCGGGAGCGCTCGATACCATACCAAGGCTGCCAAATGTGCAGACCAGGACAAAAGTCTGTGTCCAGCACCTATTCTTGCTCATACGCCACTGCCTCGGCCTGATCTGACGGTTCTGCTAGAGCTGATTCTATCAAGTATGCCTCTGAGCTCATAGCGGTCGGAGACTGTTGTGGTGTCATTGTTAGAGTCATTACCACGCCGGAAAGACCGATCACGGCTGCAGCCACGGCACCGAAGATGAGACGGCGGCGCGCTGGACCAGCTTTTGCATCGGTGGTTGTTGCGGACTGAGCTTCGCGGGCAGCAAACGGTACCACCTGCATTTTCGCCTTGATACCAGGCCACAAATCGAAGTCTTCCGGAATGTCAGGCTTGTATGAATCGCGCACGATTTCGCCTACATTTGAAAGTTCGTTAAATGTGCCCTGGCAATCCGTGCACTCCAGCAGATGGTTTGTGATGCCGCGATGACGCAGAGTTGCCACTTCTTGGTCGATGTAGCCGGAAATTTCACTTCTAATCAGAGCGCAATCTTCATTGAGCTGTGCCTTAACCGCGGGCCAAAGATCCACCTTGACGCTGGGTGAAAGCTCCAATCCTTTAGATAGCAAACGATTCGCCGCATTCATCAATGTGAACGATTCGAGGCACTGGGCGCAATCCTTCAGATGTTGATTGACGCCTTCTTGCGCCGCCGGCGTCAGTTCACCGTCCAGGTAAGCAGACAAATCTTCTTGCATGACGTCGCACACCGACGGCATTTGCGTCTGAATTCCCGCCCATAGCTCCGGCATTTCCACGTTTTCCGGTTGCATGGATTCATTAAGGAACTTTGTCAGCTTCTTTAGCGTCTCGAGTTCTTCACTACAACTAGAACAGCCTTCGAGGTGTCCCCGGACATCCGAGTGATCTTGACCCTCCAGCTGTCCGTCCAGCATGGCGGAGAGATCCGTTCTATAACGCGTACAAGCAGTATCCATTAACTAGAAACCTCAGTCGCGGTGTTGCTTTCCAGATAAGGCTTTAGCAATTCTTGCAGCTTGGTGCGGGCGCGAGCGATTCGCGACTTGACCGTACCCATCTCAGTTTTTGTGAGAATGCCGATTTCTTCGTAGCTTAGTCCCTCTACTTCTCTCAAGACGATGGCAGTTCTAAACTGTTCCGGCAGTCTGAGCATAGCCTTGCGTATGACATCGGACATCTCTCCGCTCAACGCCTTTTCATCTGGTTGAGGGTGATTGTCCGGGATGTCTCGCGTGACGGCATCGGCGGTTTCGTCGGCATCTTCCCCAATGGGGTCATCCATAGACACGGTTGGCAAGCGACGAGGACGCTTGCGCAGCTCGTCATAAAAAAGGTTGGTCACGATCTGCGTCAACCAGGAGCGAAAAGAGGCTGGATTGCGCAAATTGTTGATGTTGCGCCAGACGCGGATAAACACTTCCTGAGCCAGATCGGACGTGTCGGTCCAGTCAGGAGCCAGTTGGTATAACAGCGCATATACCGTGCGCTGATGCCGCTTTACCAGCTCTTCGAATGCAGCCGGCTCCCGCCTCTGGCAGGCGAGAATCACATCCCGGTCACTCTTTTGACTATAGGCTGTAGCCATTAATATATATCGCTCCGTGAGCTCCGGTCCTTGATGCGCCGGGTTGCGCCAGTTCTGCTCGACTATTCAACGCAGTACCTTGCTGTTGTTCCCGCTCCGCACCTAGCTTCTGTGCTGAGACCGAACGCTCATTATCGTAACACTGCAGGCCGCCCTTAGGTCACTACTTATTTATGAAGACGGCCGACAAGATCGGATGAGCCCGACAAAAGTTTTGTTGCCGACTTTTGAGCAGAAAGTGATGCGAGGTAAAACCTCGGTGGGAGCGCTCAATAGAGCCATTGCCAGGTTGAGCCGCTGATTAAAAGAGTTAAACCGCTGGGGCGCGATTCGGCGTCCGGCTTGCCAAGCATTTGAGCGCACGGACGGGCTCTTGAAAGACGTGATTGAGCTTCCGTAAAGCCGGACTCTACCTTGGGTTTGTTTAATTCAAGCCTGTCAAAAGATGCTACGATTGCTAAGGGGTGGCGGCTACAGACGCCAATCCATGCCCATTTCGTTTTGGCGAATTAGTAAGTAAAAATCCATACGAATCTGCCAAGGCGCAGCATTACGCCCAAAAACATGCACAAGGAGCAATAACATTGGCTAGAAAATACCTTTTCACCTCGGAGTCCGTCACTGAAGGACATCCGGATAAAGTTTGCGACCAAATTTCTGATGCGATTCTCGACGCCATTCTCGCGCAAGACCCTCAAGGTCGCGTGGCCGCCGAGTGCGCAGTCTCCACCGGACTCGTGCTCGTGATTGGTGAGATCACGACTACTGCCACGGTAGATTTCCAGGATCTGGTTCGTAAAACGATTGCTGATATCGGATACGTAGGCGAGCACGGCGGCGGCTTCGATGCCCACTCCTGCTCTGTTCTTCTCGGCATCAACAAACAGTCACCGGATATCGCCGGCGGCGTAGGACAAGCACTGGAGACCCGCGCCCAAGGCAAACATGATGCCGCCGACTCTACCGGAGCCGGAGACCAGGGCATGATGTTCGGCTTCGCTTGCAACGAGACCCCTGAATTGATGCCGGCGCCCATCTCGATTGCTCACAGAATTTCGCGCCGCCTCTCGGAAGTACGCAAGCAAGGCATTCTCAAATACCTGCGTCCGGACGGCAAAACCCAAGTCACCATCGAATACGAAGGCGACAAGCCGGTGCGCGTAGATTCGATTGTCATCTCCACGCAGCACGATCCTGTGATCGACGGCATTGAAGATAACGACAAACTGCAACAGCGCATTGCTGAAGATTTGAAAGCGTACGTCATTCAGCCGGTGTTCCAAGACCTGGACATCGTGCGCGATGGCGACACCCGCTACCTGATCAATCCGTCAGGTCGCTTCGTCGTAGGCGGACCGCACGGTGACGCAGGTTTGACGGGTCGCAAGATTATCGTCGACACCTACGGCGGCTATGCACGCCACGGCGGCGGCGCCTTCTCCGGCAAGGACCCGACCAAAGTCGATCGCTCCGCCGCTTACGCCGCGCGCTACATCGCCAAAAACGTCGTGGCCGCCGGCTTGGCAGATCGTTGCGAAGTGCAGATTGCTTACGCCATCGGCGTGGCCAGACCGGTATCGGTCAATGTCACTACGTTCGGAACAGGCAAAATCGCCGACAACGAAATCGAAGCGCTCGTCAAGAAAACCTTCGACTTGCGCCCTGCTGCCATCATCTCGGCTCTGCGCCTGAACGAGCTGCCTAAACAGAACGGCGGCACATTCTACCGCAACGTCGCCGCCTACGGTCACTTCGGTCGCCCAGACCTGGACCTGCCGTGGGAACGTACGGATAAGGTAGCAGAACTAAAAAACGCCCTGTCCAACGCGACGGCGGCTCACTAACGTCAGGCAACTGACCTGGTGATAAAGCCTCGTTCGCGTTAGAGAAACTCAGTAAGCGCCGTGCTCCACAGCCGGCGCTTTTCTCTACATTTATTCGCTCCGTCGCTCGGTACCCCTCGCTCCTCCGCTGTAGCCGCGCTGCGCTCCGCACGGCTCTATCGCCGCGCGTCGCTTCGCTGACTGGCAAGCAAAAGCAGGTTCCCCCACCGGTCTGTACTCCGCACGGCTCTATCGCCGATTTACATATAAGCGCTCCGTCTCGTCGCTCCGCTCGCTCCTCCGCGCCGCAACGCTGCGCTCCGCACGGCTCTGTCGCCGCGCGTCGCTTCGCTGGCTCGAAAGTGATAGTGGGTTTCAAACGCCTGACTTGGCATCGGCAAGCCAAAGTTTAACGCTACAGCCATTTGCAAATAGCCGTTTACAAGACCGGACCGAGAGAGTGGCTAGCTATAATACGTACGTGTTCTCATCTTTTTCCATCAGACAGCAATGCCCACAACCGGTTCAATAACCGTCAATCCGGATACTCCAGAGAGTTATTCGGTCGACATCGAGGATGGCGAAACCCTCGAAATTGGCCGCAAGCCGGCGTTGGGCGGCAAAAAGAAGTTGATTTTGCCGTTTCCCGAAGTGAGCGGTCAACACGCCGAGATTCGCTGCAAGCCGAGTGGATGGACGATAGTCGATTCCGGATCGACAAACGGCACTAATTTGAACGGCACCAGATTGACGCCTGGTCGCGAATATCTGCTGCGCTCGGGCGACGTTGTCCAGATCGCGCACTATCAGTTGCGTATGGCTCCGCCGAACGCACCAACGATCGAAGAAGAGGAAGAGCGCGATCAACAAGACAAAACGCAGTTTCGCATCCACCTGATCAACGCGACAATTCTCGTGGGGGACATCAAAGGTTTCACCACACTGATGGAGAAGTACGCAGCCCAGCCGACGATGGTTATGTTGGCAGCACAGCGGGTTTTTGATGTGCTCAACGACGAGATTCATAAGAACTACGGACAGTTGGAAAAGATCGCCGGTGATGCTCTCATGGCGTACTGGCACGGTGACGATTCTAGAGCTGGACAGAGCTTGCAAGCCTATCAAGCGTGTTATAGCTCGCTTCGTTTGCAGACGCTGGCGGCAGACCTTGCCCACAACAGCGAATATTGGCCGTTCGAAGATCATCCGCTCAAAGTCGACATGGCGCTGGCAACGGGTCCTGTAGCGGCTGGTGCCCTCGGTCATGCCACCGGCAACCCGGCGCTTCTCGGTGATACCGCCAATCTGGTTTTCCGCCTGGAAAAATTGATCGACGATCAAAATTCAGGCGATATTATCGTTGAAGGCTTGACCTATGAGTTGGCGAAAGAGCACTTCAGGTTTCAATCTCTCGGGCAGCACAGCGTCAAAGGCAGGCAGAAGCAAGTAGACGTTTATAAGCTAGTCGGCCTACTGGAATAAGAGCCTATGCCTGCCAAGAAAGATCATCTTAAACTAGCCGGCAGGCTGATTTTGGGCCGTATTCCAGGGACAGAGCTGGACGAGGTCACGCGCAAGGCCCTCACTGATGGCACCATGGGCGGTATCGTCCTTTTTAAACAGAACGCAGAAACAATCGATCAACTCGCTCGCCTCTGTAAGGACATTATCGAGACATCTTTGCACCCGCCTATTATCGCTGTCGATCAAGAAGGCGGTGCTGTCCAGCGTTTTGACCATTTGCTCACGCCCCTGCCATCGCAGATGGCTCTCTCTTCTTGCGCCAACAAAGAGGAGTTCATCCAGCAGTGCGCCCAGATAAACGCCAAACAGTGCAAAGCGCTAGGCATCAACTGTTTGCTCGCACCGGTGATGGATGTTCTGACAAACAGCATGAATACTGTCATCGCCACTCGCTCGTACGGAAGTGACGAAGAGAGAGTGGCAGAACTAGCGAAAGTGGCGCTGAACGCCATCAGCAAAGAAGGCATCACGCCGGTCGGCAAACACTTCCCAGGTCACGGCGCCACCCTCGAGGATTCGCATTTCGATCTCGCGGTCAACTCATCAGATCCAACGGCCATCTGGAAAACGGACCTGCTGCCGTTTCGCGAATGTCTATCTGACCTACCCGCCTTATTGGTCGGACATGTCTGGCTGAGCACGGTCAACGAAGATCCTATCCCCGCCACGCTTTCCTCTCGAATCGTCAAGCGCATCTTGCGCGAATATTTCGAGTACGACGGCGTCGTCATGACAGATGATATGACGATGAAAGCGATCACGCAAAAGTGGGGGCTGGCAGAGGCTTCAGTGTTGGCTCTCGAGGCAGGAAGCGACGTCGTCCTGGTTTGCGCCCCAGAGCCATCAGACACGGTCGCGGTGACCAAGCACGTGGCAGAAGCGATCAAATCCGGAAGACTGAATGAGGACCGGTTAAAACAATCGCTGCGCCGGCTGGACAAGCGCTTTGGCACGAGACTGACGCCAGCGACTAAACAAGAATTGAATGCCCTGAAAGATGACGTTGCCCTAAAACAAGAGATGACTCTGACTGCGTCGGCAGCATCAGTAGCGCTGCTTACTCGTGGCATTCCGGAAGTTACCGGTGTGGTGGAACCGCCGCGCGGCAAGTGGCTAAACCCGCTCACCGGCGGCAATTGGCTGGTGGTAGTGCCGAAGCACCCGCGCTACTCTTTAGACGCCGTACACTTTTTACGGGACCTGTCGGAAGACAACGATGATGTGCCAAAAACGCTCACCTTCACCGAGCTCAGATACGCGCTCGATCCAGCCGATGAAGAGATTGCCGCTGTGGCGAAAAAATGCGCGAACAAAAATGTACTATTTTTGTCTTATCGCGCCAACCACAACGCCGGACAGGTAAAACTGGCCGCCAAGCTGAAGGAAAGCGCCACCGAGGTAGTCAATGTCGCTTGCGAAACTCCCTTCGACATCACCGTTCTGCCCGGATTCCGTCATTCGCTTGCTACTTTCGATCCGTCGGATCTCGCGATGCGCGGTCTTGCTTGCGTTTTGCTCGGGTTTATCGAACCGATGGGAGCAGCACCTGTAGAATTGGATACGGAAGCGTTCAAAACCGGCGCAGTCTAACTCCGCGATCTAGAATGTATTAGATACGAGGATTAGTTATTATGGGTCTGGAACAGAAAGCTTCAAACTGGATCGGCTGGCTGATTAAGGGGATGGTCTTCTTCACCGTACTTGGGTGTATCACGCTCCTGATCTCGGTCTACTTTATTTCGAAATCGTTCTCCGACATAACAAAGCCCCCGGATCAGTCGGCGCCGGCAAACACCTCAACATCTGCCGGTCATTAGCGGACAACTCTAACTGCTTCTGCGATACACTTTCCTTGCGTGTCAGGCTACGGACAAGAACACGCGGTGATAGGGAAGTTCTACTATGCTGGAAGCTCTTCTGTTCGTGATATTGGGTCTGGGGTCTGGGGTGCTTAGCGGCCTTGTCGGTATCGGAGGGGGCACAGTCATCGTACCGATTCTTGTCTTCTGCTTTGGTAAGACTCAACAGATGGCACAAGGAACGACGCTGGCATTGATGGTTCCACCGATCGGACTTTTAGCAGCATGGCAGTACTGGAAAAATGGATTCGTCGATCTGAAAATTGCTGGGCTAATCTGTGCCGGTTTCGTCCTCGGTGGACTGGTGGGCGCCAAAATCGCAACACACCTTTCCAATCAAGTGCTAGAGCGGATCTTCGGCACATTGTTGCTGGGGATCGGACTGAAGATGATCTTCTTTCCAAAATAGATTCGAAAAACGATAGTCGCTTTCAACGCGCTCGCTCGCGTTGTGCCGCAGTGGGATGAACGTTCTACTGCCTGGCGAGCATGGCGGCAGCTGGTTGGCTGGTGGGAATGGTGACTATGAAGGTCGTGCCTTCATCGGGTCTGGTCTCATACTCAATTGTGCCGCCATGAGCTTCGACTATCTGTTTGCAAAGGTATAGCCCAATTCCGCTGCCACCAATGGTGGTGCGCCCTTGCCAGAAGCGTTGAAATAATCTGGAAGCGGCCGTGCTTGATATACCGGGTCCGGAATCCTTAATCGACATTACCAGCCGGTCTCGCACTCGCCTGGCTGTGATTTCGACGGTGCCTCCAGAAGGCGTATATTTGAGAGCGTTGTCGAGCAGGTTTTGTAGAACGCGGCCGAGCGCCATCTGATCGGCCCAGGCGTCGCCGGCAAAATCAACATCGATCGTCAGCGTTACTTCGTGCGCATCAGCGATCGGCTGAATAGCTGTCACACATCCGTCAACGAGCTCGTCCACATTCAGCTGACTGATTTCCAGTACTTGTGAGCCTGATTCCAACCGATACATCTGCAAAAGATTCTGAATCATTTTCAACTGAGTGATGTTGCTCTGCTTTAATTTGCGTATCAGTTCGACCTGCTGCGGTTGCAGCTCACCGATGGCGCCGTCGATGAGCAGATCGAATAACCGGTTGGCGCCCGTAATCGGTGTCTTCAAATCATGAACGAGAGTGGCGATAAACTCTTCTCGCTGATCCGTAAGCATGGCCCGCCGTGCCTTCTCATCCGAGTCGTGCCTGTGAATGAATTGCGCCAGCAACGTGGCCACAGCAGACAACATCTTTACCGCCTCGTCATCGTGCGCGAAAGTCTCATCGCCGAACACTGTCAGCACACCGAATACCGTATCATTGGTGATGAGCGGAACTCCAATGACGGCTACCATGCCCATCTTGAGCAGAAGCGCCAGCATACCCGGCAGAACGTCGGACTGCAAATCTCGCGACACTTGCGGAGATTGATTGTTCCAGACCCTGCCCACCAATCCGATGCCCGGTTCGACAAAGATCCTGGTGGCACCGCTGACCAACTGTGGCAAATTTATCTCTACTCGGCACCAGGCACCAACATGCAACAGCTGTCCGGATTGAGCGTTCACTTTCCACAGCTCCGCATATGTCCCGTCAAAACCGTCACAAATCGCCTCCAGCGCCGCAGAGGAGATCTCGAAGAGGGTGCCTGAGCTGGACACTAATTTAGCGACCGCAAGCTGCGTTTGCACCATATTTTTAGCGCGACGCTCTTCAGAGAAGTTCTCCACCATCACCAGGCGCCAGCGATCGCTTTGGTTTTCGCAGTCAACCAGAACGGCAGTTACCCTTACCCAAACTTCTGCTCCGGACTTAGCTACGTACCGCTTCTCTATCTTGTAACAACTTACTCCGTCCTCATCGAGCAAGCGCATATACCGCCGTGTATCGGCAATGTCTTGTGGATGCGTAATATCGAGGACGGTCTGTTCTGTCAGCTCCTGCTCGGTATAACCGATCAGGCGGCAGAAGACTTCATTGGCGCGCAAAAACCTCCCGTCGATTCCGGCCAGAAAGATACCGATTGGCGCCGTCTGAAATGCCTGGCGAAATTTCGCTTCGTCGTTGACGAAGTCATTGAGCTGACTGCGCAGCTTATCCGCATTGTGCCGCTCGATGGCATATCTTATGGAGCGCAAAAGCAAGTCGCCGCTAACTTGCGACTTGATCAAGTAATCTTGAGCGCCAAGTTTGACCGCTTCTATAGCCAGCTCGTTGTCTTCATTGGCTGAAATGAGAATTATCGGAACATCGATTCCAAGCGACTTCATTTTTTCAAGGGACTGCAATGAGTCTGAATCAGGCAGCATTAGATCTAAAAGGATGACGTCAAAGCGCTGTTGTTGGGTAGCGGCTATCCCATCTTTCAAGCAGCCGACCTCGACCAACTCCATGCTCAAGCCGACGTGCTCCAAGCCGAGCCTGATAGCTCGGCGCTGCACATCGCTGTCTTCAATCAGCAATATCAACAATGCTGGATTTTCGTCAATCATTCAGAGCGGCGGCGTCCCGGTACACTCGTATTATAAAAGACTGCAAATTAGAGCAGCCCCCCGAATGGGGGATCGTGCGGCAAAGGGGTCGGATTAATGTAGCTTACCGCCTACAAAATAGTGCACCATGAGTGGTGCCAGCTAAGCGCTCTTCTGCAACTCTTCCGCCGGCGGTTCGCGATCGGACAACGAATACAAATTGTCGTCGGGCGATTTTTCATCGTCGTCCAAACGCGGAAATCTCGGCTGACTGATCTCGTAGCTCGTCAACTGCTGCGAGTCACTCAAAAGACTCAAACGCCCGTCATGGATCAGTTCTACCAATGCCTCGAGCAACAGTATGCGTTCTTCGTCTACTTCCCAAAACGCATGCGGACCAGCTTGCACAAACTCACCTTCCGGTCCGTGAATCTTGTATACATGTCCATACTGTTCGGCCCAATGCAGCAAAGTCTGCTTGGCGGCGCGCCTATTCATTACGGCGCCATTGGTCGCCACGACCTCGTACAGCTCGAGCGCATGATTTTTGATCACGCATTTTAGCTTGCCCCCGGCGATAAGGGCTTCAAGGGCTTGGTTGTACAGAGTCCGCACATCCTCAGGGTAGGAGTAGCCACGTCTAGCTTTGACGAACTGCCCACTGCCGTCGCTCAACTTGCAGACCTGATTGCCCGCTCTCTTCGCTTCGCGCAGTAAGTCGTCCTGGGCTAGCTC
Source organism: Planktothrix sp. (assembly GCA_036703195.1). Classification (GTDB taxonomy): domain Bacteria; phylum Cyanobacteriota; class Vampirovibrionia; order Obscuribacterales; family Obscuribacteraceae; genus DATNPN01. The sequence continues at coordinate 314,182 of DATNPN010000022.1, read as the reverse complement.
CAGCTTGTTCATGCCGTTTCTCCTCTCTCAAACCGTCCTCGGGCTCCCGCTGCCTTTGCCGAAATGGCATCAACAATCGGCTGAATGCCGAGCATCTTCACTGACGCAAAGCACCGCGCGAAGTTTCTGAAAATGCATCAACGACTTGTCAAAATCAACAATTCCAAGTCAGCGGGCGGAGCGGAGCGCGAAGGAGCGCATAAATCGAATTCTTACTTTGAATTTCCATTGGCGGCGCGACGCAGTCTATCGTGAATGCCGATCCATTGCGCTTCTCTCGGCGGCTCCTCGACCAGAATGTACTGCCCGTGCAGCTGATCCAGTTTGCGCAAGACTGCGTACAGTTGTTGGGCATAATCGTCAGCATCCAGTCGAGCTTGATGCCAGTTGACTGCACCATGAACATCAGAGGCAGTTTTGAACGACAGCACACCCACTGTTGAGCCTGCAGCGACAAACTGCCGCATCTTCGTTTGCAGCTCCTCCCAGGGCAATAGCATAAGCGGCGTCACTGGTGCGTAGTGTCCCGGCAAAGAGCCAGGCACCCGCAGCGCCGGAGCCGTCTCGGCAGCATGTGTCGTCACTTCAATGCCGAGAACTTCTTCTATCTGAGAAGCAATCACCATGCCGGGCCGCAGAATGCGCGCAGTGCCGGAGGAGAGATCGAGAATGGTAGATTCGATGCCGACCGCGCAGGGTCCGCCATCAAGCACCAACGCCACAGCATCCCCGAATTCACGTCGAACATCATCGGCCTTAGTGGGACTCAATCTCCCGAAACGGTTGGCAGACGGTGCGGCAACGCCGCCTTCGAAGGCAGCGAGCAACTCCAGAGCAAGCGGATGCGCCGGCACCCGCAGGGCCACGGTGTCCTGCCCGCCAGTAACTTGATCCGGCACATGCTCCGCGCGTGGCATGACCATCGTGAGAGGACCGGGCCAAAATCGTTCGGCGAGGATTGTGAAAGATTCCGGCAGTGACGATACCCATTGTTTAGCCTGCTCCGCTCCGGCAACGTGCACGATGACCGGATGCGAAGACGGCCTTCCTTTTGCTGCATACAGCTTCCGCAGAGCTTCCGGATTGGATGCGTCGGCGCCCAGACCGTACACCGTCTCCGTGGGAAAGGAGACAAGCTCACCGGCCTTCAACAATGCCGCCGCCCGCTCTATTAGGTTTCTTTCCGAACTGTCGCTCATGGTGCTTTCATAATTCCTGGAAACCTGATTATAAGGCGCAACCCGACTTGTTGAGAGCGGCAGGGGCTGGTTCATTAAGAGTGTGAGCGGGTATGATTTCGATGATTAACTGGGACTAAACGGTGAAAGCATGTTCGATCGTCTAAAAAATATCATCAAGGGTGCGGTCAATAAGGGACTCGACAGCGCTGAGACGCCGGAGTTACTGGCTGAGCAGGCACAGGAGCAAATCGAAGGCGACGTCAAGAAGCTGAGGTCCGCGCTGACGGACTCTCTGGCAGCCGAGAAATTGATCGAAGCGCAGATGAAGAAGAAAGCGGAAGAGGTGAAGACGTTTGAGCAGCGCGCAGCCACGGCGCTCAAGCAAGACAACGAGGATTTGGCGAAGCAGTGCCTGCAGCGCAAGCAAGAGTTGATTCAGCAGGCGCAAGATCAAGACCGCCAGTTGACCGAGCAGAAGAAAGCGACCGCGACTTTGAAGAGCAGCTTGTCAGAGATGGAGCAGAAGCTGCAGGAGTTTTACCAGAAGAAACGCGACTTGATCGCGCGTGCTCAAGCGGGTGCCGCAGTCGTGAAAGCTAATGAGCTGCTCTCCGGAACCAGTCCATCTGGCGGCATGGACAAATGGGAAGCGAAAATACGCGAGAAAGAAGCGCGCTCGGCTGGGATGGCTGAAGCCTCGGGGCGAACAAGCGATGACGAGAAGTTCAAAGCGTTAGATCAGAGCTCTCAGGTCGATGACGAGTTGGCAGCGCTCAAAGCCTCACTCAATCCGAAATTAATCGTCGAATCAGACGCCTCGAAAAAGAAAGAAATGGTGGACGACAACGTGCCCATGGTCGTTGATGGCGAAGTGAAAGACGTGACCTAAGACGACAAGGACGAGGCGAGCAAAAAGAGCTAGGCCAGCGTTCCACGCAAGGCCCACGGATTGGCCGACTCGACGACGACGTCGACGAGTTGCCCGGTAAGTTCGGCATTGGCTTCGAAGTTGACGATCTTGTTGGTGCGCGTGCGTCCGGTCAGTCGCTCCGGAGAGCGCTGACTGCGACCCTCGACGAGCACCTCTACCGTTTTGCCGAGATAGAGTTTGTTGCGACGGTGAGAGGCTTCGCCTACGACAGAGTTGAGAAAGCGAAGACGCTCGTACTTCTCTTCTTCAGGTACTTGTTGCTCCCAGTTGGCTGACGGCGTGTGCGGGCGCGGCGAGTAAGCAGCGGTGTTGCAGGAATCGAAGCAAATTTCGTCCACCAGATTGACGGTGTTCATGAACTCTTCTTGTGTTTCGCCGGGAAACCCGACAATCAGATCGGAAGTGATAGCGGCGTCAGGAATTTTTTTGCGAATGTCATCGACAATCTTGCGGTAGAAGTCGACTTTGTAGCCGCGCGCCATGCGCCGCAAAGTGCGGTCGTCACCGGCTTGGATAGGCAGATGGAAATACTCGCACGCGTTAGGAACGTCGGCAACAGCATCAATGATCTCTTGATTGAGATCGCGCGGATGTCCAGTGAGAAAACGCACGCGTTTAATGGAATCAAGTTTGCCGAGCCGTTGCAACAGATGTCCGAGATGGATAGGTGGATCGAGATCATGACCGTAAGCAGTGACGTTCTGTCCAAGCAATGTCACTTCAAGATAGCCCGCGTCAGCAAGCTCTTCGATTTCGCGCACGATCACTTGTGGATCGCGACTCTTTTCGCGCCCACGAACGTATGGAACTATGCAATAAGTGCAATTGTAGTCACAACCATAAATAATATTGACCCAGGCGCTGATATCGCTCTGCCTGATCACTGGCAACTCCGGCAACTCTTCCGGCAACTCTTGCCACGTCTCTACGACGGGCTTGCGCTCTTGTTGAGCTTGCAGAACGAGCTCAGGCAAACGGTGCAGATTGTGAGTGCCAAAGACCACATCGACATAAGGAACACGTTTGAGCAGCTGCTTGCCCGCGTCTTGCGCGACGCAGCCACCGACTGCGATCATCTTTCCCGCCCGCATCTCTTTCAATTGACGCCAACGCCCGAGATAACTGAAAAGCTTATCCTCTGCGCCTTCTCGAATGGCGCAAGTGTTGAGCACCATTAAATCAGCGTCTTTGATATCAGCGGTTTGCTTGTAGCCGATCTCATCGAGTAGACCGAGCATATTTTCCGAGTCAGCTTTGTTCATCTGGCAGCCAAACGTCTCGATATAGACAGTTTTGGTCGTCTGGCTGGTCTCTTTTTTCGCTGATAGTGACGCTGTCATATTTAGCTTGTGGCGTAAGAGAAGTTTGCCAAGGGAAATCCAGACCGGCAACGAGCTGCCTGACCCTTGGTTGCTGGCAACATAGAGAATACTACATCCGGCTGGCGCAGAGATAGTTTCCCGCAGGCTCAACCATCACAGCCTTAACGGGCTGGTCAATGCAAGCGTCTAGAGGAAACCGGAACTAAAAATCAATAAACAGCGAGAGCCCGGCGCACGTCGTCAATCTCGCGGACGTGGCGCAAGAACGTGTCGACAGACAAGCGAATCCATTCGAGCTTCTCTTCGTACTCGGAGGGCGGAGCTATCTCCTCCTTGCGAGCAGGAAATACAACGACGTTGTCGCCGTCCGTATTTGATTCGATACTCACATCTAATGTGCGCACTGCCTCACCTCGAATGAAGGCTAGATCGTACCTTGTCAGAAGAAAGCGGTCTTAAAAGTCTGCTAATTGTACCGGGTCGATCACGCCAGAATCAGGAAGGTGAAGAAAGTTCTTATATCGCTGACGCGCTCCATATATTGATGGGACTCGTCAGCGATTTTACTCAGCAACAACAACGCGACGATTTTATCTGCACTACGTATTTTCACCACTGACAGTTCACAGTTCGCTCACTATCATCGGCGCAGGCTGCATCCCCAACTCTGCTCAGCCACTCTTGCACCCCCAAACTTACGGTCCGTTTGCGACGATTTCGCGTGACCATAAAGTTTGTCCACGACCCAGCGTCGATGGTTACTAATTTGTCCACACAGTCTCAATTGAAGAGCTGATAAGTCGGCAATCACTACCCCATCAACGCTCACCCCGGCTAACCCAGTGCAGTTTTGTGCATGGAGTTTGCGGACTAACACATTGTTGCGCGCACAGAAAAATCGATAATAAATCTATCCGCCAACCAGCGCATAGATGAGGAAGATCGTCTAAACGACGAAATCCCCGCAGTTTTCCACTCAGTCAGCACGACGAATTTGCATTCGTTCGTCGAGCAGCCGCGTGCGTTTTCAGTTTTTTACCTGCAAGGATAAGGTTCATGGCAGCGAGACCAACAGACGTCACTCAGCATTACGCTACACCGTCGGATCAGTCGTCAGCTCTCGATTCAACAAATGGATCGGCCGTCGCCATGAGTCAGGAAGCGACCGCTCGCGATAAAAGCCACCTGAAAATGTTGCGCAAAGATGCGGCACAGAAGCCGAACACACCGCTCCATCACATGGAGTTGGTCGACAGCGCTCCCGAACAACCAGCGCTCACTGCCGATGCAGTCAAGAAAACCGCGCAAGAGCTGCACGAAGCCATTCACCATCGCAATATGTACGGATACGGTTTTAGCAGCCCCGATGTCGATAAGCTGGTAAATCTGCTCGAGACATTGAGCGCAGCCGATCGCAAGGCGGTTGAAGCGGCGTACAACCAGGCCGATAAACCGAACACGTTGCGTCAAGAACTGGCTCAATCTCTCGGCAAAGACTCGCCCGAATTCAGTCGGGTAGAAGGACTGCTCAATCGCCAGGATGGCAAAGCCGACTACGCTTCGCAAATTCATACCGAGTTAGCGGCACTGGCTCAGATACAGCAAAGAGAGGAGATGCAAGGCGCTTCGCGCTATGGCGCCGCAGCGCCAGCATCCGACGAACGTAAAAATGCAGAAGCCGATATTCGCAAGACAATCGCCGGGCTCGATGCAAAACAGCTGGATGAGCTGAAAAAGAATTACGCGCAGAATTATCCTGGACACGATCTGACTAAAGATCTGATGGAAAACCCGAACGTCTCGCAAGCCACCAAAGAGTCGTTGCCGATCCTTCTCAAAGGAAGAGAACAACGGTCAGATGCAGATTGCGTGGCGCTCGCCAATATCGGCATCAAGCATCAGCGCTTCGACGTTTTCCAGGAAGCTTGCTCGGCAGCATCGCCTGCAGCGCGCAAGACATTACAAAACTCCGGCTGCGATCACCAGATCGATTCAGCTTTCTCTGGGGCGGAACAAACGAGAGCTCACGATCTCCTCGCATGCGGCCACGATTCACTTCTTAATCTAATCGACGGCAACAATCACTTCTACCACACCAACAGAGACGGCATCACACAAGCGGTCGAAAACGCAGCGCCGGACGAGAAAGCGCAGTTCATCAAAGGAGAGCAGATAGCCAAAGCTTGCCACAACGATGACAACAAGACCCAACATCTTTCCCAGGACGAGAAAAACGCGCTCTCATACTATCAACGCGTACAGCAAATGTTGTCCAGCGCCGGCAGCGCCAGAGAAGTGGCGGTATGGGAAGCCAAATTAGCAGGGCAGGGCGACTTTACCACGCGACTCGCGGCTACGCATGACGACGGCTGGGCGTTCGTGCACTGGTTTTCCGGTCACGATAAAAACGAACTGATGTCTCAGGTAGAAAACCTCAGTCAACAGGACTGGCAACGGTTTCGCGCGCACCCAGAAGAGATGGATCGCGTTGACCAATCTCTAAAAACATACGCGTCTGATGCCGAGCGCAAGGAGATCATGGACATGCTGCGCGCTAAGGTCAATGTCAACGACAAGAATTGGACGTACGAGCAAGCGCAGAAAGCGGGTAATCGTGCTGTCGATGAGAAGTTTCGAGACTGCGGCAAAAACACATCCGCTAAGCTCGACGCCATCTTCAATATGAGCGACAAAGAGCGTCAGGCTTATCGCAACAACGAAAACGGATTTCGCGATCGTACCGACAAAATGGTACGAGAGCAGTTGCCCGAAGGAGTCCAGCGTGATCTCGCCACCCGTCTGCTGAAACAGTATCAGACGGGCAGAGGTGCCGATGCCGTCGACAAAGTCATGCTCGATGCAGCGAAGAACGACGGCGGCAGCGCCATCGCAGATATCGAGCGGGCCTACCAGCAAGATCCATCGTTAGTCGCCCGTCTCAAAAATCCGCAAACGTCCGACGACAAAGCAATCAAATCAGCATTCCTGAACGCCGGTCATAGTGCCGTTGATAAAGCAGGCTGGGGCGACCAGACAGTGGCAGTCGGAGAAGGCGCTGTATCGACCGTTCCTGGTCAGTACGACAAGTTTCTCAAGCCGCTTTTCCAGACGGGACACCTGCCGTTAGAACTGAAATTGAGCTTGCAGCAATCCGACAAACAAGCGCAGATGGAAGAGCTTTTGCACGCCGGCGCCGCAGAACAGAAGCGTGTGCTGGCACTGAAAGACGGGGATGTCAGAGGCACAGTTCTCGAAGATCAGAAGCAGCGTCAGATACTGGAGAACACGATCAAACAAAACGGAAGACCGGACGGAGCCGATCTGTTTCGCTCATACGTTACCGGCAGCGACAGTTACTGCGGGCGGCTGGAAGAGATGCTGCAGAAAATGAGCCCGCAAGAGCGTCAAGATCTCGCCAATGAATATTTCACCAAATACAACAGTTTGATCAGCAATGACGTGATCAGCAAAGCGCCAGAGACCGAAAAGTTCAGATTCAGAGAGCTGCTGCAGCCAACCGACGTAGATGTGCGCCAGGTCGCGCTCGACGCGCGTACTGAATACAACCGCCACTCGAGCGCGATGGACGATTTCATCGCCAGTCACTGGGATTACTCGAAGATACAGGCGCAGAATCGCGCCGACGAGCTCGATAAATTCATTACTACCCACGCCCCAGAACTCGACAAGCTCAATCCGCAACAGAAGCAACAGTTCATGGATGCCGTGAAGAAGTATCAGAGCGCCGAGCAAGATTACATCACATCCAAAGGTAAGATATCGGATGCGTTGATCGATTCGACCATCACACTGGCGGCGGTGGCAGGCAGTGTCTTCACTGGTGGTGTCAGCCTCGAGCTGTGTGCTCTTATCGGCATCGGTGGCGCCGCTTATCGAGTCGGTGCCAGTCAGGCCATCGAAGGCAGCGACTTCGACCAATCGCCTGAAAATTATCTTCGTCAATGTTTCAAAGGTTTCACCGCCGCCTCGCTCGGCTTCTTGCCAGGCGGACAGGGGCTCGTGACTGTAGGCGAGCGCCTGGCTCCGGAAATCTTGGAGCAAGGTCTGGCTCAAGCCGGCATGCACAAATTGCCTGAAGCGACCGCGGATCTGCTCGAACAACAGTTGGCGCGCGTGACCAGACAGGAAGCATTGGCCGGCGGCAAAAACCTCTCTACCAAAGTGAGCGCCGCAGTCGAAAAGTCGCTGGGAGACTCTGCCAGCAACGAAGAGAAGCAGCTTCTCGAGCAGAGTTTGCAGAGACAGCTAAAGAAGCAAGTAACCGACGATATCAAATCGAGTCTGCCAAAACGCGTTCTCAACGCAGCCGAACCTGTCGGGGTAAACGCCGCCGTCGGAGCGGGAAGCAACGCCGCCACGGAGATCGCCGCTACCGCTATCGGATTGGAAGACCCCGACACGTTATGGGAACGCGTTAAGAGCGGCGCCGTATCAGGAGCCGCAGGAGCACTCGTTTTTCACTTCGGTTTTAAAGCCGCCGGCGCCACGTACTCCGGACTTAAAGGAGTGATCGGTCGCGACTGGCAAGGGCTGTTCGCCGGCGAAGGCAGCACCATCAGACATGAAGATGGCACTTACGAGCAAGTGGGAGAAGGCAAGCTGTACCGCTTCCGTACAGGCGATCAAGTTGTGGAAGAGGAGCTCGCCGGCACTGAATCATTCCGCCCCAATCAACCTTTCCATTTAAAACTGGAAGGATACGACATTACCGTTCGACCAGGACACGAGCAGCCTATCGGTCGTGCCATACAGCCGCGCATTCAAAACGAACTTGTCAGCCGCGTCCATCTGATTGCCGGCGTCGATCAAAGAGGGCCGTATATCACCGACCAATCGAGCAACGGCACTTTTGTCACGCGCAACGGCAACGCTTATAAGTTGACGAAAGGACAACCTTTTTACCTCGAGCCGGGTGACAGGATCAGCCTGTCCAGACCAATTAAAGATGGTGGCGTACCGGTCGACGTATCACAACCTGAAGAACGCGTAGCTCCGCAGCGCCTTGAGGCTGAGCGCGAGGGCGATGTGCTCAGGGCGCGGGGAGAGATTCCACAAGGCGCCCTTCGGCAGTCCAACGAGTACGGTTACTATCACGAAATTCCAGAAAAGATTCAAGACGGCTTCTCCAACGCCGGTGCCGATGCAGACTTTCTCAGTGACGGTCGCTTCTTGCCCGATCACCGCCCTGCCACCGTCGTTGATCTCGCCAACGATCCCGTACTGCGTGATGTGATCGCCGACGCTCACAAATATTTCGACAAGATGCCGCCCCGACAGCGCGCCGAAGAGTTGACCAAATGGGCAAGACAACTTCTCACGCCAGACAACTGGTCGGGTGCGGCATTGGATGGCTGGTACGACAGTTTTAACCGCTCACATCCCGGCGAACGAATTATGCTGGGTGAGTTCATCCGTCAGGGCAAAGGCGTTTGCAGCCAGCAAGCTCTCCTGTTGAAGGTTCTCGCCGACCAGTTTCCCGACATGCACTGCACGCTTGTTCGTGGCAACATGGGTGGCGGCGACAATTTGAATCACGCCTGGACCACGTTCGACTTCGGCGACGGTAATCAGTACATCTACGATCCGCGCAACAAGATCTTCGGCAAAGAGGCTCGCAGCGCGCAGCCGTACATGAGGAGTGGCTCGGCTATCGAGGGGCGGAGCCGAGAGTCGGACGCTGGCGACGCCAATCGCGAAGTAGGCGGACTGAAACCCGGACAGGTCGTGCAGTATCAGGGCAACCCGTGGCGTGTGGCTGGCTTTGAAGGCGATAAGGTAATCCTCACCGCCGGCGCCCAGAAGCAGGAGAGCGCCATCGAAGTGCAGAAGTTGAATCCCGGACGACAGTTCGTCGTCGGACAAACTTACCGTCTGGAGCGTTCTAACCACACCATCGAAGACGGTTGGATCCTGAAAGGCAAAGACACGGACGGCTATCTCGTATTTGCCAAAAAAGACAGCATGAAAGCCGTAGTTTCGAGAAGCGCCTTCGGCGGACGTTAGATGGCGAACAGGAAAGCATCGGAAAGTCACGTTAGGATAGTGAGGTTCAAGGCAATGAGCGCAACTGAGATGGTAGACCAGAAAGACTCGAAAACACCAGACGAAAAGAAGTCCGACCTCACCTGGCTCGGTTTGTTGGTGGGCGATTATGCAATTGATGAAGTGATTGAAGACGGTCGATTTGCAAGGATCTACCACGGGCGAGCCAAAGACGGCGAACAGAGAGCGTTCAAGGTCGCCAGCACTGTATCTGCGGTTGCAGGCAGGCAGACGGAGGATACGCAAGTCTTGCGCCAGATCACAGGCGGTTTTTTACCGGCAAGACCTGACACCGCGGATCTCCTCGAACGAGAAGCGAAAAGAATAAAAGACAATGCGCATCCTAACCTGGTTCAAGTTGACGCGTTTTGCGCGCTCTCTTTGCCTTATTACCAGATGGAATTCATCGAAGGCACCACGCTTCGTCAGGTGCTGCAAGAGGGCAGGGTAAAACTGAAAGTATTTCTCGACATCGCACGCGCGATGAGCCAATTGCTGCGCGACACTTCGTTCACTTATCACGGCGATCTCAAGCCGGAGAACATAATCATCCGCCACGACGGCAGTATCAAGTTTATCGACCCAGGCTATTTCGGGCGCCTGCTAGACGAGTCTGGCAATACGTTTACGGCGCTGGTCACTACGCCGATGTACTATCCGTATATGAAACCCGACGATGTCTTTGCGTTAGGTTTGATTATGTGGGAAGCTGCATTCGGCAGAAATCCACTGGCTAACAGAATCTCGACCGATGAAATATCCTGTGACCACGTAGAAGACGACCTTTTGAAACGTGTGCAACAGTACGAATTTGTCGGCAACTTCAATCTCTCTGCCCTTCTCACCATTGATGACCCACTGATGGCCAGACCCGATTTGTCGGCAGAGACGCGCGCCTTTTTGCTCAAGGCGGTGCGCATGCGCGGCGGCGCCAAACTCGGTTTTGACAGCGGATTTCAAACGATGGCACAACTGGCCGGCGCTCTAATAACGCTGCAAGAACACGGTGTGGAATCGTTCTAAGGAACGAAATCGCAGGTATTTTGAGTGCTGAGCAATTTGGAAGCGGCGGCGCCATTGACAGTGACATCACCGATGGTGACACTGCCACCGCCGTTTTCACCAATGCCGATCATCTCCATCGACTGAATGGTGGCGCCTTCGGGAAGCTCCAGATCCTGCCCGCGGAAAATGGCGCGGGTATAGCCTTCCGGAGCGTCTTTACCGTTCTTGGCTTGCATGAACGGCACCACTCTCCCCGAGAGCTTTGCATTGGGCAAGTAGTAGCTAAGCAGCAGAAACGGTCCGAACGTCGAGTTCGCTTGTCCTCTGTAGTCGATGACGATCTCTTTGGGCGGCAAGCCCTGCACATTACCGAAATTCGCTCCGACGATCACCTGGCTGTTGTCACCGACGGAAAGGCTGAGCGACAGATGGCGCAGTGAGCTGACAAATGAGGCTGAACCGCTGCCGGCACCACTCTCGTCGCAGATGAACGGCTGGTAGTTAGGTTCTCCCTGTGCATGACTCTCCGGCACCCTCTGCTCCGGAGCCGTTGATTGTGGCGGCATGAGCGGATTGGGAAACACAAATGGCGATTGCAGTTGGGACGGTTGAATGATTAGTGGTGCCGGAGGAATGGCAAAATGCTCGCCCGAATCTTTGGCGGCGTACGCCGCCGGCGTCACAAGGGCAGCCGTCGCTAAAACACCAATTAGCAGTTTTTCAGTTGAGAACACGTTGTACCACCGTCCGGGGGCACATCATAACATCTCATCCCGACAACTGCCGGGCGATTCGTTTAAGGTCCTACGGCTACAGCGTTCCGACGATTATTACGTCATTGCCCAGGCGCTCTACACGGATGTTTTTCAGCATCCGCAAATCTTCTAGAGGGACAGCCAGTTCAGATGAGACTGAGGAAACCGCCCGGTCGTCGCAGAGTATTTTGGGAGCGACGATCCAGTGCACCTCATCTACGAGTCCAGCTTCCAGCAGGCTTCCGGCAAGTTTGCCACCGCCCTCGCAGAGCACCGAGTTAATACCGGCACCACCCAGGTGTGCCAGCACCAGTTGCAGATTCAGCCGTCCGTCTTTGCTCTCGGTTTTAACCACTTCCACGTGAGCAGGAAATCCGTTCGTCACTTTCACATCGGTGAATATGAATACGCGCGAGCCGTCGTTGCGATCGATCAGCAGTCGAGCGGTTTCGTTTAGAGTTGCCCTCGTGTCGATCACGGCCCGCGCGGGATTGCGACCGCCGGGCACATCGCGCACAGTCAGTTCAGGATCATCTATTCGGGCGGTGTTGGCACCGATGAGAATGCAGTCGTTGGTGTTGCGCAATTTTTGCACGTACGCCTGTGCCACTCCGCCTGAAATCCAGCGGCTGCGCCCCTCTCGGTCAGCGATACGACCGTCCAAGGTGGCTGCCATTTTCAAGGTCACCCAGGGACGGTGGCGCGTTATCTTGCTGACGAAAGCGCGGTTTGCCCACTGGCACTCTTCTTCCATGACGGCGAGATCGACCGTGATACCGGCGCCGCGCAACGCAGCAATGCCGCCGCCTCCCACTTTAGGATTCGGATCTTGCATACCGACGACCACGCGTGTGACACCACTGGCGATGACACGCTCTGCGCACGGCGGCGTTTTGCCGTAGTGGCAGCACGGTTCCAAATTGACATAGAGGGTACCGCCGCGAGCACGCTCGCCAGCGGCATCGAAGGCGAAGACCTCGGCGTGAGGCTCTCCCGCCTTCTGATGATACCCCTCGCCGACAATTCGTCCTTCGGCGTCGGTTACGACAGCGCCGACCACAGGATTAGGAGCGGTGCGCCCCTCTGCCTGCAAGGCGAGAACGAGGCATCGCTCCATAAACTCGGTGTCGACTACCGGGTCACGTTCGAGCACGGTTTAACCGAAGAAAACGGAAGCCAGTTTGTAGAGATCCATATCCAGCGTCTTCAGCTCGCCCACCCCGTCTTCGACAGGAACATCGACGACCTGTGCACCCTGCAAAGCTGCCATGCGCCCGAACTTTTTCTGTTCGACGAGGTCGGCGGCCTTGACACCGAATCTGGTGGCGAGCACACGATCGAAAGCGGTGGGGTTGCCGCCACGCTGAATGTGTCCGAGCACGGTTGCCCGAGTCTCGTAGCCGGTCTGCTTTTCGATCAGCTTAGCAAGACGTTCGCCGATGCCGCCCAATTTGACGTGACCGAACGAGTCGAGTTCGGAATCTTTCAACAGCTCTTCGTTTTCCAGTTTTGCTCCTTCGGCGACAACGACGATGGAGTAATCTTTGCCTTGCGAGTGCGCTTTCTTGATCGAATCGCAGATCTTGTTGAGGGGAATAGCTTGTTCTGGAACGAGAATGTAGTCCGCACCGCCAGCGATACCGCCATAACAGGCGATCCAACCGGCGTGACGTCCCATCACTTCGCAGACGAGAACTCGGTTGTGTGACTCTGCTGTCGTGTGCAATCTGTCGATCGCTTCAGTGACAATATTGACGGCAGTGTCAAAACCGAATGTGAAATCGGTGGCGCTCAGGTCATTGTCGATTGTCTTGGGAACGCAAACAACGTTGAGCCCGTGCTCTTTGTGCATTCTCGAAGCAACACCGCAAGTATCTTCGCCGCCTATGGCGACGAGCGCGTCTAATCGGTTAGCTTTCATCGATTCCATAATACGTTCGGGTCCGCGCTCTACTTTAAAAGGATTGGTGCGAGATGTGCGCAGAATCGTGCCACCGCGATTGATCAAACCGTTGGTGTCTTTCATGCGCAACGGCATGACCATGTTCTCTATCGGTCCGCGCCAACCTTCGAGAAAGCCGACAACCTCAGAGTTGTACTCCTGAACGCTGCGTCTCACCACGGCCCGGATCACCGCGTTCAAACCAGGGCAGTCTCCGCCGCCTGTGAGCATGCCAATTCTCATACGTATGCGCCTCGCTTTAAGATTGCGCTTCGTCATGGTGATGACGACCGCGCTCGACCAAACACCGAACGTTATTCAGCGGCCCTCTCGAGGAATCCAAGAGTCAGGGCTGTGAACCGAATAAGTATAGGCGACGACGGCGGCTGTCCGCCTCGTCAAAGAGCACCGACGGCGCATCTGCCCGACAGGAGTTGGCGGCGTGCTGCATCAGACCCCTCGGGCGGCGCCCTTATCTGAAGTAACCGTTCGTCACACTTGCCTGGCGGCGAGTTACTGACAAGGCGGGCAGATCGGTCTTACAAGCCGGACCGCAACTACATCTATGTAATTAAAACATCTGGAAATTAGCGGCCCGTCGCCGTTCCTTCTAATACAGTTATTGCCTTGAGGTGCAGCGCATCCCGACGGAGGAAGCAAAGTTGAACTTATACGAGTATGAAGCGAAGCGCATTTTCTCGGAATTCGGAATCACGGTGCCACCGTCGTTCCGGCTGACAAAACCTGAAGAGCTAAGCAAGGTGCACTTCGGTTATCCACTCGTCCTCAAGTGCCAGGTGCTTTCCGGCGGACGCGGCAAAGCGGGCGGTATCCAGTTCGTCAAAGACCTTCAGGAAGGCCAAGCGACAGCGAAAGACCTTCTCAAAATGACTATCGGCGGCTCTAAGACACAGTGCCTCCTCGTCGAGCCGGGCGTCAATATTGCTCGTGAGCTTTACATGGCCGTCACACTCGATCGCGGTCGCGGCTGCCCGATCTTCATCGCTTCAGCCGAAGGCGGTGTCGAAATCGAGTCTTCCCACAACGTCATCACCCTGCCCATCACCTTCCCTTATCGCGCGTTCCAGGGACGCAAACTGGCTAAAATGCTCGGTTTGAAGGGAAACGTCCTGAACAAAGTCGCCGACCTCGCCAACAAGCTGTACAAAGTATTCGAAGAGCGCGATCTCGACCTCGCCGAGATCAACCCGCTCGTCATCACCAAAGGCGACGATGTTTTGGCGCTGGACGGCAAGATTATTGTCAACGATGATTCGATGGCACGTCAAAAATATTTCGATGGCTGGCAAGAAGCTCACATGAGCGATTCAAGCGAGCTGGAAAAACGTTCCAAACGCAACGGTCTCAACCTCGTCGAACTGGACGGCAACATCGGTATTCTCTGCAACGGCGCCGGTCTGACAATGGCGACCATGGACATGGTGAAAGCATTCGGCGGCGAACCGGGCAACTTCCTCGACGCCGGCGGCGGCTCCGATCAAGACAAGACGCTGGCTGGCTTGGAGATCGTTCACGACAATCCGAAAGTGCAAGTAATTCTGGTCAACATCCTCGGCGGCATCACCGCTTGCGATGAAGTTGCTGGAGCCCTCGTGCGCTTCATGGAAAAACATCCCGAACGCGCGCTCGTCGTACGCCTGCGCGGCAACAACCAGGACAAGGCAGAGCAGATGCTCGCCAAGTCCGGCTTGAAACTGTATCCGGATCTGGAGGACGCGGTGAAAGAAGCCGTAGCCAAAAGCAAATCGCGGCAAGCAGTAGGCGCCAAAGCGTAGTCAATTCCAGAGCTGCCGCGCGTCTTGCGGGGCTCACATGAGGAGATAGAACTGTGATTCTGGTAAACAAAGAAACAAAAGTGATCGTGCAAGGCGCCACAGGCAAGATGGGTTCTGCCCACACCAAGCGCATGAAAGAATATGGCACCAAGATCGTTGGTGGCGTCACTCCCGGAAAGGGCGGCGAAGAAGTTCCTGGAGTGCCGGGAGTGCCGGTTTTCGACACAGTGCATGAAGCTGTGGAAAAAACAGGGGCCACGGTCTCGTGTATCTTCGTCCCACCGTACCTGGCTCTAGACGCGGCCGCAGAAGCTCTCGATGCCGGCATTGAACTGTTGGTGTTGATCACCGAAGGCATTCCACCACAAGACACCGCCAAGCTCGTCTCCAAAGTGAAAGAGAAAAACGCACGCCTGATCGGACCCAACTGCCCGGGCATCATCACTCCCGGTCAGTGCTTGATCGGTATTCTTCCCGGCTCAATCTTCAAGTCCGGACCAGTCGGAATGGTGAGCAAGAGCGGCACATTGACCTACGAAATTGCTCTCGCCCTGAGCGATGCCAATCAAGGTCAGTCCACCTGCGTCGGCGTCGGCGGCGACCCGGTCAAAGGCTTGGAGTACCCCGAAGTGTTGACATTGTTCGAAAAGGATCCGGAAACGGAAGTGATTGTGCTCATCGGCGAAATCGGCGGCAACGCTGAAGAAGAAGCGGCTGAGTTCATCAAGAAGAACATCAAAAAGCCGGTCGTCGCTTACATCGCCGGACAGACAGCGCCTCCGGGAAAACGGATGGGTCACGCCGGCGCCATCATCTCCGGCGGAAAAGGAACAGCTCAGTCCAAGATCGACGCTTTCAAGGCAGCCGGCGTGAAGGTAGCGCTGACGCCGAACGAAGTCGCCAAGCAAGTAGCGGAAGCGAGAAAAGCTCCAGCTAGAGCTTAGTCGTAATCACTAAATGTCGATCACCGCGCGCTAGATCAAGCGTGCGGTGATTTTTTTAGAACATTTTTCCGAACGGCGAAAGTCAGCCGTGCAACTCCTTCCACGACGCGCCTTCAAGCAGGCGACCGTCCCCCGGGTGATACCTCGGCATTTCCGGCGCCATACCTTCATTGCTGGATTACTGACGCACTTGCGCTTTGTATGATGATGGCATAGCAAATGGGCGAAGGGAAAGAAGGTCTATATGTATATCCTCAATCAGAATTCAAAAGGTCCGAGACTTACCGTAATTCAAGGCGGCAAAGCGGATGTATCAATGGTTGAAGTGGACACGAAAGTGCTCATTAAGGTAGATGCCTCTGAGCAAGACATTGCTTCCCCTAACTGCATCGGCGGAGTGTGCACCCTCGATTGGAAACCCCGCCGACCGACGGCCGCCTAGCTAGTAGTTTAAAATCAGGTTCTTGCCAGGGCGCGTATTCAATAGAGTGCGCGCTTTTTGCTTGGAAGAAACCTACAAAATACTGGGCAAGTTACGCGATAAACCCAGCGCGAAGGTCAGTCCCAGACAGAGACTAAAAATGCCTGCAGTCGAGCCGGCAACCACGAAGACAGGACGTCGATTGAAGACCGAGTCAAAACCACGGGTGGCGATCCAAGCTATGATCGAATTGCTTATCAACAAACCGACAACGAACAGCATCAGCATCTCAATCGATAGAATCTGACTGCTGGCGCGTCCTGCTGCGGTAATGACGAGAACTTGCGTGGCCGTTTCTGCCCCCAATCCGTGCAATACTCCAATCGTGAACGCACCGCCCGCTGCAATCGGTTTCTCCTCATCTCTTGCATGTTTACCGTGGTGGCGCCACACCTTTTCTGCATTTCGCTTGAGATAACTGATTAGCATCATCAAGCGACTCTGCATGACGATCTCTTTTTTCTGTTTAAAAACCTGATAAACGCTGGCGAAAAGATAAACGGAAAGAAGCAGAAGGGTAAAGCCGACGATGCGCTCCATCACTCCATCAATCCAAGAAGGGAGGATGGCAGCAAAAATTATCGCTGCAACTCCAAGCACGAACACGATAAACCCGTGCCCAAGCGCGTAGCAAAAGCAGAGCGACATCTGATGGCAGCGCTTCGACTCGTCAGTATTCGCCGCGGAGATGTCCACCAGTGCAGCAATGTGGTCCCAATCGACTCCGTGTCGAAGACCAAGAGTAAGCGCGGTAAGGAGGAAGAATAAAACGGTCAATGCAAGGGCTCCGGGTTTTTCTCGGCAACGCAAGAGCCGCAATCTTACTATAAACGCTCCGTCGCTGGAGCTGGGCAGCTTGGCTGCATAAGCCCCCCTCGGGCGGTACCCCTCGGAATTACACCTAAGCGCTCCGATTCAGGAGTTCCACTTTTTCACCAACGGTTTTGAATTAATCAAGGGATCCTTTTGTCAAAAACGCCGGCGCTTGCCTGCTCTTGCCAACAGCGGCATACCCTTAACAGTTCTCCGCCCATTTGGCTAGAATAGGTCTGGAGCGTTCTCTTAAGAATCGCTTTCACTTTCGGGAATAAACTTACCAGGAAGCCAATCGGAGTTTTCATGAGCACAAACGGAAGTCACGACACCACGCAAGTTTCCGACCGTCCGAAGAGGGCCCTGGTGTTACCCGGCGGTGGTGGTCGTGGTGCTTACCAGGTGGGCGTGACCAAGGCCCTGGCAGAAAAGGGCATCGAGTTCGACATAGCTTTCGGCACCAGTATCGGTGGGCTGAACGCTACTCTTTTTGCGCAAAATGGCAACACAAAGCGGCTGGAAGAGATCTGGTCGCAGATTAAAACGCGCGACATCTTCCACTTTCCGAGCGCCACGCTGATCGGGCGTTTGGTGCTGGGACACAAACTCGGTCTGCTCGATACCACACCGTTGGAAGAGATTCTGCGTCGCGAAGCAGACCTGATGAAGTTGAAAGCCAGTCGCACCAAAGTCGGACTTTGCTCGACCGATCTGTGCAGCCTGGAGACTCGGCTTTTCACCACCGACGAAATCATGTCGACCAACGAACTGATCGACGTACTGATGGCAACATCAGCTATTCCGATGGCGTTTCCACCGCGCCACATTCACGGCAGCGGACTGTGGATCGACGGCGGACTGGTGAGAAACACGCCGATGGAAACAGCAATCCATCTAGGCGCCGACGAAATCTTTATGGTTTTGCTGCATCCCGAAAAGATCAACATTTGCCCGACAAATATGTTCGAAGTGATCGTGCGTTGTCTCGACATCGTGCTCGATGCGTCGGCGCGGCGTGAGATTCAATCAGCAGAACTGTTCAATCGCTTGATCGCCGCAGGCAGCCCAGAATCGCAGGGAAGAAAGACCGTACGCATTCACGTCTTCCAACCGCGCCGCGCGGTCAATACAACCTTATTGGAGATCGATCCTGAACGTTCGCGCCGGCTCATGAAAGAAGGATACGAAGAAGCGCTCGAGCAGCTGGAAGGTTACACGATGGACGTGGACGAAGCGAAAGCCCAGGCAAAAGCTTCGTAACTCCAAGCAATTTCAAGCTTTTCGGACTTCTCAAGTATTTGAGAGAAAAACCGCTGCAAAATCTCGCACTCGTTTGAGAGATTTTCAGGCGGAATATCTCTCAAATCGAGACACTAAATGAATTTATGCACCTGGTGAAAATTTTTGGCTCGAATTTATGTCATAAAAAGCATAAACCCGTTTTGAGAGAAAAACTGGCGGAAAATCTCTCAAACTCGAGAAGAACGGCAGTCAAAGCTAATATTGAAACCCGTTTTTGCGCAGGTGCACCATCGGCTCTTGTTCGCCGTCAAGCATGGCGCCCTCGATTACTTCAGCCAGGACAACGATATGATCGCCCGCTTCTGCTTGCGAGATGACACGGCAGCCGATGTAGGAAACGCACTCGCTGAGCACAGGTCCGGTCGGCTTATCCTCGACTCGCAAGCCGGCAAAACGATCGACTCCTTCAGCGAACGGCTTGGCGAAGTGCTTGAAAATCTCGGTGTTCTTCTTGCCCAGTACATTGACGGCAAACTTAGCTCCCGCCGGCAGTTTAGGCAGTATCGGTCGCTCGCGTTTGACAGCGATAGACACCATCGGCGGCTCGAAAGCGACCTGCCCGATGAATGTTGCGAGCATGCCGTCACGCTCCGACTTTTCCGTCAATGTCACGACGTACACGCCGCTCGCCACGCGTCCCAGCGCCTTGCCAAGGTTTTCCGTATCGATTGAAACTGAGCTCATTGTTTGCCGCCATTGATGTACCAGTGCAGCAATTATAGTCTGCTCAACATCTTATCTGTCACTGGCGGCTAGCAGGTTCTTCAGACTTTGAGAGAAAAACCGCTGGAATATTTTGCCACCCGAAGGCGAGCCGAAAGAGAAGAACCGGCGGAAAATCTCTCAAGCTTCATGATGCCTAGTCGATTGCTGGTTGCAATCAAAAATCGACGAAAATGATTGCAGCCAGCAATCACTTAGGCAGTATTGGCATGTTGATTGCTGTGTGCAATCAAAAATCGACGAAAACGATTGCAGCCAGCAATCACTTAGGCAGTATTGGCATGTTGATTGCTGTGTGCAATCAAAAACGACCAAATTTGATTGCACACAGCAATCGGAATCGATTTGAGAGAAAAACCGACGGAATATCTCGCGAACAGGAGCCGAGCCGAGAGACGAACCGGCGGAAAATCTCTCAAACTTGAGAGCGTTGGGTACGGCTGTGCTGAGAGACAACTTCAGCTGTGCAAACGACGCGGCAAGAAGCGCGAGAAGAAACCCGCCGCAGATTGGCGGCGCAATACTGGAGTATCGGCGCCCTCTGTCTTGACGGGCGCCTCGGCATCTGCCGGACGCGTCTCGGTCAACACCGGCGGACGTGGAGGCTTGCGGTTGTTGATGGGGCGCTTGCCTTTCTTGCGGACAAACCACATCATAATCGCCTTGGCCAGTTTGTATGAGTCGTGGTGCACGCTCACGGTAGGGTCAATGAGAGAGCGCCGCACCGGCACGACGCCGAGTCCGCGCAGTCTTTCGGGATCGTAGCGCACCGGACGCGCCGCACCGAACTTCGCTGCCACTTCAGCTCCAGTGCCGAGGTTGGGAATCTGATCGTTGACCATGACAGCGTGTACGAGTTTGCCTGCGCGCGAGTCCGCTATGCCGGAGTAAGCGAGCACATTCTGCACATGATCGGAGACAGTGAAATCGATGGTTTCGCCTTCTTGCGTCATGACATTGCAGACGTAGATCTTCTTTGCGTTCGAACGTCTGATTGCTTCCGGAACGCCTGAAATCAGCAAGTTGGGAATTATCGAAGTAAAAAGGCTGCCCGGTCCAAGAATGATCAACTCAGCGTGGGCAATAGCAGAAAGAGCTTCCGGCGTAGCTTGAGGGTTGGACGGCTCGCACTTCAGATTGCGGATGCGGCCACCGGCGTGCGTAATTTGTGACTCACCACATACGGTGCGACCATCTTCCATTTCCGCCACCAGAGCGACATTGCTCAACGTCGAAGGCAAAACCTGCCCGCAGCTGTTCAAGACGCGGCTGGCGACACGAGTGGCTTCCAGCATGTCATTATCGGTGATGGCGCAGATGGCGGTGAGAAAGAGGTTGCCGAAGCTGTGACCTTCCAATCCTTCTCCTGCGTCAAAACGATAACGGAAAAGTTCGGTCACCATCTTTTCTTCATCGGCCAGAGCCGTGATGCAGTTTCTTATATCCCCCGGAGGCAACACGCCCAACTCCTGACGCAATCGACCGGAGCTGCCTCCGTCATCACCGACGGTGACTATGGCAGTGATGTTGTTGGTGAAATTCTTCAGTCCCTTGAGCAGGTTGGACAGCCCTGTGCCACCACCGACTACTACGACGCGCGGGCCGCGATCGAGATGTCTTTTGCGATAAAGCACGTCGGGAATTGATTCACGGTCAGACGGCAGATAGGCGCCGAGAACGGATAGTGTCATTTTCGAGACAGCGAAGAAAAGAAGCAACGCACCGGCGAACATTACTATCAGCCCCGTAACGCGATAGTGCAACTCCTTCGCCAGGTCCGAAATCCAGTCCCAGACGCGAAATGTCGGGTGTATTCCGGCGAAAATCAAGCCACCATATACGATGAAGGCGATGCAGATCAAAATGATCAGAATCCATCGCTTCAAGCCGGGAAGCATCAGTGCTCGCAGTCGATTCCACAATGAGTGTCTCATCGCTGTTCGCCCGCCTTCTCTTCTGCCGCCTTATCGAGCTCCCTGTGCGATGGGTTGATGGCATACTGCGGGAAGCGCGTTTTCAACCTGCAGCTCAAAGCCTCTGCCAGGGTGGCTGAGCGATGTTGTCCACCGGTGCAACCAAGAGCGATGACATAATTTTCCACTTTCATTTCGGCGAATTTCGGCAAGATCTTCGCCAGAACGGTTTCGAGCGAATCGAGAAACTCCTGTGCCACAGGCTGCTCGAGCACATAACTCTGCACCGGCTCATCAAGCCCGGTCAGTGGTCGCAGGTGTTCGACCCAAAACGGATTTTTCAAAAACCTGACATCGAATACGCAGTTTGCCAGGGGCGGTGCGCCTTTTTTGTAACCGAATGACAACACAGTCACTTGCATCTGCCGCTCGCCCTTCGCCTCTTTCGAGGTGGAGACGGTGTCGAGCTGGTTGGTAGAGTGAGCGGTCATGTTGTGAGTATATTCACTGCGTGGACGATTGCAAATGGCTCATCACTAAGGAGGCGACGGCAGGTACAACGCCCTCGACCGGGGGAAGTTGCGAGCGCCAGACGTCGAATTTTTTGTTAAAAAGCATTCGGGGCGCGGTCGTAGCCGAGCAAGCCTCAATACGGTAACGGTCGCCCGCAACAATGGACACCATCGCGTAGCCACAAATGTGGCAACCGACATGACTGCCGTCTGCTTTGCGCAAGATCTCGACAGGGGCGCCTTTGCCAGCATACACATCGACAAAGCGCGTCACCGGCAGTTTAAGAATGCGTCGCCGCACTCCCAGCAACTTATGCGCCCAGCCAAACCAGAGCTCTTCCGGTCCCATCGGGCCAAAATTTTGTAGGCGGAACCCCATGAACTCTCTCCCGGAAAACTATCCGCGCACTGCAGTTTTTTGCTGTTCGGGCGTCAAATTGATGATGCCGCCCTGCAACTCATTCTCCATTGCTGCTACATCGCCATCGAGAAATCCGTGCTTGCTCAGCTCCAGATCCGCTTTCAGTTTTACTGCTGCCTTGTCAAAGAACAGTTCGCCATCGAGGTGATCGATTTCGTGCTGGATGGCGCGGCAGAACAGGTCACCTTCCGCCTCGATCTTCTGTTCTTTGCCGCTGACATTCTGATAACGAACGACAACTCGATTAAAGCGCTTAACTTCGAAGTAGACTCCGGGAAAGCTCAAACACCCTTCCAGCCCGATCAGTTCGCCTTCTTGTTCGATAATCTGCGGATTGATGAAAACAATAGGCTTGCGCGGGTCATCTTCGGATGAAACATCGATCACCATTATGCGCTTGGAGACGCCGACTTGAGGAGCAGCAAGACCGACTCCATCGTTGTCGTACATCGTGTCCAGCATGTCTTGAGCCAGTTTGCGCACCGACGCATCAAAAGTCGCGATTTTCTTCGTCTTCTGTTTCAAGACCTCGTCGGGGTATAACCTCAAGCGCAACTTAGCCATACTGACTGTTTCCTCCTGGTCTCTTCCGGGCCAACACCGGAAGTCACTAGCTCGAATCACCGGCCGCTAAAGTATTAGAACCTAGCCATGATGAGCCTCTTCGCCGATATTACCATACACTTGCCAAGATTTCACGCGCGAGAAGAGCTCAACTAATCCATAGAAGTGTCGAAAGAAGTAGTATTTTCACTGGTCCCTCGTTTTCGGTTGTTTTATTTTGTTAAGGCGGAAGAAGAGAATGAACAGAAAGAGCGGCGGTTTTCGCAGTGGTGTTTTGCGCTTGTCCCGGTTTGCGTCGACGCTTCTCGCATTCACAGCGATTTCGATGGCGATGCAATCCGCTCGAGCCGAAACAACCGTAGAACCCAAGCGGCAGGCGTTTCAAACGCGCGACGGAGTGATACTAGTAGGGGATGTTTATGCGCAAGGCACAAAGGCGCCTACTGTGATTCTCTGGCACCAGCTCGGGCGCACGCGGGCTGACCTGCAATGGTTTATCCCGCTCTTGCTCGGCAAAGGTTTTTCCGTAGTCAACATGGATCTGCGCGGACACGGCGAGTCGGTTAATACGATCAAGAACACCAAGATCGACTACAAAACGTTTACTGGCGCCGACTGGCTGAAATTGCCGGAAGACGTGCCCCTGATCGTGCAAGACCTTAAGCCAATGAGACACATTAGTGGCAGTCTAGTTGGCATCGTCGGTTGTTCCATCGGCGCCAACATGGCGGCGATGGATGAGTCCGACCCGAACGTGAAAGCGGTCGTAATGTTATCGCCCGGTTACGATTATCATGGACTAAAACCGGAGCCCCAACTGCGCAAAAGCACAAAACCGATATTCATGGTCGCCGCAAAACCGGACGAATTCTCTTACGATGCAATTCAAAGGTGGGCCAACAAAAAGCCCAATTTGAACGCCGCCGTCGTCTCGCAGAGCGCGCACGGAGACGACCTTCTGAAAAACGAGAGAGTTACCGATCAAGTTGTCGACTTCCTCGTCAATAATTTGCATAAATGAACGCACGTCGTTTTACCCTGACACTGTTGCTCACCGGCGCCGCCACCACATTCGGTGCGACAGCGGCGCCGGCTGCGGACTGGGGTTATGACGATGGGAAGAAACCGGCCACGGCGGCCACGCCCGCGCCCGCTGCCGAAGGATTGAAGGCGGCGCCGGCGGCATCGCTCTTCGCTCGCCCGCAGGCGCCGGTCAAACCGCAAGTGAAGCCTGCGGCTACTGCAAAAAAACCGGCTCAGCATGCCGGCACCAAATCGGGCGCCAAAGCCCCCTCTGGCAGCTCACAGGACGCGGTCGACGACTGGATTGCCCTTTACGATATGGCCAGCAAGGAGCCGTTGGCAGAAGAGCAGAAAGAGAGAATTCGCACTGAACTCCAGCATAAACTGGCGTCCGATCAGCGCGCCGACGTGATGTCGATCCTTTCCTTCTGGCCAGCCACTGAGAAAGAGATCGAATCCAACGATCAACAGAAGAAGAATTTCGCGGCTCTGTTTCGCGCCCTGCTCAGATTTCAATCGAAATCGAAAAATCTAAACTCCGACGATGGCGAGATACTGCCGGAAGTCCTCGGTCCCGAGCGCATAGCGTTGCCAGGCGATCCGCCTCTGGGCGAGGAAGCCGTTGACGCGTACGCCGACATGGCTTGTTTTATGTATGAGCAACGCCACCCCGGCAAATCGGTAGATGCCGTCGACAACCGCGCCATCTTCGCCTCGGTGATCTGCCAGAAATATTCGAACGCGCCGACGCCAACTGCGAAAAAGGCGATGGCAAACTTTGCTTTGAGCTGGGCTCGGTTCAGAATCGGCTACGATGCGGCCGGCGAAGAGCAGAAGCAGAAGTTGCTTTCAAGCCTGGAAGCAGGCTCTCGCCCGGAGGTCAATTCGGCCGGCACCTTGGTGGAACAGATTCTGCAACAAGGACCATGGGCACACGCACATATCTGAAGGAGCAAAGGAAATGACTTATTCAATCAACCTGAAAGAGCATTACAAGGGCCTCGAGGTGGTGGATGTGCCCGCACTGGTGAGGGCGTGCAACGAGAAGTGGTACAACCAGACTCTCTGCCGCGTCAACGATAGCGTCATCCGTTTGGGCGTAGTGCACGGCGAATTTCACTGGCACAAACACGACGACGAGGACGAGTTTTTCTTCGTACTGGAAGGCAATTTTATTATCGAGCTCGAAGGGCGTAAAGTTGAACTGACACCGCAGCAAGGCTTTACGGTTCCGCGCGGGGTCATGCACAGAACTCTAGCGCCGGAGCGCTGCACGATTTTGATGGTCGAATCTGCAGGTGTGAAACCGACCGGAGATTAGCGCGCTGTTCCAAAACGTTGATGGAGCGCCCGCTTATTGAGGTTTCAATTTGAGCTGCAAGCCAACCGCGCTCAACCAGACTTCATGCGCAGCCTGGGCAAATATCTGATTCGTCACGCCGAGGAGGTCACGATATAGCCTGGCCAAGCCGTTTTCCGGGACGATGCCCGCGCCCACTTCGTTGGTCACCATAATGAAATGAACATTCGGCTTGCTTGCGATTGCGGTCAACAGTTTGGCTGCAGCGTCCGCTGTCTCCTTCTCCAGGAGCTGCATAGCAAGAGGGTCTTCGCTGTATCCATCCAGAAGAATATTGGATACGTAAAGTGAGATACAGTCAAAAATGCAAACAGATTGATCGGCGGAAAATTCGTCCACCACTTCATGCACTCTGCGCGCGCGCTCGATCGTTTTCCATTCGCGCGGGCGCCGTTCGCGGTGGCGGCGAATACGCTCCGCCGCTTCAGGATCTGACTGCACTTCTTCCATCGTCGCCAGGTAGATAACAGGCAGTTGTGATTTGGCGGCAAGTTTTTCGGCGAAAACGGATTTGCCCGATCTTGCACCACCGGTGATCAGCGTCAAATTGCTGCAATGGCGGTCAGTGAGGACGTTAGACAATTTTCCTTTTCTCTGAATTTGTTGCGAAAGTTATATACGAAGTCTATTCTAATTGCAGTTTCTGAGTGCTTCTACCCAGAAGGGATGCCAAGAGTTGAGGATGTCCTCAGCGAAGGAAAACCATGACTGACCGGAGCGAAATGGAAATGTACCAGGCCTTCATGGCCGGGTACGTCAGGCGGATCAATCAGGCAACACTCAACGTCACAATCGGCGGCATAAGGATCGGCACAGCGAAGTACACGCGTCTCGCTCAAATCAATCTGAAGTCAGGCATTATCACTTTCTCAAAATTCGCCATCGAAAATGTACCCGAGCGCGGGCGGCGTTACCTCGTTCTGCATGAGTTGGCACACGTGAAAGAAGCCAGCCACAATCGCAATTTCTGGGAGATTGTTGAGCGATACGAACCCAACTATAAGCAGATGGGACATGCGCTTGACCTGGCATTCAAACGCAACGTCAAAGAAGACCAGCAGAGAATCTCGCATGCGAAGGTCGTCAATCCACTGAGTGGAAGATTGGAGGAGCCGAAGTTATTGGTGGGCTCGCGGCTTATGAACTACAAGCTGTCAGAGCTGGACGTCATGCAAACAAACTTCGCCCCAGACTGTGAAGAGGAAGTGGCGGAGAGCTTCGAGTGCATGGAAGACGAATTCGAAGCGTGGGATGGCGAATTTGCGGGCACCATTCATGGTGGTGCTGATGTGCCAATTTTCAATGGTGGTCAGCTTTCTCCGGTTAGCGTTTGATCACGCGGCGTAAGCTTCACGTAAGAAAGATCTTCTGAAATCGCCTGGCAAAGCGGTCGGACATCAGGTAGCAGTTAACTAACGTAACAAACCTTTGGCCGAGCGACTGTTGCGGTAAGGGTCGACAACAGAGCAACAAATAAACGGTGGAGCAGAGGTCAGGCAGCAGATGCCGCTTACGTACACCCTCTTTGCAGGCGACCGTTGAATATGCGATGCACTAGCGATGGTGTATGAGATGAACTAAATTATTATCAAGCTGTTCACGATAGCCTGAATTATGTCCACGCAGTCAGGTTAGAATGGCAGTGGCGTGAGTGCTAGTAAGGGAAGAGCGGGGCGGCTTTTCCGGTTTCGAAAACTAGCGTAGGCCCATCTGAGACTTGCAAATGATCAATCGAAGAGTTGTCGTAACCGGCATTGGTTCTATCACCCCGGTAGGCATCGGAATCCAAGACACCTGGGCGGCACTGTTGGCGGGACGCAGCGGCGTCAAAAGAATCTCCAATTTTGATCCTGATGAGATCGGATTGAGCGTCAAAATCGCGGCGGAAATACCCGAGTTCAACATCCAGGATTTCTATCCCGATCAAAGAAAAGTCGGGTCGATGATGAAGGAGATGGACCGCGTCACACTCTTCGCGATGTCCGCATCCAAACTAGCCCTTGAAGATGCCAACTTCGACATCCGCAAGAACGAGCCCGAACGAGTGGGCACCTTTATCGGCACAGGCGTCGGCGGACTGATTACGACCACTGCCGATCACATCAAACTGATGGAAGGCGGACCGAAGAAGATCGGTTTGCGTTCGATCATCAGATTGATGCCGAATGCACCGTCAGGACAAGTGGCGATCGAGTACGGCGCCAAAGGCAGAGCTAAGAGCGATGCCACTGCTTGCGCCAGCGGACTGGACTCCCTCTTTGATGCCTTCATGTACATCAAAAACAACCGCGCCGACGTCATGATATCGGGCGGCAGTGAAGCTTGCCTCAACCCCTTCTCCGTCGCTTCGTTCAACAATATGATGGCTTTGTCCAGAAGAAATGACGAGCCGCATAAAGCAAGCCGTCCGTTCTCCATAGACAGAGACGGCTTTGTCATCGGAGAAGGCGCCGTTATCCTCATTTTGGAAGAGTTGGAACACGCACTGCGACGCAACGCTCCCATTTACGCTGAAATCATCGGTGGTGGCGCCAGTTGCGATGCCACTCATATCGTCGCTCCCGACGAATTCGGCGATGGCGCGGCCCGAGCCATTCGCGAAGCAATGCGCGACGCAGAGCTGAGCACGCAAGATGTCGATTACATCAACGCACACGGCACCTCGACACCGCTCAACGATGAGAGAGAGACTCTGGCCATCAAGCGCGTCTTCGGCGAGCATGCTTACAAGCTCGCTATCTCCAGCACTAAGTCGATGGTCGGACACCTTCTCGGTGGCGCCGGGGCAATCGGTGCTGCAGCGACAGCTCTGACCTTGCGCGATCAGAAGATCCACCCGACGATCAACCTCGATAAGCCGGATCCGAAGTGCGATCTCGACTACGTGCCCAATGTCTACCGCGAAGCTAAAGTTGACGTCGCCCTGGTCGAAGCTCTCGGCTTCGGCGGCCACAACACTGTTCTGGCAATGCGCCGCTACGTAGCGTAAAACTGGCGCCGAATAAACTACAAATCGCAAGATGCTGCTCGGGGCTGCTGATCTAGAGCCTCAAGTAGCTTGATACGAGTCGAGCTACGCTTCTTCTGTCTGGCGCGCTGCCGTTTGAGCAGCAGCCGCTTGAACAGTTTGTGGATCTTGGTTGGTGTGTGTGCCTGATGGATCGGTCGTGCTGGCTGCGGCGCCAACCATGGCAGGCTGATTGGGATCGCTGCCATTGCCAGGTGCAGTGCCGCCAGCGACTGGCGCTCCGTCGCGGTGCTCGATCGTCGCTTCGAGCATGTCGAGATTGTGCTGCGGATCGCCGCCGGAGGCGCTGCGAACACCGGGGCGGCGGTTTTTCATATCGCCCATCCATGCCCAGCTTGTCGCCAACGAGCTGCCTGCACCAATGGCGGGAGTCATCGGAGCGAATCTGTTGAAACGAGCGTCTGTAAGCAAGTCGTTCTGATTGAACAGCTGCGAGATCTTGCCGTAGTCGAACTGCGTCGTGGAAATCTTGCTTTGATCGGTCGTGTTGTTGGTGTTGGTGAACTTGATTGGCGCTTGCTGCGCATAAATCGGGCGCACCTGCGTCTCATCGACTGGGAAGATCGATTGCACGGCGCCATACCAGGGAATGTTAGCGTGCTGTGCCATGAGCCATACGGCGTCGGCAGGTGAAGAAGCGAAGGAGATACCGATCGAGTGATCCGGCATCGTCGGATAGAGGCCGCTGCCGCTAGAACGGCTGAAAGTAGCCTGGTTGCTCGGTGTGCTGCCGTCGCCCTGTCTGCCGTCGGCCTCTCTGCCGTCGCCCTGGCCGCCGCCGCCGGCTGTCTGTTCACGCGTGTCGGCTTGTGCCACCTGTTGCTCCGGCGACTTGCGGACAACTGTTGTATCTGCTCCATTGCCGTTGCCGGAGGCAGTCTGACTGTCACCGTTTTGATCTTTGCTGCCTTCGACGTGGGGTTTGAGATACGGAGCGGCGATGTGCATGGCCGGCCCGACGAATGGAGAAGTGAGGGAATAAGCAATGGTGGCGCGGTTGTACAGAACTCGGTGATTGAGTGCAACTCTGATGTCCTGTTTGGCGAGCAAAGTTTTTTCAATCGCTCTGCGCACCAGGTCTTGTTTTTCAGCAGACAAGCCTTCAACCCAACCGGACATTATATCGCGCGCTTTTTCGCTGAGACGGGCCGATCTGATCGCCTCTTGCGTGGCCCAGAACTGCGCACGTTCGCTGGCCAGCCCCTGTACCGAGCTACCTTCCAAAGCGCGCATACCAGCTCTGCTCGATGCTCTGCCGGTGAGAACCATCTGATCGACGATCGCTTGCGCTTGCGCGTCGTTGCCCGCTGCAAGTGCGCTCTCCGCTCGCTTGACTTGGGCGCTGAGGCGAGCTCCGTATGCGAAATACCAGTCCTTGAGATAACTCAAGCCTTTGGACGAGTTTTGCAAATTGACCGAAGCACCTACGGCTTCCACGTTGTGTGAAAGATTTGCCAGCTCGATCGAGGTCTGCGAATCCAGCGGAGCAACGCTGCGCATAATGGCGATGTCTTGCTGCGTTTGAGCAATGCGCTCCGCCAACGGCACCTTCGAATCTTTGGCTGTGATGGCGCTGACGTTCTGCGCCACACGATCCCCGTAGAAGTCGAAGAGGTTGGTGCGTGCTACCAGTAAAGCATCTTGTGCCGCCTGCAGTTGGGCTGTGAGCTGCTGCGACACTGAGTTCGACATGCCATTGAGAGCGGTGCGCGCCCCGTTCAGCGCTTGCGTGTTGTCGGTCTCAGGCGAGAGTTTGGCTACGCTTTCTTTAAATGCTTGCACTGGCGCCGCATCTTCCGCAGACACCGCACCGATCGAACGGACGGCGTTGTTCAGATTGGTGACGGCCATGTCGGCGCGATCCGCGCTTGCGGCCACAGCTTCAACCTTCTGGGCGGTTGCGTACGCTGACTGCAGATCGGAGATGGCGCGTTCGGTGCGCAATTGGTCGGCGTAAGACAGCTCTTTCGCGGTCTTCGACATATCGGTAAATACAGTACCGTTGTCGGCGCCGTAGCGCAGAGCAGCAGCGCCGTCTTGCAGTCTGGCAACAGCGTTTGCTTCGGCATCGGAAGATGGAGTTACGTTCGCCAGGTTGCGCACCAATTGTTGCGACAACGATTCTGTCGAGTTGGCGGCAGCGGCTGCTTCTTGGGCTCTGGCGGCGTTCGCCAGGGAGCGCTCGACATTGGTGACAAGGGGCTGTGCGTCCTTAGCAACATCAGGAGAGAGTGCTTCGAAGTTTTCTCTCAGTGCGCGCAACGCAGCGGCATTGTCGCCCACTGCAGTAAGTCTCGTGCCTACTTGTTGCATCTGAGCGATCGCGTCCGCGTCTCTTGCCGACATGCTGGCGTTGGCAGGCAGCTGCGACAGCTTGGTCAAATCAGTGATCGAGTTCTGCGCCGCGGTTTGAGCCTGGGCAAACTCTTGCAACCGTTGTGCTCTCGACAGCGGTGCTTCCGCCTCGTCAATTGCCTTGGTCAACTGAGCTTTGACGGTATCGTCGCCGATCTCAGCGACTGTATTACGCATGCGAGCGACAGTGGTGGCATTCGCTTCGCCGTTAGCGAACTCGCTCGAGGCAGCCTTCAAATCAGCAAATTGTTGCGGGAAGCGCGCTGCAATTTCTGGTTGGGACGATTCGACGGCGCCAACTGCCTGAGTAAATCTCTCCGACAATGACAGTTGGTTAGCGACCGGCATCACATCTTGCACTTGTTGTGCGCGCAATAGTGGGCGCTCCGCTTCATTCACCGCATCCAGAATGGTGCTCTTGATGCCGGGCTCGGTGATCTGATTCGTTGTCACATCACGCATCAAGTCGATAACGGCTTTATTATTGGCGCCGACGCTTACTTGGTCTGCGGCTGTTGTAAGTTGCGAGAGCTGCCGTTCGAAAGCTTGCGCTCCCGGCTGACTGGCAGCAGTTTCGACGGCGGCCGTCAATTTTTCCGACGAAACCGCGGCATTGCTCATGACCTGAGCACGCTCGGCATCGGCATAACTGGTGGCTGCGCGATCGATCGAGTTGAGGACCTGGCTGCGCAGAGTGCTGTTTTCGATACCTTGATCTATGTCTCTAGCTGCGGTCCGCATAGAATCGAACTTGTCGGCGTAGGTCTCTCCATCGCGAAGAGGCGCTTGCATCATCGACTTCAGCTGATCGAACGAAGCGGATGCATCACCAGCCGGCGTCAATCTGTCCAACGTCTTGGTGAGATCGCCTGCAGCATCGACTGCCTTCGCATTAGCGACCAACGAATCTTGCACCTGTTGCGCCCGACTCAGTCGGGTTTCCATCCGCTCAATGTCGTACGTCAGCTGATCGCGCACGTCGGCATCAGCGATCTTGAGCGCAGTGCCCTTCATCTTCGCCAGTACGGCAGCGGGATCTTCGGCGGTCGTCAGGGTGCTTGCATCTTGAGCGATGCTGCGCAGGCTGCTCTGGAAGGGAGCGTTTTCGCTCGCCTCGGCCATCTGCGCGACCTGAGAACCGAAGGCGTTGCTGTCTTGCGTCAACCGCCCTCTGAACATCTGCAAGGTGGAGTCGCCGGCGCTAGTTCCGACAGCAGTGTTGGTCGCTATGGTCTCACCTTTAGCGACGGCGGATTCAGGCGATGCATTGATTGTTCTGCCGACGGTCTGCTCGAGAATCGACTGGGCAGCAGTCTGAGATGGGACGACGCTGTTCGCTGTGCGCGCCGCTGTGGTTGACGCATCCGTGGTGGCGGTGGCCATCGTGTCACCACCGATGATACCGGATTCGCGGGCGGTGTTGAGCGTTCTCTGGACGGTCTGTCCTTCGGTCAAACTCGACTCGAGGCGCTCAATCGCTTGCGTGACGTCATTCTTCAGAGCCGCATCTGTTATAGTCGCGGCTGCATTCTTCATCTGCGTCAGTGCGACGGTGTTAGCTTCGTCGACTGGCAGCATACGCGACTGTCTGGCCAGATTTTCAACTACACCGCTTGTGTCTCGCGTCGCCAGCTGGTCGAGCGTGCCGGAAACATCGTTTATCTGTTGCACGACTTTGCGCGATGTCGCCGCCGTTGCTTGCAGTTGGTCGGCGGCGTTCAGTTGTTCGATTGTGCTATCGATGCTGTTTTTCACGGCGGTTTGCAGCCTGGTGTTTTCCAGCGCACCGATAGACTGCTCTAGTTCAGTCAGTTTTTGTACGCGTTCTGCATTCGACACGACCCCGGGCAGATCACTTACAGCCTGCGAGATATTCGCCATGGTAGTGACGTCTTGTCCGACGGCGCTGCCGGCAAGGTGGCTGGTGCTCTCCGTCAGGGCGTCCAACTGCAAATTGACGTGCGCAGCCATCTGCGTCGCGGCACTCTGCGATGCGTTGACGAAGTCGGCAGCGGCTTGACTGGAGCGCACGAGCTGCGCCGACTGCTGCGCTTGGGTGAGCGGCTTGTCGAGCTGCTCGATCGCTTTGAGCACTTGCTGTTTTTGTCCGGCATCAGAGAGCTGCTCTGCAGTCTCGCGCATTGTCTTCAAGGAATCCGCACCACTGGATCCCAGACTGAGTTCGCGCGATTGAGCGCCCAACTGTTGCAGAACAGCCTGATCAGCTTCTGAAGCACCACGCTGCATGTCGCTGGTCATGCGGGTCAGATCTTCGACCTGATGCATGGTGTTGCTGGATGCTTCCGCAATCTGCAACGGTGTCTCTACGTTCTTGATCTGCCGGAGCACAGTTTGCTGTGTGGCAGGATCTTCTATAGTCGCGGCTGTGTCGCGCATCGATTGCAGAATGGTGGAGTTCAATCCACCTGGTGCTTTCGAGGCGTCGACCATGGTCTGAATGGCTTGCGCGTCATGAGCGTTTTGCGGCGCAGTGGTCTGCGCCAAATCAGTCATCGAAGTTTGAAACTCCTCAGTCTCCTTTATACCGGCACGCAAGAGATTGGCGCTGCGGTCTATTCTTTGCGCCGTGCCGAGTTCGCTGCTCATGTCGTTCAACGACTTGATGACGCTCTCTTTGATTGGGCTTTCCAGCTGTTGCGCCGTCGCTTCCATCTTCTCGAGCAGGGAACCGTTATCACGACCGGGCACTAAGCGGCTGGCATAGCTATCGAGTTGCTGGTAGAGATCGGTGGGCTTACCTTCTTTCGCAGCGTCGCTGGCGAACTTGGTCAGGTTAGAAGTGAACGACTGTACGTGATCCGCGGCGTTTGTGGTGGCGCGCACTCCGCTTTCAAAAAGGTTCGCGTCGCGGATATCGGCTGACGTATCGCGCAGGATCTGAGTTACTTGTTCGCGAGCGGCAGGAGACAGTCTGTCGACAAGCGACTGCACGTCGCGCAGAGCGGACGGATCGGTCAATGTCACCTTGCCTGCGCCCAGACGGCTGGCAATGTCATCAAGTTTGGCGGCGTCTTCTCCGGTACCGGTGACGTTTTTGATCGATTGCGGCAGCTGTTCGATGCTCTGGTTGGCGAGCGTGACGGCTTGTTCGGCGTGCTCGGTAGTGCGTGCCACTGCACGTGCAGCGAGAGTGTCGGTGTTGGCAGGCAGGGCCAACTGCCCAACCGGCACTGTTTCGGTCAGACCTGCTTCCGGCAGCGCTGCGGCGGGAGCGAAATTGATCGGGCCAGATCCTAAATCAGTTGTATGCGGAACAGAGCCGAGAGTTTCTTGCACGCCGGATTCTCCGGTGCGCATAACCTGAGCGGGAGCGGACGTTTCGCCGAGTGTTTGTGTTCCGAGGCGGGGAGCTGTAACTTCGCCCAACTGTGCTGCCGGCGCCGTAGCTGTCTCACCCAAGCGCGCTGCCGGAGCAGTGGCTGTCTCACCCAAGCGCACTGCCGGAGCAGTGGCTGTCTCACCCAAGCGCGCCGCCGGAGCAGTGGCTGTCTCACCCAAGCGCACTGCCGGGGTAGTGGCTGTCTCACCCAAGCGCACTGCCGGAGCAGTGGCTGTCTCATTTTCAATGGCACGCAGCGTAAATCTTTCTGGCAGCGACCGTGCCAAAGTTGTGGTTTCGCTCAGTGCCTGCGGTCGACCGAGCAGAGTGCCTGCTTCTTGCACAGCTTCCGGGCTGACGCTGTAAACCGGCGAAAGAACCGGTTTAGCGGACAAATCACCGAGACTGAAATTGCCCACTGACTCCGATGTACGGGAGCCGCCTCGGAGCAAGCGCCCGAAGAAGGAGGCGCTGCCCGCATCGCTCGTGGCTCTGGATGCTGCCTCGCCCACTCTCGGAAGCGAACTGCCGAGAAGATCACTGCCGGTGCGGGGCAAAATGCGCGAGGTCCGCATGCCGTCGGTGGTGAGCCCTTCGACGGTGGTGGCTAGATTACGCGTCATCGCCGATTCGGCGTGTTCAGCAAAATTTCCGATGCGGGCCGAATTAACGCCCAGTATTTCAGAGTCGATTGCCGCTCTGGCGGTTGCATTGGTCAGAGTCAGGGTCTCTCTCGATGCCAGTCCCACTCTGGCGGCTGCCAGGTCGGCAGTGTTGGCGACTTTAGCCAGTCCGGCTTCGCCGCCGCCCAGGGCCATCGTGCCTAAGAAGAATGTGGCATGTCCGGCTAAGGCCGCCCGTTGAGTGTTAGTACCGTAGACAGCGGTATGGTAAGTGTCTTGAGCAGCTTTGACAACGATACCGGGGTGCCTGGCCAGCAGTGAGACTGACGACGCCATCGTGCCGACAAGGTGCACAACGCCTGAACCTAAGCCCCCCTGGGCGATGGTAGAGTCGGTGACGTTGGAATTGAAGTCTAGCTTCTTATTGGCATCGACACGCGGTCCGATCGCATCCGTCAGCATCTTCAGGCTGCTGGCACCATCGTCGTAAATGGCGCCAAAAAAGCCAGTCGACTCAGTGGTTTGATGACGAGCCGTAGTAGCCGCGTCGCCGGCCGGTTTTGCTATTTTGCTATCGGTCTCACCCATCGAGCTGCGGTTCTCTGTAAAAGTCCCTTGAATTTTAGTGCCGGTGAGGCTTTCAAACTTTCGGGGATGTGGTGCTTGTGAACGCTTCTATCCGAATATTGGGCGGTTTTGACAGGTTTCTGGGGATTTTTAACCCAGAATAGCGGCAAAAACCCATGAAAACATGGGGAAAATACGCAATCACCCCTCGCGCGCCGACATACATAGATCACAATTAATCTAAAAGTGATCTAGTACATTGATTCCACTTATTGCTGTATTTCTAAACCCGCTCGCTCTGCGCCGGAAGCAAAAGTCAACACACTCAATCCCAACACCCATGGTCTTTTCCCGCATCAACGAGAATATCCAAACCATCCTCGATAAGGACCCGGCCGCGCGTACGAGGCTCGAGGTGGTACTTTGCTATCCGGGGTTTCACGCTATAACAATTCATCGCTACGCCCACTGGCTGTGGCGACAGCAACTCTACACCGCAGCAAGATTTCTCTCCCACGTCAGTCGAGTGCTCACCGGCATTGAGATTCACCCTGGCGCCACCATCGGGCATCGCGTCTTCATCGACCACGGAATGGGCGTTGTCATCGGCGAAACGACAATAATCGGCGATGACTGCGTCATTTATCAGGGTGTAACCCTGGGGGCGGGCGCAGCAGCCAGGATGGGACCGCTGACGCGTGGTAAAAAGCGCCATCCCACATTGGGCAGAGGCGTCGTTGTGGGAAGCGGCGCCGAGATTCAAGGCGATATAACCGTGGGAGACGACGCGCGCGTAGCGTCGCGTTCTATCGTTCTCAAAGATGTACCAGCCAACTCCGTCGTGGTTGGTGTTCCGGGGCGAGTAGTCATTAGAGACGGACAGAAGGTTAAGAGCGAAGTCGACCCCGATATCGAAGCGGAAGCAATCAAGAGCCTGCAAGCAAGGATCAGCCGGCTCGAAGCTGAACTTACTCAAGTGAAAGGCGGCTCGGCAGCTACAACGCCAACTGACGAGGTGGACGCTGCTTTTGCAGCGAACACAGCAAGCGCTGAGGGAGATTCGTTGGATCCGGTCGATGTTTTCCTTCACGGAGCGGGCATCTAATTTTTGTAGCCTGGTAAAGGAAAACGTCTTGATATCAGGCGGCCGCGATCGCAGGCGGGTAAAATATGCGAACGAATTGCCGCCCGCCGCAGGCGGCAATTGACCTATCCACCAAGGAGAAAGGACCGGCGAATGGCAGCAGACACCGAGCTCGAAAAGGCCTTCGGCACGCTTGCCGAAGCACTGACCTTGACAGAAAGCGAGATCAGGGAAGAAATCAACATCATCCAGCAGCAAATAGTCGATCTGAAAGATCGCATCGTGCAGCTGAACACCAAGCAGCAAACCTTGTCTCACGACCGGGATGCGATCTCAGAAATGTTTCAGCGATATTGTGATACTGGTACCGGTGCATCCAAAGTCGAGTTTTAGCGAGCGCGTCCAGGGCGTTTGCTATTAGTCACTCCAAAGAGGGTAGGCCGGTTCTTTGCTTTGCATCAAGATGATATAGTGAGACTGACTGCGCAAATACTTGCGTTTGCGCGCACCAAGCGGAATTCATAGATTCAATGCCAGCTTCATGTCCATACTGCGGCGCAACACTAAACTTTGGACTGAAGTTTTGCGTCGTGTGCGGCAGGCACACTTCATCGTCCGACATGAGCAAATTAGGCGGCGGATTGAAAAGCGGCATCCGCCAACAAGATTTGACCAGACGGCTGGACGATAATCTCTCCTCCTCCGACTTTGAACGCGCCCGTCGCGGGACGCGTTTTCGCAAGCACATCAAGAGCGCGGCAGAATACACATTCTATGCGGTAATTGTTGTCGCACTTCTTTTCTGCTTCGTGCGATTCACGGTGCAGAACTTCTTCCCCAACAAAATACACACCGTATTGGCTCCAATACTGGGCAAAAACTCCGCTGTCGTCGAGCAAGCGCTCACCGGTAAGTCGGAAGACGACATGAAAGACACGGACGACACTGATTTAGACGACAACGACAAAACTGCCGATAAGCAGCAGACGGCGCAGAACCAAGCTAAAAAGTCGCAATCAAAATCATCGACGAACAGCAAGCACAACAGGCATCACTCGCACCACAAGCCGCCGCAACACCAGAGCTAATCGGGTTGTGTCGAGGGGGCAGGGGGTTGTTCGCCATCTTTTGCAATCCTGATCACGCCGTGCTCGATCAGCAGTTTTAGTTCATCAACGGTCCAGGACTTCTTCACCTTGGGCGAATGATACAAGGTGGCGCGAATCTGCTTGCCGCCGGCACTGACGATCTCGTAGAAGTATTCCTTGTTATAGAAAGGCGGCGCTTTGACAATAAGCAGCTGCCCCTTCTTGAACATCGGCTGTGGCGGTGGCATTGCACCATCCTACGTGCTGCTCGGTGCCAGAAGCTCTCGTCCGATCGCCACATGCAACTCGGACGCCGTACCATCGACGAGCTGATACATCTTCGCGTCACGCATCAACTTCTCCACCGGATACTCTTTTGAATAGCCGTATCCGCCAAAAATCTGCACGGCATCAGTGGCTGCACGCATGGCCATGTTCTGAGAAAAACTGCGACTGACCGCGGCGCTGTACGCGTCAGGCACGCCCTCATCGATCAACGCCGCAGCCTGCCAGGCCAGCAATCGAGCAGCCTCGACATCCTTGGCTATGTCGGCGAGCATGAACTGCACACCCTGATGATTGGCGATCGGTTGACCAAAAGTATGCCTCTCTTTCGCATATCGGACAGCATGCTCCAGAGCGCTGCGTGCGATGCCGATACAAGCGGCGGAGAGGAGCACGTGAGCAGTTGGACGCACTTGAGCCAGTACCGCATCGCCACCGCCCTCGGTGCCGATGATGTTGGTCACTTTCAGTTTGACACGATCGAGTTGAACTTTTCGAACATCGGCGGCACGTCGCCCGAGCAGATAAGGTTTCTCCAAAACGTTGACACCATCAGCCTGACGCTCGACTATAAAAAGAGTGTTCGTGTCGGAGAGCACGACAAACCAGGCAGCGGCACCGCCATTGGTGACAAGAGCTATCTCACCTGAGAGTACAAAAGTATCTCCATCTCGCTTGGCAGAGACCTTGTTGGTGGGCGCCTCGCCATAGAGATCGACGGCATAGCCGGCCAGAACCAGATCGTCCATCAACGGTTTTAAGAACTTCGCTTTCTGCGCCTCGTCTCCTGCTTGCAGCAAGGGCAAAATTGCCAGTGCGTTGCTCTCCGCCGACGAGGCTATGCCAGAGCACCCGGACGCCAGCTCTTCAGCAATGACGGCCGCGTCCAGACAGCTCAAGCCTAATCCGCCGAACGCATCGGGCACTTGAACGTTGAACAGCCCTGTCTCCCAGATGCCGCGCAGGACGTCTTGGGGCGTCTCTCCACTCTTGTCCAGGTCGTGAGCTTTCGGCGCCAGTTGCTTGTGTGCCACCTCGCGCGCCAGCTTCTGATATTCCTCTTGCTCTTCGTTCAATATGAAATCCATGACTATGTGTCCTTTTCTCGTAAAGCCAAGCTGGCAGGGCTTTTCATCAGCTAAGGGCCGGCGAGGGCGCTTACTTTCTTATTAACTAACGGCATCAAATAAGCTTATGCGACCTCGCCTCGGAGGATCTCCGGCTTTGGCATCGGATGTGGCAATTCCGACTAAAAAGATGTTCATCTGCCAAGAATCGGCGCTTCTGGAGTGGAACTGCCAGAGGCAGCGAGAAGCCATAAAGATAAGGAAGATGAGCCCATTTCTGGCGATGACTTGACCAGCAATGGCTCGGGTAGTCATGATAACGATGCATGCCTTCTTATTCGGCAGCAAGCACAGACAGCAATCGGAAGCCCGGAATGTCCATACTAGTTGCTCCATCTATACTCTCAGCAGACTTCTCCAATCTGGGAAGCGAGATTCAACGCGTCGAAAAAGCCGGCGCCGACTGGATTCACATCGATGTGATGGACGGCATGTTCGTGCCCAACATCACATTGGGTCCGCCGATCATCAAAAGCCTGCGCAAGACGACAAAATTGACGTTCGATGCTCACCTGATGATCGTCGACCCGGACCGCTATCTGGAAAACTTTGCAGAAGCGGGCTGCGACTACATAACGGTGCACGTTGAGGCTTGCCAGCACTTGCAGCGCACGCTCAGCCATATCCGCAAGCTCGGCAAAAAAGCAGGCGTTTCGCTCAACCCGGGCACGCCGCCCGAACATATTCGTTATGTGCTCGAGGATCTCGATCTCGTTCTTGTGATGACTGTCAATCCAGGATTTGGCGGGCAGAAATTTCTACAGTCCAACGTCGAGAAAATTCGAGAGATCAGGGCGATGCTCGACAAGGCCGGTCTCGAACAACATGTTCACATCTCCGTCGACGGTGGCGTCAACGCACAGACAGCCCGCACCGTGGTGGCCGCCGGTGCAGACGTTTTGGTGGCAGGCAACGCCATCTACGGTGCAGCGGACATAGAAAAAGCTATTAAGGAACTACACAACGCCGGCACCACTTCTGGTGTCAACGTCGGATGAAGGCAGGCGAATGAAGCTACAGTCGATACTCGTAATCGCCATCTTAGCGTTCGGTTTGACCGAGTCCTTCGCCGTTGCCGATGACGGATTGCAGGGTCTCGCCGACCTCGACCGTTCAACGGTCGTATCCGATCACTTTCTGCAACTGAAGGGGCGCAACGTCGACGAGTTGAAAATGGAAGGCGAACAAGCCATGCATTTCGGTGACATGGACCGAGCCATGGCCGCCTTGCATAAGGCGCTCGAGTTGAATCCGAACAACATGGACAGTCGCATGATGTACACCCAGGCGATGGAAAGCAAATTGCATGGACAGTCCGAGCCCGATCCCAGATTGTTCAACGCTGTGGTAAAACAGTGGGTCTACATATATAAGAAAGCGGAGTTTCAGGACCAAAAGGTGCAGGCGCAAGGTCACCTGCAGTCGCTTACAGGATCTGCGCCAACCAAAATCACACCGATCCAGCACTACCTGACTAAAGTCTTGCTGCCGGAAGACGCCGGCAAACAAGTAGCGCTCGATAAACGCGACAAATCGCAGTAGCCGAGAGCGACCGCAATGATCGACCGATTTTCTCTCGACTCGCAACACTCCAGTTGAGAGATATTCCGCCGGTTTTTCTCTCAAATAGAGTCCAATTGCTAGTAGCAATTATTTTCGGTCATTTTTAATTGCTGCCAGCAATAAAAAGATTGCGCGGAGCAATTTATTGCTGGTGGCAATTATTTTCGTCGATTTTCAAGTGCTACCAGCAATTGCCTAGCATTTTCAAGTTTTGAGAGATATTCGTACGGTTATTCTCCCGGCTCATCGCCGTTAGCTTGAAAGAGACAGTTGAAACGCACTCTGCGCAAACGTCCGCGGCGTTGTGATCTGCAGTAGCGGATGACAGTCAGGCTTCAAACTTGGCTGTGATCAAACAACCTCGTATCGCTTTAACAAGCCACCAGTTATAAAACATCTTTCTTCTTTCGCTTCTCCGCAATCCAGCACCAGATCTGCTTGACTGTGCGAATGATTCCGAAAATGAGGGAGATAAGTCCGATGACGATCCACGTCAGCGATGAGTGCATGTCGTGCATGTGCTCACGCACGAGCTTCATCTCGGGAGTGAAGTTGGCATCGCCCATCGCGAATGCCACCTCGAGCACGAAGCCGATCGCCATGTTGAGCGCACCGAAGATGATCCATGGCCAACCGGGGCGCCAGACCCAGAGCAAGGGCCAGAATCCAACTAGTAAGAGGAAGTCTGGCACCCATGTGAAGCGCGTTTTGGCAGGAATGACGAAGTTGAGCGCGAATCCGACCACCCACAAAACCGTGCTAACGATACCGGCAATCTTCGCCGCTCGGCTCTTCGGTTTCTTCTTAGAATCTCTCGCTTTTGCTTCCATAGCTCAACGCCGCTTGTGCTGCAAACTTTGCATGATGGCATCAATTATCACACGCAATTCCTGCGGCACATCCTCTCGTGCTCGCAGATAATCTTTAGCGAGACGAGCAAACTCGACTTTGTCGAAATCGATAGAAGCGCGTTTGCGAAGAAGGGTCTGAGCCGCTGCGGTGCGCTTGCGTCCGGGCTGTCGGGCGAACTCCGAAATCTCGACGGGAGCACCGGAGACGAGATTTGCTTGCATGAGTTTATTCATGACACGGGCGAATAACTGATCTGACAAAGTATCTTCGATCTCTCCATCTGCCAGCACATGCAGTTGATCTCCTGTGCGCAAGGAATCAGCGATCAGCTCGGCTTGCTCTGCTGCGTCTGCGTCTAAGAGACAGAACAAAGGCACACTAACCACATCTCGCAACTGAAGAAATTTCTTGCCCACTTGCTTGGCACCACCTGCGGGGACAAGCATTACGCCTTCGCGCGGCAACGAGTAGCCAAGAATTGCGGCAATATGCGGAATTAGAGTCGCTTCCGTTGCGCCTTCCACCAATAATATGGCGCTGGGCAAGATTGTGGCAGGCAAGACATCACGCAGCTGTTTGACACAATGCACCAGCGCCAGGTGTGCCTGACGCAAATCTTCTTCCGTTGGCGGCAACGATGTGCGCTTGTGCCCGATCTGATTCAGGGCTCGCTTGACCAGCTGCGATTGCGCCAGGTTCGACTCATCGAGGGTGTGCCAGGGGATATCCATAGAGGCCAGGTTGCAACACCAATCGGCCGCCTCTTTGCTCAGTCCCAATTCTGCCGCTACTCGTTGAACAGCAGGTTGAAGTTGATGATTGGCGGACGCATTAGTGTGTGCATTAGCACGTTGCGAGTGCGCCCATGCTGCGTAAGCAATCGCCGAGAAGCGCTGTGCGTCTTCCAGAGCGAATGCAGTGCTGAACAAAATATTGTCGGCTGTGCGGGCATTTATGATGGCACCGATAGCATCGACGTCGATCGATTGCTGCTGATCTGCGGGTAAATTGTCGTGCAATTTACTCAGTTGCGAGTCTTTCACGGAAGGCTCTTCGAAGTTGAGAAATCGGCGGGCAAAGGTCCACATCCCGTCGCTACCAGTCATTGCTATCGCTCTCCGACACACTGCGCTTCCTCGAACAGAGGAAATGGTAGCAGGGCGGCAGCGGCTTTTCATGCGCTACTTGGAAATATTGCGCTTGTAACACATGCGCGCGAAATGCGCGGACACACCGCCCGCGCGGAT
The DNA here is from genome assembly GCA_036703195.1 of Planktothrix sp. Classification (GTDB taxonomy): domain Bacteria; phylum Cyanobacteriota; class Vampirovibrionia; order Obscuribacterales; family Obscuribacteraceae; genus DATNPN01. Next base: position 271,972 of record DATNPN010000022.1, on the reverse strand, counting down.
AATCAGTCGGAAAACGGCTATCAGTGGTGTTTTTGCGCGTTGCTAAGGGACATTAAATCAGTTAGTGTATATGGATTGCCCTGCGCCGAAGAATCTATCGGTGAAATTCAATCATGACTACGAAAGAACTAGAACTGGTGCACAACCAGGACGATATCATCGTCTACGGTTCAACGTGGGCAGCCATATGGCACATGTCGTGGCCCGGGCTGTTAAACATGATCACGATCGCCGTAGCCAGCTTTGCGGACGTCTGGGTCGCCGGTAATCTCGGACCAGAGACGCAAGCTGCCATCGGTATCGGCGGACAGATCTGGTTTTTCATGACACTTCTCGCCATCGCGCTTTCGGCAGGCACGACCGCGCTTGTCAGCCGTTTTTGGGGCGCGCGAAATTTCGCAGGAGCAGCCGAGGCGGCGCGCAATTCGCTCATCTTCGCGTTTCTCTTCGGATTCGTCTCGATGGCCGTCGGTATGGTTGTCGCTCGACCGCTATATCATGCGCTGGGCGCCTCGCCACGCGTCGAGGAGTTGGGCTGGCAGTATCTGCAGTGGGATCTGTTGTCGCAAGTTCCATTCACAACTTTGTGGGTGGCGCATTCGATTTTCAGAGCCAAGGGCGATCCGCGAGTGCCGTGCTTCAACTGGTTTGTGATGATGTTTTTGATCATCATTCTCGATATCGGGTTATGTCTCAGCCCGCTCCAGTTGGGCGTAGCAGGTATAGGCATCTCCTGGCTGGCGGCTGCGTTCGTCGGACTGGCGCTTAACTTCTACTTCTTGAAGCGCTCTGATATCAAGGCTTGCGTCGACTTCCGTCCGACCCTGAAAAACGGACTGTCGATGGAGTGGTTCAAACGCCTGTTCAACATCGGGTTACCGGCTTGCGTTCAGGACCTGTCATGGGTAGGAGGCAACTTCGTTCTGTTCACAATCTTCGCTCAGACGCCTGATCCCACTTCGTGCCAGGCTTCATGGGCGGTAGGTTTGCGGTTGGAGGAGATGATCGCCGGCATGCCGATTTATGCACTGGCAATGGCGGTCGGAACCATCGTCGGGCAGAACCTCGGCGCCAAACAGCCGGCAAGAGCCGAACGTGCCGGTTGGCAATGCGCAACCATCGGCGGTGTCTTCAATGCATTCGTCGGCTTGATGATGTTCATTTATGCACTGCCCATCGCACAGCTGATGAGCCACGACGCAATCGTGACGCAGTACACCAAGCAGTACCTGCAGATCGTCGGTGCCTCCGAGCCGATGGTCGCCCTCTGGCTGATTCTGTTCGGTGCCATGCAAGGCGCTGGCTACACGAAGTGGCCGATGATGGCGACGGCAATCTGCCTTGTCGGACTGCGGTTGCCCCTGGCGTGGTATTTAACGGTAACGCTGAAGATGGCGCCGAACGGCTGCTGGTTAGGCATCGCCGCATCATCAATTTTGATCGGCTTGATCGCCATCTGGCGTTTCAGAACCGGCGTATGGAAAACTCAAAAGGTATGACGCTGCGCTTCTCTCGACAAGCGTGGCGTTTGCTGTGGACGAAGGGTGCATGACGTGGACATGTCCGGCGATATTGGAGCGAGAACTCCGGGCGCTGGCTTCGGTGCGCTGCAGACGTTTTCGTTTTTGCGCATGGTGGCGCCTATAGGAGCATCAATTCTGGACGTCGGTTGTGGCAATGGGCTGCTGGCAAAGTATTTGCAGGACGCCGGCTACAAAGTCGTGGCGATCGACACCAAGCAGCAAGCAGTGGATGACTCTAAGGCGCTCGGTCTCAACGCTGTTGAGGCAGATCTCTTGCAGTATGCATGCGATTCCAAATTCGACCTCGTGCTTTTGTCGCGCACGTTGCATCATATTCAACCGTTGGGAACGGCACTGGACCAGGCGCGAGAGTTGATGCGCGACGATGGCTTGCTGGTCGTGGAAGACTTCGGCGCCGAATTGGCGGACCGGCACACGGCCGCGTGGCTATTCGGTTTAAGAGCTTTGTTAGCGGCGCGCGGACCGTTGAAGAGTCGTGGACCGGCTCTGGAAGACGGCGAGATTCCCGAAGACCCGCTGCAAAGCTGGAACGAGCACGCATTCGTCAAGCACCAAATCACTCCGTCAGAAACGATGATTCGGGAGCTGACAGAACGATTCGATATTTTGAAATTGGAACGCATCGCATATCTGTATCGTTATTTTCTTGACGATGTTTCCATGTTGGAAGCCGTACGAATTTTCGAATGGGAACAGTTGCTTTGCAAAGAGCGTCTCTTCGAGCCAATTGGCATCCGCATCGTGGCGAAGAAGCGCGCCCGCTAAACCTTTGCCGGCTCGTTGTGCTGCCGGCTAACTGCGCCCAAGGGCGCGGGAAATTGCAGCGGTTTTCTCTCACGATCAGGCGCGGGAAATTGTCGCGGATTTTCTCTCACAAATTTGTGAAAGAAACTTTCCAAGTCAAGCAGATGTTTGCATTGAACTTTTTGCATTTTTTGAGCGTCTTAATAGACGTCGGTCTTCTCGTGCAGAGAGATAACCGATCCTATGGAGGTGCTCATGAGCGTCGTCCTTACCGAATCACTGGCGGAAAAACTTCGCTATTCGATTCCCCGCATGAAATTGTTGCTGGTACACGAGAGTATTCCAAACCATCGTCGAGTGATCATAGACAAGCCGGCCGATGCAGCCAAGCTGCTAATCCCTTTGAAGCACTCTCCGGACGAGCAATTTGTCAGTATTCATCTGAACGCAAAGAATGAAGTCTTGGGCTTGCACGAAGTTTCGCACGGGACAGTGAGCAGTAGCCTCGTCCACCCTCGAGAGGTTTTCAAAGCAGCGATTCTTGCCAACAGCTACGCCATCCTGGTGTGCCACAATCATCCTTCCGGCTCGCAGATCGTTCCGAGCAAAGAAGATATCGAAACGACACAGCAGCTTGTGCGCTCAGGCAAGTTGCTGGGCGTCAACGTCGTCGATCATCTAATTGTGGGACCGCGATCTCGTCCTGACTTCTACAGTATTCGAGAGTGCCACCCAGAACTTTGGAATGATTGACGCACTAGATTGCATTCAAAAATTGGAGTGCTTTTCGGTAGTTCTCTACACGAGCCGCTGATACAAATCGCCGTGACTGCCGCAGTCTCCCTGCGGCGTCTCCAGCGAATTGAGAGAAAAACAGCCAACATCTTTTGCACTGACAAAGCGATTAACTGGTGGGAATCGAAAATTGAGAAAAGCGATTAACCACTAGGAATCGGATCACCATGCGGCAAAACTTGTAAGAAAAGTCGTCGAAAATTCTCGCTGACAAAGGCTCCTCAAGCAGATCGAAAGAGCAAAAATTAAAACTCTCTCGCGAAAAATATTTTCGTCAGGAAATTGAACTTTTTGTTTTCGCCCAGCGTTATAAGAGAAGGAGAAGTTATTGTGGAGGGTACTCGCACGTTGAGCGCTGCACAACTAATACGTCATGAAATCGATCAGTTTGCGCCCGGGGAGCTGATTTGCACTCGCCAGTTTTTACACATCGGATCGCGAAGCGCTGTAGATACAGAGTTATGGCGATCAGTAAATGACGGGTCCCTAACTCGCATCGTCAACGGAGTTTTTGCACGTCCACCGACCGGAGATGAAGTGATCGAACCACCAAGCGCACGTGAAGTTGCAGAAATCAAAGCCAGAGCCTTTGGCAAAACTATAGTCAGCGATCATGCAGATGCAGCACGACAATTTGAGCTCACAACGCAAGACGAGAAGGGAGAGATCGTATTTAGAGTAAGCGGAAGGACGAGCCAATTTCGTTTTAATGGAACATACATATATTTGCGCGCCGCCAGTCGTCGGAAGATTCAGCTCGGTGACAGCACTTTAGGGAAATTACTGCGCGCCCTCTGGTATTTGGGTGAGACGGAGTGTGAGCGATCTCAGCCGCAGATCGAAGCCAAGCTGATCAAAGCTGCGAGCATAACTAATCGAAGAATCGCTGGTTGGATACCCTGGTGGCTGCACCGGTTTGTCGAGAATTTGTGTCCCCTGGCGCTACCAAGAGTCAACATAGCACGCGCCTGAGATGTGATCCAGAGATAGAGAGTGCGCGTTCCGAGGCAGTTTATCCTTCAATTGGAACGTAGATATCTACCTCGCCGCAAGCGGTTACCGGATCGAATCTTTCGTCATACAACTCAAAATCCGGGATGTCTCGGATTTTGTAGTGTCCTTCGGGAATCCATGTTCCCCAGATGTATTCGACAGTATGACGAATGTCAGAGATCGGACCTTTGTGCGTGAACACGGCATACTTTGATTTCGGCAGTTCACACACGACCATTCCCTGCGGCACGTCTTCGACTTTGGAGACTGGCATGGCGGCGACGTATACAAAGGTGTCGCCTGGTTTGAGCGCTACGTCAGGGTGAGCGCTCATGCAAACTCCCAACGAATAGTCCTTCTGATTGCGAATTTCTGGAATTCGTTCAACGAACTTCATCCACATACCTTTGATTTTCTCCGTGTCGCCTTGCGTGAAACTGTTGCCGACGCCGACAGCGATGTCCGCATCACGCTCTACAATCTTTGGTTGCATGGTTACTCCTTCGGCTAAATGTCTTAGCAATTTTTCGCTTGCTCGAGGCTTCCAAACAAGCGCCGCAGTCTTGTCACCTTTTCGATAGGCACCGGGCGTAACACCATAGAGCCTTTTGAATGCCCGAGTGAACGCCTCCTGACTGTCGAACCCACTGTGCACCGCCAGCTCCAAAAGCGAGGCGCCGCTGTTGCGGAGCGAGTCAGCAGCCAGAACCAATCGGCGCTTGCGTATGTAGTCTTTGACTGATTCTCCAGTCACAGCACTGAATATGCGATGGAAGTGAAATGGAGAAAACCCCGAGTTGAACGCCACCAACTGAATCGGGAGATCCTCATGGAGACGCGACTCGATGTAATCAATTGCGGACTGAACTGCCGGCAGGTAATCAGTTTTCACGAACAGATCTTAGCGAGAAAGCACTCATTTTCCATTGATATTTTTTGCGGTCTTTGCGCTCCGCCCCCAAGCGGGGACGTCCACACGGTTCAAGATTTTTCAGTGGATTTTCTCTCAAACAGGGGAGCGGATGGCAAGCGATGCCTGGTAGGAATCAAAATCGCGCATTTTTGAGTCCCATGGGGATTCACTTCGCATCTCCAGGCGCGTACGAAATATTCCGTTGGTTTTTCTCTCAAGACTTTAAAGACGTCCGCAAGGAACCCGGGTCGGTCTGTTCAGAAGAGTGTGAGCAAACCACAGGAAAAACCCCTGACTTTGGACAGTTATCTGCCCGTTATCGGCTGCCGTTCATCTATATAAAATGAAGCGAGAATCAGAGGCGAGCTGTGCCGAACAATCTTTCCATCGCAAGGTCACTGGCTATTTCGTTCGCTTGTGCTCAGCTTCTGGCTTCCTTGGCTCTGCAAGCGTGCGCTCGAGTGCCGGTGGCAGCCCCGGTCAATCGCAAGTCGACCGCAGCGGACCCCCCGAATTCCTTGCCGGGCAGCACAACGACAGCAAAAGATTCTGCCTCAAAATCTCTCAACCAGCCGTCCGGTGATACGATTCCGCCGACGAAAACAGAAACGGTTGACCCGCCCGCGACGCCCGCGAAGAATTTGGCGCCCGATAGCGTTGTACAACCTGGCGATGGCGAGCTTAAAGCAATGCCGATTCCAGCATTAAATTCGCAACCCAAAGTGCGCTGGTATCGCACGCACTCTAAGCCCATCATTCGAGCTTTTCCGGCTGACCAACCCAATTTAGAAGAGACGGTCCGCTCGAAAGAGAAGCTCGATTTCCTCATCAGAACAGAGGGCGAAGATAGTCCATTGGTAGCGGACCGGTGCGTCGAAATAATCAACAAGTACGCACTGGAGAGGCTCGTCCCGTTCTTGGATGAAACCATCGAGCTTCTAGTGCGAATCTATCCCAAACAGTCGGTTTCTAATCAACAATATCTTGCCGGTAGGATCATCGACGGCTGCCAGGAAATTCTCCGTTCTCGCAAAGCCAATGAGACTGCGCCGGGGCCGGATGTGCTCTCCACCATGGTTGCCAAAGCAGCAATCACTGAGCAATGGTTGGGCGATGACGATCTGCCTCAGAAATTCAATATGCTCGGGACGAGCTATGAAAGAAGAGGTAAGCACTTACAAGCGGCGTTATCTTTGCAAGCTGCCAGCGCTTTATTAGATCGGCGTTCGGCCGGCGCCCCAGCCACCGCAATCAGTCATCGGGAGCTCGGCAACGCTTTCATTTCATTGCACAACTATGCAGACGCGGAGCGTCACCTCAAGTTAGCGGTGAACGCGCAGAAGGAATCACTGGGTCTGCGCAGTGAGGATACATTCAAGTCGTACTGTGCTCTGGCAACGCTTTTCGCCTCACTCGATCGGCGCAAGGAGCTGCTCGATATTTTGCCCAGTTTGATGGAATCTGCCAGGGCGGCTGAGCACAAGACAGGAGATGGTTGCGAGTCGACGATGTCGGAACTGCTAGATCACGGTTTTACCGCTGAATCTGAAGAGCTGGCGTTAGCGATTTTGCAGTCGGCACAGAAGTACAAAAAAGAGAATTTTTATCGAAATCTGTCCGGGTCATTGAACGGCTGGGCGAGACAGATCGCCAGTCGGGGTGACGCCGACTCAGGCAGACGTCTCTATCTCGCTTGGGTAGAAGCGGAAAAACAGCTCTCTCCGTCGGAGATGCCCCACGTGGGCGACGCGTATCTGCTTGCTACGCAGTATTTTGCCGAACGCGGAGACCGAAAAACGGCTGTCGTTATGGCACAACTCGCCTATCACGAAAGTCACTCCGTCGCCTCGCAAATCAATTACAACATTGGGCAACGGTTCGGCATTCCCGCGCGGGCACTGCGCAACGAGGGCATGTACAAAGAGGCAGAGCTACTGTACCAGCGCGCGGTTGAACTTTCTCCCGCTTATGACAAAGCATCTATGGAGATCGAGCTGATCGAGACCTACATCGCCACTAATCAACTCAAGCAGGCACGAAAAACTAGCACTGATGCGGTGGCAGATTCCTTTTATTCGCTGGCGCACAAACTGGATGATCAAGACGAAGAAGAGATCGCCGACATGATCGATCACTATTTCGCCACATGGGATTATGCCGAACTGAAGATTTTTTTGACGACATTTTCCCGACCAACTGCCTTTAACACCGTCGGCTTCAGAGGCATGATCGCTCAGTTTTACGAGCAGAAGAAAGAGTACCGAGCGGCGGTGCGACTGCTCAAAAAAGAGATAGACGAGCGAGAAACTCTGAAGGTACGCTGGCCGATGATGCGCGAGCTTTATCGCCGATACGCCGCCGCACTTAGAGAAGCGGGCTCGCCCGAGGAAGCGGGTGTATGGCAGGAAAAGGCAGACCATATGCAACCGCTCAGCACCAACATCTTTCCATTGTTACTGGAGCCCCCAGCTACAGCAGCGCCAGGACCTGTTCCTGTCACCACCCCGGCAAGCTCGGCCAAACGATGAGAGAAATACCGATGAAAAATCACGCCCGAGAGCTTGAGAGAAAAATCGATGGAATATCACGCCACCTGGCGGGCTTATTGCCTCAATTAGTTAAGGTTGCCTGGTCTAATCGGGCAATTTGGCGAGGTAGGCCCTAAAATGACTGGCGAACGGAACCCAGGTTGAAGCCATGAGTCAAAAGTTCGTTAGACACAAATCACACTGTGTACAGGTTGGCGACAAAGAGATAGGCGGAGCGGCGCCGATTCTGGTCCAGTCCATGACCAACACTCCGACTGAAGATGCGGACGCGACGGCAGCGCAGGTTAAGGAGTTGTGGGAAGCCGGCTCTGAAATCGTGCGCATAACGGTCAATACGCGTGAAGCGGCGGCGGCGGTTCCCTTCATCGTCGAGAAGCTGGAAAACCAAGGGCTCAACGTTCCCCTCGTCGGCGACTTTCACTACAACGGACACCTCTTGCTGGCAGACTTTCCAGACTGCGCCAGGGCGCTGGCGAAGTACCGCATCAATCCGGGCAACGTCGGGCGCGGCGATAAGCACGACGACAACTTCAAAGCCATGGTTGACGCGGCAGTGCGCTGGCAGAAGCCAGTGCGTATCGGAGTCAACTGGGGATCGCTCGATCAAGATCTATTGGCGCGCATGATGGACGACAACGCCCAGCAGAAACAACCGCAAGAAGCGCATGAAGTGCTGATCGAAGCTATCGTACAGAGTGCGTTGCAGTCGGCGCAGATGGCAGAAACCTATGGATTACGAGCGAATCAGATTATTTTGAGCGCAAAGGTCTCGGAAGTTCCAGATCTTATTGAAGTCTATCGCCGTTTGGCAGAGCGCTGCCAATACGCTCTGCACCTGGGTTTGACCGAAGCAGGCATGGGAACGAAAGGAATCGTCTCCACCACTGCCGCACTATCCGCTCTACTGACTGGTGGCATTGGCGATACCATCAGAGCCAGTCTGACACCAGAGCCCGGCGGTCGCAGAGTGCAAGAAGTAGAAGTCTGCCAGCAAATATTGCAGTCACTACAACTGCGCAGTTTCACACCACAAGTGACAGCCTGCCCCGGTTGCGGGCGGACAACGAGCACGGTGTTTCAAGAGTTGGCCCAACAGATTCAAACACACCTCAGCAGGCAGCGTTTGGTCTGGCAAGAGAAGTACCCCGGCTCGGAAGAGTTGAAAGTTGCGGTCATGGGCTGCATCGTCAACGGTCCCGGCGAATCCAAGTATGCCGACATCGGCATCTCACTGCCCGGCACAGGCGAAGAGCCACGCGCCCCGGTTTACGTTGATGGAGCGCACTCCACCACACTGCACGGTCCTAATCTCGCGCAAGATTTTGTCACGATGGTCAACGACTACGTGTTGCGCAAATACGGCAAACAGCCGGTTCATAACTAAGATCTGAGCACTGCTCTCAAGACAGTCAGCGAAACCGAGCGCGGCGAGTGAGCCGTGCGGAGTATAGCGTTGCGGCGCGGAGGAGGCGAGGGACGAAGCCGACGGAGCGCATATAAATAATCCCGTGCTCCTTTACGCTTCTAAGCTTCGCGTCCGTCGCCGAATCAGTGCTCAAACAGCTACTTCACCAACTTCGACAGCTCGGCCATGAGCTCGCCATCTTGTTTGTTGTTGGCGAACTTGACGCACTGGGCGAATGCATCCATGGCAGTTTGCGCGTCGGCTGCGGCTGGGCGTTTGGCCAGGTGAGGTGTGACACACCATTTCATCAATGGCAGCCAGCCGGAAGGCAGCTGCAAGATCATCGGCGTGCGATCCATGCGACCGTAAATTCCTTTTACCGGTGCTTGTTTCCACGTCCACAGGCACCATCCGCAGACGTCTGAACCGGCTTCGTTGAGAGATTGTGCTGAGCCGACGACGTTGCTCAAAGTGTTCTCGCCAAACTCACCACACCAAACAGGGACATGAAAACGACGACCTTCCTCTTGCGCGGCAGCGACCTTCTTTCGCATCTCAGAGGCGGGATCACCAAACAAAGAGAACGAGTATGCGTGAAAACTGAAGATCATGTTCTCATCCGGAAGCTCGTCGAAGGCATCGAATTTCGTTGCTAAACTGGTTCCTTCTACAATCAACATGTGATTCTTATCGACTTCACGAATCGCTTTGATGATGTCGCGATAGAGATCGACTGCATCTGCCGCTCGCACCGGGTTAGGCTCATTCAATAGATCGTATCCGGCCACTATCGTACGGTTTTTGTACCGTCCGGCGATTGCAGCCCATAACGCAACCGTGCGTTTTTTATTCTCCTCGTCACGCCAGAGAAATCTCTTCGGGTTCGGGTCGGCGGTAAACAACCTTGATTGACCGCCAGCTGCAGCGTGCAGGTCGATGACGACATAGACATGGTGTTTTTCGCACAGATTGATCAAATTATCCAGGTCTTGCCACGACTCGTTCTCGTACACATACGGATTGGCATCGTTTTCGAGCAAGCGATAGTTGATCGGCACGCGCACCACATTAAAGCCTAGCTCGCTTATTCTGCGGATGTCGGGCTCGGTCACGTAGTTTTCGTAGATCGAGTGGCGAAACCTCTGCGCTGGCGCCACACCCACCAGTGACTGCAAGCGCCCGAACATCTCGGACTCGCTCACCATTGGAAATAGGTTGGCACCCCAGATCCACGGCTCCCACAAGAACATACCGCCCAAATTGACGCCACGCAGTTTGATCGGAGCACCATGCACGGTGATGGTATCGTCCAACCGGCGAATGAAAGGCACCGGTGCAGCGGTTGCGGCCAGCGTCCTGCTGACCGTTGCCACGAAGGAGAACAGCAAAAATAGCACAAGGCAAAGCGCCCGTGATCGCAGGTTTCTCATAACAAACGAAGAGTCGGTACCATTGATCGTGTCGCGTTCGACTAACTCACTGGAAGAAGCGCCTCGAGAAGCGAGACGTTCACAATCGTATGCGCCGACCTGGTGGGGCAAAAGCATTCCGATCTAGTTGTGCAACGCTTTTTTGAACTCTTCCGTCAGTTTAGGCACGATCTCGAACACGTCGCCGACCAAACCGTAGGTGGCGTGCTTGAAGATCGGAGCGTCCGGATCCTTATTGATCGCGACGATGATCTTGGAGGAGGACATACCGGCGAGGTGTTGAATGGCACCGGAGATGCCCACCGCGATATAAAGTTGAGGGCTGACAGTCTTTCCTGTTTGACCGACCTGATGTTGGTGGTCGATCCAGCCAGCGTCCACGACTGCGCGTGATGCACCAAGAGCCGCACCGAGGACGTCGCACATCTGTTGCAGCATGGGCCAGTTTTCCGGTCCTTTGATCCCTCTGCCACCAGATACGATGATTGACGCTTCGCTCAGTTCAATCTTTTGACCTTCCGATGCATGAGTCTCTACAACTTTGGCGCGCACCTTGTCCGGTTTTACCGACAGCTCTTCGACAGTGGCGCTGTGCCCGGCATCAGCATGGGCAAGAGCGAACACGTTGGGACGCAGCATAATCATGGCCAGGGACGAGCTCAGATCCATGCGTCCGTACGCCTTTCCGGAGTACATCGGGCGTATCGGCTCTAACTTGTCGCCTTCTTTGCGCAACTCGACTACGTCGGAGACGCAAGCTGCGTCGAGGCGGGCTGCGACGCGCGGAATCAGATCTTTGGCCATCGACGTATATGCAGCAAAAACGTAGCGTGGTTGCTCTTTCTTCGTAGCTTCACTGAGAGCAGCAGCATATGCTTCCGTCGAGTACGAAGCAAAGTCAGCGCCGTCAACGACGAGGATTTTGCCGGGCTTGTACTGTTTGATCTGTTCGGCGAGAACTTTTACGTTTTCACCGACAACAACTGCCGAGACAGGCTCGCCGCCCGCTTGCCGCACTGCTTCTGAGAGCGCTTCCAGACTCGCTTTGCGTACTCGTCCATTGCGCTGCTCGATGAAAACCAGAATACCGTGTGCCATTGTTCTCTCCTGACTATGTCCTAGATAACGCGCGCTTCAGATCTGAGCAGTTCGACCAAACTCTTGACCTGCGTGTCCGTGTCGCCTTCGAGTTTTCGCCCCGCGGGGCGCTCGGGAGGCGGCATCATCTCTTTCACCGCCAGTGTGCGCTGGATCTTGCCTGCCACTCCGACATCGGCGGCGCCTTTCACGGGAATGACTGCTTTCTTGGCTGCCATAACGCCTTTCAACCCTTTATTGCGCAGCGTGTTCAATCCTTTCTGGGCGCTTATCACGGCAGGCAACGAGCCTTGCACAATCTCATGAGCCCCTTCGATCTCGCGCTCGGCTTTGAAGGTACTGCCTTCTACTTCCAGTTTGACTACCAGAGTGGCTTGAGGCCAGTCGAGCAGTTCAGCCAGCATGGCCGGAACCTGACAGTTGTCGGTGCCGACTCCCTGCTGACCGCACAGAACCAGATCGAAGCCGCCATCTTTGATGGCAGCCGCTAAAACCTTGGCGATACCGAGAGCATCGAGGCTTTGAAACTCTGCGTCTTTGAGATGCACGACTGAGTCGAGACCGCGTGAGATAACTTCGTCTCGGATCGGGTCGGTGACTTCATCGCCACCAACGGTAAAGACCACAGCTTCACCGCCGTTCTTTTCTTTGAGCTTGAGCGCTTCTTCGACAGCAAGCTCGTCGTATGGGCTGACGATGAAACGTACGCCGGACAGATCGATGTTCTTTTTGTCTGCGGCAACATTGATTTTCGCCTCGGTGTCCGGAACGGACTTGACGCACACAGCAATCTTCAAGGGAGAACCTCCTAATCCGGCTTTATTACAAAGTCCTGATTATAGGCTTCTCTTTCAGTTCAACCGCTATTTTTCGCGTTTCCTTAATCGAACGCGACCACGTGGAAGTAAAGTGAAAGGCACCTCTACAGACGACTCGTCCCATGCAAGAAAGCTTCCACATCAAAACCTTGCGCATCATTGATCAAATAGCTCTTCTGCACGCGCAATCCATGCTTGGCGCATCGTCGAACCAGGATGAGCATCTCCATCGGACACTGACTCTTCGTGCCTGAGAACATGGCGCTGCGATTCCACACACCGCGCGCATCGACCCATATGGAGCCGCCCCGACTGATGCTGACGGGCGTGATGCCGTTGAGTTGGAAGTTGATTGGTCCCCGGACCGGACCTTCCAGGCGCTGATCGGACCACAGGTTGAAGTCGCAGTACGTTTTAGCCCGCTCATCGGTCCAGTTTGCCGCTTCTTCGTGCCTGGCCGCCCTGGTAGCGGGATCACAATCGAGTGCCTGCGAGAGCCAATATTTGGTAAACGCCGTCGCGTCTTGAGCGGACACCGGCAATGACGGATCAGACTCTTCGCAAGTAGCTGTCTGCGCGGGAGTCGCCTCATCGTTCAATTCGACAGGCACATAACCAACGTACTCGGTGAGCACGGTGGACTGAGGAAAGACCAATGGTGCTGCACACAAAACGAGTGTAGAAGCGAGTAGAAGCGCCGTATGGCACTTACTGCGGGTAGGTTCAGCAGCAATTACGAAGCTCATGCCTTTATCCTCGCTCTTAACCGTTTCTACCTATATCTTGCCCATTTCCCGCCCGGTAGTAAAGCAGGTAAGCGAGAGGGCGAGAAGCAAAACTCCCGTCCCACGGCAGTTAAGAATTGAATCCCAAGCTTGCCAATATTAAATGTGAGCCCCAACTGCCGATTTAATGCTCAGCATTCTTTTCGTGTTCTTGAGTCTCGACGCGCTTTTGGTAGCTAAGAACACCGAGTTCGGAGTTGTAACACTTCTCTTCGTCGCACCATGAGATCTGCTCGACCAGTTCATCAGGATCGTCGATGATTTGTATCAGATCCAACTCAGCTTCAGTGAGAAAGCCTCGTTGAACGGCCGAAGTTTTCAGCCAGTCAACGAGCGGATTCCAGAATGCCGAATCGACAAGAAACAATGGAAAACGCTTGATGCGACGTGTTTGAATCAAGGTAAGCGCCTCGAACAGCTCATCCAGACTGCCAAAACCGCCAGGCAGAATGATGAACGCCAGCGCGTATTTAACAAACATCAATTTGCGCAAAAAGAAATAACGAAACTCCAGGGAGACGGTCTGAAACTTGTTGTGATCGGTCTCGCGCGGCAGACGGATGTTGAGACCGACCGAGGTTCCGCCGGCGGCCTTGGCTCCCTTGTTGCCTGCTTCCATGACGCCCGGGCCACCACCGGTGATGACTGCGAACCCGCGCTCGGCCAATTTGCGAGCGATTGTCTCGGCCAGAACATATTCAGGATCGCCAGGTTTGCTGCGGGCGGAACCGAATATAGAGACGGCGGGACCGATTTTGGAGAGTTGGTCGAATCCTTCCACCAACTCGGCCATGATGCGAAAAATGCGCCACGTATCGCGCGCGGTCATTTCCTCGATGACAAATTGACTTTCTACCATATCGAATTCCTCAACCCTAAAGCCGGTTATCAGCCGAGCAGAAACAAGTCCAACGCGTGCTGCTCCGGCACCTGACCGGTCTTGATCAAGTCTTCCAACCTGGTCAGCTCGACACGTTTGGCGATCAAAGTCTCAAGCGAAACTTTGGCAATTCGCTTGAGATCTTTCTCTAGTGCGAAAGTACTTCCGTGTATTTTCAGTTCACCAGCCACTCTTTTAACGAGCTCCGCAAACGGCAGCTCTCTTCTGTTCAGTCCCGGACCAGACGGCAGCTCGCCATTGAATCTTTCGCATAATGCTTTCATCATAAGCCATTTGCCGATGAACGTCTGCATCGCTGCCAGAATAGGTATAGCGCTCTGACGGGAGAGCAGCTCACGTATGCTGGCGAGCGCCTCTTTTCCCTGTCCTGTCACCCAGCTTTCGGTCAAGGCAAAGACGTGGGAGTGATGAGGGCTCATTTCGACGACGGTCGCCATCTTGATGTGCGTGGCCGGCAAGGTTCGAACAGCCGCTTTCTCAATCTCGGAAGAGATCTGGCGCAGCTCTCCCTCCAGTCCTTCCAACAAATAATAGATGGCGTCATCATCTATGGTGGCACCAAAATGTTTGGCTTCTTTGTTGCACCACGTCTCCAGCTTCGGATTCTTGCTTCCCGGCCAGTATTTTTCTCTGGGAAACGGCTCCACTTTGACGTGCTTGCTTACAGCCTTCGACGTCTTCAGGGTGGCATCGAAGTTGTGAGGGCAGGCGAAAATCAAATATGTATTTGCTGCCACACCGGCGAGCGCTTCTTCAAAGCGGTCCAGCTCACTGGTTTTGCCTTTGGCTGTGGCAGGTGCTTCATCGTCGCCTGCGCTTTTCGTTTTTTTCTTGGTAAACAACTCGCAGCGATCGATCAAGATCACCTTGTTGCCGGGACCGAACGGCAAGGCGTAAGCGTTTTCTATGATCGTCGACAGAGGTGGGTTTTCCAGGCGCAGATAGTTCATTGATGCCCAGGCAGGATCAAGCAGGGACTGGCGCAACTCGGTTACTCTGCGAGAGAGTTGAAACTCTTCGTCACCAGCCAAAACTAAAACCGGCATCCTTAACCTCTCTATGCGATGCCCGAGGCGTTCGTCTTGATGCGTTCGCCCGTGGCGATGAAATAGATACGCTTGGCGATGGATGAGCACAAGTCGCCCATGCGTTCGAGAAAGCGCGAAGCGAACAGGAGTTGAGCGCCCATGAGAGCATGCGCTTGATCCTGATCGGCCAGATTTTGCAGAAGCTGTTTCGACAAAACAGCGTCGAGATAATCCACCTCATTGTCTCTCTGCAAGATATCGTGCGCCTTCTCAGAGGCGTCGGTGAGAAACGTGAGCAGCACGTCTTGCACCTGGCGATGCACGATTTTCGACATCTCAATCAGTTCGGGCGGAATGGCAATCTCGTCTTCTCTGGCCCACTCAGCAATTTTTGCAACGCGTAGGCAGTGATCCGCCATGCGCTCGAACTTGGCCGAGATAATCGTCGAGACGACGAGCATACGAATCTCTTTTTCCGCGAGCAGATCTTTATCTCGCAAAAGATCGAGCACCTTCTCTTCGATCTCCTGGTTCGACTTGTTGATTTTGAGCTCTTCCTGTTCGACAAAATGGAGATTAGCCTGAGGCTCCTTGCGCAACAGGCGTCCCAACTCTTCCACGATGCGTTCGACGGATTGCCCGATGCTCAGGACGTCTTCTTTAAACAGAGTCAGCGCTTCAGCTCTCAATTATCTTCTCCCGTACTGGTAGTTTCTGCCAGAACGTTCAAGCGATACCCCGATCGATGAACGGTCTCGAGCAGCTTTGGATTCTTCGGATCGTCTTCGAGCTTCTGCCGCAGCCAACGCATATGCACAGCCACGGTTTTTACATCGCCGGTGAAATCCGCTCCCCATACCTGGTTTAGCAATGCTTCAGTAGAGAGCGTTCTGCCGGCGTTCTGCATCATCACTTTCAACAGACTGAACTCTTTCGGCGAAAGATCTACCGGCTTGCCCTGCCAAGTAACTAATTTGGCATCATCATCGAGTTTGAGCAGTCCCAGTTCGATGCGCACGCGTTTATTTTTCGGCCCATCTTTTCCAGCACGCCGCAACAAGGCTTGCACACGTGCCATCAGTTCGATATTGCTGAACGGTTTGGACAGATAATCATCGGCGCCGGCGCTCAATCCTGTCGCCACGTCCGCCGGCGAAGAGCGTCCCGTCAGCATGAGAATAGGAACATCCACCGATCTCAACCGGATCAATTTGCATATCTCAGGCCCCACCATATCCGGCAGCATCCAGTCGAGTATGACCAGATTGGGCGCCGTCTCGTCCAATTTGGAGATGGCGTTGCGCCCGTTGTTGAACGCTATCACTTCGAATCCGTGCCGTTTCAAGTTGTATTCGAGTGTCTCGATGATCGTCTCATCGTCATCTACAAGCATTACTCGTTGAGGTGCATTGCTCATCGCGTCCCACCTGAGGTTGTACCGGAACCGCGCGGTCCAGGAAACTCGAGAGAGAAGCTGGAGCCTACGCCTTCCTTTGATATAACGCTTATCTTAGCACCGTGCAAAGTGGCGATGTGCTTGACGATCGACAGTCCCAATCCGGTCGAGCCCCGGGATTGAGCGCGATCGATGCGATAAAAGCGTTGAAATATTTTGGGAATCTCATGCTGCGGCATGCCGATGCCAGTATCGCTGACGGTAAAGCTGCCCGGCTTGGCGCCTGATTTGACGGTGACAGAGCCCCCTGGCGGCGTGAATTTGATGGCGTTCTCCACCAGGTTGAGTATCACTTGGTCGAGCTGGGGCGAATTCGCATATACGCTAGATTGACGATCGATCTCCAGGACGATCTTCACCCCTTTTTCCGTTGCCATTTTATTGGTGGTTTCTACCGCATATACGACGCGAGGCTCAAGCAGAACCCACTCGCACTGTATGTCGCGGCGAGCCGACACCTGCTCGATGGAGAGCAGATTGACAACGAGGCTTTGCAGGCGTTCCACTTCGGTCTGGGCGCGCGACAGCATGCGACGCGCCGTGACAGGATCGTCGAGCGCTCCGTCCAGAAGCGTCTCGACCAGAAGACGGATGTTGGCGATGGGCAGACGCAGCTCGTGCGACACCTCGGCGATCCAGTCCTCGGTGTTTCTGTCGAGCGCTTGAGCGGGCGGCTTGACCGGCTGAGGCGTGGCGGCAGTCTCGTTGCCAGGCGCGCCCGAGCCTGAGGAGACGGGCTGCGGCTTCGGTTTTTTGCTGCTCTTTTCTGACGTTTCCAAAGTTAAGACCTGAGGGCAATTCTATGAAAGCATGCCGACACAAGGAATGATCACGAGGTCAAGGATCGAAAACACCACTTGCGAGCATCAATAAATATGGCGCTTTGATACTTGTAGCATCCTGGTGACTCCGACACGAGCTAAAATCGGCGCACATTTGAACGGAGGCATACCGTGGGACCAGTAACCTTATTAGTCTTGGACGGCTGGGGCGTATCGAACGAGAGGCGCGGCAACGCCATCAAGCTGGCGAAAACGCCGAACTACGATTATATGCTGGAAAAGTTTCCCCACTGTCTGCTCCAGGCTTCAGCAGAGGCGGTCGGATTGCCCAAAGGACTGATGGGCAACTCCGAAGTCGGTCACCTCACCATCGGCTCCGGGCGCGCCGTCATTCAGAAGCTCACCTTGATCTCCAACACGATCCACGACGGCAGCTTTTTCAAAAACCCGGTACTGATGGAAGCGATCGAACGCGCGCAGAGGAAAGGCGCGGCGCTCCATCTCATCGGTTTGGTGAGCGACGGCTGCGTGCACTCCAGCCCGGATCATCTGGATGGCTTGTTAGAACTGGCTCGGCGCAACAAGATCGAGCGCCTGGTTGTGCATCCGATCCTGGACGGACGTGATACACCACCACGCTCGGCGTTCGGTTTTATGAAAGAGTTGGAGAAGAAACTGGCGGGATTGGGCGAAATTGGCGTGGTCTGCGGGCGCTACTACGCCATGGACAGGGACAGGCGTTGGGAACGGGTCGAACGTTACTGGCGCGCCCTTTGCCTGGGCGACGGCGAGCAGGCCGAATCGGCCACCGCTGCCGTGAAGATCTCTTATGAACGGGGCGAAGGCGACGAGTTCGTCAAACCTTTTATAGTGTCGCAGCGCGGCATCAAAGATGGTGACAGTGTTATCTGCTTCAACTTCCGTCCTGACCGGGTGAGGCAGATCAGCCGCACACTAACGCGCGAAGATTTCGACGGTTTTACGCGCACGGTTCAACCGAAGATCTACTACGCCTGCATGACCGAGTACGACGAGACACTGGCGTTGCCTATCGCCTTCAGTCCGTCGGTATTGCCGTCGCAAGACATCGAAAATACTTTGCCGCAACTTCTCAGTTGCCACCACATAGGTCAGTTTCACACGGCCGAAACGGAGAAGTATGCGCACATAACCTACTTCCTCAATGGTGGCAAGGAGCCACCTTGCGAGGGGGAGCAGCGTCAGCTGGTGGAATCGTTGAAAGTAGCGACTTATGACCTGGCGCCAGAGATGCAGACGCCTCGGATCTGCGAGTTGGCGTGCCACGCGATCAGAGGTGGCGAATATCCGTTCATCGTACTCAACTTCGCCAATCCGGACATGGTTGGACATACGGGCATCGTCGAAGCAGGAGTCGAAGCCGTCGAGTCTGTCGATGCAGCTTTCCAACAGCTGCTGCGGGCCACCGAGGAAGCTCACGGTACGCTCATAATCACAGCCGATCATGGCAACTGCGAGCAGATGATCAATTTAGAGACGGGCGATCCACACACAGCTCACACTACTAATCCAGTACCAGGTATGGTGGCGAGTTTTCAGGCGGACGACAGGCTTGGCCTTAACAGTGGAAGGCGCTTGAGAGACGGCACTCTCGCTGATGTAGCGCCTACCGTTTTGCAGATCATGGGCATCGATATTCCGGCAGAGATGACAGGCAAGTCACTGCTGTCACGATAGTTCAATCGTTTTTAATTAAAAGATTTCGCGGTCGGAAAACTCTCTCGATCTATCGATTCACAATGCTGCGCATTACCGATGGATTGATGAGCGATATCGAAGCGCTCCAGAGTTAAACACTGTAAATCCCCATGAGAATTAGAGGGCGGCGCTCGATTCTCTTGCTACCGCTGCCTTTCCTTGCCGCAAACGTGTCGGATTGTACGCAAAGCAGGCACTATTCATTTCAAGTGGTTTGACGGGGGTCCAATTAACTGTATAATTCAGCCGTTCCAGGTTGGCAAAAAGTTACTACATTTGCCTCACACTCTACAGTAGAGTTTAACGGACACGATTAGGCAAGAAGGAGACGATTCAGCTTTATGACAGTGAACATGAAAACCATCGCCCTTGCTGCGGCTAGCTTCGCAATGGTAGCTTCATTGGCAGCTTGCGGCGGCGAAAGCAGCACTACGTCCTCGACAACGTCGACGACGACAGCCCCGGCAACGGACACCTCTGCTGCTACGACGACGACAACCTCGACGTCGACTGCACCGGCGACTGGCACCAGCACCACAACCACCACATCGACCAGCCCGTAATACGGTTAGTGCGGTAGGCAAAAACATTCAAGCACCCTCCGGGCTTTCTGGAGGGTTTTTGTTTTGCAGGTACAATGGGCCCCTACAAGTTGCAAGGAACACAAATGGCAAGACAATTGGACGGCAAGAAATGGTTTTTGGCGCTCAGCGCCTCGCTCGCTCTGGTGGCAGTGTCAGGTCAATCAGCTCGCTGCGCGGACCAACCACCACAACCGGGAGATAACTCTGCCGCCACTCCGGCATACGGTCAGCCCGCCGGCTCTCTCCTCGATCAAAGCGCACCGGCTTACGGACAATCGCTTCCGCCATCGGTCCTCGATCAGACGCAACAACAGCTGAATCCGCAGTCACAGGGTGCACCTGCTCTCCAACAGCCTCCAATCAGTCAAACACAACCTGCATCTCCGCCGCAGCCATCCAGTATCGACCTCACTTCTGCCGTACTCTCTCACTTCGAGATGGATCTAGATGGCGCCCAATTTCAGAACGCCGCCGTCGACAAGCTGCATGTTCTCGTCAACAATCTCGACATGAAAAACGGCACGCTGTCAGGCTTGGGCATCACAGTTAAAGGCGGCCAGTTTCAAGATATGGCCTTCGATCAGCTGAACATCACCACTCAAGGTACGATGAATTTCGACCGCAACCAGCTCGTCAACGATCGAGCGCTCGTATTCCAGGAGCCAGTGCCGGCTCAAGTCATGGCAGTGGTGTCACAAGAGAGCCTCAACCGTTTTCTCAACTCCCCCGGAACCTTAGACAGGCTCTCCGTCACGGCCGCACAGAAGGTGCATTTCCTCGCCGGATTGCTCGGCTCGAACGCCAACATCGGCGTCAGTTTGAGCGACGCTGAAGTAGCGCTCGAGAAGGGCAATCGCGTTAACGTCGGCGTCAAGGCCAAGCTGGGCATGGGCGGGGTGGGAGTGCCTTTGCCGTTATCGATCGATACGAAGCTCGGCTTGAACAACGGTTGGATCGCACTGTCGGACACCCATCTGGAATCAAACGGGCAAGAGATCTCGCCGCTTCTCTCCGAGATGATCGTGAAAAAATTCAACGAGCTCACCGAATTTCAGAAGAATGGCGACATCACGTTCAGCTTTTCCGAACTAAAGGTGGTGCCCAACAAGCAGTTCGTCGTCAAAGGCACCGCCCAGATTGCGCGGCTGCACTTCGGTCAGAAGATGATGTAGCGAAAACCGGCTTGCACTCGACAACAAGATGTAATGGGTCAGCCATTAAAACAAGAGATCGATATGCTTTTGTTTATCGGTACATTCGGTTAAACTCAACTGACAGCGCTCGATCCTAGAAAGCAGAAGCAGATGTTCCGGCGGCGTGACAACAGGCAATGGGACCAGCTCAGGCCTGTTAAATTCACGAGAAACTACACAAAAAACGCGGACGGCTCGGTTCTCGTTGAGTTCGGTGATACCAAGGTGTTCACCACAGCGAAGATTGAAGAGCGTGTGCCTGCCTTCCTGATGGGCAAAGGCGAGGGGTGGATCACCGCCGAATACTCGCTTCTTCCGGGCTCGACCCTGGTGAGATCGCCTAGAGAAGTAACTCGCGGGCAGCCGTCCGGGCGAACAAGCGAGATTCAGCGTCTCATCGGACGCTGCCTGCGCGCAATCACTGACCGGCGCGCCCTGGGCGAACGGACAATCACGATCGACTGCGACGTTTTGCAAGCCGATGCCGGCACCCGCGTTGCCGCAATCAGCGCCGGTTATCTAGCCCTGCACGACGCTCTTTCCAAGCTGCGCAAATCGGGTGTGTTCGATGACCTGCCGGTGAGCGAGCACATGGCCGCCGTCAGCATCTGCCTGATCAATGGACAGCTTCTTCTAGATCCCAACTACCACGAAGACTCTCAGGCGGAGATGGACAGCAACATCGTCCTGACGGAGTCGGGCAAGGTGCTGGAGCTGCAGCTCACGGCTGAAGAGCGGCCGATTGATTCTGCCAAAGTGGCGGAGATGATGGTATTAGCCGAGAAAGGCGTACGCGAGATCATCGCCGTGCAAAAAGAGGCACTAAAAACCCGCTGACGCGTCATAGCGGAGACTCAGACTGTTTGGCGCGCTGGTTAGACCCGGGCGTTAGTTGTTGCGTGCAGCCCTCTGCCGGAGCTAAACAAACTTAATGCCTACTAAAACGTCATCATCGATGCGAACTGGGACGCCGCCCCACTCTGCCGCCAGACCCTATCAGTAAAGAACTAAAATTTATGTTTGAAGCTGCTGACAACGATCTCCGACGTCATAAACTAGACATCAAGAGCAGCACTTCGCGAAGTTCCAGGCCATTGGACTCTCAAACAGAAAAAGTACGCATCAATCCCATCAGCGAGACTTTTCGCGATGTTTCCCCCAGGAAGCTCATGGCGTCGACCTGGCAGGTGTTCTGGCGCATTCAGCGCATCCAGGGTTGGCAGGCGGCAGTGCGGGTCTTCCCGATCGTCTGGATGATTATCGTCGCGGTGCGAGGCTTCTCCCGTTATCACGTGGCGGAGTTCGACCGCATCGCGGTCCATCGCGCTGACGGCAAAGATATGGAAGAAGCGGTGCTCACGACTGAGCAGAATGACGAGTATCGTCGCCTGGGTCGTTGGCTGTGCCAGAAGCTTCACGATCTGGGTCCCACTTTTATCAAAATCGGTCAGACTCTCTCCACCCGCGCAGATCTGATGCCCTTGCCGGCGATGTTGGAGTTGGCTGTTTTGCAGGAATCGGTCAGTCCATTCCCGTCCGCCATCGCGAAAGCAATCATAGTGCGCGAGTTGGGTGGAACCACTGATGAGTTGTACGCCGAGTTCAACGATGAGCCGATAGCGGCGGCAAGCCTCTGTCAGGCATACGTCGCCAAACTGAAAGACGGACGTGAGGTCGTCGTCAAGGTACAGCGCCCCAACCTGCCGCAACTCATCGCTGCCGATGTGCAGATTCTCGCGGCAGTCGCCGATGAGGTGATGAAGTATCCGTCACTGTGCCGGCACACAGACTGGCCGGGCGTTGTCGACGAGTTTGCCCGCACCACCTTCGAAGAGATCGATTACATTCGCGAAGGACGCAACGCTGACAAGTTCCGCCATAACTTCCGCAATTTCGACGAGGTGCGCATCCCTCGCATCGTCTGGCGCCTTACCGGTCGCCGTGTTCTGACGATCGAATACATTCCCGGCTCCCGCATCACCGACCTCGATGCCCTGAAAGCGCAAGGTCTCAATCCTGATGAAGTGACCAAGATCGGAGTCAATTTCTATCTCAAACAGCTTCTGGAAGACGGCTTTTTCCATGCCGATCCACACCCGGGCAACATGCGCATCATGCCCGACGGTCGCATCGGTATCTTCGACTTCGGCATGGTAGGCAAACTCTCTCAAGAGCTAAAACAGCATCTCGTCAACGCGCTCATGCACGTGATCCAGCGCGACTACCGCGATCTGATTGACGATTTTGTCGGCATGGGATTTCTCGACGAAGATGTCGACAGAGAGGCGCTCTTTAACGATCTCACTCCGATCATCGAAGCCCGTTTTGCCGAAGGCATGACGAAGGTGCGTTTTCGCAAAATGCTTTTCGACTTCTCTGATGTTTGCTGGCGCTATCCGTTCCGCTTGCCCAGCGAGTTTACGTATGTCATGCGAGCGCTGCTCACTTTGGAAGGCGTAGCCTTGTCAATCAATCCTGATTTCAATTTTATCGACGCGTCTTTGCCGTTTGCACAACGGCTGCTTTTGAAAAACAATGCCGTAATCAGCAACGCCATCATGAAAGAAGTGTTCACCGATGGGCGTTTCAATCCGCAAGGAGCTCTCAGCCTGCTTAAAGCGGCGGCCAAGCTCTCGCACCTGGTGTAGACGGGAATCTACAAGCTCAACCTGAAGAGGCAGCGCCAGCGGAATACGGCAAGATGGTGTGCGACGAAGCAGAGAAAGGTGATCGTCGCGTGCATGAACCCTGCAAGCTTACACAGCTTTTACCATACATCACCTTTGCAACCAGTTGCGCTCTAACCAGCAACGTTGTACCCTTTTCCCTATCGATCAAGTGAAATTTTGGGGGAAATCCCCACTCGAACCGAGGCTCGAAAGCTGATTTAGATGGCGCTCGTAGAGAGTTTGCCATAATATAGTTTCGGCTCTCGCTCACAAACATAAACGAATGGATCCGGGCATCCCGTATCGGCCACACTTGGAATAATCTCTCCTCTATGGCAGTTCAGCTCATCTCGAATCCGCAGCTCGCAACGACGAATGCCTGTCCGCATTGTGCCACTCCCGTAGACGATGCCGGCCGTTTTTGCGGCGAGTGCGGAGCGCCCACAAGCAGAGTGCGCCGTCAGGCACAAGCGCAGTCATTGAGCGAGAATGGCTTTGTTGCTTCATTTCAGCGTACCGCCACGGTGGCGCATCCGCATGAAGAACACGAGCATAAGACTCACCCGACACCGGTGCAAGCGGAGAAGCCCGCGCCACCTCAACGCACACCGACTTTCGCCACCGTCAACGCTAAAGTTGTCCAACGCGAAGTGCCGAACGAATTGAGAGAAGAGATCAATAAATTGGTCTGCTTGCTTGCCCGCGAGAAGGTTTTCCTGATCATGCACTGGTGCATTTTCCTCTCACTCAATCTGTCCGGATTGTTCATCGCCTTTACCGCCTACAACGGCTACATCGGCGATGAAGTGACCAAGACGGTCATCTCTCTCACTCCGATGATGTTCATCAATACGCTTGCTCTCCTCTGCCTCTCTCCTATAAAAGGAACCAAAAAAGAGATCGCCCGTTTGACCGAACGCCTGAGTTACGTCAGATTCCAGGCTGAATACAGCAATCTGTTTTAGTTATAAAACCCAGCACAGACGATTCAAAACTCACCCCGGCCGGCATTGTGGCAGGTTTGATCGCTCTGGTTGCACTTGCCGGTGTCTGTTTGCGCGTCGGTTCGGCGTTCGGTTTGTACGGTTACGCTGACTCCGACACTTGCTGGTTGCTGGCTATGGGCAGAGAGATCGCTGCCCAGGGCAAGCTGCCCTCGCCAGATCCGTTCACTTTCACGTTGACGTCGCCGATCTTTCACCAGTGGCTCTCGGAATCTCTGATGTACGCTGCATACGCCATGCGCGGGCTGAGCGGACTGCTCGTTGGCGCCGCCGTCGTGGGCGTCATCGGAATGGTTCTGTTACCTTTGCGTGCAGCGGCGGTCAACCGCTCATGTGGCTGGGCCTTTATCGGGGCGTGTCTGGCGGGGCTGTCTGCGCCGGTGCGCTGCCTGGTGAGACCGGAGTTGCTCAGTTGCCTCTTTCTCTGCGCTTCACTCCTTTTGCTTCAACTCCTGCGCCAGCAGGCAGTCGAGAGCGATTTGAATAGGATGGATGAAACCCTCGAGTCTGGCGCTCGCATTCAGATTCCGTACGTGGCTTGCTTCGCGGTAATCTCTTTACTGTGGTGCAATATGCACTCAGGGTTTATCGCCGGTATTATTCTGCTTTTCGTCTATGCCGCATCGTTTCTCATTCGAGATCTGACGAAAGAGAAGCAAGCGCGGCAACTGTCGACGACTACGAAAACAGCTCTGGCATCCCTGGCTGCGGCGATGACTGCCACCTTGCTCAACCCTGCTGGTTTCAACCTCTGGCTCTACTGTCCTCGCCTCTATTTCTCGCCCATCCGTGCGACAATCGCCGAGTTGCAGCCGATATCGGAAGCTACTCTGCACGCACCGGCATACCGCGGCTTCTACTGGCTGGCCTTCGTTGCCATAGCAGTCGCTACCACAGTCCTCTTTCGCAGCGCCCGCAGACAACTTTTCGCGCCGCTGGCATTGGCGAGCGCATTCCTTATATATGCATCGCTTTTTGCCGCCCAACATTCGGTGCGATTCACAAACATCGCCGGCATCATTCTTCTGGTGGAAAGCTGTTTCTTGCTTGCCTTCATGAACAGGCAGTTCGGTCCCGCCCGCGGGATTTTGACGGTGCTCGGCAAATTGGAGCGCGCAATACAAGCATTTTATACGCGTGTGATTGAGAAGTATCCGTTCTCTTTGGAAGCAATCTGTGTCACCTGCACCGTGGCCGGTGCCAATGCAGTCATCGCTCATATGCCGCCGCGACTGCCTCAAGGCAGCATCGATTTTCATCCGCCGACAAAGGCGGTCGCTGCTTTTAAGGAAAGCTACAGGTCGGGGCGCATTTTTGCTTCGGCGCCCATAGCCGATATGCTGGAGTGGTCTATGCCTGCCAGTACTGCCTTATTTTTGGATACTCGTTTTGACGAATTTGGCGACCAGACCTTCAGTGATTATAATACTGTTCTGGCAGGCTCAACAGGTTGTCACCAATTGCTGGCTCGATACGGAGTAGACTGGATATTCGTAACACCTGATTGCAAACTCGTGCAACAGTTGAAACAGCCGCAATGGCATCAGATATACAAAGATGATTACGCAGTTATTCTGCGGAGAAACAAAGCTGATGACTAAAGAACAGACTGCATTTTCGCTCGAGCAGCTTGCACGAATCGCCGATAAGCCGGCGGCCGAAGTCGCAGCCACAGCCGATTATGAACAGCTAATTCAACAGAGTGTCGAATTTCTCGAATCGGACGAAGCATTCGGTGGCATGGAAGAAGATCCGTATTGGCCTAAGTGGAACTCTGCCTGGTGGCGCCTGCTGTTGCTGCACGAGATGGGCGTGGGTGCGCGGATACCGGAAGTTGCTATCGAAAAAATGATCCACGCCATGGATGCGCACTACTTGCACTACTTTCCCTTCACCGAGGCGGAGCTGCCCGACAATGTCGATGCCGTACGGCACGTGGCCTGCCACTGCGCCCTTGGCACCATGTATCAAGTTTTAGCAGGGCGCGGCATCGATGTGGACAGTAAGCTGAATTGGGTGCGTCCCTGGTTTATCCGATACCAATTGGCAGATGGTGGACTTAACTGCGACGAGGCGGCCTACACGCGCAAGTGGAAGCGCAGCTCAGTCGTGTCGACGCTACCGGCTGTGGAAGCCGTTCTTAACTATACCGAGCATGATTTCAGTAAAGACGAGTTGATCTTTCTCGACCAGGGCGCGCAGTATCTGATCAAGCGAAAGCTGTTTCGCCGCGCCAGCGATGGTCAGATTATCGACCAGGATTGGCTGAAGCTCTGTTTTCCGCGTTTTTATTTCTACGACGTTTTGCGCGGATTGAAATTTCTCACCCAGTGGTCTCAGAAGTTGAAGTGCGAACTGCCGCTCTCAGCAATCTTCGAGGCCGCCTCGCTAATCGATGAAAAGTTTCCCGATGGCATCATCACCGTAGAACGAGCAGCTTGGGCGGGAGCGAACTCACGCTGGTTCGATCGCACGACGGGCAATTGGATAAAGGGCAAAGCTGCCTCTCACGCGCTGTTGGAGCACGTCTCGACCGTCGGTGTGCTGACACCGCAACTGACGCAATCGTGGACCGAAACAAAGAGAATTTTAGTGCAACTGATCGATGCAAATCTTATCGCTTAGGAGCTGGCATGCTGACTCGCTCTAGATAAAGTTGAGAGAAATTTTCGCAATGTCTACACCACTGTCCTGGACGGCTGGCTGGGCGCAGACAGCCGCCAGGTTTTGGGCGCATTAAGACGACACGCGTTTTGTTTGAAGAGAGAGTTGCGCGCTAACTTGCCCAGTCTAAAACCGACCTTAGATGCCTGTCGACACACTGGCAGGTCGACACGGTTCTTATCATTGGCAAGGTCTTAACCAGCGCAGTTAACAAAGGTACAATTGGCAGCATCTGGGGCGATGAGCATGTATAACTATATGGTTGTGACGCGTCTAAGCGCGTCTTTTGTCTTTTAGGAAACCGATAAATGATTGTAGTCAACGAGTTGAGCAAAGGGTTTGGCGCCAGAACTCTCTTCGACAGCGTCTCTGTCAAATTCGCTCCTGGTAATAAGTATGGGCTGACCGGACCAAACGGCGCCGGCAAGTCCACATTTATGAAAATTCTCACGGGAGAGGTAGAACCATCGAATCGAGGAACCGTCTCGCGTCCTCGCAAAGTGGGCGTGCTCAAGCAGGACCAATTTGCCTACGACAACGAGCGCATTATCGATACCGTAATCATGGGCAACGCTGCGCTCTGGGAAGCACTGAAAGAGCGAGATGCCCTGTGCGAAATTGCCGATCTGACTGAAGAGCAGATGAATCGGCTGGGCGAGCTGGAAATAGTCATCGCCGACGAAAACGGCTACGCTGCTGACTCAGATGCTGCGATCATCTTGCAAGGTATCGGCATCGATCAACCGCAGCACGAAGATCTGATGAGCACGCTTCCGACCGACTACAAGTTTCGCGTTTTGTTGGCGCAGGCGTTGTTCGGTGAGCCTGAAGCACTGCTCTTGGACGAGCCGACCAACCACCTCGACCTCGATTCGATTCACTGGCTGGAGCAGTTTCTCGGCGAGTATGAAGGGACGCTGATCGTGATTTCACACGACAGACATTTTTTGAATGCTGTCTGCACGCACATAGCTGATATCGACTACGACACAATCATCATCTATCCGGGCGATTATGACGACATGGTCGAGCACAAGATGCAGGCTCGCCAGAGCATCGAGTCCGAGAATCGGGACAAGGCGAAGAAAGTGGCACAGTTGCAGGAGTTTGTCGCCCGATTCGCAGCCGGTCAGAGATCGAGTCAGGTGCAATCACGCCGCAAAGAGATCGCGCGATTGGCACCGGCCGAGTTGAAAAAATCGAATATTCAGCGGCCGTTCGTGCGCTTCGAGCAGTCCGTTGCCACCGGTCGCGAAGTGCTGACAGCGCGGGGTTTAACCAAAGGCTTTGACGGCAGAACTCTCTTTGCCGATCTCGACCTTGATATCGCGCGTGGTGACAAGATTGCCATCATCGGCGCCAACGGCGTGGGGAAAACAACACTGCTTCGTTGCTTGATCAAGGAGCTCGAGCTTGATGCCGGCACGATCAAGTGGACGGAAAGCGCCTCCTGGAGCTACTATCCGCAGGACTACCACGAGGCGATCGCGCCTGGTTCGACCGCACTCGATTGGCTGATGCAGTTCATGGTGGATGAAGGTCATCAATATGTGCGCGGATTGCTCGGGCGCATGTTGTTCTCCGGAGACGAGAGTCTGAAAGCTACCGATACTTTGTCCGGAGGCGAAGCAGCGCGCTTATTGACGGCGCGGTTGATGATGCAGAAGAATCCCATTCTCGTCCTGGATGAACCGACCAACCACCTGGATCTGGAGTCTGTCTCCGCGCTGGGTGAGGGCTTGTCGTTATTCCCCGGCACTGTGTTTATCGTCTCCCACGATCGCGACCTGATCTCCGAGGTAGCAACGCGAGTCTTGTGGTTTAACGACGGCAAAGTGCTCGACTACCATGGCAAGTATGAAGAGTTTCTCGAGGCACACCCACTGAAAGAGCTGGCGCGGCGAGCGAAATGGTGAGAGAGTTCGTGGAATGTTGAAACTGCAACATGCTGGTGCGAGAGTATGGGCAGGACTGTGGCTTGCCATCGCGCTCGATACCGGGGTGCAGATTTTCTGGAAAATTGCCGTACTGAAAGTGCCACCGGATGCGGATACCATAACCACCGCCATCGATGTTCTCAAACAGCCGCTATTTTACGGCGTCATCGCCATGTTTTTCGCGCAGCTGTTCAACTGGCTGAAAGTCCTGGGCGAAGCCGATCTGAGCTACGCTCAGCCGATTACGTCGTTGAGCTATGTCTCTGTGGGGATTTGCTCGGCCCTCTTTCTGCACGAATACGTCACTGTCGCTCAGGGAATCGGCATTGCCCTGATCTTGACCGGAGTCTGGTTCATCAGTCAGACAGAGCATCAAAGCGTGGCAGAAAAACTCGAAGGAGAGGCGTGATGGACGCGCGCCTGCTCGGGTTATTGCTTGTCCTCTTAGCCGTCACTCTGGAAGCCGGCGTGCAAGTTTCGCTGAAGAAGACGAGCGTTAAAGGCAGCACGGGCAAGATGTGGCTGACTCTAGGCGTAATTTGTTTTACTCTCAACGCCGTTGCCTGGACCTTCGTCCTGCGCCTCCTCGACGTCAGTGTCGCCTATCCATTGGGCAGTCTCAGCTTCGTTATGGTGGCAATCCTCTCGAAGTTTCTCCTGCGAGAGAACGTCACAAAAAAACGCTGGGCCGGCGTCTGTTTGATCCTGTGCGGGACCGCATTTGTCGGTCTGAGCGGCCGGTGATGTTGTAAGACAACGGTCCGGAGCGCAGAATCGCGGCCAGCGACACCGCCATCGCCTGGCGCCGCTTGTGAGCGTCCACGTGGAGCGCCAGGCTCCGCCTGCATCGGCATTGTTTCCACACGAATTCGGTGCCACCCGGAGGGTGGCGCTCCTGATTGCACGCGCCCGCGGCAACTAGCTAGAAACCTAGTTCTGTCCAGGCTCCCAGCGCAGGTTCGGTTTGCGGGCGGCCATGGCTTCGTCGAGCTTGCCGACTGGAGTGTTGTGCGGTGCGTTGCGCACTTTGTCGGGATCGGTTTTCGACTCGTCGTCTATAGTGATCATGATCTGCGCGAATTCATCGAGCGTGTCTTTCGACTCGGTCTCGGTCGGCTCGATCATCATCGCTTCCGGCACGACGAGTGGGAAGTACACGGTTGGTGCATGCACGCCGAAGTCGAGCAAACGCTTGGCAATATGGGCGGTAGAGACGCCGCGCTCTTTCTGTCTGGTGCCGGAAAGAACGAATTCGTGCATGCAAGCTTGCGGATAAGCTACGATGTAGCGCTCTTTCAGAAGCTCTTTCAAGTAGTTGGCGCTGAGAATTGCGTCGCGCGAAACCTGGCAGAGACCGTCTCTGCCGTATGCGAGCAGGTAAGCATAAGCCCGCACCAGAATACCGAAGTTGCCGTAAAAACCTTTCACCTTTCCGATCGACTGCGGACGATCCCAGTCAAGAAAGAAGCGTTCGCCGTCTTTGCGAACAACGGGCTTGGGCAGAAACGGTTCCAACTTAGCGCGGCAGGCAACAGCGCACCCGCCTGGTCCACCGCCACCGTGCGGCGTGGAGAAGGTTTTGTGCAAGTTCAGGTGAACCACATCGAAGCCCATATCGCCGGGACGAACCAAGCCCATGATGGCGTTTAAATTGGCGCCATCGTAATAGAGCAATCCACCGGCTTCGTGCATCAACTTCTGCACGGTTTGAATCTCTTCTTCGAACAGGCCAAGCGTGTTCGGGTTGGTCAACATGATGGCGGCGACATCGGGACCGAGTGCCGCTTTGAGCGCCTCTACGTCAACCAACCCCCGGTCATTGGACTTGATCTCCACAACCTGAAAACCTGCCATGGCGGCAGTGGCCGGGTTGGTACCGTGGGCGGTGTCAGGAACAATGACTTTCTTACGTTTGTTGTCACCAATCGAGTCGAAATAAGCTTTAATTAGCAACAGCCCGGTCATCTCGCCGTGGGCTCCAGCTGCGGGCTGCAGCGTCACTGCCGGCAAACCGACAATACTGGCGATCGCACTCTGAAGGTTCCACAAAAGCTCCAATGAACCTTGAATCTGATCTTCCGGCTGATATGGATGCAGCTCGCGGAAGCCGTCCAGGGCCGCCATTGCGTCATTGACTTTCGGGTTGTATTTCATCGTGCAAGAGCCGAGCGGGTAGAAACCCTTGTCGATGTTGTGATTGAGATACGAGAGCCGAACGAAGTGTCTGACCGTATCCAGCTCACTCACCTCGGGCAAGGCAGCCTGCTTCTCGCGGATGAACTTACGAGGGACGAGCTGCTCTAAGGGCTTCTCAGTCACGCCTACCTGCGGCAACACTTCGGCAGTGCGACCTTTGCGTGATTTCTCGTAAATCAACTTTTCCATTTGCGTTTCGCTCCAATAGCCAACCTAGCCGATTGCAGGGGACAAGCCCCGCAAGGTTGGGAACCGGCCCACAAGGCACAAACTTCGATGTACCCTGGTTTATTACGATAGCAGGTCAGAGCGCGGATTTACTTAATCAGTGTTCGAAAATGTTTTGCCAACCGCCCAGCACATCAAGCTCGCAGACCACATGCAGTGCCTTGAACACGCGATGAGCCAGCTCCAGCCGTCCTTCCCGCCTCAGCATTAGTTCTAATTTCTTGTAAATGGGAATCAACACCCTGACATCATTGGCGGCATACTCCAGCTGCGTATCCGAAAGGTCGGTACGCGCCCAATCGCTCATCTGGTCAGTCTTATCAAGCTCGATACCGAGCAGCTCTTTGACCAGGTCCTTCAAGCTGTGACGGTCGCCGTATGTACGCACGAGCTTGGAAGCAAGTTTTGTGCACCATATCGGTTGCGTATCTACGCCCAGGTAATACTTCATCACAGCTACATCGAAGCGGGCAAAGTGAAACAGCTTCAACACCTTATCCGACTCGAGGAGCTTCTTCAGGTTTTCCGGCGTCTTACCGGGCAGTTGGTGTGCATCCGGGTAGTGAACAAAACTGACGACGCCTTCGTCATCGCAAATTTGCACGAGACAGAGCCGATCGCGCCGCAAATTCAAGCCGCGCGTCTCGGTGTCGACTGCAATAACTGACTTCTTTAAATAATGATCGAGCCGCTCTTGCGGCAGATCCCAATCGAACAACTCCGGTTTTTTATGCTGCACCAAAACTTCTGCTGCCAATTGCTTCTGCCTCGAATGGAATTCCAAGCGGGCGCGCCCGCGCGGCTCCATTATAAGCGCTGGCGCTCAGTCCGATCCGCCCGGACAGAAAATTGCATCGAGCAGTTCACAAAGATGCAAAACGGTAAGTTTTAAGCCACGCTCGCGCGCTCCGGCTTCAAGCTGAAGCATACAACCAGGATTGGTCGTAACCAACATGGTAGCGCCCGTCGCCTGCACGAAATCCATCTTGCGCTCGAGCACTTTCATACTCAACTCTGTATTGATCAGATTGTAAATACCGGCACTGCCGCAGCAATGTTCAGCTTCGCGCAGAGGCACCAGGCGCATTTTATCGGCACCAATAGCAGTGGCAGCCTGCTGCAACAGTTTTTCCGGTGCTTCGCGCACGTTTTGCGCATGCGCCAGGTGGCAAGCGGCGTGATAGGCAACGTTCAAGGCAGTGGTGAAACGCCTGGAGAATGACGACGTATCCGGACGCTGGAAATCACCTTCTGCCAGAGCCTCTGTAATGTCGACAAACCGTTCGGCAAGTTTGTGCGCACGCTGACTCCACTCGTTGTCGTCATTCAACAGCTCGCCGTACTGCTTGAGCATGGCACCGCATCCGGCAGCCGTAACCACTATCGGGCCCTCTGTTGCCTCGAAATATTCAATATTCTGCTTGGCTAACCCACGCGCGATATCGATCTCACCGGAGTGCATGGCTAGTGCGCCACAACAGGTCTGTTGAGGAACGCTGACAATCTTCTGTTGCGCTTTCAGCAGCCGCAAACAAGCATGATTGACATGATTATAGAAAACATCCATCACACAACCAGAGAAAAGCTGCACGGTGCCTTTCTTCTCTCCCTGATTCCACGACTGCCGGGGCAACGGTTTAAACTTCGGCACACGCGGCAATAGCGACTCCATTACATGCAGTCGATACAAAACCTTGCGCACCGGATTGACCAGTTCTCCCCGCTCAGCGGCGCGAGCAAACTCCTCTGAAGGCAAAGCGAGCCACTTCAGAAGCGCCCCCAGATTGAGTTGTTGCCAGAAGCGCAGAAGGTTGCCCCCGAGACGCAAGAGCTTGTAGTCCGGGAGCACTCTGGCGAAGATCGTGCGCATAAGATGTCGGGCAGCCGGCGGCCGCTGTTCGGCAATGTAGGGACGAGCGATATTGAGAATGCTCTCGTATTGCACCCCGGATGGACAGGCTGTCTGGCAGCCCAAACAGCCGAGACAGGTTTCGATATGTTCAGCCAGGCGTGGAGACATCTCCTGCTCGCCCGAGCTCCACTGCGACAGAAGAGAAATGCGCCCGCGCGGCGACTCCATCTCACGCCCCGTGGCCAGGTACGTCGGGCAGGCAGGCAGGCACAAACCGCAATGAATGCAAGCGTCCAACATCTCCTTCTCGATCGGTTGAACGCGTTTTGTTGATCTGGTTTCGTTTGCTGGTAGAGACATTGGTTTAAATCTATCGCCAACTCAAGTCTACGTTGTTTGCCCGATATTTTCCTTGAATTTCCTGGCGCCGAAGGAATTGCAGCCTGGTGGCAAGATGCTTTCTTGCCAAGGTTTCTCATTCCGCTTTGTCAGTATCTCAACTGGAGCTGAGCCGATAGCTATGACGTATATTTAGTTCATGGCGAGAGGTTTCAACATGATCGTGTGGGGGGGAGTGTTCATGCTGAGCGCCTCACAACTCAGCTTAGCCAGAGAGAAAGTTGAAACAAGCGGGTTGGCACCACACTTGCAACTGAGCGAAACCGTTTGTGATCTGGGCGCAATTGCCCGCAATGAGAAAATAACGCACACGATCACGCTCAAGAACACCGGCTCGGCACCGCTCGCGATCAAATGCATCTACACGAGCTGCGGCTGTACGACGGCGAAAGCGAAACGAACGCATTTGCGCCCAGGCCAGTCGACAGACCTCACCATCGTCATCAATACCTCACCCTTAGTGACAGAACCGACGCGCGAAGTGTACATCCAAACCAACGATCCCACGCAACCCGACGCGGTCTTCACCGCTTCGTTGCAGGTAGTCAACGATTCAGGCAGCAGAAACCTACATTCCTCAAATTGAGAGATATTCCGCCGGGTTTTCTCTCAAACTGAAACCGATTGCAGCAATCGGCTTTTCGCCCCAACCAACTGCGGGATATTCCAGCGGTTTTTCTCTCAAATCGAAACCGATTGCTCGAACGCCGAGAGTGCCACTAGACAGCAGTGTTTCAAAGACCTGGAAGCAACCTAAACCAGCTCGTTGACTACGCCTTGCTGGCTGTCTGACTTGCGGCGCCCCTGGTTGGCGTGCGAGAACTCGATATCTAACGTGCGCAGGTAATTGTGCAATCCCGCATCTTGGATCGGTATGAGGTGGGCCGGTTGTCCCGACTCATTGTGATGCGAATGCCACATGAATGGCGGCGTGACAAAAGCGGAGTAGGGATGCCAGTCCTGGCGAATCGGATCGAGCAAAGTTCCATCGTCGCGGACACCCCGCCCGATGAGCGTGTAGCAGCCGGGAGCGCAGTCGAGAATCAAATCCAAAGCGACTGAGTTGTGCCTGTGCGGAAGCTGCACCGAATTAGTGGGCAAGATTCCCAGCATCGCCCAGAGCGTATGCGTAACCGTCATGGTTTGAGGGAAAGCGGTATTGCCGAGCAGTACCGAGATGCGGTTGCGCTGATGGGCGTGGGGATCGCTCGCCACCTTCTCCAACTCTCGCGCACAAACTTCTGCCGGATAAAGGGTGGGAGCGAAGCGCTCTTCACTGACCGTCGTACCTAAATAAGCAAGTAGAGGCTCGTCGTGCACCCAGTATAAAGCCGCATCATCAGTCGCTCTATGTTTACATTGACGGCCGCCCGGTACGACGACAAAATCACCTTTGCTCCATCTGATTTCGGTATCTCCTGCGGTGCTAACGCCGCTTCCTCGGATGACATAGTACAGCTCTGAAGTTGCATTGACGCGCGTGCTGATCTCTTCGTTAGGCTCTATTCGAATGAAGTTGGAAAGCAGAGCCGGGCTCGTCCCGGTCCACGAGCACTCCAGTTTTTCGCTCAGATCAAAAGGAATGACTCTTGTCGGTCCTTGCTCATGCAGAGTATGCAAGAAGTCAGCCGTGGCGACTGGCGGGATCGTACCTTGTCCGAGCGGATTGACCGCGCGTGTGTACTCTCGATATTGAGAGTCTTTCGTCAATTTTTCAACGGTTTCATCACCCATGGCATTTCCCACCTGATATATCGATCAAATATCATTCTACACAGACTCCAGTCATTCAATCATTGAAAACTGGCAAGCGGATTGAGGCACCCTGAGGGATCGAACTGCTTCTTGATCTCGGCAACGATGTCAGAAGCGGCACTCTCAGTATCAGGCAGATGCCTGACCTTGAACACAAAACCTTCCGTGGTCGCCAAGGTCATGGTGCGCCCGCGCTCGCAGCACATCTTGGAGAGGGCTTTGCGCATGGCTGTTACGTCCACCTCGGGCGTCAGATCGAAGCGCAGCCGTCCGCAGGCTGGGCGCAGTCGTAGGTTGGTGCAACCAAAGCGTTGGCCTATCTCCACCACATCCTCAACATGAGAGAGCGCGCACGATATTTCGATACGATCGCGCGGCGCCGCCAAATCAACCAACTGTGACCCAACCTTGACGACAAAGGCACTCTGCACCATATGTGGTGCGGCAAGCGATTGCAGCTGAGGCATGACTTCGGCGATTACTGGGTCATGCTCAAACACTTGCACGATCGTCGTATAGGAGCCATCGTTCACACCGAGATCGGCCAGTCCGACATCGGCGAGCAAATTCGATTGCATAATCTCCAGCACGGCGATCGGTAATCCGGATGCGAGCAAAACGGAGGCGTGCTGAACGAGCTCTTGCAAGCGCGCCGACTTCACAACCAGACAAGCGCAGCGCTCGGGACGCGCGAACAGCCGCAGGTGAGCGACCGTCGGGATACCAAACAGTGAGCGCCCACCAACAATGAGCTTAGTCAGATCATATCCGGTGACATTCTTCACAACTTTGCCGCCCGTTTTGATCAAGTTGCCGTTCGGTAGTGCCAATTCCAGTCCGAGAATTAAATGGCGCGGCCCGCTAAATCCCTGTTCTAGCCAGCCTCCATCGCCATTGGCGATGATGTCGTATACGGTGTCATCACGTCCGCCAGCGATCGGCCACCACTGTCCACTTTTTTCCAACAGCTTATCTAGCTGCGCCAACTTCATGCCGCACTGAAGCGAGATCACCTGGTCTGCCTGACGATGTTCTACGACAGCGTTCAACGGAGTCACATCTGCGAATACAATCGATGCGGCGGAAAGAGAACCAGGCAGGGGGCGCGGCCTCCCGACGAAAAGTTTGGCGCCGGCGTCGCTGCACTGCTTCAACAAAGCCGCCATCGCCTCGGGAGAATGCACCGCGATATGCGCCCACGGCCGATCGTCTTCGAGTCCTTCGGCGAGCAAACTCGTCCAGCCTTGTTTGGCGTGAAATGTACTGGGCTGCGGCATTGTCGCCCCGTGACGCTTGGCGGCGAACCACCCCAGCGTCGGTTGATATCGATTGATCTTAAATGAATGTGGCTGGTTAAGCTAGTCAACAATGGGCTAGGCTTGAGCGATGACGACTACACTTGAGAACACCAAGGTGACAAGCTCGACACAACGCAATCTCGTTCTGGTATCAGGCTACTACGGCTTCGACAACCTCGGCGACGAAGCGATTCTGGAAGAGATTTGCGCAGAGTTGAAACAGCTTGTCTCGGCGGACGACATTGTCATTCTCTCCAACTCGCCCTCCACGACAAGCTCTCGCTTCGGCGTGCGAGCTGTCGATCGCTGGAGCTTTCCCGGGTTGATCAAACTGCTGCCGCGCACGAAGCTGTTCATTTCCGGCGGGGGTGGACTGTTTCAAGACATAGTCAGCACGCGCTCGCCGATCTTTTACGGTCTGCAAATCATTCTGGCCAGGCGTTTGGGTGCTCAGACATTGTGCTATGCGCAAGGCATCGGACCTCTCAGTACGTACGTAGGTGAATGGGCAGCTCAGCTCGCGTTCAAGTCGTGCGATCGGATTATCGTTCGAGACAAGGGTTCGCTCAAAGTAGTGCAGTCGTGGAATCTGCCTGCAGAACTGACAGCGGACCCCGTCTGGCGCCTGGAGGCTAAACCGGTCCCCGGGGCGATAACAGAGCAGGTGGCACAAGCGCGGCAGACCGAGGGCGAGCTCATTGGCTTGTCGTTGCGTTCGCATAAACAGTTCGGCGCCGAGGAGTTGCCGCTGCTTGCCCGCGCCATGCACGCGGCCCTGCCGGAGAAGGCGCGCATCGTGCCAATTGCGCTTCATCCCGTGCAAGACAACGAGATTCTCGATCAGTTTATCCGTATTTGGGAGCAGCACCGTCCAGGCGCTGTAGCACGAATAAGCTCCGCTGAAATCGAGCGTCCCAGCCAGTGGATTACTTATCTGTCCCAGCTCGATATGCTGGTCGGGATGAGGCTTCACGCCAATATCATGGCGCTCAAATCTGGGGTTCCGACCGTCCTCATCACCTACGACCCGAAAGTGGCCCAGGTAGCCGAGCAGTTCAACGCGCCCACGTTAAATATCACCAATTATGGAGGCGCCGAAGGTGGATTGCATATATGGTCGGATACTCTCAAACAGGCAGTGCGCGACCGTGAAGCTCTCTCGAAAACCGCCAGGGAGCGGGCGGAGGCTGCAAGAAATTTGGCTTGCCAGAACTTTGATATCTTGGCTAGAATTCTAAGCATGCAAAGCGATAGCAATTGAGCGCTACGAACGCATCGCGGTAGTTGCGCTCTGAAGCGTTTGCGCTCGCCTGTCGTCGTGCCGAGTCATGCCACCACATACAATGTCAGCCTTGTCAATCGCATCACGCTCACGTCAAAATGTCCTCGGCTATCCTGTCGACGTCGTCGATGAGGCGCTGGCGCTGCAGATCATCGACGAGTCCTGGCGTATGAGCAAAGGGCTGCACGTCGTCACGCTCAACGCCGAGATGGTGATAGCAGCGCAGCAAGATCAGACGCTCGATCGCATCATCAGGCACGCACACCTGATCATTCCCGATGGCTCGGGAGTTGTCTGGGCTCTGCGTTTGGCCGGTCATGCCAACAATCGTTTGCCGGGCATAGAGTTGGCATCGGCAACACTGACGCGCGCTGGCGCTTCCGGTCGCCGTGTCGCTTTAATCGGCGGCAAGCCCGAAACGCTCGAGAAGCTGCTCCAGATCATGCCGCAGCTGTATCCGGGCATCAACATCGTCGCCAGTCATCACGGTTATTTTGCCACCGACGAAGAAGATGAGATCGTCGACGTCATCGAAGATAAGAATCCAGAACTGGTTCTCGTTGCGCTCGGAGTGCCCAAACAAGAGTATTTCATCGACCGCTGGCAATCGCGCTTCTCCAAATCAGTCCTCATCGGTGTGGGCGGCTCATTTGACGTGTGGGCCGGCAATGTCAAACGAGCTCCGGCGGCGTTTCGCAAAGTTCATTGCGAGTGGCTCTACCGCTTAATCAAAGAGCCTTGGCGCTACAAGCGCATGGGGTCCGCGCTCCCAGCTTTCGCTTTACAGGTGATGCGAGAGCTGGCACACAAAAAACTGGAAAAGGCTGCTCCGCATGGCGATAAACGCGCTCAAGCGAGCAAGCCGCCCAAGCATGACAAAAAAAGAGAACGTTCGAAAGATAAGTGAGATCTCGCCGCGCCTGCTCGCCCACCTGGGCGATGCCGTGTTTCATCTGTTCGAGCGCGAACGCGAGATTATGACTGCGTCTTCAGTCAAAGAAGCACACCGCCGCGCCCGGGTGGACGCCTCGGCGCAGGCGGATCTGCTCGACGCCATCAACGACCAACTGACCGAAGCAGAACTTGAGATCGTCCGCCGGGCACGAAATGTTAAGCCCGCCTCCAGTCATCGCTCGGACCAGGGCGTATACCGCAAGGCTACTGCATTCGAGGCTTTATTGGGATATCTTCATCTGACCGACAGGGAGAGACTCCAGACGATCCTACATCTGACGATGCCCACCTCCGGCGGGGACTCCGACGTGGAGGGGGAAGACGGCGCCGGGCACAATCCTTAAGAGTAGGTTGCTATGTGCTTTCACGGGCTTTTATAGTGCTAAGTTAGGCTTAAGGAGAGCGTCTCCGCGAGTTCGTACTGGCCAGGTCATATCGCGCCGTGATATCAGTGATCAAGACAGAGGATATCTACCGCTGCCTCACTCAACATTCCGCCGATGGCATCGTTTTGAGCGACCGCGATGGAACGGTAACTTCGTGCAACCCGGCGTTTGCAAAGCTGGTTGGGCGAAGCGAGAGCGAGATAATCGGCCAGCGGCTCTCCGGCATGGTCGATTTTGAAACCACTGATAACGGGGCGAAAGAATCGAGGGAAAGTAAACTTGTTGCCACTGCTTTTGGTGGCACTGCCACTGATGCGAAAGAAGAGACAGGCACACGGGTCGCTTCCATCATCAACAGAGCTGGCGCCGATCTGTCCATGCTTGTTTCACACGTGCCAATCACCAATGGCAGCGCTGATCCTCAAGGTTTCATCACCATCGTCTACATCGTCCAAGCCAACTCCGTGCAACAGGCGCAGACCGAGTTCGTCAGCACCGTTAGCCACGAGTTGCGCACACCGCTCACCAGCATCAAAGGTTTTGCAGACACGATTCTTCGGGCAGGCAATAAGTTCGATGCCAGCCAGCAGCGCCGCTTTGTCGGCATCATCAAAGACCAGGCGGACCGCCTGACGCGACTGGTGGAGGACTTACTGGCGGTGAGCCGATTGGAATCCAAACGGATGCAGCTGACAATGCGCGCCATCGATCTCAACGAAGCCGTGCATAGAGTGGCGCGTAATCTGGCGGACAAAGCACGTGAGCACAAGCTGACCATCAACTTGCCGGCCGGGCTGCCACCAGTATTTGCGGATGCCGACCGCCTGGAGCAGATATTGACCAATCTGATCGACAACGCCATCAAATATTCGCCGCCGAAGACGGTTGTCACCGTAGTGGCACGAGATGTTCTCGACGAGTCGCAAGAGATGGTGGAGTTCTCCGTGAGCGATCAGGGCGTCGGCATTGCCGAGGAGCATCTGCCGCAGATTTTCAGCAAGTTCAGCCGCTTGGACAATCCACTGGTGCGGCAAACGGAAGGAACCGGACTCGGTCTCTATATCACTCGTTCTCTTGTTCTCGCGCTAGGCGGACAGATCAAAGTGACGAGTTCACCGGGCAACACCACATTTACAGTGCGATTGCCGGCAGCATCACTCGACGTTCAACTGCCTCGCGGAGGTGATTGAGATGATGCTGCCAACACCGATCATTCTCATCATTCATCAGGCGCGGCAGGCGGCTGACTACGCCTCCATTTTGGAGAAGACCGGCGCGCGGGTGCACGCCGTTACCTCCTTCGAAGAAGCGAACGAACTGCTCTCGTTTCTCCATCCGGATTTGATTCTGCTCGCAGCAGCCATGCCCGAAGGCGACGGACGGCTGTACTGCCAGCAGATCAGGGCCACCGTTGTACAACCACGACCAGTATTAGTCTTGCTGCATGGCTCCGATGATGTCAACGAGAGAATCAGCGCGTTTCGTTATGGTGCTGACGACGTGCTCGGCGATCCGATCGATAAAAACGAGCTGGCAATCCGCATCTTGGCTCACTTGCGCAGACGGCAGGAAGAATTCTCCAACCCGCTCACATTGATGCCGGGACCGAACACGATCAGGCGCATGCTGGAGCAATGCCTGGTCTCCGACAAGCACTGGGGCGCGATGTCGATCGACTTGAATAAGATACGCGTTTATAACGAAACTTACGGGGACCTCGCGGGCGACCAGTTAATCAAGGCTCTGGGAGCCATTCTTTGCGACGTTGCCGACGACAGCGATTTCGTTGGACATCTCGAAGCTGATGACTTTTTGATGGTGACGAATCAACCTGATCAAGCGGAGAAGAAAGCGCGCAAAATCTGCCAGCAGTTCGACACAATCAGCACTCGCTTCTATCCGCGCGGAGACATCGAGCGCGGCTATCTCATCTCTACCGGGCGAGGAGGCATTCGCCGGCGCGTGCCCCTCATCTCAATTGCCATTGGTATCGTATCCAGTGCCAAGAGACGTTTTCAAAGCTATGTCGACGTGCTCACCACCTGCCGCGATTATCGTTATCTCGCCAAGCGGCGCTCCGGCTCGAGCTGGGTGACGGATCAAATGCCTCTCGACGTCGCCGCGGGACAAGCGAGCAAAGATTTGAAAGCGGCGCGTATCGCCTCGCTTCAGCAACGACAATCGCGCATTCTGGTGGTCGAGCCTGACGGCGCCATGGCATGTCTTTTGCAAGAGACGCTCTCTCTTGAAGGTTATATGGTGCAAGTGACCAGCTCTGCCGATGATGCTCTGGAGATGGCTCGCGATCAGCAGCCCGACCTGGTCTTACTCGAATCGAATCTAGCTGACAGAGCGATGGACGGCTGGGAGCTGTGCCGGGTCTTCAAACGCACAGAGGAGCTGTGCAATATCTGGGTGGTCATGGCTACTTCGCATCCGGATCAATCAGCGGCGCTGGAAGCCGGTGCTGATCTCTATCTGCCGAAGCCGTTCGACATGCCGTCTTTATTGAGCGAAGTGAGCTATCTCTTGCGTTCAGGACATTCGATCGCCTGAAACCAGCTTAAGCTGCGCGAGAATCCAGTCGACCGCCTCGACGATCGATGCCGCCTGAAAGTCAGGCTTGACCGGCCACTGATATTCGCCTTTCTGCACAGCTTCGCCGTACCCCGTAGTAACCAGCACCCCTTTGGCACCGCAGTTCTTAGCTAATTCGACATCAGTGGCTTTGTCACCCACGACAAACGAACGACTACGATCGAGGTCAGGGTGCTCTGCGAAAGCCATTTCCACCAAACCGATCTCCGGCTTCCTGCATTTGCATTCCTGGGAATACTCGGCAACCGTTGCCTCCGCCAGATGTGGACAGTAGTAGACTGCGTCCAAATGCGCGTCTCCAGCCGCCAACAAGTGCACCAGACGCGCATTCAGATCGAGAATGTGCTGCTCAGGATAATATCCTCTGGCTGCGCCTGTCTGATTGGTGACGAGGACCGTAGCTACTCCCGCACTGTTCAGGCGTCGCACCGCATCTGCTGCGCCCTCGATGAGAACCAGATTCTCGAGCTGCTGGATGTATCCTGCCTCGACATTGAGCGTTCCATCTCGATCAAGAAAGACAACCGGTCTAAGAGTCATTTTATATGCGTGATTCATTTCATATGCGCTCCGTCACTTCGCTCCGCTCGTTCCTGCGCGCGCAAAAGCGCTCCACTCAGCACGCCTCACTGGAGCTGGGCAGCTTGCTGCATAAGCCCCCTCGGGCGACGCGCTACGTTCCGCTCCTCGTTCCTCCGCGCGCAGAAGCGCTTCGCTACTCGAGGGTGAAAGCAGTCGTACATAACATCTGTCAATCGTACCAAAAGCGCACACGTCAACTGTCCGGGCGTAGCAATTTCACAACCTACCAATCAAATATTACATTTGCTACGCCCGGTAGCAGATTCGCTAGAACTCAGCAGGCATTACATTTTTAGGGCAAATCAAGCGAAACAAGTGGCTCCCCAAGAGACTTTGCCTGTGTTACGATTGCTTCTCAGACTTTCAGAGCATAAGCAGGCTTGCATGAGACTACACGACGAGAATGCCTCGTTTCGCTTTAACCAGACGGGACTTCGCAAATTCCTTGGCGACCTTGAATGCGAAATTATGGAGCTCGTTTGGAAGAAAGCAAATCCCACCGTCACGGTGCGCGAGATCTACGATATCCTGCGCCACGAGCGGCAGATCGCCTACACAACCGTGATGACCACTATGGTGCGCCTGGCCGAAAAGGGATTGCTTCGCATCGTCGACCGTGCCGGTTTGGCAAACTGCTACGCACCATCAGAGTCGCGCACTGACTTCATCAAAAACGCAGTCGCGCGTGTTCTGGACATCTTCACAAGCGAGTTCCCCGTAGAGTCGAGCGAGTTCTTAGCCTCCTATCAGGCACGCAAAGAAAAAGCCGGACGCAAGAGCCGCTAGCAACAGTTTCGAGTTTCAAATTACAAGTCCGCCAACGCGGGCGACTGCAAGTGGCCGTACGGCCACCGGCTTCATCTGCGGTTTGCAACAGTCCGGCCTTCACCACTGCTTGAAAAACCAAGTCAGCGTAGCGAAGCGCGCCGCCCGAGGGGGCTTATGCAGCAAGCTGCCCAGCGCCAGTGAGGCGTGCGGAGCGAAGCGCTTCTGCGCGCGGAGGAGCGAGCGGAGCGAAGCGACGGAGCGCATATATGGAAAAACCGCATACAAAGAAAGGGCGGTCTTGCGACCGCCCTTCTCATTGATTATTGAGTCTAGCTTACTCGTTGTCCGGGATAGGCGAACCTTCTGGCAGAGTAGGCGAGGTCTTTTGATGGCGCTCGTCACGACCCGAGGTGTAGTGACGTTCGTCAACAACGGTCGGTTCAACCTGGAAGAGGTTGGTGTCGCGAGGTCCTTCTACGCGACCGATTTCTTCAGGAAGTTTGAGCTGACCAGGCGTTCCGGGCAGGATGATTTCCGGTCTGATCGCTACGACTAGTTCGGATTCGTTCTTGCTGAACGCTTTCGAGCGGTACATAGCGCCGAGGACTGGAACTTCACCGAGAATCGGAATCTTGGTTAGTTCACGACCAGAGTTGGCTGTAATCAAGCCACCGATGAACAGTTCTTGACCCGGACGCATCTCCACGATCGTCTGTTCTTTTCTGGTGGTGAAACCAGGAATTGTTGTAGACGAACCAGGGAAGTTGAGTCCGAACTGGAAGGATGGAATACGCTCTTCAGGCGAAACTTCGATGTTGAGCGCGCCATTTTCCATCAGCACGGGAATCATGTTGATTCTCAAGCCGAACGGTTCGAATGTGACCGACTGCTGCGCAGCGCCAGCGGTGGCGATAGATTGGATGATTGGAATTTCTCCACCAGCCAAGAATGCAGCTCTTTCTCCCGAGATTGTAACCAAGGTGGGCTCAGCCAACACACGCGCTCTGGCGTGGGTGATGATGCCTTGGACAGTCGGGTCGATCGAGAGGCGCGAACCGCCACCGGTCGAGATGTTGCTGTTGCCAGTGAAGAGGTTGCCCAATCCAGTGGTGTTGAATGAAGCGCCACCAGGCGATCCGAACAGCACTGCTTGCTGAACGAGTGCGGGAGCGGTATTGAGGACGCCCAAGCCCAGTCCGGTCAAGACACCTGTAACGGTATTGCCCAAGTTATCAGTGAACGTGCCCGTGTTAGAGCCGAGGAAGCTCACTGGTTGTGTAGCAGTAGAGCTGATGGCTACCGGTTCAGACGCTCCGGCTACGGATTGGAGTCGGAAGACATCCGAAAAACCAGGCTGCGAAGTCAACAAAGCGTTAGCAGCGTCGCCGTTGCTGAGGGCGTTGTTATTACCGCCAACACCGAACGAGAAGTTTCTGGTGGTGAAGCCGA
The DNA here is from genome assembly GCA_036703195.1 of Planktothrix sp. Taxonomy (GTDB): domain Bacteria; phylum Cyanobacteriota; class Vampirovibrionia; order Obscuribacterales; family Obscuribacteraceae; genus DATNPN01. The sequence goes on along the minus strand of DATNPN010000022.1, from coordinate 227,196 downwards.
AGCCGAGCATCATGCCGATCGAGCGAGCTGCGGTCGAGTTCATTTCCATGAACGTGACGTGCAGAACGATCAACGGAATCTTTCTCACCTTAACCAGGCTGGTGACGCGTCCGCCATCACTGGTGATGACTTGAGCTTTGCCCAGGTTGTTGTTGATGTTGCCGAAGAAAGTGTACTTATCGACCGAACTCAATGCTGCCAACTGACCGGTAGCGCCGCCGCCGCCCGTGCCGCCGCCTTGTGCGCCTTGTTCACCGATTCTGGAGTTGATCAAGCGCTCGTTGGCGACCTGAATGGTCATGCCACGGTCATCCATAAATACGTTGGATGCCGAGAAGGCACGAATTACGGAATCCGGATGGTCGACATCGCCGAGGAGGATGACTCTGTCACTGCCTCCGACCGAGTAAGCCTTGACGATGATGCGAGGATCGATTTCTCGCAAGGTCGCCTGGAGCTGACTGTAGTCGCGGGTCACGCGCAAGTCGACAGCAACGGAGTTGCCGGCGTCATCCCACAGTACCAGGGTAGCGGTGCCGGGGGTTTTGCCGAGAAGCACGATCTGGTTTTCAGAAACCACGACCGGTTCGGCAATCGCCGGATCACTAATTGAGGTACGAACGATTTTGTTTTTGAGTTTGAATGTTCTCGATTGCGAGACCTTGAGATCGATGACGTTGGTCGTCTTGAACTCTTCCAGGTCTACAGTGCCAGTCACTACGGGCGGTATCGGCGTGGCGGTGACGGGGCCTTGATCGGCCTGGGCCATCACTTGATCCGGAGCCAATTGCGCCAGAAGTTGTTTGGAGCTGCCACCGAGGTCTTGAGCTGCCTGAGGAGCATCTGCTCCACCGATAGCATCAGAACCGAGTGATGCAGTGTTCACCACCGACGGTGCCGAAGCTGTCGCGGCTGCAGCCGGAGTGAGCTGCGGGGCGGTAACTACGCCAGCAGCCGGTTGAACCGGAGTTTCATCTGTCGAAGCCAGCGCTGGAGCAGCGGCGATTTCCGTCAAAGCCGGATGAATCGTCAAAGCTGCTGCCGGAGCAGCGGCGCCCGGCAATGCACTCTGCTTGCCCTTGCCGGTCAAAAATAACATCGCATGTCCGTCAGGAACGACTGCGCTTGCAGCCGGCTTACTGGCGGCAGCCTTCGTCGTCACCTTCGCTTTGGGAGCTGGTGCATTCGTCTTTTTGACGTTGGCACCCGATAATTTCTGCCAAATCGCTCCCGCTTCTGGATCGGCGAGTGCCGGTAGTAAATTCGCCTGCATAAGCGTCAGCGATACGCTTAAAGCCAAGCACAAACGTTGCTTGCTCATTCCTCTCTTCCTCTCTTCTAGCCTCACGTAACCAACACCACCCAATACCGTTCAGCTAACTAAGCTTAACATGACTTTGGGCAACCCGCATCAATTTTGCAGTTTGCGACGTCGATGTTGAGCACCGTATTTGACACCGCAAATGTGATTTCCCCTTCCACAACCTTACTTGAGTCAACGGTTTTCCTTCTACAAAGGTAGGCAATGGTGCCCACCAAAAATATCCGAAAAACCTCTGTTAGTAAGAGCTACAACGACTTCACAAAAAACATGAAATCTTGAGCCCAATTGTACATGGGAATGCTTCGCTGACAACTGAAAAAGCCAGCGGTGTTACTTAAGAGCGTATTCATCATGCTTGAAAGAAGTCAGTGTCAAGAAAGATTTTTGCATGTGTGGATAGGGATGCAAAGGGAAATGCTCAGCCAGTGGTCGTCTTCTGCGTCCATTTATATTGATCGCACATACACGGTTTTCAATAGAAATACGCAGGCATGGACGCGCTAACGAGTGAAAAAATAATATTGGTTACTGGCAACCTTGACATGCTTTAACGCGCGCCATTGAGCCACCTGTCAACCAGCAGCGAACACATTCCTTTAAGATGCATTTGCTCGAACAAAACAGAATCGGCTGACTCTTTATGCCACCAATGTCGGTGACACCGGAGTGCGCAAGACGCGGTCCTCACCCTGCGCAGGAGCAGAATCGCCGGTGGCAATTCTCACTCCGCAGTCGCTTTCATGCAGAACCATATCTGGTGGCGTTCATTCTGCTATGGGTTAGCAATATGCGCATGTCAAGAAAACACGGCATCGATTGTTTGCCAAAGCGCTTAGAAAACGTCAGTCGCCGATTGGTCGCATACCTTTAATAGAGAAAGGAATGGTATATACTCATTTATGAGTGGATCGCGGTCGCTCACCAGTTAGCAGCACCACGGACGCCTGATTCGGCACACGGAGATCTGCTCGAACCATCCAAAGATTTAGCAGGTAGGAACACACATAGTGGCTGAGAATAATAGCGAACAAGAGAAGATTCTCGTTGTAGACGACGAAGCTTCTATCAGGCGCATTCTAGAAACACGGCTCAAGCTGGCTGGCTACAACGTCGCCACCGCGGCTGATGGTCAAGAAGCTCTCGAGCAATTTAACGGCTTTCAACCAGATCTAGTCATTCTCGACGTGATGTTGCCGAAGATGGACGGCTACGAAGTATGCCGCGAGATTCGCAAAACGTCGGATACGCCTATCATCATGCTGACCGCGGTCGCCGATGTTTCCAATCGCATTCAGGGATTGGAGATTGGTGCTGACGACTACGTCGTCAAACCGTTCAGCCCAAGCGAGCTGGAAGCCCGCATCAAAGCGGTGCTCAGACGAACTGTCGAACGCCACCAGGAGGCCGGGCAGAGCAAGAGCACCAACGTCATCACGATCGGCAATCTAAAAATTGATTTAAACAAACGTCAGGTTACGCGTAAAAACGAACGCATCCGCTTGACCGGTATGGAGTTCAGCTTGCTGGAACTGCTGGTTACCAACTCCGGAAAACCGTACTCACGCGGCGAAATTTTGCAGCAAGTATGGGCATACCCTCCGGACCACCGCATCGATACTCGCGTTGTTGACGTGCACATCAGCCGCCTGCGCTCCAAACTGGAAGAAGATTCGTCCAATCCGGATCTGATTCTCACCGCGCGCGGCATCGGTTACATGTTCCAAAAGATCAACTAAAAGTAGATCTGGTCGCCGGCAAGCACGGCCCACTAGTTTTCAAACCGCCTCCGCAGCCAATCTTGGCCGCGGAGGCATTGATCTTTATAAGCACTACGCTCCAGTGTCCGTGTTGCCATATGAGCACTAATACATCGCAAATTCCTTGAAACCGCAGTTCGCGGAGGGGGGCTTATGCAGCAAGCTGCCCAGCTCCAGCGACGGAGCGCATATAAAAAGGAATCAGGGCGCCAGTCGAACTCGCGCCCTTCAATATTCGAACGTTAAGAGCGGGCTATGTGCCGCTCTTCCACGACGACATGTACTCGGTCATTTCCGGTGTCAACTTGTCGATGACAACTCCGAGCGATTTGAGCTTGAGAGTTGCGATCTCTTGATCGACGGATGCAGGCAGCGTGTGCACGCCGTCTTTCAGTTCGCCTTTGTGCTTGACGAGATATTCAAGAGCCAATGCCTGGTTAGCGAAGCTCATGTCCATAACGCTGGCCGGATGCCCTTCGGCACAGGCGAGGTTGACGAGACGTCCCTGAGCGAGAACACAGATGCGATTGCCGTTCTTGAGTGTGAACTCCTCCATGAGCGGACGCACTTCTTGTTTCTTGACAGCGACTTTTTCCAGTGCCACCAGATTCAGTTCTAGATCGAAGTGACCGGAGTTGCAAACAATGGCACCATCTCTCATCGCTTCGAAGTGCTTCTGATCGATGACGTGGCGGTTGCCGGTGACGGTGACGAAGATGTCGCCGAGTGACGCGGCTTCGTTGATCGGCATGACACGGAAACCATCCATGACGGCTTCGATGGCGCGAATGGGATCGACTTCAGTGACGATGACGTTGGCGCCGAGCCCGCGAGCGCGCATGGCACAACCCTTACCGCACCAACCGTAGCCGAGCACCACGAAGTTGCGTCCGGCCACCAGTCTGTTGGTGGCGCGAACGATACCATCCAAAGTCGATTGTCCGGTGCCGTAGCGATTATCGAACATGTGCTTGGTTTGAGCGTTGTTGACGGCAACGGAGGGGAATTTCAAAGCGTTGTCACGCTCCATCGATACCAGTCTGGTAATACCGGTGGTGGTTTCTTCTGTCGTGCCGATGATCTCTTTCACTTGCGCCGGGCGCTCTTGCAACAGAGTGGCGACGAGGTCGGAGCCATCGTCGATGATCAAATGCGGCTTGTGGTCCAACGCTACATTTATATGTTTGTGGTAGGTGGGAATGTCTTCACCCTTAATGGCGTATACCGAGATGCCATGATCTTTCACCAGTGAAGCAGCCACGTCGTCCTGGGTAGAGAGCGGATTGGATGCAATCAGTACGCAATCGGCGCCGCCGGCATGAATAGCCAGCGCCAGGTTGGCGGTTTCGCTGGTGATGTGGGCGCAGCACGAAACTCGCAATCCTTTAAATGGTTTTTCCTTGGCAAAACGTTCACGGATCATCTTCAGCACAGGCATATCATTTTCAGCCCACGAGATGCGTTGTTTGCCCAGGTCGGCAAGCTTGATGTCCTTGATTTCGGAAACCGGCATTGTTGTATTACTCACGCGTTCAAACCCCCATATACGGCTGGCGCAATCACCCTGCAGTGGCAGCACTTTATTTCTGGAAAACCCAATGTTACCACCAGAATTCAGGCGCCCTACGGTGAGAACCCTTTCTCTTAAGCGTTTGGCAACAGATCCCTTAACTGTGCTAAATATTATTGCTAAGGGGAATTCTTAAGAAAAGTGGGCGATTTTCGGAAAAGGATTATTCGACGCTTTCCAAGGGAACATAACGACCGTGAGGGAGTCCAGGCATCATTATGAACACGGTTAGACTCAAGCATTCATTACTACTGACAGCATTGACCCTGGCCCAAGTGGCACTTTGCGGCTCCGCCCAAGCAACTCTTCTGCAAGGGCATATCGAGCATGCCACCGCCGGAAGTACCGCTTCGTTCGCCGCTCAAGTCGAACAAGATCGGCTTAAGGTCAATACATTCCCCTCGAGTTATGCCGGTACCTGGCATTGCGTTACCACCGTCACCGACTCCGCTGTCTCCGACGTGGCACCAGGGACGGTTACGCAGTGTGATATCGAGTTCAAGTCCACCTCCGACGGCCGCATAATGTCACATTGGTTTCAACCAGGTTGGACAGAAGGACAGTCCGAAGTCGTCTCGTTCAGCACCACCGAGGCACAACTGGATCGCACCGCCTATTACACGGCATCTTCTCCGGAATCATCATGGGCAGCTCGATCGCGCGAGACTTTCAATCTGACTTCAGGCGACGAAATGACCTCGAGCAGCTACGTCGATCAATATATCCAGGGACAGTACATCGGACGGTACAGAACCAGCTCGGTCCTTCACAAGGAAGGATCTACGGCTGCTACAGCCATGTTGCCCACACCGTAAATTGCTTGCTACTTTCTCGATGCCGCTGCCGAGTTCGTCGGCTCTCCAGCTTTGACGCGATTCTGCGCGAACGCTCTGGCGCCGGGATATGTGGCGGTGACGCCAAGATCTCGCTCGATGCGCAAGAGCTGGTTGTACTTTGCCGTACGCTCCGAACGACAAGGTGCTCCTGTTTTGATCTGTCCGCAGCAGGTGGCAACGGCAAGATCCGCAATGGTGGCATCTTCGGTTTCACCAGAACGGTGACTAATGACATTTGCATAGCCGCTCTCTTTGGCAAGATTGATGGCATCAAGCGTTTCTGTGAGCGTGCCGATTTGATTCAACTTGATCAAGATAGCATTAGCCACACCATTCTCGATACCACGAGTGAGGCGCTTCGTATTGGTGACAAATACATCATCACCCACCAACTGTATTCTCGCTCCGAGAACATCGGTCATCAACTTCCATCCGTCCCAATCTTCCTCGGCCAGCCCGTCTTCGATGCTGACGATGGGGTATTTGTTGACCAGCTTTTCGTAGTACTTGACCATATCTCTGCTGCTCAACGACAGATTTTCCGTCTCCAACCTGTAGTTGCCGTCCACTAAGAACTCCGTCGATGCGGGATCGAGAGCAAGCGCTATCTGATCTCCAGGCGTCAAGCCGGCTTTCTGGATCGCTTCGATGATCAATTCCAGAGCTTCTTCGTTCGTTTTCAAGGAAGGAGCGAATCCACCCTCGTCACCAACCCCGGTGCCTAATCCTTTCTTATGCAAGACGGATTTCAACGAATGATAGACTTCCGCACCCCAGCGAAGCGCCTCTGAAAACTTGGAAGCGCCGACGGGAACGATCATGAATTCCTGAAAATCGACGCCATCTACAGCATGCTTTCCGCCATTGAGTATGTTCATCATCGGTACCGGAAGCACGTTAGACGATACGCCACCGACATAGCGAAACAGGGGCATACCAAGCGAGTTGGCTGCCGCTTTCGCAACAGCAAGACTGACTCCCAATGTGGCATTTGCACCAAGATGAGACTTATTTTCGGTACCATCGAGGCGCAAGATCTCTTGATCGATCAGTGTTTGATCCAGAGCATTAGCACCGGTCAACGCTTTCGCCAGCACTTCGTGTATGTGATTGATCGCAGTGAGCACTCCTTTGCCCTGATAGCGGCTCGGATCATTGTCACGCAGCTCCACGGCTTCGAATGCGCCTGTCGAAGCACCTGATGGAACCGCTGCTCTGCCGGCGGCACCATTCGCTAAAACGACCGTGACCTCGACAGTCGGATTGCCCCGCGAGTCCAAAATTTCCATTGCGGATATTTCTTCAATATGGGTCATTCACTCAATCTCCTGTCTAAAAGGCGGGGTCCGTTTTTATCAAGTGCTGGCGGCGCAAATAACTTCGTGCAGAATTTTGCGGTTCAAGTATAATCTTTTTGTGGTCGGGTGCACCAAGTATGGTGCAGCAGATCGAGATACCGAGTTTGGTACCAGTGACATATCAATTAGAACCTAGAACGGTGGTCCGACATGGGCAAATTCCATGGTGGAGGATTCCAGGCCATACAGGAATACTTCCAACAGAAATCTTGCCGCTTTTGTGCCAATCCATATTCGTCTGAGGGAATTCAACTTTTAAGAGAAGAACCGGGAGTCCTGGTAGTCCGTGTGAGCTGCAGATCTTGTGGTCATCCACTTGGTGTAGCGATCGTCGGCACTGCCCCGCGCAGCCACCGAGAACGGCGTAACTGCCCAACAGAGTGGACGAAGCGCGACATCGATAGGTTAGCAGCAGCTCCGCCGATCTCCTACGATGATGTGCTCACGGCGCACGAATTCTTTACTAATCTGGGTTCGGACTGGGCGAAGATGCTTCCTCAACCGAAACGAAATAACAGCCAGCAGCCCTAGATCTTGGCAGCCCTCAAACGCTTTGCCCCTCGACAGGGCTGGGCTCTGCGTTTGAGCGAACGGGTCGCTCTTTCAACCAATCAATTCTTACTAATCTCTTGGGGCGGTCGGTGCAATCCGACCGCCCCAGGCGGCTTTTTTCTCTCGACAACAGCTTCTAATTGTGTACAGCGGCACGATTTCCCAGTGCGCGCCGTACTGATATCTGGCAGAATTGGCAATATGCCTGGCAAAGAAGTATTTCTCGTAGAGCGACCGATCAAAGAGCAACCGCTTTTTGCCGTCTCCTGGCTGTTTCCCAACACTTACAACGTGGGCATGTCGGGGCTGGGCTACCAACTGGTCTGGTGGCTGTTGGAGCAAGATACTGAGCTTTTGGTCAAGCGCGGCTTCCAGGATTGGCAGGACCCGAACTGCCAATCGAGCGAGCTGGTGGGCTTCACCGTCTCATGGGAGCTGGACTTTATCAACATAATCGCCATGCTGAAAGAGCTCGGTATGCCCATTCTATCGAGCGAACGTGGCGACGATGACGCCATCGTCTTTGGCGGAGGACCTGTTCTTTCAGCTAATCCCGAGCCCTTCGCCGAAATCTTCGACGTCGTTTTGTTGGGTGATGCTGAGGCCACCGTTCCACTTTTTGTGGCGGCATGGAAAGAGGCTCGCCGGCTAAGAAGTCGCAAAGAACGACTGGTGCGACTGGCAGCGGTGCCGGGCATCTATGTTCCTAGTCTGTATGAAGTCACCTACAAAGGCGATAAAGGTCCGGTCGCCAGCATCAAACCGTTAGACCAGGCTGCTCCTGAGAAGCTCTCCAAGCAGCTTTACGTCGCTCCGCCCGACTACCTGGCGCACACTTTGATAGTCAGCACTGATACCGCTTGGGGTGACATATTTCTGGCGGAGGTGGTGCGTTCTTGCCCGCAAGAGTGCCGCTTCTGCCTGGCGAGCTTTCTCACTCGCCCATTTCGCCCGGTCAACGTGGAGGCGCTATTGGCGGCGATCGATCTGGGGTTGAAGCATACGAAAAACATCGGCTTGCTCGGTCCTTCAGTCACCGAACATCCGCAGTTCGATCAGATCGCCGAGCAGTTGATGACACGCAGCGATGCCCGCATTTCAGTGGCATCGGTGCGCGCCGACAGTTTGAATGAAACCATTTTGCTGGCCTTGAAGAAGTTGGGGCAGAAGTCCGTCACCATCGCTATCGAGTCCGGCTCAGAGCGCCTGCGCACCGTCATGAAGAAAAACTTGAACGAGAGCGAGATCAAACACGCCGTCAAATTGATCGACGATAGCGGGCTGCAAGGGATCAAGTTTTACGGCATCGTCGGATTGCCGCATGAGAGCGAAGCAGACCTGGAAGAGACGGTCAGGTTAGTACGCGAGCTCAAGAAAGAACACAGAAGACTGCGTTTCGTATTCGGTGTCAGCTCCTTCGTGCCGAAAGCACAAACCCCATTTCAATGGAATGGGCGCGACAAACGAAGCGCCGAGAAGCTGGAGTACATACGCAAACACCTTGCCAAGGCAGGAATCGAAGTACGACCCGAAAGCCATAATTGGAGCGATATTCAGGCAGTAATCTCGCGCGGGGACAGGCGCCTGACACCCGTTTTGCTCGCCGTCGCCGCAGCGGGCGGCAAACTGGGAGCGTGGAAACGCGCCTGGCGAAATTTGCCGGACAACTGCCCCGATCTTGACTACTACGCTTTTCGCGAAATCCCGCAGGACGAAGTGCTGCCGTGGTCTCACCTGGTAGAAGCGGCGAAGACCGATTATTTATCGAAGCACAACGTGGCAGCTCAGCTGGCTGCCTCATCCTGATCGCTGATCGCGCCCCCGTCAGCGGGGTTTCTCCTCGAATTTACCAGCAGTCTGTCCTGGGCAGTTTGCATCAGACTCTCGACATTGAGCCCGTCGCCAGGATACATGGCGGTGCTGCTTGTCACAGTGACGGTAAATGGGCGACCGTCATCTCGCGTAAATGACTGCTTCTCGAACTCCTGGGCGAGCAATCGCAGCGCCGCGACAACATTGATGGCTGCATCATCAGCGGTGGCAAGTAGAAAGGTGTTGTCATCCCAGCGACCACGCAAACTATCCGACTTGAAGCGCGCGCAAATCAATCGTCCCAGGCTCGTGATGGCGTTGATGGTGGCGAAGATACCGTAGCGTTCAGCCTGTTCGAGCCCATTGATGCGAATCATCGAGAGAGAAAGTTTTCGCTTGCCTTGCTCGGCGATGATTAGCGAATCTTGCAGCCGCAAAGAGAATGCTTCCCGCCTCAACGTGCCGCTCATCTCGTCCAAGCTACAGTCTTGATGGCGCTCACGGTAGCGCGCCAGCTGCGACTGTACTCTGGTGATCAGCTCTTCGCTCAATATCGGTTTGCTGAGAAAATCTTCGCCGCCGGCCTGGAAAGCGGATGCACGCCCCTGAGCATCGCTTTTGGATGTGAGAAAGACGAGCGGAGTCGACCGCCATTTCTCATTTTGCTTGAGCATGCGGCAGACATCAAAACCGCTCAGACCAGGCATGATGACATCCATCAAAATCAGGTCAGGGCGAGCCTCTTCCAGCACCTCCATAATCTTGATCGGTTCGTTTAACGCCGTCACCTGCATGGCGGCGGTCTGCAAAATAGTCTGAATGAACTTCGTCAACACTTGATCGTCGTCGACGGTCAAGATTCTCGCTCGCTGCCCAACGCGAACAGAAGAGAGTGTTCTCAAAGCTCGCTCCAACTCTGCGCTTTCAACAGGCGCTTGCATGATGGCCGAAATTCCCAAATAGATCTGGTCGGCTGCCTCCAGCAGATCGTTGCCGGCCAAGAGGCATGCCAGAGGCAGATTCTTGTTGCCGATCGAGTGGCGCAACCCTTTGCTCAGATGAAAGAGCGTCGTTTTGTCGCCAATCGATAGATCGATGACCGCTGCGTCGAAAACGGTGTCTGCAGCTTTGATCAAAGCAGATCGCGGCGTTGGCGCGAAGAAAAACTTGGCATCGACATGCGAGCCGAGCTGCACGATCGCCTCTTTAAATTTGGCTTCTTCCGCCAGAATGAGAACGTTTCCGCCGTAAAACCTCTCTAGTTGCCCCTTGCCATCAAACGCCTCGTGGGCACCCAACCCGCCTTCACCATCGGCGAGCGCGCGTATAATCTCGCCCCACAAAAGATCGTACTCAGTCGAGTCCGCTGGGTCGAGCATAATCAGGTAATCTTCGATCTTTCCGGCACAAGCACTGACTCGATGCAAGCCGAGCGAACCGGCGGTGCCGCGCAGGCGATGAGAGAGGGAGACCGATTGCTCGCGGCTCTCGCGGTCGAGTGGGTTTGCTTGCAGTCGAGAGATCGAGGCGGAGAGTTTTTCCCACTCAGGCGGAAGCGCCTGGCGCAACTCCATCTGCACCTGACGAATTCGTCCCTCCATCTCCGCCTTTTTGCGCATCTGCCGCAGTTGCAGTGTCAATTCAGGGTTAGTTTCCTGTTGTGCCGCAGCCGCCTCTATTGCCACTTTGCTCTCCTGAGAAGGAAGTTCAGGCGCTGCTTCGATACCAGGATCGGCGTCGAGGAGCTGCCCATACTCTTGATGGCGAGCCATGAGCGTCGGCCTCGCTTCATCGGCTTTCGCCTCTTGCAGGCTGACCTGAGCAGGCAAGAGCGATTCGAGCTGCTCGAGCAACAGTTTGGGTTCGATCGGCTTTTGCAAAACCAGCGAAACTTTGAGAATATTGCGCAGCCAATTGAACGTCTTCGCATCGCAAAAGGCGCCGGAGATGAAGACCACAGGCAGGTCATAGCCGGCCTGGCGCAGACGAGTAATGAAAGTCATGCCGTCGGTATCAGGCAAACGGTAGTCGACGATTACCAGTGCGAGATCGTCGGCAAGGCACTGCATAGCCTCATCCGAAGAGCCGGCTTCGACTACCTCCAGTCCGATCGGACTGAAGATCTTGACGAGGAGCTGCCTGAAATTTACGTCGTCATCGACGATAAGTACGGCTCGTCCTCTGGACTTCTTCGTTTTTCCGGTCAGCGGCATTCTGGCTTACTCTGTTTGATTGGGGAGATCAAGGTGAATCATCCCTGGGCAACAGTCCGTCGAGAAACTCGCGAACGGTGCCGATGACGCTGTCGACCGAGGTGACGCTCTTCGTCAGGTAGGCTGTCAATCCCAGCTTGAGCAGCTCCTTCTGCTCCTGATTCACATCCATCGCGGTGTAGACAATGAGCGGCTTGCACCCATTAGGTTCTTGGCGCAGTACGTCGACGACAGCGAAGCCGTCCGGAGCGGGAATCGCCAGATCTAGAATGATCAGATCAGGGTTGGCATCGCGAAATGTTTTAATCGCCTCGGCGCCGTCTTTGGCTTCTAAACAGGCAATGCCGAGGTTTTCCAACTGCTGCCGCATGACTTCGCGGGCGGCGGGGTCGTCTTCAACGAGAAGAACGTGAGCCGGACCGACCTTTTGCCGAGCCGCCGTGAATGCTTTATGCAACGCGTTTTCGTCGAACGGTTTGGAAATCCAATCGATAATGGTCGGATAGCCGCACTGCACAGTGCCATTTTTGTCGCGCCCGGTGACGACGACGACAGGAATCTGTTGGCGCTGCTCGTCAGAGCTGAGCGAACGCAGAAGGTCCAGCCCATCGCCGTCGGGCAAGTTCAAGTCGAGGACGATAAGATACGGTTTGTACTGCTCGAGCAGAGCGCGAGCTTCTGCGATCGAGGTCGCACGCACGACCTCGAAGTTGTCTTGCTGCAGATGCTCTTTGATGATTTCGCTGATGCTGTCGTCGTCTTCAATGATGAGAGCGGGTCGAATGTGACTGTCCAATTCCGGTTGTGCGTGGTTCATCGGCGCTGGACAGAAAATCGCCGGCAGCTCGAACCAGAATGTAGAACCTTTGCCAACCTCACTTTCCACGCCGATTGTGCCGTCGTGCTGCTCAACTAGCATCTTGGTGATAGCCAGTCCCAAACCTGTTCCTTCCACTTTGCGCGTATCACTCTGGTCGATCTGTTGAAACTTGCCGAACAGCTTGTGCATCTGCTCGTTTGGAATGCCCGGTCCTCTGTCGGCAACACTGAAGCGGAATGTGGTGCTCGCACCTGGTTGCAGAGTAATGTTTACCGACTCTCCGGCAGGCGAAAATTTGATCGCATTCGCAATCAAATTGGTGAGAATCTGCACCACTCTGTCTTCGTCGCACATGACAGGACCGGTGGTTTTTATCTCACTGACGAGAGTGACATGGCGCCCTTGCGCCATGCCGGTTATGCCCTCGATTGTGCGCTCGACCAGGCGCTCTGTTTCGACGGTCGTTTTCTTCAGCTCGAACATTCCCGCTTCAATTTTGCGCAGGTCGAGAATGTCGTTGATTAAGCGGATCAATCGATCGGATTCCGAGCGCGCGATCTTGATCAGTTTTGTCGCCTTCTCGGAGATGGCGCCCGCCAAGCCACCCTCGATCAATCCGAGCGAACCGCGAATGGAAGTGAGCGGTGTCCGCAGTTCGTGCGATACAGTGGAATAAAATTCGCTGACGCGTTTTTCCGCCTCTTTTTTATCGGTTATGTCCCGGCCCTCTGCGATTAGATAAGTCAGTTTTCCGTGATCGTCATAGACAGGCTTGATCGAAACATCGAATTCGAACTGCCTGCCGTCGGCCGCGGGGTGCGTCGACTCGAACCGCGCTAACCCGCCACTGGCAGCGGTCGCCACAGCTTCCTTACAAGCCTGCTGCGCCGATTCGAGGTGGGTCCACCAGGGGGTGTCCCAGAAAGGCTTGCCGACGACTTGCGCTGATTTAACTCCGGCAAACCTGAGCGCCGTCTCGTTGCCCTCGAGGAGAACTCCGTCCGGCGATATCAGTCCAATAAACTCGTAGGTAGAATCAAAGATTGCTTTGAATTTGCCTTCACTGATTGCCACTTTATCCTGCGCTTGCAGTCTCGCGATCAATAGACCGATCTCTTGCCCAACCGTTTCGTAGAACAGAAGTTGATGTTGGTTGGGAGCCTGCACGACATCGCTGAAAAACTCGAGCACGCCTATCACACTTCCGCCTGAAGAGATGGGAAAGGCCATAGCTCCATGAAGCCCGGCTTTATCTGCGGAGTTTGTCCGCACCGTAGTTTTGTCGTGCATGACATCGACAACCCATATTGGTTTTTCAGATGCCCAACAACGCCCTGGCAATCCCTCATCAAATTTGAAAGTGCGGCTCTTGGTCTCGGTGACGAAGTCGCTCTCGACAAGGGGCGCCTGTGCCAGGACATCGCGACAAGTTAAAGTCTGACCGGCATCGTCCAATAGCCACGTTGCCGCAATCGACCAGCGATTGCTGTCGCTGATCAGTTTTTCTACAGAGCGCAGTGCCGTGACGAGATCATCCGATTCGTTCAGTGTGCGCACGATCGAGTACTTGATCTTTAAATCGCGCTCAATCTGCTCTTGCGCTCCGACAAATCGTCGCAGAAGGGCTCCGGCCACTATCAGAGAGACAATCGAGAAGAGGGAGAACCAGTTCGAGAGGAGCGCAGAACGCTGCGTGTCATCGTCAAGGTCCGCTTCACGTCCTTGCAGAAGCTCCTTCTCGGTAGCAATCATTTCCGCAACCAGCCTGCGAATTCCGTCCATCGCGGCTTTGCCGCGATTGGTCAAAACAACTTTGCGGGCGGCTTCAAACCCTGACGTGCGTCTCAAGTCGATAGTCTGCGCCAATTCCGAAAGTTTCTCATTGCTTCTGCTCGACAGCGTGTCCAGGCGCCGCTGTTGCACCGGATTGTCGCTCGTCAGCTCCTTCAGCTGCGAAAGCAACTGATCGATTTTGGGGATCGCTCTCGAATAATCAGCGAGGTAGCTGTCGCTGCCAGTGAGGAGATAGCCGCGCTGCCCTGTCTCTGCATCTTTGACAGTTGAGTTCAGCTGCTCCAGCGTGGTCAAGACTTGATATGTGTGCACCACCAGCCTGCGCGACTCTATCTGTTTGTCGCGCGCTCGCATGCCCAAGATGACCGATATCACCATCGCCAGTACCAACACCCCGGCGACAAGTGGAATACGGCTCTGCATCGAGGATTTCATGCCGGCGCCAGGATGGCTTCAATCTGCTCGGGCAGGGTCATCGGGTCGAACGGCTTGGTGATCACTCCGGCTACACCCAGTGTGCGAAAGTGATCGATCTCTTGCGTATGCGCTTTGGCAGTCATAAAGATCACAGCCGGCAGCTCCGTGGCGAGAAGATTTTTCATCTCGCAGAGGCAGGCGACACCGTCCATGTCGGGCATCATCATGTCGAGCAAAATCAGATCGAATCGCTCTTCCGAGACACTCTTCAAGGCCTCGGCTCCGCAGCTTGCCGTCTTGATTTTCCAGTCAGTCAGGCCAACGAGACTCATCTCGGTGATGTACCGGATATTCGGGTCATCGTCGACCATCAAAACTTTTTCGATACTGCCAGGGCTCATGCTCGTGAGTAACTCCGGAAGCAAGACTCTATCTTTATTTGTACCCGCAGTGATAGCCAACGCGCCTGTTGGAAACCAGAGATAAACCTCTCGCCGCTGCCCGCTCTGACCACTTCAACATTGACAGGTTATAAGAATTGCGTGCATTGGCTGTGAACTCAAATGACGTGACGCTCTCGCACACGGACAAGAACGCTGGGCCGCGGTGCCGTGTGAATTAGAACGCCGGCAACAATTTAATAGACCGCCCGTATTTACTCCGTCAGGCGCGGGCGCCCGCAAAGTGTCACCGGCCAGCGCCTAAATTCACCGCTTCGATTGGCTGCCAGCGCAACACTTACGGTTGAAAAGCTTATACACTAGTGAGACACTGAGACCAACTCGAGCCGGACCGCTACAGGAGCTACGGTTATGGATAAATTCGATCAGCTGCCGCAGTTGATTCAGCCCATCCGTGATGATTTATTATCGGGCGCCGCAGAGATAGCTCTGAGGGCGATTACAATCTTTCAGACCGTGATGAACGATGAAGGTCAGAGCGCCGCACAGATGAAAGAGCGCCTGGTGCAAACGGCGCGCGCCTTGGTTGATGCGCAGCCGGCTATGGCTCCGTTGTTTCATCTGAGCAACATGGTGTTGCAGGCGATGCAGGGCGCCTCGACGGTCGAGGAGATTCAGAAGAAAACTCAGGGGGCTCTCGATCAATTCGAAAAAACGCTGTGCGAAAGCGTGAGCGAAATCGCAGATGTCGTGTTCGATCTGATTCCTCCAGGTGAGCTGGTTTTTGCTTATTCGTTCTCATCGACCGTGGTGAGCTGCTTGCTGAACGCGCGGGCGAAAGGGCGATATTTTAGGGTGGCATGCACGGAAGCGAGGCCGGCAATGGAAGGGCGCAAATTGGCGTCTCGCCTCGCCTCAGGCAACATCGAAGTGATGCACACATTCGACAACGCGCTCGGTCTCATCCTCCCTAACTGCAGCGCCGCTTTCATGGGCTGCGACTGTATCGGTAAGCCAGGCGTCGTCAACAAAGTGGGCTCCTGGGCCATGGCTGTTGCCTGCCGCGAGTTGGGCATCCCGCTTTACGCTCTGGCCGGAACGGAGAAATTCGTCGCTGACGAACGACTCTTCGAGTTCGAAAAGCACGAGCGCCCCGATAGCGAGGTGTGGGATGCGGTGCCTAAAGGCGTGCGAGTGCTCAACCATCAGTTCGAGCTGGTGCCTCATCAACTGTTGAGCGGGGTGGTGACCGAAAAAGGTATACTGCGAGAGCAGGACATCGATGGGCACATCTCGAAAATGGCTGTGCATGACGCCCTGAAGCTGGAGCCTGTGACTTTCTAAACGAGAGTTGCCGATGAGACAATTCGAACGAACGCTCGTCGTACTTTTCCTGGCGACTGCATCCTCAACCATGATGCCCGAGGCGCAAGCAAGACTGGGCGAAACTTTTGCATCGTTTAAAGCGAAGGCGCAATCATCGTACAAGCTCGTCAAAGAACAGAAGAAAGACGATCGTACTTACGAGTCGTTCTCCATGATCATAAACGACAAGCTGAAGGAATCGGCGCCGGGCTTCGCTGTAGCGGAGACGCTCACGGTAGTGGACCGAAAGATTGTCGGTCAGTCGATGGTGATTCGCATCGGGCAAAATTATGAGGGCGGAAAGAGCCTGGCTACACTGCATGCCATGGACTTCGCTTATGAGTCAATCGGCAAGCCGATACCGAAGAAAGAAGTAGCGGAGCAAGAGTTCAAACAGCTGCAAATTGCAGTCGACGAAGTGCTCGTGGGCGTGCCGCAGCACGTCAAATATCCACACTATAAAGCGAAAATCACGCTTTCTCGCTCGCCCGAAGGCGAACTATTGCTGGCAGCCACTCCGGATCTAAGCGCGCCGGACAGTAACGCAGCGACCGAAGGCAAGCCAACGCCGCAATCAAGTTCACATAAATAGCCGGTTATGGATACAGTCCGCGCAGCCTCCGGGCTTCGATCACGCGTTCGAGTGCTACGCGCATGGCGGCGTCACGCAACGATGTGTTGTAGCGCTCGGAAGCATCGAAGACTTTGTCGAACGCTTTTAGAACCAACTCTTCAACGCGCTTGTACACCTCTTCTTCCGTCCAGAAGAGACGCATCAAACCTTGCACCCACTCGAAGTAGCCTACCGTAACACCGGAGGCGTTAGCGAGAATATCCGGAACCACGCTGATGCCGCGTTCGTTCAAGACATCGTCGGCATCCGGAGTGGTAGGCGAGTTAGCGCCTTCGACAACGATGCGACAACGAAGTTTAGACGCATTATCCTTGCGAATCTGATTTGACACTGCGCATGGTGCCAGGATATCGCAAGGCTGCTCGAGGAGCTCCTCGTTAGTGACTTCTTGAGCTTCCTTATAGCCTTTGAGCGAATTGGCTTTACGGTAATGCTCCATCAACTTTTCCAGGTCGATGCCCTTGGGGTTGTGCAAACCGCATTCGGCGTCAGAGATACCGCGCACTACGAAGCCGTAGCTGTTCAATCGGTGCGCCACTTCCGCCCCGACTCGTCCCAGACCTTGCACTATCACTGAAGGCGAATCAGCATTCGCTACTCCCATGGGGCAGACAATCTGTCGTGCGCAAAGCGCCACACCGTATCCGGTGCTCTCCAGATTGCTGAGGGAACCGCCTATACATTGCGGCTTACCAGTGACAACCGACGGCACGGTATGCCCCTTGTTGACACTGTAGGTGTCCATTATCCAGGCCATTGTTTGTTCGTTCGTATTGAGGTCAGGTCCGGCAATATCTTCGTCCGGACCGATCATGTCCATGATTTCTGACGCATAGCGGCGCGTGACGCGCTCCAGCTCGTTCAGGCTCAATCGATCCGGGTCGACGCGTATGCCACCGTGGGCGCCACCAAAAGGAAGATTCATCAAGGCGCATTTCCAAGTCATCAGCATGGCCATCGCCGAGACTTCGCCTAAATTTACTTTGTCGTGAAATCGGATGCCACCTTTGCCGGGCCCAAGCGCCAGATCGTGGTGCACTCGGTAACCGGCAAAAACTTGAACGGAGCCGTCTTCCATACGAGCGGGGATGACGACCGAAAGAGCTCGTTTGGGGCTTTTCAATGGTTCGTAGACGCTCGGATCGAGCTTGGCGGCCTTGGCGGCGCGTACGAGTCGATCTTGCGCCATGAGGAAATCTTCGGTTTCCCATTCGTTGGGTGAGAATTTTGTTGAGCTCGTATTTTCAGACACAGGTGCCATGTTGCCTCCGAGTCGCGCGCTCGCCTAATGCGAGTCTCATTATTATAGCCAGCTCAGCGTCTTTAGCGGCAATCCCGGAGGCCAGGGCGAGAAAGTTTCATCAGTCAGGTAGGGCAAAACCTCGCCCGAGCGCTTGATTACCGCGAAAGCACACAAAAAAAAGAGCCGGGCGATCTCTGCCCGGCCCTTTTGCTGATGATATTTGCGCCAGCGACCGAGCGCCGCGCCGGGAAGAGAGGCTATTTGCCTTCGTCGTTGTGAATTTGATTATTCACATGGTTCTCTTCTTTATTCAACTGTTTTTGCTCACCCTTGGTGATGTGTCCGCCGTTCTGGCGCGCATCACGTTGTTCTTGACGGACGATATGATTGTCTTCCCGCTTCAGTTGCGAGTAATGTCCGTTCAGGTTGCCGTAGTTTCTATTGACTCTGTTGTTGATATTTCTCGAACGGCCAAGCACCTCTGCCCGACGCGGATGGTTTTGCTTGAAGTCGCCGGCAAAGCTCGGGGCAATGCTCGCAACAACAAGACTTAGAGCGGCTACGCTCATCAAACTGTATTTCAGACCCTTCATCTCGTTTCCTCCTCGATGAATCAACCTTTTTTATTCGCTCCGTCGCTGGAGCTGAGCAGCTTGCTGCATAAGCCCGCCTCGGGCGGCGCCCCTTCGCTACGCTGACCTGTCTTCGCGACTTCCTGGCACTGGCGTGCCAGAGTGCTTCCAAGATATGTAGTGTTACCCGTGCAAAGCTGTTGTTGACAGCGCGGTTTGTCATGATACCAGACGGCCTGCGCGCTTGACTTCCAAGAAGTCTAACGACTACATGAATGATGGCATTATGTTCTTGGCGCCCGGCTCAGTTCAGCGGCTTGCACCACCGAGCAGAACAAAGCCGTCGCCATGATTGACGACGGCTTCAGAGTTGTAGTTGTTGCCAACCGTAGCTGACGACTTGCCGGGAGTGCGCGGCTCAGGCCAACATGAGTTTGCCGTGGTGATCGCAGTGGTTGCCGCAAGGATGATGCAAGTGTCCTGCCACAAGGTAGTCGACATGATTCGAATGCGGAACAGCGTCATGCCCGCATTCGGGACCGTGTTTGTGGCTTGAGTCGTGACTGCCGCAAGCATGCTCGGGAGTGCAGGACGACGAATGAGTCTCTTCAGATAATGAATGCTCGTCTATGTGATCGTCGTGCACGTGATGCAGATGATCGTCATGCAGATAGCAGGTGTGATCGCCGTGCTGGACAGCCTTGTGTCCGCACGATTGTCCGTGCTTATGGTCGTGACCAGTGTGTGTGTTGCAAGCCATAAAATCTTCGCAGCCTCGTCGAAAGTCGTCACTGACAATTTTTAGCCATCATCGAACATTTGTCAATCTCAGCAGCTCATGCGGGATTGGGAACCATTTCCGTTTACATCCAACGCCACTGAAAACCGTTTTCATTCACAGCAACGAAGTTGGGCCAGCACCAAATCTGGTGCAGAGTTTGTAGCACGGCTGGCTGAACGCGACGTAGCGGTGCCACCATTGCGCGCACGAAGATAGCCTGCCGCGCTCGATCATGCCACTGCGCGCGCGAGCGGAGCGCTAATATGCGATAGAGCCGGAGCCACCGTATCGAGAGTACGGCGCGTAATTGGTCGCTCTCAGATCCTGCGGCGGCAATCTCCGCAACTGCGCCATAGATCTGGTTTCATTCTGCGACTGCGGCGGACGCGACGTCGGGTGCGTTGCATACTGATGCTGCTGTTGATAGTGCCGCGCGTGTACATACTGAGTATTGGCATGCTGCGATGAGCGCATCGCCCCGCTCGAATAGTTTTGGAAACCACCTTGAGGCAAACCGGCAATCCTGTCTTGATGCCAGGATCCGAACGACGAAGTTGCTTGCCCGTCTTGACGGGTCGAGTGGTGAGAGATGAGATGGTGCAGAGAGTCTTGCGGCAACAGGCTGAGAGGAAACGGAGCCGCTCCGGCTGTCGGTATCGGCATACCGGAGACGTCAGCGTTGCTGCTTTCGTTGTTGACGTCATTGACCATGCGATCCAGGATGGCCTGCTCGTCCGGAGAGAGAGGAGGCGGGTTAAACTGCATCTGCGACGGCATCTGCGAAGGCGGCACATAAGACGGCTGATAACGGCGCGGTTGAATCGCTTGCATATTCGCCTGCGTCTGCAAATTCATCTGATCTTGCATTTGCATCTGCTGCCCCGTCTGCTGCATTGCCATCTGCGGCGGCTGCTGGCTCTCGGGTTGTGGCGCTTCTTGTTGAGGCTTGGGCAGATAACGAGTGCGTTTACCTGATTTGAATTGACGAATCTGTCCCTGTACGGAAGGCACTTGTCCCGGAACTACGCGAGAAGAACTCTGTTTTACATAGCCAACCGCCCCGTACGTAGCGACATTCGAGTTGGCGCCGTACTGTGTCTGATCCGGCACGGTCTGATAGACCTCTGAAACGTTGCCAGACAGTGGCTTCGGAGCAACAGCCAGCGTCGCGGTCTGGGCCGTCAAAGGAGGCGATGAGGGCTGAGCCGCCATCTTCGCCGTTTGCGAGATGAGCTGCATGTCCAACTCGCGCTGGCTGGGCAGCTTGCGATGAGCCACGAAGGGGCGCAGTTTGAGACCGGGTGCGGCAGCCGGCTGGGCAGTCGGCCGCGAGAACGAGCGCGAGCCGACGCGAATAGTTGTCTCTTTCTGATTGACGCTCGGGTCTACCGACGCCAAATTGTGCTTGAGAAAGTCTAAGGTGGATCCCTTCTGAGCATCATCGGCTGCGGAAGCCGCGGTCGAGACTGCTATAGGGAGAGAGGCGCTAACGAGGATTGCCGAGAGTTTCATTCAGTGATTCGCCAGGGGTGATGGGACAGACTCAACGCAGAGCCAGACCGCGTTGACTTCACGTTGAAAAGTCTAAGTTAGAGGACCTGTACTGTCACTGGGAAAAGTACGCAAGCGCTTTGCCGCAAAGCCAATCCAGGCGAGGCGAGTGGGGAAATTCCCAGGGTACTTTTCTAATCCCAGACCAAACGGTAGCCAACGCCTCGAACGGTGAGGATATGCTTCGGCTGGCTCGGGTTTTCTTCCAACTTTTCCCGCAGATAGCGGATGTGTACGTCGACAGTACGGCTTTCACCTAAAAAGTCCGATCCCCACACCTGGTGAAACAACTGATCTCTGGTAAAGACGCGGTTCGGCTGCTTAGCCATAGCGGCCAGTAGCTCGAACTCCTTGAAGGTCAAATCGATCTGTTGGTTGCCCACGATGACCGTACGACTGTCCATATCGATTGAAAGGTTGCCCAGACGTATGCCGCGCGCTTGCTGGGGCTGAACACCGGGGCTTTCGCGCAGATGGGCTTTGACGCGCGCCACCAGCTCTCTCAACCGCACTGGCTTGGCGATATAGTCATTAGCGCCGAGCTCGAGCCCGACCACAGTATCGATCTCGGAGGTGCGCGCGGTCAGCATCAAAATCGGGGTCTTGCGATCGAAAGAGCGCACCCGGCGGCAGACCTCATAGCCATCCAGCCCGGGCATCATCAAGTCGAGAATAATAAGGTCGGGCTTGTCGCCTTCGATGAGCTGCATCGCCTTGCTGCCGTCATGGGCCAGCAAAGTGGTGAAGCCTTCTTGATTCAGCACGTATTGAATCGAATTGGCTATATCTGCTTCGTCATCAACAATAAGTATCTTTTTCATCTTTGCTGCCGAGGGATCCTGGCCAACCTTCATAGTATCATCGACATTGGAGAGTCTGGGATATAAAGCGCTTGAGCGGGGCGCATCTCTTCTCTAAACGCCTTGGACCCGGATAAAGAAAGCAAGTGCAAAAAACCGCCAGTAAGAGGCAGATCGTGCGTTGGTTAATGCTGACGGCGCTGATCTGTTTTGCCGGTTTTCTCATCGTGCACGATGCTCAGGCTGCCAAACGACCATCGGCGCCGACCTCAACCGATCTGACCAGCCGAATAAACTTTCCACCCTATCCGGTGCCGATGGTATATCCAGTACGCGTAGGAATAGGATCGCATATTCCCAGCGCCCGCATCGCCGTCTGGAGTGAAGGCGCTGTTTTCGTCGATTTCACGCCTATTTTCGAGTTGCGTCCGCAGTTCATATATCTAATTTCTGACGGCAAGATAACCGAATATGCCACCGGGCGTAGTTGCATTCTTCCCACCGACAAGAGAGCGCGAATCGCCTCCCGTGATATGCAGATCTGGTGCAACAGCCGCTGGTATCGTGGTTCGCTCGAGTTGATTCGTTTTCCCAATGGCAAATTGACCGTCATCAACCTGCTCGATTTAGAGAACTATTTGATGGGCGTGGTACCATCGGAGATGCCGGCTAGCTGGCATCTCGAGGCGCTCAAAGCGCAAGCAGTGGCCGCCCGCAGTTATGCGGCCGCGCATATCGGACCGGGCTCGAAATGGCTCAGGACAGAAGGATACGACATCGTCCCTGACGTCCGAGATCAGGCATACAAAGGTCGCGCGGCCGAAACACCAAAAACAAACAACGCCGTCGCCATGACGATGGGAATCATCTTGAAAGATTCCGGCAAGGTGAAGCCCGGCTTCTATCGCGCCTGGGTCGGAGACGCTTTCGAAAACCTGAACATGCGCACCAAAGATATTCCCGACGGCGAATTAGAACGGCTTACGGGAGTGAAGGATATCGTCGGTGTCACGGTGAGGGCGTGGGATGCCACAGCCAACGCCATCGACATCCAGATCATGGGCAAGAAGAAAACGATCGAGGTGCACGGTGTCTGGCTGGCTCAGAAGCTTGGCTTATCAACGGCAGGCATTCTCGACGTGAGAGACGTCGGCAGCAGCTGGAGATTCACCTATCGTGGTCCCGGCAACGGATCGCGCGGATTGAGCCAGCACGGGGCTGATATGTTTGCCGCTCGCGGATGGAACTTCTATCAGATTTTGCAGCAGTACTATCAAGATCCGGATGGCAAGTTGCGTCTGGATTACATGGACGGGTACAAAGTTAGACGGGTAGCGGCGCCACCGGCTAGCCCGCCGGCTGAAGCAGAGAAGACCGAGGAAGAGTAAATGTCTGACGAAACATCGCAACACGAGCATATAAAAACCAACTTTCTGGAGAATCAGGCGCGTGACGCGGACCGCCCACTGTTCAGCAAAACGCCGTTGCGAGTGGTGCTGGCCATTGTCGGTGCCGGTGTTCTCTTTGGCGGCTATCAGGTGGCCATGTACGTGATCAATATGGACCACACCAACGCCATGAAAAACGTCGATATCATGCTCAACCAGCCCGATCTGCGAGATGGCGTCGCCATGGTCGATGTCACCATCAGCAACTGCAACACTGTGCCCGTATCGCAAGTGGCGTTTCACTACAGTATCATCGGACCGACCGGCGGCAATGTCGCCGAAGGCAACGTGACGATACCGAATACGGTGCCGGCAGGAGATCAACGAACCTTCACGCACGTCAAGCTTGGACCGCTCAGCGACCCGGCTTCACGCATGCACACCGATCTGACCAACTTGATCGTCGGCGGCAAGAGCGGCTTGACGGCCGAGCAGGATATGCGCTTCAACGAACTGGCCGTCTCCGATAAAGATGAAGAGAAACAGCAGGGATTTGCCCAATTCATCAGTGAGTGCCCGAAGTTTATCCCGGCATATATCGAGCTGGCACGCTCGTACATCAAAACCAATGACAATAAAAAAGCGATAGAGACCTTGGAAAACGCAGAGAAGCTCGACGACAAAAACGGCGATGTTCACTACTATCTCGGAGTGGCCAACGAGCTGGAAGGCAACAAAAAAGTGGGCGGCGCCGAGTTGCAAAAAGCATACGATCTCATGCCCAACGACGACGACCTGCAACGCACCATCACCAAGTATCGCCAATAGCTAAATCGCTCGGCGTGCGGCTGTTAGCGTTTCTACGGGCTTAGCGGCCGCACCGTATACGGTGTGTTGAGACGGCCGAAGGGGACGTCGCGCACTGTTGTCTCTTGCGAGTCGGTGCTGCGGCGGCGAGGCATGGGCGGCGGAAAGAGCGTTTCCATCTTGCGCTCGAGCGCGTGCACCGTGGCTGTGCCGGCGCCATACGTCCGTTGGTAGATGCCCATCGCCCGGCGATAGAAGGTTTCCCCTTCATCAGAGCGATTCATCCTGGCGTAGATTTCGCCCAACCGCAGCAAGCAGCTGGCGACAGCGAGAGCGTCAGCTCCGTGCAGAGCTTCCAGAATGGAGAGCAATCTCGTCGTCACGAATGCCGCCAGATCGAACCGTTGTTGTGCTTCATAGACGATTGCCAGATCTTGCAGTGTGCCGCTCACTTCAACTGCGTAGGCGCCGTAAGTCATCTCTTCGATCGTCAATGCGCGAAGGAATACAGCCTCGGCAGCGCGAAAGTCCTTCTGCGTGCAGTAAATCTCGGCCAGGCGCTTGAGCGTGAAAATAACGTTCAGATCTTCGGGTCCGGCGTGGTCTTCTTGCAGGCGCAGGAGAAACTTATAAATGGACTCGGCACCGCCGACATTACCGGTGCGCAGCTGAATTCCCGCTAATTGATCGATGGTGCGAATCAAAATGGCATCCGTGGGGGCCACCGTGCGCACGCGGAATTCAACCAATCGGCGCACCAATGGCTCGGCATCGCCGAATTTGCCTCGATTGCAGTAAAACCAGGCCAGCTCTTCGATGTTGCGCTCGAGGCGGCTGTCTTGCGACCCGAGAGCTTTCTCGCTTATCTCCAGCGCCAGTTTGAAGAGACGCTCTGCTTCTCCCACGCGCCCCTGCTGAAGATATTGCAGCGCCAGCTTCGAGTAGTTTGAACTCTCGCTGGGCTCTTCGGTTTTGTAGTAATTGTTGATCTCCCATTGGGTAATGGGACCTTCCGGTTGGAAGGCTAAGTCCGCGATACTGCGGCGCTCTGGTCTGACGACCGGCATGTTGACTATCTTTTCAAACTCTCGCTCGGGGGCGAAATGAGTCTGCGCCTTATCGGCAGGACTAAGCATCGCTTCTCTCCTGGGGTGGCGGAGCTTGTGGCTTATGCGACTGAACCGCTCCCAATATTGATGCATAGATCCTTTATTGGCAAGTGGTGGGATTCCCACTACTGCCGCAAGACCCAGGTGCGATCAGCGTTTTGACGTAACAAAAAGTTGGCGTAAATTATCGTAATTACACCACGATCATCTTCACATGCATTTGCAAACGATGCGTGCCGGATATGCCATGGAGCCATCTGCTATCGCACAACCTGGCTGCCAATGCGCTCTGCTTCCATTTCGACCGGTCAACTCGAGCCGGTTGTCGACTTTCTAATGTTGACTCCCGTATACAATAATTGCGCCCACGATTGCGCGTGGGCACAACATCAGCCCGATAGTCAGGGCGCTGCCGCACCTGGGGCTGACACAAACGAGTTGCTCTCTTGGAGGAGATCGAACTGGGAAGTCCAATCGGGCGGTTGCACCAGGCTGAATTGCAACTTGCGCTGCCAATGCGCCGGAGTTACGGCTGCGCCCGGCAGTTCATAGTAAGAGTAAACAGGTCCGCGACAAAGCATCATCCCCTTCGTAGTCTGGCACAGCACATGCAGATAACCGGCATGACCGAGCGCCAGGTTGCAACCACCTTTGCCGCTGTCGCCATTGTCGAGGTAGAGTGTGCCGGCCAACGGCAGTGTGATCTTATCCAAGACTCCGTCGATATCGGCGAGCAATGCCATGTCGTTGTTTGAGACAGCCAGATAGCCGACTTCGTGATCGGAGATGCCGGCGAGACGCAGGCTCAACTTGACGAAATCTTGCAGGCGGGCGTGTTGCTCCGCAGAGAGACAGCCTATCGGTTCGAGCGCGGCGATAAGAGACTCGGCATCGGAGGCGATCTTTCTGTAGAGGTCGCCCATCGGCTCCAGGTAATGAAAAGTGGCGGCGGCGTGTGCTGCACCATTGGTGGTGGCGCCCGTCGTGAGGGCAGGGGGCGCCGCGATGGCTCCCTGAACAGCCCCTGCTTTCGTCTTGATCACCTGCCCATCAGGGGTGATGATAGTGGCACTCCGTTCTGGCGTTTTGGCCGCTTCCGGTTCGCGCACCGCTAATGGTGCTACTCCTCCAGGCAAAGACACGATCGAGATGTGTGCATCGACCCAGCCGGCGAAGGCGCTTTCCAGATGTCTGCGCATCCACGTGGACGACCGCAATGCCGCCTGGGCGTGTTCGGGTTCTGGTTTGAAATAAGTGGCAAGAAGTTGCCACCGTGCGGCCCCCATGGAGTAGCCGGGCGGCGTGCTTGCACTCTTCACGACTTTCAACATTGCCGCCACCGGTCTTGCCACGGTCGGGTCGAGGTGCCATGTCGAATCACTGAGGACATTGCTCGCTTCCGCGGCACCATGCAGGTACAGATCCAATAATGCCAGCGGCGACTCCGGTCCTTCTCCTCCCTCGGGCGTGTATTTGTGCGCCAGATTTTTCAAGAAGGGCAGCTCCGGGTCGTCGTTTGGTGGAAACAGGCGAAAGGAAGCGGTTGTCGTATCGGCCGAAGCGCGCTGCTCGATCGGGTTGAGGATAGATGCCGAGCCTACTTCCAGAGGTTTTTGCCGTTTTACCGCCAACAGCAGCCTGGTGCGATAGAACGGCTCTGTCAGACTGTTCAAGGAAGCCGTCTCGGTGCGCGTGAAGACGTTGGCGTACTCGAGCGGCAGGAGCATATGGTCGCGAGTATTCCAAGAGCCGACAATATCCAAAAATGTGGTCAACCGCTTCCACACATCCATGCCCGGCAGTCCACGCACGTAGGATAGTTGAAGGCTGCGAAACAGAAGCACTGACTGCCTGAATTCGTTATCGCTCATCGCAGTCGGGTCGACTCGGCGCACGTCGTTAAGCGGGTAGTAGTTGCGCGACAACCACTGATGGCAACGGTAAAAATTGGCAAGCTGCGCATCGTCAGCGTACCAGCCGAACGGTTGGTAGTATGAAAAATCCTCGTTGCGCGCGAAGATGGCTGATTTGACGGTCTTAGCGGACTGAATGTTTTTCAACTCCGCCTCAGCGAGAGCAGCAGCCTGTCCGACAGATTGAAAATGTTGGTCCGGATGCAACAGCCTGAGCGCCACCAGGATAAAAGCGCAATTGTGCTCGATATCATTGCGCAGATCTGAGTCTTCTGCTCCTTTGTACTGCGCCATCGAACATTCATGCATGGCATCGAGCAGCGCATCCAGATCGCCGACGATGTGCTGTTTTACAATAACGGCTGCCAGTCCGTCGGTAAAAGAGATGTAGGGATGAATGATACTGTCGGCGGTGACGAAGTTGGGCTTGCCGCGCAGACGGTTGTCGCGATAGAGATCAACCATCGAGCGAAACGGTGAGTTGGCAACGACGACAAATTGATTGATACCGAGAGCGCGCGTCGATTTTTCAGTGAGACCGGGTATCTTCGTATTCTCGAGCGAGTAGCTTTGCACTGCCTGAACAGGCAGATCGATGTGCTTGAACAGATCGTCTATTTGCGGCTCCGCATTTGCTGGCGGCGGCTTAGCTTTATCCAGCGTCAACGTTTCCAGAGAGGTGGGACCGGTGCCGTTGAAATCCGGTCCGCCCAGCGAATTGGTGAATTTGTTCAACAGTCCCTGTTGCGCCACTACCGGCTGAGAGTGCAGCGCCATAAGCGCGAGCAGAGCCAACGCTCGCTTCGCCGCCTCCTTGCACCCAGTGCGACCGCGGTTGGTCATGGTCTCAGGCGTTTACCCTCGTGGCTGATATCTGTCCCGGCATGCTCGAGACAAGGGAGACGAAGCGCGCCATATGAATGCCTTCCAGCTTGGTCAGGTCGGCTATCAGTTCGGACGGAACAGGATCGTCCAGGGTCATCACCATGACTGCGTCTTCCCGGGCGCCTTTGCGTCCGACGCTCATGGTGCTGATGTTGACGTCGTGATTGCCCAGGGCGCCTGCCACTTTGGCCACCATTCCGGGTTGGTCTCTATGAGCAGTAAACAGCATGTACTGCGCCGGAGACAAGTTGATAGGATGCTCGTTGATGCGCGTGATGATGGGCTCGTCGTGAGTGAGAACGGTACCGGCAATGGTGGTGACGCCTTCATCAGTGGTGAGAATCACCGACAGCTCGTCTTTGAACTGATTGATCTCTTCCGCTGATTTGCTCTCGCGCACGAGAATACCGTTGTTTTTGGCGATCAGCTGTGCGTTGACGTAGGTGACGGTCTCCATTCGCCTTAAGAAGATGCCGCGCAGGGCCGCCACCGCCAATGGTGCAGTGTCTTTGGCTGCCAGCGCGCCGTAAGCAATAATCTCCACCTCGCGAATCTTACCGGCAGCCAGTTCGCCGGCCACTGCGCCCATCGCTTCCGAGAGCCAGACGTACTTGCCCAGGCTCTTGAGGATTTCCGGACGCATAAACGGGAGGTTGACGGGGCTGCGCGCGATGCCGGCGGTGAGATAATCGCGCATCTGCTCCGCCAGATCGATAGCGACATTGAATTGGGCTTCCACGGTGGAAGCGCCCAGGTGAGGCGTGAGCACGACCTTGTCCGCCAACTCATAGAGTGGTGAATCTTGGGCGGGCGGCTCAGGCTCGAAAACGTCGAGGGCGGCACCGGCTACCCTGCCTTCTTTTATAGCGCGCGCCAGAGCCGATTCATCGATGACGCCACCGCGACTGGTGTTGATGATGCGCACGCCCGGCTTCACCCGCGAGAGCACCGCAGCGGAGATGAGGTTGGTCGTCTCGCGCGTCTTCGGCACGTGAATGGTGATAAAGTCGGCACGCCGCCAGATCTCTTCCAACGACACACTTTGCAAATCGAGCTGCTGGGCGCGCTCGGGGCTAATCAGCGGATCGAAGACCAACACCTTCATGCCCAACGCCTGCGCTGTGCGCGCCACCCGACTGCCCACTTTACCCATGCCGATCACTGCCAGCGTTTTGTTGAAAAGCTCACAGCCCATAAATTTATTGCGTTCCCACTTGCCCGCTTTGAGCGATGCATCGGCCGGACTGACTTTGCGCGCCAGAGCAAACATGAGAGCGACAGTATGTTCGGCAGCCGAGGCCGTATTGCCTTCGGGTGAGTTGAGCACGAGGATGCCGGCTTCGGTGGCGGCCGTGATATCAATGTTGTCGACTCCGACGCCGGCGCGCCCGACAGCTTTCAGTTTTTTTCCTCTTTTGAGGACATCAGCCGTCACTTTGGTGCGGCTGCGCACGAGAAGCGCGTCGAAGTTGCCGATCGTCTCGAGCAACGCCTCGGCTGTGATCTCTGGCTCGTAAGTGACGGCCAGAGCCGATTTGAGAACTTCAACCCCTTCGGGACTGATCTCGTCCGCTACCAAAATAGTGGGCATTGCTTTGTTTCTCTCGGTTGTCATAACACCTTTGGTCGTGCTTTCCATAATCTCTCCGCCGTTGAGTTTTCTTATCGATTCGAAAGAGTAACCTTGTGCTGCTGCTGCCTCTCGAGCTGCGCCTTGGAGAAGGCGACGGAGTGCGGCTGCAGAGCGAGCCAGTTTTTCAGCTGATCTGTCCGGAAGGCTGAGCAGAAGTGCTCGGATTGCCCCAGTGTCAAGGACTGGTAAAACTTATCCGGGTCGGCCATATCGATGAGAGTTCGCTGTGTCGGACCCGAGTCGCAAGTAAACTGCAACGGATCGACGGAGGCTGTGACATTGCAGGCGTTGACACAGTCTTGATCGCCGCCGACACCGGTGGGCGACAGTTTGAATATCGGATCGACGACTTTCATCAAGGGAGAGTCACTGTTGAATACCGGCTGCCACTGTATCTGGTGCAGCGACTGCCAGCTGGTTTTGGCCAGTGTCGGGTCTTTGGAAGAGACTTTTATATTCTTGAGAGCCTCGGAGAATGTCGTCAGCATGAAGGTCTCATACGTACGTTCCTCGGGCGGCAGCCACTCCTTCGGTTTGCTGGCAAGAATTTTCTGTGTAAACAACGACCAACGCGGCCAATCTTGCAGATACTCCTTCGTCATGGCGGCTCCGAGTTTGGGCTCGAGAACACGACGAGTGAGGGTGCGGATGAAAGACTCGTATGTGCAGGCAGCGGCGCTGTCGCCCTTGAGTGTGCCGTCCCACTTCTGCATGGCATCGAATGCACCGATCTGGATATCGTCAATCAGTTGATTTTTTTTGATCGCTTGGCCCAGCTCTTTGCGCACCAGTGGCGCCAGACTGGCCATTTGATCGCCTTGCAATATAGCCATCTCGGGCAGTCCGATCTTCTGGTTGGAGCGCTTATAGCCTGCCAGAACAGAGCCGATGCGGATAGCACGCAGAGGATTGTTGAGATAAGCACCACCGAACTCCGGATTGTCAGCGACTGCATAACCCTGTGGCGGGTTATAACCGTGGGCAAGCGCATCGTATTTCACCCGCCCGTGCCAGTCGCCGGCGCCCGTCCAACCAGGCATGAGAGTGGCTCCGCTGCCAGTCCTTACCGGGATGCTGCCGGCCACATGATAGCCGAAATTGCCTTTGTCATCGACGTAAACAAATGTCCGAGTGGCGCCCGAGTAAGGAGCCAGCACCTTGTTGAATTCTTCCCAATTGCCGACATGCTGAAGATTGAAGATGGTCTTCATGACCGGCTCTTTAGTGTCGAAGCCGGTCCAACTCAGGCAAACCGCAGTCGAGCTCTTTTCGTCTTGAAAGAGCACTGGTCCGTTTTTGGTAGTCACCACTTTCTGCACTAAATCGTTGGAGAAGCGCACCGGAATGTCTTCTTGGCTGTCCGTGGTGTTCTCCCAGCCTTGATGGGATTTGTATTTTCCGGGGAACTGGGCCGAGAGTTGCTGCAATACTAAATCCTGTGTGTCCGCGTGGCAGGCTGTGGCAGCCCAACCGACGTGCTCGTTGCGTCCGGTGACGACGGCCGGCACACCAGGTATGGTGGCACCGGCAACATGCATACCGGGCGCCGACAACGAACAAAGGTAGTACCTGTCGGGGGAGAGGAAAGCAGAGTGATTATCATTGGCAAGCATGCAGCCTTTAGAGTCAGTCATGCCGGCGGAGACGGCCCAGGCGTTGCTGCCCCAGATAGGCAGTGGCGTCGGCAAGACTCCGTGCGGACGCAGGATCGACAATGCCTGCGATATGGTGCGCTCCTTCGTTGGCGTTTGATCATTTGTAGTGGTGCCAGTCTGCCCCGATTTCAGATTCTGCTCGAATAGAAGGGATGCTGATTTGTCGCCGAGCTTGTCCACCATTCGTTGGCGCAGGTCGTCGAGCTGCCACGATTCATCTTCCGAGTATTGACCGTACTTCAATATGGCGAGCGTATCGGCAGGTTCCCAGGTGCGAGGCTGGTAGCCGAGCAGCACAAACTCCAAGGGCTCGCGATTGCTGGACTGCTCGATATAAGCATTGACGCCCTGGCAGTATGCTTTCAAATTAGATTTCATCTCGGCCGGCAACTGTTTGTACTCTTCGTGCGCCAGCCGGTTAAAACCGATTGTGCGCATTAATTTGTCGTGGGAAAGAGATTGCGGACCGAGAATCTGCGACAGCTCTCCCAGTGCAGTACGGCGCATTATATCCATCTCGAACATGCGATCCGAAGCTGTGATAAATCCCTGAGCCATGTAGACGTCATGGTCAGTCCTGGCCTCGATATAAGGCACGCCGCATTCGTCGTAGGCGACCTCGGCGGATTGCTCCATATCGGCCAGCGTCACGGCGCCATCCATGACAGGCAAGGCCCGCTGCGCGAAGAACCAGCCGGTGACGGCGCCCACTGGGATTAGCAGCGCCAGTATCACAAGAATGATTGTTGTTATGCGCGTCACGTCGGGGCGATTGCCACCATCCAGCAGGGCTGGATCTGCTCCGTCAACTGAACTAGATGATTATATTGGGGCCGCGTGCCAACACCGTCATCTCTGAACGCATTTGTATCTATTCGCCATCAGCCCGTTGCCAAGCTGCCCGGGTCAGTGCGCACCGCGTTCTGCCATTAACTTCGTCACATACGCTAAAGTAGCGCCCAGCTCTGCTTGCACCCTGCCCAGAGCCAGATCGGCTCGCGGCCAATCGAAGTCCTTGACGGCCCGTTCTAATTCCAGACACTGAAGGGAGAGCCGCTCGGCTGTCATGACGGAGGCAAGTCCTTTGAGTTGATGGGCTTGTTGCGCTAAAAGCTGCGCATCGTGCACGCGAGAGTACTCCTCCAAAAGCTGTGCCAGGTCAGCACTCTCTTGCACGAAAGAGGTGAGAAGAGTACAGCAGTCGTCTTTGCCGTAAAGCTTCTCCAGCCTTTCCATGTCGATCGGATGTTCGACGGAAGCCGGTGGCGAATCTACCTGCTCCGCTTCCTCGGCGGGCTTCGACTGCTCCGGCAAAGGCAGTGTAGCCACGGGCAGATTGCTCTGCGCCGGCAGCCACTTGCGTAAAACGTGTATCAACTGCTCCTGACTCACCGGTTTGCTCAGGTAGTCGTCCATACCTGATGTAATACAGTGCTCGCGGTCACCTATCATGGCCGAGGCGGTCATGGCGACGATCGGAGTATGGGTGCCGGTCGTTGCTTCCTGGCGCCGAATCGCGGCAGTGGCCTCGAATCCGTCCATCTCTGGCATCTGACAATCCATAAGAATCAAGGCATATTCCCGCTCAGCGATCGCTTGCAATACCTGGCGCCCGTTATTGACGGCAGTCGCCTGCAGACCCATTTTACGGATTCGTCGCACGGCCAGCTCCTGCATGACCGGGTTGTCCTCGGCCACGAGAATCGGTTTTTCCGTGGCGATGTCGCTGCGAGAAGCGCTGACTGGAGCGTTGTCAGTCACCTTGGCATGCCGATCCGGCACCGTCAGTTGGGCCGGCAGACTGAGTACTCGATTGACTGCATCAGAGAGTTGCGCCTGACGAATAGGCTTGGATAGACAGGCTGAGTATCCTTGCTTGAGAGCCGCTTCGACGCGCTCGCGATCATCGAAGGTGCTGAGAAGCAAGAGTCGCGTAGGAATAGGTGCCGCATCATTTTTCAGTGCTTGCACGAAGCGGCTCTCGTCGCCGGTATCATCGGTAGTGCCAATGAGAGCGATATGAAAGGGAGCACCGGCCTCGGCTGCGTCCTTTATCAGGCGCAGTGCTTCTGGCTCGTCCGCGGCCGGCGAGCAATCAATACCGTTCGATTGCAGATAGGCCGCGACAATCGAGGCGGAGGAGGCGGACTGATCGAAAATCAGTGCTTTGATGCCGCGGCTGATGTGGTCGTCTTTGCGTTCGTCCGCATACTTGTCGAAGGCAATAGGCACGGTAAACCAAAAATTCGAGCCCACGCCCGGAACGCTGTCAACACCGATTGCTCCACCCATGAGCTCGACCAGGCGCTTGCTGATCGAAAGTCCTAAGCCGGTTCCGCCGTACTTACGGCTGGTCGAGCCATCGGCTTGCACGAACGGTTGAAACAGTAGTTTGCGCGCAGGCTCCGGCAATCCGATGCCGGTGTCGCTCACTTCGAAGCGCAAAATCGGTCCGGCAGGATCATCTTCTAGCAGTGTCACACGAATAATCACTTCACCGCACTCGGTGAATTTGATCGCGTTGCTGACCAGGTTGAGGAGCACCTGACGCAAGCGCACCGGATCACCTTTGAGCATGCGCGGCACTTTGGCATCGATATGTGTCATCAGCGACAGACCACCCTCTCTTGACGAGGAAGCGAGCAGCTCAGCACAGCCCTCTACGAGGGCGACAAGCCCGAACTCTATCAACTCCAGATCGATCTTGCCTGCTTCCATCTTGGAGAAATCGAGAATGTCATTGATGATAGTCAAAAGAGAGAGGGCAGACTCGCGCACGAGCCGAGTAAACTCACGCTGCTCTTCCGTCAACGGAGTGTCCATCAGCAGTTCGGACATACCGATAACAGCGCTGATCGGCGTGCGCACTTCGTGACTGATGTTGGCGACAAACTCGGATTTCAAACGCGACGCTTCCATCGCCTGGTCGTAGGAGATCTCCAACTTGTGCGTAAGCAGCTCCAGCTCTTTATTGACGGCGCCAAGAATAGCGACGCGCTGTTCCAGGTCTTCATTGAGTTGGCGGATTTTCTCTTGTGCCTGCTTCAAATCAGTGATATCAGTGACGATACCATTCCATAGAATATCGCCGTTCGCCTGCAACTCGGGAGTGGAGGCCGCTTGAATCCACTTCATTTGCCCGGAGCCCGTGTAGATGCGCCCCTCGAACTTGAATGTGGTGAGGTTTTTCGTCGATATCGCCATCGCTTCGCGCATCTTCGCTTGATCGTCAGCGTGCAGGCGATCGAAAATAAAGTTGACGTCGTGCTGCAACTCATCGGGATCAAATTCCAGCATTGTCCTGGCAGCATCACTGACGTAGGGGAAGGCGGCGGTGCCGTCCTGGCAGAGGACATATTGATAGAGCACACCGGGCACAAGTCGCGACAAAGAGCTCAACTTAGATTCGGTGATGCGCAACGATTTGGTGCGCTCTTCGATTTTGCTCTGCAGCTCGCGCCTGTCCTGCAGCATCTGGCTATGCCTGATTTGGTCTTGGGTGACGTCAACCGAAAAGACAATCAGTCCGGCGACAGTGCCGTCAATCCTGCGCACCGGAACTTTGTCGGTGCGCACCCACAGTTTTTTACCTGAAGCGGTGACAACCGTCTCGCTGATCCCCAGCTTTGCTTGCCCTGAGTTGATTACTTCCACGTCATCGCGAAAGTACTTAGAGGCATCTTGTGGATAAAACTCTTGCGTCGATCTGCCTTCCACTTCCTTGACGCTCAGTCCAATCGCTTCGGCGGCGGCGCGATTGCAGCGCAAAATACGATTGTGCGTGTCTTTGTACCAGACGAACGCCGGAATCAAATCCAACAACACTTGAGTTTCTTGCCACTGGTCATAGAGCTGCGACTTCATCTGCCGTCGCTGCAAAATCGTGCTGAGATGGTTGCTCAATTTCTCCAGAGCGCCGAGCGCATACTCATCGGGTTCGAACAGCTCGGTGGAGAAAAACTCGAGCACAGCCATCAGTTTGCCACCCTGTTTGAGTGGAAAAGCGATAGCGCTTTTGAGCGGCGTCTTAGCCAGGGCTGGACCAAGCGGCAGCTTTTCCAGTTCGGACGGCTGCGCTATCCATCGCGTCGTCAACGTACTCCAGACGGAGCCCGGTAAACCCTCGCCTTTTTCCATACGGCGTTGCAGGCTCGAGAGTCTCAGTTCGTTCAGATCCAGCCCTTCGGCGACATAACAGCTGGAGGCGCAGAAGAGACTCTTCTCTTGCTCGTCCGGCAACCACGCCTGCCCTACGCTCCAACCGGCTTCGAGACAGATCTTTTTCAAAGTGGCGCTGAGGATGTCATCCAACTCTTCAGCTTCGGTAGCAACCGCGATTACATCCATGACCAGCGCCATCGAATCTTCAAATCTGGCCCGGTCGTTGAAATCAATAGTCAAGCCCAGAAGCAGGCTGGGACGTCCGTTTTCGAAGAGAACGCGGACTATGTCACGCATCCAGACTGTCTTTCCGTCGGAGCGGATAAGCCGGTATTTGAATTCGTAGTGCGGGTTCTCTTCCCTGACGGAGTCGACGGCATGGGAAAAACTTTCCCTGTCGTCAGGGTGTATGCATTCCAAGCGGAAGCCGGGCTCGCTCGTGAACCGCTGAGCTGGATACCCCGTCACGCGAGCGATGTGCTGGCTGACGAAAAGCAGTTTGCCGGTAGCCGCGTCAGCTTCCCAAACAGCCGCATCTATAGAATTGGCAAGTTCTTCATAGTTGTTGACGAGCTGTTCCAGATCGTTAATCTGCGTTTTCCCCGAAGTGAGCCGCCCACTAATGATGATAGATCCTCGGCGACACCAGTTGCAAACAAATGAGTGTGATTCACTTGACCGTTAGCTGGGCGCTCCACTACGGTAGAGTCCGAGGTTGAAACCCAATGCGTGAACGCAGCGCACAGATTATCGCTATTTGCGGCGGCTCCGGCTCGGGGAAGTCTACCCTGGCGCGAAAATTCATCGGCGCCTCCATACTGGCTACCGATCACTTCTACAAAGATCTGGACCAACTGACACCGCGCGAAGACGGTACCTTCGATTTCGACCACCCGTCCACCGTCGACCTGGACGAGTGTGCCGAGGCATGTTTAAAACTGGCCGGCGGTGAGGATGTAATGATTCCAGTCTACGACCACCGCAGCAGCAAGCGTATCGGCACTCAACTGCTACCGCACACGAAAAAACAGATCGTCGTTGTTGAAGGAATCTTCGCATTTCACTCGCCGCTGCACGAGATCGCCACGTTGCGTATTTTCATTGACACTCCGATCGATCAACGAATGGCCCGTCGCTTGAGACGCGATGTCGAACGCGGGCGGTCCACTCTGGATACAATCAGGCACAGTCTTTTGGTGGAAGAGGCCTACGCGCGTTATGTGGAGCCGATGCGTGGGTTAGCCGATCTGATTCTGATGGGCGAAGAGATGCGCGGCGGGTTCCTTTTATAGTCGCTCCGTCGCTCGGTACCCCTCGCTCCTCCGCTGTAC
Organism: Planktothrix sp.; assembly: GCA_036703195.1. Lineage (GTDB taxonomy): Bacteria > Cyanobacteriota > Vampirovibrionia > Obscuribacterales > Obscuribacteraceae > DATNPN01. The sequence goes on along the minus strand of DATNPN010000022.1, from coordinate 190,514 downwards.
AAGCGCTGCGCTCAGCACGCCTCACTCGGCGCGCTTCGCTTCGCTGACTGGATTGCCTTCGGTAGTCGCTCCGTCGCTGGAGCTGGGCAGCTTCGCTGCATAAGCCCCCCTCGGGCGGTACCCCTCGCTCCTCCGCTGTACAAGCGCTGCGCTCAGCACGCCTCACTGGAGCTGGGCAGCTTGCTTATAAGCCCCTCTATCGCCGCGCTCGCTTCGCTGAATTAGCGTCTTCGGTAGTTTGCCAGCGACTTTGTGGCCAAACCGTATGTAGTATCACTACTTGGTGGGCGGTTTGGGTTTTTGCGGCGTGACGGATTGGTAGTTGCGGATGTAGAGGTTGGTTCCGGCTGGCACTAGCTGCGCGTCGCCAGGTTTGCCTTTGTCGTCGAGAAGGTTTTGCAAATTCTCCGATGACTTCTGGATCTCTGTTGCTTGCTGGGAGCCCGACTGGATCATCTTGTTGCGCTGACCGTCGTAAACTGATTTGAGAGCGTCCAGCTGCTTTTGCTGTTCGGGTGTGAGCGGAACCTGGTAGACGCCGCCGCGCCGCGAGTAGTACTTGTTCAAATCGTTCAATGCGTCGCGCTGGCGGCTGACGTCATCTGCTCCGTGTTTTAAATAGGAGTCGGCGGCCGACTGGCTGTCGTTTGTTCGCGATGCCTTGAGCGACTCGGTCTGCTGGCGCAGACTGGAGAGGGCTTTGTCCTTGACCGGATTGATCGGAGCGGCCGGCACTGGAGGAATAGGCGTCTTGGCGCTGTCATCTGCCGCGCCCGCCCCTGTCGGTTTCACCCCTAAAAGAGCCAATCCTTTCTTTGCCATATCGCCTACCTCACCTTGCGGCTGCAGGGCGTAAGCGATGCGAAACTCTCTGATGGCGCCGTCACGTTGATTGAGATGAACGTAGGAGCTGCCGAGAAAATAGTGCAGCTTCGGATTGTTGAAATCGGTCGACAGCGCTTCTCCCAGGTGCCCGGAAGCATTGTCGTAGTCGCCGCGCGTGTACTCATCAATACCCTGCTGCACCAACTTACTGTCCGCCCAGGCTGGCGCAATCGCCAGGGCGCAGGCCGCTGCGGCGGTGAAAAAGAGAGTTATTCTCGTGCTTCGGTTAAACAAGCTCATACCTAATATTATTGCTGACCGGAGAAATTGCAAATGGTCAAGCGTGAAAAATTCAGGTTGCCGAGATTTTGGTCGTAGCCGGTGCCTGGTGTCCATGTGCCGACGCCGGTGCAGACTGTGCCGTGTTGACCGGAGTTGCGGATGCCGCCGACGATGTTTTCCCAATCGTAGTTCGGACTGTCCTCTTGCGGACCTTCCTTCGTCACTACTGCGCCGGTTCCATCAGGTCCGTTCTGTTGCAGCCAACCGGGCAAAGAGCCTTCATTATTGGCCGATTGCACGGTCGGATCAGTGTTATCGCCTGTGTGATAGACCGGAAAAATGTAATAGGTCGTCACCGCGGGGCTTGCATCAATAGGAGTAGCGGCGAGAAGCCCCTGCAGTTGGCTCATGTTGTAAGTTGGGCAAAACTCTTGAATGCGCTGCACGAGCAACTTGAATGCGGTTGAGTGGTCGCCCGGCAACGAATTGATCGACCCCCACAGATTGCCGCTCTTATATTCCTCACCTAAGAAAGCGTAGCCGTCGAGCTTGCCTCCGGAAGAGCCCGGCGGGGGCGGCATCGGATATTTTTGCACCTTCCAATATTTCTCCGGCGTGGGCGGATAGGGAAACCCAGAAACGACCTTCTTTCCCTCGACGAGCCAAATGGAATTATTGTTGAATGAGATGGTGACGTACGCGTGCGGAATTGCCACCGTGTAAATCTTCATGGGATTGGCGACCGCGCAGCCGACGGCACCGATGGAGCCTTGCGTGCTCTCCGCTCCGCCACTCTCCTTGAAAGCGTTAGGAACGGGGTTGCGTACAGTGCCGATCGGATTGACGTCGCCGCGATTCATGGCGAAATACGAATCGTCGATCAAATGCGGCATCTCTCCGTATTTAAGAGCGGCCAGGCAGAAATATTTATTGTTCGCGGGAAACGGCTTGTAGCCTACGAAGAAATCTTTTTTGCCCTTCTGCACCAGAGTCACTTGCACCGAATTTGGTATCTGACCGCCGACGACGTCGATGTTGCTTTCGGCGCCGCGATCGACGAGAGCGGTGGCGTAGAAATTCTCTGCACCGGTCTTCACGTCTGCTCTGCCGAGCATGTTTGCCGGTCGAGTGGACGCCAATTTATTGAAAAAGATGTCCAGGTTGGCTTTGTCGTTCAGCTGCATGGCCAAAATATCGTTGACATTCTGAGCGAGCTGGTAGGCATTATCCGCATTGCTTGCCGAATAGCCACCGGTCGTGTGGTTGGTCATCATGTCTTGCTGGTTGGCGTTGATCAAAAACGATTTGCCCCAGACGCGACCGATATTGGCCAGACCGACTTCATGATAGTTGTCGGCACAATCCGAGTACAGCCCGGACACGGGAATCTTCAACTCGGAAACACGCTTCGACACGTTGAGCGCCCCTGCGTCTACGGCGTTGCGTACTTCATTCGAGCCGTTGATCAACATGACGTAGCGAAAACCCAGCCAGATGGCGGCAATCAAAAGCACCGCGCAGCCGAGGACAAGTACTATGGACGCGCCCCTGGGTCGGCGCCATCTGACGGCTCTGATCATGCGTTGGCGGCGAGTTTTCAAAGCTGCTCCTGTTACGTCGGCGGCGGTACGGAAACAAGCGGTTGAACCGATTCAGCACGCGTGCTGAATTCACTGAGATACGGCATCGGCACTGGCAGCTTGATATGCATCAAAGTCTCTACAGTCACCGTCTCATTGGCGAAGTCATAGGTAACATTGCCCAAACTGACGGAGATGATCACGCCTCCGATGGGGCAGCGATCCACCGCATCTTGCGCCACAATCTGGCCGGCTTGTTGATTGGGGTGCAGAGCCGCTGCGCGCGCACACATTTCGGCCAACTGCTCGTTCTGGTGCGATGCGGAGACGGCGGTCGTTATGTCGATGGCGGCCAGACCAATGGGAATAAGAAGGAGAAACGCCGTCGTCGTCTCGACCATACTCGAACCGCGCCGGGCGCGGATTGTGGTGCCCCTATCTCTGACTCGCTTGGCTGAATTGCTACTGCGTTGCATAGGCGGGATTTTCCAAAACGCGGTTGTTGGTGATGCTGCAACAGAACGGCTGACCCAATCCGGGAAAAGGCAAAAACGGAATTTGAAACAATGGGTGTGACGTCATGGTGGTGCTGACGTTGACATAGACGGCTCCTTTACCGTAGACGTAGCTGATCTCCGTGACTGGTTCAGAGACGGCCGCGCCAAAACCGCCGACCACAGTGTTTTTCCAACTGTTCGGGATACCGAGGAGCACCTGACCTCTCGTGTCTGTCGCCTGCGACTTCGGCAGTTTGCAAGCCTGGCGCAGTTGCAGGTCGTTGAGACTGACACAAGAAGCATATGTGATGCCGATTCCAAGCAGGTCGACGGCAGGAAAGAAGGCGAAAAATATGAGCAAGAACAGCGCCGGACCCACTTCCGCCAGGGAAGCACCGTGATTGCAGCGCGCCTCCAGTCGCAGGCGGCGCTTCTGAGCGAGATCAACCGTACCAGACTGGAGACTGTCCATAGAAGAAATCGTTGTTAAGCCGGCTTTACACGGGCGGGAATAGCAGCTTTCTCAATATAGCAAATCGCTGTGACCAATTTGTAAAGTCGCTCGGCGACATTTGTATGGCTCACGACAGAATGCTCAGTTGCGACGTGCCGAGCCGTTTACTAACTTGAATCTGCACGGGAAACATTTCACGCACGTCGGGGAAGTGCGTGATCACGAGAATGCGCGCAAAATCGGATTGTATCGAGCGAATCGCTCGCACCAGGCGCTCGCGGCTGGCATCGTCCTGCGAACCAAAACCTTCATCGATGATCAATGTCTCGAGCTTTGCTCCGGAGCGGCGTGCCAGCAGCCGAGATAACGCCACTCTGATGGCGAAGTTGACCTTGAACGCTTCGCCGCCGCTGTAGAGCTCGTATGCCCGCGTGCCGATCTCATCTCCAATCAAAAGATCCAATGTCTCGGTTATGCCACCACTTTTGGTGCGCTGCTGTGTGACGAAGGCGACGTGCATTTTGTTTTCGCTCAGGCGAGATAACAATCGGTTGGCTTCCGCCTCCATCTCGGGGATAGCGTTTTCAATAATCACTGCCTGAATGCCTTTCTTTCCAAACGCCTCCACCAGAAATGCGAAGTCGTCGGCCTGGCTGCGCGTATGATCGAGAAGTGACCGTTTTTCCGACAACTCCACTAATCTTTCGCGCAGGTGAGTGACACGAGAGCGAGCGACGGCACCGGACTGCGCCGCTTCATCACGGCGTCTGCGCGCGCCGGAAAGGAGTGGCATCAACTGATCGATTGCTGCCTGCGTATGAGGAATTTGCTCCAACTCGTGGCGCCAACGCTCGAGGCTTTCGCTCAAAAGCGGGATCTGATCGCGCTTGGACGCGAGCAGTGCCCGACAACCGCTCAGCATCTCATCAACACGGGGCAGCTCGGCCGAAGCTTTTTGCAGCTCACGATATTCGTCGGTAGACGAGATCAGCGAACTCAATCGCGCTTGCAGATCAGAGTGATTCTGCGCGTTATATTTGAGCTCGGAGATTTGATTTTGAACGTTGTGGAGCTCGGTGCGCGTCTCGATGCCGTACGACTCAGAAGCTAACCGAGTGCTGAGCTCCTCCGAGCGCGCCCTCAGCTCGGGCATCTGATTGGCAAGCGATTTCAACTCGGCCAGATCTTTTTTGAGCTGGTGGAATTTCATCTCGATATGGCGTTGGCTGCGGAGCTGCGACTGAATCGCCGAAAACTGCATCGGATCGAACTCAAGCTTGATAATCTCGGCTCTGATCGCCACCAGGCTCTCGCGTTCGATCTGCGCATAATCTTGATTGTCCAGGCACCGGCATAGCAGCTCATACTCCGCCCGCAGCTTATAGAGGGTATCCTGGGCCCGCGCCACTGCATTGAGGCGTTCATTGTACTGTCCGATCTGAGTGTCCAGCTCTTTGCGCGTTTCGAGCTTCTGTTTGAGTTGCAAATACTCCTTACGCAAAAGCGTGCGGTCATTCTCCATCTTCGACATCAGATGCCGGAATTCGGAGACTTCGCGATCGATCGTTTGGTTTTCATGCTTGTAGCGTTCGATAACGGCGGCGCGATCCACGATCGGCGCCGCGCACAATGGGCAGATGCTGGAATCTGCATGGCAAGTGAGCTCAGCCACCTTGTCGCGGTTTTCCTTCTGGCGACGTTTTAACTCTTCTATCTTGATCTGAGTCGATTCGAGGTCGGTCTTGATCGCCAGCCCTCGCTCTTCCACTAGCTCGAACTCGGACTCGACTCGGTCGAGAGCCTCCGCTTGCAGCTTGAGATTCAACTGTTGCTCTTCCAAGGTGTGACGTGATTGCAGAATAGAGTCCAGCTCCGCCACGGAATACTTTTTCTGCTCGCAATCCGCTTCCAGTCTTATGCGCGCTTCCGATACGGCTGCCTGCAAATCGCCTGACCGCTGTGTCAGCCTGACAAACGCCTCCTGACGCTGCGACATTTCCGCTTCTTCCTGCGCCAACTGTTTGAAGCGTCTGTAATTGTCCTCGACCCGCTCCGCATCTGCAGTCTCTCTTTCCAGCTTCGACAGTTTTTCCGCCGCCTCTGCTTCCAGCTTGCCACTGTGCTCGAATTCCAACTCGATGCGACTGCGCTGGCGAGCCAGGTCGGTTTGCAACTCCAGCTTACGCGTGTTCATCGTTTGCCAGACGAGCGATTTGCGATCGTGCTCTTCCACATCCAGTTTGGTCACTTGGAAAAGTTTCATCGCCTCTTCTATCTTCTCCGCCCGCACAGTCAGTGCCGATAGATCATGGTGACGTCTATTCAGCTCAGCCTCCCGTATCTGAACGGAATCGACGTCTATGGAAAGATCTGCGAGCTGCTTTTGCCCCCCTTCGATCTTCTCTTCCAGGACGCGCAGATCGTGCAGTCCACTCTGTAGATCCTGCAGTTGCGTCTCACGCTCCTGCACTTGCTTGGTGGTCTCTTCCAGTGCGCGAACGTGCTCGCCGAGCAGCTCCTCCGCCGGCGCCAGCTGCATCTCCGCCTCGGACAAAGCAGCGATTCCCGATTCGAGCCATTCCTGCTTGGCTCTCAGTTGGCGCACCTTGTCGCGGGCGCGCTCTTGCAATTCGTCGAAATAAGAAAGTCCGAGAATCTCCGAAAGCACCTGTTTGCGCTCGCCACGCGGTCGCGTCGTGAACTCGTCGGCGCGTCCTTGACGCAGATAGGCACTGTTGATAAACGTGTCGTAGTTCATGCGCAAAAGGCGGCGAATCGAATCGTCGGTTTCGCTCACCCTGCCTGCCGTCAGACTGCGCCAGCCATTGTTGCGCGTCTTGGTCGCCACCGCCGACGCCGAGCTCTCCAGAGCATTGATCTCTTCACTCTCTTTCAGTGACCGACCGACTTCGACCGCCATGCCGTCCCATACCTGCAGCTCCAGAGAACCTTTGGAAACGCCTCTGGCACCGGATTTGCTAGCGGACTTCTGCCGAGCTCTGCGCACGCGATATTTCTGTTGTTCGTGCATAAAACAGAGATCGACCCACATCTCTCGTTCGCCCAGGCGGATGAGGTCATCGTCGGAAGCCGCGCGCGAGGCGCCCCACAACGCCCAGGTAATAGCGTCGAGCAGTGCCGATTTGCCGGCACCGTTAGCGCCCGACAGGCATGCCACCGTCACTGCCGACAGATCGAGCGTCGCGTCGGCATAGCTCATGAAGTTATGCAGCGTAATCGTGTTAAGTATCACGTCTCTCTGATTCTAGCTAATTAGCCAGCTCCATAGGGCCTTATTAAAAGACGTCTTTTTAAGCCAATTAGTTCAATATATTAGTGATATTTCTTTTGGCGATGCGATCGATATGCTCGGCGCATACAAAAGGCTCTTGCTATATTTGACGTACTGCAATCGCTGGCAATGCGCGTTGCGAGATAGCCGGCAAATTGATGTCATCGAAGCCACAACAGCGAACTGACTTTACTCTCTGGCTGTGCGTCTTCATTTCCGGTCTCAGCGCCTTGATTTATCAGGTCGCTTGGCAGCGCCTGCTGGTGCGATTGGTGGGCGCGGCCCTGCCGGCACTGACGATCGTCGTCTGCATCTTCATGACCGGGCTGGCAATCGGATCGCTGATAGCAAGTGATCGCTGCAAAACAATCACTAGCCCGCGCAAGATTTACTCTTATCTCGAGCTGGCCCTGGGCGCCTTAGGCTTTCTCATTCCCTGGGCGACAGAGCGGACATTCGCGCTTCTTCTCGCCACGATCTCCGGCGCCACTGAAGTCGTCTTGCATCAAAACGTAGTGGAAGCGCTGCTTACACCGGCGGGCGGTTGGTTTGTCAATGCGCTCTTGATCGTTGCGGTGTCGATTTTGCTTCTGGCGCCGACGATTCTCATGGGTGCCACCTTGCCGGTGGCAGTATTGGCGGCAGTGCAGCGTTTCAGTTCTAGTCCGCACAACGGTGCACGCGTCACGTCACTCTATTTCATCAACGTGGCAGGAGCGGCGATTGGCTCTTTGACTGCGGCATTTTTCTTGATGCCGGTGTTCGGCGTCAACAATACCGTGCGCGTTGCGGCGGCAATAAATCTAGCGGCGTCGTTGCTATTGCAATTCTCGCATCGAATAATTCAGCTTTCCGGAGAGCCGGTTAGTTCGCCATTTCTAGATGAGGTGGAACCGCAAGAGGGAACGCAAGGTGCAGACCAATCGCGCACTCCGATCCGTTTGCTTGCGGCGGTGGTAGCCGTCTGCTCGGCCGTCGCACTGTCCATGGAAGTGGCTTGGACGCGGCTATTTTCGCTCGTACTCGGCTCCTCTACCTACGCGCTGGGGGCGGTGTTGGCGTTCTGTTTGATTGGTATCGCGGCCGGAGCGTTGCTGGCGCGCAAGCTCCTGGAAGGAGGACAGAACAGGCTGCTCAAGCTCTCGGCACTGGTGGCGCTCTCACTTCTTTGTACGGCAGGACAGCTCTTCTACATGGCTGAACTCCCCTGGTATCTCAACTCGCTTGAACATTCACTGGCCGGCAACCCCTCACCCTTTGCCACATATATACTGGTGAGAGTTCTGCTCATCGGAGCCGTCGCCTTGCCCCAATCGACACTGCTCGGCGCCGTTTTGCCTCTGGCATTGGGGCAGGCTGCAGAAAAGCGTTCAACAGCAGCTCAGGTGACCGGCACTCTTCTGTGCGCCAGCACTACAGGCTCTATCGCCGGTACTATTATCACCGGCTGCCTCTTGATACCACAGGCAATACCGGGTTCAACCTGGCTCGGGCCGAGCGGAATTCAATCGACGGTCATTATTGATGCCCTGGTGCAAATGGGCGTGGTAGCCGCCCTCCTCTGGCATTGCTGCCAGGGGAAGAGCCCCTCTGACAGTCGCCCCACATCACTAATTTACGCCTGCGCATCGCTGGCGGTATTGGCCACAGGCTTGGTGTGCTTGCATCCTCGCTGGCAACCATCAGTAATGTCCAGCGGACTTTCGTTTATTTCACCCAGCTCGCTACCGGCTCTGACGCGCCAGCCGTTCGGGGTTCTTTTCGAGGAGAACAAGAGCAACGGGTCACACACCCTTTCCTACAAAGAAGGGCAAACGTCTACTGTCACTGTCGGCATAGTGCCGGCAAACAATGTCATTTACTTGAAAAACGACGGCAAAGTAGAAGCAGCTCTGCCGATCGATCCTCGCTTGGCGACACGGGCGAGCGACCAGCCCACCCAGGTTTTGCTCGGACTGGTGCCGGCATTGATCTGTGCTGACAAACCGAAATCGACTTTTCTGGCAGGCTACGGCTCCGGCACCACAGCCGGTGCATTGCTCACTGATCCGCAGATCGACTCTCTGACGATTGGCGAGATAGAGCCTGCCATTTACGAGGCGGACCACTATTTCAATGTTACCAACAATCGCCCTTTGCGCGAAGAATGGAAAAAGTCAGGGCGAGTGAGAGCGCTGTCATCGGACGCCCGCAATCTAATCGATATGTCGCCAGGCAGATATGACCTCATCGTCTCGCAGCCCGCAGAGCCGTGGATCGGAGGCTCTACTGATCTGTACTCACTGGAGTTTTGGAAATCAGCCAAGTCCAAACTGACGGAGCACGGAATATTTTCTCAGTGGATTCAGCTTTATTCGATCGATCCTGAGTATCTGGCCGTCCTCTTGCGCACGTTTCATGATGTTTTTCCCAATATTATTCTCTTTCATCCCCCACGGGCAGGCGAACTGATCGTCGTCGGATTTCATAACAGCGACGACAAAATCGAGTATGCCACTGTAGAAAAACGGCTCAAAGATCCGGCGTTGCAAGAGCTCCTCAAGCGCATCGGCATCAGCTCCCCCGGTCAGCTTCTTAAAATGGCGGTCGGTGACAATGTGTCCGTGACGCGGTTTTGCGTCAAGCAGCAGATGAAATACGGCAGCGCCGCAATGAACTCGGACAACAATCTCCTGGTCGAATACGCACTGCCGCCCAAGCTCTTCATCGAGGGCGACGTGATTTCGAAAAACTTGCAAGAGCTGGGACTGCAAGAGAATTAGCGCGTTGCTTGTTGGGCAAGCAATGGCAACGCTGCATCACCAATTGCCCAAGCTCTAACCTATCTTTTTAGCTGCTTCCTCGGCAGACTCAATCTTGGTGGCGGCATCTATGCCTTCCACGCGTCGCAATGTCTTGGCGGCACGATAACTGACATACGCATTTTCATCTTGGGCGAGAAGCCGCAGCAGGTGCAGGGGCAACCTGGAATTTTCGGCGAGAGCATATCGCACGTCGACATGCTCGTCACGCGCCAACTGCTCAAGCATAGCAGCGCTGGCGGATGGGTGTTCGGCAACGGCAGTGCGAATCTCGGGGTGTTGGTCCGACGCCAGCGTTTTCAACAAATCGTGCGGCGCATTGGCATGCTCGGCAACACGCAATCTCACCTCGTGATGCTCGTGCCGAGCCAGCTCGCGCAGGTCATCGGCGTGCGTATCGGGATGCCCTGCCTTCAAGTACAGCTCTGATTTTTTCATTAAGCGTCACGCGCTGGAGAAATGTCGACGTCGACGACAGCAACTCGCCCTCGTATCTCAATCAAAGTCTTATCCAGGTCGGTTGTCAAGGGGAAGAGGCGGAAATAACTTTAACGGTTTCCATATAAAGCTTATGGGTTAGACCATACAAGTTGTCACGACAAGAGCCCGCAAATCAAGTTTAATCAAGATAGAACCAGCTGTCACCGTTTGCAGCCCTGCTCGGCTTGAACATCCGCTGCGATTTTGTTAGAACAAGGTCTCTCTTTTTCAGTCAGGATAATGAGTTACAGACTTTTACTAATCGAAGACAGTCCCACCCAGTTGATGACAATCAAGCGCACGCTCGAGTCCGAGGGTTATGTCATCCTGGAAGCGCGCAACGGAGCTGAAGGTCTGGCGCGCGCTTACAACGAGCTGCCTGATCTGATCATCTCCGATGTGGTCATGTCAGGTATCAACGGCTATCAGCTCTGTCGCCTCGTCAAAAACGACCCCGACCTGGCCACTACTCCGGTCGTTCTTCTCACCAAGCTGGACGGCTCTGTCGACCGCTTCTGGGGGTTGAAATCCGGCGCCGATAGATACATCCCCAAAGAGCCAGGTTTTCCCAACCTCATCAAAGCGGTGCGTGAGATCCTGGGCGAGTCCCAGGCACAGCCACGTTTGAGAATCCTTACCGACACCAGTCGCGCTCCCACATCAGAAGAGATCAACAATCGGCTCAATCAGCTGCTCGAGCGTTTGCTGTTCGAAGCGACGATCGTCGACGAAGTGCGCCGCATAGGCGAAGACATTCTCGATCTCGAAGTGATTACGGAAAAACTGTTTGCCCTTCTGAATTCAATCATCAGCTATCAATCCTGCGCTCTAGTCGTTAATCAAGGACGCTCGAGCAGCTTGATGATCGATCTCTCCAAAGACAGTCAAGAACAGATGGTCAAAGCATATGTCTCGCGAGTGGCACTGCAGTTAGGTTTGCCACCATTGCGCGAGGAAGCGCCGCGCACCACGACCTACCCGGAAAACGCGCTCACCCAGCCGATCGACATGACCGGACTGCGCCTCGGGCTTTTAATCGTGATTCCGTATCAGCATCAAACATACAAGCCTGGCGACCAGAAAGTCGTGCGGTTGATAGCCGAGCAGCTCTCTATCGTCTTGAGACTTTATCAAAGCCACGCTCAACGCGAAGGGGCTCCGGTGCCGACGACGTAGGCAGCTTCAGCGCTTCTTCTTGCGTTTATCCTTGCCTCTCTTCTTCTTATCGCGTTTACTCTGAGCGCTCGTGTCTTCCTCTTCTTCTGCTTCTTCGGGGACGCCCTCTGCGGGGGTGGAGGCTGATGCTCGTACTGCACTTGCCACAGAGGTAGGGAAGTTTGCCGTCTCGGCATCACTGCCTGAGTCGATAATGCTGGCGGCGGTCATCCCCAGATCTACGGTGGGAAGCTCTTCGTAAGTCGTCGTTTCGCCTTTGACGCGTATCGGTCGATGCATATCCAGGTCAACCGCCTGATGGTCTTTAGCGGTCTGCTGCGCCGCTTCTCGCAGTCCCTGAGAAGTCTCTTCGCCCGGCGCGAACTCCAACTCTTTGTCGACCTCGAGCGGCTGATTCTCAGATGTGCTGACGCCGACAGACTCGGCTCCCATACTTGCATCATCACCCTCGCTCGGGCTCGACCAATCGAGTTGATCTTTCCAAGTCGGAACGGCATTACTGAGGCGCAGAGCCGGTCTGCCGGAGGGCTCGGAGAGCGAGCTCTCGGCCGCTTCGGTGCTGACAGCGGGTGGCTCTTCCTTCTGGCTCTCTACCGTATCCCAATCGAGTTGGTCCGTCCAACTGGGCACGGCATGTTTGATATCGAGAGAAGCTTTTTTCGCCTCTGCCGGGCTGGGCGACTCCGGCTTGGTAATCTTCATCACGCGCTCGACGGCTGAGCCTTCCGATTTGGGCGGTGCCGGAGCTTGAGCGCGCAGCAGTCCACCTAACCCGCCAGAGACAGCCTGGTCGTCTTCGTTTTTGTCACTATCGGCGCTGCCCCAGTCAAGCTGATCTCGCCACGTCGGCGCTTTTCTGGCAAAATTGTCATTTTCGCTTTTCGGCACCACCGAAATTTCGCGGATTTGCACCACCGGCGGTGCAGGCATCTCCTCCGACGAATCGTTCACCAGACTCTCGAGGTCAAGGGCACTGATGTAGTTTTTCTCGACGAGAGTCTCACGGATGCCTGTGCCGCGCGATTGCGACAACTCCATCGCCACCTGGAATTGAGCCACGGTTATGGCACCGTCTTTCAACAGGCGTTGTCCCAGTAAGACCGACTCCAGATCGCGCTCCTGAATGAAGCCTTGCCGAACTAAGAATGTACCGAACTGCATCTCCGGCATGGCTTTGTGCATATCGCAAGCGATCTCGAGTTCGGCGGTCTCGAGCAGACCTGCACATTGCAGAAGCTCTCCAATGCGCAACGGCGTGCGGTTGTGAAGACGCGCTTGCTGCTGGTCTTCCGGTGCGTGCGGCATAATCGCATCCGGCACTCCGCGCAGGCCCATATCTCTGAAGTCGTAGTCGGTGCGTGTGACCGGATCGGTGAGAATATCGTGCGCGATCCACAGTCGTTGAAGTTCTGCCAGTTTTGGATAACGCTCGGCCTTATTGCCTTTAATCTCGCGCAGGAGCTTTCTCACTTTACGCAAAAAGTTGCGATGTATCTCGTCGAACGGCGACATCTGAGAGACGCCCAATATCATGTACACATCGAGATGTTTAGGCGCGGCAGATTCACTGTCCTTAGCAGCGGCTGTCGATTTGCCCGCTCTAGCCGCACGCGCGGCCGGTTCGACCAGAAGATCGAATGCATTTGGCGCCGCACGAGTGTGCTTCTCGGGTTCGGGGGCAAAAGTCTCTAGCTCGGATTCGTCATGCTTCGGTGGTGGCACCACATCTGGTGCGGCCGGTTGGGCCGACTGAGGGGCGTTCGACTCTTCATCAGGCGGTGCGGTCTCTTCGCTCACGACAAAGTGTGCGTCCACTATGCCGCCAGGACGCGAGAACGCCTCGTTGCCGGTTTCACCTGCATCATCGGCGAAGTTCGGCACCTTGTACGTCGAAGATGAGCCATAACCGAGCTGAGCCAGTTGAGCCATCGCCGCTTCCGGTGTCAGAGCTGCCGGCGGCGGCTGAGGATGGAAATATTCGTCAGCCGGTCCGAACAGATCCGAATCGTCCTCTTCCCGAGGATGCTCCGATGATTTAAGCGCTTTCTCTACCAGGGCGCTGGCTGTCTGCTCGTTGTGCTCCTCTAATGGCGTCGCTTGGTGCCGTGAATCCTCGTCAGTCTGATCGCCAGCCTGCCTGTCGTCGAGCTCGCCGATACTCGAATCTTCGATGTTAGCGTCAGATGAAACTCGTGCCGCCGGCAGTCGGTCCAGCGTAGTTTTCTGCTCCTTGCCTTGGCCCGGCGGCATTGTCGCCTTGTGTTCACCAAATAACGGCTCGGCGTAGAGCCGCGCCGCAAGCGAGCCCGGCTCCGCAGTTGCGGCAATGTCCGAGGTCTCTCCGTTGTCTGAGATGGACGACGCAGGCTCGTCTTCACTCCCTGACGGACGCTGGGGCCAGCTGCGACTGGATTGCTGACCAGACCCTCCTGCTGTCGGGTGAGCCCGGTCATCCACGGGCAGTGAGAAGAACGGATCGATGGCTGCCATCACAGACGATTGCTCATCCGCGCCGGCAGGCTCAATGTTGCCGGCATAGACAGGCTCTATGGGAGCATCATCGACCACGGGCGCCTGCACTTCACTGGCGCTGGCAGCGTCGGCGCCAGGAGCTACTGGCAAACCGGGCGGAACGCCGTCGCTGAAATGGACGGTTGCCACCCCGCTTTCATCCGACCGTCCGGCATCTTTGAGCAGCAGGAAGAGCTGCCGATGCGCCAAACTGACGCCCTGAGCGTCTTGACGCTCGAAGCTTTGCTTGAGAGCAGCAGCCAGCACGCGAGTCTCAAGTTCGATGCGGCTTTTTATGTTTAGGCGAACAAGAGACATAGGGACGAAAGGGTCTTATCCACAAGCAATTGTTAAGAGATCACTGACTCGACAGAGTTATTATGCCTTTCAGCATGGGTATTAACACGCTTTCGCAGAAATTTAGCTCTTCTTTCGTCAAATTACAGAGAACGTTCGTCATCTTGGTATGAAATATGCCAAGCGGCTGGATGGTTTACAGTATACGAACCCGCCCTCCGAGAGTTTAGATCACATGAGCCAGACCCTTGACCAGGCGTTCGAAATTTTGACTGAGGGAGCCGGACGCCTGGCAGTCAGTTTTACCAGGGAGCAGCTCGACCTGCTGCGCCAATACTGCACTCAGCTGAGTGCCTACAACGAGCACACTAACCTCGTCTCGGACGCCTCGCCTTTGACTGTGGTCAATGAGCATATTCTCGATTCGCTGGCTCTGGTGCGCTTTGCCAAAGAATGCATCGTTAATGGTGGCAAGCCAGCCAGTCTCATCGACATCGGTTGTGGCGCCGGATTGCCGGGTGTGGTCCTGGCGATCGCCTTGCCCGAACTGCAAGTGACGCTGCTCGATTCGGTGGGCAAAAAAATCAGATTTATCCGCTCCTTTGTCGAAAGCACGGGTTTGGAAAAAAGAGTTCACCCGGTTTGTGGAAGAGCAGAAGCGCTTGCGCACCAAATACAGTATCGCGAAAAATTTCAATTAGCCACCGCTCGTGCAGTCGGGCCGATCGAAGTAGTGGCGGAGATAACGCTGCCTTTTCTCGCGCCGGCGGGCAGATTGCTCTTGCAGAAATCGATTTCACAGCTGCAAGAAACCTCGATTCAGGCGCGCAGTTGTTTGCCTAAGTTGGGAGGCGAGCTGATAGAAGCCACTGCATTCGATACCACCGTTTTGGTGAAAGAACGGGCGCTGGTGGTAGTGGAGAAGAAGTCGAAGACGCCGGCTAAATATCCACGCGATTGGCCGGAGATCAAAGCACGCCCGGTCGGAACGTAGGTTGGTGGTATTGCGGGCAGTATTATAAGAGCCGCTGATACCAGAACGGTGCCACTGTCGTAGGGCGCGTTGTACGCGCCCGTGGCCACGGTTGCGATATCACCACTTTGCCACGTTATGGCACGGGCGCGTTTTCGGCGTCGGTGACAAGCCAGCCTTCTGCCGATGCTTGCATCTTCGCTTGGGAAAAGCCGACATCAACCGTCAACTCGAGCACCCGTCGACGGCTGCCGAAAATGTACTGAGCGCGATTGACCAGACCGGTTATGTCGACATAGTCGTGCGCAAAAATGACATTGTCGAGGTGGCGGTACCAGGAGTCGCTGGGCGGAACAAGAATGTCCGCCACCATCTCTCCCAGTTCCAACTCTTCTTTCTCACGCTTGGCCCGAGCCGGCCACGTCAAATAATACTGTTTGGTATCGAAACCGAGCGATTCAACGCGCCCGAGATATGTCGAGGTCTGTTCGTCGATGCCGAAGCCCGCGTCTTCATAAGAGCGCAGCTCCTCCATCCACATCTCTTTCAACACTTCACCAACGGTTTCGATGTGCGGCTCCAACCGCCACATTTGCGAAGTCGGCAAATAACTGCGCGACGGTCTAAACTCCCACGAGTCTTCCGTATATCTGACTTCATACTGGTGCGTATGCGCCCACGCCGTCATCAGCACGCACATCCAGATATTGTTGTCTTTGTAGACTTTGGCGTAGCTCTTCTTGAACCACTCCTGCCAGTGCTCGAAAGAGTCATACTGCCCGGAGCGTTTGCTCAACCCGTCGCGCCACTCGCGCTCATCGGTGAGCGGGTCTTCAGCGTGAAAAAACTCTTCCCAGTAGGCGCTGACAATAGCGGGCTCCAAGAGAAGCAAGTCGGCAGTGCCCACATACTGCTCCCACATGGCCTTGCAAGTTTTGATCGATTCCTCGCATCGCGAATACGGATTGGAGTCCTTGAACGCCTCGTGGTGCCTGACCCAATCAATGCCTGCTCGGATTAAAAGTGCTGGAATCATTCGAAAGTTGAGAGCTGTCTCCGCCGTGCCTATAGCATACAGGAAAAATAAAGGCCGCCGCCGTCATACAGCGGTCGACTCTGACGGCTCATTGCATCCGGTAGGTGGGGCATCTCGTTGATTCTCTGGCTTTAACTGCGAGCGCTGACAAGTGGTGCGCGCTGAGTTTCTTTAATCAAACGGGCGAACTCCCGAATTTTCGGTCCGTAAGCCGAATCGTCGAGATAGCGCTGCAGCGGGCGGTCGAGACGCTGGCTCCAGTTTTCATCTCCGCTCAAACCGGGCTCGTTAAAACGCTGAGTGGTGCCCAACAGATCGGTAATCATCACTACGGCTACCCAGCACGGTGTCTCGAGCAAAACTTTGAGAAACACCATGTGCAATGCGTCAGTGAACTTCTCCGGCGGATTGTTTTCGTCCAGTCCGAGGAAGTTCATCAGCCGCTGTATTTCCTTCCAACCTTCGCTGCCATCCGCACCGTGCCACCATTCGACCAGACGGTTGTAATAAGTCGCGATCGGCTCGTGGTCGTGAGTCCCATAAGTAGCTAGACTCAAGGGCGCCAGAGTCTCTTTAGGTTTGAACGAGCGATCTTCTTCGACCCGTTCGAAAATCGGAATAGCGAACCCGGCCATGCCCAACTTGTGAATCAACGGGCGCACGTAATCCGGCACCATACCTAAATCTTCGGCAACTATACCCGTATCGCCGGCGGCATCCATCAGCACTTTGAGAAGCTCAGTTCCTTCCTTCGCGTTGGACTCCGCATCCTTGGGCAGCTCATCGGAGCGAGGTATGAAATGCGGCAGTTTGCCCAGTGTAATTTTCTTCGCTTCCTCTTTCGTCAGATTGACGAACTCGCCGTTGCGCTCAGGGATCCAAGGAAACGCATAAACACGGAAAAATCCCAAGACATGGTCGATGCGAAAGTAGTGAAAAAGCTCCGTCAGATGGAAGACTCTCTGGCGCCACCAGGCGTAATTCTCTTCCTTATGAGCTTTCCACTGGTACAACGGCATGCCCCAGTTTTGTCCCCACTCGCTCACGAACTTATCGCCCTGGAAATAAGTCTCAGGCGGTGAGCCGCACGACCAGTCGAGATCAAACAGCTTGCGCTCACTCCAGACATCGGCGCTGTAGCGACCGACAGCGAAGGGCAGGTCACCCATCAGCTTGACAGAGCGAGTTTCGGCATGGTGTTTGACATTCTTCCACTGTTTGAAGCCCAACCACTGAACGTACGACCAGAACCGCCGCGAACGCTCGATCTCTTTTGCATTCGGCGCCGCTTTCACTGTTTTGAGAGCGTCGCCGTAATTTTGCACGTTCTCTTCCCATTGCGTCCAAACGGAGCTGCCGTTGTGATGATCCATGAGCGTGCGAAACAGTGTGTACGGTTCGAGCCAGCGCTTGTTCTCTTGC
This sequence comes from Planktothrix sp., assembly GCA_036703195.1. Taxonomy (GTDB): domain Bacteria; phylum Cyanobacteriota; class Vampirovibrionia; order Obscuribacterales; family Obscuribacteraceae; genus DATNPN01. The sequence continues at coordinate 172,888 of DATNPN010000022.1, read as the reverse complement.
TCGAACTTCTGCCACTGCGAGGACAGGTCCGTGTCATTGGCTGTGTCATTCTTTTCGAAAGCGTTAAAGGCGGACCAGAGCAGCTGGATTTTCACTTCGCGGACACGGGGATATTTGACCGGTCCCCGTCGCAGCTCTTCCAGCACCGGATTTGGTGCTGCCTCGGCAATCATCTGATCCGTCAGTCCCGGCACCGTATTCGGTGCCAAAGTGAGATAAAGCGGATCGAGAGCCACCGAGCTTATCGCCGAGTAAGGACTGTTATCACCGCCGGTTTCATTAATAGGAAGAATCTGCAGGATACCCATGTTGGTCTGGGCGCAGAAATCGATGGCGTCAATCATCGCCGTTGTGTCACCGATGCCGAAATCTTTATCGTGCCGCAAAGAGAAGACAGGAACCAGGAGCCCGGCAAGTTTTTGTTTGCTGTCAATCCGCATTACTTAATCCCCAATCGATGGAATACATGGTCGAGATTCTTTAGATAGCTGCGTGCGTTAAAACACTCTTCTACTTCCGGCTTGGTCAACTTCTGCATCACCTCGACATCAGCCAATAGATTGGCTTTGAAGTTGCCGTCAGGCTTATTCCAGGCCTTCATGGCGTTTGACTGCACCAGCTTATACGCCTGTTCGCGAGTGAGACCTTTCTCCACGAGCTTGAGCAAAACAGCCTGGGAGAAGATGACGCCGCCGAAGACATCCATGTTTCTCGCCATGTTTTCCGGATAGACGACCAAGCCTTTGACAATCTTCGTGAAGCGAGCCAACATATAGTCGAGCAGAATAGTCGAGTCCGGAAGAATGATACGCTCAACTGAGCTGTGACTGATATCGCGCTCGTGCCAGAGCGGGATGTTTTCCAGCGCCGCCATGGCATTGCCGCGTATGACGCGTGCCAGTCCGGAAATGTTCTCCGAACCAACCGGGTTGCGTTTGTGGGGCATCGCCGAAGAGCCCTTCTGCCCAGCGTCAAACGGCTCCTCCGCCTCGAGCACATCAGTTCGTTGCAAGTGCCGCACCTCGGTGGCAAATTTATCGAGGCTGCTGGCAATGATCGCAAGCGTGCAGAGAAACTCCGCATGACGGTCGCGTTGAATAATCTGAGTCGAGATTGGAGCCGGCTCCAGTTCGAGGAGCTTGCATGTCCTCTCCTCCACTTCCGGGTTGATGTTGGAGAAAGTGCCCACTGCTCCGCTGAACTTGCCGACCGAAATAACGTCGATGGCACGGCGCAACCGTATCTGGTGGCGCCGCACTTCCTCCAGCCAGACGCCCAATTTAAAACCGAATGTGAGAGGCTCCGCATGAATACCGTGCGAGCGCCCGACGCAGACGGTGTTTTTGTGCTCGCAGGTTCTGGCGAAAATTGCGTCATGCAGCTCCTGCAGGTCCTGCTCGAGAATTTGTCCCGCTCTGCGCATCTGCAGTGCCAGCGCTGTGTCCAGCGCATCGGACGAGGTCATGCCGACGTGAATGTAGCGACCGGCGTCGCCAACATTTTCATTTACGTTGGTGAGGAAAGCGATGACATCGTGCTTCACTTCCGCTTCAATCTCTTTGATGCGCGCAATATCGAAGCGTGCCTTGCTTTTGATCTGGGCAAGCGCCTCTTTCGGCACCTGACCCATCTCTACCTGAGCTTCTACAGCAGCGATCTCGACATCAAGCAAAGCCTGAAATCTGGCTTGCTCGGACCAGATTTTTCCCATCTCGGGTCGAGTATAACGATCGATCAAATCGATTCTCCAATCGTTGCACGCGCATGCAACGGTTGATCTGATTACCCGCTCGAGATGCGGCCAAGCCCTCGGCGCCCACTGTATTCTACACCCATGGCGCAGTGCTACACGGTTAGCCTAAAGTCAAGTAACAAACAAATTCCAATAATGTCACCGCGCCCGTGTTCAGCTAAAATACGGCGGTATCGGGCGATCGCCCTCCACAGAGATTTCAAGCATGCCGGACATAAAAAAAATTCTTTTGCCCATCGATGTGACTCATCCGCACCCGGAGTTTCTCCCATTGCTCAATGAGCTGGTGCCTCTCTCAGGGGCGCAAGTGCTGCTCCTCTATGTCAAAGAAGAATGGCCGGCGATGGAGCACCGAATGCGCACCCTGGCGCACTCGGCAGATGAGCTGGACAGGTCGGTCAACGAAAAAGCCGGCAAAGTGCTCGAGGAAATCAAGGTCAAAGTAGAGCAGTTCGGCGCCGCGGTGAAGACGGAGATCGTGGGCGGCCCCGCAGCGGCGATGATCGAAGCCGTGGCTAGAGACGAGGGCTACAACATGACAGCTCTCACTCCGGGAAGTCCACAGAGTGTAGACAAATTCATGCTCGGTCGAGTCTCAGCCAGGGTCGTCAGGCACGCACCAGGAATGGTGCTGCTGCTTCGCGGCCCGCTGCCGGAGAAAATCGATCATGTGGTGATCGGTCTGGACGGCTCACAACCAGCTCTAGACGCGATGACAATGGCGGCGCATCTCTTCTCGTTTCACGAAAAAGCAACGAAGATTACCCTCGTGAGCGTAGTCAGCATCAGCAGGGTCTTCACAATGTTCTCTCCCGTAGAGTACGTTTCAGCGCTGGAGAGCAATCTCAAAATGACGAGCGAAGCATTGCTGGCGGAGGGCGAAAAGGTCTTGGCGCAGTTGGCGATCAAAAATGTCGAGATGAAACTTACCGAAGGACACACGGCGGAGGAGCTGATCAAAGTCGCAAACGAACTGGGAGCCGGACTGATCGTAGTCGGCAGTCAGGGTAAAGACGCGATCAAGCACTTCATCATGGGCAGCACGTCATCAACGCTGGCGACTCACGCCAACTGCCCTGTGGCAGTTTTCAAAGGCGATCATGCGTAGAAGTAAATGCAGATTGATGGCAGCGATTTGCCTGTCATCGTTGTCGGCTGTCGCCCTCTTGTCGCCGTGCCCAGCCCAGGACGGCATGGGCGCCGAGCAGGCACAAGAGCGACAAGAGATGCAAAATATGCGCGAGGAGATGAAGGACATCAAATCGACCATCAATGATGCCGTTGGCGGCATGAGTCAATTGAAAGCGCAGCAAGGCGCGCCACAAGCCAACGTGCGCGAGATGCACCTGATCGCTAAGAGTGCCGCCTGTGAATTGTTGCCGGGAGTAAGCGCGGAGTGCCTGACATACAACGGCAAACTGCCCGGACCGGTCATTCGCGTAGCCGAGGGCGACGCAGTGCGCATCGTTCTGCACAATCAACTGAAGACACCAACCAGCCTACTTTTTCAGGGACTGACAGTGCCACAGAGCGTCGGCGGGCTGCCACGTAAAGCTGCAGGAATGGTTTTGCCGGGACAGGCGTTTGCCTACCAGTTCATCGCCAAACAACCAGGCACATACTGGTATCACCCGCAGATCACACAAAGCGACCAGAAGACAGAGGGGCTATCTGGTGTTCTCATTGTCGAGCCAAGGTCGCAGGAAAAAACTTACGATAGAGATATCGTCGCCGCCTTCTCTGACTTGAACGCGGTCCCAGCGTCAGCAACCGCATCCGGCGCCCATTATCGAGCGGTTCCGCCGGGGCAATCTGGTCACCATTACTGGCTCATGAATGGCAAGAGCGCGCCGGCGATTCCTCCCATGGAATTGAAACAAGGCGAGCGCGTCAGGCTGCGCGCCGTCAATGCCGGACAACAACCGATAACCCTTTATCTGAGCGGGCACCATTTCGAAGTGGTGGCATGCAACGGCAGCGATCAGTTAGAACCGCACACGACGCGCGACACCATCACATTGAATCCATCAGACCGTTATGATCTCGAATTCACTGCCAACAACCCCGGCGTCTGGTCTTTGGCATCTGAACTCTATTTGCAATCCACAGACGACGGCAAATTCCCCGGCGGAATAGCGTGCGTTGTTCGCTACGAGCAAGGCGCCGACAGCGACGAATAAGGTTTTCGCAAACTCGCGCCTACGGAGCGGGGCGCTCCAGCGCCGCAGGCAAGTCGCGCCTCGATATTCCCGTTTTGCCAAAACCTGATCGGCAAAAAAACTGGTTCGTCGCGACTTCGTTTTCAATGCGGCGCTGGAGCGCCTCGATCCTTATGGAGTGTTCTAAATCGCTTCCCGAAGTTGTTGCAGGCGCAGTTTGACTTTGTCCATGCTCAGTCCGGTGTGACCGCAGAACTTCGTCCAGCCGATCTCGATTACGTCTTCCCAGTTGTTGTAATAAACTTCCTGATTGAGAAAGCCTTTGCCCAACTCCTGCGAGTAGTCGGCCAGTATCGCTTTGGCCATGTCATGCTGAATGATGTGCTGAACGTCGAACCACTGCTCTTCCAGCGCCAGATCGAAGAGCGCGCTCAGTACCGCCGGCTGCGAGTATCTGTAATCGGATAGCTCTCTCAATCTATCGTCCATACTTGCTCTCTGAATCCGCCTCTCGAGTGCGCCTGCTTACACCTAAGCTATCATAAAGATTTGTAAATCACAATTAGACTGCGCTTTTCGCGCGTTTCTCACGTATATCCAATTGATTACTATCCGTACTCGACGATGCGACGCGTCCTCTATAGACGTCGTCACGACGGATTTTGTTCTCGTGCAAATTTTATCCGCTCCGTCGCTTCGCTCTGCTCGAGGCTACACATAAGGGCTCCGCTCAGCACGCCTCACTCGGCGCGCTTGGCTACGCTGAACTACGAATTTGGTTCCGTTACAAACACTGCGAGGATGTCCCGATTCTACTGCAAGTCAGTAGCCTGATTTTTGTACATATCGGCACCTTCATCAGTGAGCACCAGGTGCGGGTTGTACAGAGTAGGCATGCCGTTCAATCTGCGAGTGAGAGGAATGTACACCGTGCGCATGTGCCCGTTGACGAAGGCGTGCACCGCTTGTTGGGCGACTAACTGTTTGACTGTCACCGAAGTTTCGCTCAATCTGATTTTATAAGGCAAAGGGCTGCCTTTGAGCAAATCGAAATCGCTAGTGATGTTAACGCTCACCGCGGGCTGATTTCCCACAGTAATTTGATCGACTTTCACTTCCACTTTCGACACCGGCACACTCATCTTCGTGAAAAGTTGATTGATAAATTCAGTCGTATCACCGTTGACATCAGGCGAATACAGATCGTGCGACGCGTAGATCGCGGCTTGGTCTGCGGCGTTGCCGAGTTTTCCCTTGTAGTAAACGCTCAATCCGGTATTGGTAAGGAAGAAAAAACAGAGAATGGTCGCTGGTATCACAATTACAAGATCGGCGACACCCATCATCTGCCCGGTGTCGGAGCGCGTCTGTTTCGGATTTATGGCTCTTAGCGGCATGCGCCCTCGAGTATCGTCAATGCCTTCCATCCCTCATTCCCGCACGCGTTTGCAGTCAAACCGACGTTTAGTCAGCGGTGCTCGAACTTGGCAGAGTTAGAAACCATAACTGCTGTACGCATGTCTGTGTACGTTGCCGGATGAATTTGCTGGCGTCGCCGCAGGAGTCGCAGCGGCCGCCGGTCTGGCGGCGGACACGGGAGCTGCCGCCTTCTTCGGGGCAGCCGCAGGCTTGCTAGCCGGCTTGGCAGCGTGATGGACTGCCGCGGGCTCTCTGTGCGCAGAGGGCTTGGGTGGCTCGACCTTCTTAGCCGCAGCAGGTTTTGCTGGTGGCGGGGCGACTGCCTTGGCCGGAGGCTTAGCCGGCGCAGGCTTGGGCGGCGCCACTGCCTTCACTGGCGGGGCCACCACTTTGATGGCAGGCTTGACCGCAGGCGTCGCCGGTTTGACTGGTACAGGTGTCATGACTGGTTTTACAGGAGCGGGTTTGACGACCGGAGGCAACACCGCGGTCTTCACCGCAGGCGGCGTCGAGGCTTTCTCAGGCGTTATCGCCGCCTTGTTCATCATGGTCGCCATCTCGTCGGTTTCCTCTCCTTTGTCTGCCGAAGCAGGCTTGTCAGAGGGCTTGATGGCCGTCGTGGTAGATTCGTGCGTCTTCTCAGGCGCCGGCTTGGGCGCTGTTAACGGCGTCAACGCGGCGACAGGCAGTTCCGGGGAGGTAGGAATCGTCACCGTAGATGGCGGCTGATCTTCGTCTATAGGGCGCTGAGTGGTGCCGGCAGAGGAGGCAGGCGATTCACTGTCGCCATTGCCTGAACTGGAAGCCGCGACTGTGTGAGTATCGTCGGCGTTCGATTGATGCGAGGTCGAATGCGAAATGATCATAAGCGTGGCGACTACCGCCAATCCCACCGCTGCGACCAGACATGCGATAAATATTGGAGTGCGCAGCGAGTTGGCTTTCTGCTGAGTGTCCGTCCATTTTTTCAGCTTGGCTGTCTTCGGACCTTCATGCGACTCACGATGATTCTGCCCTGCTGATGCCCACTCTTTGGTCTTCGAAGGTTGAGGAGGGGCCGTGACGATCGGAGCCGGCGCTGGTTCAGGCTCAACCTGATGCCCGTTGCCGTTCGAGGCCTCGGGAGCGAAGGTCGTTTGCTGGGGCGCGGGGATAATGGGGCGTCCCTGTGGTGCCGCCGTTTTGCCCCACAATTGCACTGCCTCTTTCACCTGCGCCGCAGTTTGAAATCGCTTGTGCGGCTCTTTCTGCAGGCATTTCATTACCGTCTCTTCAATATCCGCGGGCAGATTGAGGTCGGGTCGCACTTTGCGAAACGTCGGCGGGTTCTCGTAGACTTGCAAACGCATCGTCTCGACGGATGTGCGCCCTTTGAAAGGCACTACCCCGGTGAGCGTCTCATACATGACCACGCCGAAAGAGTAGACGTCAGAACGTCCATCTAGCGGCTCGCCTGTGCAGTGCTCCGGACTCATATAAGCGGGGCTGCCGCAGCATTCACCATCCTGCGTCAGCTTTTGCACCTCTTCTTCCACCTGCGCCAGACCGAAGTCGACGAGCTGAACAAGCTCGGTGCCTTTCGTTTCGGCGAGCAGCACCATATTGCCTGGCTTCAAATCTCTGTGCAGAACGCCGTGTTTATGGGCGTGTTGAAGAGCATCGCATACCTGTAAAAAAATCGGCTTGGACATCTCGTTGCTCAGGCAGTGATCCTTGGCCAGGAGATCCTCGAGGCTCATGCCCTCGAGGTAATCCATAACCAGATATGGGCGCCCATTCTGGCTTTCGAAACAGTCGAACACAGCAACGATATTAGGGTGGCGCAGGCGGCTCAGCGCCCTGGCTTCTTTCTTAAATCGGGCCACGACCTCTTTCTCGTCGAGAAGGTCGCGCTTCAGGGACTTGATAGCTACCATGCGGTTCATCAGGAGCTGGCGTGCTTTGTAGACAACGCTAAACCGTCCGGTGCCGATTTGCTCGATCACCTCATAGCGTTTGAGCAACACCGTACCAATGAGCGGATCCTTCGGTTCGGCATCCGGGTCGATCATCTGGGTTGCTGGTAATTTTTCTGCTTCGTGCATCGGGCATCGCCAATATATAGCCTTATACATAGCCTTACCACGTTTGCTGCGATCAATATCCAGAATCTGCCTATTTTGGGCAATTTTGTCTGCATTAAATCGGCACGGCGTGTTCTCGCCAGCCGGATTCGGTTTTAGGCTCCGTCGCTCGCTCGACCGCTATTTGTGCGCATCACTCAAGTTCAGTGGATGGATATCTTGCTTCATCAGCCCCCGCTGGCGCCGCGCTCCGTTGGAGCTGACTGGGAATCTGAGGGCGGAAGGTCACAGTTGATTCGATCGATGAAATCAAGAGGACGCGATCACAATTTGACACCACATCCGGTGTCGGCAGAACAATCGCGGTCGACGTTTGTATTTCCACCGCAGGTGGTATCACCATCCCTGCACTCGCTCGAACACTTCCTCACAAATCCGCCATGCCAGCGCCACACAACCGGACCCTACTCTTAAAGCGCGGTAGCATAAATTCATATATAGTGTATTGAGCATCAGAGACTCATCATCTTGAACCGTCAGACTCTCCATGCTTATCTCATCGCCGCCCTGATGACGGGGCTTACTTTTACACCCTCGTCTTTTGCCGATAGCAAACCGGCGCCCTCCGTCTGCGATCTGCCCTCCATGCCGATTGCGTTTCCGCCACATTTTCTGCGCATGGAAAACGAGCTTCTCGGCGACAAAGACAACGCCAACTATCTGAATGAAATTCTCGACCACACAGCCGGCAGGGTCTTCCATTTCAAAACAATGCCCGTGCCGGTGTACATCACACCCTTCCAAGATGACCCCAGGTTTACGGCGGCCTGCATAGGCGGATTCGAAGCGTGGGAGGAGGGAAGCGATGGGCTGGTGCGGTTTGTTCAGGTAAACGATGCGAATGAAGCGCGCATCAAAGTGACTTGGAAACGTTTGGGACTGGCGGACGACCATGGAATGGGAGCGCTGGGCGCGCACACGACGACACAGTGGAAGGCAGACGGAAAGTCGCTGATGCACTTAGGCAGCGTACCCTTGCCGATACCGTTTCGCGATCATTATGATGTTCCTCCTCAAGTAATCGAAGTCAATCTCGATGTCATCTACTCGCGCGACGCCGAGACGCGTCCGCTTCTTCTGCGCAACATCGTCACGCACGAACTCGGACACGCACTGGGAATAATCGGGCATTCGTCCAACCGCACGGACATCATGAACTCGGACACCGATGAATTCTCACGTCTCTCCCAACGCGACATCAACACTCTACGCGAGTTGTATAAGATGCGACCGGACGTGACGCTTTAGTAGCGATACGGCGGAATGTTGAACTGTTGCCGCAGCTGAGCGTCCAACGCCTTGTTATTCTGGTCAAGCTGTTCCAAATTCTGTTTGCGCATAGCCACGTCGGCAGCCAACGGGTTGCCGTTGGCGTCTTTGGAAAGCGGGTGATCCTGCAACTTGATGTAGTCACCTTTCAAGGCGCTGGCTTGCGTGAAATATTGGTAGTAACCGATGTGCAGCTGTTTGGTCTCGGGGTAGAGCGGCAGCGCCTTCAGCTCTTGAGCGGCTCTGGCATCGCGCTCCGACAACATACGCAAGAAATTTTGACCGGCAGCCTTCTCTTCGCCGGGCATAAACATCGACAATCCGCCGGCCATGGCTTTGTCAGCTTGGGCTTTCTCCTGCGGGTTCATCTGATCTTGCCGGCGAATGTTGTCGTAGGCGGCAAACCATTTCTGAATCTCTCTTACCGGCGTCGACTGCGCCGGTGGCGCCGATCCGTTGCCCTGGGCGAAAGCGGGAACGTACCCGACCGCCGAAAGAGAAAGCATTAGTAAAAGACAGAGTGATGGCAACCGCATTGTGTGATCCTTCTCTTTCCTGTCGCGCCAAACAACCGCACCATTTAAGCAGATGCCGCCTACTGATAACGACGTTCGATAGCGCCGACTGTTTCGCCTCTGAAGTTATCAGCCTGTTGGCTGGCATCTCTTAACGGACTTAATATATTCTAACTGTCTACTGGGAGTAAAGGGCATATAGCCACAAGATGAACGCTGCTCGACGGGCGGCGGCAAACCGATTTAGATCAACCGAAGGCAACGGAGCGCAAGGTCAAATGACAATCCTGGTAGCAGTCAAGAAAAACAATCGCGTCTTCCTTGGCGCAGACCGGATCACCACCTTCGGCAACGAATACACGACTGACCTGGTGAACGGCTCCAAGATCATGAAGTTGAAACACGCATACCTGGCGACGAGCGGCTATACGCTTCTGGACAACGTGATCGAGCATCTTTTCACGCACAACCACAAAATGGTCGAGAACGAGTTCAATAATCGGGCACAGGTCTTCAGCTTTTTTCTGGAGCTGTATAGCGAACTGAAAAAATCGTACACGCTCATCGACGGCGGAAAAGATACTTACGCGAGCATGTACAACGTCTTCCTCGTCGTCACTCCGACGAACATTTACGGCATCTCGAATAATTTGGCGGTGCACGAATATGAGAAGTTTGCCGCCAAAGGCGCCGGCTCGGATTACTCACAAGGAGCGCTTTACGGCATTTACGATCTGCTCGATGACGGTTTTGAGATCACGCGTGTCGCTCTCGAGGCCGCCTGTCATTTCTCTATTTATTGCAAAGAGCCTATTGATGTTATCGAGGTGAAACCACAAGATTTCGGCAAGGTTCCAAAAGGATACAAGGCGCATCGAGAGCTGCAAACGCTCGTTGCACGCCGGGGCGTCATCGACTTCGTCGCCATCGCCAGAGAACAACACAAAGACGGATCTCAGACGAACGGCAAAAAAGAAACAGCGAAGGGCACCGCCCATGCCACCAGCAAAAAAACGGCACGCGCGGCAGCGGTAAAATTGTCCGCGAAAAAAACGGCAGGAGCGGCAGCGACGAAATCGACGGCGAAAAAGCCGGCACGCGCGGCCGTAGCTAAATCGACGGTGAAAAAACCGGCACGCCGCAAGCGCTGATTCGCGGCGCGCTTTGCCGCTTTTCTGCCGCTTCTATCGTTTCAGTTGATTCCACTTGGCTGGTCATTGCTGGTAGCAATCGAAAACGACTGAAAATTATTGCTGCCAGCAATAAATTGCTCAGCGCAATCTTTTTATTGCAGGCAGCAATTAAAAACAGCGCAAAACTATTGCTTCCAGCAATTGCTCCTTTTTGCGGACAGAGCCACGGTTGCGATCAATACGAAACACTAATCAGAAAGACCGCCCAACCGACGCGCTTACTCACTGACCAGAAAACGTAAATGTTCGGCAAAACCCGGATATGAGATGCGAATCGAATCGGTTTCTTCTATCTGCACGGGCTGTTCAAAAATGCAGTTCGCGATCAGTGCCGTCATGGCCAGCCGATGATCTCCATAGGTGCGCCATGGCGAGCCGCCTCTGATACGCTGCGACCCCTGAATGCGAAAACCGTCTTCCAACTCCTCGATCTCAACTCCTGCCGCTCGCAAATTATCAACAATCGCGCGCAAGCGATCGCTCTCTTTATGTCTGAGCTCTGCGGCACCGGTGACTGTGAAAACACCGTCACAAGTGGCGCCCGCCAGCGCCAGCACCGGAATCTCATCGATACCCAGCGGCACCTGGTCACCAGATACGGTGGCGCCCTTCAAGCGCTTGTTATAACGAGCACGAACATCCGCGACTGGCTCTCCGCACACTTCGCTCACCGTCTCGGGGTTGAGTTCCGCCCCCATCTGCCCCAACACCTCCAGTATGAGACGACGTCCGGGATTGACACCGACGCTCTTCAAAAGGAGATCCGAACCAGGCAGGCAGACTGCCGCCACTATGAAGAATGCAGCCGATGACAGATCGCCTGGCACAGAGAGCGAAAATGGCGCCGCCGGCTCTTCCAATTTGCGCACGCGGATGGTTGAATCTTCTGATTGCTCGAAGGGAATACCGATATATTTGAACATGCGCTCTGTGTGGTCACGCACCCGTGCCGGCATGCGGATTACGGTCTCACCCTCGGCTTGCAGTCCCGCCAACAACAGCGCAGTTTGTACTTGCGCTGAGGCAATATCGAGATTGAACTCTCGCCCCTGCAAGTGACCGCCTGTGATGGAAAACGGCGCAAACCCGACCGCAGTGCCTCGCACATCTTCCGCTTCTCTCGGGTAGTCGACTTTCATGCCCATCTGCGACAACGGCACCAGCACTCGTGACATCGGCCGGCGCCGCAATGAAGAGTCACCATCGAAAGTGGTTGTAAAACTCTGCCCGGACACCAGACCGGAGATGATGCGCATGGTTGTGCCGCTGTTGCCGGCGTAGAGCGCCCGCACCGGTGCTGACAGATCATGGAGCCCGGGCGACTCGACAGTGAGATTGGAGGCGATCATGGCAGAGGTGCGCGCTGACTGCTCCGGTTGACTGATGCCCAACCCCAGTCGGCGCAGGCAAGATGCGGTCGAGGCGCAGTCTTCTGCCGGTGAGAGCCCGGTGATGCGAACGGTGCCCCGACTCAACGCCGCGAACATCAAGGCGCGGTGCGAGATCGACTTATCTCCTGGTACCGAAAGGATGCCTTTCACTCTCAACGCACTTACTCCCCAATTTGCCGCTACACAAGCGCCGCCGTGACGCGTCTCTCGCAGTCAATATTGTAAGATTGATGCGGAAAATTGAAGGAAGAGGAAACTTATGCTGCGCTTCTTGTCAGGCGGCGAATCACACGGTCCGGCTTTGGTAGCGATGTTGGACGGCATGCCGGCAGGTTTACCAATAGACATAGAAGCGGTCAACCTGGAGCTGTGGCGCCGTCAGCAAGGCTACGGTCGCGGCAATCGGCAGAAAATCGAGCAAGACCGAGCACAGTTCGTCGGTGGCGTTCGTCATGGTATTACAACTGGTGCGCCAATCGCGATCATGATTCAGAATCGCGACTTCGAGAATTGGCGCCACGTCATGTCGGCGACGCCGCTTGCCGCCACGACACCCGAGGCGCTCGAGCAAATCGAGAAAAAACGGATCGAACGTTTTCGACCCGGCCATGCCGATCTGGCCGGAACAATCAAATATCGCCAGCGCGACATTCGCGATGTGCTTGAACGAGCCAGCGCCAGAGAGACCGCCGCGCGCGTAGCCGTGGGCGCCGTTTGCAAACAGCTCCTCAACCGCTTCGGCATAGAAGTCATCAGTCACGTGGTGCAGGTGGGAGCAATCAAAGCACCGCCCACTTCAATGACTCTCCTGTCTGAATATATAGAAGCGCAAGCGATGAAATCCGAACTATTCTGCATGGACGCCGCCACGACCGAGCGTATGAAGGAAGCCATCAAAGTCGCCTGGCAGGAAGGCAACAGCCTGGGCGGGGTGGTGGAAGTTATCGCCGATGGGCTGCCGGTTGGGCTGGGCAGCTATACACAGTGGGACCGGCGCCTGGACGGGCAGCTCGCGCAGGCAATAACCAGCATTCAGGCAATGAAAGCCGTCGAGCTGGGAGACGGCTTTAGCGCCTCGGGCAGGCCCGGCTCCGAAGTGCACGACGCCATCTATCCCCGCCAACACCGCGAAGATCCCCTGCCCTTCCGCCGCCTGACCAACAATGCCGGCGGACTGGAGGGCGGCATGACTAACGGCGAGCGGCTGTGGCTGCGCGCCTATATGAAACCGATTCCGACTATGCGGCAAGGTCTAGAGTCCGTTAACTTCCCTGATTTCAAAGCGGACCGGGCTCATTACGAAAGATCTGACGTGTGCGCTATCGCCGCCGCTTCTGTTGTCTGCAAGGCGATGGTATGCTTGGTCCTGGCGAATGCGTTTGTTGACAAGTTTGCGGGAGACTCAATCGCCGACATGGAAGCCGCGGTACGCAACTACGAAAAGTATTGCCTCAACCCAGCCGCACAGATCGAACACGAAAAAGTCAGCCCAACCCAAGCGACCGTTCAAAGTGATGCAGAGCCGCAAGGCAACGAAGACGCAGTAGGAGAGTTTTGATATGACAGTGATGCGCCACAAGTCAAAGCACCGCGGACCGGTCATAACGATGCTGTGGAACACGCCGCTCGAAGTAAAAACGCGCGTGGCAGTCGGCATGGGCGCCCGGCAAAAGCTGTCCAGTAATCTTGCTCAGATAGGGGCCGGCAAACGCGTGCTGGTTCTCTGTCAGCCGTCCACCGCAGTGCATTGGCTGCGTGACGTGCTCTCGGCGCTGCCGCCCGAAGATTATCAAGTCACTACGCTGGAAGTTCCGGATGGCGACTCGTGCAAAACATTCGAATGGCTGCAACGCATCTGGGCTCACTTGCAAGAGCGCCGCTTCGATCGCCGCGACACCGTAGTGGCGTTGGGCGGTGGTTCAGTCACCGATCTGGCAGGATTCGCCGCCTCGACTTACTTGCGCGGATTGAATCTGGTGCTTGTTCCGACCTCGCTATTGGCGCAAGTAGATGCTGCCATTGGTGGCAAAAACTCCATCAATTTAGAAGCGGGCAAAAACCTGGCCGGAACATTCTTCTTCCCGAAAGCAGTGCTCGCCGATCAAGAGCTTCTCAGCACCTTGCCCAAAAATCAGATGATTAGCGGCTTGGGCGAAATCATCAAATACGGTATCATCGAAGAGACTGTAGCGAAGAACACAGATTACGAGCGCGGTCCCAAGTCGCTGTTGGACGTGATCGAGCAGGTCGTCGATGACTCGTTCGAATGGGACGACCCAACGATATCGGGATTGATCACCAGTTGCATCAAGATGAAACTGTTCGTGGTCGGGCGCGATCCCCAGGAGACGACGGGACTGCGCCGCTGCCTCAACGTCGGACATACGTTAGGTCATGCCGTCGAAAGCGTTTGCGACTATCGCATCACTCACGGAGAGGCAGTGTCCATCGGACTTGCGTTCGACTTAAAACTGGCACTCTCTAAAAAGATGATTAGCAAGGCCGACAGCGATCGCGTCATCAACTTGCTCAAATCTGCCGGACTGCCCACAGAGATTCCCAAAGAAATCTCGAAAGACAAGCTTGTCACAGCCATCTCGCACGACAAGAAGCGCGACGGCGAAGGACTGAAGTGGGTGCTCCCCAGCGGCAAATTGGGAACAGTCGACTACGAACTCAGCATCCCACTAGCCGACGTATCCAAACTACTGTAGGCTCAAACGACGTAGGGGCGACTTGCAGTCGCCCGTTCAACACCGGCGCACGCCGTTTTCTTCTTTGTACTTCAACGACTGTCTGTTGAGCGCCGACACGAAATCAGTGCTGCCGCTCTTTTTGCTCAGCCAGATGAATTGTTTCGCCGTGAGCTGATGACTTGTCGATTGTCGCGTCGAACTTCAGGGCTTCCTGCACGCTCTGCATCTGCTGCTGCAATTCGAAGACCTGCCGTTCGAGCTCTGTGATGCGGGTGCGAAACTGGCGCTCTTCCTCCGGACCAAGCTCCTGGAATTTCAGCTTCAGTCGATTGGCAAATGCATCCGTAATCGGTCCGGCGACACGAAAGATGCCAATGATCACAACCACCGAAATCATGATTCCGACTAATACTTCTACTGCGATCATTTCGCTGCTCCTTGTGTTGCTAGCGTGATGCCATTACTCTTTCTGTTTCGGATGTTCTTTGGCAGCGCCGGTATGCAACTGCAACATGGCACCAAAACCACCGGCTCCATTGCCGGTAACGATCATGGTCTCCGGTAAAACACCGTCCCATTTTTTCACACGCTCGTACTCTATCAGCGTCGGCGATTTTTGCAGAGCCTGGCTCTGCAACTCGATCGATTTCGCCTGGGCTTGCGCGTTTGCCACCGTAATCTCCGCTTCTTTTTTCGCCTTGTCGAGTTCATACGACTTTTGCAATGCTTGCTGTTCCATAACCTGCTTTTGCGCAATCGCCTGCTGCAATACTTCCGGCAAGCCGACATGCGTGATCGGAATATCGGTCACTTCGACCAGCCCTTTGACGTTGTCTCTCACCATGGCCAGAACCTGGTTTTTTATCACATTGACGTTGCGTGTGGCGGCGTCCGCTTTGTACTGTGAAACTACCTGACGGAACGCTTCTTGCACTTGCGGTGCAACCAGCCGCTCGAACGGATCGCCGGCGTATTTCTCATACAACGTCAGAACTTGCTCCTGGGGTATTCTGTACAACACTTTATAGTTAATGCTGATCGGCTGTTGGTCCGCCGTCAAAGGATCGGCCTGTCCGTCCTTTGTATCCTGCTTAACCGAATACTCAGTGATGCGGTCAGTTAAAGGGTTGTAGAACTGCATTCCGTTGTTGAGCAGATTTCGATCCATCTGTCCCAGTGAAACTTTGACACCGCGCTGACCCGGCTCGATGATCGCGCACGCCGACAGTGTGACTGAGCAGGCGGCTGCGACAAGTAATGCTCGTGTGTTCATAAGAACCAAGACCTCAAGATTCTCAAGAGATAATAGTGGATGCCTGTACCTCACAGTTCCATAGTGGCACGCGGAACTGATCGGTCGCAAAACTTGGAGGACAAGGAATTTTTATTTCGGGGGAAGCATCGTATCGGGTGGCCGGGCAAGCCTAATATTTAGTTTGAAACTCTGTTTTCGTTGTTCGTTCTCTTTATTCCAATATAGACAGTCCCAAACCAATTGCCAGCGGAGCTAATCAATCCATAAGAAACGCGGCTCCACAACTGGCAATGGCCAATTAACAAATCGGTCAGGGTTGAAGAGAAAAAGTGGCGGAAAATCTCTCAAATTCGGCAAGCGGCGTTGCCCCTCCCGCCGGGGAGAGGCGGCTCAATAAATAGTGCGAAACTTTTCCACGCGATTAGGGTAATACAATGCAGACGGCCCGGACTCCCTCAGGAGGTGTGCCAATGGCACCCAAGATAACCAAAAAACTCGTACTCGCAGCCGGACTGGTTGTTGGGCTAAGCCTGGCAGGCAAAATAGTGCTGCCGGCTATAGCAGACGGCGCAGCCAAAACCGGCGATCTGATCGACAGAGACTTTCAGGATGCATGCCGCAGGCATATCGAAAGGAAATTCTTCGAGCACATCAACGCCACCGATGATCAGAGGACGCAAATCGACAAAGTCGTCGATTCCACAGTAGCTGAAACCTACCCACTGCGCGAACAGTTGAGAGAAGGGTTGGTACAGTTGAACGATCTCTCTGCCAAAGACGACACGACCGACGATCAGATCCTGCAAAAAGCGCATGAGCTGCGCGCTCTGCACGAGCAGATAGCAGATAAAGCGCTCGATGCGATGCTCAAAATCAGAAAGGTGATGACGTCGGAGCAGCGCAAACAGGTAGCTGGGCACATCGATAATCTGCTCACAGGGAAATGGAAACACCACAGAGACAACGCGGCACCCGATTAAGAACCGTATGTTTGCTTCAGAACCGCGCATCTCGCCCGACGCGGACGATCGAGAGCTCGTCCGCGCCAGCTTGTCCGGCAATCTGAAGGCGTATGAGACACTCGTCCGCCGCTATCAAAAACTGGTCTACAACATGCTCTACCAGATGACACATTCACACGAGCAAGCCGCCGATTTGACGCAAGAGGCTTTCTTGCGCGCTTTTCGAGGTTTGAACGGTTTTCGCACTGATGCTCCGTTCAAGCCGTGGCTCCTGCGCATCGCGACAAATGCTTGCTTAAACGATCTGAGAGGGCGCAAACAAGTCGATTCGCTGGAAGAGACTTTGGAGGAGAATCCGCAAGACGAGCCCGCCGCCAGAGACAACGTCGAGGCAGAAGTCGAGCAGCGCATATCGCAACAGCAGTTAGGAGAAGCGTTGCAACAGCTTTCGCCCAGACAGAGGCAGGTTTTTGTCTTGCGATATGTGCACGATCTTCCCTACGAGCAGATCGGACAAATTACAGGAGAACCAGTGACGACCATCAAACCGCTCCTTTTCCGAATTCGCGAGCGGTTGCGCAACATCATGCAAAAAGAATGCAAATCATCTGTATAGGTGAACCACGATGAATGACGAAGCTCACACAAAACAATGCCTAGCAGCTCGCCAGTACTACGACGCCAGACTGGCTGAGGACGCCACTGACGGCGCCTTCACCCCAGAGACAAAAGCGAGCATGGAGACTCACTTAAAGCAATGCGCCGACTGCATCTCATGGCAGAGGCAGATCACCGATATCATTGCGGAAGCCGCACACATACCGCAGTTTGATGTTCCCGAGGCTTTGACGCAGCGCATCATCAGTTCTGTCGCTCTTGAGAGCACCAAGAAAGAATCGGTGGTGTCAACAGTCGTAATGTCCGCCGTGGCGCTTCTCGGCCTTGCGCTCCTCATGTTTTCCGGCATTGAGAGCACGGACGGATTGGCATCATGGGCGATGGCACTGATAGTGATGGCAGGTTTTGCCTGGCTCGTTACCGACTCGAAAAAGGAAACAACGGTGCACGAAGGGGTTTGATGCAACTCAAGCACAGACTGTTAACTATCGGATTGTTCGTTGCAGGGGCAGCGATATCGATGTCGCTCGCGGTCGCCGCACCGGCATCTCAACCCGGACAGTCGTCGGCGCAGACCCAGAGCACAAGCGCGTCTTCGCTATCTCCACTAACGTACGAGAGAGCCTCGCAGGTTTCTATCATTGATAACGATCTTCGCACTCCCAGCTCCTCCCATAAACTCTTCTACACGCAAGAAGATATCGAGAACATGCCTGAGCAGGAGATCGAAAGGCGTCCACTCTTGTACTGGCGCCGTTGGGCAAACAGGCCACCTCATGTAGCACTGCTCTGCACAATCTTTTTCTGCGGCACGATCATTTTTTCAGAGCTGTTCAAAAACGCAGCCATTGCCGCGCGCGATTGCTGCCGCAAACATTTCTGGCGAGCGCTGGGACTGGGACTGTTTCTAGCGACGGTCATGCTCTCGATGGCGCGACTTATGTTCATCGATCCAATCGGAACCCCGCTGGGCATCTTGCTCATCGGTCTGTATGAAACTATAGCTATGGCCGGGGTGGCAGTAGGTTTCACCTTGATTGCCGAAGCAGTTTTGCGACGGCTAAGGCTGTCCAACAAATTGAGCCACCGTCCTGTCGCCTACAGGCTCACCCTGACAATCATCGCCACTCTAATCGTCGGTTTCATCCTGGCAATTCCCGGTATTGGTGCGTTTCCCCCGATAGGCATTCGCATAGGTGCCTGGATAGGGATGCTTGGGATGGGCGGCTTATTGAAAACTCGCTTCGGCACGCGCCCGGTTTAACGTCACAACTACTTTGCGACGAACTTAGAATCGAGCCAGCAAAACGGAGCGCGGCCACAGAGCCGTATAATAGCTTTATGCATCGAAAAGCCACAATTGCGAAATGCCTCCTAACTCTGTCGTCCGCGCTGGTGCTGGCGGCTCCGGTGTTGGCGAGCCCGGCGTCGGAAGAGTGCGATATAGCCAATCGATTGGCTAGAGAAGGCATCTGGGATAGCGCCGTTATGTTTTACGAGAAGGCGCTGGCGCTCAACCCCTATTACATGCCGGCTCTGGCGGGGCGCGCGGCAGCACTGAGGCATATGCATTTAGGAGGCGATGGGGAACCCGCCAAACATCGGCGCAAAAAAGACAAGAAACCGAAGGTTGCATCCGCGCAGACGAAAAATGCCCATGAGACGGCGTCTCCTGCCGCAAAAGAGAAGCATGACACTGCTGACGCAGCAATAGACATCTCGCCCGCGACAGAGCCCAAGCCGGATCTAACAGAAAAAGCACAGGCTGCCACGATGGAGGCGCCCCCAGCAACAGCGGCGACAGCGTCTGCGCCGGCCAAGTCAGCAATGGTAACGCCGACAGCTGTGCCGTTGGTCCCGACAACGCCGGCTGCCAGTGTTAATAAAGCAGAGAGCGAGCATGCAAGCCCGGCGACTAAACCTCAGGCGTCTTCCATGACCGAACACGCGAGTTCGGCGCAGCCGGATGTGGTGAAAGATGCGTTGCATCAGACAATTAAAACAGACACGGGCGTGAAGAAGCCGGACGCGAAAGCATCTCAAGATCAAGATTCCGAACAGACAATCGATGGCATCAAATTGCCATCGTCTGCGGATGATGACAAATCGGGAAGCGATGAAAAACCCGCCAGTGACAAGTCCGCCGCGCAGTCACAGTCGGATCAAACGCATTCGACCTCGCCGCCATCATGGTTGATTTTAGTAGCGTGTGCCGTGTTCGCGGTTATCGTCGTGGTTGCGGTCTGGTGGTTGTCGCCCACAATGTACAAGGCGCGTCAATCCCAGCACAAGTTGAAGCAAGTCGAAAAAAGCGGCTCCGACGAGTTCTAGCTGGTTATGGATTAGCAACTCGCTAAGATTTAGCAACTCAATAACGACAAGGTCGTCGTCACGGCCTACTATGCAAGCACCCCAGCGGGCAGGCTAACGAGTTTGCCCCTTCATTGATTCGTTTTAGTAAACCGCACTACTGCAGCTTGAGGGAAATACAATGTTTCGGCGACATGAGCACCTTTGCGCGCTTGCAGCTCACGACTGCTGGCGAAGATGGCTTGATAGATCTCTTTGATTGCATCACTGATGTTCGCATCTTCGGACGCGGTTGCCACTCTGGCGAGCACGTCAAGCTCTCGGGCTTTGTCCTTGATTTGGATATGCAGATCGGCTTTGACATTGCCGATTTCGTTGGCCAGTTGAAGCCGCTCTACCAGGAGCGCTGATATCTGCGCGTCGACTTCATCGATGCGCTTGCGGGCGGCTTCTAGCTTCTCAAGACGACGAAGTTTGGAGTTCGGTCGCTCGTTGTTGGTTGTTTGATTTTGTTTCATAACACTCTTATCCCCACGCCGGAGGCGTGTAAAACCTAGCCCCGCCAATTAGCCGCTCTCGGGCTGCGCGTTTCGCGCACTGCGCCCGAGGAAGAGACGACAGAGAAATGCGGTCGTTCGACACCCAACACTTTACGGCCGACAGCTGCTGCGATCGGACGAATGCTGTGAACCAGTGCCACCATATCGTCGAGCGACAGAGCTTGCCGAGCGTCGGAGACAGACTTTTCCGGTTCAGGATGGCATTCGATGATCAGTCCATCGGCACCACAGGCGATGGCGGCCCGGGCCAGGTCAGCGACCAGCTCACGTTTGCCGGCGGCGTGGCTCGGGTCTACGATGACGGGCAAGTGCGTGAGCTGCTTCAAAGCTACGACTGCACCGAGATCAAGGACGTTGCGAGTGAAAGTGTCGAAACTGCGAATTCCACGTTCACAGAGAATTACGTTGGGGTTGCCGCAAGCGAGAATGTATTCGGCGGCCAGGACAAACTCTTCGATGGTCGCTGCCAATCCGCGCTTGAGAAGAATCGGCTTGTTGACCGTGCCGAGCGCTTTGAGCAGTTCGAAGTTTTGCATGTTGCGGCTGCCGATCTGAATGCAGTCGGCGTGGGCGACGACATCTTCAATCTGTTCGCATGACATCACTTCGGTTACGACCGGGATCTTATGCTTGTTGCGAATGGTGTCGAGGATCTGCAGTCCTTCTTTTCCCATTCCCTGGAAGGCGTACGGTGAGGTGCGGGGCTTGTGCACTCCGCCACGGAGAGCTTGTACCGGAGCGGCTTGCAGCGCCACTGCCACGGTCTCCATCTGGTCCATACTCTCGACCGAACATGGTCCACCGATAATCATCAATTCGGTTCCACCGCATAAGCGGTTCTCGCCGAGCTCAATAACGCTGCGGTGTTCAGCGTTTTGCTTGAGTGCTAACTTCGCGTCTTTCACTGGAAACTCCTTTAAATCGACAAAAAATGCTGAGCCCGTCTTTTGATCCCGGGCCTTATGCTTGTGTTTTACGTCTGCGAAAACTCAAAGCCGCCCCGGACTGCCTCTGCCGTAAAACCAGTAATAATTGAATTGGAAAGTCGAAATCATTGGTCGAAAAGTCCTTTTAAGCAAAAACCGCAGATCATTAGATCTGCGGTTCACCTGGAGAAGTCCCAAACGGGTCCTAATTCACTCCGGGTGAACCTCCATAAACCAATAGTAGTATCCAAAAGCTCTAGTCATTACTGGATTTACTTTACTTTGCCGTGTACCTGCGGGCTAATCGCCCCGTGTTTTCTTTTGACATGCTATCTCACGGTATTGTGCCCGTCAAGAAAAAGTTTCACCCGTCATGCGAAAAACTCTCCATTCACCGCGGAAGGGAACCTATCTTCTCCTCCCCGCATCTACCGAAACGGCGTCAGGGTGTGCTTGTGGTTGAGTTGTGTCGATTAATTGCTCGCTGTTTCAATATGTAATTCAGCCGGCGATGCGCAATAATTGATTGGCCAGCCGGTCAGGAAACGAAATTGCAATGCTGGTATCAGAAGTGAGAACATAACTGCATGAAAGTACTTGTTGCCATCGACGAATCGATCTATTCGAAAGCCGCTCTGGATGCGGTTGTATCACGACCGTGGCCGACTGACACCCATTTCAGGGTGATCACGATAGTTGAACCGTTTCATCCTGAGTACGCAGGATGGCAGACGACGTATGTTCCGCTCGCGATCGAGGCGCAAAAAAGTCAGAACGAATCCGCCGAGAATTTGATTAGTCAGGCGAAAGAGGCGCTGCAAGCCAAGTTTGGTGCCGACAACGTGCAGGGCGAAGTAATCGAAGGATATATAAAGGATAAGATCCTCGAACTTGCTCATGATTGGCCGGCCGATCTGATTGTGATGGGATCGCACGGCAGAAGAGGGTTTACGAAGTTTTTGCTGGGCAGCGTTTCCGAAGCAATCGCGTCGCACGCGCAATGTTCGGTTGAGATTGTCAAAATCCCGCACGCTCCGCCCGAAGCGAAGCAATAACCGGAGCAGCTTATCCAGGCGCTTTGCGCTCCTTGCTGGTGCTGTTTCGTTGCGCTCATTTAATAGGTCGCAAAATGCAGAAGCGCGACTCAAGTCGTGGGGCCGCAGCCGCACAAAAAAGTCGCGCAAGAACTGATAAAGATGGCGCTCGATCTCACCCAGGACTAGGCTTTGACTTGGTGCTCTTCAGGAGGCTTGGATTCAGGTGGCTTTTCTTCATCATCGAACGGCTCGAAGTAGGCTTTTTTTCCACCAATCACGAGCGAGATGCCTATGTACCCCGCCAAAATTGCGAGAAACAGCGGCCAAGTCGTCACGAATCCCTGATCCATATTAAGTCCCTATCCTTTTGCTAGCACCGAAGGGGGCAGATGAATATCACACTGCCAATTATTCCCGACCGGCGGGCTTTTTCCTTTACCACCAGTCAACAACATTATAAACATTTGAGCCGGAAGCAAGCAGCGCCGCGGATAAAGCATACGGCACCTCCCGGAGAGGCGCTCCTTTCCTAGAGGAACTTATGCTCATGACCACCTATTTCCATGTGCTATAAAGACAACGGTCTGCCTTCACAAGGTATAGGGAGGAACTCTTCATGTCAGGTTCTAAGCGGTCCGTGCCGTTTGCAGTCGCCTGCTTGCTCGCCTCGGTGAGCTGCACGGGCGCGATGGCTGGTCAAACGTCGCAGTCACCACTTGATCCTTACTCTTTCACCTCTCCTGCAACTCAAAGCGCGAAGGGTGGCGGTAACCCCGCAGTCGAGGCGCCTCAGGCGGAAGAGCAATACGTTACTATGCCCGCTCCAGAAGGCAAAGAAGGCGCCGGCAAGTCCCGCATGCCCAAGGTCAAAGTTCCGAAAGTGAACATGCCCAAAGTAAGCATGCCGCATGTCGGAATTCCTTTTATGGGCAAGAAAGAGGACAAAGGCGCCAAACAAGTCGCTTCGACAGAAAATGTCAAGAAGGAGAAGCAGCCCAAGGAGCCGAAAGCACCTAAAGAACCCAAAGAACCAAAGCAGCCGAAGCAACTGGCTAGCAAAGCCGATCACCCCGGTCTCGTGGACAAAACAAAACAACTTGGTTCTGGATTCAAGAACAAGACCAAAGAAGCCGAAGACAATTTTGCTGAAAAGACGAGAAGTCTCAAAGAAGAGTTTGCCACCGACGCCAAAAACAGCAGCAATCTGTTCAAGAAGAGCGCCGGCGCAATTCACACCGGCTTCAAGTCCGCCGGCGACGGGATCAAGGGCGCCGGTGAAAAGGTGAAAGGCGGCACGGAAAAAGTTGCGCACCTCGGCAAGAAAGACAGTTCAACGGAAAAAGGCAGTAAGCCTGCCGTCAAATCGACGATGAACGGTAGTCCGGTTGCCGAAACTCCCAAGGCTTCTTCGCACGTCAAGAATCAGCCGAAAGGACACGGACATCTGGCATCGGCCGGTGGTTTCATGAACAAACTGAAGTTCTGGGGTCACGATAAAGGACCGAATTATCAGGGACCGAAATATCCGACAGCCTATGATGCCCCTACCGGCAACGGCGTCAAGACGAGCAGTGTCCCGACCGGCAACTATCAATAGCATCGCTTGTGGCTGCGACTTCAACAGCTGAGAGACTGCGTTCACTAGTTCGTCCGACAACGTTTATCCAGTCGGATTTGCTCAACGAGCGCGTGGGAGCGAAAGTCGTTCTTGCGAGCGAGACGTTTCAGCGCACGGGAAGTTTTAAATTCCGCGCTGCATTCAACATCGCGCAAAACACACCGAACAATACGCTGATCGCCGCATCATCAGGCAATTTCGGACAAGCGCTTGCCTATGCCTGCAAACTGCTCGGCAAGAAATGCTACATCGTTATGCCGGACAACAGCGCCGGTGTAAAAATCGAAGCAGTGCGTGGATATGGTGGCAATGTGGTGCTGGTCGAGGTGGCGAAAAAGCCACGTGCACAAGCTGTTCGCGAGCTGTCAGAGCAGCACCCCGAAGCCTCAGTCGTAAGCGCGTTCGATGATCCGCACGTGATTGCAGGCAACGCTACTCTCGGCGAAGAGCTTGCAGCCAATGCAAAACTTTTTGATGCCGTTATTGTTCCCGTAGGCGGTGGCGGTCTGCTTTCAGGGGTTATCACTGGAATGTCCGAAAAGGGCTGCAAGAAGCCGATATTTGGAGCGGAACCACTGTTAGCTAACGATGCGGCCAGGAGTTTGAAGGCAGGACAAATCGTTCGTAATGAATCCGAGCCACAAACAATTGCTGACGGAGTTCGCACACTTGGACTGGGCGAACACAACTGGAAGATCATCAAAGACGGCGTGGCTGGCATCATTGAAGTGCCCGAAGAGAAGATCAAACACTCAGCCCGCCTGCTCTTCAACGTCGCCAATC
The DNA here is from genome assembly GCA_036703195.1 of Planktothrix sp. Taxonomy (GTDB): domain Bacteria; phylum Cyanobacteriota; class Vampirovibrionia; order Obscuribacterales; family Obscuribacteraceae; genus DATNPN01. Next base: position 148,301 of record DATNPN010000022.1, on the reverse strand, counting down.
TTAAAATAGAACCGACCGGCGCCCTGTCATTGGCTGCCGTCCTCACCGATCCCACAAAATTCAAAGATCAAACCGTCTGCTGCATCGTCTCCGGCGGTAACGTCGATCAGTCAATTTTGTTCGATCTGCTGACTGAGTATTAGTCAATAACGCTTCACGTTCGCTTGGGCTGCCACTTCCGTGGTTTAATACATAACATGACTTCTAACAAAAAGTTTCTTTCGGACACTTCGCCAGAAGCGGAGAAGTTGATGTACGAACTTCTCGCAAAGAAGACGCCGGCAGAAAAAATGCAGATGGTCTGTGACATGAATCAGACAGTCCGTGCACTGAAAACTTTGGAGGCAAGTGCGTTCGAATCAAAACATATGGACTCAGCGCGTGAAGCGGAGCAGTCCGGTGATTGGAAAGGAGCTGAAAAGGAATATCACTCTATCCTCGAAAGATCTAGTGACGATGCGAGCGCCGCGCTCGGACTGGGACGCCTCTATAAGCATGAACTGAAGAAGCACGTAATCTCATCCGAAGAGTACAAGAAGCTAATAAAATCGCTATGCGATGAGTGCCAGGAGTCTGAAGACTCGGACGATTGAAACTCACATTCTATTGATCACTGTGCCAAAAGCCCTCACACCGCACGAAAGCCCGCCGCGAATGCGACGGGCTTCGCCGGAGCTAGCTGTAGCTTAGCGAGAGAAGGTTATCTTCGTGCCTTTGCCTTCGGGCGCTAGCTCAACTTTGGTTTGGAAACCGAAGTTTTGACCGAGTTGAGTCATCCAAGCTGAGAAGAACTCACGGAGTTTCTCGAGCTTCTGTTCGTCGATCTTTTGGCGAATCTCAAGGTAGACCTTGGGCTCATCTTGGATCAGTGTCGCTCGTTCATCATCGCCCGAAATGCTGACCTTGCTTCCCGTCAAGTTGACTTCAAGCTCAGCGAGCTTCTTCACAAGCTCCAGAGGCGATTTTACACCATCTTTTTTAAAGCACTCGGCTTTATGCTGTGCGCTCTTATTTCGCAACTCCTCGGCGTTCTGTAGCTTCCCGCTTTCAGCCATCTCAAGTTTCATCTGCATCTGTGAGCAGATGCTCTTCACGACATGTTCTTGAATCTCGCTCACGGACCAGCTCGGTTCGATTTTTTGCTTTTGAATAGATTGAGTCATATCAATTTCCTTTGCTTCCCAATACATAAGATGACTGGTTTAGCGGAACCTAGTTTCCTCAACCGGATGCGTAATACGCACAGCGCACACACTTTTTAAAGATCGCGAATTGCAGTCCACAATCCATTGCATGAGCTCGCCTCAGCTTTTTTTAGATTCTTCAAGAGCCGAACCAAGCTCTGTAGTCACCTGTCGTCAATGTAATCCCAAACCTTATAGACTCGCCGGTTGCAGGTGACGTGAGAATTCTTGTTGGAGGAAGCGGAAGTGTTCGTTGGTGTGGCCGGCTTGGATGGTCCAGCGGAGGCCGATTTCGCAGTATTCGGCGAAGTAGTTGGTGACTGTAGGAATGTAGATGCCGCGGCTTGGTAAGTCTTCGCGCAGCTTGGTAATCGCGGAAGAGTTGCGGAGATAGTAAATTGGAACAGCGTTGTGACGGTATTGATCGACACCAAGTTCGTGCAAAATTCCGTTCAACAATTTTATATTGTGTTTGAGTTGATCGACAGTGGTGGCGCGGTCAGACTGAATCAGTCGAATGGCTTCGATTGTGGCGCCAGCGACAACAGGAGAAAGCGCTGTGCTCGCTTTGTAGCCGCCGGATCTTTGTTTGACTTGAGAGATGACATCGGCAGACGCAAGAATGAAACCGCCGTAGGTGCCGATGGCTTTGGAAAACGTTCCAGTTCGTATCAGCGCTGAGGGCGCCTGCAAGGCGCCCCTACGGCGGGCTTCCGCAACCACGTTGATGGCCATAGCGCCGTGAGCGGCACGGTTATCGGTTCCGATGCCAGCAACAGGCGCACCGCCACCGGTTCCAACTGCATGTTTTTGGAACGAATCGATCAGTGCGAAATGTTCCAGCGCACCACGACCGCAGTCGCCGAGAACACCGAAGGAATGCGCTTCGTCGAGGATGAGGAAGTCGTGCTTGCGGAGCTTAGGGACGAGTGAGTTCAGATCGAATAGCTCACCAGTTAATGGATCAACAGGTTCCAAAATGTACGCGAGGCGACTCTCGGAATCTATGCTGTTGCGCTCCCTGATTGAGGTTCCATCAAGATCATCTGAATATGTGATTATCGGCTTGCCATTCTGGCGCAACGGCGTTTTGATACTCGAGTGTGCGTTGGGCAGAATCACCCAAGCATCAACCATGTCATCTATCCCATCGACAACCATCGAGTTTGCCATGTATCCCGCGGGCACTACAAGCGCTGCTTCTGATAATGCAAACGCACAAAGATTGGATTCGAGCAGAAGAATTAAATCGCTTTCTCCTGATGTCACTCGCGAAGCGCCGGCACTGAATCCGTACTTCTCGAAAGCGGCAGCACCAGCCCGCATCAGCTCCGGACGGCGTGACAGCCCGAGATAGTTTGTGCCGCCGAAGTACACATAGTCCTTGCCATCGATAGTGACAGATGTAGATCGGTTTTCTTGAATTGGCACAGGTAATCCTTTTAGTGACATATCTATATACCCGTTCAACCCAAATCGCCGTACCAGCCGCCCTGAGGCGGCTTGCGTATTTTCCCAAGTGCAAACGCGGGCAGCCTGGACGGAGTGCTCGTGACCTCCAAGCGAATATTCCAAGCAAGTCAGAAGCTTCTTTAGCTCTTCGCCGGTTCGGATTTGCTCACCGGTTTTTTCGCCGGCTCTTTGGATTCTGGTTTGAGAATCACCACACCCAGAGGTGGGAGCGTCAGGCAGAGCGTGTGGCTGCGTCCGTGTCCTTGCACAGGGCTGGCTTCGACGCCGCCGAAGTTGCCTTGTCCGCTGCCGCCGTATTCCTCTGCATCGCTGTTGAAGATCTCTTTCCAGAAGCCTCCTTGCGGCACGCCGATCATGTAGTTGTGGCGCGGCACAGGAGTGAAGTTGCAGACCACCGCAACACCCTCACCGGACTTGGAAAAGCGCATGTAGCTCATGATGCTCTGCTCGACGTCATTGCAATCAATCCATTCGAAGCCGCCCGGCTCGCAGTCCAGTTCGTGCAGCGCCGGCTCGTCTTTATAGAGACGATTGAGCTCGCGCAAAGCCGCTTGAACGCCGCTGTGCATGTGTGATGAAAGCAGGTGCCAGTCAAGACTGCCATCGAAATACCATTCGTTGCGTTGACCGATTTCACTGCCCATGATCAACAGTTTTTTGCCTGGAATGGTGTTCATGTAGCCGAACAGCAAACGCAAGTTGGCAAACTGCTGCCAATCATCATCAGGCATCTTACGCAGGAGCGAACCCTTGCCATACACGACTTCGTCGTGCGAAAGCGCCAGGACGAAGTTTTCCGAAAACGCGTACAAGCCGCGAAACGTCAATCCGTTATGGTGATATTTGCGATAGACCGGAGGATGCGACATGTATTCGAGCGTGTCGTGCATCCAGCCCATGTCCCACTTGAGACCGAAGCCGAGACCGCCAAGATAGTTGGGACGAGAGACGCCAGTCCATGCTGTCGACTCTTCCGCGATTGTCATGGCAGTAGGGAATTCGGAGTAGACACGTTCGTTCAAACGGCGCAAGAAATTGATAGCTTCGATGTTCTCTCTGCCACCGTAGTCGTTGGCGATCCACTCTCCATCTTTGCGAGCATAATCGAGGTAGAGCATCGACGCCACAGCGTCAACGCGCAGACCGTCGATGTGATACTTCTCCAGCCAGAAAAGCGCGTTGCTGATGAGGAAGTTGGAGACTTCCCAACGTCCATAATTGAAGACGTACGTGCCCCACTCTTTGTGTTCGCCTTGACGCGGATCGGCATGCTCGTAGAGATGCGAGCCGTCGAACATGCCCAGTCCATGCCCGTCTTTGGGGAAGTGCGACGGCACCCAGTCGATGATCACACCGATACCGGCTTTGTGCAGCGCATCAATGAGAAACATGAAATCTTCGGGGGTTCCATATCTGCTGGTCGGAGCAAAATATCCGACTGTCTGGTAGCCCCACGACAAGTCGAGCGGATATTCGCAAATGGGCATGAACTCGACGTGGGTGAAGTTCATCTCCTTGACGTACTTCGTTAATTTGTCAGCGAGCTCGCGGTAGGTAAGCCAGCGATTCTCTTCTTCAGGAACACGCATCCATGAGCCGAGATGCATTTCGTAAATAGCGATCGGCGCATGCAGCGAATTATGAGCGCCGCGGGTTTTCATCCACTCGCTATCGGTCCATTTATATGAATCGACATCGAATACGACCGAGGCCGTCCGCGGACGCACTTCCGAGGCAAAACCGTACGGATCGGACTTCTCCTTGGAAGCGTGCGGGTTGTTCGAATCGATGAAATACTTGTACTGGGCACCTTTGCCGACGCCGGCAACGAAGCAGCCCCAGACGCCGGAACCACTCAGGCGGTCCATCTTCGTCGCGCCTGGCTTCCAATCGTTGAATTCACCGATGACAGAAACAGCCGTGGCGCCGGGAGCCCAGACGGCGAAGTAGGTTCCTTTCGTGCCGTCCATCGTGGTCTCGTGGGCGCCGAGCTTCTCGAAGATCTTGAAGTGGTTGCCCTCAGAGAACAGATGCAGATCGTAATCTGAGATGAAAGGGGCATCGATTTTTGATTTGGTCATGGCTCCTCGCCTTGTCGCTGTACTATGTGTCGCGGTCGATAACGTTGTCGTTAAGGTAATCCAGTAGGCTGTTTACGGGTATGCGGATCCAGTCGGGACGATTGTTCAGCTCGTAGCTGATTTCGTAGAAGGCTTTGTCGACCACAAACGGCAAGAGCAGCCGGAAGAAGTCAGCCCGGTCCTGCGGCACGAAGCGTGAACCTTGAACGGCCCCCAGGTAGCCGCCAAGGAAAGCCACGGCCACCCACTTCTCGCAGACCTTTGCCCACGGCAGAAGTCGATTGTAATCATCAGGACGGTTGTGAGTAAAGACTAGAAGGCTTGCGTACGCAGCATAACTAAACGATCGCAGCATTCCCGCCACGTCTTTCAGCGGCGACTGCTTCTCTCTGCGGCTCGCCAGCGGCTTGGCAGGCTCACCTTCGAAGTCGAAGATGATGAAGTCGCCATCTTTGTACAGCGTCTGTCCCAGGTGGAAGTCGCCATGGCAGCGAATTTTATGAACTTTGCTGTGAATCGTAGGCATACGACTGACAAACTGCTGAATCCTGCCGCGCCAACTAATCAGCTTGCGCGATGCTTCTGCCACTTCCGGCGGCAGCGTCGCCATGCCGCGCTCGAGCTGCTGGAGAACCCCATCAATGTCTTTGCGAATGGTGTAAGAGATGTCGATCAGATCGTCCTTGGTCAAAGTTTCAGTTTTGAACGATTCGTACCTGGTCTCTCGGCCAAGCTCCGCATGCAGCTCGCCGGCGCGTTTGCCGAGCGTGCGAGCATCTTTCAGGTACACCCCGAGAAGCTCATACATCTCCGGCGGAATCTCTTTATCGATTAGTTCAGGAACTCGCTCCTCGGTTTCCACCTTATCGAGGAGAGCCGCTCTGGATTGGGCGCGCTCGTAGAACCGCCGCAGCTCCTCCACCGTGTAGGTCCAACCGTCACCCTGATTCTGGATGAACTCTTGCAGCAATGCAAAGGTGTAAAACTCCCCGGAGTCGTTTGGTCTGTAATCGATGCGACCAGCAACCGCCGGCACATGCTCAAAACCACCGATATTGCGCACATGGCGGCAGATTTCGAAGTCCGGGTTGAGTCCCGCTTCCATATGGCGAAACAGTTTGAGGATCATCGATTCACCAATAAGCATCGATGAATTCGATTGTTCCGTCCGTACTCGTTTGACTTCCATCTTCTCCGGTTTTTTCGCCTGATATGTCGGCCCGGTGAAGCCTTCGAAAAATCCAAGTTCGCTCGTCAGTCGCTTGTTCTCATCAAGGAGCTGCATGATGCCGAGACAGAAATCATCGTTGTCCAGGGCATCATGGATGATACCAGCGATCTCGCCATGCTGCGCTCGAGCAACCACCGTCTCCGGTGCGTTCAGGACGATCGTATCAGCTTCCTCGCCATTGGCGATAGCAGCGAAGATCGAGTAGAGATCGATATTGCCGCTATCGTAGGTGACCTCGACGAGCAGGATTGCACCAGGCGATGCGCCGGATGTAAGCTCGGCCCAATCGATGATGCGGCTGTTGACGATACGCTTGGATTTTTTGCCGAACCAGCGTTGTCGCTGGATGTACGGAGCAAGGATGCGTCCTTCCAACAGTTCGCGAAACTCGGAGTTAAGAAGAGTCTTCCAGCCAACGGCAAGATCAGCATCATAAGTCGGCATCACCGCCGGTGCTTCCCCTACCTTCTCTTCCTGTCCCGGCTGTGGCGCGCCAATCGGCATCGGTTTCGGGGACTGAAGCAATAACCAGTAAAAGCCATACGAGCTCAGCGTCAATATATACGGCTTCTCAGCTTCAACCGGCGGAAATTGCACGAGGCCGAACATCTCTATAGGCGTAACGCCTTCGAACTCAGGCAAGTTCAAGCGCACCGGCTGCGGATAACGCGACAGGTTAGCCACCACCAAAACTGTTTCACCATTGTAGGAGCGTGTGTAAGAAAGAACCTTGCGGTTGTCGGCGCTCAGCAATTTCAGATCGCCGCGACCGAACACTTGATACTGTTTACGCAGTTTGATCAGCGACTTCATCCAGTTTAGCAAGGAGGATGGGTCGAGCTCTTGCGCTTCGACGTTAATTGCCTGGAAGCCGGTAACCGGATCCATATTCGGTGGCGAATACAGCTTGGCGAACTGCGCTTTGGAGAAGCCGCCGTTTCTATCACTGGTCCACTGCATCGGTGTGCGGACGCCGTGACGATCGCCCAGGAAAATGTTGTCACCCATGCCGATCTCGTCGCCGTAATAAACGATCGGAGTACCAGGCATCGAGAACAGTATGCTGTTCAGCAACTCGATTCTCTGCCGGCTGTACTGCAAAAGCGATGCCAGGCGGCGGCGAATACCGAGATTGATCCGCATGAGCGGATCATGCGCGTACGCTTTGTACATGTAGTCGCGCTCTTCGTCTGTCACCATCTCCAGTGTCAGCTCGTCATGGTTGCGGAGAAACATCGCCCACTGGCAGTTTTCCGGAATGTCGGGAGTCTGCGAAAGAATATCTGTAATCGGATGGCGATCTTCCTGATGCACCGACATGAAGATGCGCGGCATAACCGGGAAGTGAAACGCCATGTGGCACTCATCGCCGTTGCCGAAGTAGGCACGCACGTCCGTCGGCCACTGATTGGCTTCAGCCAAAAAGATGCGCGACTCGTACTCGCTGTCCATTATCTTGCGCAGTTGCTTAAGGACGTTGTGCGTTTCCGGCAGGTTTTCGCAGTTTGTTCCTTCTCTCTCCACCAGGTACGGTATCGCGTCCAACCGCATTCCGTCGACACCCATGTCGAGCCAGAAGCGCATCACATCGGCGAGCGCCGTCATGACTGATGGGTTGTCGAAATTGAGATCGGGTTGATGGTAGAAGAATCGGTGCCAATAAAACGAGTTCGCTACGGGATCCCACGTCCAGTTCGACTTCTCATAGTCGAGGAAGATGATGCGGGCGTCTTTGTACTTCTGATCGTCGTTGCTCCAGACATAGAAGTTTCTCCGATTCGAATCGGGCGGCGCGGTGCGCGCAGATTGAAACCATGGATGCTGATCGGAAGTGTGATTGATGACGAGCTCGGTTATGACTTTGATGCCCCGACGATGCGCCTCTTTTACAAACGTACGGAAGTCGCGCAGGTCACCGTAGACCGGATTGATGCCCTCGTAATCAGCGATGTCATAACCGTCGTCTTTCAACGGTGAGGGATAGAACGGCAATAACCAGATGCAGTTGATGCCGAGCTCGGCCAGATAGTCGAGCTTTTGAATGAGCCCGGGGAAATCTCCATAGCCGTCATCGTTGCTGTCGAAAAAGGACTTGATATGCAACTGGTAGATGATGACGTCTTTGTACCACTGAGGGTCACTCATCAATGCGCTGCTCAGGCGTTCTTTAGACGAAGTAATCAAAGTCGCGCTCCGTACGGGTCTTCTTCAGTATTTTGAACACAAATGCGGGTGAAACGTTCGGTTCCAGGCGAACATAATTGGATTCGCCGTTCCACATAAAGCGCATACCGGTAATCAGATCGTGCACCTGATACGCCTGATCGGTGCCGAATTCCTGGGCCGGCAGGTGAAGTGTGCCGCCTTGCGGATAGTGCGGATTGAGATTGACTACTGTGACGATGCAATTCTGCCCATCCGCACTTGTCTTGGAGTACGCAATCATCTCATCGTTATCTATGCGATGAAATCGCAGGTTTCTATTCTGATGCAGCGCTGGATTTTCGTGTCTTATCTTATTGATGCGCGTAATAAATTCGGAGAGTGAATGTTTCTGATTCAGATCCCACTTTTTGATCTCGTATTTTTCTGAATCCTTATACTCTTCGGTCCCTGCCACCGCATCAGCGACACACAACTCGAAAACCGGTCCGTAGATACCGTAGCTGGCACCGAGAGTAGCAGCGAGAACGAGACGGAGCAGGTGGGCCGATCTGCCACCAAACTGCAAAAACTCAGGATTGATATCCGGGGTGTTCGCGAATAAGTTCGGACGGAAAAAATCTTCTACCGGTGATTTGTAGATTTCGCTGAAATATTGCATCAGATCGTACTTGCTGTTTCGCCAGGTGAAATAGGTGTACGACTGTGAGAATCCGATTTTCGCGAGGTGATACATGATCTTCGGACGCGCGAACGCTTCCGACAAAAAAATCACCTGCGGATGTTTTTTCTTCACCTCGGCGATGAGGAACTGCCAAAATTCGTACGGTTTTGTATGTGGGTTATCGACACGGAAGACGTGCACTCCGTGCTGTACCCAGAAGAGCACGACATCCGTCAGCTCCTGCCACAGACTTTGCCACTGCTCGCATTCGAAATTGATCGGGTAGATATCCTCATACTTTTTCGGAGGATTCTCGGCAAAGCGAATGCTGCCGTCCGCACGATGGTAAAACCACTCTGGATGCTCTTTCACGTACGGGTGATCGGGTGAGCACTGAAAGGCGATGTCGATGGCGACATCGATCTGGTGCTCTTTCGCCGCCGCAACCAGGGCGTCGAAGTCTTTGATGGTTCCCAAATCGGGATGCACATCTCTATGTCCGCCAGCCTCAGCGCCAATCGCCCATGGACTGCCTGGATCGCTGTCCTTTGCCACCAACGTATTGTTGCGTCCTTTGCGATGCGAATGTCCAATCGGATGAATCGGCGGCAAATAAATAACGTCGAATCCCATATTTGCGACATACGGTAGATGCGCCGCCACATCTTTGAACGTTCCATGCTCCTTGCCGGTAGCACCGTTATACGAACGGGGAAACAGCTCATACCAGGCACCGCACAGCGCGCGCACCGGCTCGACCACCAGAGGCAGAATCTTTCCGTACTCACAGATGGCACCGCGCGGTGCATAATCGTGCATCAGGCTGTCCAACTCGACGTCGCAGAGAATATCTTTCAACAGCGCGCTGCGCGATTTTGCTTTGCGCAGATTGCTCGCGAACTGAGCCAGTGCATCAGCCTCGTTGCTGCCGGCTTTTTTGGCAGCCGCTTCGATAAATGCTGCGCCTTCCTCTATATCGACATCTACCGGCTGACCGGCGGCGTGCTTCTTCTGCGTATCGCGCTTCCAGTTGCCAAACTGATCGATCCACGCCACGACCGTATAGTCGTAGAAGCCCAACTCATCTGCAGCGAAGCTTCCTTCAAAACGGTCCAGTCCAGGTTGAGTCAGCTGCATGCGCGACTCGGACCAGTCGGTCTGCCCGAGACGCCGGCTCAACAGGACACACTTGAGCGCATTGTGACCGTCGGCGTGCACACTGGCCGAGACATTGACGTCGTCGCCCAAAACTCTCTTCGCAGCGTACTTGCCATCGTCGACTTGTGGTGACACCGCTTCGATCACTACACGCGTAGGCGCCGCGCCGGACACAGCGGATTTGTCCTTATCTTTCTTCAGTCCTGTCTCTACCACGAATGCTCCGGCTTCAGCTACGAAGCCACCTTGAAGGGCGTGAGACCTCATGATATTCGACCGGAGCCAGTCTAGAAGCACTTGAATACACGAAATTTTCAAATCTTGCCTGCTTAACTAGGCCCACGGAAAAACGGGGTGAATTTTAGGCTGAAATTGAAAACGTTTCGCCGTTAATGGTTTTGCAACTTTTTAATATCTTGGTAACACTATCTACCTATCTTAGGTACAGCCCCATCTGCCCACGGATGCGCAAACGCTGACCAAACCGCCATCGGTTGGAAGCGTTCTCAGGCAAAAGCCTGCCCCCCCCGTTACTAGTTGCATTCAGAGTTCACATGCAACCTACAGAACCGCTCTTTACAGACAACTTGCTCACCAGCGCGCGCCACGCCGCTGATCAGTTTCGCTCGGGCGACATGAACGCTGCGCTGGCCGAAGTGCAGAAAGACACGATGGGTTTGAACGGAGCTCAACTGCAGCAGTTTTTTGCGGACCTGGCGCGCCAAGCGAAAACATCGAGCAGCCATAATCTGCCTGGTCTGGAGATTACTGAGCAGCCGCAACTCAAGGTCACTGCTCATAATGGCAAAGTGGATCAGGTTCTCTTCGATCAGTCGAAGGAAGCGCCACACGTGCAAGAGCCCAACCCGCAAGACGCGCAAAAGGCGCAGGCGGACGTAGAAGAGGCGCAGAAGTCGCCGCCTGTACGACTGGGAGAAGGCTACTATCAGCCGCTCAAGCGCATGCATCCGGACTGGACGCACAAGCAACTGATGGACAAAATCCATGAGATCAAAGCGCGACTGGGTCAACACCACGTATTGCGAGTGGGCGAACGGTTCGACACGATGTCGCCGGAAGAAAAACAAGCCGCCGTCAACTCCAAGCTCGGGCACGGCGACAAAGGGCCGTCCCTAAAACAGCCACCCGAGCACAATCCAGGCGGACCGGAGCATCCAGGCAACAAACCGGGCGAGAAAAATCCCGAACAAAAACCCGAAGACAAGCCACCCTCGCACGCGCCGGAAAAGACGCAAGACGGAGGCACTACCACTTACGACGCCAACGGCAACAAGCGAACGACGTGGGCTAACGGCGCCGTTCGGGTCGAAAACAAAGACGGCACCGGATATGCGCAGAATCCTGACGGTCACGGCGGATACCATGTAAACCATTGGGGACCGAAAGCAGCAGACAATTACGAACAGGACCGAAAGATCGAGAACACCGGCGGCGCTGATGCCGGGTTTCAAAAGCGAGTCGGCGAAGCTTATGCACACCTGCCGCCGGGAGTGCGCAAAGTGCTGGACAAAAACGGCACCCAGATTGTCACCGCAGGCAAGATCAGCGAGGTGCACCCGGAATGGAAAGGAACACCGCGCGGATATCCACCAGGATCGACATTCGATAACTGCGACGGCGTTTATGATGGCACTAAAATTATTATTCCGGAACATGCGGATGCCGTACAACAGGATCCGGAAGGAGTGCTCCGCCACGAAGCAGGACACGCGTTCGACAAAGCGCTAGGCAACTACTCGCATAGCAAAGAGTTCGAAGATGCCTACCAACGCGATTTGGCCAAACTGACGCCAGAGCAGAGAAAGCAGTTGGATTACTATCTGCAGAACGGCGAAGCTGGTCCGGAAGAGCTTTTTGCCGAGCTATTCTGTTCTGCAGTTGGTGGTCGTCCTGACAAAAACCACTTCCCCCTCGACATGGCAAAACTCTTCCCGGAAACCTACGGCTTGGTGCAAAAGAAAATCCAAAATGCAGGATAAAGTGAAATGGTAAATTATTGCGAGCTTCAGGAAAACAAAGTGAGCGAATCGCAAAATTCAAATTCCGGCGCTGAGGAGCAGATGAATTACATCGGCATTGCCTGGATCAGCGAAGATGGAACCATTCGCATGAAGGTGCGCATGCCGATCGGAGCCGGCTCGGGGCAATCGTCGCTTACATACACCGTCGATGATCCGAACTATCAAAAAGTCCTCGCGCACATCGGACCGATAAAACCGGGTGAAGTTGTTTCGGTGAAACCGTTCGAGTAAATGGGATATAACAAAATGGCAGATTGGACGAGCGAATTTCAAAACACGGGTTCTGCACCGCAGGTCAGAGCCGAGTGGAACGTTGACCTCTCCCGAGAACGGGTGGCGGCAAAGCCTCAATCCGACAGTGCTGAGCCGGCAATCGGTCAGGCGCATATCGCCCAAGACGGTTCGCTGGTTATGCAACTCCATTCCGGCGGTCCTGCTATGATCGACACGACACTTAAATACGCTCAAAGCAACCCGGTGTTTCACCGCATGATGAGCCACTTGGGCGGGATCAAGCAGGGCGATGTCAAATCGGTGGCGCCCTTTCACGATAATTCGAGCATAATCGGCAAAGTAAAACTCAATACCGACAACACCATCGACGTCACCGTCAACGCCTGCAAGTCCGACAACTTTCCCGGCGAGCGTCTTTCGTACAAGCCGAGCGATTCATATTATTCAGTCCTCGTCAGCCACGTCGACAAGCTACAACCCGGTCAGGTCACCGATCTAAGAGCATGGACTGATAAGTAGGCGAGCTCCTAGCATGGAGCGGCTCTGGGAGCGCCGGCATCCTTGCCGGCACCTGAGCTCCACGCTCATGAATGACTTCCCAAGCCGGTTCGGCACCGTTTCGTCGAGGGGTGCGTAGCAGGCGCCCGCTTGCACGAGCGGAACTATCTACGGCTCGATCATAATCGGAGCAAGCGGTCCTACTTCTTCTCTATCGCACGACAGATGTCCGTGCTCGATCTTCAGTCCCCATTCGAGCGGCTGCTGGAGCGTTACTCCTAGACCTGTAGGCGGGGAAGCATAAATATGTTTCAACGTTTTCACATCACGGTCACTCAAGATACCGAACTGAATTACCGAACCGCTGCCTTTTCCACCGGACACAATTTCGCTCTGATACATAAGGTCGCCGCGTTGATCGCTGTGTCCGAAGATGCCGATGGCATGTCCTAACTCATGAAGAAACGCGTTTTGCAATGTGCGTTCAGGAATCTCGGGCAAGTAGTATGTGGGCCGCAACATGAACACTTGCACTTGCATCTGTCCGGGCGGCATCAGCAGACGCGTCACCCCGAGATATTGAGGCACCAAATGATTTACCCAGATCACATCTATGTCTGCAGGATCAGTTGGTGCCACCACAGCGAGTGGCAAAAATTGACTCCACTTTTTCACGCCCATATCAAGACTGCGTTGCCACGAATCAGGAGAGCCTGAAGGCAAGTGAATTCTCACCGGAGTAGTTTTCCAGCGAGCTACGGTTCCACCTTCGAATTTACGGATCGAAGCGAAGAAATCAGTATCGGTTGCCACGGCAGCGGCCTTAGGAGTCTCCGCTTGCAACCCATTAGCCGCGCCTTTGCCCTTGCCTTTATGCTGAGCCGGAGGCGCGGAGTGCACGGTCGCAACAGGCGGCGTAGTCACCGAGCTGCCACCAAATCCGGTGCCAGGCAGTTGAGCGACCCGCTCGCTTTTAGAGGGAGCTTCCGAGAACGATCCGGAGCCGCCAAGCTTCGATTCCAACTTACTTATCCTTTGATCCATCGGATCGCTGGATGTTTTGCCAAACACCTCTTTCTCGAGATGATCGACGCGATCCTCTACTTCGTGTTCGGGATAGCTGCCACCGAATGCAGTTTCTTCCAACTTGGCGATCCGCTGCTCCTGCGGGCTTTCCGGCTCTTCTCCCACCGGCTGGTCGGTGGCGAATCCGCCTCCCTGCGACATGCCGCCGCCAGATGGAACCACATTCGGTGGCAGAGGCTTATCGAAGTCCGGTATTTGTGATTCAGACGGAAAGCCGGCGGGAGTCTGCAACGGTTGCTGAGGCTGCACATATCCTTGCGGCCCTCCGGGTTGTTGCAAAGTTTGCGGCGCCTGATGGGACTGACCATAACCTCGTTGTGGCTGCGCATAACCTTGCGGCGCTTGCCCATAACCTTGTGGCTGCGCATAACCCTGAGGCGCCTGTCCATAACCCTGTGGTTGCGCATAGCCCTGCGGTGCCTGACCATAACCTTGTGGTTGCACATAGCCTTGCGGTGCCTGACTATAGCCTTGTGGTTGCACATAGCCCTGCGGTGCCTGACCATAACCTTGTGGTTGCACATAGCCTTGCGGTGCCTGACCATAACCTTGTGGTTGCACATAGCCTGGCGGTGCCTGACCATAACCTTGTGGTTGCACATAGCCTTGCGGTGCCTGGCCATAACTTTGCGGCTGCGCATAACCTTGCGGTGGTTGAACATACCCCTGCGCAGGCTGTCCATACTGATTCTGAGGATAGCCTTGCGCAACAAGAAGCGGTTGAACACGTAGCGAATCGGCCAATGCCTCGCCCGAATATAGGAGGTTCACCGCCAAAATCAAACCGATACCAAATGCAGTGCGCACGGCGACGCGACTCGACTTTTTCAAATGAGGAAGCACTGGCGCCAAACCCTATCTCTCCCTAATCCTCGATAATCTTATCGTGAAACTCTCCGCCCATGCGCAGACTTGCCTGCAATTCCATGATCGTGTCATGAAACACTGGTCGCAGCACCGTCTGCGGTGCGAAGACGACCTCCCTGAGAATTTCCAGTATGGCTGGATCGAACTGCTTCAGCACAGCCCGACCCTCTTTGGTCGAAAACGCCGCCACTGCTTCCGCCCAGTATTCGTGAAAGCTTGATCGCGCATACCCTGAGACGAAGTCGCGTTTAAAAATGCGATCTCTCTGCAGCAACTCCGACTGCCCAGGGTAGGAAGATGGCAGTGGATGCGCCTTCATGCAATATGCTAGTTTGCGCTCGTACAACTCTTCGATCTGCTTTTGTGTTTTCTGCGACAGAACAAACTCCAACTGATGGCCAAATTCGTGCGCCACCACGAGGTTGATGCGTACCTCGAGGTATTCGATCATACGCTTGTCTGGCTGCACGACGGCAAACGTTCCCCACTGTTTGAAGTATCCGACCTCTTTCTCAAACTCTTCTTTATCGAGGTGCACCATTCCCGTGCGAACAGCGGTTACGCCGGCTGCACCATGTTTGACATTGCCCAACGCCGCGTCACCTTCGCTCCGGCGCACGATCTGGAGCAAACCAGAGGCTGACCAGAGATTCAAACTTTCCAGTACATATTTCTTCTGTTGCGCATTGACCGCATCGAAATCCTTGAAATAACGAATAATTTCATTATCCGCATAACTCTTGTCGCGCCGATAGCCGGGCACCTTGCGGATGAACTCGAAACTCAACTTGTCTCCCGCCGCTCGATAGCCGGAGAAACTGGTGGTCAACTGCGTCGCCTCGTCGAGCTTGCGGTGCGGCACTTTGTTGGCCCAGTCGCGGACGTAGACCGTTCCTTTGTCGTCGATGTGCCCAGCCAAGCCGTGCTCAGATGTGCACAGACGTCCGTTGATCACATGCAGTGGCACGTTGTTATAGCTGAGCGCGCCGGATGGACCGCGAATCGGGCCGGGAAGCTCGAGTTCAAGCCCTTTGCTGTCAATACCGCGAAACACGCAGTGCGCCACATCTTCAATCGGACGCAGGTCCGGCACGTCGCCCAATAGACCGCTAGTCTCTTTTATGTAGCCGTCTTCATAGAGAAAGCCGACCTGAGTGCCGTCGAGCCCGTTGATTTTGCCGTAATCGACAATCAACATCTGCCCGTTCAGCTCGATAAAGCCACTCGGGCCCGGAATTTTCGCCGATTCAACAGACGTCGGTGTTGCCATTGCCTCCGGGCGCCCCTCCGCCCTCGGTTGACCTCAGCCTTCTCCTGGCAAGGGTGCTTGTCTCAGCACCCGGGAGCCTCGTCAGGCACTTGGTCCTGCTAGTCGGATATTAGCAGTGTACCCAGATATTTGCCGGTCGCTAATCAGCCCTTGGACCCGACAGAGGCGGATTGCGCCTTCTTCCAGTCTTCCATGAACTTATCAATACCACTCTTGGTCAACGGGTGCTCCACCAGTTGCTTGAAGACTTTGAGCGGCATCGTGGCCGCGTCGGCGCCGGCGGCCGCGCAGCGAGTCACGTGCTGGGGTGTGCGTAGACTGGCAGCGAGCACTTTCGTTTGATAGCCCTGAATGTGGTACACCTCGACGATATTCTCGACCAGGGCGCAACCGTCCTGATTGATGTCGTCCAACCGTCCGACGAACGGGCTGATGAAATAAGCGCCCGCCTGCGCCGCCAGGATCGCCTGGTTGACCGAGAAGCAGAGTGTAACGTTGACCTTGATGCCGTCGTTGCTGAGAGTGCGTGTGGCAGCCAAGCCTTGCGGGGTGAGCGGGCATTTGACTACAACGTTTTCCGCCCACGTTGCGATATCGCGTCCTTCCTTCAACATGCCTTCCGTGTCCAAAGCCGTCACTTCGGCGCTGACAGGACCAGGCACGATTTTGCAAATCTCCTTGACGAGCTTTTTGAAATCTTGATGCTCCTTGCTGACAAGCGAGGGGTTAGTCGTGATGCCACCAAGCACGCCCCAGGCAGCAATCTCCTTGATCTCATCAAGGTTGGCCGTATCGAGAAACAGAAGCAATGTGCGCCTCCTTCTTTAGATGCAAGTAAATTCTCGTTGAGAATTTGTTCGTCTTCAGTATAGCTTTACGCGCGCACGATATTATTGGTTCAGCGGGGTTGTAAACAACATAGGCGCTTCTGACTGAATATGAATAACTCGCCATCCATATGGCAATGCCTGCTCGCCATCATCGTCGGCATCCTGATCGGGCTCATGCTCAGCCATTACTATCGCCCGGCACATGTGACAGTCGCCGCAGCCGCCCAGTCGCAAACCCCACTGCAAGCTGCGCAGACTGCAGTAAACGACGCGCTGTCGCAAGTCAAAGTTGTTCCCAGTCTTGATGAGCGCATGAACATTCTGCTGATGGGAGTCGACTCCAACGGCTTGAATGCGCCTCGATGGACAAACACCCGCTCTGACACCATGATGTTGATGAGTTGCGATCCCGTCTCCAAAAGAGTTGGAGTCGTCTCGATTCCGCGCGACAGCCGTGTAAGAATCGCCGGTGGTCACGGCGTCGACAAAATCAACTCCGCCCACGCCCTCGGCGGTCCTGAGCTGGCGGTAGAAACTGTGAAAGAGGCATTTCTCGTGCCGGTCGATCACTACGTGGTGATCGACGTGCAAGGACTGCGGAGAATGCTGCAGGTAATCGGTCCGGTGCAAGTGCAGATCGAAAAGAAGATGCGCTACACCGACCACGCCGGGCATCTTCATGTCGCGCTGGACCCGGGTTTGAAGACGCTTTCGCCGGTCGAAGCCGAAGAGTACGTGCGCTTCCGCCATGACGCTCGCGGAGATATCGGCAGAATCGAAAGACAACAATGGTTTCTTCGGCAGGTGGTGGCAAATAAATTGCGCGATCCCTCCGTCTATCTGAAGTTGCCCGACCTCTTCAAAGTAGCGAACGACTACTGCAAGACTGACCTCTCAGCCGATGATTTGATGAAACTGGCGACATTCGGCAAAGATATCAATCCATCGCAGGTCGAGACCGCGACGCTGCCTGGCGCGGCAGTCACCATTCATGGTGGCAGCTATTGGGTGCCAGATCCGGTTGCCGACGCGGCAGCATTCAACCGCGTGCTGGGAATTCCCATCAGCGTGGCGCAGCCGGCTGAGGGCGACAGCGACGCAGCAGCGAACAGCGCCATCGCAGCGGAAGATCAGATGGGCAACAAACCGGTGCGCGTCATTATCAAATATCCGAAGGGGTGCGAGAAAACCGCGCTCGCCTTCGACAAGGCTCTCAGCGGCGACGGATACACGGTCAAATACCGGACGCGCGCCGATGCAGTCGATTGCGTGCACGAACAGATCGTGCAAACGAGCATGCGAGCCGATGACGTCATCACCGCACGCTTGCGCCAACGCTGCCCGACGCTCGCCTCGTGGCCGGTAGTGGTCAACATCGACAGCCATGCACCGGCAGACTTCACGCTCGTATTGAACTACGACTCGATAGCACCACAGGCAGTGGCAGAAAAAGATAAAGAGTAGCGGGCGATTCTCGGTCGCCAACGTTCATTCTCACTCGAAAGTGTGAGCCGCATGTCCGGCTCACCAAACTTCCTCATGTTACCAAGAGTGGGACTTCTGGGTAGAAGGATACTGTAGAGTTCGCTCGGGTAGCGCGCAGCGATGCCGAAAATCAGTACAAGCACCATCTTCACCGTCTGGTACGCGCTCTTGCTGATCGTGGCGATTGGAGCGGCTTTCAGTCCCAACATGTGGGTGAAGCTGCTAGCCGACGTCGTCATCGCGGCCATTCTCTTCATCACCGTGCCCCTGATGGGACGCCGGATCAACTCCAGAGTGCGCACCCTTTGCAGCAAATACGTGCTCAAAGGGCAATTCAGACAAGCCGAACGCATCTGCCGCACCTGGATAAAAGTATTGGAGTTCTGCCGAGCCCCGGCGACATATAGATTCGCCTGGTACGGAACACTGTGCAGCCAACTTCTGCCGCAAGGCCGCTTTACCGAAAACGAACGGACGCTGCGAAAAGCTCTCAGACTAGCGCAAGGAGAGCAAGACCACCTGCACGCTGCAGAATTGCAAAGTAAGCTGGGCGCCACAATGCTCTGCCTGGGCAACGTGCAAGAAGCCGACGAATTAACTAAGGTCGGATTGGAGTATTTGATGCGGCGCTACCAGTCTGACAAGGCAACCACCGTCGAGGTGACGGTGCGCGATCAGAAAATGGACATTCCTGTCGGGGTGCTGAAGGATCGCTATCACACGAGTTTGCTCAGCGCGCTTTCAGCCCGAGCCAATCTCCTTGAAGCAAAACGCCGCTATCACGAGATGATTCCGCTCTGGGAGAAGCACATCGAGCTGTCGCTGAGCCCAATCGGCATCTGCGTCAGCAAAGGCAGGCTCGGACACGTTTACATGCGTATAGGCGATCTGGAGAAGGCGCAGTCGCTTTTAGAAGACAGCCTGGCGGTAGCGAAGAAGAAAGCAGAGGACAAGCCGATCTTTCTCTACGGACCGTTCAAACGACTGGGTCAGCTGCGCCTGCAGCAAAAACGCTACAACGAAGCAGCGGAGGCGTTCACCGAATCGCTGCAATATTACGACAAGCTGAAGAGCAGCGGCACGGATCGCTGGGACATTCTCGCGGGCATGGCCCAGGCCAAGGCTGGTTTGGGCGAGCTGGAAGAGTCGGAGCGTCTCTTCGAGTTGGCGCTTACCCACGCCAAACACTATCCCACTTGCTATCCCGGATTTGCCGAGGTTTTCGAGGCTTATGCCCGGCTGCTCAAACTGATGAACCGCGACTCAGACGCCGCTGCTATGGAAGAGCGGGCGCGGGCTTTGCTGCAATCCGCCGGCGCACGCTGAATCCACACCGCCTGTGGCACTCAATCGGTAGCAGCGATTAAAAACCGCTCAAAACAATCGCCCCTACCGATTAAAGCACCTCCTGTGGCACTTAATCGGTAGCAGCGATTAAAAACCGCTCGAAACAATCGCCCCTACCGATTGAAGCACCTCCTGTGGCACTTAGTCGGGCAGCGATTAAAAACCGCTCGAAACAATCGCCCCTACCGATTGAAGCACTCTGTTGTAACGTGATTAGCCGCACTTCAGGACCGCGAGCCGCGCCCCGCGCGACAATTGTGCCTCTGGCTCAGAAGCGAGGCGATTATGTCAGTTCAAACCAAAACCGTCACTGTTGCGCACAGCCCCGATTCGGATGATGCGTTTATGTTCTATGCCCTGGCAAAGGACAAAATTCAGACCGGCGGTCTCGAAGTCAAACAAGTCTTGAAAGACATCCAATCGCTCAATCAGGATGCCATCAACGGACGATACGAAGTTTCGGCCATCTCGTTCGCTGCCTACCCGCATGTCTCCGACAAATACGCTTTGATGCCGTGCGGCGCCAGCATGGGTTATAAGTACGGACCAGTTTTGATCGCCAAGAAAGTGCTCACACCCGAGCAGCTAAAGACGGCTAAAATAGCCATTCCCGGCAAGTTGACGACGGCGTATCTCACCCTCCAACTCTATCAACAAGGCTTGAATGTATTCGAGGTTCCTTTCGATAAAATCATCGAAACAGTCGCTAAAGGCGAGGCGGATGCCGGTCTCATCATTCACGAAGGTCAGCTGACATATCAGTCCGAAGGACTGGAAAAAATAGTCGACCTGGGCGAATGGTGGTTCGAGCAAACAGGGCTGCCGCTGCCGTTGGGCGGCAACGTCGTGCGCAAAGATCTGGGCGCCTCGATGATGAAAGAGCTGACCAAAATTCTCAAGGAATCGATCGTGTACTCACTCGAGCATCGTCCGGCGGCACTTGAATATGCGATGGAATTTGCTCGCGATATGAAACCTGAATTAGCAGACAAGTTCGTCGGCATGTACGTCAACGAGCTCACCGTCGATTACGGCGAATCCGGCCGCAACGCCGTGCGCAAGCTGTTCGAAATGGCACACCAGCGCGGCATCTATGCCCAGCAGATCGAAGTCGAATTCGTCGAGGCGTAAGCCAAAGGCGTTCCATCCCACTCCAAAGGAGCCATTCCTGGGAGGAATGTATTAGGGTGGAAAACTATTTCCTGCCAGGAATGGACGAGGCGCAGAGCCAAAGTTATTCCTGGGAGGAATGGATAAGCACGGAAAATTATTCCTGGCAGGAATGGGTAGTTTCCCGACGGTTTGAAAGATTTTCCGCCACTTTTCCTCGCTGGACCCAAAGCCTTCCATCCCACTCCAAAGGAGCCATTCCTGGGAGGAATGTATTAAGGTGGAAAACTATTTCCTGCCAGGAATCGACGAGGCGCAGAGCCAAAGTTATTCCTGGGAGGAATGGGTAAGCACGAAAAATTATTCCTGCCAGGAATGGGTAGTTTTCCCGACCGTTTGAAAGATTTTCCGCCGGTTTTTCATTCAAACCTTCGCCCGTGAACTGTGCTCGTATTTGTCCCCTTTGCTGTGAAGCTTTAGCCAGTTAAACTACAGAGGCCTTCTACCCGAGACCGCTATGAGTGCCCTAGAAATTGGAGCCGAATTGGCAAGCGACGTTCTGACGCCTCTCGAGCGTTCAGTGCCGAAGCTTTTGCAAGATGCAGATTTTTGGCACGTGCCGTCTGCAACGCCCGCTGTGAGCGAAGCGATGGCGGCCATCAACTTGCACGAATTCGCGCTTAGCAGTCCGTCATTGCTCGAGGGCCCGAGCAAGGCACTCAGCCAGGCAAGCAACCGGCAAAAAGCCTATAAGGTCCTCGATATGTTCGGTCAATCTCCCGCTGCATCGTCGGTCAGGTGGTCGCTGCCCCGCAAATTGCCGAACGGCTCGTGGAGCCCGGGTGAATGGCTAGACGTCCAAGACACGCCGGTCAATGCATACTTTCAAAACACCAGACGGGCACTGCATGTGAGCAACGTGCCTCAACAATGGCGACTGGGACACGACTCTGTTCGCGTATTCGAAGCTGAGTTGTCGCCTCCCGATCAGCAGGTATGGGACCAGTTGTTATCCAGCAATAGCCTTACACCTTTTGCGCGAGCGAGATTCGGTCCAATCCCGCTATCGTTGCGCGACTTCCCGGCACAGCGCGTCCGTCTGGTGCGCGAACTGGGAGTCTAACTCAGCGCCAGCCGCACTCAATTGCCTGCTTTGACTGTATCCAGCGCATGCATGAAATTCGTGACTGCCACCACATACGGTTTGGCGCCGATGCTCTCGACTGAATGGCCAAAACCCTCGAGAATGACCAGCTTTTTCGGCTCCACTGCTTGAGCGAAGATCTCCTCGGAATGATGCTTGTTGAGAATTTCATCGGCGGTTCCATGTATCAGCAAAAGTGGAACATGTTTGTGGCGAAAGGCGACTGTGTTATTCATGTTCAGGTCTTGAAACCAGCTATCGGGATACGTATAGAGCCAAACGAGCCGCTCTCTGCCCGCTTCGATCAATGATGAAAACGGTGATTGCAAGATCACCCCGGCAGTCTTCCGCTGCTCGGACACCTGGGTTGCCACCGCGCAGCCAAGCGATTCACCGTACAAAACGATATCTGACGACGAAAGTTTGCGCTCCCTCACCGCATAGTCATATGCTGCCAACCCATCCGTAACTATGCCGGGAAGTGTGGCTTCGCCCTCGCTTTTGCCAAAACCCTCGTAATCGAAAAGCAAGACGTTGGCATGGCACAACGTCAGCGCCGTGCCAAGAACGAGTCGATGTGCGATGTTGCCGGCGTTACCGTGAAAGACTATCACCGTCTTTCGCGCTCCTTCCTTGGTCAAAAACAGTCCGTGCAGGCGCTCACCATGCGGGGTTTTAAACCAGACATCCTGAGAACTGACCTTCATGTGCTCCTTCATAAGCTTGAGCGGATTCGCCATCGCATACGAATAGTCAGTCCGATCCGGATGCATCACCATCCATCGATACAACGGCGCTGCCACTAAGGGCGAAAGCAGGAGCCACAGTCCTGAAAGCTTGACCGCCTCCAGCATCCACTCTTTTCGCGTCACAGGCAACAGTCGTTTTTTGCCACGTCTGGACCCACTGCCGGTAGCGCCGCCGTTGATTTTCAAACCAGCGAACGATGACCGAATGACATCTATGAGCACGCGTTAATCCTCACCAGCTGGGCTTCTTCCCAGCTTAACCCGAGAAAACTGGCGCCGGATAGCTGCCAACCAACAGTTGGCTAACTGTTGGTTGCTGTATGCGTCCCGGTTTAGTTCAGCTACCGCGACAATAAATCCGGGTATAACTCGTTAGA
Source organism: Planktothrix sp. (assembly GCA_036703195.1). GTDB lineage: Bacteria > Cyanobacteriota > Vampirovibrionia > Obscuribacterales > Obscuribacteraceae > DATNPN01. Next base: position 125,308 of record DATNPN010000022.1, on the reverse strand, counting down.
CGTAGTATCTCTCTTCTAGGTAGTTTAATGGAAGGAATGACAGAAACTATTACCTGGCAACATTACCTCGACGCTGCCGAGAAGGCGTGCGAGCTGGCGCGCTACTCCGACGCCGAAAAGTTGTTTCAAAAAGCGCTGATAGAGGCCGAAGGCAGCGGCGACAGCGCCAACCAGGCCGCAATTCTTTGCCGGCTGGGCGAGCTGTACAAAGTGCAGGGCTGGTACTCCGAAGCCGAGAACACGTTCAAGCGCATGCTTGATCTCAACGTGCAGAAGTTCGGGCAGGAGTCACAGGGTGTCGCCGAAGCCGCCGGCAAGCTGGCGTCGGTATATCGAGCGCAAGGCAGGTTCTCCGAGGTGGAACCGCATTTGCGCTGCGCTCTGTCGATCTACGAGAAGATGAGCGATGCCGATCGCGTGGCGATGGCGGAGATCATCGACAATCTCGCCGACTTCTACCGGGCGCACGGCAAGTACGGGCAGGCAGAACCGCTCTTTCAGCAGGCCCTCTCCATCAGGGAAGCGGCGCTCGGTCCCGAACATCCTTCGCTCGGTCCCAGCTTGACCAATCTGGCACTGCTCTACCACGCCTCAGCCAAATACGACCAAGCAGAGCCGCTCTACAAGCGCGCTTTGAAGCTTGCAGAAGATAGTTGGGGACCGCATCATCCAAGCGTCGCGATCGTGCTCAACTACCAGGCTGAAATGTATCGCATCATGGGCGATTTTCCCAAAGCGGAGCGCATTCACTGGCGCGCCTTGAAAATTCGCCAGAATACATTAGGAATGGAACATCCGAGTGCGGCGCAAAGTTTGAGCAATCTCGCTGTTCTCTTTCACATTCAATGCAAGTACGATCAGGCGGAGCCGCTCTACAAGACGCTTTTGGAGCTGCGCACAAAAGATTGGGGACCCAATCATCCGCACGTAGCTGAGATTCTCAATAACCTCGCCGAGGTCTACCACGATCAAGGCAAGATCAGTGAGGCGGAGCCTCTTTACTGGCGCGTAGTATCGATCACGCAAGAGAATCAGGGATCGGAGCATGCCAATGTCACTCGCGCCCTTCGCAGTCTGGCAGAGATTTACGAGGAGCAGGAGAACTTCCAGGAAGCCGATCGATTGTATCGATGGGGATTAGGATTGAGCGAAAAATCTCTGGGTTCCGAACACCCCGACGTGGCTGAACTTCTCTCTCGCTACTCAGCGCTGCAGAAAAAAATGCACGTCGACTTCGATGATGACGACGATGACGAAGGTCGCCACCTTGATGAAACCGATTAGAGCCGCACAGCTGGTCTAGACGACCGAAAGACATTTAGATGAAGCTATCGACGCGATTCTTGCTTCTGGTTACGATTCCAGTCGTCTTTCAGATCGCTGCATTTAGTTGGCTCATTGATATTCAGCATCGAAGCGAGCCGATGCTGGCACGTCTATCGGCCATCTTGATGCTCAAGTCGGACGTGAGCATCATGCTGAGCGACATGATTCGTATTTTCGTTCTGGCGGATTCCGGCAAAGAGAAGTTTATCGTCTCGCAGGAGTTCGAAAAGCTGCGCAATGAAGCGACCGAGTGTGCCAAGCGCATCTCTGAAAGCGGCGCTTCGCCGGAAGCAGTGGCACACACTCAAAAGCTGAACGAGGCAATCGATATCGCCCGCAAGCGAATGAATCAGATGGACTCAGTCGCTTCCCAAACTCATTCCGAACTGTTCAGACTGCGGCACTCCGTCGATCCTATCCTGGCGGCGAGCATGACCTTTCCGACTGAAATAATCAACCAGCAGACGGATGAATCACACGACATTCTCGACCGGCTGCAATCGGACGATCAGAATTATGAACGCGTACTGCTTATCAGCACGCTAGTCGAAAGTCTGTTGTTACTATTTTCGCTGTTTTTCCTCAGCCGCAGCATCCGCACACGCTTCTCAGCAGCTTTCGGCAACGCCTATAAACTCGCCAGTGATTCTCCACTTAACTCGCCAGTGAAAGGTAGCGATGAAATTGCCCAGATCGACGGTGCCTTTCATGCGATGGCCGATCGGTTAGCAGAAACAGAGAGTCATGCGAAAATGCTCGGAGAGCATGCGCGCGCCGTTATCTGTGCGGTCAACGAAAAACTTGCTTTTGTCGCAGCCAGTGGCGCCAGTATGCAACTCTTCGGCTACGAACCGGACGAACTGCTGCATTTGCGAGTAGCCGAACTGTTGCTGCCTGACGATGTGCCGAACCCGGTCGCTCAGTTCGACCAGTTTAAATTTCAAAACATGCAGCTCTTCGAGAGCCGCTGCTTGCGCAAGGACGGAGGCAAAATCGACACCGAATGGTCCGTCTATTGGTCCAGTGAGGAGCATCAGTTTTTCTGCACCGTCCACGATACTACAGCAAAGAAAGAGACCGAACGATTGCGGCGCGAGCTGATGCAACTGATCAGCGGCGACCTGCAAGTTCCCCTTATGACGATCGCATCGACTCTCGCCGACCTCAGCACCGGCGACTACGCCAAGTTGACCGAGAGAGCGACGACGTTGCTCGGACGGGCCAGTTCAGCAACGACGCAAATGGTGACGCTAGTAAAAGACTTGCTGGATTTAGAAAAACTGGAAGCGGGCTTGTTGACTTTAGAACGGCGCGATTGCTCGTTGAGAGATCTTGTCGAGCAAGCAGTGCACACTGTTAGCGGCATCTCCGCCTCGTTCAACGTCAAGGTAGCCATTGACGTCGGCGACACCGTCAAACTCAACGCTGATGGCGATAGAATCGTGCAAGTGCTCGTCAATCTGCTCACGAACGCGATCAAATTTTCCACCACCGGCAGCGAGGTGCGGGTGACAGGCTCGTCCACCAACGATGCCACCACCTTCAGTGTGGTGGATAGCGGCAGAGGCATTCCCGCAGAGCTGCTCGCATCAGTGTTCGAGCGTTTCCGCCAGACAGAAACGTCCGACGCCACGATAAAGGGAGGCTCCGGGCTCGGACTGGCCATCTGCAAAGCATTGGTCGAGCTGCATGATGGAACCATCAATGTCGACAGCTTCAAAGGGAAGGGCACGACATTTTCAGTCTCCATTCCGAAACCTCCTGCATGGGAGGCAAAATCATGAACTTGACGAACAAACTTTTGATCGTCCTGGTTGTGCTTCTCACCATTCAACTTGGGCTGGGCGCCACTCTCTTCGCCCTGCACGAAAACACGCAAGCCCAGACGGAGAAGGCAAAGAAATCACTCATTTTGAGCGATAAGCTGGCGAAAGCAGTTGAGGAGTTTGTCTTTTTGAAAGCGTTGTTCACCACAGCCAATGTGGGCAAGCTTCCCAAAGCAACGATGGACTTCGAAGCGCATCTGAATGCTCTCATGCCAGACTTCAAAGATGAACCGGATAAATACATGGTGGTGTCAGACGCGCGTGAGCATTTGCATGTCTGTCAGGTGATCGCGGCACGAGCACAGAAGCTGATGGCTAGCGGGCAGTGGTGGGGCAATGCTGAACAGCTCATATGGATGCCACTGCGGCAGCACGTATTAAAAATCGTAGATGACACGACGCTATTAACGCACATCATGCAGGACCAAGATGATGCCACACAAGAAGCGCTGCACAACGAGCGATCGTGGAGAGAAGCGAGTGTCAATGCTACTCGTTTCGGAATCGCTTTACAAATTCTGATTATCGCTGCTTCCTTCATTTGGTTTCAACGCGACATCACTCGCCGCATCCGCATCATTGTCGCCAACACCAAACGCATCGCCGCTAAGGAGCCGCTCCTTCCCATGTTGGATGGATTGGACGAGATTTCCAGACTGGACCAATCATTTCACAACATAGCGCGTATACTCACAACCGCGGACCGAGCCGAGCACGATCTGATCGACAAACAGCGCGACGTGATCTGCCAACTGACGCGCGATCTCAAGTTTCTCAATGTCAATCGAGCCTGCAATCAGTCTTTCGGTCTCTCTCCAGAAGAGTTGACGGAAAAGTCGTTGTTAGACTATGTGCATCCTGACGATCGAGAAGAGCTGAAACAGCATTTTGCATCCAGCGTCAACTCCACTCAGCAGGCTTTGGAAGCTCGCATCGTACGTCCCAGCGGAGCCATAACCGAGTTGTTATGGTCGGTTCGCTGGTCGGAATACGGTAAATCATACTTCTGCATCCTGCACGATATTACAGCGCAAAAACAGATCGAACGGCTGCGCCGAGAAGTGGTGCAAATGGTCGGGCACGACCTGAAGTCGCCACTAAGTACGGTATCAGTATTCTTGCAGCTTGTTCAAACTCCGGCGATGTCCGAACTGACGCCGGAAGGGCGTGAAAGGGTGTTGCAGGCGGTCACCGCAGCCCAGCAGATGTCCGAACTGATCAAAAACCTTCTTGATCTGGAGATGATCCGCGCCGGAATGTTAATTCTGGACAATGAACGTGTATCCTTGCGCCATATTGCCGGGCTCGTAATGCAAAGCCTCCAGGAAGAGTCTGAACGAATGAACGTTGCCATCGTAGCGCCGGACGAAGACGTGCTTACGATCGCGGACAACGCCAGGTTGACGCAGATGTTGCAGGCGCTGGTGAGCAACGCAGTGCGTCGCAGCAAGCAGCCGGGTTTGGTGAAGATCAAAATCAGCAAACAGAACAAAATGGCTCGGCTAGCGGTGCGCGACGAAGGACCGGTGATCTCGCCTTCCACTCTGGCGAACATGTTCGATGCCTTTCTCACCAGCTACCAAAAGGGCAGCACCGCCAACTTATCTCTAGCGGTCTGCAAATCACTGGCCGAGCTTCACGGTGGCACAGTAACCGCCACCAGCCGCGGAGGATCAACGACATTTGTAATCGAGCTGCCAATCAAAGATAGCTAACTCAAAATTTTTAAGCGATAATTTCAGCCTGTCAATCAACTGGGATTCGTACGGTGACCAACGAAGCGACTGAAAATTCTCAATTGGAAGAACAACCGAGCAAGAAGGCTAAACGGTCCCGAAAGCCCGCTCAGCCGACCGCTCCCGAGGCGGCGCCGTCCTGCGCTCAGGCACAGCCGACCGTCATACCGCAGCAAGCCAACGGGCGCCCCGAACAAGCCCAGGCACTCTCCCAGCAATCAGTCGCATTACCGCAGCAATCAGTCGAACCGTACGACAGTGAGCAAACGCCCGAAGAAAGTGGACCGGGGTCGATCGACCTGCCGCTGGAATTTCCCCGTGATCATATGCTGTTTATCGTCCCTGCGGCTGATGCGAGAACGACACATCTGGCGATGCGGAAAAAATTTCGAGAATGGATTTACGAGTGCGAACTGGATGATTATTTGAAGGCAGTTGTCTTCAACACGAACGTGACCTTGAATGTGATGCCAAACGCCGAAGTCGATGAGTTCTACCGCATCATAGAGGAGGGAATGCTGCCTGAGAGCGTGCAGGCTCGTTGTTTTCGCGCGGAGATGATCATGCACCTCACTGCTGATGGCGACGAGCAGCTGACTTTCTTCGCTCCGTTTTGGACAACGATGATTGCGGGACATTTTCACATGATGGACCTTGATGCAGTCCTGATCGACTTCTACGACAGCCCAGCCTACCCTGCCAATCTGCCGTTCTGGCAGTTTCAGTCGCAGGGCGTTCCGCTCACTCACAATTTTCTTGGCGTCACAGGTAATACCAATGAAGCCACGGGAAAGCTTTCCATGCACACGACCGGCATGCGCAGATTCGGTTTGCCTGAACTTCAGGTGAACGAGGTCAATCCCGCCTTCGGGCAGGACGTCGCGTACTTCCTGCGCGGGCTCGGTCAGTACATGTGGTCCACCATCGAAAAACTAATTCCAGCTACCACCACTCTCTCGCTCACGGAAGAACTGGATTTCCCGTCATCGTTTTGCGAACTCGACAAATTCACAGCGCGCAGTCTGCCTGGCACGCTGCTTCCCTGCTCGCTCAACTACGTCGACCCCGATCTCAAACCCAGCATCCTCGTCGAGCCGACAATGGAATTCGACACCGAAGATCAATGGTTTAACCACATCGTGCAAACCCTGCGCAAGGACAAATACCTGCTGCAGGGTTAATTGGTTCACTTGGACGAAAGACTGTGGAATTGAACGGTTACTTCGGGCGAAAGGTACGATAGCTTTTATTTCGTTGTTATACAATGAGGTAAGGGCATGCGCCTGCTTTTCAGTGAGATGGTCGCATCGAAACTACGAAAGCGGCACCGTGTAACCGAAAGGGAAATAGTCGAATGCTTCGATTCGTGGAATCGCAAATCTCTATTAGATGTAAGAGCTCGACATCAATCGATTCCGCCTACCGAGTGGTTCATTGGACGCACCGCCGCCGGACGTGAGCTGAAAGTAGTCTTTATCAAGCTGGATCAAGAAGTCTTTGCAGTCAAAACAGCATTCGAGCCAAATGAGGAAGAAAGGCGTATCTACAGAAAGTTTAGTTGAGGCAAGAGCATGGACATAAAGGTCGAAAGATTGAAAGAGGGAGAAGGAATAGACGTAGATGCCTTGGAAGAGGACATCGAGGTGTGGGAATCTCGTCAACTAGGGGCATCGGAAGAACACGCAAGGCTTGTCGAGCACGATATAAGCGAAACAAGCGATTTAGAACTAGTCTCAATCAAGATGTCTCAAAGGGTGCTGAAGCGTCTAAAGCAATTAGCTAAAGCCGAAGGGGTAGAGTATCAGGGTTTTCTGCGCGAAATACTTTGCCGCTATGCGCGCGAGAACGAGCACAAGCTGAAGCGCTCCTGATTGGATAGCTAAACTGCGACTTTGCCGGCTTGTTTGAGCTTGGACTTGACGCCTTCGCCGGCGAGCAATCCGCTGCTGGCGGCTTGTCCAACACCTCGCGTCCAACTGCTCGAGTCACCGGTGATGTACAAGTTAGGAACGTTCGTCTCCATGTTTTTGCTGACAGAGATCGAATCCGGATAACTCTTGCACTCAGGCGCGTAGAGCAACGTGGAATCGTCGGCAATGCCGGGGCAGATCTTGTTCAACGCATCAAGATACTCGACGATACTTTCCAGTATTCTGTGCGGATACGCAAGCGAGATATCTCCGCATTCCGCTTCAAGCGTCGGTGTGATCAAATTGTTGATCAATGATTTCGTTCGACGTCCTGAACGCAAGTCGCCGAGCCGCTGAATGAGAGGTCCGCCGCCGGCTAGCATATTGACGATCTTGGCGATCGTTTGCGAATACAGCTGCGGATCTTTGAATGGCCGCGTGAACGTTTTGGAAACGAGAACAGCAAAATTGTTGTTCTCCGATTTCTCGTACATCTTTGAATGTCCGTTGACCAGGACATAATCGCGATGGTTTTCCGGAGTTACAAAACCTTTGGGATTCGAACAGAAGTTGCGCACGACATCATTGGAGTGGCGACTCCTGTAATAAAGTTTCGGCTCATAAAATCTTCTGTCGACTTCTTCTGTATAAAAACAGCTCGTCTCCACGCGCACACCGATGTCGACTTGTCCGGGAGAGATATCGAGCGCCTTGTAGAACTCTTGCTGCGTCAACCAATGCGCGCCGCCACGTCCGACTGAAAGTACGCAAATATCGAATATCTCTTCGTGCTCGTTGCCGGGTTTTCTGTACGAATCGAACTGCAATGCAAATTTGCCCGCTCGCCGAGAGACCGAAAGCACCTTGCTATCCCAGTGGAAGTGGATGTTCGGACCTTTTTCCTTGATCTCGGTGAGAATGCTCGTGTTGATCGCAGGCGCATTATCAGAACCGCAATGCAACAGCTCTTGATAGTGATAAGTCATGCCGGCGAGCGTCGCTTTCTTTTTGATCCATTCCAGGTCATCCTGATTCGGCGTCACCACCGGAATTTCAACCGGCGCATGTTCGAGAATCGTCTTGCGCACAATATTCAAGCGCGCCTGCAACTCTTTTTCGCCAACCAGATCAAACAGCCGCCCGCCGATGACCGGCGAGGCGGAGAGAATTACTTTGAAGTCGTTCCAACTGCCGGCTGATTGCCCTGGCGCGCAGTAACTGCAAGCCTTGGGCGGGCAAACGGTGAGCTTACCCTGGTCTATTGGGCATGCGTATCGTTTGTCGTAGGTCGGTCCCACATCGAAAACGTGTACCTCAACGTCGGCTCCTGCTAATTCTTTCAAGGCAAAGAGACCGGACGCACCCAAACCGACAAGCGCTAACTTTTGCATTACCCCGGATTTTTAACTCAAACTTATGTGGATGTGGCGACGAGAGTGGAGATTTTGACGTATCGATGACGCGATAAAAGCTGTCTTCACGGCTCTGGCGCACTTTTCGCCTGCCCGCCGCGCAATCAATGGCACGGCAACAACCAATAATAGCATCAAATCAGCCTCCTGCTTACAACTGTTGCGCTAATCGACACAGTCGGTTCGGGCTCTTGCAGCGGTGGGGAGGTTCTAGCTACCCTTCTAACATGGAAGACAGCAAGATGCAAAAGCTGCTTACGACACTCCAAGACACGCCTGGACTATTGGGCTACCTGATTACTGCTACAGATGGAAACGTTATCGGAAGCTCCATGCCAAAGCTTTCAGATCTGGAGACGATTGCAAGTTTAAGCTCCACCTTGCTCTCAAATGAAGACGTGGCAAGGCAAATTCGTGAGGGCAATAAGTTGGCAATAACTTTGCGGACGGAGCCCGGTTTTTTGCACATCATTGAAGCGAACAAATATTTGTTCGCAGTGTTAACCGCGGAAGAACCGCGCATGGGCGTCGAGAGAATCATCAGATCTTTTGAGGAACAGAAATGACCTTATCGCGGCGTGAATTTATTGGCAAAACTCTGGCTTTTGCGGGCTACGCATCCTTGGATCCGCTCGGTGCCCTGGCGGCTGAAACCGAGGTATTTCGCGGCGAATCGATATTCAATAGCATTCGAGATCGGGCTGTGGCAGATAAGTGGTGCGAGCTTCCTATCGGTGAGCTTATGGGGAAGATCGGCTTGGCATTGGAAGGAACTCCATACAAAGCGAGTACGCTCGAACTCTCCGCCACTGAGGAAATCTGTTCGGTCAATTTGACTGCCTTAGACTGCTTCACCTTCTTCGAGAGTACCCTTGATTTCGCGCGCATGCTCAAGAAAGGCGGCAGAACGCCCGCGGATTTATTGAAGGAGATTACGTTCACTCGCTATCGCAGCGGAACGATTGGCGACTACAGCACGCGATTGCACTACATGACTGACTGGTTGGAAGACAATCAGTCTAAGCACGTTGTGCGCCTGCTGTCCGAGCTTCCTGGTTCGGAGAAGCTCACTTCGAAAGTGGATTATATGTCGCACCATCCCAACGGTTCCATTCAAATGAAAGCGAATCCTTCGCTCATCGAAAAGATCAAGTTACGCGAAGCGAAAATCAACGAGCGGACAGTTAAATACGTACCGCTCGATAAAATAGCTGATGCAGAGCCCTTCTTAAAGACAGGCGACATCGTCGCGATTTGCACAAACATTGCCGGACTCGACGTTCAACATACCGGATTAGTGTTGCGTGACAAAGACAATGTTCCGCATTTTATGGATGCATCTTCTCGGAAGGTCAACATGAAAGTGACAGTCGAAGCGGGCCCGATCAGCGAAGCGATTAAACGCTCCGACACCGCCATCGGTGCCATTTTCGCTCGTCCGTTGGAACCGAATAACAGCGCCCGATGAGTGTCAGAGCGTTCACTTTTTAACCAGGGCAGCATGCTGCGCAACCGTTGGCCATAATTTACAAGTTGTGCTGCGCGTCGACGGATTAATAACGCTTATTCGATCAACCGACGAGGAGCGGTTTGCGGTATTGGTCGAGTCCGATGAGCAGCCGCGACATTTCAGAACCCAACTGCTCAGTCACTTTCGCAATCGTAGCTTTCTTCTCGGTTTTGTAATTGGGGTACAGCTCGCGCACATCAATGGCGTTACCGACATCGACAAGAACGCGGCGCGGCCCGTGAAACGACGGCTCACGCGTGCGCATAACCTCGCGCTCGAGCCGATCGAGAATATCGGAAAATCGCTCTTGTGATAGGTTTTCTTTCAGATAGCCATCGTAAATGGCGATAAAATTGACGACGCGATCGAGGTCATTGTACAGTCCCTTGAGCATCGAAGACTTCTCAGTGTGCACTTTCTTCTGATACTCCGATGCTTCATGTTCATCGGCGTAAATGAAGTCATCCATCGCATTGCGAAGAACACGCACGCTTTCGAGCTGCCGACCGTTCGAGTTAATCGAGCAATTCAATTGGCGCGCCACATTTTCCAGGATGAAACCCCGCAATGCAATGACGCGATCATTCAGAGATGCGTCGGCTTTCGGTTTGAATCCGTATTCCTTTTCCAAAGTGTCGAGCAGCGTTTCCGATATCTTGCGCAAGCGCTCGTAGAGATGCGCATCATCACTGTTGCCCTGCAAGGAGAGCCGTTCTTCGAGCTGCGCAATCGTATTTGCGAGAGAACGTTTAATATCAACCTCGTATGTGTACTTGAGCGCCATGGGAATAATTACCATCGGCGCATCGTGGTCGCCTTTTTTCGCCATTTCGTCCATTGCCCAAAATGCCATCTGCCCAGCGCCTGATTCGAGCGGCATCAGAGTGTCGTTTTGGCGTGAAATCTCTCCTTCGGGAAAGAGCACCAATTTCTTTTTACCTTCGCACAACAAACGCTTTGTCGTTTTGAACGACTCGCGATCGGCGGCGCCTCGCACCACCGAGTAAACGCCGAGGTGCTGCAGCCACCAGCCGTTTCTGCCGTTGTCCCAATCGAATACTTCGCGCGCGGCGATGAAATTGAAATCTTCGCCGACCGTGCCCGAAAACGAAAACATCGTCATCGGGTCGTGCCTGTTGGCATGATTAGGGCAGACCAGCGCTCTTTTGCCCTTATGTTGTTTGAAGCGTTCAACCGCTCCTTCCACCGGCACGACGCGGGTGTCATGCAAGGCGTACTTCATAAACATCGGCATCGCCAGTTTTACAAACCTGATCAGAGCCGGACTATCTAACGGCGGCCGAAAGTCAAGCACTCTCTTCTTCCTTCTACGCGTCCCCCGCCAAGTATATCGTAACCTGATGCCCATTCCAGCGCGCCGATGCCCAACACCGGTCACGCTTTCCGGTACTTGAAAGGAAAACCGCCGCTTTTTCTTTCAGGTATGGCAAACTAGGCGACCAATTTTTGAGTGTTGACATTGCGGCGGCTAGATTCCGTCTTCAAAATCAATACGAACGAAAAGGCGCCTTCTCTGAGTCCGACCGGCCATAGCGTGTCTGAAGACTGACTGGTTGGTTTTAGTCAAACACACTCGCCAAATCGTCTTCCGAAGATTGTCTTGCTGCGTTGCCAGTGACATACGTTTTTCACGGAGCAACTTTAGTTCTGTCAGAGGATGCAGCTGTTTGCATCGCTGGTATTGTCTCTCTACCTCTGGTCCGCGTCAGTTGTTCAACACAAGGTTCAAGATGTAGTGGAATGGGCTTGAATTGTGTCTTCAGCACTCGACCTATCATCGCCAGGGTGTTGATGCTGACATCGCGTGTTCCTTTTTCGATTTGGGCGATGTACGCTTGACTGATTCCCGACAAATCTGCAAGGTCTCTCTGACTCAAACCAAACGCCTTGCGGCGAACCGCAATAGCCTCGCCCGTCGCGCATCTCTGTTTCTCAGCAAATTCAGAAAGGTTCTTTTGTAAATTAATACAGAATCCGGGACGTTGACCACAGGATCCACAGCAATCAAGTCCGTGACTCTTGATGATTTCGTCGACTTTAGCTTTGCTTTGCCAGCGTGTCATGCGCTCCTCCGTATTAAGGTGACTGAGTATATTGAGGCTGCCATCCCAGGCAATCTCATCGTCGATAATCGCAACTTTAGCGTGAACGGCAGGCAGCTCCGTCACGTGTACCCCCATGTCAGTCAACAACTTGATCGCTTCATTCAACTCGAGGCGACGCTGGTCATCGTCAAGAACAAAACTCGGAGGTCGCTGGATGAACACGCACACACGAACTCCGCGCTTGATGCAATCTTCTATCGCCTCTCTCAGTTGGAGAATGCGTTTTGCCTTTATATAAGGACTTAAAACGAGGACCAAGCCGCGCGCGTATTTTAAATCCGATTTGAAGGCTTCATAAAAATCGCCGTGGAAGTGAACGGTATGACAATCACCTCCACTGATGGGGATGACTATATCGGAACTCACTTTGGAAGTCTTAGGTAATTTCATGACTCAGTAATATCACTGGTCCGGCAAGTGGGCACTGTGCAATTGCACAGTCGTTGTATGAGTTTCGCTCAGTTTTTATTCGGAGGAAGGCGCCACGCAGGAAGGCGAACTCGGGAAATTTCACAGTCCGATCGCGGCAGGCGATTGCAGAGTGCAATCAAAAACCGCCCATTCTGATTGCACTCTGCAATCAACAGCCCCGTATGGGGAATTGATTGCACAGTGCAATCAAAATTCGCCAAATCCGATTGCACACAGCAATCAAGCCTTGTTTGTAAGAAAAAGTGGCGGTTTTTCTCGCACGCATCGCGGGCCGTCGAGCGATTGCTGGGTGCAATCAAAAACAGCCCATTCTGATTGCACTCTGCAATCAACAGCCCCATTTGGGGAAATGATTGCACAGTGCAATCAAAATTCGCCAAATCCGATTGCACACAGCAATCAAGCCTTGTTTGTAAGAAAAAGTGGCGGTTTTTCTTTCAAAATTGGAAAGAGAGGTGACCGGAGAACCGCCGCGCCGGGCGCAGACCACCGCACCGCACCGCGCCGCGTCGCCGAGTACACAGCGCCGCCTACCGCACACCACCAGCCGCCGCTACTGCACGGCGATTTTGTCGAAGGTGTAGCCCTGGAGCTTGGCTTGCTGGATGATTTTGCGTGTGGCGCCCAGCGTCTGGTTGGCGATGGTGCGGCCTTCGTGCAGCACGATCATAGATCCGTGCTGGAGGCGGCGCAGAGTACGGCGCACGACGCGCGGCTCGCCGATGCCGAGCCAATCTTCCGATACCGCCCCCCAGTAGACCATCTTCATAGACCGTTCTTGCAACATGCGTGCGGCACGGTGATCGATGAGCCCAAACGGCGGACGAAAGATCAATGGCGTCGAACCGGTGGCATCTTTGATCAATTGATTCGTGCTCTCAATCTCATACTCGATTTTCTTAGTCGACATCGCCGGCATAAACTGATGACTGAAGGAGTGATTACCAATCTGATGCCCGCGCTCTGCGATTTTTTGCAGCAGTTCTTGATGTTTTTGCACACGGCGTCCCATGACGAAGAACGTCGCTTTCACTTGCTCCTCATCGAGCAGTTCTAGCAGTGGCAATGTCGTCTCCGGAAAGGGTCCATCGTCAAACGTTAGCACCAGATGTGGTGTCTCTCCAGGAGCCGCTTTAGGTGCGCCCCAATGTCCATGCGGCAAGATGCGCTTGCACAAGAACTTCAGCAACTCCATCTTCGTCAGGACAAAAATGTCGGTCGCGTCGATGTCGTGATATTCCGCGTCAGACATTGGCGGTTTCACTTAATTTCGTGGTGCTCTGAATCAGCTGATGTATAGCGCGTCTCGCCTTATCACCAACTTCCGATGAGCGGCGTTGTGCAATCGATTCAATGGCGCTGGCGAAGGCGTAAAAACGTTCGATCGACATATGCGTCGCTTTCGGATGCGGCAGTAGACTGCGCATGTAGCCACGCAAGTTGTTGCTCTCCTTCTCGCTCAAGGGCTGCACGATCTCGAGCAACGGCCGCAACGATCGCAGCGAAACGAGCGGTGTTTGATAAGTCATCGCTTGTCGAGAGAGAGCGCGATGCAACAAGACACACTGCGGCAAAGGCGCGCCTTTGTCGGTGTCGGAGCGAGGCACCGAAATTAAAAACTCGTTCCACTCGGGGAAGTCGTACATTACTTTCAACAACGAATCGCTGCGCCGCCCGTCCGTCGTGTTCAGAGGCAACATACCGTATATGAATGGTCGAGACTCGCACTTGTCGACGTCTTTCGACACATTCAACATGACGCCTGACAAGCTGGACGCGCGCACGATGATCGCCTGCTCGTTCAACTGATTGATACGACCGGGCGCAAAACTCACTTCCTTGATCGCGTACTCCTGGCAAAGCAGCACATCGAGTACGGCGTCGCCGACAATAGCGCCAAACTCTGCTGTGGTGACGTTGCCGGTGACGAAGTAGATTGTTGTTTCTGGTAAGACTTTGCCGAAGGACACCGTAAGGATGCCCGTAACTTTCTCTAGGCTCAGGAACTGCATCACATTGAAAATGGTGCCTTCCCGAACGGATGTAATGTGAAAGTTGATTCCCACTGACGTACCTGACGGTATGACAGGCAAAAGCCATGCCAGATTGATTATACCCACCGTGGGCGCTCTAGCGGGTTGTATTGCCGCTCCAGCAGCACCTCATGGCAAGAAGTTATGCCGCTCGATGCAAGAGAGCCGATGGAGCAGTGTCTCAAGCGCGAGCAGGAAGGAGTGTTGCGGAGAGGAACCGCTGAACTGGGCGTTTCAACGGAGAATCCGCTATATCGAAGGACGAAGCATTATTTATGCCGAGCTTCCAAAGCATGCCTGACTTCGAGCCGATCGTCGAAGTCGATTGTGCGGTCGGCCAGGATCTGGTAGGTTTCGTGTCCTTTTCCGGCGACAACGATGACATCTCGGTCTGTTGACTGCTCGACCGCCATCTTGATAGCGGAGGACCGATCGCGCTCGACACGAATGCGTTCATTCATGCGCTTTATGCCGCTGAGAATGTCGCCGATGATCTGGTCCGGGTCTTCGGTACGCGGATTGTCGGAGGTCACCACCACGTCGTCTGCCAGGTCTTCGGCTAACTCGCCCATCTGTGGGCGTTTAGAAGAATCGCGGTCGCCGCCGCAGCCAAAGACGGCGATCAATCGCCCGTCTGACGGCACCAGTGCCCGAGCGGCCCGCAAGACGTTTTCCAAACCATCGGGCGTGTGGGCATAGTCGACGATGCAGAGCGGCTCTTTCACACCGTTGCCCCCGAAGCTGCCCACGACTTCGAAGCGTCCGGCAACGCCGCCGAACTCCTCGAGCGCGGTCTTGCAATCTGCCAGCGAAACGCCCTCTGCCAGGCAGATCAGCACCGCCGCCATCGTGTTGTAGACATTGAAGCGCCCGTTCAGCTTGAGATTAAGACTGAGAGGACCTCTCGGGGTCTTAAGCTCGAGTCGCGTGCCGCGGAAATCGAAAGTGGCACTCACCACGGAGCAATCGCAGTTGGGGGCGAAACCATAGGTCCATTGGCGCACATCCGAATCGATAACGGAGAGAAACTCCTCCCCCAGGTCGTCATCGGCATTGACTATTACTGTCTTGTTCTCTTGTTTGCTCGCATTGAGCATTTCGAACAAAAGCCGCTTGGAGCGCCAGTAATGCTCCATCGTTCTATGAAAATCCAGATGGTCCTGCGTGATGTTGGTCAAGCACGCGACCGCGAAATCGCACTCGGCAACTCGCTTGAGCGCAAGCGCATGGCTCGAAACTTCCATCGCCACATGACTGAGATGTTTGCCGGCCATCTGCGACAGCAACTCTTGCAGATCGGTGGCTTGCGGCGTGGTGTGCTTTACATCAATGTACTCGCGTTTGCCGGGCTCTGTCTCCCACCGCGCACCGAGAGTGCCGATGAGACCGACGCGATGTCCGGAGCGCTGCAAGATGTGTTCGACAAGGTGCGTTGTCGTTGTTTTGCCGTTGGTTCCTGTGACGCCGATCAGGCGCACGAGGCGGCTCGGATGGTCGTAGAAAAAATCGGCGAGGCGGGCAAGCGCCAGCCTGACATCTTTTACGGTGACAAAGACAACATTGGGCCACTGCCGCTCCAACGCCCGTTCGCTGACGATGCAGACGGCACCGGCTTTGACAGCGTCATCGATAAACTCGTTGCCGTCAGTTTTCTGACCGGGCACGCAAAAGAAGATGTCTCCAGCCGCCACATGACGCGAGTCGTAAGACAGACCCGTGAAATGAGTTGAAGCCGGCACTGAACCGGGTGAGCCGACAATCAGCTCTCCCAGCCGCTCAAGTGCCGGCTGCAAAGGTTTTTCAATTGCATGTCCGGAGGACAATTCGATTCAGAGGTTCGTTCTAAGCAGGGTATACGCTGACAAGCTTGCGTCCGCGCGACATTTCGAAGGTGACGACACCGTCGATCAGGGCAAACAGCGTGTCATCGCTGCCGCGGTCGACGTTGAAGCCGGGATGAATGCGGGTGCCGCGTTGTCTGACGAGGATGTGACCAGCAGTGACGGCTTCGCCGCCGTACCGTTTTACACCGAGTCTTTTGGGCTGGCTGTCTCGACCGTTGCGTGTCGAACCTGCTCCTTTTTTATGTGCCATGACGATCAACTCCTGGTTGTCGGCGACGCTCTGCAATCATGAGCATCGTCTACTGAAGATTACTATTTCTTCGCCTTGCTTGGCTTGGCGGCGGGCTTTTCTTTTCCAGCAGCCTTCTTCGCTTTAGGGGCGGCCGCTTTCTTGGCGGGAGCCTTCTTCGCTTCTTTGGCTGGCTCTTTGGCGGCTTTCTCGGGTTTTGGTTGAGCCTGGCGCTCTTCCGCTTTCGCAAGAACCTTATCTTTCAACTCGATCGAATCGATGATGATGCGAGTGTAATGCTGGCGGTGACCCTGCTTCTTGCGGGTGCCTTTCTTCGGCTTCTGATGATAGACGATGACCTTGCGCCCCTTCATGTTGCAGAGGACGCGTCCTTTCACCTTCGCTCCATCGATGAATGGCTCACCGGTCGTGGAGTTGTCACCGTCGACAATCATCAAGACTTTGTCGAACACGAAAGAATCGCCGTTCGAGCCGTCTGACAGGTCTACGTCTACGAAGCGACCAGCTTCCAACTGGTACTGCCTTCCGCAAGATTCAACTATGGCAAACATTTTTGTCCCTAACCTTTTTTATTCGTCCGTTCGCTTCGTCTTAGCTTCGGTCATTCGGGCGCGCCGCTTCACCGTCGCTGTGTGCGGTCTCTTGAATCACGCACAGAAATTCCCTACCTGTTGAATCCTTCCTTGATTTCGTTTCCGTTTATTAGCAGAACGAAATCTTTTCCCGGCGGAACAACCAGGTCTGTCCCGTGCTCTTGCTGGTTGCTAAGATGGCACGAGTGAAAAAGAATACTATCAAATGGAAGCTTGTACGGTCAAATCAAGCATTTCCTAAGCTGTCGATGTATTACAAACGGTCAACTTGGGGTTACGATTTAAAGCGATTGCGCGGGGCTAAAAAGTCTCCCGAGTAAAGCGAAGTCGGCGGAGCGCCCGCAGGGGCTTAGACGGCGAAGCCGCCCAGCTATTGTGCTCCGTGCCATGCGATGCAGAAACGGCCCCCAAGAGACAGGCCGCCGGAGCGCTTATATAAAGAGGGTCTGGAAATAGTGAGCGACACACAAGACTCTGAACTGGGCAGAAGCAAAGCCAGTACAACTCCTGCAGACCATCTTAATCACCTGCTCACGATCGGCTGGTCGCCTGTGAGCCCGTTGATTCTCAAGTACGTAGGGGACCACGGTCTGCAACGCCAGCTGGCCGACTGGCAAGCGGTCAACACCGAAGCGAAGCCCGCCAAAAAGCGCTAAGCCGCTCGCTAAGCGAATTGTGGAATTTCCATTAAACATTTTAAGCATTGGGTTGCGTCAGCATAAGATTTCCTAATGCTAATCCCACTTTTCGTCGTTGGAGATAACAGCCTTTATGTTGCAAGTTGGTAAAAGAGCTCCGGATTTTGACATGCCCTCCACCAAGGACATGAAGGGACTGAAAGAGAACGTCCGCCTTTCTGATTACAAAGGCAAGTTCTTGATCATGTTCTTCTATCCTTTGGATTTCACCTTCGTCTGCCCGACAGAATTGAAGGCGTTCTCAAAGAGAATTGAAGAGCTGAAGAAAGCCGGCGCAGAAGTTCTCGCCGTTTCGACAGACAGCGTATTCAGCCACCGTGCCTGGATCAACACCGCCGAAGACAAAGGCGGACTGGGCGACCTGCACTACGTTCTCGCCTCCGACATCACCAAAGATGTCAGCCGTGATTACGGCGTACTGCTCGAAGACAAGGGCATCGCGCTGCGCGGCTTGTTCATCATCGATCCGGAAGGCATCCTTCAATATCAGGTTGTGCACAGCCTCAACATCGGACGCAGCGTCGACGAAACACTCCGTGTTCTCGAAGCGATCAAGACCGGTGGACTGTGCGGCGCCGACTGGAAGCCGGGTCAAAAACCGCTCACAGTCTAATTCGCACTGCCGAATCAGAATTGCACCGCCGGGCGAAAGCTCGGCGGTTTTGCTTTCAGTAACCATTACGATACTTAGCATCATAAATATAATTGCGTCGGGCACGTCTAAAGCCGCTCGCAGCGCTAAAATAAGCAGAAGAGCGCGATTGCAAAACAACCGCAAAAGTGATTGCCGGACAAGGAGGTCCTGAATGCCGCTTCGAAGCGAAAGCCCGATTCCGTCTCTCAAAGGTGGAACCGATTGGTTCAATTCCGAGCCGATCACAGACGATCAACTGAAGGGCAAAACAGTACTGATTCACTTCTGGGCGATCAGCTGCGGAACCTGCAAAGAATCGCTGCCCGACATCAATCACTGGGCGCAGAAGTATGCGGCGCAAGGATTGAAAATCATCTCTATCCACATGCCCCGACAAGAGAGCGACACGTCGGTCGAAGCCGTCAAAGAGGCGATTGCAGAATACGACATCAAACAGCCGTGCGTCGTCGACAACTGGCACGAAATTACCGATGCCTTCGAAAACAAGTATGTGCCCGCCTTCTATCTGTTCGATAGAGAAGGAAAAATGCGCGATTACAAAGCGGGCGAAAAAGCTCCCAAGATGGTCGAGCAGGCAATCGAACGCATCCTTAAAGAAGCGCCCAGCGTAGCCTAAGTTTCACGTCCGAATTCAGGAGTGGCAGTTATGACTAAGACCGTTGTTGCGACGCGCTCGCAGCGCTTGTTCGAGCGAGCTCAGGTGCATATGCCCGGCGGCGTCAACTCGCCCGTTCGCTCATGCAAATCGGTCGGCTCGGAGCCTGTGTTCATCGAAAGAGCAGACGGCTCGCAAATGTTCGATGTCGATGACAATCGCTACATCGATTACTGCGGCTCCTGGGGTCCGATGATTCTCGGTCACCGTCACCCGCGTGTGCTGCAAGCGCTCGAAGATGCCCTGCAATTAGGCACCAGCTTCGGCGCTCCTTGCAAGCAAGAAGTGGAGATGGCTGAACTGATTTGCAAGATGGTGCCCTCCATCGAAATGGTGCGCATGGTCAACTCAGGGACCGAAGCCACCATGTCAGCCGTTCGCCTGGCGCGCGCCTTCACAAAACGATCGATGATCGTCAAATTCGACGGCTGCTATCACGGTCACGCCGACAGCTTCCTCGTCAAAGCAGGATCAGGACTGGCCACATTGGGCATCGCCAGCTCGCCCGGCGCCCCGGAAGAGCTGACCAAGCTGACTCTCTCTCTTCCGTTCAATGATGTCGCCGCACTGGAAAAAGCTTTTAGCGAGCATGGAAAATCAATCGCATGCGTCATCGTCGAGCCGGTCGTGGGCAACAGCGGTTTGATTCTGCCTGAGACGGGGTTTCTCCAATCAATGAGAGAGCTCTGCACCAAGAATGGTGCGCTCCTGATTTTCGACGAAGTGATGACCGGATTTCGTGTCGCCGCCGGCGGTGCACAAGAAAAATTCAGCATCAAGCCTGACCTGACGACATTAGGCAAGATAATTGGCGGCGGGCTGCCAGTCGGTGCCTACGGCGGGCGCAAAGATATTATGGAAAGCGTGGCGCCGCTCGGTCCTGTCTATCAAGCAGGCACGCTGTCCGGCAATCCGTTGGCGATGGCGGCCGGGCTGGCTCAACTGCGCATGCTGCAGACACCGGGCATCTATCAACATTTGCAAGAAACCACCGAGAAATTGGCGAAAGAGTTGCAAGAGGTGGCAAGCAAGTCGAAGAAAGATGCGCAAGTAGTCCACATTACCGGCATGATCTGCGTATTTCTCGGCAAAGACAAAGTCACTGATTTCGCCGCCGCTCAGAAGTGCGACACGGCTGCATTCGCCAAAGTGTGGAAGGTGCTGTTGGAAAAAGGCATCTACTGGCCCCCGTCTCAGTTCGAATCAGCGTTTGTCTCACTCGTGCACTCCAGAAAAGATCTGGCGGAGACAGTCAGTGCATGGGAAGAAGCTCTTTCCAAGGCATAGGCGTCATGCAAACATATAAAAGAATGGTCGCTCTTGCCGGAGTAATGTTGGCATTCGCTGCAAGCTCCCCGTCGTTTGCCTCAAATGATGAAGCATTGAAGAAAAGCCAGACTTTGTACAACAATAGGAAGTACGAGGATGCGATCGCCACTCTCAACAAGGCAATTGAAGCCGACTCGAAAGACGAACGCTCCTTTTTTCTACGCGCACAGAGCAAAGAGATGCTGAGCAAATACGATCAAGCTATTGATGATTACACTCAATGTGTGCAGATGCAACCCCGCGATCTGGCGAGCTATATGCACATGAGCGCTTGCTGGTCGAAGCTCGGCAAAAACAATGTCGCCATCAGCTGCTTGAGCAAAGCGCTTCTTCTCGATGCAAAAAACCCTTCCTTGTATAAGGCGCGCGCCGATCTCTACGAAAAGGTCGGACAGAAGGCGCAAGCGAAAAACGATCGCGATGTGGCCGGCGTTTTAGCTGGGGCTGGTAAGTAGCCGGCGCAGGTCTTGGCGCTACTATCGCCTGAGATTTGGCCGAGCTTCCAGCTCAGTAGAAACCTCTTCACAAACACCACACGCATTTAATCTCGACTACGTATTTTCCACACTGACAGGTTAACTGTTCTCGCTGTAGGATACGCGCACTTGGGCAAATATGCCTGAGGCGCTTTACCCCATGCGCACAATCGAAGTCACGACAGAAGTCACACCCAGTCTGTTTTGTGATTGTCACAAGATCTATGCGCGACATCTTACATAGTTTTCTGTTACGGCAAGGACAGTAGCAACACCGCAACTGTGACTGCGCTCGACACAGTAATAGACGCAGATCTTGTGCGTTGCAAAACCACTGCATGTTTATGTTACTAACTCAAATCTCTTGAGGTAATTTCCATATGAGTATTGAATCAGCTGATATGCCCGTCGTCGTAGATAACTCTCACGGTGCAGCAGCCGCCCAAGCGCAAGGGGCATACGAAAAGATGTTCGCGCAGGCACATGGCGATGGATCAGGCAACAGTTCGGTCAACGATCTGGTGTATCGCACCACGCAAGGCGATCAAAATATGATCAAACGGTATATCAACGGCGATGACGGTGACAGCCCGACAGTAGTCGACGGCGGACACTTCCACTTTCCTGATATCAGCAAATTGTTCGGAAATTCCAACGACGTTCCCGATGCCGAAAAGAAATTCGACAAAGAGATCAGTGGACTCTCCTCGGATGCCGACCAGGATCTGATCAAACGTATTGGTCACGCGGTTCTCGAAGGCAAGCCTGAAGATCTGGCTGCCGCGCTCAAAGGTATTCACGATCCGGCCAAGTTGGCAAAAGTCGTCAAAGAAATGAACCGCATCTTCCGAGATCTGGGAACAGACACACAGCTCGCCATCGGTCCTAATGGCCATGTTCTCGAGTACAGTAAATCCGGCAACGTCGCCATCGAAATGGATCCCGCTTCCGGCACAGTAGTTGGTGAGCGCCCGATCGAAGTGAATGGCAGTACGGTAACTCTGAAAGATGGAACCATTCTCAACGGCGATGTTGATGGCGACGCGAAGAGTATCGCCACAGGCACAGTCAGCTCAATCGAGAATCCGCTTGGATGGAGGGACGATCCCATGAAGCCAGTGCCGTATCATCCGGATCGTCCGTGGGCTGGTACCCGACCGTATGACCCATTTCCGTCGGACAAACCGTGGTTCATGGATATGCAACAAAAACCTTCAGATATCACGCTGCTCTCAACCTAAAGCCTGTGTGCACGAGAAAGGACGCGCGCGTTTCACAACGCGCGCGTTGCCTTTGAGCTAGAGAAACAAAGGCCGTCGCCCCTTCACCGGACATGTTTTCGTTAGGAATTACTGCCGTTTGTGCACCAGTATCGCACGCGCGATTGTCAATCCATAGACTGAGCGCGCGCCGCAGTCATATGCTGTTTTGGCGCACTCCGCTAGTGTGTACCCGGATGTGCAAACGTCGTCGATGAAGACAACGTCTTTTCCTTGAAGAACCTTTCGATTGCCTTTGAACGCACCAGCGAGATTTTCCTCACGCGCTTCTTTACTGAGTTTGTTCTGCGGCGTCGTGGCTTTGCAGCGTCTCAAACCCGATTCTCTGACTCTCACTTTCAACGCGCTCGCCGCTCGCTGCGCCACCAGCGCAGCCTGGTTGTAGCCTCGTTCACGCTTGCGTCGCCAGTGCAATGGGACAGGAACAAAGACAGTTTTATCGAGCTCGACAAAAGGTGCTATGCAACCCCAACCATTTAAGAGAAGCATCGCCAATTCGCTAGTCAGAAGCCGGTCCTGGTCATACTTGTACCGTCTGATCAGTTTCTTCATCGGCTCGATGTATCCGATGCCGGAAGCAACCACTAATAACCGCTCGTCTTCTCTGAGCAGATCGGACTCGCTATCGAGCCCAGTCGACATCTCGCGCAAACCGGACGGACTGAGGGCGTAGCGAGTGAGCATCTGCTCTTGCAAGTCGAACAACTGCCAACAGTCGCGGCAGACAGCGAACGATTTCTGGTCACTGCAAAAGCGCCCGGTCAAAGTGGCGCTTGGGGCGTTAAAACGAGATTGGATGAGCCCGAGCTGATCTATACCTCTGCGGCAGATTCGGCAGTGCTCTTCCGTGCAAAGCGCCAGAAAGACATGCCAGATCGACCGGACGAGCCGGCGCGGCCAACGCGACAAATTTACGAGTAAAGCGACTTGCACGGCAAACCTTCAGAGTGAGCAACCATCCATAGTTACTTACGGTTTCAACCGCCAAAAAGTTCAATGCAAAAGCAAAATTTTTTCTCAACTCACGAGTCCCGGGCAAAACTTTCAATCCGACCAATTTGCCGGCAAACTGTCATCTGATTGTCACACTGCTGCGACTACAATGCGGAAGACCAGGTATCTATCCCCGCTATTACACCCCGCAGGGTGGTTCTACCACGCTGATCGACCCCGAAATTCACTCGCTCCTCACGAGCGCGGCTTACCATTCTCTTTAAGTTAGCCTTTCACCTGCCTGAGCAGGTCGATTTTTACCATCGGGAGATTTTGATGTTTACCTACACAGCTCCGAGGTTTCCGTACGTGTATCCGTCTACCAGAGTTCCCAAGTCGACGAGCGAGTGGAACACACTGTTCGCTCTGGATGACCGCGATATGAACAAGTATCTGCTCGACATTCTCCGCTACTCGGAGGTCTCCTCAGCCAAAATCGAGTTCGACGAAATGGCGGAGTTAGGCAACGCGCTCTGTGCCAATGGTTGCATCCTCAAAGACGCAATTGCTATCTCATGGCTCTCGCAAAACCCAACATCGAGACGCCTGGAAATCGCTTCCGCATTTTTGTCCGGCTATTGGGAAGCGAACGGGCATGACGAGGCGATCTCGCAGGAGGGAGTAGAAGTCTTCATGCGCCTGCGCGGACGTATCGAGGCCGAGGATGACTCTGCCTACAGCAGCGTTTTCGCCTTGACCAAGTTGCTCTCGCGCGACATTCCACCAGGTCTGAAGCAGCGCGTCATCGCAGCGCTGCGGCTGGCATCGCAAGATCGCTACCAATATCAGAGTACCGAAGAGATTGCCCAGGCACTGTTAGCGAAGATGCTGGCGGCAATTTCGTAACGCCGGCTCGCGGTTAGTCACTGTCGTTGCTCAAAATCTCTTAATCGGGAGCCTTGCCGCGCATGGCTGGCGAGAAATCGCTGCTAAACTCGCATGATGCGAAAGATAGCAATAGAACCGAAAGAGCTGATCAAGCGGGCAGAAAGCGCCCTCGCCCAATCGTATCTGCGCATCGACGAGACAGCACTGAGCAATCAACGCAAGGTGCTCAGCGCCTTTCGGCAGCACCGACTGACCGAGGAGTATTTTGCCGAGAAGACCGGCTACGGTCTGCACGACGCCGCGCGCGACACGATCGACGCCATTTACGCCACTGTATTCGGCGCCGAAGCAGCGGCTGTGCGCATGCAGTTCGTCTCAGGAACGCACGCCATCGCCGCATCCCTGTTCGGCTGCCTCAAGCCAGGCGAACGCATGGCATCGCTAACAGGCAAGCCGTACGACTCTTTGCTCGATGTGATCGGCATCGGCACAAAACGCGAGCCGGGCTCTCTCAAAGATCTGAGCGTCGACTATCTCGAAGGTTTTATCGACCCCCAGGCAATGAGCGACGCGGAGATCGACGCACGCGTACGGGAATTGGTCGCACCACCGACAACGGTCGCGCATATCCAGAAGTCGTGCGGCTATTCGTTTGAGCGGCGAACGTTCGGCAACGAAGATATCAGGCGATTGGCGCAGTCGGTGAAGCGCAACAATCCAGATTGTGCGGTTTTTGTCGATAATTGCTACGGAGAGTTTGTAGAAACCGTCGAGCCGGTCGGTGTCGGCGCAGATCTGATGGCAGGCTCGCTCATCAAAAATCCCGGCGGTGGCCTGGCGATCTCGGGCGCTTACGTGGCTGGACGCCGACAACTGGTCGACAAAGCGCTGAACAGGCTGACCGCGCCCGGTCTGGGTGGGCATTACGGGCTGACATACAACCAGAACCGACCGCTGCTGCAAGGCTTCTTCCTCGCTCCCAGTGTCGTCGCCAATGCGGTGAAGGGCGCCATGTTGTTCGCTCACGTACTGGGGCAGCTCGGATTCAAAGTCAAACCGTCCGCCGATGAAGCCCGTTACGACATCATCCAGGCCATCGAATTCGGCACTGCCGACCGCCTGATAGCGTTCTGCAAAGCCATTCAGATGTGGTCGCCCGTCAACGCCCATGTCACGCCCGAACCTTCAGAGATGCCTGGCTATCCTGACCCCGTCATCATGGCGGCCGGCACGTTCATCGAGGGCTCTACCATCGAACTGTCAGCCGATGGACCGTTGCGCCCGCCGTTTGCGGCGTTCCTCCAAGGTGGGCTAACATATCTGCATGTTAAGTGCGTATTGGAAGAAGCGCTCAGCCTCGCCGCGTCCGGCGAATTGTCCTTCATATAGAGTAAAGATCTACTCTTTGGCCTTTTCTTATACCCAGGCTTCTTTACAATGTTTGTGTCTCCTCGGGGGTGAATATCGTGGTTGCGCAGATGCCGTCTAGGCAAAGAATTCAATTCGGCGGAACAACGCCAAACCTCATGATCTTGTCGGGGACAGCCAATCCCGAACTTGCTCGGGAAGTGGCTGAATACCTGGAGTTGCATGTTGCTCCAGTAAAGATTCAGCCTTTCTCAGACGGCGAAATTTATGTACAAGTCCAGGAAAGCGTTCGCGGCCTGGACTGTTTTGTAATTCAGCCTACCTGTGCGCCCGTCAATGAGAATTTGATGGAACTTCTCATTCTCTTGGACGCATTGAAGAGAGCGTCGGCTGGGCGAATTACAGTGGTTATGCCGTACTTCGGCTACGGGCGCCAGGACAGAAAGGCGGCAGGACGCGAAGCGATCACTGCCAAACTGGTGGCGGACCTTCTCACCACAGCAGGGGCTCAGCGCGTTGTGGCGCTCGACCTGCACGCACCGCAGATCATGGGCTTCTTCAACATTCTCGTCGATCACCTATACGCCAGCCCGGTTTTGCTCGAGTTTATCCGCAGCCTCAATCAAACCGATATCGTTCTCGTCAGCCCAGATGTGGGCGGCGTCTCGCGCGCACGCGCATTCGCCAAGAAGCTCGACGACGCGCCTATCGCCATCATCGACAAACGTCGCAGCCAACACAATGTCGCCGAAGTGTACAGCGTCGTCGGTGAAGTGAAAGGCAAAGTGGCAATCATGGTCGATGATATGGTCGACACAGCCGGGACGCTGGTCAAGGGAGCAGAGCTCCTCAAGCGTGAGGGCGCTCGCTCGATCTACGCTTGTGCCACGCACGCAGTCCTGTCCGGACCGGCCCACGATCGCCTCGATGATTCGCCCATCGAAAAACTGATCGTCACCAACTCGATTCCGCATGACGTGAAGAGCGGCTCCAAGAAGATCGTTCAACTGAGCGTGGCAAAACTGCTTGGCGAAGCGATCGCGCGTATTCACGACGACACATCGGTGAGCGAGTTGTTCGAATGATTGTGATCGAAAGCTTTCCCGTCGGGCCGTTGCAATGCAACTGCTCCATCGTCGGTTGCACCGAGACCGGTGAGGCGGCGGTCATCGACCCGGGCGGCGACACGAAGAAGATCATCGACTTCTGCGAGCAGAACAAATTCAAAGTAAAATATCTGCTGCACACGCACGCGCACTTCGATCACTTCATGGGCTCCAAAGCCATGAAAGAGACAACCGGAGCCGAGATCTGTCTGCACAAAGAAGATCAGTGGTTGTACGATAATCTAGAGATGCAGTGCGGACTGTTCGGTTTTAAAACAGACAAACCGCTAGCCGTCGATCGATATCTCGAAGACGAAGAAGAGTTGAGCATCGGCAAACACTCGGCCAAGGTCCTTTTCACACCGGGACACACACCGGGCAGTTGCTGCTTCTCGGTGCAAGAGAAGGAAAGCACGTTATTCGCCGGTGATACTTTGTTTCAGCGAGCAATTGGGCGCACCGATCTCTGGGGCGGTTCCTTCGAAAAAATCGTCAAATCGATTACTTCTCGCCTCTTCAAATTAGATCCGCAAACTCGCGTCGTCTGCGGGCATGGACCAGATACCGATATCTGGTCCGAGCGCAAAGAGAATCCGTTCGTCGGCGAATAGTCTCAGACGAAAAGCACTCCGTTTGAACTGTTTGCAGATCGCGGTGCGGGGGATGCCCTGAGATTGTGGAACAATGACTACGCGACTGCAGGCAAGGAAAATCACATGCCTTTCCAACTTCGCTACATGACTGATGCTGACGTTGCGTTGCTGAGAACGCTGGCAAACGTATGTCCGCCGCTGGGATTGCACTCAGCCTTCACGTACTGGGTGGTTTCGCACTTCTATGGCGATTACTCGCTGATTGCCTTCGATGAAGCGGGCGAGGCCGCTGGATACATCATGAGCATTACCAAACGCGATGAGCCGGACCTTCTGTACGTTTGGCAGATCGGAGTATTGAGCAAATACAGGAGAAAGGCGCTTGCACGAGAGCTTATCGAAAAACTCTACAACGAAAAAATTGCCGCATCGAAAATAAAGCGCCTGCAGGTCACCATCGATTCAAACAACGTTGCGAGCAACAGATTTTTCCGTGCATTTGCCGAACGACACGGCGCTGCGATGAAACCCATCGGGGAAGCGGCGATCGTCGATCCGATCGAAGGCAAGAGCGAAACAGAAACGCTTTTCGAAATTCAATTGCCAGATCTGTAGAATTAACGACGTCGGCCGAAGCGGCGTCCGAGCATCGGTTTGCGGAGCGGCACTGGGGCGGTGTCGAGTTGGCGACCCACAACCTTCTCAATGTCGCGCACGAGATGTTTTTGCTCTTCAGATATGAATGAAACCGCGGTGCCGGAGCGCCCTGCTCTGCCTGTTCGTCCGATTCTATGTACATAGTCTTCGGGCGTCGTCGGCAGATCGTAGTTGATGACATGGCTGATCACCGGAATATCGAGACCACGCGCAGCCACATCGGTCGCGACTAAAACGCTGAACTCGCCGGCGCGATACTTTTTCAGCGTCTTTTCTCTTTGCGCCTGACTGATATCGCTGTGAATCTCTTCGGCCGAAACTTGTGCATCGCGCAGACGATCTTTCACCCAGCCGGCTTTGCGCTTGGTGCTGGTGAAAACAAGAATCGAATTGCAATTCATCTCATTGAGCAGCTTGATCAACAAGTCGTCTTTGGAGAATTCAGTCACATGCATGAACGTTTGTTCGATTAAAGGAGCCTCGACTGTCTCTCCTCGTACCTGAATCAATATCGGATCATTAGTGAAATCAGCGGCCAGGCGACTGATGCGCGCATCGATCGTGGCTGAGAATAACAGGCTCTGGCGATCCTTCGGCAATCGGCTGTTGATCTGTCGCAACTGAGGCATGAAGCCCAAATCGAGCAAACGATCTGCTTCGTCCAAAACGAGAATTTCGATGCCGCTCAGATCAACGAGCTTGCGTTGAATACAATCAATCAAACGCCCTGGTGTAGCGACGATTACGTCGACTGGTCCTTTGAGAGCGCGAATCTGTTGCGCCATCGCCACGCCACCATATAAGGTGACAACTTTCAATCCTCTGTTGGCGCCAAACAGGTTGAACTGCGAAGCGATTTGCAATGCCAGTTCACGAGTGGGCGCCAGTACGAGAGAACGCGGCTTTTCATCCGGTTCTTCGAGACAATCGATAATTGGAAGAGCAAAAGCGGCGGTCTTGCCGGACCCAGTTTGGGCAGACGCCAACACGTCTTTTCCGCCGATGATTAGTTCAATTGTTTGTGCCTGAATTTCTGTTGGTTCTGTAAAGCCCGCAGCTGTTAAAGCGGACAGCGTTGGCTTGGACAAGCCAAGCTCTGAGAATGTAGTCAATGTAACTTCCTTATTTTTCGGGTTTAGCAACCCTTTGACTCTTTCGGGTTGAACAACCCATTTGACGACGCAGTATTCGTTTTACCTGCGCGGGGCACCTTCGAGCTCGGAATATGCCAGATGCTCGCCCATTGGCCCAAGCGTATTATGCCATAAACAGAAGGGGATGTCAAAGAAAGCTTTTCGTTAATGTTCGAAAAGCCTCATTATCTGAGCTTGACGAGCTTCGATGCAAAATGCAAAAAACCGACTTGGTTGTGCTGATAATTTGCAATCATCGACAGCAAATTTCTTCCAAACACAATTGGTTACACCGAAAAAACGCTGAGTAAATTGGCAAATGCGGTTGGATCGAATCCGACTGCTGCATTGCCTTGCAACATGTATGTGCGACCATCTTTCTGCCACACTCCATCATGTGGTCCGTAATGATCGTCGATCCAGGCGTGATGCACTTCGACACCGTTCACATCAATCACTCGAGTTTGACAGGGGTGCGTATCTTTCTCGGGTGGAACATCGAGCTGTATGTGATTTTTGTTGAACAAAACAGTGCACCACAAATATCTGTCGCGTGTTCCGTGAACATAGAGAATCTCGATCTCTTCGGGACTTTCCATGGCACCGAAAACACCGATGCTGTCAATGTTCCAGCCTTCAGGACACTGAGGCAGCGTGGCGATCAGACTGCGTTTTGCATCAGCTTTGCTAAACCATGCATGCGGAATGTCGAGTTTTGTGCGTCTCACTTTCCACAAACCATGCGGAACAGGAACAAGTGCACACGGATAGCGCGCCCAGTAGGAAAGCTTGCTGAATGGCGTCACGGCTATTAAATCTTTCGCCTTTGAATCGACGGGATGCAATTCGCGACAGATTCGCGTCAGCTCCGTTTCGGTGAAAAAGCCTTGTTCGACTCTGACCTCACAGGTGGTGCCCCAAAGAATCGCTGAGGCCGCTGCGCGCTTTTCGTAATCAGTTCCTAACCAACCTATGCGTTTCGAATCGATCGTGACCGGACGGTCTTTGCTACCCCACAATGCTGGATGGTCGCTGGCGGGCGGAGCCCAGTCGTAGAGAAACTGTTTGATGCGCAATCTTCTCTCCGGCGATTGCGCAATTGTCAGATACGAACTGGTATTGGCGCGGGTCCAGTTGGGCCGATTCGCATCTTGGGCTGCGCGCGCAGGAGGAGCCTCCATGCGCAAAGAGCCAGTGAAAGGCTGACGACAATCAGAAGGCAACCACCCTGGCATCACCAGAACGAAGTTGCACCACGCCTGAGCTTGGTCCGGAGTAATTTCCTGAGGCGGCTCGACCTGAGCGGTCGACGAAAATTTCCAACAGGCTGTGTTAGTTGCCATGTTCTAGTAGTCCACGTCGGCGGTTCGCCTTCTCTTGAGAGCTAGCCGTTATTCATACTAGTGTAGACCAGCAAACTTATGTTGGCTTGTTAATTTCCCGCGCCGGTTTACACCTTCGTCGAATTCCAGTGCCGACTGCTTAGAGATGCAGTGCCAATGGTTATCAAGGCAGGCTTGTTACTTGGTGACGTGGAAACGTTTACCAGAGGTAGCGCTCGTTACTTGGTGACGTGAACACCTTTCCAAAAGGCGACGTAGTTTTCAATATTCTTCGCTTCGTCTTTCGGTGTGCGATACACCCAAGCGGCGTCATTGTTGACTTCGTCGCCGACTCTGACGTTGTAATAGTTGCAGGTACCCTTCCACCCGCACACACTCGTCGTAGTGCTGTTTTCGAAGTACTGCATATCGACCGAGTCGGGAGGGAAATAGCAATTGTTCTCCACCTCGACACACTTGTCGCTTTCTGCCAGTACAGCACCGTTCCATTCAGCTTTTGACATATCTGATGCATTCCTTTGTCGATACAACTGTTGCTCACCGTGATCTTACTGCATTGAGCCTTCGTACGACGCTGGTACAACGCGAATGAAATGGGCTTTAAGGCACCGCATGTAGTAGCACCTTGCAATCACTGGCGCGCAGCAGATTGAGCCTCTTACGCAATGAATGCTCACCGGTGACCGCCTTTGATGCGCTCTGTGCCAAGCTCGGAGATTGACGGCGGACTACCACGAGTCTCCGCGCCGCCGGGCAACTACTCTTGCTATCAAATTGGCGACTGCTATCATTGATCGAAGATCAGAGGGTGCAAGCAATGGCGTCGATAACCGTCAGCGAGTTGCCAGATGAAGTGTATAGCGCGTTGCGAATTCGCGCCGCTAAAAGCGGAAGAAGCATAGAATCTGAAGTCCGTGAGATTTTGCGGGACGCTCTAATTCCGGCTCGGCGCTTAAAGCTCTTCTCGGCGTTGGCTGCGCTCGGCGACCGATATGCCGTGACTTCGACATTGGCAGAGATAACGAGTCCAATTGCGTGATTACTTTTGAGTGATTGTGCGTATCACGTCTACTGTCGGCAGGAGATCGCGCTGTGATTAAATTTAACCAGCAGTACTTGCCGATTTTCGCCTGCTTGTTGATTTCCAGTGGACCGTCATTCGCCGATGCACCGTCGAGCGACTCCGCGATTGATGCACAAAAAACGTCTACCAATGCTGAAATTGCCTTCGACGATGAGGCGGAACAAAAGTTTTTATCAGGCTTACGAAAGCAAGTCGCTGGCGACATCAAGGGCGCAATCGAAGAGTACAAACAAGGTCCAAATGACGCAGCGTCTCACTGGTATTTAGCCAAAGCTTACGAAGAGATCGGTGACAAAAAATCGGCTGACGACGAGTTCGAAAAGGAACGTCAGCTCAAACTCAATCCGTCGAGCAAAACGACTGAGGCCTTTACGTTGAACGAAATTTTCGTTCCATACTCCCCATGTCCGTTCCCGGCACGGACATACTTCCAAAGTCCTTCCCCGGCGCGAACACTGCTCCAGCCGAATAGTTTAATGCCCGCCGAGCTGGAATAGGTCAAGGCACATGCGCATTGCAACTGGCAGAGAAGACAACGAGCGAGGTCGAGTCCGCATCGACAAACCACTCACTGTTGCAGAGTTGGCGAAATTGCTGAGTTTGAAAGACACAGAAGTAATCTTGCGACTCTACGACAACGGCATTCCGCCAACCGTTAATCAGATACTCGAGGTCGCATTGGCGAGAGAGACCGCGCGCGAACTAGGTTTTGACGTAATCGAAAGTTAGCAACCATTACTGGAAACCGATGCCAACTGCGAGCGGTTTGCGCGGAAAGCTGGCGACTTCTCCGCAAACACGTCGTCCGACGATTGATTGCTGTTTGCAATCAAATTTGGGCGTTTTTGATTGCAGGCAGCAATCAAAAGCTCCATACGACGAAATGATTGCAGAGTGCAATCAAATTTCGGCAAATCTGATTGCAGACAGCAATCAAGTCTTGTTTGAAAGAAAAAGTGGCGGTTTTTCTTACAAACGCTGCTCCCCGGAGGCGGTTGCACTCAGCCATTGAAAACGACCAGAAATTATTGCTACCGCCGGGCATAGCCGACGAAATTTATCAGCCGGTGATCAGAAATCGGCCAATCGAACGTGAACGCTGGCAATGACAACGCCGGCTGCCGCGAAGTGCGAATGTGCGACATCTCGAATTGCGCCGCCCATAATTAATGTTTTCCGCCAAAAAATTTTCTGCTTGTCGGGCAAATCCCACGCATAATTCAAGCCCAAAAACTATTGCGTAGCAAGCGGTTCGAGCATTTTGCCTGTTTCAGCCCAAGCTCAGCTAAATGTAGACGATCGGGTACATAAACGATGGCATAATAAAACTAAAGTTTGTGGACTATCGGTGACGCGCGAGGTCACGAACTTTTGCTCAACCTGCGGCACGATCGCAGGCGCTTTGCTTTTGACAGGCAGATCCCCAAGGAGAAGCACGAATGGCCACCACCCAAGCGACGAAAGAGAAGGACACGGTCGACGCCAAGGCGCTGCTGAAAGCGCTGCGCACGATGGCTCGGGGTGACTTCAGCTATCGCCTACCCCTCGACCAGACGGGACTGACGGGCGAATTGAACCAGGCTTTCAACAACGTTATCGAGTTGCAGGAGCGCCTGACAAAAGAGTTGGACCGCATTGCAACGGTCGTCGGTAAGGAAGGGAAGATCAGTCAGCGCGCCACTATCGGCGACGCGACCGGCGGGTGGAATGATTGCGTCACATCCATCAATGCGCTGGTCGTGGACCTCGTCCGTCCGACAAGCGAAGTAGCGAGAGTTATCGGCGCGGTGGCAAAAGGCGATCTCTCGCAATCGATGTCGCTCGAGATTGAAGGGGCGCCACTGAAAGGGGAGTTTCTCCGTACAGCGAAAACGATCAACACGATGGTGGAACAGTTATCGTCGTTCGCTTCGGAAGTGACGCGCGTCGCCAGAGAAGTAGGTACTGAAGGTAAGCTCGGCGGTCAGGCGCAGGTGAAGGGCGTCTCCGGAAGCTGGAAAGATTTGACCGACTCCGTCAACTCGATGGCTTCCAACCTGACAGCCCAGGTGCGTAACATTGCGGAAGTGACGACAGCTGTGGCGAAAGGCGACCTGTCGAAGAAAGTGACCGTGGACGTGCGCGGTGAAATTCTCGAACTGAAGAACACGATCAACACCATGGTGGACCAGCTCGGTTCGTTCGCGTCGGAAGTGACACGTGTGGCTAGAGAAGTCGGAACCGAAGGGAAATTGGGCGGTCAGGCGCAGGTGAGAGGGGTCTCCGGTACATGGAAGGATTTGACGGACAACGTCAACTCGATGGCTTCCAACCTCACAGCCCAGGTACGTAACATCGCAGACGTGACGACCGCCGTGGCAAACGGCGACTTGTCGAGAAAGATCACGGTAGACGTTAAAGGCGAAATCCTAGAACTGAAAAAGACGATCAACACCATGGTTGACCAGCTCTCGTCCTTCGCCTCCGAAGTGACGCGTGTGGCGAGAGAAGTAGGTACAGAAGGAAAACTGGGCGGACAAGCGCAAGTGAAGGGCGTCGCCGGCACATGGAAAGACTTGACGGACAACGTCAATTACATGGCGTCCAACCTGACAGCCCAGGTGCGCAACATCGCGGAAGTGACAACAGCCGTGGCGAAAGGCGACCTGTCCAAGAAGATCACGGTGGACGTGAAAGGGGAAATTCTCGAGCTGAAAAACACCATCAACATCATGGTGGACCAGCTCTCATCGTTCGCGGCTGAGGTGACGCGTGTTGCCAGAGAGGTCGGTTCGGAAGGTAAGCTTGGCGGTCAGGCGGACGTGAAGGGCGTCTCCGGTACGTGGAAAGATTTGACCGACTCCGTCAACTACATGGCGTCCAACCTGACAGCCCAGGTGCGTAACATCGCGGACGTGACGACCGCCGTGGCGAACGGCGATTTGTCGAAGAAGATCACGGTGGACGTGAAGGGCGAAATTCTCGAACTGAAGAACACGATCAACACCATGGTGGACCAGCTCTCATCGTTCGCGTCGGAAGTGACGCGTGTGGCGAGAGAAGTGGGGACGGAAGGCAAGCTCGGCGGTCAGGCAGACGTGAAGGGCGTCTCCGGTACCTGGAAAGATTTGACCGACTCGGTCAACTACATGGCGTCCAACCTGACAGCACAGGTGCGCAACATCGCAGACGTGACAACGGCTGTGGCGAAAGGCGACCTGTCGAAGAAAGTGACCGTGGACGTGCGCGGTGAAATTCTCGAGTTGAAGAATACCGTGAACATCATGGTTGACCAGCTTTCGTCATTCGCGGCAGAAGTGACGCGTGTGGCAAGAGAGGTGGGAACCGAAGGGAAGCTGGGCGGACAAGCCGATGTGCAGGGGGTTACGGGCGCCTGGAAAGGTTTGACGGATAACGTCAATATGATGGCAGGCAACCTGACGGCGCAGGTGCGCAATATCGCGGAAGTGACAACTGCCGTAGCGAAAGGCGACCTGTCCAAGAAGATCACCGTGGACGTGCGCGGTGAAATTCTCGAGTTGAAAAACACGATCAACACCATGGTGGACCAGCTCTCATCCTTCGCGTCCGAGGTGACACGTGTGGCGAGAGAGGTCGGAACCGAAGGTAAGTTGGGCGGCCAAGCCGACGTGCGCGGTGTGTCCGGTACATGGAAAGATTTGACCGACTCGGTTAACTACATGGCGTCCAACTTGACTGGTCAGGTGCGCAACATCGCGGAAGTGACGACCGCCGTGGCGAACGGCGATCTGTCGAAGAAGATCACGGTGGACGTGAAGGGGGAAATTCTCGAGCTGAAGAACACCATTAATACGATGGTGGACCAGCTATCGTCATTCGCGTCTGAGGTGACGCGTGTGGCAAGAGAAGTCGGAACCGAAGGTAAGTTGGGCGGACAAGCGGTGGTGAAGGGGGTTTCGGGTACCTGGAAAGATTTGACCGACTCCGTCAACTACATGGCGTCCAACCTGACAGCGCAGGTGAGAAACATTGCCGAAGTGACGACCGCCGTGGCGAACGGCGACCTCGGCAAAAAGATCACCGTGGACGTGAAAGGAGAAATTCTCGAGCTGAAGAACACCATCAACACAATGGTGGACCAGCTGTCGTCATTCGCGTCTGAGGTGACGCGTGTGGCAAGAGAAGTGGGAACCGAAGGTAAGTTGGGCGGACAAGCCATCGTCCGTGGTGTCTCCGGTACGTGGAAAGATTTGACGGATAACGTCAACTCGATGGCGTCAAACCTGACAGGTCAGGTGAGAAACATTGCCGAAGTGACGACCGCCGTTGCGAATGGCGATCTGACGAAGAAGATCACTGTAGACGTGAAGGGGGAAATTCTCGAGCTGAAAAACACCATCAATACAATGGTGGACCAGCTGTCATCGTTCGCGTCCGAGGTGACGCGCGTGGCTAGAGAAGTAGGTACGGAAGGTAAGCTCGGCGGTCAGGCTATCGTGCCTGGGGTCGGCGGAACCTGGAAAGATTTGACGGATAA
Source organism: Planktothrix sp. (assembly GCA_036703195.1). Lineage (GTDB taxonomy): Bacteria > Cyanobacteriota > Vampirovibrionia > Obscuribacterales > Obscuribacteraceae > DATNPN01. Next base: position 89,614 of record DATNPN010000022.1, on the reverse strand, counting down.
CGTCAACTCGATGGCAGGCAACCTGACCGAACAAGTACGCGGTATCGCCGGGGTCGTGACGGCTGTGGCGAACGGCAACTTAAAACGAAAACTGGTCTTGCAAGCGAAAGGCGAAATCGCCGCGCTCTGCGACACCATCAACGAAATGATCGACACACTGGCGACGTTCGCCGATCAGGTGACAACGGTGGCGAGAGAAGTCGGAGTAGAAGGGGTGCTCGGCGGACAGGCGCTCGTGCCTGGTGCGTCGGGTACGTGGAGAGACTTGACGGACGCCGTCAACGGGCTGGCAGCCAACCTGACGACACAGGTGCGCGCCATCGCCGAAGTGGCAACCGCCGTGACGAAAGGTGACTTGACGCGATCAATCGCGGTGGAAGCACGAGGTGAGGTGGCGGCTCTCAAAGATAACATCAACGAGATGATCAGAAACCTCAAAGATACGACGCAGAAAAACACGGAGCAAGACTGGCTCAAGACCAACCTGGCGAAGTTCACCAGTATGTTGCAAGGTCAAAGAGACCTGCTTACAGTGGCCAACCTCATCCTGTCGGAAGTGGCGCCACTGGTGCGAGCGCAACACGGTGTGTTCTACATCAATGAGATCGAGAGCGGCGAACCGTTGTTGAAACTGATGGGAAGTTATGCGTATCAAAAACGCAAAAACCTCTCCGAGAAGTTCAGGCTGCGTGAAGGACTCGTCGGTCAGTGCGCCCTGGAGAAGCAGCGTATTCTCGTCACCGAGGTGCCGGACGATTACATCAAGGTCAGTTCTGGCTTGGGTGCGTCCACACCGATGAACATCGTCGCCCTGCCTGTCTTGTTCGAAGGCGAAGTGAGAGCGGTTATCGAGCTTGCTTCGTTCCATCAGTTCAGTGAGATCCACTTGGCCTTCCTCGACCAACTCACCGAATCGATCGGTATCGTGCTCAACACGATTGAAGCGAACATGAGAACGGAAAACCTGCTCAAGCAGTCGCAGTCCCTGGCGCAAGAGTTGCAAGCACAGCAACAAGAGCTGACAGAGACGAACAGACGGCTGGAGCAACAAGCGAAAACCCTGCAAGCATCAGAAGACTTGCTCACTCAACAACAAGAGGAGTTGCAGCAAACCAACGAAGAGCTGGAAGAAAAAGCCAGACTGCTCGCATCGCAAAACGCAGAGGTGGAGCGCAAGAACCGCGAAATCGAACAGGCAAGAATGTCGCTGGAAGAAAAAGCGGAGCAGCTGGCGCTCACATCGAAGTACAAGTCCGAGTTTCTCGCCAACATGTCGCACGAGTTGCGTACGCCGCTCAACAGCTTGCTCATCTTGTCCAAGTTGTTGGCAGACAACCCGGACGGCAACCTGAGCGCGAAGCAGACCGAGTTTGCTCGCACGATCCACGCTTCAGGGTCTGACCTGTTGGAGTTGATCAACGACATCCTCGACCTGTCCAAGATCGAGTCTGGAACGATCAGTCTCGATATCGGCGAACTGTCGTTCTCCGATCTGCGCGATTCGATCGAGCGCAACTTCAGACAGGTAGCGGAGTCCAAGAAGCTCGACTTTAAGCTCGACTTCAAGACCGACATTCCGCGAGCGTTGTTCACGGATTCGAAGCGCTTGCAACAAGTGCTGAAGAATCTCCTTTCGAACGCCTTCAAGTTTACGGAAGAGGGTGGTGTCACTCTCACTGTCGAAAAGGCGACGTCCGGCTGGGATACCGATCGGCAGACGCTCAACAATGCGCCGACCGTGATGGCTATCTCCGTCAAAGACAGCGGCATCGGAATTTCGTTAGACAAACACAAAATCATCTTCGAGGCGTTCCAACAAGCCGATGGATCGACCAGCCGTAAGTACGGCGGCACCGGTCTGGGCTTGCCGATCAGCCGTGAAATCGCCAACCTCTTGGGCGGCGAGATCAAGGTAGAGAGCAGCGCCGGCGAGGGAAGCATTTTTACGCTGTATCTGCCTGCCACCTACGTGCAACCGCCCGCGGTGCCGAAAGCACAGCGCACGGCACACGTCACAGCCATCCGCAGAGAAGCGGCGGCTCAAGCGGCGGGCTCGCCCAACGCGCAATCAAGCGATCAACCCGAGACACAGTCGGAAACAGCGTACTTGCTGGAAAGCATCGTTGCTGACGACCGTGGTTCAATCGGCGACGATGACCGCGTTCTGCTCATCGTCGAAGACGATGTGCACTTCGCCAGACTGCTGCTCGATGAAGCTCGTGAAAACGGCTTCAAAGGATTGGTGGCAGTCAACGGACAAGCAGGTATCGCGCTGGCGAGACGATTCAAGCCGGACGCGATCACGCTCGATATCATGCTGCCCGACATGGACGGATGGACCGTTCTGGATCGTCTAAAACACGATACCAAGACACGGCACATCCCAGTCAATGTGATCTCTGCATCCGGTCAGCGTCAACGCGGTATGCGCCAGGGCGCTATCGGTTATCTGGAAAAACCTGTGACGAAAGAAGCGATCAACGAAGCTTTGAATGCCATCAAATCATTCATCGATCGCCCAGCCAAGTCGCTCTTGATTGTCGAAGACGACGATGTGCAACGCAACAGCATCATCGAACTGATCGGCAACGGCGACGTAGAAAGCACGGCGGTAGGCACCGGCGCTGACGCGCTCAACTTACTGCGCGAGCGCCACTTCGATTGCATGGTCATCGATCTCGGGTTGCCCGACATGAGCGGGTACGACCTGATCAAGGAAATTCAACAAGAGCTTGGATTGACGGACCTGCCAATCGTCGTGTACACCGGCAAAGACCTCTCATCCAAGGAGGAGTTGGAACTGCGAAAGATGACGGAAGCAGTCATCGTCAAGGAAGCCAGCTCGCCTGACCGACTGTTGGATGAGACAGCACTCTTCCTGCACCGGGTGGAATCGAATCTGCCCGAGCAGAAGCGGAAGATGCTGCAAGACGCGCACAATCGGGATCCCGTACTGGCAGGACGCAAGGTGTTGATCGTCGACGACGACGTACGCAACATCTTTGCTCTCACCAGCATTCTCGAGCAACAACACATGACCGTGCATTACGCGGAAAACGGTATGGAGGCTATCTCGCAATTAGAGCAGCACTCCGATATCGACCTCGTTCTCATGGACGTGATGATGCCTGAGATTGATGGCTACGAGACGACGAGGCGGATTCGCGAGATGAATCAACATCAAGCGCTGCCAATTATTGCGCTGACAGCGAAAGCGATGAAGGGCGACCGCGAAAAATGCATTGAAGCGGGATGCTCGGATTACATCGCCAAGCCGGTAGATACGGATCAACTGATGTCGTTGTTGCGTGTTTGGTTGTACAAATAGTGACTGAAGACGATCAAATCAAGGACGTCGGTCTCACCGATCAACTTGAGCAGATTGAGACCACTCTCCTTCTGGAAGGGATCTATCGTCGCTACGGGTACGATTTCAGAAATTACGCGTCGGCGTCCATACGCCGGCGCGTTCTCAATTTCGCGCGCAACGAGCAAGTTGCTACCATCTCGGCTCTGCAAGAACGGATCTTGCACGACCCCGCTGTGATGGACAGATTTGTTTTGTCCTTGACAGTCAACGTCACCGCCATGTTTCGCGACCCGCTTTTTTATAAAGCGGTGCGTGAAAAAGTGGTGCCGATACTGAAGACTTACGCGTTCGTGCGAATCTGGGATGTGGGCTGCTCTTCCGGCGAAGAAGCGTACTCTCTGGCGGTGCTTCTCGCCGAAGAAGGGGTCTACGATCGCTGTCGGATCTACGCGACAGATATGAATGAGGCCGTTTTGCGCAAAGCGAAAGCTGGAATTATTCCCTTGGCGAAAATGAAGGAGTATACGGACAACTATCTGCACGCCGGCGGTTTGAATGCATTTTCGGAGTATTACACAGCCAAATTCGACCACGCAATTTTGCACAACTCACTCAAACGCAATCTAGTTTTCGCCCAACATAATTTGGTGACCGATCAATCGTTCAATGAATTTCAACTGATTCTTATCCGCAACGTTCTCATCTACTTCAACGACACGCTGCGACAGCACGTGCTACAGCTACTGCACAACAGCCTGACGAGACATGGAGTGCTCGCTCTTGGCCGGCGCGAGACACTGAAGTACACCTCCTTCGAGCACATGTACGAAGAGATTGACGGCAAAGAGAAGTTGTACAAAAGGGTAGCGTCGTGACTTACCAGTTGATCATCATCGGCAGCTCCCTCGGTGGTCTTAGAGCCCTGCAGAAGCTCTTGCCGCTTTTGATCGACAATTGCTCGCTGCCAATCATCATAATTCAACACAGAGACGCAGACATTCACACAGGCGACATGCTCAGTCACATGCTGCAGCGATCGTCGCACAAAACACTGTGTGAAGCGGAAGACAAAATGCCCATCGACAACAACCACATCTATTTGGCGCCTGCCGACTATCATCTCATGATCGAGGAGGGCCGGCTTGCCCTTTCCACCGAGCCGCCGGTAGCACATGCACGCCCTTCGATAGATGTAGCGTTCGAGAGTGCAGCGAGGTTTTTCGGTCCCAGCCTGGTTGGCGTCGTCTTGACCGGCACCGGCACTGATGGCGCTGCAGGATTGGCTCACATCGAGCGACGCGGGGGCATTGCTGTCGTGGAAGATCCGGAATCAGCCGAACAGAGCAGCATGCCGTCGGCGGCAATCGCCGCCACGCGATCTGCGAAGGTTTTACCGATAGAGCAAATAGCAAATTTCCTCTCCGAATTGGACCAGAAAAACTTTCCCCAGAACACAAGGGATCGGAAAACATGAAGGAAAACTCGCACGTCAACATCTTGATGGTAGACGACCAGGAAGAGAATCTCATCGCCCTGGACGCCGTACTGGAAGAGCTAGGCTATAACCTCGTCAGAGCGCACTCCGCCAAGGAAGCATTGCGGCATCTGCTCGAGCGAGAGTTCGCCGTCATTCTGTTGGACGTTAACATGCCCGGCACCAACGGTTTTGAATGCGCGGCGCTGATACGTCAGCGCGAACAATCGAAGTTGACACCGATTATCTTTTTGACTGCCATGTACACGGAAGATGCCGATGTCGCCAATGGATACGCGCTCGGCGCCGTCGACTTCATGATCAAGCCGTTCGTGCCTGAGGTGTTGCGCGGGAAAATTATCGTTTTCGCAGAGCTATACAAGAAGACTGAAGAAGTAAGAAGACAATCCGAATTGATCGCGCAGATAGAAAACGAGCGCATCAACGAAGAGAAAGAACGTCTCGAGTCAGAACGGCAGCGCATGCGGGCTGAGCTGCGCCGGAAAGAGGCGGAGCAGAAGTTGCTGGAAGAACAAAGTCAGCAGATTCAAAAAGCCGATCAGCTGAAAACTGAGTTTCTCGCAAATATGAGCCACGAGATTCGCACGCCGATGAACGGTGTTATCGGCATGGCAGAACTGCTTCTGCACACACCGCTCAACGACGAGCAGCGGGAGTTTGCCAGGATCATCCGCGAGTCGGCGCAAGCGCTTCTCATTATCATCAACGACATTCTTGACCTGTCTAAGATTGAAGCAGGGCGCCTGGAGTTGGAAGCGATAGACTTCAACGTCATCAGTCTGGTGGAAGGCACGGCTGAGCTGCTCGCCGAAAACGCGCGGCAGAAGCAGCTCAATGTCATGACCTATGTCGACCCACGCGTCCCAGAACAGCTCAAAGCTGACTCCGGTCGTCTGCGTCAGGTACTGATGAATTTGATTGGCAACGCTCTCAAATTCACGGAGCGAGGCGAGGTCGTCGTGCGTGTATACATCGATGACGAAACGGATCGCGACGGCGATGGACTGCCGCGTCAGATGCTGAAAGTGAGTGTCACCGACTCGGGCATAGGCATGTCGGACGAATCGCTTCAGCGGTTGTTCAGGCCGTTCTCACAAGCGGACGGCTCCACCACGAGACGGTTTGGTGGCACAGGATTGGGACTGTCGATCTCCAAACGCCTGGTCGAAATGATGGGTGGAAACATCGGAGTGACGAGCAAACTAGGAGAAGGTTCGACGTTCTGGTTTACGATGCCTCTGCTCAAAGGACAAGAGCAGGCAGAGTCTGTCAGACCACCAGCCGGCGAGCTGCAAGGAGTGCGCCTTCTCGTGATGGACAACCAAGAAAGCGCAAGAGAGATCATCAAGAGTTATGCCAACTCCTGGGGAGTGAGTTGCGACGGCGTCTCTAACGTCACTGATGCCATCGAACACCTGATGATTGCATCACAAGAGGGGGTTCCGTATGATGCTGTCATCACCGACTTGATAGTACCAGAGATGGGCGGACTGCGCCTTCTCGACCGCATTAGAGAACTGCCGGAGCTGCAAAACGTGAAGGTTGTCCTCTGCACCGGATTCGATACCAAACGGCAAAACGAGAAGGCTTTGCACATGGGATTTGCTGGTTTTCTCAGCAAACCGATTCAGCAATCACGTCTGATTGCATGCATCTCGGCTCTGGCGAGACACAAGCCGATGGGTGGCGCACCGGCACCCACACAAGATCTGGGAGAAAGACCGATTGTTTTGCGTCAGCGATTTATTCTGCTCGCGGAAGACAACATCGTCAATCAGAAGGTCGCTCAGTTGCAGTTGAGGCAGTTGGGTCTCAGCTCGTTCGCCGTCAGCAATGGCAAGGAAGCGGTCGAACAATCAGTGCGCGGCATCTACGACTTGATTCTTATGGACTGCCAGATGCCTGAGATGGATGGCTTCGAGGCGACGAAAGCCATTCGCGAAGCTGAGACTTTAATGGGACGACACACTCCGATCGTCGGATTAACGGCGCATGCCATGGAAGGAGATCGCGACCGCTGTCTGATCGCGGGCATGGATGATTATTTGAGCAAACCGACGTCATTGGAAAAACTGACGCAAGTAATCGGTCTATGGCTCAAATTCAACGATGAAAAGCCTGGTGCCAGCCGGTTCGCAAACATTCCGGATATGACACCGATTGCCGATGCGAAAATCATGTCGGAAGTTTTGCCAGTATTCATATCGACTTCAGCAGCCTCAATCCAGCTCCTGCACAAGGAGTTGTCCGCCAAGAATCTGCGCGAAGTCAATTCGATTGCGCACGAACTGAAAGGAGCCAGTCTCGGCATGGGCGCCAATCGCATGGCCGCCGTCTGTCAAGAACTCGAGACCCAAGCGTTCAGCGCCGAAATTTCTACGCTCGGCAATCTGCTGCTCGAATTAGGGCAGGCGTTTCAGCAGTTCAAAACCACTGTTCAAACAAAAGTTTAGAACTTGCCTAAGTTCCGCTCCGCACGCCTCACTGGAGCTGGGCAGCTTGCTGCACAAGCCCCCCTCGGGCGGCGCGCTGCGCTCCACTGACTCGTGCGTACAGCTCTTAGTCCCTACTTTTGCGAGCCGGAACCCCACCAACTGACACCACCGGATGCGGATTCAGTGCCCTGATCATCCGGTCCTCCGGATTGACCTTTGAGTCCCCATTCCTGTGCGGCTCCGCCGGATTGGCTCCGCAGGCCCCATTCTTGTGCGGCGCCGCCGGATTCGGAGCCAACGCCCCACTCACTAGCCGCACCGCCGGATTGAGAGCCGACGCCCCACTCACCGGCAGCGCCACCGGATTCGGAGCCACCGCCGAATACAAAACCGCCTGATTCAGAATCGGCGCTTGCAGGAAAAGCACCAAAGGCGCAAAGAACTGCTCCGGCGATCGCCGCTGCGAATAACGTTTTATGTGTCCTGATCATTTCGCTGACCTCTTTCAAAATTTTCTACTTCGAATTCTTTTTGCCTTCGGCTTCTTTGCCGAGCTCTTTCGGCGCTGCTATCACGTTGTCCGACGTAGAGACGCCGTACTGTTTCGCTCTTTCGAGGTCAGCCTTAGCGTCATCAGGTTTGCCGGTTCGAGCACAGAGAAGCGCTCTGTTGAGGTAGGCGGACCCCAGTTTGGGGTTGATTTCAATAGCTTTGTTAGCATCAGCAAGCGCCTTTTCATTGTCACCGAGCTTGGCGTAAATGAAGCAGCGGTTGTTGTAGCATTTGGCGTTCGTCGGCTGCAATTCGATCGCCTTGTTGCAATCTGCAAGCGCATCCTTATGCTGTCCAAGGCGAGCATACGAATGGGAGCGATTGAGGTAAGCAAGGACCAGGTCGGGATGACGTGCGATTGCTTTGTCGCAATCATCGACAGATTTTTTGAACTGCCTCAATTTGTTTTCGGCATGCGCACGATTGACGTGAGCCATCGAGCTGTTCGGTTCGAGCGCCAGTGCCTTATTGCAATCTTCCAGCGCTGCTTTGTAGTTGCGCAGCTCGTTCCATGCCCAAGCGCGATTGATGTAAGCGATCGTGCATTTTTTGTCATATTTGATCGCATAATCGCAATCGATTACAGCATGTTGAAACTTGCCTTCAGCATCATAAGACGCTGCGCGATTAGCCAGAGCGAGTGCGTTCTCTTTGTCGATCTTCAAGAGTTCTCTGAACTTCTGGATGGCTTCGTCGTACTTGCCTTCCTTATTGAGCTGAGCGCCTGCTTGGCCCAGTTCATCAACTTTGGGATCAGCTGCTTTAGTATCGGCGGCTGACGCCACTAAATTCATTCCTGCCATAGACGTACTGAAAACCAACGCCGCCAGCGCGGCATGGAACAGAACCGGTCGTGTCATACCCACCTCAAATCAGTGCTTGAGCCATACATGCGCGGAATTATACACTGCTCACAACCGATCCATATAAAGGCAGTTGACATGAGGCGAAGCACGAAATGCGCCGGCAATAACCGACGCATTCTCGTGCGTTGCATTGAAAGTAAAACTAGACGGCGTAATCAGCTCTGTACGAATGGTGAAGCGGATTCACTTTTGACAGTCCGAAATTGCTTTGCACAGGCTCTTTGCCCGGGGCGAAATTCTGCCAGGGCATCCGCATTGCATCTCTTCTCGTCAGCGCGTCGAGCACGGAATTGGCAGAGTCTTCGCCGATGGCGATCGCCTTTTCCATCAGCTCCTCGTTTCTCCTGCGAGACAACCAACCACGCACGCCGTGATCCGGCATGACGACCGCTTCAGCGAAACCCGACTGCATGGAGTCGATGGAAATGAAGTGTGTGGTCAATAGTTGATCGACGAGATCCAGCACGCCAAGCTTTTGCGAACCGTTCCGGTTAGGGAGCGGGTTTACATTGACGGCTAATACTTTCGCATCTACGCCGACAAGATTTTTCACGCTGGAGATGGGCAGATTTTCCAAGGCGCCACCATCGATGCAGAGACTGCCATCGATGCGCACCGGACAGAACAAACCGGGGACAGAGCTGCTCGCCTGTACGGCCAGTCCGAAATCACCGGAAGTAATCGAGCGCACCTTTTGCGATTCGAGATCCGTCACGACGATTGCCAGCGGAAACTCAGCATCCTCGATTCGTCTGTGTCCTACCAGGTTATTCAAAAAGTCTCTAAACTCGTTGCCGGAAAACAGACCAGCACATTCTTCCGAACGAAGTTGGCGCATGATAGTAAGGAAGGGCATCTTAGCTACCTGCAGCGCCACAGGAGCAGTAATGAAAGTGCGGATGATTTTGCCGCTGATGAACAGATCTGCGATCGCATCGAGATCGACTCCCATCGCGTGCAAGCCGAGTACGACCGAGCCGAAGCTGGTGCCGGCACCACCTTGTATTTTGATGTTTCTTCTTTTGAGGGTTCGCAGGACTCCGATTTCTGCAGCACAGCGCAATCCGCCGCCGCCGAACGCCAAGGCGATGTTCATAGTAAGAATCTCTGTATAGAAAGGGGCAATCAGGTTGCTTTGGTATTTTCGGTACCTCAGCATGCACACCTTAACAACCGAAAGTGGTAGTTTCGTGGCAGTAGAGTGGCTGACTTGTGAAAACTTTGCCTTGTTTCGTCTTGCCAGGCGCGAGTTTGGCGGCAGTTCAGAATTCGGAGAGGTAACCGCGGTGTCTCGGCGCAAAATTATCGATTATGTTGTGCGGCTTCCTTATATGCCGGATCGATTTCGGCTACGTTTTCACTGCTCTCCGCGCCTTCCGATCGGTATGTCCGCCCATTTACTGATGCAGTTAAACTTATCAAATCAAAATAGAGATCGCAGAAGCATAATCGGTTTCTTCTAAGTGGAACCCTCTCTCCAACTCGATTATGAAAGGATCGAGGAAGGATCTCACAACCATGAGTTTTGCATTCGAAGATTCAAGTAGTGAGGCGAAACCGGCTCAGTCATGATATGTGACCGAATCGTGACGCGTTTGTGAAGTGGTGACACATTTGTGGCAGTTTCGGGACAACTAGTTTAATTCTTCAAAACACGCATGATAAGCGCTTTTCAGTTCAGGAGCGGATCTTCGCGACATGCGGGTTTGCGTGACGCGCAAATTTTACTTGCAACCTATGTTATTTCGATCTAAGTTCTCACATGGATGCACTTTGACATCCATGCGCCACCACCTCATGCAGCGGGGCGAGTGTGCGGCAGCCGATTTTAACCTTACTTACTACTGCCAAATAGGTATTGAATCGTGCCTCATTCTGTTAAGGGCGCGCTCTGCGCCGCGTGCGTCGGTCTCGTCTCCGCGTTCATCCCGAGCGCTTCGTACGCGCAGCAAGGACCGTCTCTCCAGCAGACGTGTTTCGGCGTATTGGGACCGCGCAATGCGCCCGGCTCTGTTGTCACCAATATGGGAATGACACCGCAGCAAGTACGTCAGACGTATCTCAACTACAGAAATAGCTCTAACCCCCAGACCTCGACCAGCGGCTGTGGAGCAAGCACTAGTGGTTGTGCGGCTAACACGGGGACAACTACGGGATGCGCCGCGGCCATTTCGAGTGACCTGAGCAACCTTAACAGCAGCGTCGACAATCTATTAAATGCGACTCCGGGAAGCACGCAATACAACACCGACATCGGCAACATCGAAAACGATCTCGGCAACCTCGATAATCAGCTCGGCATCACTGGATGCATGGCTAGTGGCACAGGCACTACGGGTACGGGAACCACCGGAAGTACAGGCTGCAGCGCCGGCGGTACAACGACCGGCACAGGCTCGACGGGCTGCAGCGCCGGCGGCACGACGACCGGCACAGGCTCGACGGGCAGTAGTTGCTGTCCGGGTACGACCACGACCGCTACCGGCACGCCATCGACCGGCTCGACCGGCTGTGGCAGCTCAGGGACGTCGACCGGCACCTCGACCGGCGGCGGCTGCTCGATTGCCAGTGGCAGCACGGGCACCGGCACCGGTGGTTGCAGCTCGACCGGTACATCAACAGGCACCGGAACTTCCGGCGGATGCGGAACCGGATCGACATCGACAGGCACCAGCACTCCCACTACCGGCTCGACGACGGGATGCGCCGGCTCAGGCAGCACGGGCACCTCGACCGGCACCGGCTCGACTGGCTCGACTGGCACTGGTTCAACCGCCACGGGTTGCGGTGCGGGTTCGACAGGGACCGGCACGGTCGCCAGCGGCACCGGCAGTGGCACGTGCCCCGGCATGGGTAGCGGCTCTACAGGCTCAACCGGCAGCACAGGATCTACAGGTAGTACGGGATCTACAGGCAGTACGGGTTCTACAGGCTCTACAGGCTCGACGTCTACAGGCAGTACCACCGGATCCACAGGTTCCACTGGTTCGACAGGAACAGGCTCGACCGGTTCGACCGGCACCACGACAGGTTCCACAGGTTCAACTGGCTCCACCGGAACGACGACAGGCACGACCACGGGTTCGACTGGTTCCACCGGAACGTCGACTGGGACAGGCTCTACCGGCACGACCGCCAGCGGTTCCGGCAGCAGCACCTGCCCAGGCTCGGGCACCAGCACCGGCACGACGACAGGTTCCACCGGCTCCACTGGTTCCACCGGAACGACAACAGGCACGACCACCGGTTCGACTGGTTCTACAGGAACGGGCTCAACCGGAACGGGCTCGACCGGCTCTACCGGCACGACAGCCAGCGGTTCCGGCAGCAGCACCTGCCCAGGCTCGGGCACCAGCACCGGCACGACGACAGGTTCCACAGGTTCTACTGGTTCTACCGGAACGTCGACAGGGACAGGCTCTACCGGCACGACAGCTAGCAGTGGCACCGGCAGCAGCACCTGCCCGAACTCCGGATCCAGCACCGGTTCAACTGGCACCTCATCGACAGGCTCGACCGGCACCTCCGGTTGTACCGGCTCCTCGGGCACGACGAGCACCACTACCAGCACGCCGACATGGGCAGATGTGCATCACGACATGCATGAGATCCGCAGAGATCGCAGGGAGATCAGACAAGACCTGCGTCAGATGCAGCAGGCAAGTCCGAGCAGCCAACAGTTTACGACTGACTTGAACAACCTCGAGTCAACCGAGAGCAATCTGCAAAGCACGAAGCAAAATCTGCACAGCGACGTGAGCACGCTTCTCAACCAATCGAACAGTAGCAGCGCCACGTCAACAGCAACCGGCAACTAATACCGCTGTGGAACGCGGCGCTCCAGCGCCGCACGCCACCACTACTGCGTAGCGCTATTACTCTTTGTATTTGCCGATGCGATCGCGAGAAACTTCGGGTCAACAACAATCGGCACCGACTTGCGTCGATCGGTCAGCCATTTGGCCAGCGACAGCCCCTGATTCTTCTGCATCAACGCTTGTTTTAACGGTGCTTTCAGTTCAGCCAATGCCATGATGCCGGCAGACTGCTTGTCCGTCACTTTGAAGATAAACAGACCCATCGGACTGGGAATGACATTGGGATAAACCTGCCCGACTTTCAACGGCCAGATCTTATCGACAAAATCTTTCTGCAACTGATCTTTGTTTTGATAACCCAAATCGCCGCCGTTATGGTGCAGTCTGGCAGATGGCTCATCGGAAGTCGTGTTGGCAAGCCGCGCAAAGTCCTCGCCTTTCATCGCCTTCCCAAGGATCTCTTCCGCCTTATTGTGAGCTTGCTGCTCGGCCAGTTTGGCTTGCATATCAAGTTCGGTAGGCGTGATGTTGGGATTTTTCTTCTTGATTTGATCGCGAATACCTTGCGGACCATCAAGCGGCGGGCAGGCGACGACAATCTGACTCAAACGCACGCGATCGCCGTGTTTGAATTTTGCCTTGTTCTTCTCGTAAAAGTCGGCAATTTGTGCGTCTGTTATTGGATTTTCGTTTTGAATTTTTTCGACTTCGAGGCTCATGAGCTCAGATTTGACGGTTTCATCTTTGAGCTCGTCTGCAGACATCATGCCGCTCTTGAGCATCATCTCGTAAGCCGGCGATTTCTTGATCTCGACGTATTTATTGAACGCTCGCGGACCAAAACCACCGGCGGTACCGGCAGCGCACAACAACTCACGATCGACAAGCTCGCTCAAGAGATGGCGATCGACATTGTATGCCGCCGCTTTCATCGCTAAACCAATATCGAGCACGTGCTTGTCGAACTCCGCCACTGTCATGTGGTGCTCTTTGAGAATCTTATCGAGCACGCCGCCGGTCGCCGCTTCGGCCTTATGGCTGGTATCGATCAGCTTTTTTTGTTCGTCCTTGCTGAGTGCTAGGTTTTTCTCCTTTGCTATAGCCAGGAGCTCTTGCAGGAGCCCACTATCCATACTGAGCTGAGCACGAATCTGTTCGAGTTGAAGCCGCCGTTCACGGCGATAATCACCGACCGTCACTGGCGCACCACCAACGGTGCAGATAACCAGCCCATCGGGCATCTTCGCCAGATCTATTTTCGCCTGAGCTTCTACCACAGCCGGCAGCATTCCGTCGGCTATTGAAGAAATCGCGGTTTTCTGGTCTTTAGAAGCAGCTGTCTTTCCGTCTTTCGTGGGAGCAGCCGTTTTATCATCTTTAGCGGCTGCTTCTTTTGCACCTTTCACAGGCGCACCAGATTTGGTATCAGCCTTTGCGTCGGACTTGTCACCAGATGCGGTGACAGCGGCGGTGCTTGTTGTGGTAGTCGTCGACTCGCCGGTCCTTGACGAAGTCGTAGTCGCCGTCGAAGTTGTAGCGTCGCTCGACTTCGTCTGTGAATTGCTGTTGCAACCCGCTAGCGACAATCCGAGCAGTAGCATGGCCGCCGCTACTCTGGTGACGCCTGTGCACCCATCATCTGTTCTTTTCAAAATAAACCGCAGCTCCAACTAACTCGCCTTTTCCTGGCTACCCTGAACCATAGCATCAAGCAATTCTTCTAGCAAATCCAGCTGTTCGGCAGGTGAAATACCCTGGGATCTGACAAGAATGTACGGAGTCGGTCCCGCCCCGCCCGGTGAGCCAGGTTTGTAGGTAGTCCTCGTACTGAGATGCTTCGGCAGTTTGTTCTGCACCGGCAACCACTGCTGCAACCTGAACGCCACCGAAAGCTTGATTCCCTGAGCATCCGGCTTGATTGCGCTGATGCCCGCTTTACTGGCTATCAAGCGCAGTTTAACAATCTTGACGAGCTGAGATACTTCCACCGGCAACGCACCAAATCTGTCGCGCCACTCGTCGGTGAGCATTGCCAGTTGTCGCTCGGCACGAACATCGGCAAGACGCTTATACTCCACCAGACGCTGTTCGTTGTCTGCCATATAACTTTCCGGAATGTACGCGGTGACGTTGAGGTCGACCTGCGCATCGGCCTCTGCCGAGACACTTTCGCCTTTCAATTCCGAAACCGACTCTTCCAGCAGTTTGCAATACAACTCGAATCCGACTGCCACCATATGTCCGTGCTGTTCGGCGCCGAGAATGTTGCCGACTCCACGAATTTCCATATCGCGCAAGGCTATCTGATAACCGGAGCCCAGCGACGTGAACTCGCGAATTGCTTTGAGCCGGTTTGTCGCCTGCTCACTCAACACTTTGTCTGGCTTGAACAGGCAGTATGCATAAGCTTGCACGTCACTGCGTCCAACGCGCCCACGCAGCTGGTAGAGCTGAGCCAAACCGAGCTTATCAGCCTGGTCTACGATGATCGTATTGACGTTGGGAATATCCAATCCCGATTCGATAATAGTCGTGCATACAAGAATGTCGTAGGCGTGCGCGAGAAAATCGAGCATCACATTTTCCAACTCGTGCTCGGACATCTGTCCATGTCCGATCGCTATTCGCGCTTCCGGAACAAGCTGCTTCAGCTCGAAAGCAACCGACTCGATTGTTTCTACTCGATTATGCACGAAGTAGATCTGTCCGTTTCTCTCCATCTCATGCAAAATCGCGGTACGCACTAATGGCAGCTTGTATTCACCAACAAAGGTCTTGATCGGAGCCCGGTTGGTGGGCGGCGTGTTGATCAACGACATGTCGCGAGCGCCCGAGAGAGCCATATGCAGAGTTCTTGGGATGGGTGTCGCCGACATCGTCAACACATCCACCATTACTCTAAGCTGTTTCAACTTCTCTTTATGCGCAACGCCGAATCGTTGCTCTTCGTCGATGACGATCAGTCCGAGATCTTTGAAAGCGATATCTTTTTGCAGCATGCGGTGAGTGCCGACCACCACGTCACATTCGCCCAGCGCCAATCGCTGCACCACTTCGCGTTGCTCTTTGGCAGTGCGGAATCGGCTGAGCAATCCGACTTTAATAGGATAGGAAGCGAAGCGCTCACACATCGTATTGAAGTGTTGCTGCGCGAGAATTGTCGTAGGCACCAAAATCGCGGCCTGCTTGCCGGACATGACGGATTTGAAGATTGCGCGCACCGCCACTTCCGTCTTTCCGAATCCGACGTCACCGCAGATCAACCGGTCCATCGGTTTGGTAGACTCGAGGTCTTTCTTCGAATCGCAAATTGCTTGCCATTGATCCGGGGTTTCTTCGAAAGGAAATGCCTCTTCCATTTCATACTGCCAGGGCGTATCGGGAGATGCGGCGAAACCTTCTTGTTTGGCGCGAATAGCATAAAGATTGACGAGATCTTCCGCCACTTGCTTGACCGATTTCTTGACGCGACGCTTGGTCGACTCCCACTCCGCACCGCCCAACCGTGACAGTCGGGGAGCGGTTTCGCCGGCGCCACGATAGCGCGAAAGCAAGTTGATCTGATCGACAGGAACATAGAGTCGGTCGTCACCGGAATATTGCACCGTCAGATATTCGCGCTGCTGCAGGTCCATGGTGATGCGCTGAACACCTGTGAACTGTCCGATACCGTGTTTGATGTGCACGACGTAATCGCCGATTTTCAAATCAGCGACGGAAGTAAAACGCTCGTACGTTTTCTCCGTGGCTGGGCGACGATAGACAGTAGGGCGGCGCTTTAAGCTGAACATCTCGGCATCGGTGACGGAGACCAGTCCGATATCTTCAAGGCGAAAACCGGTGACGAAGCCGTGCCGCGTCACCCAAACTTCGTTGGTCGTGGCCGTTTGCTGGTTTTGAATCAAACTGGCAAGGATGTCCCCGGAGCCGCCAATATGCGGCTGTGGCGTCGATGTGGCGGTAGGTGCAACAATCTCTTTGGCGCCGGAGCCTTCGTCGGGTCCGGGCATGTAGACTGCCGGAACGTCCCATTCCTTCAGAAGTCCCAATAGACGCTGCGGTTGATCGGTAGAGATGAGGACACGATTTTCTTCCTTCCTCCACTTGCGAATCTTTTCCAGGAGAACATCCATCTGATTGCCGAACCGGTCGATAGGCAGGCATTCGAAGCGCACGATTGATGATTCGAGATCGTCAGTAAAAAACGGCAGTGTCGAGAGATAGACTCGCTGCTTATCCTTCAAATTGGCTGTGAGATCCGCAATCGACAAGTGAAGCGGTCGCGGAAGCGGCAATAAACGTCCGGTCGTTAGCCCCTCTGCGAAGGATTGATTGAGCTTATCTTCATGGGCTTGCAACGAGTTGCTCAATGAATCCCATTCGTCAAAAAGAATGAGCGCGTTCTTCGGCATGTAGTCGAGGAGCGTGACAAACTTCTCATGAATATACGATGCGTAGTATTCGCAAGATTCCGGATAACTTCCCGAGACGATTCCCTGAAGATCGCCTTCCATAACGCTGCGCAGTGTCTCCGAAGCCTGAGGCTCCAGTTCTGCCATCGCTTGCTCGGTAATCTCGCGCAACTTCTCTTCCAGAGCGACACGGTACTCCTTCTCCGTGTCCATGATCACCCACCAGCGCGGTGGCACCACGATCGTTTGCGAGTCATCTATGGATCGCTGGTTTTCCACATTGAAGAAGCGGATCGATTCTATCTCGTCTCCGAACAGCTCGATACGAGCCGGGCTTCCGCCGGAGGGAAAGATATCGATGATATCGCCTCTGATACTGAATTCACCGCGCAACGTCACCAGATTTTCTCGTGAATAACCGATACGCGCCAATCTCCGAGCCAGCTCTTGCGGCTCGACTGCATCTCCGACTTTGAGAATTATCTCGTTGTCCTGAATAACCTGGGGCTCCAGCACTCGCTGCGTCAGGGCGCGCACCGGCACCAAAATAATGCACGGCTCCTGGGGAGATTTCATCAACTGCTGCAAAACAGCCATTTGCGGCGCGATGTTGTCGGGACTACTCAAGACCTGCTCGTACGGCGAAACTTCCGGATTGGGAAAGAAATAGACCGGATAGCGGGTCAAGTTGGCCAGTTCGGCATGATATTTGGCGGCAACATGATTGTCCGGCACGACAAGGAAAAATGGGCGCTTGACCTCGTGCAGCAGCACAGACAAAACCAGCGATTTTGCCGAGTCGGTCAGACCGGCGATGTTGAGCTCGCTGACCGCCGAACGTGCCGTTCGAGCAAGCAGCCGAGCATATTGAGAGCAATCGAGAAACCGCTGATGCAGCGCGGTCGCTAGAAGATTCTCACGCATATTTCGATTCGAGCCTTGCCGGGTGATGGATTCCAATTCTGATACCGCTCCGTCGCCTTGAGCCTACTCGCCGTCAGGGGTAGTTGCTTGAAAGCGACCCGTCCAAAAATGGCGAACTATTGATCGTAACATATTCCGGCGCCGGTGCGCCCGCCTGCCTTCACAGCCGCAATACTTTCGGGGCAGCAACATTGGAGTATTATTGGGTGCAGAGGAACGTTACCAAACATGTATCGCAATCGGGTGCCAGAGCGAGACGCAGTCAAATCGAGGAAGATGCCCACGCCAGCCGCCGGCTCGCGCCTTTTCTGCTCGCTAGCCCTGAGCATCGCGCTCCTGACAGGGGTCGGGGCACGCGCCCAGGTTCCGCCGCCAGGGTACTCGGCTGAGGTCATGGAGGCACTGAAAAAGGGACGCGAATATCTTAACGAAGGTCGTCTCAACGACGCGCGCATGGTGTTAGAACCGGTGCGCAAAGCAGTGCCTGATTGTGTGGATGCCTACGAAATCATCGGAATTTCATACTTACGACAGGGCGACTGCGAGCAAGCGGAAAAAGCGCTTCGCCGCGCTCATCAGCTCGATCCTCAAAATAGCAATATTCTCAACAACCTCGGCAACGCGCTCTACCGCCAGACCAAGCTCGACGCTTCCATCGACGCTTACAAGCAGGCGCTGGCTTTGCCCAACCAGGAGAGCTACAAACTGCTCGTCAATCTGGCCAACTCATATGCCGACGAGGACAAAATCGACGACGCCCGCTCCGCTTTCAGCGATGCTATCAAAGCCAGACCCGATTTCGCCCCTGCTTACCTGGGGTTGGGACGGATGTACTTCGAGCATAAGCAAACCGAGGAAGCAGAACGAGCGATTCGCCACGCAATCGAGTTCAAGAGCGACTACGCCAACGCTTACTTCTATCTCGGGCAGATACTCATGCGCAAGAGCGACTACCCGAACGCAGTCATCGCGCTCAAAACTTCACTGAAGTATGAAACCAACCCCAAGTACATCGGTGACACGAAAATACTGTTGCAGCGCGCCGAGGCACAAGCGGCAGGCGCATCCAATCCGCCTCCTGTTGCTGCTACCGCAGCGCCGGCGGTGCCAGCTGTGCCGGAAACTGTAGACGTGGCCCTTAAAGACAAGCTGGTCGCCGATGCCAATCAGCTATTGAAAAACCGCAACTGGCAAGAAGCTCAGGGTGTGCTCGAACAGATAATGAAAAAGTTCGGCACCGACGATCCGATAGTTTGGAACAACCTGGGATATGCGCGCGTGCACCAGGGCAAGCCGGGAAGCACACGCGCTTACGACGACGCAATTGCCGACTACAAACAGGCGATCAAACTGAAGAAGGGCGGCTTTCCTACAGCTCAGTACAACCTGGGACAAGCTTATCGACTGCTCGACGACCGCAAATATGCAAGAGAGGCAGAAGCGGCGTTCAGACAAGCAATCGAAGATGCGAGATTGCAACACACCATGTGCCCTCTGGCGCAGTGCACTTTAGGAATGATGTTGAAACAGCGCCGCGACTACAAAGGTGCGGATTCGGCTTTTCGCCGGGCCATTGCTCAATCCGGAACAGAGTTGCCTGTCGCCCATTTTGACCTGGCGATTTTGTTAGAGCAGCACGAAGATAAATCGAAAGAAGCAGTGCGCGAATACAAAGCCTATCTGAGCCTCGCCCCAAACGGTCTCAACGCCAAAGCGGCGCACTGGCATCTCGACCGCTTACTGGGCAAGTAAGGGCGCGATTTAAAACGTCGTGAAGTCGTTCTGAAGACACCCGAGCGCATAACCAAGGTGTTGCATGCAGTGCTAAACAGCAGCCGCGACGCCCTGAGCAACAATCGCTGCGTGCTTCTTCTTCTGCCTGTCGGTTAAACGTTTCACCATTATGATCGCCAGCACTGCCGCAATGAGTTCTATGATTCTTGCCGCGGCTGACATCAGGTAGAATCCGCATAGAATCTCGATGTCTGCGCTACCAAGATTCATTATGGCTCCGGCAAAACCCAGTGCCATGATGTGGAAGATCCACAGTGCCCACCACCAACCGATCAGTGCCGATCCCTTATTGGTTTTCCAGCCTTCGGCGGAAACATCTGCAGGATCGCTCGCCTTGAATATCTGCTGCAACATAGTGAACGGCTTATACAGGCACACGAACGGTATGAGCCAACCGCCAATCGCCCACCACGGCCTGGCCAGCGCACCGCGGACGCCTAAAGCATCCAGGTTGTTGCGCAAACGTCTTTGCCAGATTATGAATGTAACACCGATTACCCCAAACATGAAAAACGCCAGCAGAGCAAAAGTCTGAACGCTTTCAACGCAGCTTTTCGCATCTTGCGCACTGACGGCACCGCGTTTTGCTTCTTCAAGCGCGGCGAAGCTGCCAAAACACGCCAGCACGTTTAGCACGCCCACAAGCAGCATGATTGAGAGAAGAACAATCAAGCCGGTGGCGAGTTTTGCAGGGCTTTTCCAGAGGTGCGCAGGCGGTGCGGCAGTGGCAGTGGGAGCGCGTTCGATGATGATGGCTGGCTCGGTGTCAACGGTGGCTTCGTTCGTTTCGCCGGCTTCGATTTTGGCGGCCGGTTCGATGTTGCCTGGCGGCTCAGTGTTGACGGCAGGTGCTTCGTCGCCGGTGAGTTCGCTTTTAACGGCGGCCTCAATCTTGCCCCCGGTCTCAGTTTTGCCGGCAGGTGCTTCGTTGTCGGATAATTCGGTTTTGACGGCGGGTTCGATATTGCCGCTACTGCCGGTGGGTTGTGCGTTGCCGGTGGGTTCGCTGGACATAGATTTCTCCCGACGGAAAAGCCCTATCATACTGCGCAGCTGAGCCAGGATTTGTAAAACTGCCGCGCCACATGGGGCGCAGCTCTTGACGTTTGTAGTACAATCAGCCATCTATGCAGCTGATGAGGGTGAGCTTATCTTTCTATCAGTCGCACACTTGGCTGCATTAATCCGCAAAGGTAACAGATCATGGCTTCCGGACCAAACACTCAAACCATATCAGTGAAGGATGAAACCCTTCCGGATGCGGCGTTGGTAGAGGCAGTTTGCACGGTGGCTTCGAAGCGCGAAGTCACGCCTGTACCGCCGAACAAAACACGAGTGGCGGTCTTGATGAGCGGCGGTGTCGACTCGAGCGCGACGGCACTGTTGCTGCAGAACGAAGGGTACGACGTAGTCGGCGTCACGGGCTGGTTGATCAAGTCAGGCAGCCGCTGCTGCGACACCGGCATGATCGACGCCGCACGCGTGTGCGAACAGCTCGGAATCGAACACCACGCCGTTGATCTGAGAGAGCTGTTCAAGACTCAGATTATGGATCAATTTCACGAATCATATGCTCGCGCTCGCACACCGTTGCCTTGCAGTCTGTGCAACACGCTCATTAAGTGGGGAGCGTTGCTCAACTACGGCAAAAAATTGCTCAATGCCAGTTATATAGCGACAGGTCACTACGCCAGAGTGCTCCAGACGGAAGACGGTCCCCGACTTGGTCGTGCGCTCGATCGCAAAAAGGATCAATCATATGTCTTGTGGGGCATCACGATGGAGCAACTGCGCTCCACCCTCTTGCCGCTAGGCGATTACACGAAAGATCAGATTCGTGAGATTGCCACCGAAGGCGGACTGGTGACAGCGAATCGTCCTGACAGTCAGGATCTCTGCTTCATTCCGAAGGGGCAGACAGCACAAACGTACCTGACCAATTTTCTGGTCGAACGTCCGGGACCGATTATCCACACGGTGACGGCGGAAGTCTTGGGCGAGCATAAAGGCACGCACAACTATACGATCGGACAGCGCAAGGGAATCGGCATCGCCTATCCGGAGCCGCTTTACGTCACTTCCATCGATCCCGACATGTGCGTCGTTTACGTCGGTCCGAAAGAAGCTCTGCTGCGTCAAGAGCTCATAGCTTCCGACGCTAACTGGCTGACGCCCGAAATTCCGGAAAAGCCGTTCGAAGCTCTGGCGAAGATTAGATACAACAGCGCCGCGGTACCGGCCACGGTGACACCATTGCCCGATCGTCGCGTCAGCGTCACTTTCGCAGAGCCACAACCAGCGATCACTCCTGGGCAAGTTCTTGGCGTCTACGATCCTTCCGATACTTTTATCTTAGGCGGCGCCTGGATCGATTGATATCCAGAATAGGTTCCCTCATATTGACGATTGAATAGTTTTATATAGCAAATCGACGCAAGACTCAGTCGTGTTGCCGGTTTGCAAGTAGAGAGTCGACTGTTGCCAGTTGCTCGTTGATGAGCGAATACATATAATGGCCTTCAGTTGAAATGAGGGACAAAGTTTGAAGAGCCGCAAGCCGTCACGCGACCTGTCTCTTTGCATCCGGCTCCTATCGGTAGCCGTCTGTCTGTCCACGTTATCAGCGGCTGAAGCTCGACATCATAGCGTCACGAGTTTGACCCATACACAACCTTCGCACCACTCGGCAGCGCCGAGTATTGCCAGCGGGCATTCGCATCACACGGCAGCGGCAAGCACCGCCAGCACACGTACGCGCCACACCGCGATACTCTCCAGTCGCCATAATCGGCAGGAGACCGTGGTAGTGACGACGCGGCATGGAAGACATACTACTGTAGTGGCAACAACGCGGCACGGCAGGCATGCCGAGGTGGTTGCCACCGAGCACCACGGGCGGCACCACGAAATCAGCAAACAAGCGGCGAGCGAAAAAGTGGTGGCACACGCACCGAAGACCCGCTACGCCTATCCAATGTCCATCTTCATGCTCAAACCACCTGAGTTCGAGCGCAGCGCACTGCCCAGCGATGTATCGTCAGACATTTCCCGAGCGTT
This sequence comes from Planktothrix sp., assembly GCA_036703195.1. Taxonomy (GTDB): domain Bacteria; phylum Cyanobacteriota; class Vampirovibrionia; order Obscuribacterales; family Obscuribacteraceae; genus DATNPN01. Next base: position 66,951 of record DATNPN010000022.1, on the reverse strand, counting down.
TGAAGAAGGGCACGCCGATGATTATGCAGCCCGGTCTCTCGTGCGAGCAGGATTGGTTCAGTATCACCCGCTGCATGGTGGCATCTTCTGGCGACGCGAGTCCGTCAAATATATTATCATGCACTCAACCGAAACCGGCATTCCGATGGGCGCTCCACGCGTTATCGACAGCTGGGGCTCTGCTGGTCGACGCCACGCCGGCGCGCAGTACGTGGTCGACCGAGACGGAACTATTTACCAATCGGTTGATCCCGATTTAGCTACAGTTCACGTCAACGTTTTCAAAACTCTTCCGGGAATCAACAACGACAATTCGATCGGCATCGAGATGTGCCACGCCGGTCATCAGGACTACACGCCGCAACAACGCCAGTCTGTCATCCGCCTCGTAGCGTATCTTCAAGACAGATATAAGGTAGTCGATGAAAACGTGATTACGCACCGCTATGCACAGCGCGGTGATCATACGGATCCGGTCAATTTCGATTGGGATCAATTCATCGCCGATAAAGATAGGTTCCGCACCAAAGCGATCGCGTACAAACTTAATCGCATCAAGCAAGACGCCTCGACATGGGAGCCGGTAAAGCCGACTGTCGAGACTACCACTTATGTGCAGCAGCATACGACCACAACCAAGCCGGGTGCACACCCCGCCACGGTGACGACGACCACGACGACGACGTCGTCGACAACGGAAGCCGCCGGCAGCGACCTGCTGCGCGGTCCGATAGAGATGGATCCGGGAGCGATTCAAACATTCTCCACGCCCGAGGTACCGGCACAGCAGCCAACTCCGGCGCCGAACGTGCTGAGATTTACGCCTCAACCGATAGCGCCGACCCTCAAACCAGCGCCGGCGCCGCAGCCCACTCTGCTGCCGGTTCCGCCTGCCGCTCCAGCCCCTTCACCGACGCCGGCACAACAGCAGCCCGACGACGACGTACAGATGTTCGTGCATTAGCCGTTCCGGCAAAGCGTTAAGGAACGCGGCTCTCCAGACGCAGAGAACTCGTACCCCTGCGTTCCGATTTTGCTAAAAATCGACCTAAGCTTCTTTCTTCATCCAGCGCGCCACGACTTGGCGCAGGTGGTCGAGAAGAAACGGCTTGTTCATGAAGTCATCCATGCCGGCTTCCAGACAGGTGTCTCGATCGGAGATGCCGGTGACGGCAACGATCGGCGCCCGGCGCGTTTTCTTTTGCGTTTCGCTCGAACGGATCGATTTGGTCGCTTCGAGCCCATCCATAACGGGCATGCTCACATCCATAAGGATGAGCCCGTATTCGTTCTTACCACAGGCTTCTACGGCTTCTTTGCCATTAGTTGCTTCGTGACCGATCAGACCCAGCACTTTCAACTGGGACATGAATAACTTGCGTAGGACCTCGTTGTCTTCTACGACGAGAACGAGATCAGAACCTTTCTTCTCGGCGGTAGCCTTGGTGCGTCCGGTTTGCTTGACTATTGATAAAGTTCGTTTGGGCTTCTGAGGCATAAATCCAGCATTGGCGCGGGGTTATCAAACATAAGATTACACCAAGATGGCTATTGACTTCACTTTCGCAGCCGCCCTCGATAAATAAAGTTGCGGAACCGTCGTCAAACTGCCGAAGGCAGCTCAGTCAGCGAAGCGAAGTACGGCGAGACGGAGGAGATATATTGAATCCCGTGCGGAGCGACGGGACGCGAGCGCTTATAGGTAAACTGACGAGGCCGATATAGAGGACTTGAACCTTGGAACTCAATTGCTGGGAATGCGTCATCTACCTGGTCGTCTCTTGAGGCACTCGCATGTTTACGAGCAAATTGAGAAAGTCCAAGGCAAAACCTCGCGCCCGTAAGCCGCTGAAGCTAACGGTTGAGTCAGAAAATGCGCTCAAGCGAGCGGCGCTGAAAGGTTATGGTCCCAGCGAGATGGAGCTGATCGCGCTGACGATGATCGAACAGACGTTGCCGATCCCGCGCGATTACACGGCGCCTGGCGACCCCACTCACAATCCTCCACCACAGTAAACGCTAGCGCTTAGATGCCATTGGCACTTCGTGCAAGACTTGATACGAAGAGTTTTTGCCCATATGACTCTCGACCAGGACGATTTTGTCCAGGTTGAGCACCACAGGCAGTGCGTCGTCCAGTTCAACGATGTCGCTCGGTTTCAATTTTATTCCCGGTGTGCGGGGAAACTTTTGCGTTTCTTGACGGCGTTCGACACGCAGCAGCGTGATATGCGGTTTAAAGGAGCGAAACTCTTCCTTCTGCAATTGATCGAAATAGAATTCGAGCAAACCGGTGCGCACAGTGCGAGCCAGGCTGAGAATGCGGTTATCTACGTCGCTGGGGCGCAAGACGATCTGGCGCGGCTTCCGTTGATCAGGCCACACTTCCGCTTTGTCGAAAATGATTTTCATCGGTGCCTTATCGGGCTCGCGTCCCAATTCGTTGGTAATGAGATTGCTCATCATGTCACTAATCGGTTGAATCAGATCGTTGCTGACCGTGCCGAGAAACACCCAGGTCATGTGCAACCGTTCTGGTTTGACCCAGCGAATCTTTCGCCGCCAGACCGCTTCCAGATCCGGGTTTTGCAGCTGCACTTCAGCCAGCTGCCGCTGATATTTTTCCGATGCAAACGTAGCGATGAAGAGCCTCGACATTATTCCTCGGCCGATCCTCTGGTGTAAAAGCCGCGACCTTCCGCTGCCAGTTTTTTCAAATAAGACGAGACTTCAATGTTCCAGACGGACTTCTGATACATGGCGTTCAATTTTTCGATTAGCGCCGGTGCTCCGATGGTATCGGCGTAGCGCAGCAGTCCGCCGCGAAACGGCGGAAAGCCCATGCCGAGCACGACGCACATATCGATCTCGCGTGGTCTGCGCGCGACTTTCTCTTCCAGGCAACGCGCTGCTTCGTCAATCATCGGCAGAATCAACTGTTCCGCCAGAGAATCTTTGGTTTCTTGCGAAGCTTTCTCCTCAGTGATTATGCATGACAGTTCATCGAAGAGATGCGGATCGAATGCCAGCTTGCGCCCGTTGGCGTCATAACTGTAGATTCCGCGTCCGGTTTTCTTGCCGATCAAACCGATGCCGAGCATCTGCAGCAACACCGCCGGTGGTGCCATGCGTTCGCCGAACGCCTTGTGCGAAAACAGCGCCACATCATAAGTGACGTCGAGACCGATCTCATCAGCCAGTGCGTACGGTCCAAGAGGCATGCCGAAATCGATGGCAGAGTCTTCCACCCAGTTGAGCGGCACATTCGTCAGCGCGATGCGAGCTGCCTGTCCCAGATAACAGGAGACGAGACGGTTGACCAGATAGGATGGCGAATCTTTGATAATGGCAGGAATTTTGCCGAGCTGGCAGGCAAAGCCACCGGCGCGGGCAGTTGTTTCACGTTTGGTGGTAGAGTGCGAGACAAGCTCGACTAAAGGCATTTTGTCGACGGGGTTGAAGAAATGCAGCCCAACGAAATTGCCCTGATTGGCGAAATGCTGCGCCAGGTTGGTGACACCGATCGATGACGTGTTGGTAGCGACAATGCAGCCCTCCTTCACGTTTTTGCTCAACTGCTCGAGCACCGAGATCTTCGTCTGCTCGTCTTCCGCGCAGGCCTCGATTACCAGGTCAGCGTCGCAGAGATCCTGATACTGCGGAGCAGAGATGATGGCACCCTTTTTATTGACCATCTCGGCTCGCGATACAGCGTCCACGACCTTTTGCACCGCTGCCTTCTGCCTGTCCGGATTGATCGTTTTCAGCAGAACTGTAAAACCGTTGAGGGCAGCTTGCTGTGCGAGCGCGGTTCCCATTGTGCCACCACCGACAATGCCGACAGTGGAGATCTTGCTGCCGCCGAGCTTTTCATAGGCGGCTAGAGCACTTTGTTTGTAGAACTCGGTCGTGAAAAAAAGAAAGACGAGATTTCTCGAGACGTCAGTGACACTGAGTTCGGAAAATGCCCTCGCCTCCGCGTCGAGACCAACTTCCAGACCTTCATCCAGCCCTTTCTTCATCACTTCCAGAGCGCGAGTCTGAGCCGGATATTTGCCCTTGGTTTTGATGCGCACCGAGCGCTCCGCCATGGCAAAAAATCTCTTCAGATTCTCCGGCGTCAACTCCTCAGCTGCTTTATTTTTCTCAGCCGGTTTCCCCTTCTGTGCCAGACCCGCTGCCAGCGCCTCGGCTTTCGCCATCAGATCATCGGCATTACAGACCTCGTCAACCAGACCTAATTCATGAGCGCGTTTAGCGTCCACCGTATCAGCGGTAAGAATCAATTCGACTGCCGCTTTCGCTCCAATCAAGCGCGGCAAACGCTGCGTTCCGCCCAATCCTGGGATGAACCCCAGTCTGGTCTCCGGCAGCCCAATCAAGGTAATGCCGGCGTCTGTTGCGATGCGCGCATCGCATGACAGTGCAAGCTCGAGACCGCCACCCAAACACGCACCGTTCATTGCCGCAACTGTGGGAATGGGAAGTCTAGCGATCTTGTTCAGTACCTGCTGCCCGGTTGAAGCGAGATGTAGCCCCTGGCTCGCGTCGGTGAACTTAATGATCTCGTGCAAATCGGCGCCGCTGACAAAGTTGTCGGCTTTTCCCGAGATGATGACCAGCGCCTTGATATCCTTGTCATGCGCCACCTTATCGACGGCCGCATCGAACTCGGCTATCGCCGCTCCGGTGAGAAAATTGACCTTGCCGGGTGTGTCCAGCATGATGAAAGCGACACCAGAGTGCCGCTTTCTAATAGTCAACAGATTCATTTGGGCAGCAGTTTCGAGACCGGTCATGACTTTATGTTTTTAAGCTTGGCTTCTATAGCCTTATGTCCGCCGATCCCTTTTAGCAGAAGTGCCCCACCGATTGCAAATGGCGCCAGCATCAGGATGAGCTGTATCAACGACATTTGCGGGAAGGACATGACCAGGCTAGCCAGCACGGCCAGCACGATTAAGAGGCATGTTCCGCCTGTGAGGAGCATGGCAATTTTGTTTTTCGGATCGTAAATCATCCAGCCGAATCCAACGATCAACGGAATCATGAACAGCCCAAAACCGCCGCCCCCCATGCCAAGCATGGCCATGAAACCTGTGCCGACGTGCACCCAGTTAAACATTAAAACAAAGCCGAGAATGATCGAGCCGATACCACTGAAGTACTGCAGCTCGTTTTTGATCGAAAGCGAATCATCAGACGACGTGCCGGTGTGCAGCACAGTGTCCGTGATCAATTGAGGCTCTTTGTGCGGCACGGCAGGCGGCTGGGAGGCGTGGGATTCCTTTAAAACAGTGGTCTCCAAATCTTGGAGTTTTTTCTGGATTTCCTCGTCCTTCTTGTTCATTAGCGCCGCACCCGATGTGAGCTAGACGTTTCTAGCATATCACCTTGAGTTCGGGCGGCTGATTGGACTCGACGCGTTCGTGAAAACGCTGTGCTATTGGCATTCTCCAGCCGACACCAAAGGCTTGCGCGGTGATCTTCAGACCCGGCGCAGCCTGTTTTCGCTTGTACTCGTTGCGGTCTATCCTGTTAATGACATCTTTAACAACTTCCGCCTTGTAGCCCAATCGGACGATCTCGTCGAATGTTCGACGCTGTTCGACGTACGCATGTATGATGCCGTCCAGCACCACATAAGGTGGCAAGCTGTCTTGGTCGAGCTGTCCCGGACGGAGCTCGGCCGACGGCGGCTTGTCGATGGTGTTGACCGGGATCATCTCGCGCCGCGCTACTTCATTTATGTAGCGCGCCAGATCGTAGACGATCATTTTCGGAACATCGGAGATGACCGCCAAACCGCCGCACATGTCGCCGTAAAGGGTGCAATAGCCGACTGCCAGTTCAGACTTGTTGCCGGTCGTGAGAACCAGATGCCCCATCTTGTTCGAGATGCTCATGAGAATACAACCGCGGATGCGAGCTTGGACGTTCTCTTCGGTGACGTCTCGGGCCAGTCCCTTGAACGTTTCTGCCAGCATCTCGTCAAACCCGGCCATCGCCGTTTTGATAGGAACGACGCGAAAGTCGACCTGGAAGTTTTTCGCCAGCGCGGCGGCGTCATCGATAGAGCCATGGGATGAATAAGGCGACGGCATCGCCACGCCCAGCACGTTTTCGGCACCGATCGCTTCACAGGCGATCGCACATACGACTGCCGAATCGATGCCGCCGGACAAGCCGACGACAGCTTTTTTAAAGCCGCATTTGCTCATATAATCGCGTGTTCCGAGGACGAGAGCGCGATAGACATTGGCCGTGCGATCGTCAGGAAAATCAGCGATCTCGCCGTTAACCGCTATCTTTTCACCGGCGCGTTCGACGTCAATGAAAAGAAGATCTTCTTCGAATGCCCGTCCGCGCGCAGCCAGCGATGTGTCGGAGCCAACGACGATTGAGCGTCCGTCGAAAATCAACTGATCGTTGCCGCCCACTTGATTGACGTAAATGACAGGAACACCGTGTCTCAATGCTTGATTGCGTACCAGTTCATGCCGGAGATGCTCTTTACCGATCGAGAAAGGAGAAGCGGAGATGTTGATCAAGATCTCTGGTTTTTGTTCCATCACTTTCTCGATGGGATCGATCTGATACCGACGAGTGGGGAAGAGCTTTTCATCGCACCATATATCTTCGCAAATAGATAGGCCGAATTTGAAACCATCCACCTCTGGCACCACATATGATGTGGCTGGTTCAAAGTAGCGATCTTCGTCGAAAACATCGTACGTAGGAAGCAAAGTCTTATACTGCACGGCTTTAACAACACCGTTGTCGACAAAGGCGGCAGCGTTGCGCAAGGGGCGCCCGCTGCCGGGATTTACGTCGACAAAACCAACAACCGCTGCGATCTCTTTCAATGAATCACGCAAAATGTGCAGGGCATCGAGATTGGATTGCACGAAGCTCTGCTTCAACAACAGGTCCATAGGCGGATAACCACACACTGCAAGCTCAGGAAAGATTATGAGCCGCGCCCCTTTTGCTTTAGCTTTCTCTGCATATGACAACATTTTGGCCACGTTGCCTTCAATGTCGCCGACCGTGGTGTCGATCTGAGCAAGAGCGATCCGCATCTGACAAACTCCATAAACCGTCTCCCCATCGCTATTTTAGCAGTTTCAAATTAAGCCCGGGAGACGATGCCAATGTGTCATGATCGAGCCGCCTGGACGGAGACAAAAAATGGCTGAGAACATTACGCTCGAACCGACCGCTGCGCTCGTCATAGATCTAGCTGAACATTATTACGCGGATAACCAGCTGACCCAGCAATTCGTCGGATATTTAGACACCTCATCCGGCAAAAAAATGATAGATGAACACAAGAGCACCGGCATCTACAGTCTTACTCAAGAGTGCATCTACAATCGCAAATACATCATTCGCGAAGCAACGCTCGAGCAGATCAGGCACAACCAAGAACGCTCACAGGTCGTCATACTGGCCGCCGGCAAAGCGCCACTGGCACTTGAACTGTTGCAGCGCGAGTTCGACAAAATCGACCGCGTTTACGAGGTGGATCTATCCGATCTCGACAACAAGAGATCCATCTATCAAACTATAGCTCCTTCGTTGGTTGAAAAAGTTTCTTTCTATCAAGGCGATATCCGCTCAGAAGCTCTGTTTGCGGACCTGAGCAGCTTGGGCTTTAAGAGCGAGCTGTTCACGATTTTCGTGATAGAAGGGATAACGCATTACGTTACGCCTGGCGAATTGCGGGAGCTCCTCGCTCGTATCGTCTCGGACGATCACTCTCGTCATCGAGTAGTAATCGACTTCGCACCGCCCTTCGACATGATAAAACCGGAAAGTTTCGAGCGCGTTGCGCGCACGACATACGGCATCATCGAACGGCTGTGCTACCTCAAGCCGATGACTAAGCACACGGCCGAAACTTTGAGCGAGGTCTTCCAAAGTCTTGGCGGCGAGGTTCTCCACCATTACACCATTCACGACATCGAAAAGCTGCGCACCGGCAGCAACCAGCACTTCCCCGACAAGCACAGCGGCTGGCTCGAATACACAGTGGCCAGGATTTAGGGTGGCTAGGATCTAGGCTTCCTTCGTGGAACAATATCGACCACCGGCGGCGCAGCAGGCGTAAGATTTTCCGCCACATTATCTTTCAAAACCATCAAAGCCCACCAGTTCTGACTCTACAGACATGAAGGAGTTCCGCCGGTATGTCTCAGAACGCTTTCGCTGCCGGCAATCCTGACCGATTGCTGGTAGCAATCAAAATCGGCCGAAAATGATTGCTACCAGCAATCACTCAGCCATTTTTGGCATGTTGATTGCTGGCTGCAATCAAAAACGACCGAATTTGATTGCACCCAGCAATCAACTCGGATCTTGAAAGATTTTCCGACACTTTTTCTTTCAAAATCCACAAAGTGCGGCCAGTTCCGACCCGGAGGACTTGACCGGATCCGCCGCTATATCTCAGAACGCGCTTTCACTCCCGGCAATCCTGACCGATTGCTGGTAGCAATCAAAATCGCCCCGATCTGATTGCACACAGCAATCACTCAGCCATTTTTGGCATGTTGATTGCTGGCTGCAATCAAAAACGACCGAATTTGATTGCACCCAGCAATCAACTCGGATCTTGAAAGATTTTCCGACACTTTTTCTTTCAAAATTCGAAAGCCCAGCCAGCAAAGCGTTTGCCCAGGCTAGCTCGATTTACCCGGCAGCAGCTGCGCCATCAAACCGGCGCACAGCCCGCCGAAGGCGTACAGGCCCACCGTGAGCAACGCGGTTTTGGCGCTTTTAGCCAGCGGCTCTTTGCCCAGTCCAACTTTTTGCGGCACGAAAATAGCGCCAACCCCAGCCATCACACCGAGATTCAGCCCTTTGAGCAAGGTGGGCATGCCACGCCGACCGCCAATCTGGCTGAAATAGAGCGAATTAGTGATTATCTCGCCCGCCAGCGCGGTGCTATATAAGGTATTGCCCTGGGGCGCATCGATTCCGAGCCGGTCGAAGACCTCTTTGACGGTGTGTTTGCCCAACGCATCAACGCGAGGCGCATCATCAGTGAGCCTACGCATCACCCTGTGTGCTACTTCCAGTCCACACGCTCCGGCCAAACCGCTGACAAATGGTCGAATGCCTCTCATATTCCTATCTCCGCTTGAGATGCAGCGCTGAAGCGCCGCGCTTCAGTTTCGACGGGGGCAGTTATGTTTCGGTTCCTGCTCGCCGAGTCGATGGCATAGAATGGGGAAGTGTAAGCCAAACAACACTCTACCCCAGCTGCGAAACAAAGCCCCCTGGCGGGCGTCTGTTAGATACAATGCTTCCGGAATAAATTGAAAGGTCCGCTTATGCACAGATTGTGTAAAACTACCATCGTGCTTTGCCTCGGACTCATTAACGCTGTCAGCCGCGCCGAAGCGTCCCCCGCAAATTTTCCTGAACTCACGCTGGGCGCAGATCTCGCATCTTCGGCCCATTACGCGGAAGCAGTTCCACATTTGCAATCCGCAGTTGCCAAAGATGCCAACGACGCCACTGCCCACTACTACCTGGGCTACTCGCTAGCGGCTCTTAATAAATACATGGAAGCTCGCAGCCAGTTGGAAGCTGCTATCAGCATCGATGGAGCCAACAGCGTTGTTGGGCGTCTCGCCTCGGACAGATTGAAAACTCTGAAGGCACCGCCTGCGGTGCCTCAGAAGACTGGCAAAGCAGATGCGCTCAATTCCGCTCTGCAAACGATAAGAGAACAAGCTCAAACAGCGAAAGACCTGCAGCAGAATAGATACAACGGCTGGGCTAACAACGTGCTCGATACAGCTAACGGGCGCATTAGCCAGTTGAGAGAAGAACAGCGCAATCAGACCATGAACATGCGCAACGCCTATGTCCGGGATGAATACGGCAACATGTACCCTGTTTACACGGAAGAACAGATACAAGCCGCGAGCAAAAAATACGACGAAAAAATTACCATTGTTCAACAAGAATCGACGGAACAAGCAACCAACGTGCGCAACAAGGCATCCGGAGCGAAGGATGGATTAGACGCCATGGCTGATGACCTCGCGCACGAGCTGACCAATACGAAAGCGATCCCGGGGACACCCAAACTTTCGCCCGTCGGAACCAACCTCTACATAAGGAATTACGTCAGCTCGCCATCAGCGCCAAAACCAGCCACACCCCAGGCGCCAACGCCCGACGAACTGGCAGCTTCGCCGGACAAGCTCATATTAGAACCGACGAAGAGCCCGGGTAAATTCTCCTCGCACGTAGTTCCTGGTCGGCTTGCAGACCAAGACAAACTGCTTCTCGAGCGAAAGAGAAAAGCAGCGCCCGACACGCAGCTCCAAGTCACAGGAAAGATGATGCCGCCGGCGCTGAAAAATTAGCGTTGCAAGGAAAAGGAATTGAATAACTGGCTGAAAGCAGTTCGAATAAGCCTCACGATAGCAGTGGCAACGCAATGCACAGCGAGAGCCGACGACTCGGAGTATACCGTCAAGATTATCAAAACTCACGCAGCCCCCGGTAAATCACAGACCACTGGAACAACAGCCGCAAGAGCGGTTGCACCGGGGGCGCAGAAGGCTCTCCATACCAGCTCTAGCACTGCACAGAAAGCAGCGCCACGCAACTCTGCCGGAGCGACAGTGACAACGACGACTGCGCCAGCCAAACCTGCCAGCTCGGGACAATCCGCCCAAAGCGCCGACGACAACTCCGCCTCCACACCCAAGTACACTACCCGCGTCGTACACGGCGCACCACCGACGGTGGTAGTCACCAAGCGTGCTGACAGGCAGCCGCGACAAACGACCGACTCAATCTCGCGCCGGACTATGGCTGGTTCCCCAAATCAAACTCCCACACCGCGCGGCACCGCTGCGACTGCGATGTTAACTACACCACGCACGAGTTCGCCATCACATACAGTGCTGGATGGGCAGGTGGGTGAACTGGACGAAGCCAACATCGCCACCGTCAATGATGGCGCCTTTCAAGCGCGCATTCAGTCTTCCGACAGCATCCTGCAGACGGCTCCGCCATTGCCACCGTACGAAAAAGGCGTGGTCACAGGCGGTGCCTTTCGGGCATTCTTGCAGGCCAACCACACGCAGGTCACCGCCGGCACTGGCGACCTGGTAGTGTTCAAAGGCAAATGGGATAAGGCTGAACACCTGCTCTCACAGTGCGGGTTGCGATTCACCGACGGCAATTCGCACGCACCGGAAGGGCAGCTTGCCAATGCCAAAGTCGTATTGGTCGACTGTCCCGGCGAATTGAGCGACCGAACACTGCTGGCGCTGCGAGAGTTCGTCAAGCGAGGCGGATATCTGATTACCACCGACTATGCGCTCGGTGACTGCATCGAAAAGGCGTTTCCCGGGTTTCTCGTTTTCAAAGGTGCTTATTCCACCGCCGGCACCATGGACGCTGTGCCTGTTCTGCCCGGCAACCCGTGGCTGAAAGGAATCAATGGAGTGGCACCGTGGCGGCTGGCGGACAAATGCGAAATTGCGGAATTGGGCGGAGCTGGTGCTGTTGACGTGTTGATGCGCAGCCGTTCGCTGGCAAATCAGGATCCGAACAGATTAGGCATTCTCGCAGCATCGTTCACTTATGGTACTGGCAAAGTGCTTCATCTAGTCGGACACTTCGACAACAACGAAGGACTCGCATTCGTGCAGCTGCTGCCGGATCCATACCAGCCCATTAAAATCAGCGTGCGCCAGGCGATCGCAATCAACTTCATAGCTGAAGCTCTTCAAGGCATAAAACGCTGATGGCAGCCGCGCATCGCTGCGCCGCTGCCTCTCAGTACTCCCTGTGCCAAACTTTAAAAACCTGAATTCATCTCCGCGTTCGCGGTCTCTGGTCCGCCAAAGCCTAGTGGCTCCGCCGGCGATGGCGTCATGTCTTCAGCCAACGCCGACGCAACCCCAGTTGCAGCAGCAGCGAAATCCATTCCTGACATTGAGAATTCTCCGCCGATGAACTCATCTGCACCCCAGGCGGAGGGCAAGTTTGAGCCATGTCCAGTCGAGAGCTGACCCGACAAGTTGCCGGCACCGATTCGATCCATCGGCAAGAATTCGAAGAGAGGCGGCGGTCCCATATCACCTTCGTCACCGTATATAAGGAACGCAGAACCGCCGGCGTTATATACGAAACTATCCAGATTGGTGGCAGGCAGTCCGCCGGGGGTGAGGTTGCCCAAGCCAGTCGGCAACGAGACTGTCGATTGATGGCCGGTCAGATTCGAAGTGAGACCGCCCATTCCCTGAGATCCGGATCCAGTGTAATTGCTCGTATGCATGATGTCACCGGTGGTGCCTGCCGAATTCATTTGATCTGCCAGACACGGCGATACTGTGAGTGCGCAGAGAAACAGTGCGTGACAAAACCGTGTGAACATCACAACTCCTCGGCGTTAGAACAACGCCATGGTAGTAACTGTCCTCCAACCGGCAAATGGTGCCAGGGAAGAGTGCGCCGCAAAGCAATGGGGCTGGGAAGCGCTTTTAGTATTGTTTCGGGGAAAGAGAGATCGACAGCAATCTAGAGAGAGTCTTTGTTGGAAGAGGTCGTAAAAACGAAGGGGCGTAGCGATTGCTGTCGATGACCCTAAGGTACTCGGACATTGTGAGAATCCCGTGAGATCAAAAATCGCCCTGTGCGCAAAAATTCACGACGTAATCAGGCGTCCGTATATTTCTTGACGGCTTCTTGGATATGCGTGAAAAACCGCACTTCGAGCCGTTCTTATCTGATAATTTTCGGGTTAATTGTTCGTGGATGTTTTGTGCATAAAGACCGAAAACCGCAGTAAAACCTGGAAAGCGGGCTCTACGGGATACGCACAATTCCTCTTGCGACCGTTACACCATGGAAGTCAGTAGGTATAATGACATTGTTGGGTACTTACTAGCAAAGCCGGAGTACGATGAGGTTTTACCGCAGGGCACTTACTGTCCTTTGTTCTCTGGTCGCACTCTCATTGCCTTGTTCAATGAGCCAAGCGGGCAATATCGCCGGTCCTGAAGGACTGGCTGATGGACCCGGCATCTGGGTCAATATGTGGAACTACCCGCAAGGCAGTACCGATCTATATTGCGAAAACCTCCACGCCAAGGGCGTTCGTAATCTCTTCATCCAGACTTCACGCAGCAACACGGAAGCGATTACGCATCCGGAAGAACTGGGACAGATCATCGAATCGGCGCACCGTTACAAGATTCGCGTCATCGCCTGGTCGTTCGCCGAGCTGTTCAATCCGATCGCCGATGCCGACAAACTGGTGGCGGCGGCGCGTTTTACAACGCCGCACGGACAACGCCTCGACGCAGTGGCAGCCAATCTCGAGAAAGATCTCAGTCCGGCAAAAGTAGAACCTTACAGTCAGCACCTGCGCGAAGCGCTTGGACCAACATATCCAACGGTGGCAGTCGTCTACAGTCCGCTCAATCACGCACCGCAAGTGGCACATATTCCTTGGAAGCTTTTAGACAAGTACTACACGGTTCTCGCTCCGATGAACTACTGGAACAGCAAGTACCAGAAGTTGGATGCATACACATATACGATCGCAACCATCCAGGCCGTGCGCGAGAAAGTCGGACGCCCTGACGTCGAAATTCACGTCATCGGCGATGGCATGGGCACGCATGGCGACTCGATCTCGCAGTTCATGCGCGCATGCCAACAAGCGGGCGCCACGTCTGCCAGCATCTACCCCAACTACAAAGTTACTGACGAACAGCTTGATACCATCGCCAAGTACTCGGAGTTTTTCCCGGTCAACTCGCGTTTTCGTCTGGCGGCATTGCACGAAACTCTCGCCAGCGGCAGCATGGACTCTCCTCAAGGCATGGACCCGGCCGCATCGATCAGCCGTGGCGACTTCTATAAGTTAGCGGTGAAACAGCTGGGATTGGCGCGCCAATTCCATTTGGACCGAAGCTCGGTCACAGCCGAACAAGCAACCGAACTCTTGCAGAATACCGGAGCGCTTGCGATGGCGAAAGTACACATCGCCAACGACACGAGCATGGACGAGACGCTGCGGGCCCCAATCGATGCTAAAGAAGCGCTCAACGTCGTCGCTTCGGTAATCACGATTCGCTCCAACCCAGGCGCGAAGCTCAACGCCGGACGTCACAAAGGTTGGTTCGGACAGCCCGCGTACGCTGCCGAGCATGACTCAGCCCCCAGCAAACCGGTCAACTATCTCGACGCCGCCCAGATCGTCGTCCAAGCCAGCGCCGGCGTCACCCGCTAGGTCTCGACAACCCCTGAACGGCAGCGTCCGGCCCTGTTCCGTGGAACTTTGCGCTAAAGCTCCCGAGTTTGAAAGATTTTCCGCCGGATGTTCTTTCAAACATGACTTTATGCCGTATACGACATATTTTCGGCTCGAAAATATGCACCAGTTGCATAAACTCATATAGCGAGCCAATTTGAAAGATATTCCGCAGGATTCCGTCGAATTTGAAAGATATAGTGACGGTTTTTCTCTTGCGCTAAAGCTCCCCGAGTTTGAAAGATTTTCCGCCGGCTTTTCTTTCGAACATGACTTTATGCCGTATACGACATATTTTCGGCTCGAAAATATGCACCAGTTGCATAAACTCATATAGCGAGCCAATTTGAAAGATATTCCGCAGGATTCCGTCGAGTTTGAAAGATATAGTGACGGTTTTTCTTTCAAACGACGGGGAGCCAGGCGCGCATTTTTGGTTGCAGCCCCGGTCGCGCACCAGCCGTACCAGCAAACTCTCGGCAACTGCGCCGAACTCGGCGGTTTCACCCTAAAACTCACGCCATAATCTCGTATAAGCAGCGCCGCCCCGGCACAGTGCGCCCATCCGACCACGGTCCTGTACCGCAGATACACGCATTGCCCGCTCAGCCTGACATCCCCGCTAGTGCCAAATCCGGGAAAGCCAAGCTGGGCCGCACTTTTCGCCGCGTAAAATTTGAGCGTTCCAAGATTAACTACTGGTACTAAGGGCTTAATCGGTGGTAATAATAAGGTATAGGAAACAATAAGTAGGCACAGCCATTGTGGACTTGTGTTCATGGTTGAACTCCCGTCATTGAAGCTCGATGCACGAGCCTCAAGACCGGGACTTTGCTGTTGGACTCGAAAGAAAGGGTACTTTCCTATTTACAGCGATTTCAGATCAGCTTCTGATTTTGACGCAATCCCAGAGAGCGTGCGGAAACGTCCATCCGCGCGCATATTTACGTGGGGCAAAGATGCCCTGAATGCGGAGGTTCGCCCATGCAATTGATAGTAACCGGACGCAACATCGAACTCACACCCGCCCTGAAGGAGTACTTGACCGACAAACTACAGCGATCGCAGAAGCATTTCGATCATGCGCTCAATATCACGGCGTTGTTGAGTGTCGCTAAGAACCCATCCGTGGCCGATAGTCAAACGGCGGAAGTGACGATCAAACTGAACGGTTCGGTCATTCGAGGAGAAGAGTCGACAGAGAATATGTACGCATCGATCGATCTGGTCGCGGACAAGATCGAACGTCAATTACGCAAATACAAGACTCGCTATTTTTCCAAGGGAAACAAGGCGAAAGAGCGAGAACACTCAGCGGACTCAATCGATGTCAGTCCGGATTCGGACTTCGACGATGACGATATGACAGTCATCAAGGACAGTTCGTCTGAAGATGCGCGGCCGCGCATCGTGCGGTCCAAACGGTTTCCCTTGAAACCGATGTTGGCGGAAGAAGCTTGCAAGCACATGGACTTGCTTGGACATGACTTCTTCATGTTCATCAACTCGGAATCTAGCCAGGTCAACACCGTATATCACCGCCGTGACGGCAATTACGGATTGATAGAGCCGGAAGCATAAGCAACGGGCACTGCAAGTATCGCGCCAAGACCGGTGATGAGCCGGTCTTTGTGTTTCAAGCGCGAACCCGACAGGCCAAAATCTGTCGAAGTCATGGGGCTCTCGTGAGGAGATTACCTTGGCAATTGACGACTTAAGGGAAAACCAAGAGGGAAAATTCTGCCATATTCGTTGAGGTTCAGGGATATCCCCGCATACTGATACGCCGCGATCAATTAGAATCCAATATTGGAGAAAACATCGGTTTCTGGCAGAGGTTTTAAAGGTGGCGTCTCGACGAATTAGCTCCCTCAACCGCACAATGCGGTTAGCCCTGGCATTGTCTTTGGCATTGCAGGCTTCGTATCCATTCATGATGCCGGCGTTCGCTGTCGACGAGAACGCCGTCATCACGCTGAACAACGAAGGTGTGAAAGCACTCAACGCGGGCAACTACGCGGACGCAATCAAGGCGTTCGAAGCAGCGTTAGGCAAGGATCCAACATATAAATTAGCGCGCGAAAACCTCGCCATTGCGCATAACAACTACGGTTTGCAGCTGCGCAATAATCCGCCGGCGGCGCTGCAGCAGTTTCACAAAGCGCTCTACCTTAATCCGTCAAACGCCACCACATTGCAGAACGTGGAAGGCATCATTCGCATGATGGGAAAAGATCCGAAGAACTTCAACGATAGGGTGAAACTCGGCGAAGATTCGCAAAAAAGCGGAGATTTCATTAGCGCCATCATCGAATACCAGGCGGCGCTCAACCTCAAACCGGATCCGAAAATCTATGTCAAGCTGGGCGATGTCTACCGTGTGCGCGGCGAAGATGACAAAGCGATAGCCGAGTATCAAATGGCAGCGAAAGCTGGAGACAGCGCGGAGATCGAGTTGAAACTCGGTCAAGCATATGGCGCCAAGAAAGATGTCGCTAATGCGATCGCTGCTTACGGTCGCGCGATTTCTTACAAGTCGGACGATCCCGATGTGCTCGACGGTCTGGTGACCGGATGGAATGAGGCTCTCAAGGAGAACCCGACTGCTCCCGAAAACCACATCGGTCTCGGACAGGCGTATCAATATAAGGGTGACTTCGGTCAGGCAAAAGCGGAGTACGAACAAGCACTGCGTTTTTCGGCTGGACATCGAAACCCAGTAGCGGAGCGCTTATTACAAGCATTGCCGGCCGCGCAACAGCAAGCTGAAGTGACTCGCCACATCAACAACGGCGTCGATTTGCAAGCTCGCAAGTTGTATGACCCTGCTATCCAGGAATATCAAGCTGCGTTGAAGCTTGACCCAAACAACGATTCGACCTGGGTCAATATCGGCACCGCGTATCAAGCGGAAGAGAAATTCGCCGAAGCACTCAGAGCGTACAACCAGGCTCTCAAACTTAATCCAGGCAATCAGGCCGCTCAGCAAGGCGTGAAAACCGCGACCGCGCAAAGCGAAGACAAGATGGTCGGCGATGCCTGGAAAGCTGGTGGCGACCTGTTCAAACAGGGCAACTACCAAGCTGCCGCGGACAAATATCTGCAAGTTTTGAAAGTGACGCCGAACGATCCGGCCACGCACTTCTCGCTGGGCGCTGTCTACCAAGCGATGAAGAATTACGATCAAGCGATGGCAGAGTATCGCACGGCGATCAGTTTGGATCCGAAAAACGCCCAGTACAAGGCGGCTCTGGAAGACTGCACCGCCAAGAAGGTGCAGCCGATTATCGATGCTGCAGTTGCAAAACATAAAGACAAGGATTACACCGGCGCTATCGATCTGTATCAACAAGCGCTGGCAATCACGCCGAAAAACTCCGACCTCTGGTATGACATAGCCAGCGCCGAGTATTCGCGCCAAAACTATCAGTCGTCTCAACAGGCGTATCAAAAGGCGTACGACACCGAGCCGAAGAAGCAGGTTGCCTGTCTATACTTCATCGCCGTGATCATGGAAAACTACGGCAAAGGCTTGGACGCCAAGCAAGAGTACATGAAGTACATGTCCCAAGCGCCGGGCGGAACTTACTTCAGCCAGGCGAAAGAACGCGTCGAGGCCTTGACGAAAGACATAACCGCGACAGAGAAGATCAAGTCTGAAGAGCAGCTGGCTAACGATAAGAAAGCTGATGACGCTTACAACCAGGCTGTGAAATTGCAGCAGTCCGGACAGTTCGATCAAGCAATCGCGCTGTACAACCAGGGCATTCAAATACAGCCGAAGAATGACGGTTTCTATTATGCCAAAGCGACTGCCGAACAGCAGAAGAAAGACTACAACAATGCGATCGCAGATTACAACCAAGCGATCAACTTAGCACCGAAAAACAAAGACTATCAAAACGCACTAACCACGTGCGAAGAAGAAGCCGGTGGCCCTATTGCCGATCAAGCTGTGCAGAAACAGCAAGCTGGTGATATTGCAGGCGCCGTCGAGTTGTATAACCAGGCGTTGAAGTTCATGCCGAACAACGGCGGTGTGTACACGAACTTAGGAACAGCGTTGCAGCAGAGCGACAACTTCAAACAAGCGCATGATGCATACGAGAAGGGCTACAGCCTCGATAACAAGCAGGTCGGCAACCTGTTCTTCATGGCGAAATGCAGTGAAACAATCGGTGCCGGTGCACAAGCGTTGTCTGAATATCAGCGCTACGTAAAAGCGGCAGGTGCCAAAGGACAGTACTCTGCTGATGCACAGAAACGTATCCTCGCCTTAGGCACCAATCCGAACAACGTCGAAAAGCTGCAGACTTCGTCAGAGTTGAAGACAGCAGCCACAGCCGGTGCCTCTTACGACGAAGGCATCAAATTGCAGACCGCAGGCAAGCTGGATGACGCAATTGCCAAATACAACGATGCAATTACAGCTCAACCGACCAACGCTGATTTTGAGTATGCATTAGGAACCGCGTATCAGCAGAAAGGCGACTGGGACAGTGCAGTAACGCACTATCAAAAAGCGGTTTCGCTTGCACCCGGCAACACCACATTCAAGAAGACTCTTGCTGACGCCCAAACCTCCGCAGGCACTTCCAAAGCTGGTCCTTTGATGGATCAAGCGGTGGCGAAACAGACGTCTGGCGACATTCAGGGCGCCATCACTTTGTACGAACAAGGTCTGCAGGCAGCACCTAATTTTGCTCGCGGCTGGACTAACCTGGGAAGCGCTTATCAGCAAGCCGAGAACTTCAGCAAAGCGAAAGAGTGCTACCAGAAAGCATACTCAATCGATCCCAAAGGAGAAGTAGACAACCTCTATTATCTGGGCGTGCTGGAAGAGAACGATGGAAAGGGCTTACCGGCTTTGCAGGACTATCAGAAGTACATCTCTTCTGCACCGAGAGGACAAAACGCTGCTGCTGCGCAAGCAAGAATCTCCGCGTTGAAAGCAAATATCACCGCCACTCAGAAGATTACAACGCAAGCACAGGCTACGCAAAATACAGAAGCGCAAACCGCATATGCGGATGGTATCAAGGCCCAGCAGGACAACAAACTAGACGATGCAATCGCCGACTACAAGAAAGCAATCGGTATCTCGCCGAAAGATGGATCGTTCCACTATGCGTTGGGAACCGCATATCAAGGAAAGAATGATATCGATGCCGCGATTGACGAATATAAACAAGCCGTCGCTCTCGCTCCAACAGTCGGTGACTACAAGAACACGCTACGCGCCGCATACGGCGTGAAAGCTGCACCTCTGGTCAATGCTGCTATTGAGAAACAGACAACCAAGAATGATCCAAAGGGAGCAATCGTCGATTATCTTGCTGCGCTCAAAGTCAACTCAGATGATGGCGGCACGCATATGAACCTCGGCACCGCCTATCAGCAAACTAATCAGCTTATGGATGCTGAGCGAGAGTACAGACGCGCTCTGCAGCTCGATCCAAAAGGCGCAGTCGATGCATGGTATTACCTCGGCACCCTTATGGAGCAGATGAAAAAGCCCGGCGAAGCGCTGCAGATGTACATGCGCTATGTGAAAGATGCTCCCGGCGGCGCCAACGTAAAAGACGCCAACGAACGTATCAAACTCCTGCGTCCACACCGATAAGCCTCAGCGCTGCCTAAAATCCACGTATCCGGGGAATAATCAGCCTGGAGGGTAGTAGCTGAGCTTCGCATGGATTTTAAAGACCCGCTGCGACAGAAAGATACGCTCAAGGTCGACGAATCGATTTCGCCGGGACAGTCAGCGTCCGCCACGCAGCCACCCACGTTGCCGGCCGGAACCATCCTTGCCGGGCAGTATCAGATAATTTCGTTGCTCGGCTCCGGCGGCATGAGCCACGTCTACCACTGCAAGGATTTAGCACTGGATCGCGAACTCGCCGTTAAGATGATGCGCCTGGGCGTCTCATCTAATCCGCAATCGCTCCAAAGGTTTCAAATCGAAGGAAAAGCAGTCGCCAAATTGGAACATCCGAACATTTTGCGCATGTTCGGAATGCAATTCGACAACAGCGGGCAACCGCTTCTTATCATGGAATTAGTGCAGGGAAAATCCCTTGCGGAAATTCTCAAATCCGAACGGCTCAATCCAGAACGCGTAAGACTCATGGCGGAGCAGATCTGCGATGGACTCGCCGAAGCGCACAAGCAGGGTGTAGTTCACCGAGATTTGAAGCCGAGCAACATCATAGTTGTAAATCCAGGCGGACCGGTCGAAAAAATCAAAATCGTCGACTTTGGGATCGCGAAAGTCATGACCGAACAAAATATTTCGGCCACTCAAACAGGCGAAGTGTTTGGTTCACCAGCTTACATGAGCCCCGAACAAGCGCATGGACAGCGTGTCGACAGCAAAAGCGACCAGTACTCGCTTGGCTGCGTGTTGTTCGAAATGTTGACTGGTCGCGTGCCATATGTAGGAGAAAGCAATCTATCAGTGCTCGTGCAGCACCTACAATCTGAGCCACCTAGTTTAGCTTCGGCTGGCGTCGAGAGTGCACCTTCAGGATTGGAATACGCTATCTCCAGGATGCTCTCGAAGTCGCCTGCAGAACGTTTTGAAAACATGCAAGAAGCGAAGAAGGCGATGGAGAGACCGGCACCGAAAGGCGCGCTCAGCGCCGCGAAGAAGGACGACAGAAAGCTCTATGACATTAAAACAAAGCCGCCGCCGTCGAGAATACAAGTTTTCGTAGTCATTGCGACGATATTCATTCTGTTGTGTGTGGTTTATCAAACTTACTTATCTGTGTCAAAACAGGCAGAGGAGCAGGCGAAAGTTGCCAGCGATCATGCTGAATTTGACAAGCAGCTCATCGCTCACGCAGTTAGTCAAACACAACTCGATAAATACGAGATATCGAAGCTCGAAAATGATCGCGATTTGGAAACGCTGAACTTGAACAACTGCATCGAGCTCAATGACCGGATCATGCAACGAATTCTGCTTGGCAAGGACAAATTGACGACTTTGAATCTGGATAATGTGACAAGCATTGGAGATGACACTCTGATGGCACTGGTGGGTAATGCACCGCACCTGCAAAAACTGTCGATCGCCGGATTTGAAGGCAAGATTGTTCCTATAACTTCGATAGGCGTTATGCGCCTGGCCGCTCTTCCTCTGACTGATCTAAATATTTCTTGGACTAATGTAGACAAAAATGTTTTCGATGTGGTCGGAAACTTTCGCTATATCGAAAACTTAGCAATCGCAGGCGACCGTACGGCCTTACATGGACGCCCTGATGCGATCGAACGACTGCAGGGGCTCAAGAATCTTCATTGGCTGAATCTTTGGAACGACGAACCACGGCCCGAAGACTTCGATCAGCTTTTGGACTTGCACACCTTGAGGCTTATAGAACTTTCGGGGAATCAACACTTGCGGCTAGATGATTTGCTTAAGTTAGCGAATCATCAAAGACTTCCTGACTTGTCGACGCTGATCCTGAAAAGCACTAATCTGAGTCCGAGAGAAATCGCAAAACTGCGCAAAAAATTCCCAGGTGTCGAAATCCAAACCACCCCTTAAGCTCCAACAATTTGCGCTACTACTTCTTGCATTGTTGTTTCTGAAACCAATTTATCAGCGACGATACTACCGCTACGGAGCGTGACGACTCTGTCGCTTACGGCAAAAACGTCATTAAGACGGTGGCTGATTAAGATCACTATCAAACCACGTTCTTTCAGCTTCTTGATCAACTCTAGTATGTGTCCGATCTCCCGCGCTGCCAGCGCTGCAGTAGGTTCGTCCATGATTAGAACTCGTGGAGAGAACAAAAGCGCACGCGCGATGGCAACGGCTTGCTGCTGTCCACCGGACAGAAATCCGACTTGCACTTTTAGGCTCGGAATCTTGATGCCCAGCTCATCGAGCATCTTGTGGCTCCGTTCCATCATGAATTTCCGGTCAAGCCATCCCATAAACTTCGTCTTTTCGCGACCAAAAAACATATTGCTTACGACGTCGTGTTGTTTACCAAGAGCTAGATCCTGGTAAATCATTTCGATACCGGCTTGCCGCGTTTCATGCGGTGCCATATTAGATAACTTCAAGTCACCAAGATGAATCTCGCCACTGTCAGGATGGTAAACGCCGGCAACTGTTTTGCACAGCGTAGACTTCCCGGCGCCGTTATCGCCGACAATTGATGTAACGGTTCCACCCTCAAATTTTGCCGTGATCCCCTGCAAAACGGTGGTTGCACCGAACATCTTCACGACCGACTGCAGTTGAAGATCGCTCATCTCTCTGGTCCCAACCTTCGCAAAAAAGATGCCAGCACCAGAACGACCCCGACGAAAAGAGTTTGATAGAAAGTGCTGATCGCCATTAGATTCAATCCATTTTGCAATACGCCAAGACAGAGGATGCCAGCCAGGGTGCCGGCAATGGCTGCCCGTCCACCAAACAAGTTGGCACCGCCAAGAACGACCGCAGTGATGGCAATTAGTTCGTAGCTCATGCCCGCCGAAGGGTCACCGGAATTGGTGCGCGCCATAAAAATGTAACCGGCGAGACCGGAAAAACTTCCCGCAAGAGTGAAGATAGCCAGCCGCAGTCGGGAAACCAAAATGCCCATGGCTTCAGACGCTCCAGCGCTATCGCCGAGTAAGAGAGTGTGCGCACCGAATTTCGTTTTCGTAAGCAACAGATAGCCTAACGCCATCCCAAGCAACATTGTGAATGCGGGAAAGGGCAGCGCTAAAATTTGCACTTCAGTGACTTTCGTGACACTCTCGTCTAAACCATAAATCGGCACTCCGCCAGTGAGAATAAACGCCAGAGCGCGATTGATGCTGAGCATACCGAGCGTAATGATAAAACTGGGCGCTCGAGTGACATTAATCAGCCATCCCGTGACGACGCCACAGAGGGCACCGGTGGCAGTGGCAATCAGAATTGGGGCAACGCCGCTAGCATGATAGTTCTGCGCTGCATAAGCACAAACAACGCTAGACAGAGCCATTGTTGCTGCAGTTGAGAGATCGATGGCGCCGGCTGCGATGACAAAGGTTGCACCGACAGCCATCAGCCCGATAACTGAGCTGGCAGTGAGAATGTTGGTTATGTTTACTGGCGTAAAAAATGAAGGCGAGGCGAAGCCAAATATGACACTCATTACGACAAGGAAGAACAGGCACTGAAGAACTGATGCCTGATTGATATCTCTCAAAAGATATTTAGCGAACATACTTCATAAGCGGGTCAGTTTTGCTTTCGAGAACAGGTTTGGTAAGCACAAGCAGCGGCGTCTTCTCCGTCTTCGCTGAGCATTTCCCTTCGACGGTTTCCTTTGCCAATTCCGCTGATCGCTTGCCAATCAGATATGGCAATTGCGCTACCGACGCAGTCATGCGCCCTGACACAATAGCCTTGCGCGCATCAACCACACCATCAACGCCGACAACAATAATGTCTTTCGTCTTGCCTGCGTTGCGCACAGCTTCAACCGCACCCAGCGCCATCATGTCGTTTGCTGCAAAAATGATGTTCAGGTCCGGCGTGCGCGTCAGTGTGTCAGCGGTGAGATTCAACGCTCGCAAACGATCCCACTCGGCGGAGACAGAGTTGACAATCTTTGCGTTTGGAACCTTCTTCAAAAACTCCTGCTTAAACCCTGAAACCCGCTGCGCACTGTTGTTGTTGCCGACCATTCCTTCGATAACCAACACTTTGGGTGCCGGCAATTTATTCTGTCCGGCAATAAAATCTGCCGCTTTTTCGCCGACGGCAACGTTGTTTGTTCCCACCGAGAAGCCGAGATTTATTCCCGCCTTCTTCGCTTCTTCGACCGAGATAACTCCGTCGAGCACACCGGTCTTGATACCATGGCTCTGTGCTTCCTTTAGACATTGCAGTCCGATCGAAGTTGTGGTTGTGCAAACAACAATCATCGCAGGCTTTTGTGCAATTGCGGTCTGGCACAAGCTCAGATGCTCCTCCTTCGCCGTGTCACTAACCGCGGAAAGAATCGTGCACGAGATGCCGCACTCCATCGCACCATCTTCGATGCCTTGCTTGGCGATTTGCCAGTAAGGATTTCCCAGCGACGGCAAAATGAAAATGTACTTGTCGGCGGCAAGCGCGGAGCTGCAGGTTGCCATCAGCACTCCTACGAGCAGCAAGCACCGATTAAATATTGTGCGATGCATCTGGTTTCGATTCCAACACTTTCAGCCGCGAGCGTTCTCACAGTTTAGCTCAACAATTCCGCAGCGCAATAGATAGAACGTTTTGCGTTGCACATCTTCTCATTGCAACTTATCGAACGTATTGGAGCAGCGGTTCCTTTTTCGCCTCCAAGACGCTCTTTGTCAGCACCAGGAGCGGCGCTCTTTCAGTTTTTCCATTACACTTACCGTGCACGCTATCGATTGCAAGATCAACAGACTGCTTTCCTATCAAATAAGGAAGCTGAGTGATTGATGCGGTCATGCGACCAGCAAGGATCGCCTTGCGTGCATCGGGCACACCATCAACGCCTACTACTACGACTTGCTTTGTCTTACCTGCGGCACGGATCGCTTCTACTGCGCCCAACGCCATCACATCATTGGCCGCGAATACGGCATCAAGATCAGGACTCCTTGTCAAAGTGTCGGCAGCTATATTGAGCGCACGCAATCGGTCCCATTCAGCAGATTGGGATCCGACGATCCTTGAATGCGGCAAGTCTAATGCCAATTGCTTCTTGAATCCTGCGACTCGATCCATGCTCGGAGGACTGCCCGCAACACCTTCGAGCACGAGTACCTTGGGCGTAGGAGTCAGCTTCATAAAGGCGATAAATTCAGCGGCCCGGGTACCGATGCCGACGTTGTCCGCACCGATGGTAAACGAAAGGTTGACTCCCGACTTCTTCGCCTCTTCGACAGATACGGTCGCGTCAATGTCAGCGACTTTTATCCCCTGCTTCTGTGCCTCGCGGAAGCATTGCAAGCCAATGGCGGTGGTTGCAGCGCCAAGCACAATGATGGCAGGCTTCTGCGAGATTGCTGCCTGACAGAGATTCAGATGTTCTTCTTTCGCCTGATCGTTGATCGGCGTCATGATCTGTAAGTTGATGCCCTTCGCCTTGCCCTCATCCTCGATTCCCTGCTTAATCGCCTGCCAATAAGGGTTTCCAATCCATTTAAGAATGAATATGTACTTCTCGGCAGCATTCGCCGCCGTGCCCATCCCAAAGCACGCACACAACAAAAAGATAACAACACAACGCCGCATTCTTATTCCTGCAAGGTTCGCGTATTTTAGTTCATCTGAGCTATCTACGAAAGCCTGACAAATTTGTATTACCGCCGATTTTGTCCGATTCGGGGCCTCTGCCCGCGCTTGATCTGCCCTACTGTTTTACGGACCCACTCTCTATTTTCTTCGCATTGGTGTGATTCCAAATACTCGCAAGCTAATAAAGTTTCTCCGCAATTAACCAAGTCAGAAGCTAAATCACTATCAAGCTGATAACGAACCGCAATCAACTGCTTCACCAAGGCGCGCGCCCGCTCGACTTCCCCGCGAGCAATAGCAACTTTCGCCAATACTGCATTTGCTATCATAGTAGAGCGCAAACGCTCAGGCGCATGTCCTAGTTTACTTTGCAAAATCTCCTTCTCTTTCAAAAGCAGATTAGCCAACTCCTCGGTTTCCTCAAGCAAGCCGAACATCAACGTAACCGTTGCTAGCTCTTCTAAATGCATCCAGTAATATGTTGCAAAATATGAGCGCTCATTGGATGGTTCAGAATTTTGATAACAGTCCACAGCTCTACGAATTTGTTCAACTGCCATTCTGGCGTATTTTCTGGCGGTCCGCAGACCAACCCGTAAGGAGTGAAATCGGTAGGCTTTAGCCAATGAATACGGAAATTGATCGTCAGTCGGATCCAGTTCCCCAGCTCGCAACAGAAGCGGAGCTGCCGTAAGAGGATCTAAGAAGTCTAGGAAGCAGGCAGCATGGTACATGACTGTGACGTCGTCAGGGTTGTTCTTCACGACCCGGAGCCAGTGTGTTTTTGCCTTACGGTAATCGTCGTCAATCTCAAAAAAATGAGGAGCTCCATGCGCATGAACGTAATGCCTGGGCTTATGGTCGATCAACCAAATAAAGTTCTCGATAAACAATTCGCGATTATTGCGCCGGCGCGTGAAATCTTCGAGATAGTTTAGAAGGACCAAACGCAGCGAGAGAGTGTCCGGATTCTCCTTCAACTGCCGGCGGATCTCCTTAACCTTGTTCGCCTCCGGTCCGCCACGCCAAACGAGCGTCAGGGCTTCCGACATTCCTTCCGGCTTGTAAATGCTTGGAGACATGTATGAAGGCTTCAAAACTAGCTACCTCCCCAGACTAAATGCCTTAGAAGCACTGATCAAGCGGGAATTTGTGATTTAATTTATGGATCTGAAAGCAGGATTCGACGGTGACACGGAAACACGAAGCGGACGATAATTTTGTGAAGGTGCGCGGGGCGCGCCAGAATAATTTGCGCAATATCAATGTAGATATGCCGCGCAATGCGTTCGTTGTGTTTACGGGTGTATCCGGCTCAGGCAAGTCCTCGCTGGCCTTTGGAACGATTTACGCCGAGGCGCAGCGACGATACTTTGAGTCAATTGCGCCATATGCGCGGCGTTTATTGTCGCAGCTTCCGGCGCCTGAAGTAAAAGAGATTTTGGGTCTGCCGCCCGCAGTGGCGTTGCAGCAGCGCCGAGCGGAGGCGACAGCGCGCTCGACAGTCGGCACACTGACGACATTATCGAACTCTTTGCGCATGTTACTTTCGCGTGCCGGAACCTATCCAAAGGGAGCGAAGCAGCCTTTGGATTCGGACGCATTCTCAGCAAACACCGTAGTCGGTGCATGTCCAACTTGTCACGGAATTGGCATCGTCTACACCGTTAGTGAATCATCCCTCGTGCCCAATCCGGAACTGTCGATTAGAGATGGCGCCATTGCCGCATGGCCGGGCGCGTGGCAGGGAAAGAACTATCGAGATATATTGAACGTTCTAGGTTATGACGTCGATAAGCCATTCAAGGAATTGAAGAAAAAAGATCGTGACTGGATTCTATTTACTGAAGAAAAGCCAGTCGTGACGGTACACGCAATCCGCGAGGCTCACCGCATTCAGCGCCCATATCAGGGTACGTACATGAGTGCCGCCAGTTATGTGAAACACACGTTCGCCACCACCAATAGTGCGACACTGCGAAAACGAGCAATCCAATTCATGGATGCGGCGCACTGCGAAGAGTGCGATGGAAAGAGACTGACGAAGGATGCTCTGGCAGTGAAATTCGCGGGGCATGATATCGCTGAACTCGGGCAAATGCCACTGGCTGAATTATCGAAAGTCTTATCGCACGCTCAGGAGTTGAAACTAACCAATAGCGGGCTGCATGGAGCCGACATATCGCAAGTTGCCGGTATGCTGGTAGGCGAGCTGGTAGAGCGCATCTCGACCATCGCAGAACTTGGCTTGGACTACCTCAGTCTCGACCGATCGACACCGACTCTTTCGGCAGGAGAACTGCAGCGGTTGCGTCTGACTACGCAACTGCGTTCTGGTTTGTTCGGCGTCGTGTATGTTTTGGACGAACCGTCTGCGGGATTGCATCCCGCTGATACGGAAGCACTACTGAACTTGCTGGAGGGACTGAAAGAGTCCGGCAACTCACTCTTCGTCGTCGAGCACGAGATGGACATAGTTCACAAGGCCGATTGGATCGTGGACATGGGACCAGGCGCCGGAGATGGCGGAGGCAACCTGCTTTACAGCGGTCCGATTCAAGGACTTGCTGATGCGAAAAAATCTATGACCAGGAGATACCTGTTCCACGAGTCGGTTTTACAACAGCGAACACCGCGAAAACCCTCCGGCTGGCTGCGCCTGAAAGGAATCAGCAGAAACAATCTGAACGCGCTTGACGCGGAGATTCCGCTGGGCGTGTTGACAGTTGTGACCGGAATTTCGGGTGCTGGCAAGACGACGCTGGTCAGCCAGGTTCTTGTCGATGTCGTAAAACAATTTCTAGGTTCCGAGAGCTCTGAAGAGAGTGAAACCGATGAAGAGGAAGAAGAAGACTATTTGCAACTCGAGAACAATCGGGGCGTTGCGTCCGTTGAGGGGTTGGAACCGATCAAGCGCCTTGTGTGGGTGGATCAAAAACCGATCGGAAGAACGCCGCGCTCGAACCTGGCAACCTATACAGGATTTTTCGATCACGTTCGCAAGCGCTTTGCCTCGACCGACCTGGCAAAATCGAGAGGGTACAACGCCGGACGATTCTCTTCGAACGTCAATGGTGGCCGATGCCCAACTTGCGAAGGCGAAGGCTTCGTGTCTGTTGAACTACTGTTTCTCCCGAGCGTGTACACACCGTGCTCGACGTGCCACGGCACGCGGTACAACGCCGAGACGCTCGAAGTAACCTACAAGGATTTGAACGTAGCTCAAGTGCTGGACATGACTGTCGATTCCGCACTCGAATTCTTCACGGAAATTCCTGCGGTTGCCAGAGCGCTGACTACATTGAAACAAGTGGGGCTTGGGTATCTGCGGCTCGGACAGCCAGCGACCGAACTGTCCGGCGGCGAAGCACAGCGAATCAAGCTCGCTACCGAGTTACAGCGAGTGCAATCTGGAAACACATTGTACGTGCTCGACGAGCCAACTACCGGACTTCATCCAGCCGACGTCGAAAATCTGATGTCAGTGCTGCACGAACTGGTCGACGGAGGTAACACCGTCGTACTTGTCGAGCATGACATGGACGTGATCGCCAGTGCTGACTGGGTAATCGATCTCGGTCACGGCGCCGGACAAGCCGGCGGCAAAATCGTTGCCACCGGTCATCCTAAGGACCTGGCTAAGTCCAAGCAGAGCAAAACCGCCAAATATCTCAGCGAGCGGCTGGCCTCGTCCAAGGTTTCAAACCGCTAAACACAGACTAGAGCGTTGGAACCTTCCAATTGGAGGAGCGCGGTCTTGTTAGGCAGCCCGCCACCATATCCGGTGAGCGATCCGTCAGCACCAATGACACGGTGACACGGAATGATTATGCAGATCGGGTTGCGATTGTTTGCCATGCCGACCGCCCGTGATGCTTTCTCATTGCCGACTCGACGTGCCAATTCGCCATACGAGATTGTTTTGCCGTAGGGAATCTTGAGCAATTGTTTCCAGCATTTTTTCTGAAAATCTGTTCCAACTATGTTCAACGGCAAGTCAAATTCAGTCCGCTTACCATCGAAGAATTGCCTCAACTGCTTCCGCGCTTCGGCGAACGGCTCAACAGCACTGTTTTCTTCGCCAATCTCTTTCTTCGAGACATCATAATAGTCGAGAATATACAGCCCAGTTAACGCTGTTCCATCCGAAATCAGAATCAGCTTGCCGAGTGGGCTTTCAACATAAGTGTGATACATACAACCTCCGCCATCTCTTCGCAGGACTCATTCTAACTACCCGTCCCGCCAAAAGCTCGCCATTTTCGGACTCGGTCACCGCAGAATTGACTAATTTATGCAGTCAGCAGTCTGATTTCTAACGCACTCTGGGCAGAATGCTATCAGCAACCAGCCTGAGTGCAATGCCAAGGAGTAAAGATGCCTCTGAATGAGCTCAATCACTTTATGGTCGTCTGCAAAGACCTAGAAACTTCGATGCGCTTCTATCGCGATTTGCTCGGCATGGAAATTGCGGATCGCCCGGACTTTGGCTTTCCCGGCTACTGGCTGAAGATTGGCGACCACACTTGCGTGCATTTAGCTTCACAGGAGCAAAGCGCGAATCGCGACAGATATCTTTTGAAAGAACATCCTCCAGGCACGACTGGCTCAGGCTCCGTCGATCACATTGCCTTCGTTGCGTCACAACCTAAAGTGGTGCGAGAACGTCTGCGCAATGGCAACGCCCAGATACACTACCGCAGCCTGCCCGACTCGAAGCTGTTCCAGATGTTTCTCAAAGACCCGGACGGACTAACAATCGAACTCAACTTCTTCGGCGAAATCATCAACGCCGACGACTGGACCGCCGAAGACGCCGTCTCCAATTTTGTGCGAACAAGATAACGCTACAAGTTCGTTCCAAGCGAACTGACCTTTGGCACAAAGTTGTCGTCAGTGAGAGGCTTTCCGAGATCGAGCACTGTCACGTCTTTCACAATCCATGCACCGGATGGTTCGGCCGGACAAGTTACTCGCCAACCAAGCACGTGATCGGTTTCGCTCAATGCAAACTCAAGCTCTCTATCGGCATTGCCACAAAAAACTCTGGGTGTCAGACAATAACTTACAATCGAGGTCCCTAAACCTGATTGAAATGACTCCTCACTTTTAAGTCTCACGCCGCCACCGAAAAACCGATCCAGATCTTCGTACCTCATACCAATGAAATTGGTTGTACGCAGTAGTCGGTGAAAGTAATAATGGCGGTCACGCCTAGGTTTTTCCCAGGTGTCCGGTTGGTTTTCAGAGAAAATATGTCCATCATCTGCGATCGTCACGTCATCATAGACGGGCTCCACTAACCAGTTTCCGCGCTTGTCTATTACGCCGGCTCTGCGATAACTTGAATCGGACGGGTCTCCAACAAAGGCGACCGCGAGATCGCCAATGAATGGCTGGCAGACCGCAAACTTTGGCTTAAACAAAAGTTTCCCGGACATGTCGCAGTAAGACCACTTCCCACTGATATAACCATCGTTCGCTGTCGTGCCAAAACCGCAAGGAATGACTGTGTTCTTATCGAGCGTGGCTGGCAGGTCAGCTGTAGTACAACCAGACGGAAATCTCATCACTTCATGACCGCTTTCAGTCAGCATGAATGCTTCGGACCCTCTCTGAGCAAAGTAATGATGCCCTTCTTCTCCGAATCGCCCTCTAACCTGAATGCTAGTGTAAAGTGGCTGCACAATCCACTTGCCACTTCTGTCGATAATTCCTTCTCTTGTTCCTTTTGATGTCTTGAGACTTAGGACCGCCGCGTTCTCCTTGAAAAAGACTATTGACCCGTCCCCGTAAGGACCATACGCTACTTCGCCTCGTTTATTGAGAAGACACGAATACGTTTTTCCTTCACTAACGTATATTGCCGAAACCAGTCCGAATTGAAATTCCCCCATGTTTGAATAACAGGTAGTGTCAAACGCTAGGTGCCCAGCGGAGTCCATAAATGCGAACCGCGGTCTCAAAGGATCGTTACTCGTTAGTTTTAAAAGACCGCCTTCGAAGTGTGGGTTTGACCACAACCCTGATGGCAAATCAGCAAGCCGCTGCCCATCAATGTCAAAAAGAAATTCCTGACGTTCACCCTTAACATATTTAACTGCGATGAAACAACCTTCCCAAACGTCATAGGCTTGATCGTAGTTGGGTTGAATGATGATCTTTCCGGTCGAAGAGATCACACCGAATCCATTCGGACCGTGAATTTGACTGAAACGCTCTCCATTAGGTGCCGGCGTCGCAAAACCACCTTTTAAAATTTCAACTCCTGCTGGAAGGTCTCCGGCCAACGCTGGCAGTCCACTGCCCATGAGGACCGCGATTAATAAGAATTTGGACCAAAGCTTCATTACGAGCCCGCAGTAAATTAGTTTCACAGCGAGTATAGATCGACAGGCACTCCGCCCAAATTAACGATTATCCAGGCTTTTCGCATATCGCCACATTATCGACTGGCGCATACTTCGCCGCGACACCGACCAGGCAGCAATTTAGCAGCAATCTAGTTGCAAATTGGCATCATTTGCTGCTATAATCCCGATATCCGAGAAGGTTAACTCATGTCCCACACCACTTCGATCACTGCCCTCACACTCGATCCAGACAACTGCATCGAAAAAGTGTTTCGGGACGCACATATTTTTAACGTGACTCTTTGTCCGTCCGCTTCCGCAGAACAACTTCGCGAGCGCTTCAAACAGCAGCATGCCGACATTGTGGTGCTGCACTATGAATTGACGGGAGGTGGGAACGGTCTTGAGCTCATTAATGAGTTGCGCAGACATCATCCGATCATTGAAGCAATACTGATTTGTAGCCACCCCAACGATGAACACTTTCGTTTAGCAGCTAGAACTCCAGCAGTTCAAATTGTCGAGAGTCCGTTGACGTCTGGGAAGTGGGAGTATTTGTTAGCAAGGATGTCAGTCCGCAGTGTACCGGCACCTAAACCTCTGAAGACAGACTATGTTGAAGAGTTGCGGAACGATGAAACTGGCAGACTGGACGCAAAAAGAATCAGCGAAGTTTTTGGAATTCCTGTAAGCACTATTGCGTCCTCCCTTAACAAACCGCGGCCTACAGTTGATAAAACTCCAGATTCGATCTCTATACAAACTGGACTTCTCGGTTTCGAACGGATCGCAAGCAGCCTTTTGACCGTAACCGGATCCTTCAAGGGTTTGAAAATATGGCTTAATTCGCCAAACCGTGAGTTCGATGGACATACCCCGCTAGACATAATCAAACTTGGTCGCGTCGAAATGCTGGCTGACTGGGTGGATGACGCACGTCTAGGAAGCCCTGATTAATGCTCAGCGGAGTAGCATTAGCTGAATCGATCAAAAACCTTCCGTGTAAACGATACGACCGCAACGTTTTTAGAGCAATCGAGCTAAAAGCACTGCTATCTGTATTTCCAATGCGTCCGCTCTATGATCTCGGTCCGCGCAATTCAGGTCAGAGGTATACGGAAGTTGGTGGCCCAAGAGCATTGTATTTGGCCGAAACCCCAGCCAATGCTTATTTTGAGTCTACCGGAATGTTCTCAACGGTTGAGGCGATGGCGAAACAGAATGCTTTGAACACAGTAGTGCTAAACATTCGCGTTTCTCGTTAGCGCTGTACCTTGATCACCTGCAAATGTCAACGCTCATCTGAGCTTTGAGTCCTCTCACCGGAGAGCGTGTGACGATTGAATCTGTTCACCCAAGAATCAGGATCGTTCAATCCGGACTCGTATGTTTCTGAGCCGAGGACGGCTGGCTTAGGCGCAAGCGGTCCGGAAGCAAGTGGCTGTGAGATTACGTTGACGGCGGTGTAAGCACGCTCGCCTGTCGTATCAATCTTAGATTTGATTCCGCCCAATGTCGATTGGATAATCGCTCTGCCGTTCGCGGTCGTTGTGTTCGTGCGCGCCGTGAGGTGAGCTTCGGAGACGGGCGACAATGTTTGTTTGGAAAGCTTGTTCGCATGTTGCAACGACTTGGGAAATCCGCGCGTGACCTGGTGCTGTTGCATCGAGTAGTTAGTAATGCCGGACAGATTGCCTGCTCCGTTTGCAAATGCCGCCTGGCAAAACCAGAGCGATGAGGCAATAGTGAGCGAGGCGACGAATCGATTTCTCATTTTCCCGGACCTCAATCCTGTTACGCCTGCAGCGACGGCATCGCGCCCAAGAATGTGCCCGTAACGTCGAAATCTCTTATTGTTGCGCTGGTCTGGCGCGGTTTCTCATCAAAATAATCAACATTCCCATCAGTGCGATGGCAAGCATAATGCCGCTAGCAACGATTGGCACCGGCATTCCGGATGCGAGCATGATGCTGTCGACACGGATCGGTTCTATCAGGAGTCGTCCGATCGAGTAGCCCGCCAGATATACACATGCAGTCAAACCAGGATATTTGCGCAGCTTATCAGCCGCATAATTGTACAGAATGAGAAACAGAGCCAAATCCCAGATGCTTTCATATAAGAATGTGGGGTGAAAATACTCGAAGTTGGAGAAGAGAATCGGGCGCTGGTCCGGCGGAATGAAGAGCTTAAGAGGGAAGTGCTCCGACACCGGGCGACCGAAAGCTTCTGAGTTGAAGAAGTTGCCCCAACGTCCTATTGCTTGGCCAAGCGGCAAAGCAGTTGCGATCAGATCACATGACGTCAAAAGAGGCAGCCCGACACGCCAGCAGTACGTCATGGCGACAATCAGGGCACCAATGATGCCACCATGTATGGAGAGCCCGCGGATAGACAAGCCTTCTTTGGCACTGAATAAAATTTCGGACGGATTGTTAGCAAACTGAGGCCAGCTCAGGGCTACGAAATATAGTCGCGCTCCTATGATGCCACCGACAAAACACAACAGTGCCAGGTTGACTATCTTGTCTTCAAAACCAGTAAGTGTTTTGCCGCCGCTCAAAGAGCAGTTCTCGCCCTCCGCGCCTTTACTCTGCGCGTATTCCCAGCGCTTGGCCAGACGCGTGGCAGCCGACGTCGCCGCTAAAAAGCCTAGCGCCACCATGATGCCGTACCAACGAACCGTTATTGGTCCGAGATGAAAGAGTATTGCGCCAGGCGACTGAAATTCCATATCTGCATTCGCTTCGTGTGACGCTTCGTCGGTGCGCGACAGGCGGTCAGGTCATCACTTTAGCACCCCGGGGCGACCGTTGGCAGCCATTCGGCGCAGCATGAAGCAAACACTTCGCCTGGGCTCGTACCTTAAATGCCTTGTCCCTGCGGCAATTACCATAGTCATACGCCCGGATCATCTGTAACTTCTAATCCAGGATACCCGCCACACACACCCCTATGCGCGATACGCCCCACTCAGCTCAGCTGAGCCAAGAGGCTCAGTCATGGTCACCGCTCCACCGAGAGTGCTACGTCGCCGTTGCAGGCGCAACGGAGGGCATCGGGCAGTCAGTCAATGACGCTCTCACAACCGATATCAAGTCGACGAAGCTCAAATTCGCCGTTTCGGCAGGTCTGGGCGCGGCATTTGCCGGTGTGGCTTCTGCCTCGAGCTGGGGGCGTGTAGCAGTTACGGTGGCTGGCGCAGCGTTTCTCTACGCAGCCGGCAAGGACGCTTATGGTCGGGCAATCCCGACATGGAACGCCATCAAGGACGCTGGGCAATCAGCCAAAAACATCGAGCACGATAAAAACGCAGTTGGAACAGCTGTAGGACCATTCGCAGTCGACTGGGCAATCACTACAGCAGGCGGCGAACTGGGCGCGTCTTTGGTACAGAGCGCCAGATTTCTTTCCAGTAGTGAAACCGCAGGATCGGGCGATCCATTGGAGCATTACGTAAGCGGGCCAACCACGTCGTCCGAACCCACAGTCGGGCAGGTCGCCGAACGCTTTCTTGCGCAACAGAACCTAAAAGAAGTCAGTCCGGAGTCCTGGTCCGTATACGACAAAACCGTCCCGAGCATGCTCAAACTCCTGTCGTTTCGTGACACTGGTAATGCCAGCAGTACTGCACTTGTGATTGGCGAAGATGGATTGGCGCTGACAAGCTTCCACTCTATCGCCCATGCCAACAAAATCCGTCTGTACGCCAACGACGGCTCATATTTCGAGGCTCGAGTTGCCGCAGCCGATCCGGAGCGGGACCTCGCTACAGTCACTCCTATCGCCAACGATGGTCAAAATATCGAGCATTTGAAACCGGCAAAGTTAGCCCAAACATCGAACCTTCAAAAAGGCGACAGAGTGATTGCGATTGGATTCGGCGAAGGTGCAGAAGCCGGTCATCCGCGAATTGCTGAAGGCAAATTTCGGTCGACTCAACTTGCCCGCAAAATCGGCGGGCTCAATGACGTGTCGCTAACGGAGCGAGTACTGGTCTCAGATCTCTCGATTGCACCTGGGTATTCCGGCGGACCCCTTCTGAATGGAGAGGGGACCGTGATCGGAATAAAC
Source organism: Planktothrix sp. (assembly GCA_036703195.1). Lineage (GTDB taxonomy): Bacteria > Cyanobacteriota > Vampirovibrionia > Obscuribacterales > Obscuribacteraceae > DATNPN01. Next base: position 30,970 of record DATNPN010000022.1, on the reverse strand, counting down.
TACTCCCGGGTGGAATCAAACAAGACCGCACACTCAGTCTCGGCCGAGACTGTTAGACGTTTTTTGTCGGGAGAGAACAATGAAAAAGGAGCGTATTTTCTTCTGAAAAACGAAGATCAGCGAACAATGATTGATTTCGAAGAGCAAGCCCAAATTCGACGTATATACAATGGCGCGCGAAACTCCATCTTTCAGATCAAAAGCACTTCTCGATATGGTGGCACAAAACTATCAACGGCATTTGCGATCGATGACAATCATCTGGTCACCACGAACGACGCAGTTGCAGACGGAAAGTTGTTTTGGCTTAATCGCAACGGCGCATGGCAAGACCGGGTAGAGCCAACGTTTTCAGATCCCCAAAGTGGTATCACGGTGTTGGTCCGCAGTGCCGATTCTGGAGAGTCTGTGTCGCAGATGCCACTAAGTTTTTCCGGCAACAGAAATACCAGAGCAAGCGACCTTCTCACGTTCGGCTTTTCAGAAAACAAAGCGCAGATGAGTGTGGCTCTGGGTCAACTTGAACAACCAGTAGGAGCAGCGGTCGACAGCGGATTCAATGGAGCTCCACTGCTTGACCGATCGGGAAAATTAGTCGGCATGGTTAGAATCGAGGACAAAAGCACAGGCGAGATCAATGTCGTCAGCTCTGCCACTCTCAAAGCAGCGTTGAGAAGATTCGATCTTGCTCGGATTCAGCGCAGCTTGTAAGCAGTTCCAAACACAAAAACTTGTCACCTGCTAGGTGACTACATGTCCCTTTTCGGTACCTGCCAAAAACCAAGCCAGGATCTGGCATTACGGACTTTTATCGAGCAGTTGTTAGGGAGCAGATTTTGGTCACTTGATCTAGGCATAACTTGCCGCTAACTGCCCAGCGAAAAAAATTGCAATTCCCTCTTCTATGCGGAGGCGATCCGCGCATCGGAAGCCTTGCGCCGGCCGCGTACGGTAGCGACAGATTTGCGTAGTTGCGTAAAACGATCTCTAACTTCAGTACGGTGTTGATGAATTAGGCACGGTATCGCCGTACTCGTCTTTAGGCGCCTTCTGTGCCTTTTGCTCCTCGTTGGCTGGCATATTGGCGTCGTGTTGCTCTTCATGCGGATCATCGCCATGAGGATCGTCGCCGTGTGGATCCGAACCAGCATACTTTTGCGCGATCAATATCGAGTGCGCAGGAATTTTCCAGGCAGCTTCGTGAAGGACTTTAGGCGTCAGTTTGACAGAAGCGGGCATGCATAAGACTGCAGTTGCCACTACCAAAGCGAATGTTGACATCGGACGGCTCCAGGGAAGGGAATTCGAGATTCCGAACTGAGTATAAGGAGCAACCCCGGCTAAGCAAGTTAAAATGTCGGTTTCATTGCGGTTCGTACGCAAACCGGGAGGACAAAGTGGCTAAGTCTAAATCGCGCTGGGTCTGTCAGGAGTGCGGCTTTCAAACATCCGGATATCTCGGGCGGTGCACCGAGTGCGGTAAGTGGGGCACCGTTGTCGAGGAGTTGATAGCTGAACCGGAGCCGGTTAAGTCCACCGTCAAACGTGCTCACTCTTTGCAGCGTGAGCAGCGCGCCGCCGCTGCATCTTTCGGCGACGCCGGTCCCTCACCCAGCAGCGCTGGACCGATGCCGCTATACGATCTGCATACAAACGAGTCACAAATGGCTCGCATCAGCACCGGCTTGCAGGCGTTAGACGAAGTTCTCGGCGGTGGCTTCGTGCCAGGGTCCGTTATCTTACTTGCCGGCGATCCCGGCATTGGCAAATCAACGCTCCTATTGCAAGTATCAAACAACGTGGCGGAAAAACACAAAGTTCTCTACGTATCCGGCGAAGAATCTGCATCCCAAGTCAAACTGCGTGCTGAGCGTCTGGGGGTGAAACGCGCCAATGTCCTGGCGTGCGCCGAACAAGATGTGATGGAGATACGTGAGCACATACTCAACTCCGGCGTTCGACTGGCAATCGTGGACAGCATACAGGCAATATTTCATCCACAGATCGGCAGCGCACCAGGCTCAGTGAGCCAGGTCCGTGAGACTGCAAACATGCTGGTCGGCGTCGCCAAAGCACAAGACGTTACGACAATAATTGTGGGACACGTCACCAAAGATGGTTCAATAGCCGGACCAAGAGTTTTGGAACATATGGTCGATGTGGTTCTGCATTTCGAGGGGGATCGCAGTCGGCAGGTACGTTTGCTCAAAACGCCCAAAAACCGTTTTGGCTCGACGCAGGAGATCGCCGTTTTCAAAATGACGGAGCAAGGTCTGGCGGAAGTTGAAAATCCGAGCGCGCTCTTTCTCGGCGATCGCCTGACGAAGCTCGGCCGCAAGCAAGCGCCTTCAGGCACAGCAGTCATCGCCGGCGGTGAGGGCAGCCGCTCGCTTCTTATTGAAGTGCAAGCGCTCGTGGGCAACAGCCCCTACACAAATCCTCGCCGCGTCGCTAACGGATGGGATTACAACAGACTCCTGCAAATCTTGGCTGTGCTGGAAAAGAAGATCGGTTTGTTTCTCTCCAAATACGATGTTTACGTCAACATCGCCGGTGGCATGGATTTCAGCGATCCGTCCGGCGACCTCGGCATCAGCCTGGCAGTAACCACTTCCATACTGGACCGCTCGGTCGATCCGGGTCTTTTGTGCATAGGCGAGATCGGTCTCACAGGTGAAGTGCGTCCGGTCGTTGCTCTTGGTCAACGCCTGAAAGAAGCAGCAAAACTCGGCTTTCGTCGGGCTATCGTGCCCAAAGGCAACTTGCCGCTCGACATTCGCCTGGATAATATGGAAGTGACCGGCGTAGAATTGCTATCGGAAGCGCTAACTCTCGCCATTCCCGGAACCACCTTCCCGTTGACCTACCAGCGCGGTCAAAGCGAAAGCGGGCGGCAGAAGCGAGACGAGAAAGGCGACGACAGAATGCCCGGGCAGCATGAAGAGCGAGCTCTTTCGGCTTCCGGCAAGCAGACTTCCAATTCATCGTGGCAGGATGAAGAGACAATGGAATCCATGGAGCGCCAGTTAAAATGAAAGCCTTCGAGCCATCCGAAGAACTGACCAGGCAACTGGCTCTGCTTCCGGACTCATCAGGCATATACATTTTCAAAGACGAAGAAGGCATGACGATTTACATCGGCAAAGCCCTGAGCTTGCGCTCACGCGTGCGCTCGTACTGGCTGGATAACTCCTGGCGTGAACGCCCTAAACTTGCCGTCCTGGTGCCTAAGGTCGTTCGTATCGAGACAATATTGACCAATTCGGAGAAAGAGGCGCTGCTTTTAGAGCAGACGATGATCCGGCAGCACATGCCGCGCTACAACGTGGCATTGAAAGACGACCGGCGATATCCGTGGTTGGCGATCGAGTATGACGAGCCGTTTCCTCGACTGATCATGGTGCGCGATCCCTCTCGATATAAGAAGGAACATCCGAAAGGAAGAGTTTTCGGTCCATTTGTCGAGACCGGTGCCATGTGGGATACCGTCAGGGCATTGCGTAAAGTGTTTCCGATGCGCCAGCGCAAGACTCCTCTCTTCAGGGATCGACCTTGCATGAATTTCCACATCGGCTTGTGTCTCGGACCGTGTCAAAAGCTCATACAAGAAGAGCAGTATCTGGGCATGGTAAAACAGGTCGAGATGTTTCTCGCGGGCAGACAGACAGAGGTCGTCTCGCAACTGCGCAAAGAGATGGAGATCGCATCTGACCTGCTTGAATTCGAGAAGGCAGCAAAAGTGAGAGACAGACTTCTTCTGCTCGAGCGCATTATCGAAAAGCAACAAGTGTTCTTCCAGAGCCAGAAAATCAGTCAGGATGCCATTGCTGAAGCGCATACGGGCAAACTTCTTTCCGTCTGTCTTCTCAAAGTGCGCGAAGGAAAACTGATATCAGCAGAAACAGTATCCATCCCTCTGCTGGAAAAAACCAATTGGGATGAGGCCTTTCGCCAGTATGTCGATCAGTATTACACGACATGCGAAGACATCGCGGTTCCGTCGGAAGTTGTTTTGCAACATTCGCTCGAGGATCAAGAGGCGCTGCAGGAGCTGCTAAACAGCAAAGCAAATGGGTCGGTGAAGATAACAGTGCCAAAGCGCGGCGGCAAAACAGATTTGATCGCGTTGGCGGAGAAGAATGCGGCGCAAGTTTTAGAACATGAACTGATCATTCGCACCGAGGATGAAGCCAAACATCAGCGTGCGCTAACGACCTTGCAGGAGGAGCTGGCAGTGAACAAACTGCCGCGCCGGATCGAATGTTTTGACATATCCAATATTCAGGGCACCGACAACGTCGCCAGTATGGTGGTGTTCGAAAACGCGACTGCGAAGAAATCGGACTATCGCTTGTTCAAAATAAGAAGCGTGGAAGGGGAAGCGAACGATTTCAAATCGATGAAAGAAGTTGTCACCAGGCGTTACTCTAAGCTTCTGCAAGAGAACAAGCCGTTTCCCGATCTGATCATCATAGACGGTGGCAAAGGGCAGCTTAACGCCGCGTGTGAGGCGCTCACCGAAATCGGTGTAACCGAACAAGATATTATCGGTTTGGCAAAGAAGCAAGAGGAGGTCTATAAGCCTGGCTCCTCCACTGCGATTTTGTTGCCGCGCCGCTCTGATGCTCTTCACCTCCTGCAGCGCGCCCGCGATGAGGCGCACAGGTTCGCAGTCACATATCACCGAAAATTGCGGGCGAAACGCTCGATTACTTCAAACCTGGATTTGATGCCGGGGGTCGGCAAAGCACGCCGCAAGTTGCTTCTCGATCACTTCGGCAATTTCGACGCCATTAAGCAGGCCTCTCTTGAAGAGTTGAGCGCCGTGCGCGGTATACCTAAGCCACTGGCAGAGAAAATCTTCTACGCGGTGCGCGGAGCCAAAGTGCCGGAAAGACTTGCACCCGCGCCCGAAGAGACCGCCAGCCGGGTGGCAGAATCGCCCGGCACGACAGAATCTCAATAGGAGCGCTCCCGTCGAGGGTTTCACCTCAAGTTGAATCTCTATCATGACAGCAGCGCCGCACCTGCGGTATCATCAACTGATGACGCCTGACATGGTCCATTCGCGATGATCGACTTTTTCAAAAAATACAGAAAACCGATAATTCTTCTGATGGTGTTCTGCTTCCTTGCTTCGCTGTTGCCGCAGTTGATTTTGATGTTTCGCTAGCGAATCGCTTCGGCGTGCGAACGCTCTCCCGATCGCAGATGCGTGCGCACTGTCCATTTCAGCTCATGCAAAACGTCATCGAACGTGCACTCTTTATGATGAAAATAATTGAGCGCGATGATGCCTTGCTGCATGTTTAGCCAACCGACAGAGATCAAATAGTAACAGCGCAGCGATCCGAAATAGACTCGCCGGTTGATAATGCCGTCCTGCACCATCGTTCGCGCCGTGTATTGTGCGTCCGACGACGATGGCGGCGCCGTTTTGGCGAGATCGAATCGCGTCTCCGAGGGGTCGATCAGTCCTGCTACTTTCATAACATCGATGTAGCGCACTCGCGTCTTATACTGCTCGGAAGTCAGTTCTAAGAGCGAAAGCGCCTCGGGCAGCGGGCATTCAGTGGCATGAATCTTACGCAAGCAACTGACGGCATCTTCGATTGAAAGCGTTTCGTTTGCCACCATCTCTTGCAATTCGAGCGCCGCTTCTAAAACAAGCTCATCGATGAACTCATTTTCCAGCATCACGTGTCCGAACGACTTGAGTTCGACAAGGCTGCGCAGGATCGCCTCGTCGACCTCATCTTGAGAGACAAGCCCGCTGCGTACGCATAGCTCCCCCAGGCGAATGGATGGACGGTGCGGACCACGATAAAAACCTTGCTCGATCAGCAAGGTGTCGAGCGGGCGGCGGCGCTCATATGCGGCGCGCAAGCCCGTAACGGCTTGCACTCGCGTGATCTTTCCCGCGCGAATCAGACTCTGCGCGTTGAGCGCGGTGGACAGTGATTCGTCGGACAGCAAGCCCAGTGAGACGAGAAGCCGACCAAGCGGCAATCCGGTGCCGGTACTGGTGCGCATGGCGGTGTTGATGGCATCGGCCGGAACCGTTCCTGATTCAAGAAGCAATTCGCCCAGCTTGTTCGACTCGCGGTCGTCCTGCTGCTCAAAACCGCTCTCCTTCAGTGCTTCCTCGAACGGAATGCCTTTCTCCTCGACCAATTTGAGAGCCGTCACGGCATTATCCAGTGACAAGAGCGAATCGCGCACCAGTGATTGCAGCTGCACTGCCGCTTGAAACGCGGTTTCGGAAACGAAGCCCGCCATTATCAGAACACGACCGATGGGCAGTCCTGTGGACTCGGCCGTCTTAATCGCTTGATGCAACTCTGCATCAGAGAGGATCTCCGATTTGATGAGCAGTTCACCGATTCGGAGGTCTATCCGTGCCTGATTCATTCGCTCTTCAGCCTTTGGAGGGTTGGGATTAGCTCCTATATACCCCCTGGGCAGGGTTGGCTAATTACTGGGGCAGGGCAAAACGCCATCCGGCACTAGAGATTGAGCTGGACGTCCACTTTCGACTCCTGGTCGCCAACATAACTTGACATTACGAATCTGCGTCCGGCTGCCAAGCTCGCGAATTTCGCTATGGCGATTGCCTGTGGCACTCGATTATTGAGGCTTTATAACAAACTCCGCCATCTCAGATCGGGTAATCGTTGCCGATTGCAGAACCGATGCTCGATGCAAATGCTGATCAAACGCTCTCACTCGAAATATAATACGCAAAAGCAGCAATGATTGAGAGTCGGGCTTGCTGTCAGTTGGATATTTTTGGGGTAGAAATGCCGGAAGAAACGCAAAGCAAGAAGTATCAGGAAATCGAGCAAGCTAGACTGCAGAAGCAAAGAGCAGCGGACTTCGAGCGCGATTACTATCTGCAAAAACTACGCCAGAAAAATGAGCGGCGAGAAGCAGTCCGTGAACTGACCGAAAAAGCGACCCAGCTGCGAGCAGAGCATGCACAGTATGTCTCGAAGACATACCTCAACCGCATCGCCAGGCAGTCGGAGTTCCGCTCTGAGGTGAAGAAATCTTTTTTGGAGACACACAAGTTTCACGAAGAAGCGCTCAGAGTCCTCGGGCAGCAGTATCGCGAGAAGCTGATTTACATGGTCGGCAGGACGCTGGATGCTACTTCAGTGCCTAAAATGCCTGCGCGCAAGCCGATCGACCTCGACAGTCGCGTAGCGGTGGAGAATCGAGCACAGGAAACCAAATGAGCAAAGAGAGAGCGCAAGCGCCGCTGGCTGAGCGGATGCGTCCGCAATCGCTGGAAGAGTTCGTGGGGCAGGAAAAACTGGTCGCCGAAGACGGCGTGCTCAAACAGATGATCGAAAGCGATCGTCTGTCATCGTTCATCCTCTGGGGTCCGCCAGGCGTCGGCAAAACCACTCTGGCACGCATCGTCGCCACCCAAACCAACAGCAGGTGGGTGGCGTTCTCCGCTGTCATGGCAGGCATCAAAGAGATCAAGGCGGTGATGTCCGAAGCCGAAGTGTTCATGAACATGGAGGGGCGTAAGACCGTTCTGTTTGTGGACGAAATTCACCGCTTTAATAAAGCACAACAAGATGCATTTTTGCCGTACGTCGAAAGCGGAACCATCACTCTCGTCGGCGCCACGACTGAGAATCCGTCGTTCGAAGTCAACTCCGCGCTACTGTCGCGAGCGAAAGTTTTTATCCTCAATGAGCTGACCTTGGAAAATATGGTCAGCATTTTGCGCCGCGCCCTCACTGATAAAGAGCGTGGATTGGGCGATAGCGGAATCGAAGCCGATGACGAGCAGTTGCAAGTCATCGCCACGTACTCCTCCGGCGATGCACGCACTGCCTTAAATACACTGGAGATAGCAACGATGCTATGCCAGCGCAGAGGTGCAACCGCGATCAACGAAAAAGACGTCAAATCTGCCGTTCAACAGGCGGTACTCAGATACGACAAGGGCGGCGAAAATCACTACAATCTCATCTCGGCGTTGCACAAATCAATGCGCAACTCGGATGCAGATGCCAGTCTTTACTGGCTGGCGCGCATGCTCGAAGCAGGAGAGGATCCGATATTCGTCGCGCGTCGCGTCGTCAGATTCGCGAGTGAGGATATCGGATTGGCAGCACCGGCAGCTTTGCAGCAGGCAGTGGCGGCAATGCACGCGGTTGAACTGATCGGCATGCCGGAGGGCAAATTGGCGCTGGCGCAAGCGGTTGTATACATGGCTATGGCACCGAAATCGAACTCCGTGTACCGCGCCTACGGCGAAGCCGCCGGCGATGCAGAGAACACGCTTCAACACCCAGTGCCGTTGCACCTGCGCAATGCGCCCACATCACTGATGAAACAGATCGGGTACGGCAAGGGTTATCAGTACGCGCATGACTACGCCGAAGGCAAGGCACAAGCGATGAAATGCATGCCGGACGAGTTGAAGGATCGACATTATTACGAGCCCAGCAATCGCGGCTTCGAGGGCAAGTTAGCCAACCGAGCCGGTGCAGCATTTTCGTCGGAAACGTGACGAACGCCATTCGGCGGCAGGCAGAGCTTGGTGCTTCACAGGATCCGCCAAACGATTCCGAAGTGCAAGAACGAAACTTTATACTCGCTCCTTCGCGGCGGGACTGGAGTTCCGCGCTCCTTAACGGTTAAGTCGCGGTCGCTCGTTCGCCGTGGGAGTTACACCATTGCGGCAGCAGAGTAGTTTACGGATGATAACCAGGTCGGACAGATCCTGTGTTAGTTAATAATGCAAACCCTGAACAAAACGACCTCACGCGGTCTCATTTCAGTCGAAGCTCTGTCGTATTCGTACAAAGGGCTGGAAATATTCCGCGATTGCAGCTTTACCGCGCGTAGCAAAACGGTGATTCTGCGTGGTCCTTCCGGTTGTGGCAAAACTACTTTGTTAAAACTTCTTTCCGGAAATCTTCTACCGGATTTCGCAGCCGCCATGCCCGACAGCGACCGGAGCTGTCTGGTGCTTCAGGAAGACAGCCTCTTTCCCTGGCTCACGGGGATGGAGAATATAACCGTTCTGACCAAGATGAAGGAATCCGAATTCAAGCGCCATCCGATGTTCGAACTAATCGCCGGCTTCGTGGACCGCAAAGCGTGCCAGATGTCGTACGGACAAAGGCGCCTGGTAGAGCTTTTTCGGGCCATCGCTTTTCGTCCACCGTATCTTTATCTCGATGAACCGTTCAACTTTTTAGACGAGGAGCGGATAAAACTCGTGTTGCCATTCTTGCGCGATGAATTTATCGCAGAAACAAATCTCACCCTCTCGAATCATCACCGCGAAGATTTATCTTGTCTGGGAGCGGCGACGATGATTCACTTCGACGGTAAGTTTCCCATCTGCACTCTGGTACAGACTGACCAGGGGCAGTCATGAACAACATTCAACAATCAGTGCGAGCAGAGCAGCCAGTGGCGCTACCGCATATTAGTGTCAAGCTCGGTTTGCAGAACAACAGATTGAAACCGCGAAAGATTCTCGGTGCAGCAGGGTCGATCGCATGTTTCCTTTTGGTTCCCGCCGTGTGGATTACATGCAAATATGCATTTGGCATTAGTGACCGTTACCTGCCGTCGCCTGTGGATGTCGTTCAAGCATGTTCGGATCTTGAACCGAATGTCTGGGTGCATACCTTATATACTGCAGGCAGGCTCGCTCTCGGTTTTCTAGCCGGAGTCAGCGTTGGTATAGGATTAGGTATCGCGACGAATAGATTTCGTCTGCTCGCCAAAATTTTGTGCCCCATTTTCGATGGCATGCGATCCGTCCCGGCCGTCGCAATAGTTCCATTCTTTCTCTTGTGGTTCGGCTTCGCCGAGAGCGGGCGTCTTTTGCTCGTCGTTGCGGGAATCGCGTTCAACATCGCAGTGGCGACGCATCAAATCTTGAGCGATGTTCCGGAGAAGCAACGCATTCTGTTTAAAAGCTTCGGTATAGAAAGCAGTCATCTGGTGCGCTCCTACTCGATTCCGCGCATCCTCGAAAGCTTGCTTCCGACCATACGTTTCTCCCTCTCGACAGCGATGGGCGTAGTCATTGTCTCCGAGTTGCTCGGTTCGCAGATCGGCTTGGGTTATCTTATCCAGACCGCGAGAAACACATTCTCGATGCACGTCATATTTCTCGCCACTATATTGCTAGGCATTTTAAACAGCCTGATGGATTTTCTGGTCACGCGTGTGTGGTCGAAAGCCATCTACTGGAGGTAAGCATGCGGAGAGCCATTCGGCGATGTCGCGCTTTGCTTTGCGCGCTCTCAGCTGTTGCGTTCGCAGCTGGGTGCTCGCAGCGCTCTGAGGTTGAGAAAGCTGGTGAAACCTCCTCGTCCTCCGACGGCGCCTTGAAGGTAGCGATATCCCCCTACCAGGATATTGCCATGCTGGTTAATGAAAAGAATTTGGGCTTAGAGAAGAAGTACGGTACTCAACTCGAATTGATCACTCTGCCATGGGAAGACATTCCCAACGCCATTGCCAGCGGCAGCAGCGCGGTAGATGTAGGTTTTGTCGGACTGACAGACTACTTGAGCAAAGTGGAGAATATGAACGCTACCGACAAAGATCCGATCGTTTATGTTTATCCCGACTACGTTTTTAGAGGCGGAGGGTTCGTGTCGTTCAAAAAAGACGTTCCCATTATCGATGCGAAAACGGTGACGGACCCGAAAGTAGTACGCCAATTTCTCTCTTTCAAAATTGGCGCACAGCGGTCTTCTTGCTTCCAAATGGCGATATTTGAATTGGCTAAGAAGGTAGGGATGAAACCCTCGGAACTCAATTTGATTGATACGACAATCAACGATGGTCTGCTCGCCGCAGAGAACGGCAGTTTAGATATCGCCTCGGCAGGTCTAACTCAGCGAACGGAGGCGGTAAAACGCGGCGGCCGAGTCGTATTGACCATAGACACAATGGGAATTGTAGAAACCGATGGATTTGTTTGCAAAGAAAGCACGTTAAAACGTCGTCGCAAAGATCTCGAGAATCTGGTGAGAATGTGGTTTGACTGCACTAACTACGTCACCAGCGATGTCGACCACCACGCAGGCGCGACTCTGGCTTATCTCAAGAAGAATGCCGCCACTCAGTACACTTTGGAGCAGTACAAAAGAACAATCGCCGAGGAATATTTTCCAAAATCTCCGGCAGAAGCCGAACGCGAATTGGTGCGCCCAGAGGCAAAATGGTCGCTTGACAGACAGGGCAGATTCACCATCGACTACCTGCACGAAATCGGCGCCAAAGCGCCCAAAACACCACCAGTTCCGGCGCTAAGTTTCAAGAACGAAATTGGAAGTAAATAGGTCAGGAGTCCGATTTCTCTAGCTCTTGCACCCGCTCATTCAAACTGTCAAATTTTTCTTCGTAGCGAGAGTGCTCGCGATCATTTGAACGAAACTGGGCAGCATGCGCTTGAAACTTGTCGCCCGTCACGAGCTTCCAGTGGTCCAACTCCCTGGCGGTCCGGCCTATATTCGAATACGCACCCATCATAAATTCCTCAATGCGACCCATATAACCGCTTAGTGCCATCAGTTCAGACATGAGTTCATCCCGCATCTTGCGCATTTCAGAGCGCAGTTCAATCCGCATCTCGCCCATTTCAGAGCGTAGTTCATCCCGCATCTCGCCCATTTCAGACCGAACCAATTTAAACTCTTCACGAACCTCTTTTCTGAAGTCGGTTGCATCCTTTCGAACCGAGCTGATCTCATCGCTAAGCCGCTCGACCCCCATCTTGACCTCATTCAGCTCGACACGAATCTGCTTGACATCCACCTTGACCTCATTCAGATCGTGGCGCAGTTCTTTTGCTTCTGTCTTCACTTGCGCGCTGAACACGTTGAATTGCTCCCTTGAAACAGTTTCAGGCATCGTCATATCCTCCACTCTATCCGTTAGATATAACGTTGGGATTTGACAAAAAGTTCAATGATCAATTGTCGCATGTAGTGAAAATAATTTGTCGGAGAATGAGTTAAGCCCCGGTGATGAAGCAAAATGGCTAGGATCAACTGCTGGCAAAGGTTTCATTAGACCAGGACTTGAAAGCGACTCAGTTGATCGCGCAACTCGGTCATTGTCTGCTGTCGTTTTGCGGGATCTTTTTGCAAAGTTGTGAGCACAATCTGATCGAGCGCCTCAGGAATATCAGGCGCGATCTGCCGCATGGTTTGTGGGTCTGCGTGCAGGTGGCTGAATAATGTTTCTTGCGTCGTTGGTCCCATCAAGGGCGGAATACCAGTCAGCACTTCATACATCACACATCCTAATGAGTAAATATCCGACCGATGATCGATCGGTTTACCCTGGCATTGCTCGGGGCTCATGTAAGTTGGAGTGCCGCATATCATGCCGGTGCCAGTCAGCCGCTGCACAAATCGCCCGGGCTTCTCGAGCAGTTTGACCATACCGAAATCGATGATAATCGGGAAGTCCTCTTCTTCATATTGCGAATCCAGAATTATGTTTTGTGGTGTCAGATCACGATGCACGAGTCCATTATCATGCGCATACTGCAAACCCTCACAAATCTGCATGAAGATTGGCACGGCTCGCTTATACGGAAGTCCGCCGGTCTCTTCTACGAGTTGTCCGAGCGAAATACCGTCAACATATTTCATCACGAGATATGCACGATCCGATTCGACACCGTAATCAATTAACTTAACAATGTGCGGATGCGAAAGCGTGGAAAGTGTCTCCGCCTCACGGCGAAAACGCTCTACGTGACTGGTACGCGACATGTCTTCCTGATGCAGAAGTTTGAGCGCGACCTTGATTTTCGCAACTTGATCCTCCGCTGAAAAAACAAGACCGACACCGCCAGTGGCGATTGCCTTGCCCAGCTTATATCTGCGACCGATCACAGAGCCTTCGCCAATGTCTTTGCGTACCTGAACCAATCTGGTTCCATCTTTGCTGCAGGTAATCTCCTTTTCGGAAAACTGCTCACCGCAGAGCAAACAGAGCTTTTTAGTATTTGATAGCTGCTCAAATTTGTCATTGATATAATCGGCCGCTTTTTTGCTGCGCTCTGTGATGCCAGACATCTTGCGCAGAAGCGCTATTTCGACAGTGCGATACCGCTCATGCTCGATATGATTATGATCAAGTACTTGAGGAAGGAGGGCACCGTTCGCCATACCCTTGAGGATGGCGAATTCTTCTTCACTCAATCGCTGATAGCTCGCGGTAATCTCCGGCGATCGGCTGTTGAGCTCGTTCAACACAGCTTTTACGACCCCTGAATCAAACCACAGTCCCCCACCAACCACCCACTGAATGGCGGTCCGCAAACACTCCTCGCTTGTCTCTTTCACGCAGAACCCGTTGGCAAAAGCAGTGAGTGAAGCCAGAACTTCGGCTTGGTCTGCAACAGTAGCAAGCATCAATATTTTGATGCTCGGCTTGGCTTTGCGAATAGTTTTGGACAGTGCGATACCGTCACCGTTGAGCAAAGTCACACTCAGCAGTACGACATCAATCTGCTGTGAAGATACGGCCTTAAGGGCATCCTCCGCGGTCACAGTCGACCGCAGGTTGACGCAACTGTCGCCTCTAAGAAACAACCCAACCTTGGTTTGGCTTGCGGCATCAGAGTCTACGAGCAATACCTTGATATCAGTTTGAAGGCTGGGCATGATGGTCCCCATTCGGCCGCAATTTTATATGCCACCCGCATGAGCCGAACTCCACTCGGAACGAACCGAGGCAAGATAAATTATGACAGTAGAACAAAAAGCCATGCCGGAAATCAAAGCATGACTTTTCGTCTAGAAATGAGAGCGGAGAAGAAAGGGATCAGCCCGTCGTCATCCGGGGCACAAACCAATGCCACCATTTCCGGGATTTGATTGTTTCCAATTCGCAGCGGGCTTTCGCCAACAGCTCAGCTAGCCTGGAGTTTTCAGTTTCGCTTGTAGTCAGGACTTCCTCGAGTTGATCGCGATCGGCTTTGGTCCTGGCCAAAGCGGTCATGAGATAACGCCGCTCGGTGACAGCCGCTTCGCGCTCGTACTCCATACCTTTCAGCTGCCGGATCTCGTGCTCGAGCACGGGAATACGCTGAAGTTGATAATACTGGCTGACGATAAGATTTTTGGCAACGTTGTTCTCTTCAGTCACTTCTTGCAACTTCGCCAAGAGCGCGATTACACGACGCTGCAGATAACTGACTTCTTCTTGTGATTGGGCAAGGGCTTTCTGCTCTCTTACCTTTTGCACAACCTCCAGGACCTGGCGCCGGATACGTTTTTCGCGCGCCATTTTAACGCGGGAGTCTTCGCCATCAGCCACCAAGTCTGATGCCCATCTGAAGATGTGGTCAAGACCTTCGACATCTAGTGCGGCACTATGATTGGATGCCGAATCGCCTAAAAACTCCGGGTTTTGCAAAGCTTCTGAATTCTGGTTGGTCACGGCGCCCCCCTTTCTCAAAAACTATAATAGCGATAAATTTTGTGTTTGTACAAACAAATTTTGCCACCGCCGGTAATTGCTAACTAAGGTTTCCACTTGCAAACCCGTGGCACCATATACGCTGGCATGCTTGATAAAGATCCGATAGGTGTACAACCCCCGTCGTCACGGCTGGGCCATCGACACGAGCTTTCCTCGCAATGCACCACCAGCAGATCGTTTCATCCACTTCTTGCAAAAAAGATCTAAACGATCCAAGTCGATTGCCCCGTGCCGATCTGCCACCACAGGGAATGCCTGTCCTCTCTATTCCTTATATGCGGCTGAGTCGAAGGCGGCAGCGAATGGTCGGAATTCTGCGCGCAAGCGAGGGGTGTATCTAATACAGAAATGAAACGTTCAACGAACGAGTTCAATACCAAGCATGGTGCCCCCTTGTGCGCACAGTTCAAGACGTCCTTAGAAAAACTTATCTCTACGACATGCGTGTGCCCTAACGGTTGGCGCGGCGCTTGCAACGTGGACCTTAGTTCCCGCGAAACCTCGTATACAGTCTATGACTAGTGCTTCTAGAACCACCGTTTAACAACTACTTCCAGAACTAGTCAGCGTAGCGTAGCGTGACGGAGCGAAGTGACGGAGCGCATAAATGGAATCCGTGCGAAGCGAAGCGTTGCGGCGCGGAGGAGCGAGGGGAGCGAGCGACGGAGCGCATATAAAGGAATTACCGAGCGACGGAGCGCATAAATTGAAATTCCACACCCTGGAGAGAAAACTCGTGCGGCAGTTAAGCGATAGCTAATCGCCTGGAAAATCCTTCGGCAGCAAGTGCGGGGTGCGAATTTGCGTGGTGAGTGGGAAAAACCGCAGTGGGCTGCGTAGGACCACCCAAGACAACGGGCTTGCCAAACAATAAAGTAGTGCCCACGCCGCATTAGGTCCGAAGCCGAACGCGGCAGGAAAAATACCCCAGACGAAAAGACGAATGACAAACTCGATATTAAACAAGCTCATGTTTTGCCAAACCGCTTTGGTAGCGGGTCTTGTCACGTTCGCCTCGCAACCGGCTTCGGCTCAGTACACGACGCTGCGTAATCCTCTGATTCCGGGCGCTGACTACACCAATGCAGGCTGTGCACCAGCTACGATGCCCCCGCCTCCTCCTGGGGACGGAACCGTACCGCCTGCAGTCACTCCGGGCATGAGCGGAAATCCGGGCTACGAGCCTTTCGTGCCCTACGTTCCGGCAAATAGTTTAAACGTAGATGACAGTCAGGTGAGCCTGCCTGATCCTTCCACCACCTCGGCACCAGGGCAACTTGGAGCGACAATCACTGTTCCGCCGCCGCCTTCGGCACTGGGAGACGACCCTGGAATCTTAGCGCCAAACAACTCCGGCTATAATCCGCCCGCTCTTCAGATAACCGTTCAATCGGGTGGCGGACTGGGAGCCGATCAAGCACCAACATCTAAATGGGGCGGACAGACCACGCAAGATTTCGGACGCAACATCAAATCCAGCACTGCCTCGGACGTTACCGATTTCGGCCAGCTGCTGCAAAGCATGTCCAACCTGGCGACGACGCCGCAATACTCACAAGATGGCGTGCGCACCGTAACGGCAGCGACCGGACCGAACTCCTATAGCCGCCAGCCACAACTTCCCGGAGCGCAGCAGACGATGGACTACGGCATGCGCCAGACCGTGACAAACGCTCCGTACGCCAACAACGGCACCCCAGTTCAAACTCAATATTATCCAACCGCCAGACCGGTCAATCCAGGACCCGGCAGTACCGGCGGCTCACAAGACGGCTCAGGCAACTCCGATCAGTACGGCGATCCTTATATGCCGACAGGAAGCGACTCAATGTAACCCCGTTCGATTCGAAACCCTCATAAGCAGCGAGCTTTCCAAACCAATCTACGCCAGTCCTAACCCTAACAATTAAATCTCAAGCGCCGTATTAATAACTCGGCTTCAGGAGGCCAACCTCAATGTTCAACAGTAAATCCATCAAATTAGCCATGGCGACATTGTTAGTCGGCTCCTACGTGGGTCAGGCTGCATTCGCCCAAGGCATCACGACGCTGAGAGACCCACTAATTCCCGGTGCACAAGATACCGCCCCTGGTGTCCCAGCGGCTGACGGTCAACCGCCACCTGTAGGTGCCGGACCGACACCAGTTCCGGAAATTCCCGGCATGGGCGGCAGCCCCGGCTATGAGCCCTGGGTGCCTGCAGTGCCTGCTAACGACATCGATTTGGGAAGCAGCGGCATCAGCTTGCCGACATCGCCTCCGATCACCATGCCACCAGGCGTGCTTGGACCCGCGTTGACCGGCATCGTGCCGCCACCGCCATCGACACCAGGCGCTGCGCCTCCGTACTTGACCGCACCGGACGGGTACACAGAGCCGTCGGAAATCGTGCAAGTAAATCAAGGTGGCGGATTGCCAGGAACCGGTGGCTACGACACAACCATTCCGGAAACTCGCCGCGGCGGACAACAGACTCATGAATTCGAATATCGAGAATTGACCTCCGTCCTCGGCGGCGGTGGCAACTCGCAGGACGAAGTCACTGAGATGGGACCGATTGCCGGTTACGGATTGCCGTTCGGCGTACCGACAGGCAACGGCTACAACAAAGGCACACAAGCCGGCAGCGAAAATCGCTTGAGCGACATCGACCTCGGTGGCGGCATGCGCATGAAAGTCGGCGGCACGAAGATCTCTACAGGATCATCGTTGCAAGATATGGGTATCAGCTATCTGCGCGACAACGGTGTAACCGGCTTGACCGCGCAACGAGCGACAGAATTTGGTCAAGGTTTGAGACGTGAGCCGATCTTCTCGAACAACACTACGGACTTCGGTCTAGGGTTTAAACAATTCCCAGCAGCGAATGAAAATCCGCAGGCCACCGGTCAACTCCTGCCGCCTAAAGCGGTTGAGACCAACTTCTAGTCAATGTAGACAGGGGGGATTTTCCCATCCTATTGGGAAATCCCCCGCTTTGCACCCGCAACTCGTTCCCGTAAGATTCAACAACATCCCAAACCGGACCCCGATTTCCTTATGAAGACCGTCAGAACAATCGCAGCCGCAACGAGCACCAAGCGCAACCTTATAATCGGTTTGTCGCTTAGCCTGCTCCTCAGCGTTTGCACATCTATTGTTCCTGCCGTCGCTGATGAAGGACTGTCGGCAACCGCCGGAGCCCTGGGAATGGACGGAGATTCTCTCCTGCCACCAGAAGTGGTGCCGCTCGATCCGTCTGCCGCCAGCAGAATGTCACAGAGCCAAGCGCAATCGCGAGCTAACGACATGACTGCCAGCACTCCCGGATTGGCTAATCCTTCCAATGCTGCACCATCCCTCGGTGCTCCTGGAATGACGGCACAAGACTACCGCAAAGCCGCCTTTGATTCTCTCTACAATCAAGGCACACTACCTACCTCTGCTACAAACCCGTCCTTCGGCGCGATGCAAGGACAGATGGGTCAGCTGAACAACAACACGAACAGCGCGCCCAATGGACAACTGCATCAGTCGGCATGGGCAGGAGCCAACAGCCCTGCTCAACCACAAACTTTGACCGGCAATGTTTCTCAACCGCGTCAAGCCAACAAGACCCTCAAGAATGCCGGTCGCATGCTCGGCGCTGCAACTTCAGTCGCTGGTGGTGTGGCAATTGGAGCTTTGATGTTCCGCAATGGAGCTTCGAGTTCTGCTGCAAGCCTCGGACTGGGACTGATGGGCGCATCTCTGATTAATGCCGGTCTGCGCGGCGCTTTACGGTTTTAACCCCAGGACATCAAAACAATGATCAAGCTATCCACTACCCTATCAATCGCCGCAGTCGCAGCTGTCGCTTGCATGTCGCAACCAGCTATGGCTCAAGATGCCGGCGGCCCCGGAGCTCAGCCCGGCGGAGCGCGTTTCAACTATCAGCTCAACACCTGGAGACAGGACTCGACTGAAAGAAAACATCCGATGATGACCACCAATCCGATGGCAGGTTCGGCTCCGAGCGGAATGATGAACAATCTAAAACAACTTCTTGCACACCAAACTCCACCGCCTGCGCCTGTGCGAAAGCCGGTGCTTGCTCCGGTGCTCACCAAAAATCCTTTCGTCCAGGCCCAGATGATCAACAAACA
Source organism: Planktothrix sp. (assembly GCA_036703195.1). GTDB lineage: Bacteria > Cyanobacteriota > Vampirovibrionia > Obscuribacterales > Obscuribacteraceae > DATNPN01. The sequence continues at coordinate 12,350 of DATNPN010000022.1, read as the reverse complement.
GGCTTTCGGCAAACCGCTCACGCCTCAACCCGTAGCGCTGCCGCCTGCTATTGCGAACAGAGGCCAATTCGGCGCGCCAATCGAGGTCAAACCACCCGTAGTGGCGATGCAACCCAAGCCGCAGACTGCTCCTCATTTGCCTGAGAGCAAGTCGCCAGCGGCTGCTCCCCATCACATTGCCTATGCCGGCAATGGCAACGTCCACGGTGTTCTTCGTCACCCGGGCGTAATGACTCCAACCAAAGCCATAGCCGGCTCACTGCCGACAATTGCAAGCTACGGTAAGAACGTAGGCTACACGTCAGGCGCTCTAGTGCCAACCATCAGCAGCGGTGGTGGAACTAGTTCCCAGACCAGGCTAACCGGAACAATTCTCCCAAGTCGCCACTAAAACAACAAACACTTTTCACTCGTCAGACAATTTCACTTTGAACTAGGAGGTTCGAAATTATGGTAACCAAAACAATGAAGAAGATGATGTCTTCACGCTCGGTTCGGGTTGCCGCACGAGTGGGCTTCCTCCTTGCTCCCCAACTTTTGCTGATCGCATTTGGCGTTTATGATCAATGCGTACACGCCCAAGGTCTGGTAGGCGCACCGGTGGATCCCCGCTTCGGGCAGAGCAACGAAGTAGGTATGTTAGCCGACTTCGGCTATGACACCGCTCGCGACATATCGCGTGTCGTCACAGCCTTGTCCACAATCCCATCGTCCATGGCTGGAATGAAGATCGCATTCGGTCAGAGAGACGGCGGCGAATCCGCAATGAACGTTGCGAAAGGTCTGGGTATCGGATTCGGCGGACCGACAGCGGTCCACTTGATCGGCACCTTCGCCATCAACAACTTCGGCGGACTGGGCGGCGGTCTCTAAACCGAAGTCTAAAAGCACTGAAAAGGGCCCGGCTGCGTAAAAACCGCCGGCCCTTTTTCTTGCCATGGGATTTTCCACAATGACAAGCCTTTAACACAGGACTAAACTCTTGAACCTAAAGACCACACACATCCCACCCTGATTCTCTCAAACGGCAACCGCTGTGACTCGAAAGAAAGCAACAACAATTAAATTCCTCTCCGCTCTAGTGGCATTCACGATGCTGTTCGGGCATCTGGTGCTTTTTTTCCCGGCTTTCGCTCAAACCGAAGTGCCGCCTCAAGGGCCCTTGCTCCAGCAGGACGACAATGACGCCGATCTGTCGACTGGCGCTCAGCAAACGCAATCGACAACGCCCGGACAAGCTTACGACGAGCCGACAACCAATCTGATCGATCAGATGGCCGAGCAGGACACGACCGAAGTCGTGACAAACGTCAACCAGCTCTTGCAAGGCAATGACCTGGGCGCTCCCAACGACGTATATGAAGGCATCAAGAATTTCTGGAACAACGACGTTGTCTCCGACCTTTTCTCCAACATCGGTCAGCTCATCGGTCGATGGATCGACGAATTGATCAACGGCTGGATTGCAGACACAGTGCAATTCCTCACTGCTTTCTTGCGCACGTTCGTTCTCAACCCGAACATCGCAGTCAACGGACTGGGCAACCTCCCCGGCGGCGGCAACTCCAACGACGACATCTCGCCCTACATTCGTGAAGGCGCCGACGTCATGTACGGCATCGCCGTCGACTTGCTGCTCCTGCTCTTCATCCTCTGTATATGGAAATACTGGGTGGAAGCATCGTGGAGAGGCGGCGCCGGTCTCATGGGCGCAGTTGGTCGCTTGATCGCCACAGCCGGCTTGATGCTCGCCTGGCCGACAATCTATGCATTCGAAATTCAGATCACCAATGAGATGATCAAAGCCATCTACTTCAATTCGGCAGACCAGGTGGTCATGCTGGATGCAGCGATGGCTGCTGTCGTCAAAGGCGGTTTGCTCGCCACGACCGGTCTTGTCGCCAATGCGTTCGCGCCGGTAGTCGGCATGGTCGCAGGCGGCGCCCTGGGCGGTGGAGCAGGCGGTCTGGTAATGGGCACAGTCGGTGACGTCGTGGCTTTCGCCGGGCTGGTCATCTACTTGATCATCGGCGGCATCCTCATCGCCGAGCTCGTCTATATATTGATTCTCAAAGCGATTCAAACTGCTCTGCTCACAGCGCAGTACATGTTCGCACCGATCTTCCTGGTCTTCTTCGCCACACCTGACACGGAAAGCGTCACCGCCGGTTTTGTCAAATCGTTCGTCGAAGTGAGCTTGTGGACGTTTGTCTGGGTCGGCTTGCTGAAGATCATGGTCATCATTCTCTTCTCCCAGTTCAACCCCTGGGGCAAAATCGTCATGGCTGTAGGTGTTCTGCAGATCATGATTCAAACACCCTCCTTCCTCGCTCGCGCTCAGATCAGCCCGATGTCGGATTTCATCTCGGCGGGTTTGATCACCGGCGGTCTCATGAAGGGTGCAGCCAACCTCGGCAACGTCGCCAAAACGCGCGTCGGTCAGGGGTTCGATTACATGATGAACCAACAGTACAGCTCGCGCGGCACGAGAAACTCCGAAGCAGTCGACCTCAACCGCACACCGAGAGACGTCAGCAATCCTGAATTGCTCAAAGGCATTCGCGATACCGCCAATAACAACGTCATGGGCGGTCCCGGCAAACCTCACACCGACGCGAAGGGCAAAGATCTGCTCAACATGCCCGGCAAAAAAGACGATAAGAAGAAACCAGGCGAAAAGAGCGAAGAAGAGAAAAAGAAAGAGGCAATGGCTGCCGGCGCCGGCAAAGATAAAGATCTCAAATCCACCAAAGACGCCAAAACGGGCGATCTCACCAAGACTCCGACACCGGCCGGCAAAAAGACTCCCACATCTGGAGCAGGTTTGGGTCTCGGCTCGGGCGCTCAGTTGAGCACCGCTCCTGGTACCGATCCGTCGAAAACCAAAAAAGAAGGCGCCGCTGTCCCGGGTTCTGCCGTACCGAGCGGAGTAAAGACCGCCGCTGCAGTAGCCGGCGGAGCAGCAGCAGTCGGCGCAGCAGCGGCAGCTTTCGGTGGCTCGCGCGCACTCAACACCGCCGAGCGCGATCAACAGAAGCAAGAAGAACTCAACCGTCAAAAGGCAGCCACCGATCAAGCTCAACAAGCTGCACTGCAAGCCAAATCCGAAGCCGATAAGCTCAAAGGTCTCAACGACAAAGAAGAGCACGATAAAGACACACTCAAAAGCGCACCGAACGAAGCAGCCAAATTGAAAACGGCTGAAGGCGCCAAAGACGACCAGAAAGAGCAGCCCAAACCAGGCGATAAGAAAGCGCCACCCACCGGATTTGGCGGTGGTATCACGCCTCCTCGCGTCGGCACCGGCGAGACGAAAAAACCAGCAACGCCAGGCAGCGGAACAGCGAGCACCACTCCCGGTTCGACCGAAGCGAAGTTGGATGCAACCAGAACTGCCGGACAGGGCGCCGAGAAAAAGCCAGGCACGACCGCAGCAGGAACTGGCGGACAGGGACAAGCTACGCATGCCACCGTCCCCGGTATCGCAGCAGCAGGCAGCCAGCTGGCGAACGCCAAGGCAGACGATAAGAACGATAAGACCAAACTGCCGCAAAATCCGGCAGACGCCGCTAACGGTCTCAAGACTGATGATGACAAAGAACATCAACAGCCAGGACAAGAGCAGGGCGGTCAGCTCAAACTGAGAGTAACTCCTCCTGTAACACCGACAAAACCGGGTGACCCGAGCAAGCCCGCCACCGGCGGCGTAGATGCCAACGGTGTTCGCACACCTGTCACTGGCGGCACAGCCACCAAGGCCACGACCGAAGGTTTGAAAGCTGGTCAGACGGGTGTGTCGGTGGAAAAAGGAGCCGGCTCGCAGCGTACAGCACCGCCTATTCTTCCTGGCGCCAATCAGACAGCCGAAGTGAAGACCGCCGGTGCGCCGGGACAACAACATCAAACTCCCGGACAAAATACCGGCGATATCAAAGGTTTGCCGACTGCAGACGAACATCAGCAGCCTGGCGCCGAAGGCAGCCAGATCAAAGCGGCGCTCCTTCCTGGACAAGGCAAACAAACTGCTGTGCCCGGACAACAGCGCGCACCTGGCGCCGTTGGATCGCCTGAAGTCAAAGCAACACCGGCATCAATCACACCAGCATCAGCCACAGCGTCGAAGCTGCAGGCTGGTGACGTAAAACCTGGTGACGTAAGACCGGCAGCAGCAGTCCCGGGAACGCAACAGCAAGCCGGTCAGGCTGACATGAAAGGACTCACCGCGCAGCAGCCGACCACGCCGGGCAAAGGCACCACTAGCAGTGGCATGGCCGGAGTTTCTGTCGGACCGGGCGGCGAAATCAATGTTCCTGCCGACGGTGCTGGCGTCATTCACACGGTCGATGCCAACGGCAATCGCGTCGCTATCAAAGTGAGCCAGACCGGTCAGAAGCCTGGCGAAAGCAAACTCACCGGCGCCGCTACCGCCACTGCTGTTGGTGGTCCCGGCTCCACGCCTCTCGCCGGCGGTCCTGTTCCGCCGGTGGCAGTCAGACCCGGCGTGCCTGGCTTGGAGAACAGACAGGGTGTAGCAGCAGCCGCAACGACTGCCAACCTCGGTTCGCAGACAGCGCAGGGCCAATCGACTGTTCAATCCGCAATCAAAGGCGTTGGCGGCCAACAAGAGATCAGCCTCAATCAACATCATCAGCAAGAAATGCACGGTGTCGATGCCAACGGCAATCGCATCGTCATCCGTCCTGGTACCTCGAGCGTCAATCAACAGCTGCGCTCAGGTGGCGGGGTTCCTCAATTGTCCGGGGCCGCCGGACACGTGACGCCGCCGACTGGCGCAGCCGGTCAGCAAACTCGCGTGCCTCAGCTGGGCGGACAGAATATGCAAACTTCAGGCACCGGACAGGGCGTTGCCGCCGTGCCCGGACATGGTGGCACCGTCACCATGCAGAACTCACAAGAGCTTCGTCAGGCAGCGCTGCCAACCGAGATCGAAATGCAGCAAAGATACGGCGTCGGTTATAGCGACGGACAAGTATTGATGCGCAATGGTCAGGCGATCTTCCAACCGCATCAAGCGGCTGGGCAGCCGGCACGCGCGGCGTTCGCGATCCAGACTGCTCCGCCAGTGGGAGCAGGACGTGCACCTATCTCCAACGTATCGACAGTGCCTCACGTGGGTGCCGGTCCGGCTGTCGGCGCGACCGCACTAGGAGCAACTGCTGTTGCTCACGGCAAGAGCCCCGATCCGTTTACCGCACAACCGGCCCCACCGGCAGCGATTGCACAAGGTCTCAACGAAGTACCGACACCGACGCAACAACAGCCGCAAGCCATCGGCGATCCGTTCGCCATGTTCGACCAATCGAACTACCGTTGGGTACCGGGCAGAGGACTGGCCATGGCGGTCAGAACTGCTCAAGGTCCGACAATCGGTAAACTGCAGCGCGGCAGGGGCGGCATCGAAGTTATCGGCGGGCAGAAAGGTGTCATGCACATGCGCTATGGCTCCGATGTCACACCGGAGCAAAGGGCTCTCATGGTGATGGCAGGCGGTTATGCCAACGACTCCGTCTCCGACGTCCAGGGCTATGACGCAGCTCGTCAGTCTTGCATCGACGCCGGCGAAGATGGTCCTAAAAACATGGTGGAAAGAATGGCCGCCGGCTACATGGCGCACGAAGGCAAGAGCTTCAAGCAGACAGTGCGTGCCAAAGAGCGTTTCCAACGCGCCATGTTCAAACAAGCTTTGATCGGCTCCGAAGCGTACGTCAATGGCGAGCAGGGCAACGCCTACACGAATTTCCTCAACCAACGCTACGGTCCGATGTCCGAAGAACAGCAAGCCTGGGGCGTGCACATGTTCACGGACCCGACATCGCCAGAATCAGGTTGGTCTCCGAAGGTAGGACCGGCAACAGAAACATTGTTCAACGCAGGTATTCCGATTACCGCCGGATACAGAGCGGCAGCCGCCAACCCGGCTGTGTTGAAGTCTGCGGCATGGGCCAGAGGTCCCGCCATTCGCGGTGTGGCAGCGTACGTAGATGCACAAGCCGACCGCATGTGCGGACCGACCACACCTCCGACAGTGCGCGATGCTCTCATCGGTCGCCTGGCGCCGAACGTCGACGCAGCCGAAGTCAACGCATGCCAGGCTATCATGCAAGAAGCGACTACGGTCGAAGAAGGCGAACGCACCATCAAACAGAATCCTATACTGGTCAAGACGATCGCCCAGTTGGTCGCAGGCGGAAGCTCCAAAGATCCAATCAGCGCGTACCGCAGCCTCAAGAGCGTGTCCAGCCAGGTCGCCAACCGCGCCCCTGCCACAGCACAGCAGAACTGGGAAGTGGCATCGAGCAACGGTGGCGGCGGCGGCGGAGCAACGTCTATGCCACCACCGCAAGCACCGGTCGGAGGCGGCTCAGGTGCGGAGCAGATGGTCGATGCGATCGTCCGCGATCCAGGCACATCCAACATGGCCGCCAACAACATCGCCGGCGGCACACTGCAATCTGCTACAGGCGGAGTCGCTCCAATTCAGCGCCGCGTCAACATGAGCTTCGATCACCGTGGTTCGCTGCCGACAGTTCGTGCGCACATCGAACAGAACGTGAGCGGGCACATCGTCGGACAAGACGTCCATATGCAAGGCGGCGCCAGCCACCCTGCTCAGCAGAACGTCGACGTCGATGTCACCACCCGTGGTGCCACCCACAGCCTCGGTTCGACGCTACCGAGCAATCTCCCGCTCGGAACGAGACAGGTCAAGCAAGACGTCCGTGTCAATATCCTCCCCGACAGACATGCCGGCGGCCCGGACCAACACCTCAGCTTCGAAGCACCGTCAGCAGGCGGCTACGTCAACACCGGCGCAACTGTCTCGTACACAGGCGCAGGGTCGTCATCGTCGGGCGGACAGGTGACAGAGACAACACGCGTCGACATGACCGAGCGCCTCCAAGGTTCACGCAGCGGCGTATCGGCCGCACAAGCAGCCGCCATCGCCGGCAACTCCGGCAACCGCACCGGGCACTCCATCCACAAAGCACAACAATTCATCATCGACATGCACGCTGCCGGCTTCAGAGACGACCAGATCCAAGACCCGCGCATCGTCCAGAACGCGCTCGACGTCTACGACGAAAATCCGGCACTGCTGCCGGTCGCCGCCGTTGTCGCTCAGAAGTTGGGTCCGAACGACTTCAGCAAACAGGCCGTCCAAGTCGTCGACATGATGGTAGAAGCAGGCTGGAACCCGAACCAGATCAGCAGACCGGACATCGTCACTGCAGCAGCCATCATCGACTCCGGCGGCGGCTATCCGACACCGAAGTACGTACGCGAAGTCAGACAGTTCAAAGACTTCTCGCCGAAGATGGGCAAGAACAACCAACTGCCGAAGATTCCAACTCAAATCGTCAACCAGTTCGCCAAAGGCACCGGCGACGAAACTACAAAGGATCAGATCGCCAGACCATTCCCGTGGTAGTACGGTCGTGCTAGCTGAGCGGAGCGCGCCGAGTGAGGCGTGCGTAGCGAAGCGTTAAAGCGCGGAGGAGGCGAGGGACGAAGCCGACGGAGCGCATAGAAATGGGATCAGATCGCCAGACCATTCCCGTGGTAGGACAAAGTCAGCGAATTGGAACGAGCCAAGCGAAAGGAACGCGGCGCTCTAGCGCCGCATTGTAGATGTTGACGTTCCTGCAAAATTGCAAATGCAGATGATCTCTATGTCAGCACTCACGAATGTTTAGGACGTCTTCCCTGCGGGGCTGAGAGCCCCGCGCTCCGTATCCGAACCAGTTTTTCGTATTTTTACGATTAATTGTTTTCATACCATGGGAAATCCACCACGATCGTGGGAGTTCCCCCGATTTACCCCAAGCTTGCGAAGAACTAATCTATACGCATAGTTCAAACACCCTAGCCAGCGAGCGCGACTATGCAGGTTAACATCCACGACTTCATCATCGCTGACACATCAGTAGTCTGCCCTAATTGCCAGATGCCCTTCGCCACGCCACAAGTGATGAAGATGCCTGAGATCACGAAAGACACCGTTGTAGAGGCCGACCTGCACAGAGTACTGCCTCATTCGTCTATTCGCGCCGCGTTGATCGCTATCTGCCCCGCGTGTGTCTACACCTGGTGGTCGACAGCTTTCGGTCCTCACTATTACGTTCCTGATCTTTTGGTTCCTTCTCCGGAGATCGAATATCCGAAGAAGTTCGCACATGCTGTTCTGAGCGGACGCAAATCGGGTGCTCACGCGCTCGACCGCGCGCTTCTGGCGCTCAACGGCTGCTGGTGCGCACGTGAGACATACATCGGAGCCGGTCCGGATCAGGTAGAAAGCTATCAAGCCGACAACACCCGCTGGCTGACTCTGGCGGCACAAGAGCTCGAAGAAGCGCTCTCTGACGACAGTTGGAAAGGCAATCGCGACAGATACACCTATCTCTACGCCGAAGTGCTGCGCCAATTGGGCAGATTCGAAGACGCCGTCAAAACCTTCAAGGCGGTCAAAGTGCGCTACTCCATCTTGCCTTCACAGCTAGTCGAGCACCAGCAGATGCTGGCTCAATCAGGTAACCCGCATCCCACTGAGTTGCCACCACATCTGGTGGAGGCGATCTTCATGCCCAAACCGATTGTACTGCCGGACGCAGAGCCGGAACCGGAAGAAGAGCCAATGATGGCACTCTCCACCAACAGCATGGCATCAGCAGCAATATTCTAGAAGTAAGAAGCAATGGAAGACATCACACCCCTAAACTTAGAAGACCATCCAAAGCTATTCGGAATGCGCTACGACCAGCTCATCGCCATTCTGGCCAGTCTCATAGTTTCCACTCAGCTTTATTCCTGGATGAATCCTTGCCCCTTCGCGGGACAGGATTTACGCCTGGACATCGCCATCTTTCTTGGACTGTTAGGTCCGGCGTATTCACTGGTGACACTGCACCACACAGGAGGTCACTGGGAGACGCTAATAAACTTCTACTTCTCGTCTCAAATCTTCATCCCGGGTTCTGATCCCAATCCAACCCGATTCCTGACCGACGAACAACTCCCCGATTTTATTGAGTAACCAAAAACGAATATGGTATCAGCGATATCACGATCCTACTCCGGAAATAACAGCCTCCTCGGTATGTTCAAACGTACCAAGGAATCGGTGCCTGAAGCAGGCAGCTTGAGCAAGTTGCCCCAGTTGGCAGTGCCGCGTCCGCATCCTACGGCGACGGGACTGGTGCCAATTTGGGATCTGTTTCAAGACGATCAATCCGGTTTGGGAGTCATAGTTCTCAGAGACGGCAGCTACAGATGCTGCTTCGAACTCGATGGTGTGCACGTCAGCGGCTTTGACGATGTGCGCCTGTCATCGCTGATGAACCACTTTACCGGGTTTCTCAACTCGATCGACACATCAGTGCAGCTCACTATTGTCTGCCACAACATCAGCAAGAGAGAGTATTTTTCCCGCCATCCCGTAGAGGTCATAGATGATGAGTTTCTCAAGTACGTCGCACGGGTTGTTGAAAACGATGAAGCGTTTCTTCTCTCCAAAAACTTCGTCCCCGAGCTTAAGTTCTACGTCACTTTCTGCTACAGACCTCCCAAAGAGAAAAAGCAGAAAAAGAACTGGGTCGATTCCACTGTCGGCAACATACTTGATGTATTCTCAAATCAGGCCAGTCGCCAGTCGGTCGGAAGTCACGCCAAAAACGTCACAACTCTGATTCAACGCGCGCAGGGCTATCTGAGCCAGCTCGGCAACTGCGGCATGTCCGGCAGAGCGATTGACGCTGTTGAATATTTCCGCACGCTGTATCGCGAGCTTAATCCGCATCTCGGTTTAGAACCGGAGAAATCTCTACCGGTGCCGCAACGTCCTGACTGCAAGCAGTTGCCGCCCACCTTGCGGCGCATTTTCCCGGATATGGAGCAGAGCACAATCCGGCAACAGTTGTGCGATTCACTCTACGATTTCAGCAAACCTGACTATCTCGAGATTTCCGATATCACCCAGATGGATACGGACTCCGGCGAGAAGAAGAGTCGCTTCATCCGCACGCTCTACATGAACCGCTTGCCTGAGCGCACTGGTCCATTGTGGCTGCAGCCCTTGCTGCGTCTCAACTGCGAATGGCGCATGAACATCTACGCCCACAAGCTGGACAAAGATATCTTCCGCAAATCGATGCAACGCAAGAGCGCCCAGGCGCATGCCAATACCTATCAAGGCATTCTCGGACCTCGCTCCGCCCCCAACCAGGAAGAAGCGGAAAAGGCGCAAGAAGCAGCGAGCATCGGCTCCGAGCTGTACACCAGCAACATGGAAGTGTTCAACAACTCTATCTATTTCACGCTCAACGCCGACAGCATGGAAGAGCTCAACCGCTCAACCGAACTCGTCAGAACGGCTGCACCGCAATGCCGGGGCGCTCGCTTCATCGTCGGCTATCACGAGCAGAAATCACTGTTCGTTGGCAGCTTGCCCGGTCTCGGCATCGACGTCACTCGTCGCGGCAAGATCGTGCGCACACCTACATTGCGCAACTCTTTCCCGTACGTGCATGCCAAACTGGGCTCCGAGGAGGGCGATTGGTTAGGTTTCTCCAAAGAGACACTAGAACCTGTCTTCCTTAATGCACACGACGAAAAACTGCCAAATGCTCTCTGCGTAGTCTTCGGTCAACCTGGGGAAGGTAAATCGATGGTAGCGCAGCAGCTCATTCAGATGAAAACGCTCGCCGGCGCCAAGACGATGATTATCGACCGTTCGGGCAGCTACAAAATGCTGTGCGACGTTTATGATGAAACCGCATATATTCGGCTCGGTCCCGATGGTTCTGTTTGCATCAACTTGTACGATCTGCCGGTCGTCGGATTCGACGGCAAACCGATCGATCCAGCCAATCCGCCGGAATCGCACATCATCAAAATTCTCAACTTCCACTCGGTCATGCTCGGTGAAAAAGGCGAGCAAGCGATGAACAAAGATGAGAAGCCGATTCTCATGCAAGGCATTCAGCAGATCTACAAAGCTTGCGCGGCGGAAGGTCGCATTCCGATCGAGTCGGACCTGGTCGCCTGGCTGCAGAGTGAAGCCAACACCACGCCGAACAAAAAGCGCGCGGAAGTTTGCGAAGATCTGGCTAACAGATTGAGCCTCTACTGTCGCGGTGCCATCTTCGGCAAGCTGTTCGACGGGCCGACCTCGATTCCGATGGATTCGCAGATCATGGTCTTCGATACCTCCGATCTGGCGCACGATAAAACATTGGAAGCTGTGGTGACGCTGTTCGTCTCGGACTTCGTCCTGCGCTCAGCTGCAAATCACAAACAGCAGAAGATGAAAGAAGGCAAGCCGGCCCGTTTTGTATTCTGTATAGACGAATTGTGGAGACTGCTGCGCTACGAAGGCGGCAAGACCCTCGTAGAAGACGCATCACGCACCAGCCGACACTTGGGGCTTTTCTTCATCGGCATCTCGCAGGAGCTCAGCGATCTTCTGCGTGACGAACGCGCTCGCAACCTGGCAACGAACAGCTCGATGAAGATCATCCTCGGCAACGACCCCAGCAACTTCGAACTGATACGCGAAGCCTGCGGACTGACGCCGCAAGAGATGTCCTCCATCGCGCACCTGACTCGCCGCAACCGCGAATATTCAGATGCATTCCTCATCTATCACAAACTGTCGCGCGGAGTCGTGAGACTCGTCGTACCGCGCTTCATGTACTGGGTCGCCACTACGGAGCCGAACACTGACCAGCCGATGCGTTCGCGCATGATGGAATTGTGCAACGGCGACGCACGCTGGGCGTGTCACCTGCTTGGTCAGGGCGTGACGCCGGAAACATTCTCCCCTGATTATTTGAACGGAGCATAAGGTCGTGTTTGACTATCAAGCTGGTGAAAAATACAAATTGACGCTGATCATGGTCGGCTTTGCCGGACTGATGGCTGGCATGTTCTTCACTTTGTTGCTCATGCCATCGCCGGAGCCGCAGGGCGCTCATCATAGACAACAGCCGAAGTGGGCGAGCGATCCTGATGTCACCGGCGGACGGGGAGGCATGCGCAGTCCCGGCGTATCGCCTTTGGCACAAGCAGCCGTGCGTGACGGCAATGCCCCTGCCGGTGGTGGCGGTGCACCGGCTACACTCGATCCCCAATCCGTGACGACGATGATGAACGGCTGGCTCGATCTGGCGTGGGACATGAGCGCCGGTTCTGCCGCTAACAGCCAGCAGAAAGCCATTCAATTCATGACTCCGGCATGCGCTCTGGCATATCAATCCAACGTCTGGACTCCGGACATAGCCAAACCGATTCAGGAATCCGGTCTGAAAAGCCCCTTCACCAAGACTGCAATCACT
>DATNPN010000013.1:0-165325 GCA_036703195.1 Planktothrix sp. | reverse complement strand
GCGCCGTCCCGCCGTGATAATCTCGAACGACTATAACAACTCCCGCCTCGATGACGTCCTTCTCGTTCCGCTTACCAGCAACACGACACGCGCAGGCAGAGAGCCGACACAAGTAGTCATTGCCATGACCTCGCCTGAAGGGCAAGCAGGCGGGCTGCGCCTCGACAGCGTTATTGACTGCACGGTCATAGCCACCATTCCCAAGACATTACTAGTCAACAAGATTGGCGCGTTTCCGCAAGAGACCATGGAACGCGTTGATATGTGCTTGATGATCGCGATGGCAATCGGTCGCCCAATCCAGGGTTCCGGAGGTCCCGACCAGCCGCGAAACCCTATTAGCTACGGCAACGAACCACCAGAGACTCTCCATACTAAATCGGAGAGTGCGTAAAAAGGCTCAACTGCCGGGCGTTTCGCTGGCGGCTCTGTGCTGGTGCCAGCCTGAAACCGTATTGGTGCGTCGCACGCACCGCAGAAACCGTAGATGTGGGTCGCACGCACCCGTTCAAACGGCCGTTCCTATATATAAAGGAATGGACCTTCAACTATCCAACGGTTCTGCCACAGGGTCCTGGATGCTGTCCTGACGCGACGATCCAACTGTGCGCATAAGCGCATACACAGCCGCAGATGAAAGAAACACGACCAGCGCCACGCAGTCATCGGTATAAAGATTGCCGCCAAATCGCCAGAGCACTCGCAGGGCGACAATCAGACTGCCGGCAGCACCGGCGAGGAAATAGGCTAACAGATTCTCTTTTGCCAGGCGCACGACAATGAACCAGGATGCCGTGTACGACAGAGCGAAGGTGACAAGGTCGATGGCTGCGTCCTGCCAATATCTGTACGCGCTAACCGTAAGAAGACTGCCCACCAGGCCAAAGAGTAGATAGTAGCTGAACTTTCGCAGATATTTAGCGTATATGCCGACGACAGCACCAGTGACGAAAATGAAGTACAACCCTCTGGGAATGCTGTCCATCAGCGCTTCCAGAGATGGGTTGTAGAGGTTTGCATAGTTGGTGAAGGCGTCGATGCTGGCGATTGAGACGACAGGAGAGACGTGCGCGTGTACGTCAGCCGCCAGCAACGAGAGAATGTGATCGCCAAAAGCGGCTGCATAGCCGATCAATACGCCGTCGATCCACAAGTCTTTGTGCGATTGCATCTCTTCTTTGCCTTCGGGACTCAAGCTGGACTTGAGGATGGCGCTGATACTCGTATCCGGCAAAAGCAGGCGCAGAGACGCCAGACCGAAAGCGGCTATCACAGTCATAATCGCCATTACAGCGATGGCTCCTCCTAGCTGATTGACGGCTTGCGCAACGTAATAGGAGATCAAAGGTGTGTTCGTCTGGTATCCATTGAAGAAATTCGGCAAGTCATTGAAGTTTTTTACAATCGAAAAAATCGCAGTTGACACTCCGATCAGCAACGCAGGACGCCAGCGGATCGTGCCAGAACGTAAGACTCCACGCGCCCAGATCAACATGGCAATCATGCAAACGAGGCCGAGAATCCAAGAGAGAGCCTCGCACACCTGCTCGCGCGACGATTTAAGCGTGCGCTTGAACTTCCATGATTCAGGCAAGACCCAACCAGTGTCATATCCTGAAATGACTCCGCCTATGCAGTCTATGGAGATGCGGTATTGAACCGGTCCAACGCTGTATTTAGGCACGCTGAACCGAAGAGTGTAATCGATGCGGGCATCCTTCTTCGTTTCGGTTATGTCGTCCAGCTTAAACGGCACCACCTCAGGATGCTCTTTGGTAAGGAAGTGCTCCGCGCGTTGCTGCGCCTCCTCCTGGGTCGGGCTTCCGCCGGGTGCCGTCTCCGGCTTGACCAGACCGAATGAAACCGGTCTGCCAGTCTGATCCATTGTGATCAAATACTCTTCCTCGACCAGCGGTCGGAAGAATCGAACTTGCCACCACATCGGCTTTTCCGGATTGTTTGCCAGTTCGTCTGCTTTTTTCTCGCCGGCGTTTTCGAAGATGTATTGCATCTCTTCGCCGTCAAGCGACTTGGCCAAAGTGGCGACAGTGTGCATGCCCTCCGGCTTTACACCATGATTGCTCATGTACGACCGGGCAATCTTGATCGCGGCGGCGCGATCGATTTGCAACGTGACACCACCGGCTACGACCGGAAAACGCACCGCAACTTCGGTTACGAGTGCGGCAAGGATAAAGACCGCCAGGACTACACGCATCTTCGTGCTAATAGGTTTATATAAGTAGCCGCGCGGAAGCACCTCTTTAGCCACTTCCGTGATGACTGCGGGTTTTGTTTCTATGAGTGATTGATTGAGAATCTCTGGCTCGTCCGCATCCGAATGAGCAGTGCCTGCGCGCTTGTTGTAGTACAGCGCTGCTGCCAAAAGAATGACAAACGGCGCCATCGCGACCGCCGCGCTTATCTTGAGCGACAAAATTGAAGAAGTGAACAGGGGATTGACGCCCATGAACGTGTCGAGCAAATTATGCGACAAGAAGCAGGCGAGAAGACCAAAACGTCGCAAGATGTAGCCGTAGATCAATCCCACGATGGTGAGCTCGATGCCGCGCGCGTAGGGAGGCTCTTGTGGATAGTTGCTGTGCATGAACGCCCAAGCCATTGCTTGCAGCAAATTCGCCAACCAGAAGTAGCGCACCAGTTTTTTGAAAGCGGCTAAACCCAATACACGGTACATCAGCTCTTCAGTCAAGCCAGCCGAAAAGCCGATCTGCAGAGCGGAAAACCACGGCATCGACGAGCTGAGAGCCTCAGCATTGTCTACTTCCATCGGGCTCCAGAAGCCAAATTTGCGCCCGAGCAGATAGTACGTCACCACCCAGCCAAGATGTATGCCGAAAGCGCCCAGACCGATCAAGATGTTGGTCAATGTCTTGCGGCTGCGCAGTCCTTCCTTCGAAAAACTTTTCTCGAGCGCCACATCTTGCGGTTTCAAATGCCTGTAAATCGCTTCTCCGGCGCCAATCAAAACCAGCGTCTCGAAAAATGTTTGAATGCCGGTATTGAGCGCGCCTATCACAAGGTCGAGTTGAAACCCGCTAAAAGGCACAGAGGTGTTGTAGTCGCTTAAAGAACTGGGCAGACCGTTGATCGCGTCTATGATCGCCATGATCGCGTAGAGGACAGCTACCGATAGGCAGAAGCGCCAGCGAATGGCACCAGATGCGAATGCCCAGAGGAAGACAAAGAACGCACCGGCAGAGATGGCGTAATAGAAGATCGAGGCTGCCGCTGCAAGCGCTTCATTGAACGAACGCAACTTGGCAAATTTACGCGTCCAGGCTTCGGGCACGTAGAGGAAGTGATTGTACGCAGTAATCAGATTGCCTGATATGTAGACGTGCGCACGCAGCTTGGCGCCGTCGAGACTCTGTTTGGTATCCTCCCAGGTGAAGTGCCGGTCTGTTCGCCCGGGCTGCGTTACGGAGCCTTCTTCAATCAGCTTGTAGCCGGATAAGTCGACCCCGCCTTCCTTCTCGATAAAGCTGCGTGCCAGTTGTCTTGCGTTCTCCAGCGTGATTGATGGAATGTGTCGATCGTTTTCGATGTCATGCTCGAACGCTACCAGCTTTCCTTTCGGGTTGATCCAACATTTCAGCTCTTCTTGTTTTAATGGGCGGCAGAAGCGCGACACCCAGTACCAGACTGGAATCTGATCCCGCATCAAGTCATTGGCGCGTTGCGTTCCCAGCTGATATTCCAGAAAAGTTTTGGCGTCATCGTCGAAAGTAAATACTGTGGAGGCAATGGACCCTTTCGTGTCATAACCATGCCTATCGGAAAACGCTGTCGCGTCCGCCGCAATCTGTTTGGCTGAGATGCTCAGATCAATGGACGCTGACGGAAAAACATTCGATTCTTTGGCGCAATAGAAAATAAGCCCCGCCAGCCCGAGAGCAAGAAAGCACCAAATGTAGTATCTCGTTTTGATCATTCGAGCGGCTCCAGGCGCAAGCTGTCACCCACCGACGCGCCGCACGATTTCTCCGCGCGTCCCTGGTACACGCCTATTTCCAGATAGCCGTGACTACCGATGAACGCTGCCGGTTTGCCCGGCTCGGCGCTCGAGTAGGTAGATGTGATTGATGCGATGTACACTTTGCCCAGGAAGCAGCGCTGCCCAGGATGCACCGCGGATGCGGGAATGTTCGTGATCAGATTGCCGAATTTGTCGATGTAGACGATGCTGCCTTCAGCGCCGCCGCCAACCTCTGCGAATCTCGGCAATGCGATGCGCTTGAGAGTTTCAACCCTCACCGCTGGACCAAAACTCTCTATCGGAACGCCTTTTGCCAGGTGTGCGCAGACGGGACCGTAGATGTCTCTTGTGTGAAACGTCGATGAGACGTCGGGACGCCAGTATTGATCGTTAGCCAATTCGTGGCATCTGCCGCCGTTTCCCCAGTCTGCGATCAGGGAAAAGATGCCGTTGTCCGGACCGACGAAAAATGCAGAACCGTTTGTTAGAGCGATGCCTCGCTGGCTCTTGCTGCCTACCGCAGGATCGACGACGCAAAGATGCACCGTTGCTTCCGGGAAGAACCGATGAGCATTCCAGATTACCCAGGCTGCCGCCGCGATATTCCATGAGGGAATTTCGTGCGTGATATCGATCAGCTTTAATTCTGGGTTGATCCCCAGCGCAACGCCTTTGACGATGCCGACGTAGCCGTCGCTCATACCGAAATCGGTCGTCAATGTCAAAATGTTTGTGGGCGCCAAACTCTAGCTCTGGTAATCATGCGGGCAATACAGGATTGATCGTACCGTTATGCGCGCCAAACAAACAGGCTTGCCGGTTAGCTTTGCGTATATCCGACCACAAACGCCGTGGCATACTCTTTCTCATGGCTGAGGCTAACTTCAAAATTCGTTAGACCCAGTTTTTCGGCGAGCTTCGCCGCCCGTCCATGTAAGAGAAGGTGGGGCTCGCCGGACGGGCGCCGCGCCACCTCGATCTCTTTCCAGCCGACGCCGTTCCAGCCTGTGCCGAGCACCTTCGAGGCGGCTTCTTTGGCGGCAAAGCGGGCAGCCAGTCTCTGCACCGTTTGTTTGGGACTCGACAGCACGTAGGCTGCCTCTGCCGGCGTCAAAATGCGCTCAATGAAGCGATTGCCGTACTTGGCATAGGTGGCGGCGACGCGGTTAACCGAGCAGATGTCGGTGCCTACCTTGATCTGCATCGTTTACCTCCGGCGTTCAGGCACTAATGCCGCGCGTTCCGTACAAGTAGACGAGCTCGGGGTCGGGCAGCGCTTCGTGCAGTTGGGCAACGGTTTTGTTGAGCACGGGATGCATGAAGTTGGGCGCAATCTCTAGAAGCGGTACGAGAGCGTATGCCCGGCGCGTGATGTTGGGATGCGGAACGTTCAATATGTTGTTATTTACTATGTGATCGCCGAAAAAAAGAATGTCGAGATCTATGATGCGCACTCGTGCAATGCCACCGCCACAACCGTTGCGAGGCAGGTTGTTCTGCGGCTCGGTGCCGTGCAGCTTGGACAGCCGACCTTCGACATCTTTACACAGATCGAGCAGCTCTTCGGCAGAGAGATTGGTGTCGATCGCGGCCACCGCGTTGACAAACCATTCCAGTTTCTTGTCTCCAATCGGCTCGGTTTCATACAGACTCGAGCATTCAACGACCTTGATACGCGGAATATCCTTCAGCAACTGCATTGCCTGCTGCACGAAGCCGACGCGATCTCCTGCGTTGGAGCCCAACCCGACGAAGGCGCGAGTGTGGCGGTGGTTGCCTTTCAGTGGTCGTGTTTCGGGCATGTCTCTTACGTCGCTGCGCTGAGCGGAAGCGGAAAATGAAACGACAGCGCCAATTATAACGAGAGGACTGCTGATTTTGCGATGCTTGACTTTGCTGGCGCGGCGTGCTTTCGCCGCAGCCCGGGCGAATTTGCTTGCGATTATTCGTCTTGCTGCTGCCGTCTGGATCGAACGACGCGGGCGATGCCGGGCGGCAGTCCGGAAGGACCAGGCTCGGCTGCAATAACCGGCTCTCGCAGAGTTTGCGGAGCGTGCACCGGGGCGTGGCTTTCCTGGTATTCGAGCGCCAGATCTTGGGGTGGCGGCTGTTGTTCTTGGACGGGCGGTCGATAAGCTTGATTGGACATCGAACGCGTCCATCTCCCCGACGTCATTCCTTTAATACAAGCGCGCATATGCTCTGCTTCAGATTGGCGGTGCATCTTGATCAATAGATCCGAATAGTTGGCCAGCAAGTTTGCCAGTTCGGGATGATTGCCGCCCAGCGCTTTAGTTTGAATGTCCATGGCGCGCTTGTAGTGCTTCTCTGCTTCATCATAGGTTCCTTGCAGATGATGCAGCATGGCGAGGTTGTTGCACAGTACCCCGACATCAGAGTGCTGTGGTCCGAGCGATTCCTCGAAAATCTCCATCGTCTTAATGACGACCGGAATTGCCGGACCGTACTTACCTTGCCTGAAAAGAATCTCGGAGAGGCTTTCCAGTGTGCTGGTAGCGCGGGGATCGGTCATGGAGAACTCTGTCTCTGCCTGCTCGAGAGCAGCGTACCAGTAGCTCTCGGCGTGCTCTAACTTACCGAGTGATTCCGCTCTCTCTGCGGACGTTCTGAAGCTTTCCCAGCTTTTCATATGAGTAGTACTCCGCATGAGCGAAGGGGGATATGGGCCGTGTACCTAATATAGCAACTTTGCTACCCCGCGGGGTCTTTGTAACTGCACCCCCGGGCGCATACCGCGGTATTTTGCCGCGATTTTCGGAACCGAAATATGGGTGTCGCGTCTTATCAGGCGTAAGAGATGAAACGTAGGAAGGATGGCAGTTCAAACGCCTGAGGAGGAGTAATGGTAGAACTTCGAGATAGGGACACTAACACCTATATCGTCACCCCTGAGCCGTACGACAGTGGCGCTGGAGCTGCCGCGATGGTAATTATCGCCCTCATTCTAGTGGCGATCGTTGGATACATGGTTTACGCGTTCAACATGAATCCGCCGCAAACGACAATCGAACACACGACAACAATTCAGCAACCAGTTCCTGTGCCGGCCGCACCCATGACACCGTCAGCGCCTGCGCCCGCCCCTGAACCGGCTGCCCCAAGTTCAGACAATACATCAATGCCAAGCAGCAACCAGTAGTGGTGGCAGCAAGCTAAGATGGCTCTGACAAACGACTCCGGGTGCTAGAATGCTGGCGCCCGGCTTCGCTTTTTGAGCTTGGGCTATAACCCAGAGAGCGCCTGCGCGATGATTACCGATTTTCTCACTGCTCTGGTTCTTGTATTCGCTTCGGAAATGGGCGATAAGAGCCAGATAGTCACGTTTGGCTTCGGCACGCAGCATCGTTTAATCGTAGTCTTGCCCGCGATTTTCCTTGGCATAGCCGTCATGTTGGGCGCTTCCGCCTTGATTGGAGAAGCTGCAGGCTCGTTGATTCCATATTTCTGGATGCACATTCTTTCGGGCGTGCTGTTTTTTGTTTTCGCCTATCTCAGTTTTATCGGCGAGCATGAGGACGAACATAAGGAAGTTGGCACCAAATTTGGTGCTTTCGTCGCCATCTTCCTCACCTTCGTCATTTCGGAACTCGGCGATAAGACAATCTTCGCCACAATGACTCTGGCGAGCCACTCGAAGAATTTTCTCGCCGTCTGGTTAGGCGCTACTTTAGGTATGTTTGCCGCCGACGTCCTCGCCATCGTCGTGGCTAACTTGCTAGGCAAAGCCTTGCCGCCTAAAGCTACCCGCATCGCGTCGGCGATTGTGTTTGTCTTAGCAGGTGTGGCAACGTTTTATGAGGCGTTCGCCAAAGTTCAGTAACTATGCCGATGGATTTGGTGCGCAGTACTGTGTTTTCGAAGGCTTCTCGGAGAAGATGGCTTTCAGCACCTGATCAGTGTCTTTCAATGATTTGAAAAGGTAATCTGGTTGTTGCTCTTCCAGCTCTTCCCAGGTTGTTCGCCCTGTGTTGACGGCGATGCTGATGGCGCCGTGGTGTTTGGCGCAGAGAATGTCGTTGATGGCATCGCCGATGATGACGACTTCGTGCGGCGCGAAATCGATTTTGAAAAAAGTTTTGGCGCGTTTCTGAGCCACAGCAGGTAAATCCAAGCGATTGGCAGAGTCGGAACCGAATGCACCGATGGGAAAATATTTGAGCAGATCGAAGCGATGCAGCTTCATCTGTGCTCCGCGCTCGATGTTGCCGGTCAATAATCCAAGGTATGCGCGCTCTTCTGCGACCAGCGCGTCAAGCACTTGGACGACTCCTTCATGAATTATGTAGTAGCGAGAACGGTCGATCTCTTCCTCGAGCACGCCAAGATATAGCTCGAAGATATTCTCGGTGTGACTTTCAAAAGTGCCTTCTTTGCCGCATGCTTTAAAAATCTCTCGCAAAATCTGCGGGTCGGTCTTTCCTGACATCGGAACATGCATCGCCGATTCCGGCACGCCGTAGTTCTGGTTAAGTATCCTGGCGATGGCGCGCCGCCCCGCTCCATCTGAGGAAATCATAGTCTCATCAATATCGAAAAGAACGAGGCGCTTCATAACCGGTCTCCGTCAACCGCTTAATTGTACAAGATCGAAATTCGCGCTCCGACTGTCTGAATGGGCAGCTTAAAGCAAAAAGGAAGACCGGAAGAGAGACGGTCTTCATTCTTGCTTGGTGGTTGCTGCCCAAAATCTACTTCTGGTCGACGTTGTCTTTCACCCAATCGTCAATTTCAGCTACTGCGTCCATCTTGCGGCCGAGCTGCCACTGGTCGTCATGCACTTGCACGGATGCTCCCGGCTTCAACGGTTTCATCTTCGGATCGTAGGAGTCGCGATCGTATCCGTTCATCTGAGCGATATCCTGAGAATAGGTTTCAACATCTTTCTCCGCCGGAGTAGCGCCGCCGCCTTCTTTTTTCATCACATCGCGGGCGATGCGGTCAAAACCCTGTCCGTCTTTCACCGAATAATGCGCCTGGGCATTTATTGCTGATTCTGCTTGGTGCCACATCTGACGGGCTTGACGGAGAACGTCGTGCTGTCTTTGCGCTACTGTGTCTCTGCAATATTCGGCTTCGGTAATCAGTTGCAGCGGCTGATTGAAAGTCGACTTCATCTCATCGGTATTGGCGAAGCCGGTGCCTTTTGTCAGCGAATCCATTGTGATCTCGCCGTCACAACCCATGTTGCTGCCTTGCGGACGATCTTCGACAGCGCGCATGGTGCCTGTGCTCCAATCGTGATACATCTGGTCGATGACGGCCCGTTGTTCGTCTGTGAACAAGGCAGTTCCTTTCGAGTGTTCATAGTCGTCGATCTTACGCGCTTCTTTCAGATCCCAATAATTTACTGAGCGAACGCCATCATGGTTTTTAGAGAGAACCGAAAATAGAAGCCCGTTGTCCTTCATCAGTGGATCGGCATAATCCATTGCTTGACGCTGCTTTTCGACAGTCTGCAAGCTGACGTCGATATCTTTGCTCGTGATCGCATCTTTGTCTTTGGCGAAGTGCCAGCCGCCCTGGCTGTCGAAGTGAGCACTCTTGACCGCTTCATACTGTTTGGCGGCGTGCGCTGCCATCAATGCGTCGAACTGTGTCGCTTGCGGCGCCTCAATATCGGCTCTGGTGATGTCCCGTCCGAGTGAACTGTTCTGTTGTGCCAACCAAACTAACGACAGTTTGTCGAGTTGAGACTCGGGAAGTCCGGCACCAGTCTGAGCGCGATCGCGAGTGCCGGGGCACTGCTGCAGCTGCTCGAATTGCGATTTAAAACTGTTGTAGGCATCTACCGCTGGAGAGTGAACGTCTACGTCGACCTGTGCGGAAATTCTATCAGCAACCATATGAGTTAGCTCCTCAGGTTAGAAACGGTGTTGGACGATGGATGGCATCGAGTCCATGAAACCGTTTAAACGTGGCGATAACGTGTTGGTTGGCGCGGGAAATACGTAGGACGGGCGCTTTCGACCGTCCAGCTTATATCTTCAGCGGTCCGGCAAAAGGCTCTGGTTAGTCCGAAAGCGAGTTTTTACCGAAGCTGTCTTTGTACTTTTTCAGGTCGCTCATGTTTATCTCGTGCTCGCCCGACTCGCCCATCCAGCTCGATGCTGACGGGAAATCGACCGGCTGCTGTGGTGTCTCATACAGCCGCACTTGATCGCGTCCGCTGTTCTTCGCCACGTACAAGGCTTGGTCTGCTCTTTCAACAAGATCTTCTGCATTGCCTGCGTGTTTCGGATACGACGCTGCGCCGATGGAGGCGCTTATATGTCCCAGTCTGGGCACGGCTGTGCCGCGAATCTGCGCGCACAGACGATCTGCTATCAACGCTGCTTCCAACAACGATGTTTCCGGCAAAATAACGGCAAACTCTTCGCCACCATATCTGGCGGCAGTATCGCCGGAGCGCAGAAGTGTCTTCAGTATCGTCGCCACCTGTCGAATCGCTGCATCGCCGACAGGGTGACCGAATTTATCGTTGATCAGTTTCAATTTGTCGAGGTCGATCATGAGCAACGAGCACGAAGTATTTTTTCTTTGTGCCATGCGCAGCTCTTCGCCGAGACGGTTCTTGAAATAGATATGGTTGTACAGTCCCGTCAAACCGTCGGTGATCGCTTGATGTTTCACCTGGGCAAACAGATGCGCATGCGTGATGGCGACCGCCACCTGGTCGGCAATCGCTGCCACCAGCTGAATTTCGCTCGTCTTCCACTCACGCAGCTTGCCGCATTGGTGAACGATGAGAACACCAACGAGACGCTTCTCGTTGAGCAATGGTGCCGCGATCAAGGATTGACTGCCGCAGTTGCCGAGGAAGTCCGTAAACGGCAGCGCGCGGCTATCTTCGAAGACGTTGCCGATAATGGCGATGGGCGCTTCGCGCAGCGTGTCACCATCGTTGTATGTGACCTCCTCCTGATAAACGAGGTCATCATCGCTGTGTTCGGCTAACTTTGGCAGGTTGATCCCTAATAATGTGCTGCGCCCGACATTGTTGGTTCCGAGATTGGGATGGAAATCCAGATTGTCCGGATACAGATTCAAACCCTTACCGGAGGAGAGCCCGTCCTGGTGAAATTCATGCGTCACCACCAGCGGTCCTTCGCTGCGTGGCTGCGCGATTTGGCAGCGATCGACGCCGAGGGCCAAACCGAGTTCTCGCGTAACAGTATTTAGGATGGTGTCGAGGTCAAGTGAGCTGCGCACCGAACGAACAATGTGATTGATGAGCATCTCTTGCTCAGCCATTGTCTTGGTTCGGTTGTAGAGGCGTCCGTGTTCCATGGCCAGAGCGACGTGGCGCGTCACTGCTTCGACCATCTCCAATTCGGATTCCATCCACATGCGCAGGCGATCGCACTGATGTACGAGGATGAGGCCGATTGAGCCTGAGTTGGTCGTGATCGGGCAAGCGATGAGCGATCTGATCGATCTCCAGTCATCGGGAGAGTTATCCGAGTTTTCGAAGAGTGGCGTCGGTCCGCGATCGTCGAGAACATCAAGGGAGAGAATGCTGCCTTGCTCCAGAATCATACTCATCATGCTGTTCTGTGTGATGAGGATTGACTTGTGGTTGAGCGGCGCGCCGCCGAGAGCGGTATTGTGCCAAACGTGGTTGAAGACCAGCTCATCGTCGCTGGTCTCGGCCGTCGAGTGGGTGTCTAACAACGCCAGGCAAACGCGGCTCGCTTCGAGTGCAGTGCCTAACTCGCGTACCGTCGTGTTGAGTATCTCTTCCAGATCTAATGAATGGCGGATTGATTCAGATAGACGATCGACCATGAACTTATGATCTTGATCGATCTCCAGGCGCTCGGCCATTTCATTGAATGCACGGGCTAACATTCCCAGCTCATCTTTGGCTGGAACTTTTACACGTTTTGTGAAATCACCGCGACCAATGGCGAGGGCTTCGCGTACTAATAATTGAATAGTGGAAGTGAAGTGCGTTGTTGCCCAGTAAGCAAGCAAAACCGACACTACGATGGCGCAGACAGCGAGGACAACCATGATCGCCAGCCAGTCATGGGCGGCGCCGTAGATCATTTCAGTAGGAACACCGACAATCACCAGCCAACCGTTGGAGACGTGCTCGAAAGCGTACGCCCTCGGTGTCGGGTCGGCAATACCGACGACTTCGATGGTTCCTCTCGCCGCTTGCTGCGCTGCGGTAACTGTTTTGGCGTGGGAGAAGTCTTTGCCTTGCCAGTAATCGTTTTGCAGTGTTCTGCAGATCACGCGTTTGTTCTGATCGACGACGGCGATAATATTGCCGCTGTTCTCTCCTAAACCACTAAATAGGCGAAGAACGATGTTCGGGCGAATGCTCGCCACGAGAGCGCCACGCAGCTCATCGTGCACGAGGATCGGTGCGCCTACGAGAATGGCTGGCGTGCCTCCCATCGGTGCTTTGGCGTAATCGGAAACTTGAGGTCTGCGTGTGGCGGCAATCCTTTGCAGGAAGTTGCTTGCTGTCACTTGTGCCGCGACCGCCGAATTGGCTCGGACTTTTCCGCCCGCAGTGCTGACCGTAGGCACTCCGTTCGAGTCGAATACGGTTAACTCGCTCCAACCGTTCTGAGCTTCGAGCGCGGTATTGAGAATTTTCTGTACCGTGTCGCTTTTCAGTGACTGCATCGCCGGCAAAGCGGCCAGCGCACGAACAGCGTCGGTTTGCGTTAGCAGCCACTGATTCAGGGTGCGCCCCGTGATTGTGGCTTGAAACATCGTCGCTCTCTGCGCTTCTTGCCGCAGAGTGCCATACTCTTTCCAGAGGGAGAAGCTGCCGATCGCCAGAAGCGGTGCCGCGACGCCCAAGCAGACTAGCAACATCCTGGTGCGTATATTAAAGCGTGCTGGAATAGGATTCAGCAGCGTCATTCGCTGTTCACCATTGTGAAAGACCGACCCAGAACTGGGATTCCGAAAATTTGAGACCGAAAAAATTATAGATGTTCTAGGCTGGAAAGATAGTCCTATCTTCGTAGTTTACGCACCGTCCGTGGGAATCCTACGATTAGTTTTGTGCCAGCTGTTGCGTTTTGTGACGGCTTTGTGGCGATGTCCCAATTGAACACAGTGCGGAACAGTTGAGCTGGGGCGATGGCGTTGTTTAGTGTGACGAGCGCGCATGCAGGATCGGCCGCACTTCTCGACGTTCTTCCATTGCCACGAGCTGATTGTATGCCAGTTCGATATCCAGTGGAATTTTGCCCTCGAGCTCCATCGGCAGTCCCAAGTGCATGGCGTGGAGAATTTCGTCGCCGGCTTGAATCTTTTTGCCCTGACGCATGTACGCGTCGACCTTAACCATGCGGGCTACCAGACTCCTGTCGTCGAATTCCAGCGCGCGCTCGCACAGATTGAGTGCGCCTTCTAGGTCGTTGTCCGCATAGGCGGAGCAGGCTGAGGCAGCCATCAAGCTGGCTTTGAGCTCGCCGTCTACGCCGGGAAAGTCGGAGGTGTAGAGAAATGATCTGCGTGCAGACCGGTAGTCGCGTTTGCTGTATGAGATCAGAGCATCAAGGAAATGGTAATAAGGAGAAAGGGGAAAGAGCGCCTTCAACTTTTTCAGTTGGGCTTTGGCGCGATAACGCATTCCCGCTTGCTCGTAGAGAAGACCGACGAGACAAGAGAGGCGGGCATTGGCCGGTGCTGTTTGCATGTCCGAGAGTGCATCTTTGAGTTGAGCACTGGCAGCAGGACGAGTCAATTCTGAAAACCAGAGACGCACATGCGAGTTTCTAATCAGGCAGAGATAAACAAGCGCCAGAATAACGTGCACCGCAATTAGTGGCACTCGCGCGTCCAGCGGCGCATATTGCAAAGCCAGCTGCCAGCGCACCCCACCCAGTCCGACTGCGGAAAGAAGAGGATCGGCGATGAGATTGAGTCCCAGGGTAAATGCGATTGTATAACCGATAACATTTGCGAAAAACGGGTGCGGGCGAAAGAACAGGGCCGGCAAAAGACACAGTGCAAATAATGTCGTCACCACTGAACCGGCGAATAAAACGGGGATGACCAGCTCATTCGATGTCAGTCCGGCCGGTACGGCGTGGTACCACAAAAGTCCGTAGCTCCAACTCTTGGTATAACCGCCGAGCAGATCGCAGACGGTCATCGTGGCGCGCAGATCGAAAAGATTGAGGATGGGGAAGACTAGAAAGATGACAATGCGCCAGGCGAATGCACGATCTCCATCATCGAGATCTTCTGCTGCCAGCCTCTCTCGCTCCGTCCAGAAGTGCCATACGGTATTCAATGCAACCAGTGCGGTTAGAGCAGCGACGCACCACAAGCAGACTTCGTTCATCTCGTTAGAAACGCTCCGTCAACACCAGTTTCCTTACTTCCATTGCTCGTGCGCATACGCATGCGCATTAGGCATTTTTTGCTTCTTCAACTGATTTCGGGTGGCAGCATATCTGCAATAACCGTTCTGTCTCTTCGCATTTCGCATTTACACGCGAGCATACGATGAAACGCTAAGACCTGAAGATGCCAGTAGATGCCTCGGTACTAGGAAGGCTTGTCATTATAGATAAGCCTTAGTTGACAAGCCTGAGAGAAAATTACTTCTTGGCAGGCTTTTTAGTGCGTGCGATTTGCATCTGTTCTGTAACCTGCTTTCGCAGCCCGCTATCGAGCCAATTTAATCCGGCTAATCCGTCCAACTCTTTTATTGCATCTGCATAACGTTGCAGGTCGTTTAACAAGACTGCACAATGAAAACGAGGATCAGCGAGCTCCGGATCGGCGGCGCATGCTGCTGCGTATGCTTGTAAAGCGTCTACTTTGGCGGTCTGAGGATCAATCGGATGGGCGGCGGCGCGAGAGGCTCGATTGAGGCGCGCGACAGCGATGCCCATGTAAGCGCGCGCTTTATCTTGTGCGGACGCTCGCGAGCTGTTGACTACTTTCATAAAGTACTCTTCCGCCTTGTCCAGATTTAAGTGACCTTGCACCAGCCAGCCGTATAAATAGAAGGCCTGCGGATTGTCCGGATCGATTATCAAAGACTCGTCGAGCGCGCGTTTTGCCGCTTTATAGAGGGAGGCTTCGTAGTACAGCCAAGCCAGATGCACGAAGTTTTCAGCGGTAGGAGCGCGTTCTGTCTCCGCTTTCCATTCAAGATATTGTTGCGCCCACGTCGGACGAGTCTTGATAGCAAACCAGAGTTGCGACTTTTCCGAGTGCAACATGTAAGCGATCGAGGCGATAACAATGGCGTGACAAACTCCGATCACCGCCACCGCTCCGTGCAGAGGCGAGGAGTATATGTTGCTCCAATCACCGTACAAGCCGAGCAGCGACATGAGCGCATACATGACAGCGCAACTGGCCACCGACCACAGACCGAGATAGACGAGTGTTGCCACTACGGCCGGTGCACTGACAAAGAGAGCTGCCGCCAGTAAAAGATAGCCGATGATAATCTCGACTAAATTGCCGGAGAGGTAGATCCAGAGCAGCTGCAGGTCCGTGAAAGATCCTGATGGCACCACGTATCCTGAAAGAAAGGCGAAATGAAACTCTGCGATGCCCCCGCCCGACATTTTGATGGCCGCCACATGTCCGAGTTCATGGCAAAAGACAACCATCGGTTCTAGCAAAAACAGACTCGCCTGCAGCAAAATGCGCCGGTCTTCGTTGGTAAGATTGTTGTCCCATAACGATTTCCAGTTTGCCCTCACCGCGCGCGCAGTGATCACCATGAGCGGAATGATTATTATTAAAAGCGCATCCTGAGACTTTATGATCAAGTCCATCGCGCTTTATCTTCCGAACATTTTTAAGAGAAGTATTGATAGGAAATACAGAGTAGACAAGGCGGCCATCACAATCAGCATCGAGAATGCCGTCGGATCGGGTGTCACCACGGCCGACACCATTGCGATGACGACTAGTGCGTACTTCCAGATCGCCACCAGGTGTTTCGAGGTGATTAGACCCGTGAACGATAGGGCGAAAATGATGATGGGTAGCTGAAAGCAAAGACCCATGTATAACAAGATGGTAGAAACCAGCGAAACATAAAAATCCAATCTTTGCACGATTGGGGTTACGCCTTGACCGAACGATTGGAAGAAGCGCAACATTGGCGGTAGCAGTAAAAAGTAGGCAAATAACACGCCAGTGACAAAAAGAACCGGGCTGCCGACCACAATCGGTGTTAGAACACGACGTTCATTTTTCGTCAGTCCAGGCGCGACAAACCGGCTAATCTCCCACAGTATCAGCGGTGATGCCACGGCCAAACCTGTATAGAATGCCACTTTCACAAAGACGACGACGGGCTCTTCCAGCGTCAGTGCTTGAAACGTTATTGATCCGGCCGGCAGTTTCATCAGCCGCAGAATATCCTTGGTGACAAACAGCGCCACCGCAAATCCAAATGCGATGTAGAGAATGCAGCGAATCAATCTCTTTCGCAGCTCGTCCAGATGCTCGACGACTGTCATGACGGAAAGATCGGAGCGCGGGTGCACTTCTTCGTCGCTGCTCGCTGCTGAATTCGTCACGGCCGCGGTGGTAGCACCACCAGTAGTGGCAGGCAGAGAAGCGCCGTTAGAAGCAGCAGCATTCAGCTGCGTGGTTGATTGCTCTAGCGATTGTTCTGTTTCTGCCAGCGTAGGCCCCCTGCTTATTTTACTTGGCTTCCTGATTGCGTTCTCTTGCGATCATTCTAACAACCGCCAGTGCGAAAATGCCGCGCGCACTCGTACAAGACAATCGAGCCGCAAACCGCGACGTTAAGCGATTCAATCGACTTGTCCATGGGAATGGCGACTAACTCATCAGCCGCTCTGCGCGCGTCGTTGGTCAGTCCGTTGCCCTCGTTGCCGAGCACTATAGCCAGCGGGCGCTCCAGTTTTGCCTTGCTCAATACCGTGGCGCCGGCGCTGGGTTCGAGGGCGACGACGCGCAGTTTGGACTGTTTCAACTGGGCGATGGCACCGCCTATGTCGAGCCCGGCCACGACCGGTAAGCTGAAAAGAGCTCCCATGGCGCCGCGCACGACTTTCGGGTTGTAGGCGTCTACCGAGCCTCGAGTAAAAACCACGCCGGTGGCGCCGAATGCCTGCGCCGCTCTGATAAGGGTGCCGGCATTACCGGGATCTTGAATGGCTTCGCCAATGACAATCAGGGTTTCATCCCCTTTTATGCATTCGCTTAGCGCATGGTGATTAGTTTTGGCGACGGCGATAATGCCTGACGGCGTCTGCGTCGTCATCAATTCCTTGAATACTTTGTCTTCGACGACGTGCAGTTCGTTGATGCCGGACTGCTCGACATCGGACATCCCTTCAGTCCAGTAGCTTTTGCTCACCACGACATCGAGCACGGCTACTCCTTTGGCGTAAGCCTCATTGAGGAGCTTGACGCCTTCGAGCAAGAACAGACCCTCTTTGTCACGGTTAGAACGCTGATGCAGCGCTCTAATCCGCTTGAGAGTCGCGTTTTGCGCGCTCGATACCGGATTGATTTTCACTTAAAGATGGCGAGAATCAGGCTTTGGCAGCCACTTTCTTGCGCTCTTTGGCGCCGCCCTTCTCGACTGCCACTTTGGCCAATTTCGAGAACGCAGTGGCGTCATGAATCGCCATGTGAGCGAGCATCTTTCTATTGATGTGCAGATTCGACTTGGCGAGACCGTTGATGAACTGGCTGTAGCTCAGACCGTTCAAGCGGCAAGCAGCGTTGATGCGGGTGATCCACAAGCTGCGGAATTCGCGTTTTTTCTTTCTGCGATCGCGGTAGGCATTCTTCCAGGCTTGCATAAGTGCCTGGTTGGCGGCGATGAACAATCTCGATTTCGAGCCGCGGAAGCCTTTTGCGTACTTGAGGATTTTCTTGTGGCGTTTTTGTAGGACGTTTCCACGTTTTACACGAGGCATTTGACAATCTCCTTCTTAGTTAGATTGATCTGGGTTGAACGTCGATTTGCCGGCGCATCCCATCGCGCCGTATTAGCGTGCCATCGGGGAGGAGAATTCCCTTATGCTGCGCTAATCTTTCGACTTAACGAACGTACTTCGGATATGGGAACAGTGCTTGGACGTTTTTCTTTTGGTCTTTCGTCAGTTCGGTGAAGCCGCGAAGCTTGCGCTTTACGTTTGCGGACATCCACTCGTTGATGTGCCGTGTGCCCGATTGAGTGCGCAGGATCTTGCCGGTTCCGGTGATCTTGAAGCGCCGAGCAGCGGCTTTATTTGTCTTCATCTTGGGCATGAGCTTGCTCCAAACCGCCATACGCGGGCATGTGCCCGCTTTGTGTGAACTGCCGTCCGCATGGTGGTCGTTGGCTAGGCGTGGTCGTCGTTAGACGCTGGAACGCTGGCAGGCTCAGCCACCGCCTTCTTAGGCGCTGTCGGAGCAGGAGTCGGCGCAGGCGCCGGTTCAACCCCGTCAGTGGTCGGCTTACCACCACCTCCACGTTGCGGAAGAGGCGAGAGAATCATGATAACACTCTTGCCCTCTATTTTAGGCTCACGATCCATCATTCCTAAATCTTTCAGCTCTTCGGCAAACTTGTTCATCAGAGCGATTGCCATGGCTTTGTGCTGCATTTCGCGCCCGCGCAGCACGATCAGGACCTTGATCTTGTCGCCCTCTGTGAGGAACTTGTGCGCGTGTTTGAGCTTAACGAGGTAGTCATGCTCCTCGATTTTGTAACGCATTTTAAGTTCTTTCACGTCGACAACGTGATGCTTCTTCTTGGTCTCGCGGTTTTTCTTGTCCTGTTCGAACTTATGACGACCGTAGTCAAGAATGCGAGCAACCGGCGGGTTGGCATCCGGCTGTACGAGAAAAAGGTCCAGCCCCTTTTCGCGGGCTGTCCCTAGTGCTTCCCTGGTTGGCACAATGCCCAGCTGGGTGCCGTCCTCATCAATCAAGCGCACCTCGCGCTCGCGTATTCTCTCATTAAGGAGCGGTAGCTCTTTCCGGGGATCTGGACGTCCTCGGGGATCTGTTGGGGGTGTGCTCAAGCCATACCTCGTTGAATGTGTTGATCAAAATCTGCCGAAGGTGGGAGTTGAACCCACAAGAGCTTGCGCTCACTACGACCTGAACGTAGCGTGTTTGCCATTTCACCACTTCGGCACGTTTAACGATTTTACACCAGGGTGTCAAATGACGTCCACAGAACGTCAATGCCTCCCGGTGTTCTGCGCCGGTCTTAGCCGCCGCAAACATCGCTTTCAGAATTGTACCCGGATGCGGGGTGACTCAGTGCGCCACTTTACTGAACTGCCGGTATTAAAAATTATGCCTTAAGCCGTTCAATGGGCTTATGATTTCAAGTGTCAGGGCGAAACCTCGACCAAGATGGGCGAGCAATATGAAAAGATCGAAGAGTTTGCTCCCCGCAGCCTGCCTGATCATTATCGCCTCAGTCGTAGCAGGATTTTCTGGGGCACCAAAAGCTCGACAGGAACAAAAAAACACTGCTCCTCTGCCGACGGACGAACATATGCTCGGTATTGGTGGGTTCACCTATGGATGGACGCCAAAATTAGACAAATTGAAATGGCGAAGGCACCGCGTACGGTGAATCATTGATGTGCGGAGTTGTATGAAGTCTCAGGATACTCAGTTCAAGCTAAATGACGATCAACGCCTCTGCTTTTGGGTCGGCTTTCTCGGCACGGGTTTATTTATGGCAGCGTTTATCTGGGTGGAAAGCACTTTAATTGAAGCATTGTGCCGCACTCGCGAAATGACGATCTGCAACATCGTTCCAGCGTTTCTATATTTTGGACTTCCCTCGGGGTTGCTAGGACTCTGGTTTGGTTCCGCTGCAAAAAATATCAAGCCGCAAATGCCACATAGGTGGATATTGTTGACCGTTGTTGTTTCACTGCTCAACTTTCAACTTGCCGGTTTGCAACTTCAGCTTCTTGACGCTATTGACACGAAGCATTTATGTGGCACCGTCGACGATGCCATGTTCTTCTCTCTTGTTTTTATTGGCGCCGGACTTTCGTCGTCAATCGTGGCCATAGCCGTAATTGCGTTGCTGAAAGGATTTGCCAGGTTCAGAAACGCTGTCATTTACCCGCAAAACGTTGTTTGAACTAGCCGCCACTTTGAGTCGGTATGAGTTTGGCTCGTCCTCCGCCGGCGAACTCTTTGTAGTCGAAGGTGAACTGCACTCGCCATGGCGGAGGTAACGTCGAATATGTTGGCAATGAACGAATTGGTGCTGACCGAACTGCATCCAAGGCTGCCTTGTTTGCAGCTTTCAACTTGGATTTATGTTTTAGTCTCAAGCTTGAGATGTGTCCGTCGGCATCGATCGTAAATGACACGACCACGCGTTCCGATTGAATTTCAGCGGGAGGTTTCCACGCACGTTTGATTCTTCGTTGTAAGTCTGCGAAATAGGGACCGTAATCGTCACTTGGCTGCGATGGCGATGCGAGGCTAAGCGGAACCGGTGCTTGTGCCCCTTCTGACGCAGGGAGTCGAAGATGCGTCGCACTGTCGTAGAGCACCGGCATGCTAAAAGCTTGTGCGCCGAGAATGACGAACCGCCTATAACCGAGAGAAGACAGGAACGGCAGGAACTCATCTAATTTTTCCTGCACATGGACTGATCCGAATCCCATAATCGATTTTTCGAACCACACGTTCAATAGATTTTTGTATTTTTCTCGGCTCAAAAACTCTTGCAGTTCGCTTCGTTTGAATAAACGATCCTCGATTGCGATGCCGTCTTCCAGATGGTGCGGCTTTCCGATACCGACGCTGATTGCGTCGATGTCTTTGCACGAGAGAATACGATCAGGCAAATCCGGCAATTCTCCAAAGGGCGTCGAACTGGGCGACACATAGTTAGGGTTGGTCGAGTCATACAAAACCCAGATGCCGAATGCATGCCCGCCAGTAATCAGAACCCGCTTATATCCCAAGTCGGAGACGAAGGCTTTGTATTCGTTTACAGCGTTTTGAACGTACCCCGAGCCTTGCCACATCATCGACAGTTTCGCGAAGCTGATGACCAGGAATTCCTTATGTCTTTCTCTTTTGAGAAACTCGTGGAGCTCGTCTCGTTTGAAATAAATAGGATTAACGGACTGAGATCCTTGAGAGACTTGTTCACCCGGTTGTGAGCGATCATTATCTCCAATCCAAATGAATATTTTGTCTGAGCCCTCACAATCCAACTGACGATCGGCATTTCGAACCGCGTCAAAAACGGCGTCATTGGTTATCGACGGATTCTCTGCTCCCTGACCCCGCTTACCCGGAAATCCCGGAATGAATCCCTGCCAACTATATAATCCTGGCTCGAATGAAAGGGCTGGCTGAGTCAGTGACAGAAGCGTGATTACGGTTATGAGCAATCCAATCAGCTTCGGCAAAACCATTCTTTTCTCCGTTTCCAAAGTGAAGGCGTGCCATCATAAATGGTGGCACGCCCTACCTTCTTGAACTTGTTGTTTAACCGTCGGCGGTGTAGGGCATCAACGCGATATCGCGAGCGCGTTTGATGGCTACGGTGAGCGTGCGCTGATGGCGCGCGCAGTTGCCGGAGATGCGACGCGGCAGAATTTTGCCGCGTTCGGTGACGAATTTCTTCAGTTTGTTCGGATCTTTGTAATCGACGAAATCTACTTTGTCCGCGCAGAAGCCGCAAGTTTTGCGACGTCTAGGTGGTCCGTCTTGATTCATGCGCATGGCTTATTTCCCTTCTCTTAAAATGGAATCTCGTCCTCGGACGCGAACATCGCGTCGAGGTCGCTGTCTTTAGTTTGTGTGGCAGGCTTGGAGCCTACGCGGGCCAAGTTCGGCTCTGATTCATCAGCTGCCGGTCTGGCGCCGCCGCCGACTGTTGCGGTCAAATTCTCGACCGCAATGGCGTCGATTTCCACGTCGCGTTTGCGCTGTCCGTCCGATGTCTGAAAATTGTTGATTTGCAAGCGTCCGTCGACTGCCACCATGTCACCTTTTTTGATGTCTTGGGCGCAGCGTTCGGCCAGATCACGCCATGTGATCACTTTGACGGCGGCTGTTTCGACACTGCCGTCTTGACGCGGTGGTGATTCCACCGCAATGGCAAACTCAGTCACCGCCACGTTATTGGAAGGCGTAAAACGCTTTTCCGGTGGGCGGATCACTCGACCTGAAACAACAATTTTGCTTAAGCTCATTAATCGTACCTACAGCGTCAGTGTTTACAGAGTTTTTGCCGATTCTTTCTCATGCACGACAATCAACGAGCGAATGACGTCTTCAGAAAGAGTCAGCATGCGCTTGATGGCTGTCACCGCTTCCGGTTTGGCATGGAAAATTGTCAGGACGAAATAGCCATCGCGCATTTTGTCTACTTCGTAGGCAAGACGGCGGCGACCTTTTTTGTCGGTAGTTTCGACAGTGGCGCCGAGAGATTTGATGTACTCTTCTACGCCGGCGACTACGCGGTCGACGGCTTCTTCATCCAAGTTCGGTCGGATGATATAGACGCATTCATACGGTTGCAGTTTTTTTTCTTGTGCCATTAGGTTCCCCTCTGGTCCTGGCGTCCTGCTGAAGCAGGCAAGGGATAATACTGTCAATTTCCAATCTGCCCGGCTCAAGCCGGACATTAGGTAGACTGACAACGCCAAAATTCTAGCATCTCAAACGGCTTGTATCGCGCCTGTGAGCTTAAGTTAAGCGCTTTACTGGTGCCCAGTCAGGCGTGCCGCACGTTATCGGGAGGAACCATTGTTTTGAACTCCGGAGCCGGCGGGACGCCGGCGCATCCGCTGTTTGCTTGGCTTGCGCCTGCTAAACAAACTCCTACCTGACTGCGTAGTCTCAACATATGCAGAAGGGCACTCTTACCATAAACTGATCCTGATTTGATGGCCCAGATCGGTGACTGAAATGCTCAAAATTGGCTTGGCACTTACGTTTTCGGCGACGCTGCTCTTCAGCCCGTTAATAGCTGGAGCGCAAGAAATACCGGGATTGGAGCCGCTTGCCGCACCAGGCACGCCGGGCGGTCCATCTGCCGGGGGCGTTCCCGGGCTGGTCGCTAACGCTGCGCCCTTCGTGCCGCCGGCTGATATGCAGACTTCAAATATGGGCTATCGCAACCCCTTCGGCACGATTCCCAAAATCGGCCCGGACTTTTGGAAGGGCTCTTCTATGAGCCGTATCAATCCAGGCACTGTTCTTACAGGCGTTCTTGAAGATCAGCTTTCCTCCAGCAAGAGTAAGGTCGGCGATGTTTTCGTCCTGCGCCTCGAAGACGGCTTTCCGGTTGATTCTGACAAACAGCTGATTCCCAAAATGTCGAAAATCGTCGGCACCGTCATGCGCACGGCTCCAGCGCACAGTCAGAAACACAGCATGCCGGGGCAGATGGATGTCAGTGTGCAGACGCTAGTTTTTCCTGATGGCAGCACGACGCCGATTTTCGGCTACATAGAACACAACCCGGCCCAGGATTTGCATGACAAACCAGGAACCCAAATGCCCAACCCAGCCAGGCTGGGGGCGCAGACATTGCGTGGAGCGCTGAGCCTGGTGACCGGGCGCGTCGGTATGAACATCCGCATGCCTATATACGGGCAGGATTTCAAATTGGATAAAGGCGAGGCTATCCCAATTCGCCTGTCACGCCCGTTAGACGTCGGACACATGACGCCGCCGCCGCAACAAACTGCGCAAACACCAAATATGTTTCAGCCGACTCCGTCAGGGCCGCCTTCCGACGCCATTCTCCCTGAAAGTGGACCGACGGCCGGATCTTCCTCGAAGATGGCTCCCATGCCTGGGTTAGCACCAGGTGTGGTACCAGGTCTGGCGCCATCAAATACGGTGCCACCGGTTGCTCCGCCAATTCTCAAGCCGATGCAACCGCAGGCTGATCTGCCAGATCCGTTTTAAACTCCAGATCGTGTCAAGGGCGCGTACACCGCGCC
Source organism: Planktothrix sp. (assembly GCA_036703195.1). GTDB lineage: Bacteria > Cyanobacteriota > Vampirovibrionia > Obscuribacterales > Obscuribacteraceae > DATNPN01. The sequence goes on along the minus strand of DATNPN010000013.1, from coordinate 141,379 downwards.
CTTGCGGTTGAACTTGCGTCCGGCGTTTTTACTCTTCGCTGGTCTGTCCGTGACTGCCGCTGGCGCCGCCGGTTTTGACGGGTTGGGAGGCAGCACGGTATTCGGCGAGGTGACGCCAGCCCTGGTGCAAAATCAGCTGATAGGCGTAAATCTGCTCCAGCCAACGGCGTTCGCCTTCCGGCAGGTCAGGACGCTCCAATCTCCGTTTGAGACTGCCAGTGATCTGTCTGGTCTCTTCGATCGCTTTGCGATAATTGCGCACTCCTTGCGGACGCGGTGGTGGCGCCACATTGATGGGCGCTGCCGAAGGCGTCGGCGCGAATGATGTTTCGCGATCGCGATCGCGGTCACGATCATGACCACGGTCGGGGCGGTCGGCGCGGTCGGGGCGGTCGCCACGGTCGGCGCGATCGCTACGCTCACGCTCGCGGGCGGGCGCGGCTGCCGGCGCGCGATCCAGTTGAGGCGCACGTTCTCCGTTTTGTTGCGCTGCTTTATTCGCCACCTGTTGAGCCAACGGATGCTGAATGACGTTCTTGTGACGATCGGCGCCACCGCGTCTGCGTTCTTTGCGCTTCGCTCTGTAGCACTCGAGGCAATCACGCAGGCGCGGATTCATATGCTCGAATACTTTGCTGCAGGTCTGGCAGGTGAGCGAGTGCTTCGATTTGCCGTCGCCCGACCCAAGTTCTTCGCCATCTTCCGATTGTTCGGACTCCGGCGCAGCCATTGCAGCTTCGGAGATCTCTTCGGTCTCTTCCGGCGCTTCCGGCTCTTGTTCGACCTTGGTGACGCGGCGAGCTGCAGGTCTCTTCGTCTGTTTAGCCGGCGCTTCTTCTGGTTCTTCCTCTCGCTCTTCCAAGCGGGCCTTGGTCGGCTCAGCGGCTTTCTTTCTGCCTTTGGCTTTGGGCTCTGCTTTCTCTGCCGGTTTGCGTTTGCGGAAGTCTTCGAGAAACTCCATTACTTTCGGGTTGGTGAGACCGTCTTCTTTCAGCCGGCGAATCTCTTGCAACTCTGCCATCGCCTGCTGCGGTAGCACTTTGATGCCGTTTTCGTCGGCGGTTGTCTCGATCTCGAATTCCTGGATGTAACGGCGAATTGTGACGGAGGTGACGTTCAGATCTTTGGCGGCCTGGGCAATCTTGGTGCCCTCTACCTTCGGTGATCTACTCATGTATTGTTTTTGCCTTGCTAGTTAGTGTGACGTGGATACGCGCTGATGAGCATCTTGCTGCACGCAGAAACAGTTCAAATGGTCGACTAGTGCACTTGTGTGTTCCGCTTGTCTCAACTGCTGCCTTGCCAGTCCGCTCAATGACCGCGAGTGGCTCTTGTGCAACGAGCACATCTAAGGCGCGTCTGGTGCTTGATTGAAGCACTTCTGCTTCCTGGACATCAAGAACCTCCTTTAAAGTAACCTATGTCATCTTGATCACGCGCTTAATACTCGTAAAATTTTGATAATTCTTAGCAGCCTCTGTTCGGGTCGAACTGCCGAATTGGCGCGCCTTTATCGAAGCTAAAGTGCCGAAGTCGGGCTTGCTGCCTGCGTGTTGCCACCCGCATCGTCGCTTTTGCCGTATCGGAGCACGACAAACAACGACACCAGCACTATGACACAGCCGATCAGGGAGCTTACCGCCAGTCGCTCGCCGAACAACGCAGCGGCGATGATGGCGGCAAAGACCGGTTCCAACAGCGTCGAAAATGCCACCGTGCTTGACGAAAACCATTGCAGCGAGGCGTTAAGCCCTGTGTGACCAAGCGCTTGCGAGAAAAATGCCATGGCAATTATGCCGAACCATGACGTGGGGTTGTTGCCTGGCGGTCCTTCACCACAGCCCAGGGCGGCAGCGATCAGCGCTATCGCCGCCCAGGCGTAGGTGCGCCCCACTATCGTCAGCGTGGAATAAGTGCTGCTGATGCTGCGAATGGCGATCAGATAAGCTGCGAATGCCAGAGCGCCGATGGCCGCCAGCGCGCTTCCCAGATAGGCAAAGCCTTGTATCGGCGCCGGTGCTGACTTGTCCATGATTATGAGCAGTACGCCAACGGCTCCGCCTAGAAGCGAGAGCCAGAACGCAAGAGGCTTCCGCTGCTTCGCCACGACGACATCGTACAGCCCGGTCCAGAGCGGACTGGTAGAGACGAGCAAAGTCGAGACGGCGACTGACGTGTATTGCAGGGAGGCGATCCAGGTGGCGAAGTGTACGGCCAGTGAAATGCCGGCGCAAGCTAATAGGAGTTCGTGCCGGCGCGGCAAAGAGCGCGGGTTTTTCCACAGGCTATAGATAAGTAGGGGGAAACCTGCGATAGAAAGGCGCAAAGCCGAGATTGCGATGGGGCGTGCGCCTTCCAGGGCATAACGAGCAAATATCGCGGCGCTGCCGATAGCGAGTTGAGCGGCAAACAAAATTGCGTATGCGCGCGCAGTCATCATCTCTGGTCGTGCGGCTGGCGTGCCGGTGCTGCTATCGTTCGACACGCTCTCCCTCACCCATTTCTAATAGCTTTATATTGCCAAGCAATTAGTATATATAGGTTGTTCACTCGAGTGTTCTGTAATGCCATTCACGTTAAAAGAAGCCGTTGATTGCGTCAAGAATGAAGGTCTCTGCGCCGAGTTAGACGAGGCGTTTTTGCAGACTGTCGATGATGGATTCTCCACTGCTGCGGACTGGGACAAAGAGTTCGATCAGGAGTCGTTCTTCTGGATCTTGTATGGCTATTACAACGATGAGTCCGGACTTCGCCGGCGCAAGCTCGACAAGTGGTTGAGCTACGATCATCGTTTTCTGAACGACTCTGAAAATCCAGTTCTCGATATGAGTGATTGCTTAGGCGGAGAGCCATTCTACACACAGGTAGAGTGGAAGGCTGGAGTGGTCGTTTTGCAACGGTTTGATGGCGACGTTTTTGAATTCGAATGTGATTCCATACAAAGCTTGATCGATCTATTCAATCAAGAGCTGGCACGACGCGATGATAATCGGCGCTTTTACGAAATGTCCACCGGCAGTGACTTTACCGCTCATTACTGTCTGCCCGAAGAGGGTTTTATCCGACTCTCTCGCGTACTGCCGTTCGAGGGGCAACAGATGGAAGCACCGTCTGCCGCACGAGAGAAACGACAGATGGAGCAGCGCATCCAGAATTTCGATTTGGAGCGTTTTGGTCATGAGAAGCGCGCCGCCATGTATGAGGAGATTGGCAAGTTAGATGAAGCATTGCAGGATTATCAAACTGCTATCGCGCAAATTCCAACTGATGGTTCTGCTGTTGTCACCACTGACAGTACCAATAGAACCAGACTGCTGCTGCGCTCCGCTCTTGTACTGAGAAAGTTGCAGCGTCTGGATGATGCGCTTATTGTATGCGACCAGATAATCACAGCCACACGCAGCGACCGTCTGGCCACCATGACGCGAGGCAAAGATGCATACTGGATGAAGTACGACATTCTTACCGAACTCGGTGAGAATGAAAAAGCGGCTGCCACCATGCGTGCGATTGAAACTCTCGATGAACTGCAAAAGCAAGAAGTCGCTCCGAAGAAAGAAGAACCGAAAGCCGGTATCGTCGGACGCTTCAAGAAGCTCTTCGGTGGCTCTTAGCGATTTGAATGAGTCAGTAGCGCACTGAATTGTCAACTCGACGTTTTACGCTCAGCGAGCATCGCATCAGCCGCATCGCTCCGGTCGGTTTTTCGCATTATGTCTGCCAGCTTGTTGGCGAAAAGCATCGCGCTCGCGTCATGCTTGTCCATAAGCGTATCACTAATGTCTAGAGCGCGCCTATATAGTGTTTCCGCTTTGGGAAATTGATTTTGACCTTCTGCACAAACTCCTAATTTACATAAGAGATATGCGATATCCAAACGACGCTGGTGTTGTTGTTCGGCTTTGACCAACAAATCCGTCAGTAGCTTCTCTGCCTCTGCGAACTCGTTAAAGTTCATCAACTCAGAAGCCATAGCAGTCATCAATTCGGGCGTTTTAATTTTGGACGCTCGCCTTGTCGACCTTATCTTATTGCGAATCTCTTCTGCTTCCTTGTGATTTCCCAGGTGCAAGTGCAACCGAGCTAATCTGGCGCGCCGTCCTAGAAGGTTGATTACGTTCGCCCCGGTCTTTTCCTGAAGTTCCACCACTTGAGTTAAGATCGGAAGCGCCTCCTCATAACGTTTTTGCTCATGTAAAATGTTATATAACAATTCGTCTACAGCCAGCAATTTAGACGAATCGACTCCACGGATTTCATGAACTTTCATGAGCAAACGCTCCGCTTCCTCAACATTTTTCTGACTGAGTTTCAATTGTGCAAGTGAGTAAATAAGAGTGCTACGGCTGCTATCGTTATCATTGCTTTCACTTTCTAATTGTCTCTGCAGCAGTACCTCAGCTTCGTCGTCATTGCCGAGTTTGCTCAGAGCTTCGGCAAGACCGCATACAGCCTTCAGGTAGCCATCAGATCGTTGATTATTGTTCTTCTCATAGAGCTTTAGATTCTTTCTGTGCATTTCGGCAGCTGACTCCCAGTCACCTTTCACTGCCGACACAGCCGCTTGCGCTGCGTAGTAATGATGCAGTCTTGGAACATCTAGACCGTAGCACGACTCCGCTATTTGAAGAGATCTCTTGGTCCATTTCGCACATTCATTATGATTGCCGATGCACAGATATGCTTGAACCATTCCTAAAACGGCTAACAGCGATTGTTTCGAGTCTGGGCCGTAGATGAGCTGCCGAATTTCGAGAGAGCGGCGTGATAGCTCAATTGCTTCTTCGGGCCGGCTGCTCCTTAATAATCGCGCCATGAAATCCAGCGATTCCGCCACTTCTGGGTGGTCGAGACCGAACTCTTGAACTCTGATCTCGTAAGCAGACCTTACGAGTCCTTCGGCAAGTTCGTTTTGACCAAGTTCAGCATATGCCATTCCGAGCAGACTCATGCATCTGCAGCCTCTAACATGCTTGGCGCCGTATGACTTTTGCATGATTGTCGAAGCTCTTTGCAATAATTCGAAGGCTTCTTGTTTTTGCTGGATAACTCTTAGCCTGGCAGCGATCACGCATAAAACTCTCGCAACGTGCGGGTGTTCTGTCCCAAGCGAACTCTCAAACATTTCCAGAATAAGGTAGAGCGGCTCGACCGGAAAGTCAGAGTGGAAGCCTGCACGAACTGCCGCTTGCAGCAGCATCGCATCGCATGTTTTAGGGTGATTCGGTTTTAATGAGTCTTTTAGTATTTTGAGTGCCTCATCGATCTCGCTTTGTGCTTCGGTGTACCGATTTATTCTGCAATTTGCCTTGGCATCGAGCATAAGCACTTCCGCGCGCTTGGGATGATCTGGACTGAAGTGCTTATTGCAAACAGACGAAGCCAGTTCTCGATTCCAATCTGATCGTGGATAATCAGCAGCATCTTGGAAGACCCGCGACAATCTCATAAGAATCTCGAATGATTCCGGTTGCCCTTTTCCCTCGGACTTTTCTATCAGCGTCAAAGATTGCTCCAGGCACTGCTGAGCCTCGGTATTCGGTCCGATGCGGCTGAGCAGGTTGCCTTTCAAAGCAAGCACTTTTGCAGTTTGCAGATGGTCGGTCCCGAGCAGTCCCACCCTGAGGGTGTAGGCTTCTTCGATGAGCGGAGCCGCTGTCTTGAACTGTGCAAGTTCGATCGAGAGGGTGGCTGATAGACGCAGTGCTTCGCTTTTTAGAAACAACAGCTCCTCGTCTGCCGCTGTTTCCGAGCACATTTGCAAGACTTCGGAGAGCAAAAGACGTGCCTGTGAGTACTCCGCCATTTTGATAAGTGTCTCTGAATGAGCGCAAAGCGCGGCGCAGAGCTTGGCGCGTGCCGCAAGTCCGCCATTCACAGCGGACTCGCGCAGGAGAGACGCTGCCTCTCGATAGTGACATTCTGCCTCTCGGTAACGACCCTTATCCAGTTCGGAATTACCCTCGGCCAGTTCGGAGTATGTTTTCACGACGGTTGTTCCTCGCGAAGTAACGCTCGATGTTTTTTGCTTGAGCACTATGGTTAGTAAACCTACCAAGGTTCTACTCTGCGAAAATTACAGGTGCGTTACAGCTGCATTGAGCCTCCATACTCCATTATGGATCGGCAACCCTGGGCGGAGTGGAACTGAATTAATTCGGTCGGCGGCAAGCGAAGGCGCTAGACAGGCGCGTAAAAATTCTGCTGGGCGCTTTCGTACGCTTTGCGCAGGTGGTTGCGGCTGACGTGCGTATAGAGTTGTGTTGTCACCACCGATGCGTGACCGAGCAACTCTTGCACTGCGCGTAAGTCGGCACCGTTCTCTAACAAGTGAGTGGCAAAACTGTGCCGCAGTGTGTGAGGGGAAAGCTCTTTGTTTACTCTCGCGCGTGCCGCAATCCGTTTCACAACCTGCCAGACGACAAGACGGCTCAGTCGCTTTCCTTTTTTGTCTCGCAAAAGCGGCAGCGCCCGAGTGTTGGCGGTGGAACTGCCTGTGGTGGCGACTTTATTTTTCGCTTTTGTCTCAGTTTCACTTAAAAACTGTTTCAAGCAGTTGAGTGCCTCTTCGCCGAAAGGCACGATGCGCTCTTTCGAGCCTTTGCCCAGACAGCGAATCTGACACTGGCTCAAATTGATATCTTTCAAATCCAGTTTGACCAGCTCCGAAACACGCAGTCCGGCTCCGTACAACAGTTCGAGTATCAATCTATCGCGCGTTTTTTCAGCGGCGGCAATCATCGCCGTCACTTCATCGCAGGTCAAGACCTGCGGCAAGTGTTTGGCTCGCTGAGGATTTTGGAAAGTTTCACACAGGTCTACTTCGATGATGCGCATGCTCTTCTGCCAGCCATACCAGCCGCGAAGGCTGGAGAGAGCGCGCGAGATGCTCGTCGCCTTGTGGTTATTTTGCTTCAGATAAACGAGAAACCTGGCTATATCCTGCCGCGTCGGCTCGAGCTCAATCGCCTCAACCTGCTCCGGCACCGCCCCTTTCAGCCTGGTTTCACTTTTGCTCCGCACAAAGGAGATAAAGGCGCTCAGATCTCGTTCGTACGCCTGAACCGTATTCGGTGACAACGCCCTCTCCTGCCCCACGTGCTGCAAGTAGAGCACAAGCCGCTGCTGAAGCGTCAGCTTCATACGTTTGTCTTCTGTATAGCCCCAGCCGGGATTGCCGGAGGTGCTGTTGCTGCGTGCAACCGAATACGGTGACACAGGGATCCGATCTAGGACGCCAGGGATTGCCCCGGCGACGATCTGCTGACAACAAATTTTTCGACTGTATATATCATACATGTCCAGTCAAGCCCCCTCCTCGCCGCCCAGACCCCTCTTGAAATGCCGGGCGACAACCTGCGAGTAAGCCACAACACGGATTGAGGAAATTGGGCATAAAATACGTTGGGGGACGTAATGAACGAGCGAGATGTCATTCAGCAATTGGGTGTGCCTTACGGGCGCTGCCGTTCATATGAAGACCAGGGATTAGTCGAAAATATCATCGATCCAGGCACCAGTAATGAACGGCGAGAGCGTATTCAATTTCGCACGGCCTTCCGCCGGCCACTCTTTTTTCGCTTCGAGTGGCGCATACTCGATCGCATAACCGGCGTCGCCGGCGACGTGGAGATGATTTGGTGCGACGGCATCAAGTCCTTCTCCAAAAATCGATTTGAAGAGCAACCAATCGAATGCGATAGTTTGGATCATGCCATCGCCGGCGCCACCAGTGTGGCGGCTCATACCGTCTCAGCTCTTTTGATGCCGGGCGTTCTCACCTTCAGCTTTATGCGCCATGGCGCACTCTCCTCGATGCCGGAAGAGAATTTTGGCGGCGAGCAGTGCTATCACGTTGTTGCCAACACGGAGGAGCAACGAACTGATATTCTCGTGGGCAAAGCCAAGTTTGTCTTGCGCCGTATTCGCGAAGAGCGCGTCATGAAAGGCGGCGCTCACAATGTCAATCTGCCGGAGTTGCCACCCGGGATCGGCACCGCTGAGCACGAAGAGATGATGCGAATTCTAGCTGAGTCCGCAGAAGAAGACCTGCACACTATCTCCGACTGCACCTACTCACACGTTCGCTTCGACGGCGAGATACCCGAAACAATCTTCAAAGTGCTTGGTACGCCCACGTAAGGTGGAACTTTTCCACTACTATCGCTTCAACAAGCGTGATATCTATTGTTGAGGCGGCGTCATGAAATCTTCAGTCAAGCCGGCATCCGAGCAAAAGCAGGCACCAGCCGCGACTCTGGTCAGTTTAATTGATGGGCTCGAGCAGCACGGACAGCGTCCGGTTTTCCTGCACTTCGAGAAGGGAAAGCCGGTTGAGCTGGAGTATAGCGAGCTTTTACACTACGTGCGCCGCCTGGCGGCAGGACTGGCCGAGAAAGGGCTCAAGACGGGCGACTCGGTCTTGATGCTGGCTGCCAACTCACCCCAATGGGTAATCGGTTGTCTGGCAGTGCTGTACGCCGGTGGCGTCGCTGTTCCGGTCGACCCCCGCCATGGTGATGAAGCGCTGGCGCACATCATCACGGACAGCGGTGCCAAATGGGCTTTCTGTGATGAGCGGGCGCAAGAGCGCCTGCACAAAGTGCTCCCGGAGCGGCGCTTGCATCTGTTGCGCCTCGATGATCCCAACCATCCTAAACACTGGAAGAAGGCTCTGAGCAGGAGCAAAGCGACGCCGTTTCCCGCTGATGCCGAGCAACGAGCGATTCTCTTCTACACCTCTGGCACGACCGGCATGCCCAAAGGTGTGCCATTGAGCCACGAAAACATTCTCATGCAGATTGATTCGGTGCTGGTAAAACTGGGGTTGTTGAAAAAAGGTGACCGGCTGCTTCTACCGTTGCCCTTCTATCATGTCTACCCGCTGGACCTGGCTATCCTGGGACCGTTGCGCATGGGGTTGACGATCATCATGCCGAAGTCTTTGACCGGTCCGGATATCGTGCACGCACTGAAAGCCGGACGCGCCACTGTTCTGGTGGCAGTTCCCGGTCTTCTGCGAGCGCTGTATGCCGGTATCGAAGGGCGTTTCAAATCACCCAAGATTTTGGCGTCACTGTTCGCGATAACGATTGCATGGTGCAAAATCGTGCGCACCGTGACAAGAATTCCTCTGGGAAAAATCGTCTTCAAGCCGGTGCGCAACGCCTTCGCGCCGACATTGCGGTTGCTCTGCTCCGGCGGCGCGCTGCTGGATGCTGATCTAGCGGCCAATCTCATCGCCCTCGGTTGGGATGTTGCCGTCGGATATGGACTGACAGAAACCGCGCCTTTGCTGGCTGTTCGTATGCCGAACAATTACGATTTGGCTAGCGTGGGCAAACCGATCCCGGGTGTCCAGGTACGCACGAAAAAGATTGACCTGAAAGAAGAGCAGGCGGAGAGCACTGAGAGTGCAGGGGCAAGAGAGAAAGAAGCTTCTGATCCTCGCAAGGTTAATCTTGCAGCGCATCCTGAAACTGACAAGGAGATTTTAGTGGAAGGGAATAATGGAGTGGAAAAAGCGGCGCCGAAAGCCAATCCTAATGAAGGCGAGATTCAAGCACGCGGCCCCAACATATTCGCTGGTTACCTCAACTTGCCCGATAAAAGTGCAGAAGCATTCGACCAGGATGGTTGGTTTAAAACCGGCGACCTGGGCTACTTTGCCGGAGAGAATCTGCGCATAACCGGACGGGCCTCCACAACTATCGTCATGGAAGGTGGCAAGAAAATTCAACCGGACGATTTGGAGCGCAAATTCGAAGATCGCCCCGGCATTCGCGAGATTGCCATCCTGAAATACGATCGCAAACTTGTTGCGCTCGTGGTGCCAAGACTGAATGCGGCGGAGAAAGGCAAGGGAGACGAGACGATCTCAAAGAGTATCTCGCAGGTCTCGAGCTCGTTGCCGTCCTATCTGCGCATCTCCGACTTCGCTGTCACACGCCAGCCCCTGCCCCGCACCAACCTGGGCAAGTTGAAACGCCATGAGCTGGAAGAGTTGTACGAAAAAGCGAAATCCGCAAAGAGATCCGGCCAGTCACAGAGCACTGCGCCCATGTCGATAGACTCCATGTCGGAGGCGGACAGCTCTCTTTTGCAAGAGCCGGTGGCGCAGCAAACTTGGCAGTGGCTCTGTGAGAAGTTTCCCAATTCGGGTTTGACGATGGATTCGAGCCCGCAATTGGACCTCAACATCGATTCGCTCGAGTGGATGAATCTGACGCTCGAAATGCAGGAGCGGACAGGCGTTGAGATAGGCGAAGAGGCAATTGCTCGCATCGAAACTGTTCGCGATCTTTTGCGCGAAGTGATTGATGCCGAACATTCCGGCAAGCGTATAGAAGGATCGCCGTTGACTGACCCCGAGAAATTCATCAGTGAAAAACAAGCGCGCTGGCTGCGCCCGTTGGCTAAGTGGCAAGAGGACATGGCGCGCGCATTCTATCGCGCCAATCGAAGATTGTTTCAGAGTTATTGCCATTTAGAACCCGTCGACGCCGAGAAGATTCCTGAGGGGCAAGTTGTCTTCATACCCAATCACTCCAGTTATTGTGATGCGTTTGTTCTCGCGGCCGCTCTAGACGACAAGCGTTTGCGCAATACTTTCTGGGCCGGATGGACCGGCATTGCCTTCGGTAATCCGTTGTTTCGTGCGGGCAGCAGGTTGGCAAAAGGTATTCCTATCGATGCGAAAGGCTCACTTGTTTCTAGCCTTGCCTTAGGCGCTGCTGTGCTAAAACGCGGCAAGAGCCTGGTCTGGTTCCCCGAAGGGGAGAGAACTTTGACCGGCAAGCTGCTCGACTTCAAGCCCGGCATCGGTATGATTCTCTCCAAGCATGAGGTGCCGATCGTGCCCGTTTATCTCGATGGCGCCAGAGAAGCTCTGCCTCCCGGTGACTTCCGTCTTCATCATGTAAAGGTACGCGTCATCTTCGGCGATCCTGTTATGCCATCACAATTGAAAGAGGAAGGCAAAGGCAATACCGATAACGAGCGCATCGCCGACGCCCTGCGCACGAGGGTGCAAGCCCTGTCCCGACGGGCTCATCACGGCAACTGAATCGGTGACGCCTGAGCTATGTGTGAAAAACTCGGCCGCCGGCAGGCACCACCAGTGATGCCTGTGTTGCGCTTGTCGACCACACATGCGGGCTTATCGCGGACATGCTAGGATCTCGCCGGTGTCTCAGGAGACGAAATGAAAACCGGTCTTGGCTTCTTGCTCGGCTGTATCTGCGCACTTGCGGTCGTTGCCCTCGTCGGATATTTATCGATCGTTAACGGTTGGATTCCCGCTCGAGGTGATGAGCCTGCCGGCGATTTCGAGAAGTGGGCGGCGCACCACGCCTTGCACGCAGTCCTGGAGCGTGAGGCTCCTACACAAAGCCCGATACCTGCCGACGAACCGAACCTGATGGCCGGTGCAAAACTGTACGCCGATCAGTGCGCCGGCTGTCACGGCGCTCCCAAAAATCCTACTCCGGCGTTTGCAAACGGTTTTATTCCCGGTCCCACTCTCTTTGGCAACGGCGATACGGTCACCGATGATCCGGAAGGGTACACCTATTGGAAGATCGAGCATGGCATCAAGTTTACGGGCATGCCGGCGTTCAAAGGACAGCTAAAAGAGAACGAGATCTGGCAGTTGAGTATGTTTCTCAAGCACATGGATAAGCTGCCACCCAAAGTGGAAACGCTCTGGAAAAATATGCATTAAAGAGAGGTGGGTATAACCCACCTCTCATCGGTTCGATTCAATGTTTTCGCAAGGCGCGAGCGCTTACCACTCGTGGAATGTGCGAGCTTGCTCTCTGGTCACCCAGCCGTGATGTTCGGCATCGAGGGTGTCGAACTTAGCGTGCAACTCTTTGTCAGACAATCTCTGTTCGGTTCTGTGGTGCTTCCACCAATCGGTGTGAGCTTTTCTGAACTGATCGTAGGTCCAATGTCCGGAGTGTTTGTGGTCATATCTGTCAAACCAATCTGCATCAGCATGCGCCGCTTGCACGGTGAGGGCTGCAAACATCATGGCAGCCAACGCCAATTCTTTTTTCATCTCAAATAACCTCTTTAAAACAATGCATTGTTCTTGATCTGACGGCGCAGCCATACAGCTTGAGCATTCAGCCGCTTGGCTCAGCTTTAGCAGTATGGGTCCACCGTTGCCGTTATTGTATAAGCAATCTGATTTTGTGGCCCATAGTCTACGTCCGATTTTATGTGGATATGGCTGAGGTTGGGCACATTCGTGGCGCTATAGTCATTCAAGCCCTGGTACGGGGTGGGCAGTCGCTCCCGGCTTGGGCGGCAACCAGTGAAACGACTTTTCAATCGACTGGGCCAGCACCTTTGGGTTGCCCAGTGGTGCCATCATTTTGAAGCCGAACGTGCGCGGCTTGTCAGCGGCGATATCACCGAGAACGGGAAGATTGGGCAGCTTTTCCAGACGGTGCAAAGTGAGAGTATCTAACACGCGCTGCAGCGTGAAAGCTCGCGACACTTCGCCGACCGGGCCACCGATGACGCTGGCGGCTACTCGCGGAATCTGACCGGCGATCTCGATGGAAAGCGTATTGAGTGGGAGATTGGCTTTCCCTGCACCCCACAGACGCATATCATCGCCGTCGTATTTCAATCTGGTAATCGTGATCACACCTTTGTTCATCTGGAAGTTGACGGCGAGATCTTTATACAGCCCTGTTCGCACAGGGTAAACGCTTTGCAAAAGATTGTTCAGATTGAAACCGAACAACCCCTGGTGCAAAAGATTTGCTTGAGTGAGTTTTGCTTGCAGTTGACCAAACCGGCTGACTGAGCCGTTCGTCGCTGTGATCACTCCGGTGCCTTTCAGATTGGAGAGCATTGCCTTGTAGTCATCGCCTTCGGTGCTCAAGTCGATGTTGCAGTTGGCGATACCACTTATCTCACCGGACTGATTGAAGAGTCCTTCCGCCAGGGTTGATGCTTTCAATTTGTCCAGCTCGCACTTGATGTCGATGACGTGACTGTTGAAGTCGAAGGTGCCGCTGCCCGTGGCAGTCCCTGCTGCCAGAGAAGCTTTGCCGTTAGTGGCGGAGAGCGCAGCTTGATTCGTGCCGGCCGAGTTGAATGTCAGGTCGGCTGTAAACTGTTTTATGGGCAGCTTTTTGTACTCCATCGAAGTGACATCAAGCTTGCCCACTTGCTTCTCTCCATTTTTTGCAGCATCCATCGAGATGGTTCCCGATAAGTTGTAGAGGTCGCACTGCTTCCAGGTGACGTTTTCCACCTTCAGTCGCCCAGCCGGTTTTGCATGGGTAAAGGGACCGCTGAGGGTAAGAGATCCATCCATCGAACCCTGCACATCATTTTTAGAGATGAGCGGATTGAGCAGCGAAAGAAATTTAAAAGCAGGCATCGTCTCCGCTGTGCTGACATGGAAATCCAGGTCGGAGTCGGCAAGATCGATCGGTTGGGGCGATGATGGATTCTCCGGTGCCGTGCGCGAGTATGTAATACCACCGGATACCTCGAGAGTGGACTTACCGATGGCTAAATGAGTGCGAGTCAGCTCGACCCCCTTTTGATCGCTGTGCAGAAAACCGTCGAATGCGATCGCTTCTCCTTTGGGTTGGTAGAGTGATCCGAATGCTGTTTTAACAGCAAGCTCGTCCTTCGGGTCGGCATCCAGTTTGAAATCGATGTCGTTTTTGCCGTTGCCGCCATTGACGGTGGCAGTGAAATCGAGTGCGCTGGAAGCTGAAATAGTCGGATGCCATGCCTGCACGCGATCGTTGTTCATCGCCGGCACCAACTCCAACAACTCTCTGGGCTCGACCGAGGCGGCTACTTGTAAGCTCCAGGTGGGATTGTCGTAGAGATAACTGTCGATGTGACCGTCTATGTTGAACTTACTGTTGTGCAACGAGCCGATCATATTCTGCACTACCAACCGATTTCCCGATGCTGTCACCGTACCGAGAACGTGGCTGATGGGGAAGCCGTGTGCTCCCATCTTCACTCCTACGCCCATCATGCTGACGGTTCCGTCTAAATGAATGTACTTGGGAGTGGGGCGATAGGTGAGATCGCCGTTGACTCTGCCGTGCATCTGCGTCAAGCTGAACTTGTCGAGAAGACCTTTGTATGCGGTTTTCAGCGGTGTGGGCATGATCGTCGAAGAGAGATAGTAGTTGGCGTCAGCGAGCTCGAGTCCGGCGGTGTTTAACTTGATGCTCTGTAAAGTGGCGCTGTGACTCAGGTCCGTTATCTCGATGCTGGCGATCACCCGGTCTGATTTGATCTGCACCAGCAACTCTTTCAGAGAGAGATTGTCGTGATCGTAGACCATGGTGCCGCCTCGCACGTGCAACGGGCGCGTCAATCCGGGCGGGGCGTAATAGACATCATCGGGCACGGCGCTCATATAGACGTTGGGCTTCTTGGGATTGCCGGTGACGGCCAGTACCAGCTCCTTCACCCGACCCGTCAGTTGATGTTCGGTCAAGATGGGAAACTCTAACTGCATCGTGCGCAAGAGCGACTCCAGTTGATTGAGGTCGGCGTTTTTGGCGGTCATGCGCAGATTGATGTCAGACTTGGCTGCCAGTGCGCTATTGCCTTCCAGCACGAAGGTGCCGTTGCCGATCTCTCCCGACACTTTGGACAGTTGAAAGCGGTCGTTTTTCCAGTTGACGTCACCGGTAATGTTGCGCATGTCGAGCGATTTATCAGATAGGCTGAAGAGCGCCTTGCGCAAATTGATCGTCCCTGACGAGTCGGTTTTATCCTTGGTTAGTATTGCTTGCCCAGTCAGATCGACCAAGCCGTCCAGCCTGACGTCGACACCCTTGGGCAGGTCCGCTGCGCGCTTTCCGCCACTGTGCAACTTCTCATTCAACTTCTCCTGCACCTTCTTAATCGCCAGATCGGTTCCTTTGAACGCGACTGTCGTCAGCTTTTTCGTCAGATCCACGGTGCCCACTGCGTGCACCGTGCCCACCGCGATCGGCAACTCGGCATCTTGGATTTCGATTTTTTCTCCAGGCAAGATAACGACTTTGCCTTTGACCTTGGCGTCTTCGCTGAAGCCAAGCATCTGCGCCAATGAGCGACTTTCGGCGGGCAGACTTTCAACCAAAGTTTTTGCCAGCACCTCTTCGGCGTTGATCTTAGTATCGATCTTGCTGCCCGTTGAGTCACCGAGCACGTGCACTTCGACTTCTGCTTTTCCGCTCCAATGTTGCTTCGCCTGTTGCGCTGACGCCACCACCTGCTTCTCGAACGAGAGCATGTTTTGCATCTCGCTCAAATCAGCGATTTTGCTGCCCACTTTCGCCTCGTAACTGACTTTTTCCGAGAGCCAGTTGTCCAGCTCTCCATCGCTTTTCAGCGATATGTCGGCCAGTTTTAATTTCAAGTCGTGCCACTCTAGCTTCTTGTCGTTGATTGAGAGTTGGGCCGTCAGGTTGGCAGCCGGTGATTGCAACTTGCCGAGTGAGCCGGCGTCAAAACTGAAATTCTTCGCCGATCCGGTGACCGTAGTGTTAATTGCTCGAGAGAAAATACCCTCACCGGATATGGTGCCATCAAAGAGACCGCCAAGCGAACTCGTCTTCGTCGTGGCGGCTGCGTTATGCAACGCAGCCGCGGGGCCGACCGCGTTTATGATCGGTCGAAAATCATCCGCTGTCAGTTTTTCGGCTTTGAGCTCGAACTTATACTCGTCCTCTTGCCACCGTTCGTTTTTGCCGCCCCGCATGCCATCTATCTGCATGGCTGTGGTGTACTCTTTGCGCGGATATTTGAAGGCCAGGTAAAACGGAGTTTTGCGGTGTTTTCTCGGCCAGAGATAACTGACCTTGAAATTCTCTAAATCCAACTGCCGCCACTGCGGCTTTTTGTCCGCAATAGCATCGGCAATGTGTACCTTACCGCCATCGCAGCGAATGTAGCGGATGTCCGGGCCGTATACGAGAAGGTCGGTGAAGTTCCACCGGCCCTTGTCCTGCCTGGTGATCCACAGTTCGGGATGCTCGAATGTGACATGGCGCAGCAGCAACTTGCCGTGCAACAGTGGGGTGAATGCAATACCGATGCCACTGTTGCCTGCATTGAGAAACGGTCGCCCGTCGTGCTCTTTCACGATCAATTTGCGCGTATCAATTTCCAGACCGTCAAAGCCAAAACTCCAGGACATTTTCCCCAGAGTGACGTCGCGGTGCAGTGTTTCGCCAAGCGCTTCCTGCATGAACGGCAGCGCCCAGTTAATGTTGGTCAATAAGGCCAGCCCACACAGTACGACTACGAAGGCGAGCCACATTACGACGAAGCGGATGACGAACGGAGTCACCTGCTTGGGCGTAGCCTTGGGCACAGGCGAGGAGCCGAGCAGGGTGGCAGGCTGGCACTGCGTCGACACGCTAAAAGAGTCGTGGTCGATCGTATCGTTCGTCTCGTTGTCGTTGCTCTTGGGCAACTGCAATTCCTCTTCCGCAGGCGGCGCCTTGCTTTTTAGCTTATCGACTGCGCCATTGACCGGAGCGCCGGTGGCATTGCCTGTAGTCTGACCGCAGGAGTTGTGCGCCCCGCCGCTTAGTGAGAGTCAAGACCATAATAAGCTAGATTGGCAGCAAATTCAGGTCAAATTTTTTATTAGTATGTCAGTTGCCTGCTTCTCACTATTAGAGACGGCGGCGGGCTCGCTATGTGCCTGATGTTGGGAAATTCTCGGTGCGAGGTACAACATTGTTACTGGGGCGAGCTTTTAATCGAATGGGCGCATACCTATCGAAAGAAGAATTGGATCAGGCTTGCTGGCCGGTCTATCAGCGCTTGCTGGCTGAACTGGGCGAGCGGTACGCCAATTGGATCGTGTTTATAGAGCCACAATCAGAAAATTATTTCCTCGGGCAGGACGACGTAGAGATCCTGAACCGCGCGAGAAAACGGTATCCGTCCGCCCAATTCTTCGGCTATCGTTTGAACGAAGATACTTTCGTCGATCGGCTCTAACGTGCTTCAACGGTGAAACATGGTAGCTTCCCAATCCAATCTGGTGCACAGGGCTCCTCGACCTATTCTCGGGAGGGTGGACGAGTGGGGAAAGGTGCTTTTGCCACTGTGTATCACGGCAGCCGACGGTTTTGAGCTGGAGATCGAGGCGTTGATCAACTTGCAGTTTGCCGGGGCGCTGTTTTTGCCCGACAACTTACTGACGACAGTCGGATGGCGCTGTCTTGGCGCCCGCAGAGTGCTCAACGGCGACCACATCGCTGTAGTCAGTCAGTACATGGGATTGGCATGCCTTGTCGGCATGACGCCAAACTCCACCATCGTTCTGGGTGGCTCACAGGATGCCGTCATCGGGCAAAAGCTCCTGACCGGACACAAGCTCTCCATCGATTTCAGCAACGGTCAAGTAATTTTGGAACCATCTGCGGTGGCGTGAGTTTGGTATCGCGCGCGGTGCCAAACTGCTTCTAGCAGAGGTGATTCTCGTAAGCATAACGCACGAGAGAGGCTCGGCTGGCCAGGTTGAGCTTCTTTCTCAATCTGCTCACGTGTACTTCCGTGGTACCTTCGGTGATATGCAATGATTCTGCGATCTCGCGATTGGACATCCCGTTGGCCACGCTCCGTAAAACTTCAATCTCGCGCGAGCTCAATTTGACACGAACTTTGGCGTGACTCTCTTGCCGCTCTGTAAATTCACGTGTCGTGTTGACCACTGTGCTCAACTGGCTGCAGAGCTCTGTAAGCTTGTCGATACTGGTGCTTTGCGTCTCGACGATCTGATAGAGGCGGGCTTGACTGATGGCGATGGAAAGTTGATTGGCAATGCGCGAGAGAAGATTGATTTCGCCCACTTTCCAGACACGGGCGTTGTCGCACTGATCCAGATGGAGAAGCCCCATGAGACGACCGCGATAGACAAGCGGCACCATGAGCATCGACATAATGCCGTATGTAATCAATTCGAAGCGCACATCCTTGGCAAAAGCGAAAGTATCATCTTGCATGACCACCAATGGTCTGCGCTCACCGACATCCAACAAGAGATCGTGGTAGCGCGAAAAGATAATGCTCTTCTCTGAAATGGGCGGCAGATCGGGAGCGGTTATCTGTCTGGCGATGCGAATGGCGCTGGACGGATCAGTCGTCAAACAGATGATGGCGCGCGAAGTTCCTAATTCGATAGACAGACTGCTGACTGCTTTGTCGACAATGTCTTCCATGTCGAGCGAACCGTGAATGCTGACGATTAGCCTGTTGAGCAGCGCTTCGTCTTTGGATGCTTGTTCGACTCTCTGATAAGACTCGCGCAAATTTTCCAGCAGCATCGCTCGCTGCAAATTAGTTGTGATCGTGCGCGGGAGAAACTTATGATATTCACCGATTTTGGGCAGGTAGTCGCTCGCTCCCGAAAGCAAAACTTTTAGAGCCAACTCGGGGCTGTCTAGGGAAGTGATGACGATTATCGGACAATCCGGCTTCAGCTTGTGCAGCTGTAGGACCAGCTCAGCCCCCGATATATCAGGCAGCTCGTAATCCATGACGATGACATCGACGTTGCGTTGCGCCACTAATTTCAGGGCCTCGGCCCCGTTGCGCGCCACTTCCACACCGTAAAGATGTGACTGAGTCAGGATGGCGTCACGGCACAGCACAGCCTCAGGCCCGCTGTGCTCAACAAGCAAAACGAGTCTTTCGCTAGTCTCTGCTGCCAGCTTATCGGTTGCGGACGTGGATTCCATTCTCTCCGTTCAGGGACTAAATGTCCGCTTACTCCTGTAGTGCCTGGCTTTCGAGCAAAATCACATCAATAATGATGACGCCCTGCATCGACGGATAATATAGGTTTTGCCATAAAGAGTTATGCCCAAACTTATAAGCTTGCCCCCAAGCCGGACTGATATAAAAACAGTAGCGCTTGATTTCGCACAGTCTTTTTCAGCCTCGTGGGGCGCTTTTCAACCAATCAGACCCTCACAAAAAGCCCCCCAGAACCTCAGAGTGAGGTTAGATAGTCAAGTCCTGCGAGGTAACGATCGAGCAGCCAATCCCTCCGGCTGCTCTTTCCTTTTGCTCAATTCAGCGCCCGGCCAGGGCTTGCCAATCTTTATCGGAAACAACTTCGCATTTTTTCTTGTACTTATCCAGGCCAATCCGTTTAATTCCGCCGGAGTCCATGCCCAACATCGGTGATCCGTACTGGCACGCTTTTTTCCAGGCATCGTATGCATTGAAGATATTGAGATCACGCACAAACAAGTCGCCGCCATGTTTGTAGCTGGCCACTTTGACAACGAGCGGTCCGAAGGTGTTTGTCTGCTCTGCCTCGAGAAGATGGTTGACCACCGCCTCGTTGACGTTGCCGGTGCCGTTATCGTCTTTATGCAAAGTCGAATATTGAAATTGAAAATCGATCGGCCAGTGATAAGTCTTGCCTGCGTGGCTGCAGGTTAACGTATAACTTTCCTCGACCGGTCCTGTCTCTTTGTGTTGGATGTTCCAATTGTCGGACAAGATGCGGTATTCATCAACGACCGGTGGCAGAACAGACGAATCTGCTGCTATCACCGAATTTGGTGCTACGCCGCAAAGTACGAAAATCGATGCCAACGACGCGACGATCTTGTTCATTGGCTGCGCCTCAATTGCTTCCGGAGCCCGACATTTTTACCGGTTGGCGACCGCGTTGCACGTATACATTGATTAGTTTGCTGTGCGGCAGTCCCTTCGTTTCGAGCAACTCAGCGGTATAGGGCATCGACTGAGGATTGAACTCCAGCTTCTGTGCAGCCGTGTTGTTCTCCTCGAAAAATCTGCCACTGATCTCGTATTCGCCTTCTGGAAACTGTTCGATGGTCGGGTTGAGAAAATAACCGACATACTGCTGGGCTGGTGTGTAGATGTGAATTTTGACGTCGCTCATTCCAGTTCAATTCCCCTCGTCAACTGTTTGCTTGTTTTCGCTAATTTCTAGTTTGCGTCGATGAAATCTATTAAGAAATCCACGCAAGCATAAGAGCATAAGCGATAATCATTTCAGACAGTGGTTTAGTGTATTAGATCACCAAGGATCGAGATCCAGGAATTTACTTAGTAGAGAAGAGGAGTTTGGTAAATGGCATACACAATCGTGGCTGATCTTTGCGAAGGCGTAGCCGATTGCATTCCTGTTTGCCCCGTTGAATGCATTCACTGGGCTGAAGGAAAGCTGAACACCAAAGGCACCAAGTACACCTACATAGATGATGCTACCTGCATCGACTGTGGCGCTTGCCTGTCAGTTTGCCCAATCGAAGGCGCAATTCTCGACGAGTGGAAGCCTGAGCTGCAAAAGCCATAGGACTCGACTCAGTTCGGAAGAAATCTTACGCCGTCACCGATTTTCAGTCGGGGCGGCGTTTGCTCTTTAAGACCCGTTCTTCGGCTGTCTCTCAGGCGAAGCCAAGAGTAGCGGCGAACTGAAAGCGCATCCTTATAGCGGTTCGATGATTATTAGTTTGAGTTTTGTAGCGACCGATGTGGTTGTCAGTGGATGGCAAACCGGCCGCTTGTATGACCTGAACTATCTTGGATAGAAACCTGCGGTATGAATCAAAAAATCCTGAATATATGTAGGTTTCACCCCGATGCTCGGGGCTGGAAGCGGTGAAAAAATGCTCATTTAGCCGCTCGCTCAGCCCACTTTTGTGCTTGACTTGCCTAAGAAATATGACACATTTCACTTTCAGTCGAATCGCCGGAGATAGCCATCTGGCGCTACATGGTATGATCTGCCAATGTCATAAATTACAGGTTATCAATAACGGAATAAGAGTAGATGGTACTTTTAGCAGAACGAAAGAAAGAACTGATTGAATCGCACCGCTTGCACGCCAAAGATACGGGCTCGCCCGAAGTGCAAGTCTCGATGCTTACTGATCGCATCAACCAACTGACGGAGCACCTCCGCAGCCATCCCAAGGATTTTCATAGCCGCCGCGGCTTATTGATGATGGTCGGAAAACGACGTCGCCTCCTGCAGTACATGAGTCGCGAAAACCACGAGCGCTATCGCGGGCTCATCGAAAAGCTCGGGTTGAGACGTTAACCAAGCTTAGGGCGGGCTGAGAGGCTCGCCCATTTTTTTCCTGACCGCGACGCTTTAACAGGTCCGGTCCAACAGTAATCAGCAAGTCGCGCCGGTTGCCTCAAGGGCTCCGGCATTGCCTTGCTAAACAGACGGTTTTTTGTAGTAAGAAGAAATTTCGAGGATAGAAGGTAATGGATACCGCACAAATGACCCAACAAGAGATCTCCACCTCAATCGAGATCGACGGCAAGCAGATCAAGATCAGAACCGGTCGCATGGCTAAACAAGCAGGCGGTGCTTGCGAAGTATATTGCGGTGACACGATGGTTTTGGTGACTGCCACTGCCAGCAGCAGGATTCGTGATGGCATCGACTATTTCCCCTTGCTCGTAGATTACGAGGAGAAGTTGTACGCCGTCGGCCGCGTGCCGGGCTCGTTCGGACGCCGTGAAGGCAAAGCGCCGGACAAAGCTATTTTGATCAGCCGCTTGATCGACAGACCGATCAGACCGCTGTTTCCCTACGAATATAGACAGGATGTGCAGATTGTCGCCACTGCCATGAGCGCCGATCAAGAGAATCCCACCGACATGTTGGCGATGCTCGGCGCATCAGTGGCGATCGGACTGTCCGGTATGCCGTTCAACGGTCCTATTGGTGCGGTGCGCGTCGCACGTGTGGCCGGCAAACTGATTGCCAATCCTACTTTTGCCCAGATGGAAGAGTCGGACATCGACATCGTTGTAGCCGGCACGGAAAATTCGATCATGATGGTGGAAGCCGGTTGCAAGATGGTAAGCGAGAATGATGTTCTTGCCGCCATTGATTATGCCCATCAGCAAATCAAGCGGCAGGTCGAGATGCAGCGCCATTTTTTCTCGTCGCTGGGTGTCGAGAAGCGCGTCTTCGAGTCCCCCGAAAAAAATCCGCAGCTCAAACAGATAATCGTCGAGAGAGCGGGCGAAAAGCTGAAAGAGTCGATGCAAGGCGTCACCGACAAAATGGTGCGAGCAAAGCTCGTCGAAGAAGGGACTACCGCAGTACTCGAGACGATCGCTGAGCTGCCTGAAGACCATCCTGTTCGCGCCTACTCGGACAGCTTTGTCAAAGCGCAGATCGAAGAGTACGAAGCCGAGCTCATGCGCGCGCAGGTCCTGGACACGGGAAAGCGCGCCGATGGCAGGCGTTGTGATGAGATTCGACCGATCACGGTCGATGTCGGTATCCTTCCCAGAACCCATGGCACCGGACTTTTCACCAGAGGCACCACGCAAGTTCTTTCCATTGCCACCCTCGGCATCGGCAGTGATGCGCAGCGTCTCGATTCAATTGATCCGCAGACAGAGAAGCGCTATATGCACCACTACAACTTCCCCGGCTTCTCGGTGGGCGAAGTCAAACCGATGCGTGGACCAGGTCGTCGCGAGATCGGACACGGTGCCCTGGCTGAGCGTGCGCTCATGCCGGTGTTGCCTTCCTTAGATACGTTTCCCTACACTATTCGCATAGTGTCCGAGGTGCTCGAGTCCAACGGCTCCACCAGTATGGCCTCCACCTGCGGCAGCAGCCTCTCCCTTGCTGATGCCGGCGTGCCCATCGCGCACACGGTGGGCGGAATCGCCATGGGTCTGATTCTCGAAGGCGATCGCTTCGCCATTCTCTCGGACATTCAGGGATTGGAAGACTTCCTCGGCGACATGGACTTCAAGGTTGCCGGCACTCGCGACGGCATCACTGCCTTGCAAATGGATATCAAGATCGAAGGTATCTCACTTGCCATTATGCAAGTGGCTCTCGATCAAGCCAAGCGTGGCCGCATGTTTATCATCGACAAGATGGAAGCGGTCCTACCCAAACCGCGCACTCAATTGAGCCCATGGGCACCGCGCATTATCATGCTGCAGATCGATCCGGAAGATATCGGCACGGTGATCGGACCCGGCGGCAAAGTGATTCGGCGAATCATCGACGAAACTGGTGCCACAATTGATATCGAGGACGATGGCAAAGTGATCATCGGCTCAGTCGATCAAGCAGGCGGCGAAGCTGCCCGCGACTGGATTTTGCGTCTGGTAAAACGTATCGAAGTAGGCGGCATCTACGTTGGTCGCGTGACGAGAATCATCCCTATGGGCTGCTTCGTCGAAGTGCTGCCCAACAAGGAAGGCATGGTTCATATCTCGCAGCTGGAAAATCGCCGGGTTGAAAAAGTCGAGGACGTTGTAGCCATCGGCCAGCGCGTCATTGTCAAGGTGCGAGAGATAGACGAACGCAACCGTGTTAACCTGACCATGAAGGGAGTTACTCCGGAAGAAAAAGCCGAAGCAGAAAAATCACTTCCGCCTTCGTCCTGATCACCATCACGGGTACGGTTAATGAGATGCGGCAGGCCGGTTAATGTCGTTGGCATAGTGGTCGCTATCTTGGCGGCCCTCACCGCACCGGCTGACGCCAGAACTCGCCATCATCACTCCACTCAAACCGCGACGACCCGGACAACGTCAACCTCCCGCACTGTGCGCCGCCGCTCTGCTGGCGCTGCTTCTTCCGGGCGTCTTGCCCGCGCCAGCGCCGCCAAGACGGCGCATGGTCGCGGGCACCACGGCCACGTGGTCTTGACCGCTAAGCATTCGGCGCCGGCCAAAGCGCAGGCGGCCAAAGCGGCCGAGGCAGCCCAGAGCGAGCCCTCCGACTATCTCAGCGAGAACAAGATCTACGGTTTATATGACCAGGGGCTCAATGCCAGACTGCTAGGCGACCGGCACACTGCTGTCTCCAGACTGGCTCAGGCTGTTGAAATCTCGAAGGAGACCAAGCTCAGTCCGACGATGAGAGCGGAGACTCAGTACGAGCTGGGACGAGCAGCGGAATCGGACGGCGAGCCTCGAGTGGCCATCGAAGCATTCATTCACTGCTTGCAGGAGAGTCCGCGTTATACCGACGCATCGGTGCGCTTAGCTTCTCTGCTTCTGCATTCAGGCAAGCCATTGCAGGCGCTGATGACGGCAAGAGACGCCACTCAACGCAGTCCCAACGACGCCAAAGCGCACATGATTCTCGCTCTGGTACTGGAGAATAACGGGTTTGCCAACGATGCACGGGCAGAAAGAGAGCGTGCCAACCGGCTTATGAACGGGGAAGGCAGGGTGCCTGAGCCGGCGCCGAGAAATGAAACCGTACCGGGCACTCAGCCGACTGCTCCGGTGCCAGGCGAACAGGCGGCGGAAGAGGGGCTGATTCCCGGTGCCTTCGAGCCGGAAGGAAAGAATGAGATTACCGGACCGATGATGGTGCCGGCTAATGGGAAAATTCCGCAAGAGAGTGGCTCGGGCAAGGATGCTCCAGCGACCGGTGGTGAAAAGCCGGATCAACTTGCCCCGCAGCAGGTTCCGTAAGCAACACAGCTGTACGCTTTGGCCGGAAAAAACGCGCTTAAAGAAAACTGAGGAGGGCGTTAACCCTCCTCTAAAGTTTCAGCTAACTAAGCGTAGTTTACTTGTGGTCAACGCGCTCTTTGAACTCTTTGCCAGGTTGGAAAGCAGGTACTTTCTTGGCTGGTACTTTGATCTTTTCACCAGGCTTTTGCGGGTTGTTGGTTTCACGTGCGTTGCGAGCGCGGCGTTCGAAAGTTCCGAAGCCGACCAGCGTGACACGATCACCTTTTGCTACCACTTCGGTAACTACATCTGTGAATGCCGCGAGCATCTCTTCAACCGATTTTTTGGTGTTGTTGGTGCGAGCGGCGATTTCGGCAGCTAATTCTGCTTTGTTCACTGAGATTCCTCCTGTCCCAAATTCTGTTTGCACAACAACGTGGTCAACCACGGAGAAAACCACGTAATCGGCAAGGATACAGCACCCCTAGATCCGAAACAAGTGATCGAGCATAAAAACTGCAGCTCTTGATAAAGGAAAAAGCGCCACCGTGCTTGAAATCGGGGTGCTCGAGTTGCAAATACGTCGCGAGCGGAGCACTCTACAAGAGCTCGAGAAGCCTTGGGAGACATACATTTGCGGATAAACCGGGCGGCCGATCGCTGGCGCCGTTGCTCTGTCCAAAAACTTGGTTGTAGCCGCGTGAAATCAATGACAATTTGGGAACAATAGTATGTACTGTAAGAAAAAAGTTGTGGGTCACTTGGGACAACGACGGGCTGCCAAATCTTCAGTCGATTCTCGCGAAGCCACTTTTGCTGCGGCAAATGCGGCTGAGTCAAAAAAGGCGCATGGCACCGTTGTCCTTGACGTACGACAGGTAACCCTTTTAGCCGATTTTTTCGTCATAACGGGAGGGGATTCCACCAACCAGGTGCGTGCGATCGTGGAAGCCATCGACGAACGTTTGACACAGCTTGGCTACAGTCAGCGGTCGATCGAAGGCAAAACGGAGGGACGCTGGGTGCTCCTGGACTACGGGGACATCATCATCCACGTTCTGCACGAGAAAGAGCGCAATTTCTACAAGTTGGAACAATTTTGGAATCACGCTCTCATCGTCAACCGGGAGGATTGGGAAGAGGCTGAAAGTGGGTAAAAGAGTAAGGGCAGAGTTTGAGTGAGTGTGTCTGTTGAGAATCATTGGGGGCTAGTGGTTTGATATGAGCTTCAGAACCAGATTACAAGGGTTCGTTGAAAACCGGCAAAAGATCCAGATCTGGTACGGTATGGGTTGCCATAACACGGTGACCGGCCGCGTCCTCTCTGTCGATCACGACCATATCGACGTCGAATCGTATTCGCATGAGAGTGACGGACAGATTCACATCCGCCGGATCTTGGTGCCGCTGCATTTGATTCTGCACATCGATATCACTTCGGCCGAAATCGAAGAAGACGACGATTCGACGCAACAGACCGAGCAGAAAGAGGGTGCCACCAAGCAAACTCAAGCGCCTGATCTCTCCGTCATCGATCTGCCTGATGCGCCACGCGGTTATGCCGTGCGCATTTTGTCGCAACTGAACGCTTCGTACTCCAACCGCTTTTCCAGAATGACGTCCGGTCCGGGTGGAATGTATTTCGCTTGTGACGGCAGCGTCTGGTTTATCGACAATGCCGGTCAACTGACCGAATACGCTCGCATACGGGGCAACAGCACCATCTCCGGATTGCGCTTCAACCGCAAGGGCGTACTCTATGTCTCCACCATTCAAGGCACGATCTATCGAATCGATCCGAACAAATCGGGTCGCATTCTCGCTCAGTTAGACGGCAGTCTGACTGGCGGCGGCACTTTCCTCTCCGATATTGCTATCGGCAGCCGCGAGGAGCTCTTCGTCTCCAACTTCCCCTCCAATACCGGGGGCATATTCAAGATCGATCAGAACGGCGAGTCGGAGGTTCTGGTCGGTGGTCCCGGACACGGGACCCAGGGACTCAACCTCAACAACGATGGCTTCTTGTGGTGCCTCGAGCATGCCTCAGGCTCCGTTGTCAAACGCTCACTGGACGGCCGCGAAGTCGCTCGTGTGGTCGTGGCAGAACCGGAGAGCTTCAACTTTGCTGACGGCTACGACGGCAACCTGGCCGAAGACAGCCTCGGACGTCTGTACGTCACAGCCGGCCGCGCCGGATGCGTGCTGCGCGTCAACCGAGAAGGGAAGAGCGAATTCTTCCTCACCGGACTCGTAAATCCGACTGGTATCGCATTTGGTTCTGACGGCGCGCTCTTCGTGCTGGAAGCGGGACGCTCGCGTGTACTGCGCGTGGCTGCTCTCGACAAAGCCGAACGCACTTCTTCAGCGACTGCGCTCAGCTAACGAGTCCTTCACCGAATTTGATTTCGAGTTTCCGCTGTCTTTCTCGGCAGCGGATTCTTTTTCTTGATAGAGGCGCAGAATAATGCCGGCATATCTCTTGGCGATGACGTTGCGTTTGATTTTCAGTGTGGCAGTGAGCTCGCCTTCTTCCACCGACAGGTCTTGCGGCAAGATTTCGAATTTGCGCACTTGCTCGTAATCAGCCAACTGTCCGGATCGCAGATGGATCTCTTTGCGGATGAACTGTGTCAATTCCGGCAACTCCACCAGCTCCTGGTATGACTCGAACTGCCAGTTCTTCTCTCGGGCGAACTCTTGCACCGCATGCTCGTCCAAGGTGACGAGAGCTACGAGATGCTTCTGTTTGTCTCCGAATACTACCGCTTGCGTCACGTGTGGAATTGTCTTCAGTACTGCCTCGATGCGCTGAGGCGCGATGTTTTTGCCGGCCGCATTGATGATCAAATCTTTCTTGCGATCGGTGATGCGCAGATGCCCATCTTTGTCGAGGTGACCGATGTCGCCGGTCTTGAACCAGCCGCTCTCGAATGCCTCTTTCGTCGCTTCTTCATTTTTGTGATAGCCGGAGAAAATCGAGCCGCCTTTGAGAAGAATCTCTCCATCTTCGGCGATGCGCACTTTAACTGACGACAAAGAGGGACCCACCGAGCCGATTTTGACGAAGTTGCGCCGGTTGACTGAGGCCGGGGCGGAAGTCTCGGTCAGACCGTATCCTTCTAAAGTCTGAATGCCAACAGCGTTGAAAAACTCGATCACATGCGGGGTGGCAGGGGCACCACCACTGATGACAAGTTTAAGGCGTGGACCGATGCGCTGTCTCAGTTTTTTAAAGACAAGCTTCTCTGCCAACCACAGCTTTGCTCTCAGTCCTGGGCTCGGTTGTCGCCCCGCCGCTTTGGTGCGTATTACTTCTTTGCCTACGTAGATCGACCAGTCGATCAATTTCCTGGCGCGACCGCTCGCCCCTTCCATGCCGCTTTTCACCTTTGCGTAAATACGGTCGAGCACGCGCGGCACAACGAGAATCATCGTCGGCTGAACTTCGGCAAGATTTTTGGCCATCAGCTCGATGCTCTCTGCGAATGCGATCACACCACCGCTCTGCGTCCAGTAGAATTCGCCGCAAATGCGCTCGAATACGTGGGACATCGGCAGATAGGAAAGATATACGTCGCCATCGGCGAGGGGAAACACTTCGGGCAGATCGTCGAGCACACTCAATATATTTGCGTGCGTCAGTTTGACGCCTTTGGGCACTCCCGTAGTGCCGGAGGTGTAGATGATAGTGACAGCATCGAACGGATCGGTACTGGCGATTCGTTGATCGATTATCTTTGGCTCTTCGGTGATGAAGGTGCGTCCCAGTTGGCGAAGACCATCGATGTCGAGCAACAACGTGCCCGCCTCCTCTTCGCTCAAACCGAGGGACAGACCCAGTTGAACCAGAGTCTTGTCTTCAGGAAGATTGAAGAGGACGATTTTTTTCAGTGTAGGAAGTTGCTGGTGCGCGCTGAGAATCTTTTTCAACAACTTGTCATTTTGTACGAAAGCAAACTCCGCTTCCGAGTTGGCGAGAATGAATTCGATGTCGTGTTGCGAACTGGTCGGATAGATGGGGACGGAGGCAGCGCCATTAGATATGGTGGCATAGTCAGCGGCTACCCAGAGGTGCGAATTGTTGGCGAAGATGGCAGCGCACTTGTGC
Organism: Planktothrix sp.; assembly: GCA_036703195.1. Lineage (GTDB taxonomy): Bacteria > Cyanobacteriota > Vampirovibrionia > Obscuribacterales > Obscuribacteraceae > DATNPN01. Next base: position 112,827 of record DATNPN010000013.1, on the reverse strand, counting down.
GGCTCCAGTCCGAGCGCCGCCAGACCAAAGGCCATTTCGCCAGTCAGTGTGCCGAAATCGCTCCAGCTCATATCTGTGTAAGCTGAACGACCTTCCTTGTAGCGAACCGCCGGGCTCTGCTTAAGCGAGTTCGAGCGAGCAAAAAATGTCGCGGCAAGGCTCTTATGCACTGTGTGAACCTCTCATTTTTTTCGCGGCGCCAACCTGGAAAGGCTAGCTGACACGGGCTATTGACGTCCACGTATTATAGCCAGTTCCCTCCTTGACAAAAGTAAAGAATCGGACTGCTATGCCATTTCGCGCCTGCGAATTTCTTAATTTGACGATGCTGCCGAAACACAGGCTTAGCCTTGTTCTCCACGCTGCGACTGCAGTTACGCCGAAGAAAGCAATGTGAAGTTTCCTTAAGTTTGTTGCGCGTGGCGCCATCGAATCTGGTGGCGGAGGGCGTTCGTCATCCCTGCGTTTCTGCCTGAAGGTTGGCGGTTGATGCGATCCAATCAGCAATCTCTTTGCACACCTCTTCTAAAGCCGGATCGAACATCAAATCGTGCCACGCTTCCGGAAAGTGGCTCTGTTGCTTGCTCGGTGCTTTGAGGCGCTGATAGGTTTTTAGACCCAGTTTGACGTCGACTATCCGATCGATGCCGGCGGAAAAGAGAAATATAGGGCAAGAGACCGCAGCGATTCTTTTGAGAGCGATGGACAGTTTTAAAACCCCCAATAACATTCGTCCAGTCGGCTCAAAACGCCGGTCCGGATCGCAAGAGATGTACGTGCGAATCGACTGGGTGCCTGTCACCATGGCTACTGTGTACGGCAAAGTAATTTCGTCGTTCGGGTGCAGCAATGCCTGCGTTATCGCGCCAAGACGGTAGCCGAGAGTGAAAGTTTGCGGATGCCCGTCAAAACCAGGCGAGAACATGATAAAACCCCGAGGCTGCACGCGACTGTCGCCGATAACCTTAAGCGCCACTGCCGCTCCCATGCTGTTACCCATTACATATATGGGCTTCTTGCCCAGCACATTTTGCAGATAGCCAAAGCTGGTGACCAGATCGCCGTACCATTGTTCTGGTCCGAGAAACTTCTCCTGACGCCTTTTGCCGAAGCCCACTTGATCGTAGGACAAGGCGAAGATACGCCTTTCCTTCAATTGGCGGCCACAGGCTTCGAACCAGCCCGAGTGTGCGCCCAGCCCGTGCACTAGCAAGGCGCCGGCGATGCAATCTTGCGCATTGCCCCAGGTTCGCGCCGGTATCATGCGCGTTTGCTCAAGGCCATCGCCTGATGGGTTGGGAATTTCAATCAACGACGCGGTCGGATTGAGATCGAGTTCTAATGTCATAACTTGCTGACCTGCGCCCATGTACATTGCTCAAGTGCTTGGTCGTGTTGATCTCGCTTTGAGTTCCGTAGGCGCTATTATAACTTTGTTGGGCTGCCGGTTAGGCAAGGAATGTCAAACGCTTCGACGGTAGAGAGCGGAAAATCAGTGAGCGGGCGTGGTTTAAAACCATGGCAGGTGCTCGTTGTCTTAGCCATACTTGCTCTCATCGGCTATGCTGCCTACCGGCTGACGAGACCTCCCGATACGCCATTGACGCGCGCGATTGCCTTGATCAAAGCGAATAAAGCGGCCGCTGCTCTGCCTGAGTTGGAGAAAGAGTCGCACCTTCATCCGGATAATCCGCTTGTCTTTCCCTGGCTGGCGCAAGCGTTTTTGCGTACGGACAGAATTGCTGAAGGTCGCACTGCACTGGATACCGCTCTGCGCTTGAAATTGCCGGGCAGCCAGTTATCTCCTGTCGTACTGGCGTACGCCAACTATTATGAATCAAAGGGTGACTACGCTGAGGCTGAGCGTCTTTACCAATCGGCAAAACAAGTCTGTAAAGATAACGACCTGAGCGAAGGCAGGGCACGTCTATATCTGGGATGGTCCGAAGCGGACATGGCGCAAGGACAGCTTGATGAGGCGGTGCGGCATCTTGAACTGGCAAATGCCGTTGCCGATCAGCTAGCAGAGCCGCTCAAATCGCTTATTCCTCATCGTTTAAGCGCTGCCTACAGGCAGGTAGCTGCTCTGGCTGAGTTGCGCGATCACGATGACGGCAAAGCTCGCGGGCTCCTGGAAAAAAGCCTGCTGGTCGGCGAAGAGCCGGCGACGCGTATGGCTCTAGCAGCCATTTGTGCTCGGCAAGGCGATACGGACAAAGCGATCGAAAACTATCAGATCGTTGCCAAAGCAGACCCGAACAACCTGGAAGCTCGGCACCGGCTGATCGATCTTTTGCTGGAGAAAAAAGATTACCCGCACGCCAAAGAAGCGCTTAGCGACTTGACCGACAAAGAAAAAAGTGTGGAGAACTACGAACTGCTCGCCTCGGTCGATTTGAAGACGGAAGACTACGCCGGCGCCGTGCGAGCGTTTGAAGATGCCTGCGACCTGCGCCCGAAAATTGAGCTGCTCAAACAGTTGGAGTCGGTTCTTTTACAGTGGAATGCCGCCTTGATCGCGCAGCACAAGAGTGACCAAGCTGCCTCTATCAAAGGTCATGCGGACCGGGTGGCGGACCAGATCCGGGAGATGCAGGCGGACAAAGGTGACAAATCCGACAGCACCAGCACCAACTCCAAGAGCGACGATCCGCGCACACCGCCTGTGGCTCTCGTTTCGTCGCGAATCTGGCTGGCTCGAGGCAGTCTCACTCCGGAAGGCGAGATCAAGATTCACAACACAACCGGCGCGCCGGTGAACGACCTCTCTTTGACGGCTGTCTTTTACGACAATACAGCGCGACGGGCCACCGGCTCCGTCACCTTGCCCGTGGCCAGCCCGCAGTCTGCTCCCTTTGCCGCCGATGCCTCGCGCTCTCTCTACTTTTCTTGCCCTGACACTGTTAAAGTCGATCACCAGCTGGGAGTGATCATCTTCTGGAAGGGTAAGTTCTTGAAAGAGTTTCCTGTAGTTAAGCAGTAGGAGTCGCGCGCTTGTCAATTCCAGAACCCACAGCTCCAGTGGACAAACCGTGCCGCCACGAGTATGTACGCATCTACCAGCGAAAGCTCAAGGGGTTGGACAGGCGCCTGGTGATGACGCGAGCGTTTTTGCCGGTGGGCTTTAAGCCCGGAGACTTCGGGCATCTCGGGGAAGGGAGCTACTGTTTTTGCTCCAAATGCAGAGCTCGACTGTATCCCAAACGGACTCAGGCGGAGAAAGTGGCTGCCAGAGCGGCTCTCGCTAAGGCTCAAGAGGGTGACGCCATGGCTGCCATGTTGCAGGAAAATCTCCCGGAAGAGGCGCTGGAAAAGCCGCTCGATATTCATGTCGAAGAGCTTGAACAAGAACCTGTCGACATGCAGGATATCGAAGCCGAGGGTGTTAAATTGGCAGCGGACGAAACTGAATCGTGCAGTTTGAGCGACGAGGACGTATAAATGTTGAGATGGGTTGATAAGCTATTTTGTCTTCTGGTGTGCGTGCCACCGCTTTATATGCTCGCCAGATTTTTGCGCTGGTATGCGAAGCAAGAAGCACCGAATCAGGAGGATGCGAAGGCCGAATCATGATGCGCGCATTGGTGCACCGATGATTCTGCCTGGCAACAAGAGCATGCTCAAGTACTTTTCTCGCGTCATTCGGGGATTGCTTGCTACATGTCTGGGTCTTGGTGGTGGCGTGGCCATGCTGGTTTTCATCGGCATGCTCACGGCGAAAAACAATCCGAACTCTTTCCGGTTCGCCCTGGAGTTCGGTTTGTTCATCGGCGCTTTCTGTGCCATCTTTCTCGGCGTCGTCTTTCTTCTGCTCGATCTGACCGCTCGTCTTTTTTTGGCAAAAGATCTCACCCAGGATGTTTGGAAGCTAGAGCAGACACGTGAAGTCGGCATAGAAGGGACCATCAAAGAGATCACGCAAGCGTGCCGGCAAGCGCTTCTCGCTGTGCCGAATGTGAAAGCTGTCTCCGATGATATGGAGCACCTGATCACGCGCGCGCGCATTGCTGAGAGCTGGCGCTCTGCCGGCGAAGAGATGGAAGTGGAGATCAATGCGGACAGATCGGAAGAGGGGTTGAAATGGATTTTGCGCTGCACCAGCAAACCACGCTCTACCAAGATTGTCTTCGACTACGGAAAAAACTTCGAGAATGTGGAAGTATGGCGGCGCGAATTCCTTCTCTACATGAGCGGAAAACCGATCGAGAACTAATAAAAAAACACCTGAGCGTTTTGCTCAGGTGTTTTGTATTCAACTGTGTTTGTGCTTAGCGCCGGCGTCCCCGGGCGGGAGCATCGTATGCACGGGTTCTCTCTTCCGTCAGGCGAAACAAGCGCGAGACCCGCACTTCAAGAGCGTCCGCCAGTCGAGTCAACACTGTGATGGTGATGTTGCGAGCACCACGCTCGATATCGCTGAGATAAGTGCGGTGTACGCCTGCTCTTTCAGCTAACTCTTCTTGCGAGAGATCGAGGGCCAAACGTCTCTTTCGCACGACTTCTCCCAACTCTGTGAGAAGATCGCTTTCGGTTTGAACTGCGGTTTTTCTTTGTGCTTTAGACATATCTTTTGCCACCCTCAAATTTACTGCGGATACTGAACGCTTACCTGCACAGTTTGCGCTATTCACTAGCGCTTAGAAAACCATCGCGCATACTATTACTTTAGCGGCGAAAACAAAAATGTAGCTGAAGACAACGTGAAGTCAAAATGAAATTTTCCTCTATATCATTGCTACGGCAGGGTTTACGGGATTTCGCTGTCTGTCATAGTCGGAAATAACGACGTACCTGTAAGTCTACAACGAAACGCAGCCATCCCAGCAGAGAGAGATCCTGAAAAGCTTGTAGTCTATACGTTACATGGCTGAAATGAGCCAGGGCGCGGGTCTTAGCTGAGATGCGCCTGAATTGCTCAGTTGTAATATATGCATGAGTCGAATCGGTTCTGTTGGTTTATGGCAACAGGGAGAGAGGCTCCTGGAGAGCTTCTCCGTTTTAGAACGGCGTAATCCGGCTGTGGGAGCCTGTCCCACCCGACGCAGTCTATGAGTTACGGCCAACCAGTCAGTTAGTTTCGTCGACTATGCGATAGCCTAAATGCCTGGTCGTGCGAATCAGGGCGTTGTCATCGTTATCGTTGAGTTTCTTGCGCAAGGTTTTCATGTGCGTGCGCACGGTCTCGACGGAGGCAGAGGCGTCAGAACGCCACAGCCTTTGCAACATCGCTTCGGCAGTGAATCTCTGATTAGGGTGTCTCATCAGCAATTCAAGGATGGCGATCTCTTTCAGAGCCAGATCTATCTCCTTACCGGCTCGCGTCACCCGAAATGTGGTCGTATCCAGCTCGACGTCGCGCACTTTGAGCATCTTGCCGGTAAAGCCGGGCGGACGGCGCAGAAGCGCCCTCAAGCGGGCCAACAGCTCGGTCGGATCGAACGGTTTGACCAGGTAGTCGTCGGCGCCTGAGTCGAGCCCCGCCGCCTTCTCCTCCGACGTATTCTTTGCCGTAAGAAGCAAGATTGGTGTAGTGCCGCCTTGCGCCCTAAACTTCTTGCAGATCTCCACGCCCAACATGTCGGGCAACATCCAGTCCAGGATTGCCAGGTCGAATATGCGTTGATCTAATCGTGCCAGCCCTTCGGCGCCCGTCTTGACAGCTTCGACGACATAGTGGTTTAGCTCGAGATGATGTTGGATCAGGTATGAGAAGACCAAATCATCTTCGACAACCAGAACTTTTGGCATCTTCCTCACAACCTCTACTGAGGCCGTAATCACGTCACAGCATTGGAGACCACTGTTACCCATTAGTCTACAAGAAAAGCGCACTCTTGCGCTCCCGAGAAATTCGGTATTGTTAGCCTGCCATGGCTTAACACCTTGCTGACCACGAGCGCGGTGTAGACCTGAACTCTGTCGTATTCACGTGTCTAGTGAGCGGCAATCTTGTCGCCTGCTCGTACGACGATCACTTTGGCAAAAATCCACGCCACCGATGCAGCTGGTTCGGTACTGACTGAGGGCGCTTATTTTTTGGTAATTGGAGCGGGTAGCGGGAATCGAACCCGCGCCGGTAGCTTGGGAAGCTACAGTTCTACCATTGAACTACACCCGCGCTCGAGGGAGATTCTAACATGCGTGGGCTTGCCGCTCCAACCGACCGCAAGGGACGGCTCCAAGCACCATTTGGGCTCGGGCGCGGACAACCCCTCAAAACTGCAGCGAGCAGTCGGGCCGCGCTTTTTTGAACTGATTGAGCGCTTCAACTGAAATCGGGTTGCCCGTAACGTCGAGCGATTTCAGCTGGGACAGTTTGGCCAGTTTATTCAGCCCGGCCGCGGTAATTTTGTTATGCGAAAGAACCAGACTGTTCAACTTGCCAAACTTACTGATGGTATCGATATCTTTATCGGCAAGCTCGTCGTCAGCCAGCCCCAGTGCCATAAGTGGGGGATTGGCAAGAGCGGCGAACGACTTCTCTGCTGCCGTATGAGAGATGTCCAGCAATTTGAGGTTGGTCCAACCGTGCGCGAAAACACTCGAGTCGGTGTGGGTGCCCGCCGCATACAGCTTTTCTGTCGGCAAGTCCCGCAAATAACCGAGTCCGACATTGGTTATCTCAGGATTGTCATGCACGTTGATCAGCGTCATCCCGTCGCTTCGTTTCCTCAGATCGTTAGCCAGGCTTTTCATATCGGAGTCGGTCAAAACTCCGGTACCGGATATTACCGAACTGGCCGGTGCAGTGCTCATGAGAGCCCACTGTTGTTTTTTGTGCTCTTCGCGCGCCTGCCACTTGATAGTAGCGTCTGCAGCAGCTGTCTTATCCGCCGACTTATGTATCGAGCCGGTCGAGGAGTTATCGAGAGCTGATTTATCCGAAGGTTGAAGCAGCAGCCAGACGAAGAATGATCCGCAGATGAATACGACGAAGATGATTATCGCAGCGAAGCGCTGCCAGGGACTGACTGTATCCGCCCCCTCCAGGCTTTGCTCCTGGCTGTCTGAGTCAAATTGCTCTTCTTTCGAACTCATGACCGTCCTTGATGCTTTCTCAGGCAAATCATAGCATCGAAGGCAAAGGCCGCAGAATTGAAGCAGACGTCAACGATTGCTTTTCCATTCTGACGCAGTGGCGAGAGCATCGTTCGATTTTCAGCTTATCACGCCTGACCTGGCACCGCCAGCGGTGGCATGAAGCAGGCATAAGCGGAGCAACCAAGCACGGTGCGGCTGCTCCGCATAGCCTAAGGTCAGGGTTTCCGTTGAGAGCTCTCAAACAGATCGACGACGGTGGCAAGGTCATGTTCCCACACCGGCAAGCCGCTGAAAATATTGCCGCCTTCAAGCGGCCGGTGCTGCGTTTGATGATACTGCCTTCTTCTTCTTCATGAAGAAGGCAAACGAGATGGCGTACAGAACGAGTGCAATCAAGACGAGGCTGTTGATGCCGACGTAGTTGGACATATATTCCAGCATCGAGCCCAGCACCGCTCCCAAAAGGTTGAACGCGTAAGCGCGCCGCATGTTGGTAGCTTGATTGAATGATATTGGGAAGACCAGACCCGCCATGAACATCGGCAACACAGTGAAGAGCGTGATCAAAATGCGCCCCAAGTTGTACGGCAGCCCTACGAGCGCCGGCATGGGCAAAAGAAAGCTGATCGCCAATGAGACAAAAAGCACCATGTAGAGAATCGGCAATTTGTTGCTCAAGCGGTCGCCTGCTTTAGCAACGAGGTAGTTAGCCGCGAAAATCATCAAAAGGACGCTGTTGATTACCAACGAGGAGGTCATCCATGTGGAGCCGAACAGAAGAGAAAGACGCGCGATAGCTTGCAGCTCCAGGAGAATAAAAGCAGAGCCGAGAAAGAACATCTGCCACAACTCCGCCTCTCCGGTGAGCAGAAGTTTGCGCATCGGTATGACGGCCAGTATGAGAAGCGAGCAGACGACTACCAGGTAAGGAACATCCAAACCGACGGGAGTGACATAGATGAACGGCCAATCATCGGTGAGAATATGAGCATAATCAGCCGGCTCCGGCGTTCGCATGGCAAATGGGGCGATGTCGTCGAGCTTCAGTCGTTTGTCTCGCACCGCATCACCGGTGACGAAAATCTCCCACTGTCTCTCCGGGTGAGTCGTGTCCAGAAGGGTGATCGGCTCATACCCTGCCGCGGCACTGATTGTCTCGTACAGTCTGCGACTGAGCCAGGGCTGCGATTTGCAGAAGGAGAGAAACATCACTCCATCTTTGTTTAACAGGCCCATTGCCTGCCCTATGCTTTGCTTCGTATAGACGAAGTTGTCCAGACGCACCGATGATCCCTCGCCGGCGACCGTGTGCGAATCGAGTCCGGCAAAGACGATCAAGTCATATTTGGTGGTGCATCTGTTGAGAAAGTCTCTGGCATCGTCACAGTAGATAGTCACTTTGGACGAATCGTACGGGCGCTCCGGATGCTCATGCTTGCCGAGATCTAAGATGATGGGGTCGATGTCGACTGCATCAATATGTTGAGCGCCGTGCCGGACGGCGGCGGCGACATCGTTGCCCGAACCTGCTCCGAGAACGAGGACGTTTTTGGGTGCGATCAACTTGTACGGCAAATTGTATTGGTGAGCGTTCTCCTCCAATCTCAATTTAGCCCCCGCCGGTATGCCGGGACGATTGATATTTTTCTCCGAGAGATCGAGGGCATATTGATAGAACATGCCGTTGGTGCCGATGACGATGCCTTGCTGCTTTTCCCAGGCTGCCTTGGTCGAGTCGTTCGTCAGTGTTATGTTTTTTACGCTCAGTTTTTGATAGGGCGACCAGTAAATGCGCTCCCCTGGCTCGAGATGAGGCAACCACGAGGCGAGCGCCACGGTAAGGATGCAGGGGATGATGCGAGCGGGAAAATTTGTTTTAGCGTAAGCGCCTACGGCGATCAATGGTGGTATCAGAAGAATCCATGGTTGCGCGCCGGTGAAAGCGAGCAGCGAAAAGATTATGCTGCCGAAGATGGAGCCGAGCAAGTTGATACCGTATGCCGTCAGCGGTTTGAAATCGCCGAACAGTTGCCCAAGCCTGGTGCCGATGCACGCCATGACGGCGAACGGTCCGGCCAGAAGGAGCAACAAAATGCAGATGAAGACCAGGATATATGCCCAGAGATTGCCCCCCATCGCTTCGAAGTGCCACCACTGAAAGACGCCGAACGATGGAAATGCCCAGAGGCTGAATTGAAAAAATTGCTCGACCACCTTCATCACGATCAAAAATGCGAGAAACGCCCAGGGTGTCGAGCGGAAATATCGATCGTTGACGGCCGCGAAGCCAAGACCGAGCCCGATGTAGCAGGTCACCAATGGGAATGTCTTGAATACGGTAAAAGCGCGAAACTCTGCCGATAACCAGCGGATGATCAGTAATTCCAAATACAGGGCGGCGGCGCTCAGAATAAAAAGTTCGAGGGTGCTGCGTCTGTTGTTTGACTCCGGTTGTCCCGCTTCGCTCACTTTGCCCTCGCCGTTTGACTGCACGATTGAGCATAGCATTGGCGGCCGGATTCTGTTACCACCTGCAACCATCATCTAAAAGACGACGGCATGAAGGTCGCAAGTGAGTCTGGTGGCGCCTTTTAGAGACCGAGGAAATCCGGACCACTTCCTTGTGACGTCGGCTTGACACGCAGGTTTACTTCCGGGCAGACCACTTCGCAGGTGCGACACTGGATGCAGTTCTCCAGAGACATGCCGTGCTTTTTGATGCCTTCCACGATGTCGATGCGGTGCACTTCCGCGGTGCAATCGGCGACGCACGGAACAGTCTTGCCCAAGGGAAGATATCTGTCGATGCATTCGACGCAGACCTTGGCGTTGAATTCATCGATGTGCTCGTTGCCTTCGTGGTACTTCGTCGAGGCGTAGAAAACCGCGTCAGGTCGAGAGTAGATCGTCGATTTCTCGTAGGGCGGCTCATCGTACTTGGGTGCCACAAATGTAGGTACGATGTGCTTGTGATCGCTTTCGTATTTGATCGGTCCGATGTCGAATTTACCTTCGATCAAACCGAGCGATCTGACACCGTGCGCCGGTGATCCCAGAGGATGTTTGACGAAGACCTTGAACATGCCCATATACGGCGTGGTCTTGTCGATGCTCTTAGCGATATCGGGCAGATATTCGCCCAGCAGCTTTGGGTTTTCCATAAAGGCGTAGCGGAAATAACGGTGCTTGAATGACTCTTTAATGACAAAGCTGTCGGTGAGGCGCTGTTGATACGGAGCCAGTGCTTCCTCGCTCGTGTCGCCTTTGGCAAGCGCATCATGCACGACCTCGGCTGCTACATAACCGCACTCCATAGCGCGGTCGACACCGGCGAGAGTTTTCACATCCAGCACTCCCAGAGCGTCTCCCAGAAGCAGCGCGCCTGGCACGTAGAATTTCTTTGGCAGGCTGTAATAGCCGCCTTCAGGAAGCAAGGCAGCGCCATATTTGAGAAGTTTGCCGCCAGAAATCATCGATTGAAGCCAGGGATGTTTTTTGTACTCTTGCAGCTTTTGCTGCGGGTTCATGTTGGGATCCTGGCTGTCCAGGCTGATCACCATGCCGATAGTCAAACGGTTGTCCTTCATGCCGTAGACAAAGCCGCCACCGAAAGTTCCTTCCAATAGAGGCCAGCCCAGTGTGTGCCAGACCTTGCCTTCGTAGCTCTCTTTGGTCTGCCAGACTTCTTTGACGCCAACCGACCAGATCTGCGGATTGTCGCGCAGCTTATAGTGGTCGATTACGTCACGCGAGATAAACCCTTTGTCGCCAAAACAGACGTATTTGGCATAAACGAAGTCGTCTTCCGATTTCGCTTCTTCCGCCACCTGCACGCCCACTACTCGGTTGTTTTCGAAAACCACTCCGTGTGCCGAAAATCCCGTGAACATGTCGATGGAGACATTGGGCACTTCTTTCGCCTTCTCCTCCACCTGTTTAGACATCCAGTTGGCGACATAGCTGAGAGTGAGGACAAGATAGCCCCTCTTGTCGAAAGTTTTGGGATAGATTTTGGGGGGCATGTCCCACTTCTTCTCCACTCCCAACACCGAGAAGTTGCTCTCGGTGCAGACGGCTTCGATGGGAAAACCCTTCTCTTTGTAATTCGGGAACACCTTCTCGAGAATGTGCGGCTTGGAGACTGCTCCGCTCATGATGTGAGAGCCGAACTCTTTGCCTTTCTCGAGGATGGCGATAGTGAACTCCTTACCGCTCTCTTTCGCCAGTTCGAGGAAATGGTAAGCAAGGGTGAGGTTGGACGGGCTGCCGCCAACCAACAACAGATCGTACTCAATGCGCGCTGACAACTGCCTCCACCCCCCGCTGTGACTGCTGACTCTTAAACTGACGGATCATTTCCGGCACCACCTGATAGACATCGCCGACGATACCATGATGAGCGAATTTGAAAATCGGAGCGTCCGGATCTTTGTTGACGGCGATGATCAAACCTGACTTCGACATGCCGACGCGGTGCTGAATTGCGCCCGAGATACCGAGCGCGATATACAGTTTAGGACGCACGGTTTTGCCGGTTTGTCCGACCTGATGGTTGTACGGGATCCAGCCAAGATCTACCACCTTGCGGGAAGAGCCGACTGCCGAATTCTCGAAGCAAGCGGCTAACTCCGTCACCAGGTCGAATCCTTCTGCTTTGCCCAGTCCGTATCCGCCGGACACGATCACTTCCGCCTCGGTGAGCTTGATCCCTTTCGCTACTTCTCGAATCGTGTCTTCAACGATGAGGCGATAGTCCTCTTGCAACAGCTTCACCGGAATCTTGTGTATTTCGCCGGTGCGGCCGTTGTCGGCTTTCAACGGCACCATGACGCCGGGGCGCGTGGTTGCCATCTGCGGATTTTTCCACGGTCCGAGAATGCGTGCTTTCAAACTCTCGCCAAAACTGGGGCGAATGGCATACAGGCAATTCGGATAAAGACCGATCTTACTCGGGTCGACCTTGCTCTTATGGTCGTACGGCCCGATGTCCAACTCGGTGCAATCGGCTGTCAGACCGGTATCGAAGTGAGCGGCGATTCTTGGTGCCAGGTCTCGGCCCGTGGTGGTCGAGCCTAGAAGACAGGTGTGCGGGGGCTCGGAAAACGTATTGAGAAGGTCGATGAGAACACGCCTGTAGGGCAATGTCCTGTACATGTACAGCTCCGCATCATCGGCGACATAGACGATGTCGGCCCCTTGTTCGATGAGCTTCTGCGGCATGTCGCCGAGGTTGTATCCCATGACGACGCATTTCAAGCGGCGCTCCATTTTGTCGGCCAGTATTCGTCCGGCTCCGAGAAGTTCGAGCGTTACTGGTTGAAGCTCGCCCATGATGTGCTCGGCAACGACCAGTACGTCACCTTTGGGACAAAAGCCGGAGATGTCTGGTTGTTCGATTACTGCTTCTTTTTCTTGTTCTGTCATTTTACTTAGCCGCTACCAGGAATTCCTTGATGTTTGATTTGCTCAGTATCTCGCTCACTAGTGTTTCGGGGGCGCTGCCTTCATGCATACAGCAGTTGCCGCCAATGTCGCCGACCTTCTCTGTGGCGGCGACGATAGTGGGACTGCCTTTCAAACCGCAGCGTTCGGGATCGGCGCCGATCAAGTCGAGATCTACTGTTTGCACGACTGCTTTCAACTCGTCTTGATGGCGTTGCAGTCGCTGCACTTTCCATGCTCCGCGAAACGACTTGTATTCAAGCGGGTGGTAGGAGTTGGCCACGGTTACGAGAACGGGCAATTCGGTGATCACTTTTTGCACGCCACCCTCGATAATTCTGCGGGCGTGCACCTTTCCGTTCTGTATGGAGAAATCTTCGCAGTAGGTCACTTGCGGGAGATCGAGACGCTCCGCCAACTGCGGACCGACTTGAGCGGTGTCGCCGTCGGTCGTTTGTAAGCCGCAGAAAATGATGTCGAACCTGCCTACGTACGACACTGTTTTATAGAGCGCATATGCCGTCGCCAGTGTGTCGGATGCAGCCAACCGTCGGTCTGAGAGGAGATAGCCCCGATCGACTCCATGCTCCATCGCTTCCAGCAAAATCTCTACTGCCGGCGGCGGGCCCATGGAGATCGCTGTGACGGTGCCGCCGTACGAGTTTTTCATGTGCAGCGCCGCTTGCAGGGCGTAGCGGTCGAAGGGGTTGAGCATGCGCTTGGCCCGGGCGCGATCGATTGTACCGTCAGGATTGATACCGGCTTTTGAGCCCTGGTCCGGGACCTGCTTGACGAGCACGAAGATGTTGTATGACATAAAAAACCCTGACTCCCCGGTCAAATATTACATAGATCAGGCTGGCGCACAGAGATTGTTACGTGAGTGCTACACGATCTCAATGGGACGCTGCCTCATTGTCGCGCCAATTTGAGCCGCAAGTGTTATTGCACCATAATTCTGTAATGGTCTTTCAGGTTTCCATATAGAAATAAGCTTTTCTTTGATGAAACTTGAGGCTTGCTACCCGTTATGATCCGTAGCTCAGCGGCAAGGAGATTGGCATGTCAAGATTCGCTCTCGTTTTGATGGCTATAACGCTGAGCTTCCTCCTCAACTCAGCCGCGATGGCAGTGGGAGTGACAGGGGCTGAGACCATTTCACCCGATGGCAAGCAGTTGATGCCCTCAGCCCAAGATAACGAATTTACCGGCGCCGTCGATGCTTACTTCAATCAAAGGTTCAAGGACGAGCCGAGTTGGGCTACTGCCCAGGGAGTGCACGATTACGATAATGTGCTGGAGGACTTTTCCCAGGCCGCCTTCGACCGCCATGCCGGAGAGGAGCAAAATTGGCTGGATAAGTTTGAGCACATTGACGAGAGCCGGCTGAGCAAAGTTAACAAACTCGACCGCGCGTTACTGATGAGCGACATCAACTCTCGCCTGCTCGCTCTCAACGACACGCAAATGTGGCGCAAAAATCCTGATTACTACAGCAGCCGAGTTACTTCCAGCATATTCGACCTGATTAAAAGAGAGTTCGCTCCGCTCGATGTGCGGATGCAAAGCGTCATCGCCAGGGAGAAAGCCATACCGGCCGCTCTCGACGCCGGCATCAAAAATCTGCAGCCCAATTTGATTCCTCCTGTGTACGCCGACATCAACCTGGAGCAGTTGCCGGGCGTAATAGATTTTTACGTCACATCAGTGCCGCTCGCCTTCAAAGACGTTAAGGACGCGTCCCTGCAAGAACGCTTGAAATCAGCTAATGAAGCCGTCATATCTGCGCTGAAGCAGTACGAAAAGCATGTCAGGCATCTGGTGGAAAAGAAGGAGTGTACCGGGGCATTCGCTCTGGGCGAGAAAAATTTCAGCCGCAAACTGTTGTACGAAGAGATGGTAGACGAGCCGCTAGACAAGCTCCTGGCGGACGGCTATGCGGAATTGCACAAGCAGCAGAAGCAGTTCGTCCAGCTGGCTCATCAAGTCAGTAATGACTCGAGCGTCGATGCGTACTTCAAATCGATCTCTCGCGATCACCCCAGCGCCGACAAGCTTCTCCCCTCTGTTTCGGGGGTGCTGGAGGAAATTCGCTCATTCTGCATAGAGCACAACATCGTCACTATTCCCAGCGAAGAGCGAGCGAAAGTTGAGGAAACGCCGCCTTTCGATCGCGCTCTTACTTTTGCGTCAATGGACACACCGGGACCGTACGAGAGCAAAGCGCGTCAGGCATACTACTACGTCACCTTGCCAGAGCCCGGCTGGAGCGCTGAGAAAACGGAGGAGCATCTGCGCAGTTACAGCTACGGTGACTTGATCAACACCAGCGTGCACGAAGCGTACCCCGGTCACTATGTGCAATTTCTCTGGTCCAAACAGTTTCCTACCAAAGTGCGCAAGCTGATCGGCTGCAACACGAATGAGGAAGGATGGGCACACTACTGTGAGCAGATGATGCTCGATGAAGGGCTGCGTCGTGGTGACAGCAGTTTGAGAATGGTGCAGCTGCATGACGCGCTTCTGCGCTGTTGCCGCTATATAGTGGGCATTCAGATGCACACGAAAGGAATGACCGTTGATGAAGGCATCGCTTTCTTCATGAAAGAAGGATATATGGAACGCGCCAATGCCGAGCGCGAAACGAGAAGAGGGACGATGGATCCCACCTATCTTTATTACACGCTAGGAAAAATGCAGATTCTGGCATTGCGCGACGACTACAAAAAGATGGCAGGAGCGCACTATTCGATCAAGCAATTTCACGATGATTTTCTCGGCTGTGGTTTTCCACCAATTCGCATCGTCAGAGCTGATTTGCTTAATCAGCCTTTGACAGAGGAGGCGAGCAAGGGAGACAATCACAACTGATTGAGGGGATACTCTGTTTGCACCGGGTTGAGGAAGATGATGTTTTCAGGAAAGAAGCCTTTCGTTGTCGCGGTCTCGCTCTTAAGTTTGCTCGGTTTTGCGCCCTACGCTAACTCGGCGCACGCAAAAGCTGCTCAGGAGTTGGTCTGGGAGAGCGACGTCGATAAAGTCATGGAGGAAGGGCGCCATCTCAACAAGTATGTTCTCGCCGATGTTTACACGACATGGTGTGTTCCGTGCAAGAAGATGGATAAGACTACATTTGAAGATGCCGGTCTGCGCTCATTTCTCAACGATCACTTTGTCTGCCTGAAAGTTAATGCCGAGGACAAAGGTGCCGGTGAAAAGTTCGCCGAGAACAACAAGGTCGGTATGTTTCCCACCAGCCTCGTCTTCACTCCGCAAGGCAAATTGCTCGGCAAAGTGACGGGCTTTAAGACAGCCGAGCAGTTTCGCAACGATCTAGATGCACTGTTGCAGCGGGCGCAGTAAAGACCCCGCCCTCAAATGTATTCGATCAGATCGCGTTTGTTGACGGCGCTTATATTCAATAAAGCGTCCACTACTTGCGTGCGGCTGTGATCACTTTGATCGTAACTGCCGTCGCCCGATGATGAAGTCACTTTGGTCCAATCACCCTCGTTGAGCTTGGCGCTGATTAGATTTTTCGGCTGCCATACGATGTGCTCTGTGTTCCAGACGTTTTGCCAGAGCGGTTGCCCACTCTCCTGAGAGTTATAAGAGGCGGCGGTTTTGTCGAAGCGAACGTTCAAGCGCGGTTACCAGATGAGTTAAAGGTAGAGGCTTACCAAGTCTAAGTTATGTGCCTCCGTTGACAATGGTGTTTACACTAATGACTTCTTTTCATCCACTGCCGATTTCCCATCCTCTTATGCCGGAGAGAGGACGCATTTTGCTCTCCGGAGCATGGCCCAAAATGTGGGCTCAACGTAAACGATCGGGCGCCAGACCGCAAACATCGAAGAACCCCGGCGCCACATATGACATAATCACAAGCTCAGATTTGTAGTTTAAGCCGGGAGTGCGAGGCATGTCACAGGTGAAAGAAAAGGAAACAGAGCTGACGCAGCGCCAAGATGGACTGCTCAAGGGCAAGAAGGGCATCATATTTGGTGTCGCCAACGATCACAGCCTGGCATGGGCTTGCGCCAGGGAGCTGTGGAAAGAAGGCGCCGAGCTCGCTTTCACGTATCAGGCAGAACAGCTCGAACGGCGCGTAAAGCCGCTTGCCGAGCAAGTGAAATCGACTTTTGTCGAGCAGTGTGATCTGGGCGCCGACGAGCAGATTGAAGAGACCTTCAAGAAGCTGGGTAAGCAATGGGGATCGATAGACTTCGTCATCCATGCTGTCGCTTTCGCCGCCAAAGAAGATCTGGAAGGACACTTCGTCGACACGTCCCGCAAAGGCTTCGCCCTCGCTCTCGATGTCAGCGCTTACACTCTCACTGCCGTCACCAAAGCGGCGCTTCCGTTTTTGAAAGAAGGCGGCAGTGTGGTGACGTTGACCTATTACGGCGCCGAAAAGGTAGTGCCGCACTACAACGTGATGGGAGTGGCTAAGGCCGCCCTGGAAGCGAGTGTGAGATACCTGGCAGCCGACCTGGGCGACAAAAATATTCGTGTCAACGCCATCTCCGCCGGACCGGTTCGTACACTCGCGGCTATGGGTATCGCGGGATTTCGCGATATGCTCAAACACGTGGCCGACAAGACACCGCTCAAGCGCAACGTGCAAGCGGAAGAAGTGGGAAAGACGTCGCTCTTCCTGGTCAGCGATCTTGCCTCCGGCGTCACCGGCGAAGTAATTCACGTCGATTGCGGCTACAGCATCATCGGCATGTAGGCACGAGAAGACAAAGCAGATTCGAGAATGGAGCCGCCAGGCTCCATTCTCTTCAGTAGGTCTTTGATCAAGCTGCTCTCAACATTGTTCGCCAAGGGCGCCATGAAAATGCTGCCAAATTTCTGCAGTGCGGATTATTTGCACACAGGGGCATTAGATTAGTTTGTGGAGCAACAAAGCTGAGAGGTTGTTTCTCTGGTTGATCGGTTGCGCCGGAGCAGGCGCCAGCTAAAAGCGCTCGCTTATAGCGAGCGCCCTAAACTTGTCTGAGCACGTTCTGCTACTCGCAGGCCGTGACTGCATGCATAGCCTGGAGGGCTGGTGAGGCGCCGCCGCATTTGCGGATAAAGTCGCGCGCCAGTTCGCGGATGGAGTCCATATCTTTGAAGTTCGGCATAAATCCGAACCTGATTGCCCGTGAGTTCGCCATGATATGACGGACAAACCGCAGCCCTGTTTCCGTAATTTCGGCGTTATCCGGGCCGCCTGAGCCCTGGACGATTGTTTTCACAATCGATGATTCTGCTACGAACGCGGCCACGACGTCGGCCGATTGAGGTTTGCTTGGATCGAAACTGATCTCTTCTGAAGGGGGGTCAAAGTTCATCGCTTCCAGGTGCTCCAAATATAAAGAAATGCTTGCGCCACCCCAGTAATCTATCAGGCACTGAAAACTTGGCAACTAAAGAAACACTAAGGGATGATATCTTGGCGCTATACAGAGTGGATACGTTCGCTATGAGATCACGGCTAAAGCCCGATAGATGGCTGATTTCTGTAGAATTATTTAGATCTGTTTCCTAACCTTTCGATTTGTTTACCGCACTATATCTATGTTTCGACGCGGCAATGGAATTGCCAATGGAGCCGGCGAGGAGCTGCTCAGGCTAACGTTTTCGCTTGTTCTCCGAGGCGCAAGTGAGCTACAGTTTCTCTTTGTATTACTGACGGGCTGGGAGTTGATCCATGCCAGCAAATATTTTGATAGAACGTAAAACAGTCGAGGAGCCCCGAAGCAAATTGATGAAGTGCTTGATCAAAGAAGACCTGAAGCAAGATGGTTTTACTCTCTCAACCAGCACGCCTGAACCGAAGGTCGGGCTGGACGAGGTCAAAATCAAAGTTTTGGCCACGGCTGTTTGCGGAACCGACAAGAGCATTTACAACAGCCCGCAGTTTGAGGGCATCCGCAAAGAGATGCAAAGGTACCTCTCGCATGGCGGCTACAAACCGATCGTCGTCGGTCATGAGTTCTGCGGCATCGTGGAAGAGATCGGCGAGGGTGCGCAAAATGAACAGTGGCGCAATCTCGATGAGCAGCTGCGCGTTGACACCGGTGACTACGTCACCGCCGAGATGCATCTCTCATGCGGACACTGCTCGCTGTGCCGCACGGGCAATGAGCATATCTGCACGCAAGTACGTGTGAAGGGCGTGCATCTGGACGGTTGTTTCGCGCAGTCACTGGTGGTTCCGTACAAAAATGTCATTCTTTTAGGCAAGCAGGGCGACACCTCCAGAATTCCCCCCCGTATAGGTGCCATGCTCGACGCCTTCGGCAATGCCGTACACACTGTCATGGAAGCGGACGTACGCGGCAAGTCGGTAGCAATTCTCGGGGCTGGTCCACTGGGATTGATGGCCGCTTTCCTCTGCCGCGACTTTGGCGCTTCCCGCATCTATATAACGGAAGCCGCGGATGTCGACCGGCGCTTCAGGCTGGCCACCGAGTTCGGTGCTGATATCTGCTTTGACGTCGGCAAAGGCTCGCAAGAGCTGTATCGCTCCGTGGAAAAACACGAGTGCAGTGCCAACGGTGTAGACGTGGTCCTGGAGATGAGCGGATCGCCAGCCGCCTATAATGATGCTTTCCGCATCGTTCGCAACGGCGGCACCGTTCTTCTTCTCGGCATCACGCGCAAACCGTTGGCAGACTTCGACATCGCCAATTACGTGATCTGGAAGGGAGTCACCGTCAAGGGAATATTCGGACGCAAGATGTTCGAGACCTGGGAGACGATGTTGCGTATGATCAAATCGCCCCGCCTCAACCTCACTGGAGACCTGGACAAAATTCTGGCTGCCAAGACGTATTTGCTCGATGAATACAAGCAAGCGTTTTCAGTTTTGTCCGACGGCTCGGAGATGAAGCTCGTGTTCAGCCCGGACGAATCGAAAAAGTTCTAGACGAGGAGAGAGAAAATGGTGACGTCTGCAAAAGATTCGACCAGCGAAGCGGCGCGCAAGCTCAGTGTTGATGCGCTCTATCAATCAATCGACCGGGAGCTGACTAAATCACGCGAGGCAAAGACTTACAAAATCGAAGTGCCGATCGAAGGTGAGCAAGGCGGCGTCGTCCGAGTCGATGGACACGACGCAGTCATGCTCGCCTCCAACAACTATCTCGGTTTGGCCAACCACCCGCGCGTGCGGGCGGCTGCTCTGAAGGCCCTGGACGAGTATGGCTTCGGTATGGCCTCGGTGCGTTTTTTGTGCGGCACGCAAAATATTCACTTCGAGCTCGAGGAGACTATCGCCGAATTTCTCGGCACTGAGTCGGCAATTTTGCACTCCTCCTGTTTTGCCGCCAACGAGGCATTCTTCACTGCTCTTCTCTCCAATGATTTTGGCCAGAAAGAGTATCGCGATGTGATCTACAGCGATCAGCTCAATCACGCCAGTATCATCGACGGTATCAGGTTGGCGCGCATCGCCACCAAAACGACCGACGTGAGAGCCTACAAGCATAACGATCTGGACCAGCTTAAACAGTGGCTCAAGGAGGATCAGTCGCAGAATTTCCGTCTGCGGACGATCGCCACTGACGGTGTCTTCAGTATGGAAGGTGAGTACGCGCCACTCGATCAGTTTGTCGAAATCGCTCGCGGCTCGGACTCTCTGCTTTTCGTCGATGAATCGCATTCTACCGGCGTGCTGGGCAAAACAGGACGCGGCACTCCCGAGCAGTGCGGCGTGCACGGCAAAATAGATGTTATCTCCGGCACACTGGGCAAAGCTCTGGGCGGTGCCTCCGGCGGTTTTATCGCCGGCAAAAAAGTGCTGGTTGATTTCTTGCGCCAGAAATCCAGACCGTACACGTTCTCCAACACCCTGCCGCCGATGATCGCTGCCGCTTCCATGGAAGCAATCAAGATTCTGCAAGAGAACTCGAGCCTGGTTAATCAACTGCACGAGAACACCGCCTATTTCCGCAAAGAGATCAAACGGTTGGGCTTCAAGATTCTCGAGGGCGTACATCCGATTGTGCCGATTATGCTCGGCGAGGCGGCTGTAGCCATGGAGATGAGCCGGGAGCTCCTGCCTGAAGGCGTTTACATCCGAGGTCTATGGTACCCCGTCGTCCCTCAGGGCGAAGCAAGACTGCGTGCTCAGATCTCGGCTGCTCATACGCTCAAAGACCTCGATCGAGCTTTAGCCGCCTTTGAGAAGGTGGGCAAGAAGTTGGCAGTGATTTAGAGCAGCGCCAATTCTCTTGCTCTGCTTAAATGACCGTGACTGCCTGGGCGCGCCGACATGTCATCTGCCATAAATTATGATTTCGCATTTCTGTTCAAGCTCCTCGCCTTGAACGTCCTCATTGTTTTTCTCTGCGACTACTGCGCTTACGACGCCCTCAATCCTGCCCAGCCGTGCCGCTATAACTCAGGCGATAACGGCCTCTGGCTGCGTTATTACTGGTATAAAGATAAGTACGGTCCGTCTGATTGGCAGCAACTGTCAGTGCGTCTCCAACAACATCAGATTGACGACGCATACTTTCATGTATTGAACGTAAAATCGGATGGCAGCCTCGCTTCTCCTTCACTGCTGCAGGCGAGAAAGATCACCGATTTTGTGCACACTCGTGGTGTTGGCAGCAAAGTTGTCAGCGCTGCTTCCCGCGTGCGCGCAATCGCCTGGGTTTACGTGGGCGCCCAAACCGACCATGTCAATCTCGATAATCTCTCCGTCCGCAGAAGACTCGTGCAGGAAGCGAAGTGGCTCACGCAAGAGTGTGGATTCGACGGTGTGCAATGGGACTACGAGTTTGCAGTGAACGGCAATCAAGGCTTGCTCAGACTTCTCGACGAAACCAAAAAAGCGCTGCCGCAAGATAAATTGCTCAGCGTAGCCACGCCTATGTGGTACCCATTCGTCTTATGGGGATGGTCGGATGAATACTTCCAGGAAGTAGCTCGACGGTGCGATCAGATCGCCGTCATGTGCTACGACTCGTATCTCTATTCGCCTGCCGCGTACGTCTGGTTAGTCAAGCAACAGGCGATTCATCTCACCGACGACTGCCATGAGGCCAACAAAAGGTGCAAACTGATTCTCGGTCTGCCTACGTATGAAGATGTCACCCTGGCGCATAATCGTCACACGGAGAGTCTCGACAACGCCTTGCAAGGTGTATGCGCCGGACTCGAACGTGCAGGCAGTGCGCGCCAGAGTTTTTCCGGTGTCGCTCTATTTGCTGATTACACCACAGATGATGCTGAGTGGCACGAATTCGACCGCCTCTGGCTGAGGAGTGAAGAGAGATGAGTAGGAGGAAGTTTCTCGTGATGGTACTGTGCTCGCTGTGAGAAAGTGGCGTCGACTATTTGCGGTTTCTCCTTTCGGCTGGCTCGCTGCCTGCACCGCGTTATTGCTTTTGCCGGCATCAATGGCGCTTGCTGCCGATGATTTTCAACAATCACTCAGTCAGGGCGAGGCGCTCTTCCGCTCTGGTCAATACGAGCAGGCGCTGCCTTCGCTCAGCCGCGCCCTGACGCTGCGTGCCAATGACACCAGTGCACGGCTGGCTCGTATGCAAGCATATCTGAATCTGCACAGGGAGCGCGAAGCTATTCCCGATGCCGTTTTTCTCTCGAGCCATCACGGTAATGCCCTGGCATGGATCAGGTTGGCGAAGATCTACATTGCCGTTCAGCAGTATGAAAAAGCCGAGCAAGCTGCCGATCAAGCAGTCAAACTGAGCGCCTCTCTCGACCCGTTTCTAGTGCGCGCGGACACTGAATGTTTCCTCAGTCGCTATGGGCAAGCAGCCTGCGATTATAATTGCGCTCTGCAAATCTTCATCAATGCTGATGGCGCGCGGGAGCGGCGTGCCAATGCCCTCAACCACCTCGGTCAGTATCAGCTGGCGCACGAGGAGTTGCTCGCCATTCTCTTTCAAACAAATGTCGACAAAGTGGCGAGCCCGGAGTTCATGAAAGAGTACATTTCCAGGTATCCGAACGCCCTGAAAGATTGGGACGCCGCTATTAAGACGGCCCATGGCAAAAGTGCCGGAACGTACTATGGGCGCGGCATGTGTCGCTTCTTTGCCGGACGGTTCGATGATGCCGTCGCCGATCTCAATGCGGCGATCAAGTTGGATTGCCAATTCATGCCTGCATATCTGGTCCGCCAACTCTGTTATCTGCGCCTGCACCAGCCCGCTTTAGCCAAAGCCGATGCCGACAGACAGATTGAGCTGAGAAGTGACAGTTTAGACTCTTACAATGCGCTCAATCGTCTTTATTTCTTGTCCGATCAATTCGATAAATGCGGCGCAGAGTTGAGCGCTCGCATCAAGAAAACGCCGAACAACGCCTTGCTCTATGTCTCTCGTGCTCGCTGGTATTCCGGCACCGATCAGACCAAGCTGGCACTGCCGGACTTTTCCGCCGCAATCAAGATCAAACCGACGCTGGCCTGTGCTTATGCCGGAAGAGGACGCTCCTACCTGGATTTGAAAAACATGGAGGCGGCAGACAAAGACCTCAGCAAAGCGTGGAGTCTGGATGCAAAAGATTGCCAAGCCTTGAGCGATCGCTCCATCGTGTACGTAGAAGAGGGCAAGTACGACAAAGCAGTGGCAGACCTGAGCACGCTGATCAAACTGAAATACAAGCTGGTGAAAATGTATCAAGCGAGATCGCAATGTTATCTGGCTCTCCATCAAACCGCCAAGGCGCAAAGCGATCGGCGCGCAGCCAGAGACCTCGATTGGCAATAAGCTGAACACGCTTGCCGGGGTGGTGGAAATACTATTGCCGCCTCAGTGGCAGGGACGGACAATGGGTGGCACGCCCCGGTCCGGCCCTGTGTAGATGGAGTTTTAATGCCAGACGCCGCCTCTTATCACGACCTCGATGTTGTCCCTCAAAGCGAGCGCCGTCACCCGGTCACGCTGGGACTGGTCTGGATGACGATGGTGACCGGGATGCCGGCAATACTGGTCGGATTTAACTGGTACAAAAGTGGCATTGACCTCTGGCAGGTTGCCGTCAGCGCCGTCATCAGCTGCGTCTTTTTGCTGATCTACAGTATTCCGGCCGTGCAGTTGGGTGCTCGCAGCGGACAGACCTATTCGCTCCTCAGCCGCAGCGTTTTTGGACGGTACGGATACTACCTGGTGACGATCAACATGATCTGTATGTTCGTCCTCTTTTACGGTTTCACTGCCTTGTTCATTGCTGAGGGACTGAAAGGTCTGTATCCATGGGCTATTCCCACCGCCATTTTGGCTTTTGCCGTGGCCATTATTTGCTCGTTCAACAACTTGTTCGGCTTTAGCGGCGTCGCCAACTTCGCTCGCTTTTTTGCTGCTCCGGTTTTGCTCTGCTGGATTCTCTTCAGCTTCGGTAAAGCTGTGGCCGTGAGCCATTCTTTCTCTCTGCCGCTGACACCGGTTTCATTCGGCTCAGCTCTGACGACTGTTTCATCGTTCGTGATTGGTTATGCTATCTGGGGCAACGAGCCGGATTACTGGCGCTACTCTAAAGGCAACAAGCTGCATTCAGGCATGGCCATCGCTGCCGCGCTTATTCTCGGTGAGGCGGTCTTTCCTGCCACTGGTTGGCTTCTCGCGCATCTCACCGGCATCACCGACTCGCAGGCGGCATTGAAAGTGTTGAACGATTTCTCTCTCGGCGGTGTTTCGCTTCTGGCGGCGATCGTGCTCGTTGCTACAGCTTTCGCTTGTGAAGACTCGAATATGTTCGGAATGGTGGCAGCATTGCAAGGGTTAAAACAGATGCGACATCGCCTGGCCGTCATCTTATTGGCCTTTGCCGGCGGCTGCGTCGCCGCGGCGCTTTCTGCCACCGGCTCCGCCAACGCCATCGAAACTATCGCTGGACTTAACTGCATCATCATGCCGACACCGACGGTGATCATGTTGGCTGAATGGTATTTGCAGACACGGGTGTTCAAGGTCTCGCCTTTCATCGATAAAGTGGCCAGTCTCGAGGCGGTGGAGAAATTGAGAGTGCCCGCGACGGTTGCTCTCATTTTCGGTTGTGCTGTGGGGGTGCTCACTTCCGGTGTCATACCGGGCACAGAGCGGTACCGTTTTGGAGTGGCATGCGTGCAAGCCTGGCTGGCGGCTCTGGCTCTCTATGTGCCATTGCGCCTGGTCGAGTTCAATAGACAAAGCACGCGTGTGCCTCAATATGTCATCCTGAAGGAGGAGCCTGCCGAATTGGTTGCTTCCAATTCGTGAATGGCAACTCGCTATAGATTGAGCAAAATGAAGTAGCCGTGCCGGTTGGTATAACCGTAACGTTCGTACTCGGGATAATAGAACGCGTTGTACAGATACATCACGTTGACCACACGCCTGGTTTCGTAGCCGGTATAAGGGTCGCGGATGTTAACGTGTCTGGGCTCGAGCGTCTCGACCGTGATCGGTCCGCTGTAGTCGTACGGCGGTCCTGATTGAGCGTATCCTTCCATGCCTGCCAGGCGCCACAAACCGTAGGCCGGAACGTATATCCATGGCGTCGGTACGAAGCTGCTCGAGCAGACGAACCCTTCAGGCTGCGGTCCATAGTATGGATGCCAGCCAAAGCCCAGCCAATCGAGCGGGACGTGCACCAAATTGCCCAGAGTAAAACCGTTGGAGAAGATCCAGCCTGGTTGAGGCTGATACCAGTAGGGATACTGGTACGCGGGAAACGGATTGACGAAAGTGTTCTCGCGATTAATGATGCACTGTTGATTGCCGATGTAGCAGGGATAGTTATTGATATAACTGTTCAAATTCTCGCTGGCGATCTGCTGGTAGTTCGCCGGCGGTTGTGCAAACGGATACAAATGAGTCTGTAGATTTTGCGACACTACGGTGGCATGCTCGCGCTCTTCTTGCGTCCAATGCGGATCGACAACAGGCATCGATACGGCTTTATTGATCGGCAGGCTGCGGATGTTGGTCAACGGACGAGGCGCCGACGCTCTCGAACCGCCGAAATTGCCTCGCTCTGCCGGTCTGCTTTCACGCAGCATGGCCGTCGTGCCCGGTGCGACGGCATGACGGTTTTCTTGCTCTTGTCGTTGTGCCGTTTCTTGTTCTCTGCGGTTGGTCTCTTGTTGATTTCTGTTGCCCTGCTCTTGCTGATTGCGCTCTTCTTTGGCAGCTTGCTCTTGCTGGCGTTGTTGTTCTTTCTGAACTTGTTCTTGTTGACGCTGCTGCTGTTTTGCCACCTGCTCTTGTTGGCGCTCTTGCTGTTTAGCCACTTCTTGCTGCTGTTGGCGTTGGTTCTGCTCTTGCTGGCGCTGTGCTTGCTCCTGCTGCCGGCGCGACTGGTCCTGTTGTTGGCGCTGCTGCTCTTGTTGCTGACGACCCTGCTCTTCTTGTTGCCGGCGCATCGACTCCTGCTGCTGGCGGGCCTGATCTTCCTGCTGGCGCACCTGTTGTTCGCGTGCGCTCTGCGCTTGCGCTTGTGCGGCACGACCCTCTCCACCACCGCCGCCACCGCCACGATTAGGCTGTGCGCCACCGCCGCGTTGTCCTTCATTATGATCTCGTGCTTCAACCGTATGACTAATGATCAACTGGTTGCCCAAGAGAATCGCTGTAGCTACGCCCATCGCCAATCGTCGTTTCACTGCTTTCGCTCCTTCGTTAGAGTCGTAGACATCGAGGTTATTTGAACATTTGCGCCTGCCACTCGCCGCCGCCTTGAGTCTTTCCGTTCAAGTAGGGCCCTGTGTAGTCGCTGTCGTGGATATTTTTCACTTCCGCTTTGAAGATCATTGTTCGCTCCGGCTTGCCGGCTGTGCCTTTCGCTTTGCCCTTGCCCTTCCCTTTGTGAGACGCAGGCGCCCCGGACGATGCCGGCCATCGCCAGACAAGCGTCAGGTGGGGATAGTGGTACCAACCTTTTTCTATGACAAACTTCTCTCCCGTGTCGCGATCCGAGCCGTGGCCGACAATTCTGTCGCCGGTGGCTTCGATAAACATGATGGCGTGAGCGGTCTTGAAGTTGTACTCGTAGCCGACATTCCACTTGCCGGAAAGCTCGGGTGTCCTGTCCAGCATGGCCGAATCATCCGGCGCTGCCTGCGGTGCGGGCTGTGACGGCGCCGAACCGGGCGGAGTCAGCGCCGCCTCCCAGATGTTGCTGATGATCTTGCCGTCTTTTTTGGTGGCGTAATCGCCGTGCATATAAGGGCCGTGAATTTCGCCTTCGTTTGCATTCTCCAGCGTGCCGGTGTATTGAATCTCCGGCAAGTTGCCGTCGTATTTTTTGTAAAAGCTCACCTGGTTGCCGCTCTCCAGACTGCCTTGCTCGATCTTGAACGGCTTCTTCGTTTCGTCGTCCGTGCCGGTTCCGGAAAACGAGTTGCCCTGCTGATCCAGATGCACTGTGGCGTGCAGGGTGGAATTATTGAATTGAAATCCGAACTGCCAATCGCCTGCAATCGGAACGGCCGCGTCATTGGCACTGCCGGTGGTGGCGGTCGGGGCGCTGCCGCTGGCAGCTGTTTTTACCGTCTGCCCTGCGCCGGCTTGTTTATTCGGGGCAGGACGACCTCCACATCCAGACAGCGCAACAGGGAGTAGAAGTGCCAATGATGAAGTGAACAGTTTGCTGAGGCGCATTTCGTTTCCGGCTTTTGGGTACCAGCCGCTGCAAGAGCGACGGGATTGTTGCTTAGACTACAAAACTTACTGAGTAAGATGAATTCTTGAAAAGCCCGCGACGTCGGCTCGTTCAACTGTCGATTTTAGCGCTTTGCCGCACTAATCCGCTGGCGACGGTGGCAACATGCCTCTAATCCGGTAGAAATCGCCCGCTGGCGGGCATAAGAGATCAGATAAAAGCCGCCGCGGGGGCATTAAATCTCACAAAAGTGCCCGCAAGGGTGCAGATAATCTAAGGCGACTACGTATTTTCCCCAATGACAATTTAGCGGGAGGCTCGTAATCTTCAGGAATCTTACTATGCTCATATTGCTTTGATCGGGTTTGAGCCTTTCGTCTTCTACCATTGCTTATGGCTTTAGAGAACAACTCACCAGTGCCAGCCGCTCCCACAGAAGTGCAAACTCCTGGCGCTCAAGCGCAGGCACAACCAGAGCACGACGCGTTGCACCCCGCTACCGTCCCTGCCACGACCGCTGTGCCCACGGAAAAACCAGCTGAGAAGCCGCCTGAGACTGAGCCCGATCTGGCTTCCAATTGGGTGGAAGAGTGCGCGTTGGATTGCTGGGGCGGCAAAGTTCTTAGCGGCATCAAAAATGGGGCTGCGGATGTGGCGCACTTCTTCGGCTTTGGCAGCTCCTCCGAGCAAAAACCCGCAAACGGTGCGCTTGCCGACCAGTTCAACGGGCAGGTTAGCGAACAGCTGCTCGGCTTCAATCCTTCCGACAAAACTGCTGCCAGCCAGTTCTGGTCGCTCGAAAATACTGCCGCGCCGCCCACTACAGATACGAGCAAGCTCCCCTCTGTCAGTACCAAGATGGGTGACGACGGCACTGTCTCGATCAAGAAGGACGCATCAGGCAAGGTGGCCGAAATCAAGTCGACGACAGGCAAATCAACGACCACTATCGACAACGGACTGGCCACCTCGACCGGACCGGATGGCACCATCATCAGTGGTGGCGACGGTCGCGTCATCGACAAGAGCGCCGATGGCAACCATGTTTATCAGCGGCTGGGAACGGACGGACCGCAGCGTTATGTGGAGAAAAACGGCATCGGTGTGCAGTACTCGGCTAAGAAGCAAGAAGCTGACGTGCAGATGCCCGGTGATAACGGGGTCAAGGTAACCGAGACGCCTGATGGCTCCATGAAAGATTTCAACGGCAAAAAGGTGTTCACCTCCAAGCAAGCATCAACCGATTTCACTCCGGATCAAAGAGCGCAGATGCCGGAAGACACAACTTACATGTTTACCGACGGCGTCGCCATGGTTAAACACGACGGCTCATACTATATCTACAAAAAAGATGGTGACTCGGAAGTGCGCACTAAAGCCGGCAACTTCCATGTTCACGGTCAGGATGTCACCTTCTCCAATCGCGATCACGACCGCGTCGCCGTGACAAACACTAACGTCGCTCGCATTCAAAATTTAATGCAGAATGCCGGTGTCAAGCCTGACATCATCCATCGTGGACAAGATGGCGGACCGCCGGTTGTCGACCAGGCGAAACAACAAGGAGTGGCGATCGATAACAGTGCTGCCGATGCCGTCAAGGTGACGATACCGGACGCTACCACGACGAATGACACAGCCACTGCCACTTTGACCAACGGTCAGGTGCAGACGGACGTGCCTAATCAGTACAAATTCATCGACACTCCACAGGGCGAGACGGCAGTGAACGAACAGCCTGGAGCCGATGGTGCGCCTCTATTCAACTACAGCTATACCGGCAGCGATGCGGGCAGTTTTTATACTCCCGACGTCACCTTCAACTCCAACGGCTCGACCGATCTGGATTGGGACGGAACCTCGGTTAACTCGCTTGGACAGGTCGATCCAGGGGATGGTTATAGCTCCTACAGCCAGCTCACCGACCCGACGGACAGCTACGATAACTACTCAATGGACACGGACTCCGCTGCTGATGTCGTGGCGCAGAGTACCAGCAATACCGCCGACAGTGACGCCGACTCGTCTACCCTGGTAGTGACAGCGGACGCCACGAACAGCTCTAACAACATCGACGTCAATGCCGACATGGGCAGCATCGTCGGCAGCCGCGAAGAGGTAGAGGCGGCGCTCTCCAGATGCGTCATGGCCGGCAATCTCTCCCCTCTCGGAGATCTCGAAGATGACCTGGGCGAACTCGATCACGCTCAAGGAGATTTAGCGGCCAAAGCAAGTCGCTTGCAAGCGCGGCAAGATCAACAAACCCGCCTGAAAAATAACGGTGTCGACGATGACAATGCCATTGCATCGGCGCAGGAAGGCGACTGGAGCCAGGTGCGCCAGAATCGCCTCAACAAGGGGCAAGCACACTCTCTTCAGACTGATTCCGATGACGACGAGCGTCAAACCGCCTGATTTCCACGCCAGTCGACTGGCAGGATTGGGATACGGTACTATGTAACGGCGTTGCATCGGAGAGCGACGTCAGGATTTCTGGAGGTTGTCCGTGGCCATTCCCCTGAATACTCCCGTAACCGTGCTGCTTGTCAGCGGAGAGCAAGTGGACGGCGAAGTTGCCATGGCTGACCAAAATACATACCTGTGCCTGCGCCGAGAGAGCGAGACCCTCTACCTGCCGTGGTCTGCCATCAAGTGTGTGCGCGGTCCGGCACTTCCCGACCGTGTGGCTGGTTATGGCGCGCGCTTACCCGGTCAAGTCTGAGCCTATTTCGGTACGCTGAAATCTTCCCAGTCGTCGTACTCTTCTTCCGGCTCTTCCTCTTCACCGTCTTGCCACGACTCTTCCAGTTTGTTCGCGTTCATCCAAGCGGCGATGCGCTTGCGCACTTTGCTTTCAATATATTCGTTCAGGCGATGCAGCTCTTCCGGCTGACTGTCGAGAATTTTGCGAAATGCCGAAAGAACGTGCGGGCTTTCAAAAGCGACAGCAAGCACCGAGCGTGTCTTTTGCTCGCCGACGCTCTGGGCGAAGTCGTGCAGATCGGCTAAAAGATTCTGTTTATCAGGTTTGGGCAGATACAGATAACGCTCGCGGTTTTTCTCAATCTCATCTGTCAGCTGCCTTAAATCCAGAAGGTGCTGATTGACAAGCCTGACATCTCCGGTCCTTTTGTCCAGGTAATATGAATTGTCGGGAGAGTCGTCCTGCCAGGCCCAGACCAGGTAAGACATGTCGATTCGTCGTTGTGCCATGACCGCCTCGAGTGCGTGCCGTTTGCGAAATAGTACAGGATCTCGATGCGTGCGTGACGCAGCTTGTAAAATGCACGAACATGAATAGTGACGCTCAACTGCACATACCCAACCATATTAACTTTGCCTGCACCGGCTGTGGGCACTGCTGCTTCTCATGGCCGGTGCCGCTCACCGAAGAGGACGTCCGCCGCATTGGCGGGCTCGCCGGCAGTGATTCTTTTCGCCGGCTTTCATCCACCGACGCAAAGCTCAGTGCCTACACTCACACGTTGGAGAAAAATGCCCAGGGAGAGTGCCAGTTTCTCACCAGGGAAAAGCGCTGTCGCTTGCATGAGCAGTACGGTAGAGACGCCAAACCGGCCATGTGCAAACTGTTTCCCTACACTTTCACGCCGACGCCATCAGGAGTCTATGCCTCTATTAGTTTTGCATCCACCGGCGCCCTCTTCAACAGCGGCTCGCCTCTATCGGAGCAACGTTCGTTGTTGGAGGAGCAGTGGCAGCTCTTCCAAAAATTGATGCCGGCAGAGCCCGCCAACTGGCATGAATTGCAAATAGTTGATGGAACACCGCTTGCCTGGCGCCATTATGTAGAGGAGTTGGAGCCGAGGCTGCTCGAGATCTTCGATCCGCGCCGCACCACAGGTAGTGACTCATTCATGCGTGCCTGCCAGAGCGCTAGCAGGTTTATTATCGCTCAGGTTCCATCCGGCTTCGATCCCGAGCGGCAGTTGACCGAAGCCCGTCCTAAAATCGTCGATCAAATACTGCTCGCCGCTCTCTTGCGGTTTCTCTACCCTGGAGATATTTTCTCGTCTCTTCCCGATGATATGCCAGCGAGGGAGATAGGTACGCTTCTGGTCATGCCACCAAATAAGGTGGCATTGTCGTACTACGGCCAGGAGATCTCGCTGTCTGCTCTGCTCGACCAGCGTCTCAACGACTCTCCGGCGCTCGATGAGTTGTTAAAGCGCTACGTTTACTGCCGCATTTTCTCCAAACTCTACTTTGGTCCCGGTTATAACGGACTCAGTCTCCTTGCCGGTCTGCATCATCTCCTCACAGCAGTGGCGATTGCTCGCCTCATCTTCAAGCATCAGAACTGTTTAAAACTATCAGTCAGTGACCAGACCACAGTTGCTGCAGAGTTGATTCGCACTCTGGAGAGACGCTTGACAGTGGCCCGCCTTTCGCGCCAATCCGCGGCCATGCTCGAGGTGCTGCTCACCAGCCCAACCCGCATGGAAAGAGTACTCTCCATGGTCGCCTGAACTCCGGCTGCCCGTTGATTGCAAACCGGGCCACTGGGTATGAAATTTGATAGACCTGCCGGTGTATTGGCGGTATTTGTCATGGATGACGGTGATCAAAATAATATGGCTTCCGAGCGCGATGACGAGTTGAAGGCGCAAGAGCAGTCGTCAGAGCGCACGCAAGTCGAATTCAAAGTGACCGTGCACGACGATGAGCCGCAGAAAGAAGCGCGCGCCACCCTGGCGGCCATCTCCGCCGCCTTGCAGGAGCGCAATAAGCAGCCGCTCAATGGCGGTGGCAAAAATAACGGCATCGAAGCTGAGCTCGCCAGAGCCGAGCAACAGAACAAGCAGTTGGCGGAAGAAGCGGCTGCACTAAATGTGCACCTGGGCGAACACGAACCGGTGCAAGCGAGCGAGACTCCGCCGCCGCCGATATCGATACCGAAGCTGCCTGCTATGCCTAAACTTCCCCCTATGCCTGCGTTTTTCAGTAAGCCAGCCGACCGAAAAGTGATCGGTATCGCTGTGCTTTGCTGCGTTCTCTCTGCCGTTGGCGGTATTTTCCTCGGACAACAGTGGGTGCCCGAGCACAAAGTCATTTACGGACTGGAGTCGCCCGACGGCGGATTTGGCAAAGGTGCCATCAAACCGGGCGGCAAAGACAAAGACAATCCGGTGGCCGATAGTGTTGCCCAAGCCATGCCTGCGGTTGTGAGCATTCATGTATTGCCGCGCGATTTTCGTCAGCCTCCCGGCATGAACATGAACAACTTCGTTTTCAACTTCCCACAACCGGCCAGGCCCAATGAACGCCAGACAACCGGCACCGGCGTAATCATTCGCTCCGACGGTTATGTGATCACGAGCGCGCACGTCGTCAGAGCCAACGACAATGTCACTGTCATGCTCGACGATAAACGAGTTTTGCCAGGACGCGTCATCGGCAAAGACAGCTATACCGATCTGGCACTGGTGAAAATAAAAGGCGTTGATAATCTTCCTGTCGCGCATTTCGGAGATAGTAAAAAGTTGCGTCCCGGCGATTGGGCAATAGCAATCGGCAGCCCATTGGGTTACAACAACACCGTCACGCTCGGTATCATCAGCGCCCTCAACCGTTCGCTGCCTGACGGCAACACGCACGTCGATCTTATTCAAACTGATGCCGCCATCAATCAAGGCAACTCCGGCGGTCCCTTATTGAACATTCATGGCGAGGTCGTAGGCATCAACAGCCTCGTGCGCTCGGACGCGCAAAACATCGGCTTCGCCATTCCCGTCGATGTGGTGCACATGGTTGCCAACGAACTGCTTGCTAGCGGATCGATCAAACGTGCGTACCTGGGAATCTTCATGAGTGATCTCACTCCTGAGAGCGCTCGTCAGCTCGGTATGAAAGACACGCGCGGCGTCCTGGTGACAAGGCTCCAGTCTGGCAGTCCTTGCGAGAAGGCGGGTGTCGGGCAGTACGATGTGATCATCAAAGTCGACGGCCATGACGTAGCTAATGCCCAAGAAGTGCGCGCGCTACTGCACGACAGGCGCCCCGGCGACGTCATGGAGTTTGTCTTCTATCGCAAGGGCTCCGGCAATGAGACACGCAAAGTCACTGTCGGCAACTATCCCGACGAATAGTGTTGGGGTGAGTGATGTCCGAGGATGAATCCGCGAAGCTGACTGCGCAATCCGAGCCGAAGGATTCTCCGGAGGAGAAACCTGCCGCGCCCGGCGCCGAGGTTAATACGATCGCCTGTGCCACTGAAGTGGACGCAGAGGAGGAGAGCGAGCCCGATTCATTCGATGACAGCGCGCCGCCGTCCGCCAAAGTCGACCACGACTTCTTGCCCGCGCTTCCGGTCGGCGAAGAGTTAACAGAGATCGTCGGGGATAGTAGTTCGCTTGTGCCCTGTGCCGGCTGCGCGACGGCGCTGGAGCCGTGGCAGCTCGCCTGCCATCATTGCGGTTGTATAGCGCACGTGGACATGGTGCCGCCCGTGGTGGCACAAAAAGGTGATCGCGCCGCCGTCATGGCGTCATTTTCCGATTGGCTCAAGAGCGGTATCGCCGCCTGTGATGCGGCACGATTCAGCGAGGCGCAAAACTGTTTTAACGAGGCTCTCGCCAGAGTAAAAGGTGTCGATGACGCGGCCCGACGCGAAGTGGAGGTGCGCAAGCAGCTTGCCATCGCGCTCGAGCGCCAGGAGAAGCGAGCGGAAGCCAGTGCTCAGTATTTGGCCCTGGCTAAATTGACAGAGCCGGGCCAAGATGAATTTGAAAAGCGCGCCCGTGAGTTGAGTATGTCCACCACCGATGTTCTCGCCCGCATCAACACCGGCAACGCCGTCTATCGCGCTGCCGAAGGCAAGGAGAGCCGGTTGGTGCCACTGTACTGCTGCCACTGCCGCCAACTTCTGGTCGAGGCGGAAGTGCACGGTTTTCGCAACGGGCGCTCAACTGGCGTTCGTTGTTTTTGCGGCAACGACGGACCGCCCCTGGTGCGTGTCGACGAGAAGCATTGGCGCGCATTGAAGGACGCACCCGCCTTGCGTTCGCAGCGCGCATCACTGCTGCAATGCGCCGCCCAGAACATTGCCGAGGGACGCACGCGCGGCATGGCCGCAGCGTACGCACTGCTCCTCGGTTGGTGCGGAGCGCACCGCTTCTACCTGGGTGAGCGTGCCTATGGCGCCGTCTATCTGCTCTGGTGGCTGGCACCGTGGCTGGTGTATATGTCGAACAGCGTCCACTCGCTCACCAACATCATGGTCTTGTGGTCTTGCGTGCCTTGGGCCGTGGCGGTTTTCGACGCCATCAATTACACACAGATGTCGCGTGTCACGTTCAATCTCACGTACAACATCGAAGAAGTGATCAATCGCCTGCCTCAAGAAGAGAGTGTGCCGTCTGCGCACAACGACCTGTTCATGCTAGATTCAACAGATGAGGCCAGCGACGACGATGACGACCTTATTGGTGTCTCATCACCGGCCTTCGAGGAGAAACGCGCGGCGTCACGGGGGTTATAATCTGCCTGGAGGGACTGAAAATGACTCTGAAAGAGAAGAAATGTACTCCTTGCTCCGGCAGCATGGCGGCATTGACCTCGAGCGAAATAGCCAAGCTCAATGCCGAAGTCGACAACTGGCAAGTCGAAGAGGGAAAGCGGCTGCGCAAGAACTTCCGCTTTAATGATTTCCAGCAAGCGATGAATCTGGCAGAACGCGTCGCCAAAATCGCGGAGGAAGAAAACCATCATCCGGATTTGCACATCCGCTATGGCGAACTGAGAGTGGAGATCTGGACGCACGCGATCGATGCTCTCACCGAGAATGATTTCATTCTTGCTTCTAAGATCGATCAGGCCGCAAAAGTTCGTTAGTGATGTCCGGTGAAATACAGGTAGACCACTGCTGCTATGAGAGAGAGAATGACACTGGGCAAAAGCCAGGGCGGCAGCGCATCGGGACCACCCTCTAACTGACTCAATTCGCCGCGCACGCCACTCACCTGTCTGGCCGGCGCGGCCGCACCAGGGACATAGTTGTCATCGACTGCCACCGGTGGTCCCCCACCGCTTGGTGCAGTCAAGACGGGCTGGCGCGTTGATGAACTGCCGAGCACGGCAGCGTTGAGCTTCTGTGTGATGCGCGCACACGCGTCCGGCAACAAACGTTTGGCGCTGTCCGGATCTATATATTCGATGACCCCGAGTTGCATGGCGCTTTTCACCAAGTCGGGCTGCAATCTGTCGTAGCTCACCAGATACTGCAGTGTGGGATATTTCTCTTTCAGCTCGCCCAGAAGAGTGAGAGCCTTTGCCGGATCGGGCGAGAGTTCAACCCAGATGACGGAGGGGCTCGATTCGAGCACTTGCTTAGCGGCGTTTTCGCTGGTTGTGGCGCCGGTAAATTTCAGCTCTGGCTCAGAAGTGATGAGCGCCTGCAGCTGCTCTGTTTTAGCAGCATCGTCGCAAACGAGTAGTGTTGAAACCGCCACAAGAATTTCCTCTATGGCAAATGATACTCGATCTTTCCGTTAATGATGCCTTCTGACATCGCATCGACAGCGCGTTGTGCCACCGTTAACAGTGTCAAGCGAGAGCAGCCGAGATATCGACCGAGAATGCTCCGACTCGAGAGAGTCAATCCTTCTTAGACTGCTGCTCTGTTGAGCGCGGCGTCAAGATGGAAACCGCCCAGTTTGCCGTTGGTGTCGATGATGCGGCGACGAATCTCATCGTTTGCCACTTTGCCGAGTTCGAGATCGCGATACATGCAAAGGAGTTGCATAGTCGTCATCAAGCACAGCGATTTCTTCTGGGCAAACTCTGCCAGTGCTTCTGAGAAGTCTGATTCTGTGCGCTCGGACGGCGGGCGGTTAACCCACGTGCAAGCAACCAAAATTCCTTTCGGCTCGATTTCAGTTTCGCCCCAGAAAGTCAGGACTGATTGCGCCAGGTGAGCGATATCGGCGCGAGGCGCTTGTCCATTGCTTCTCACGAGGCGAGCAATAACTTCCACTCTGTCGCCGCCGTTGAGCAACAACTCGCTTTCGTCTGTCTGCGAGGCTTGGGCGCTCCAGCCGATGCGCTTGAAGACTCGCGAGCAAGCTTCTTGCAGCTCTTCGCCTTCGGCGGAAAGCAGGGCATTTTTGAGACCCTCCAGCATCGTGATCTTATTTTCGATGGCGGAGATTCGTGCTTGTGTCTGGCGAATCGTATCGTTGAGTGAGTCGCGCTCTTGCTTCAACTCTTCCAGATCGGAGAACGTGAAGGCGGTGCACCAGTCGGGAGCGGCTGTCTTTGTCATTACTTCCATCCTCTTGATCAGATCTTTCTGTTCTGCAAACGTTTCGCTAGAAGATACCTTCGATTTGTTGTTGTCCGGGCTGTGATCCGGTAATTCTGTTGTATTGCGTTGTTTTTCTTGTGCTTGTTCGCCCTTTTCGCTTGCTGATCTAGATGAGGCGGCCGGTTCTGTCACACCGAATTGATATTCCGGCACGACGGGCACATCTTGCGTCGGCTTCCAGGCGTCGGCGCCGGCATTGGCGGCTGGGGCCGGCTCGGGCGTCGGCTCCCACTTCTGCACCGGAGCTGTGAGCGGCTCGGCTGCTGCTGGTGCCGGATCAGAACTGGGCAAGGCGTTGTATGAACGTTTTGCTGCTGCGGCGCTGGAGAGTGACTCGAAGAAGGAGTTGCTCTCGTTTTGGGGCGGTGCAAACGGCTCCGGTTTGAGATGACGTCCCGATTCCGTGTGATCTCCGGTGGCACTCTGCAGCTCTTGCAAGAGATTGCGTCCCCCCGTGGAAGGGCGCGGCGCTTCTTCGGGCGGCGCTTCCGGAGTGGGCTCTCCCAGGGGCTCGGGAGTTCCGGGCATCATCGCCGGCGGCGAGTCTAGCTCCGCCCGTGGTGGCATTTCCATACCGACGGGCGACATCGATTCGAGCTCTTTCAACAAGTCAGAGGCGGAGCCGCTCGAATCCAAATTGGGATCGTGCGGCACGTTCAGGGCCGAGAATGCCGTGCTGATTTCAGCTGTGGTGCGCTCGTCGAACACTCCCGGCTCGCCTGCGTCAGGCGATTTTTCCGATTGCTGAGAGACACCGTCGAGAATCTCTTCTGCCGTCATGCCCTGCCGGCGCGGTTCGGCGTCTTCAGGGACGAGCGAAACACCGGGCATCGGTCGCGAAGTGGTGGCACTGAATTTCGGAACAGGCGGTAAATTTGTGGAAGAGTTGCGCGCCGGATTCAATCGCGAAACCGGCACCGGTGGCGGCGGTGCCTCCAGGGGAGCACTGCTGACCATCGACTTGCTGTCATCGACTCCGGCAAACATTGTTGGTTGCGGTGCTGCCATCGCCGGTAGTGGTTCTGGCTCGAGCAAGACCGGCTCGTCTTCCGCCGCCAAGGCTGCTGCCGCCTCGTGTCCGGCCGAATCGATCTTAGCCGGTGCCGGGGCTGCCTGTTGCATCGGTGGTGGCGCCTCGCCCACGCCTCCCCCCACTTTGCGGGTGTACCACTCGTTCACGCATTCGATCAGGGTGCGATCGAAGTCGGGCGAGTAGGGAGCGGGCAAAAACAGTATGCGTCCGCCGTTGTCGCCGGCGATCAAATGCGCCGCGATACACTTGCGAGGACCGGCTGTCGCTAAAACGATGTAGCCTTCCGTGAGAAAGTCGGTGCGGATGATTGTGCTCCACTCGATGCCGTTCTGTTTGAAATACGAAGCGAATTCGGACTTTTCCGCCTGATCCGAAGGCTCGACGATACGACCGTGCGAAACTGCGCTCATATGGCGCACGTTTGTCTCGGTGGGAGTGTCAGGCGCCAGGCTTTCCAGCCAGTAGTAATTGTCCATCGCCAATGATGGACCCTGCACCATGAACGGGCGGCACAGGAAATAGACCAGCAGTCCGCCGCGCTCGAGAAAGCTGACCAGTTCGAAAATGCGCTTCTTCAGGTCGCTTTCGAGCTGATGCAACAAGTCGTCGCCTTTGAGCGTGTATGAGGTCAACCCCTCGCTGAGCTTGGCATCGATATCTTTGACCGAGTCCTGGTCTTTGTCGAACAGGTGCAGGATGCTGACGGGGTTAGCGACGATCACCGAGTACTGATCCAGCGACTTCGCTTTGCCAATGGAGAGATAGTTCTCCTCGCCATAGCCGGGGCAGTTCAAACGGAGAATCTGCTCCTTGGAAACAACGCTCATATTTCTACCTTTCCATCAACCACAAATGGCCTGCCTCAAGTCCTTATACCCCACGTTTAATGGTGGGTCGCCTCAGCAAATTAAATTACTTAGGACTCCGTCCAGTTTCCGGTCCATCCTTGGGGGGCTTATCGCCTCCCAGTACAAGTCGCGCTGCTTGCCGGCGAACTTGTGGGCAGCCGGCGCACGTTATGGAATTTTGCCCGTCCACCGGCATCATAAAACCCCTGTCTCGAGCCAGCGATTGACATCGAAATCCACCAGGCTCTCAAGCTGCCGGTCAGCTAGAGAATGATCCTCGTGCTTTGTTGCATCACATGGTATCGCAATGCACAACATTTGAGCGGCCTTGGCAGCCTTTATACCGTTCAACGTGTCTTCCACTACCAGACATTGCTCAGCCTTGACATGCAAGCGCTCGGCGGCAAGGAGAAATACGTCCGGTGCCGGTTTGCCATGCGCTACTTCATCACCGGAAGCGAGCGTCTGAAAAAAATGACGAATGCCGAGCACATCAACGACAAATTCAATCGTCGGCAAAGTGGCGGAAGAAGCGACTGCCATCGGCACATCATGCTCTTCTCCCCAGCGAAGAATCTCCATCACACCTTGGCGCGGCGATGCTGAACGCAGCAGACTTTGTGTCGCCTCTTCTTTCAGCGCCATCAACTTCGGCGCCGGCATGTCGATTGCAAATCGCTCCACTAGCGCTTTACAGACATCCGAGTCTTTGCGTCCGAGGTAAACCTTGTTATCTTCTTCGCTCCACGCATGTCCCCAGCGCGAGAGAATTTGCTGATACGCCTTCAGGTGCAGCGGTTCGGAATCAATCAAGGTTCCGTCCATGTCGAAAATAATTGCTCGCGTTTCGTTGTTCATATGCCTCTTCTGATCGCGCCTCTCATGGGGCTTTTGCTCAAACCGATCGGCAACGGTCGCCTTGATTATCGGCGTCGTCAGTATCTGTAATCAATCACCGGCAACAAAAAGCATGGACGGAAATTGACCCGTCCATGCTCGGATGTTCACTTGGCCGCGGACCTACTGGCTCGATTTTGCGCCGTCTTTATTGGCGGCGGCGGGGTTATTCACTTGTTTTTCCTCCAAGCGGTCGCGATTTCATGATTAATCCCGTGCAGGCGCCGCGTCATACGTCGCTTGTCAACTAGGGATCATAGTAAATTTGGACGTCGTCATAATAACACCGACTGGCTGGCAGGCGATACTGCGAACCCGGTAGAATCGATCAGCTATTCCTCGTCATGAATCACGTGAAGAATCCCAACTATCATCGCAAAGGCTTTGGACTGAAAGAAGAAGTGCAGGGCGACCTGCGTTCTGCGTATGAGTCGGATCTCATCGGTCGGCTGCGCCAAAACGGCAACACTCTTTCGGAAAACGGAATCACAGTCAAACTGGCTGAAGCTTTCGGATTCTGTTGGGGAGTCGATCGCGCCGTCTCCATGGCGTACGAAACGCGCCGCCATTTCCCGGACAAGCAGATCTGGATCACCAACGAAATCATCCATAACCCTGTCGTCAACAACAACCTGCGCCAGATGGACATCGGTTTTATTCCAGCGGAATCAGACGGCCGGAAAAACTTCGACGTCATCGGACTGGGCGATGTCGTGATCTTGCCGGCTTTCGGAGCAAGTGTGCAGGAGATGCAACTGCTCGAATCGCGCCAGTGTGAGATCGTTGACACGACCTGCCCTTGGGTATCGCGCGTGTGGAACCGCGTCTTTAAATACGAGCAAAACGATTTCACAGCCATTATTCACGGCAAGTACAACCACGAAGAGACCGTGGCCACGTCATCTCGTTCGAAGAACTATTTGATCGTGCAAAACCTCGCTGAAGCAGAGTGGGTCAGTCGATATATTCTCGAAGGCGGATCGCGAGAAGAGTTTTTGAAGAAATTTCGCCAAGCGCACTCGGTCGGATTCGATCCCGTTCAGCATCTGATTCGCGTAGGCATCGCTAATCAGACGACCATGCTGAAAGGCGAAACAGAGCAGATTGGCAAGCTCTTCGAAAAGACGATGCTGACCAAGTACGGGCCCGATCAGATTGACAATCATTTTCTCAGTCCTGGTGACACCATATGTGATGCCACACAGGAGCGTCAGGACGCCATGCTGCATCTGGTGGAAGAGCCACTAAATCTGATGCTCGTTATCGGTGGTTTTAACTCTTCCAACACCGGACACTTGCAAGAGATTGCCGAGACTCGTGGACTGCCTTCATTCCATATCGACGGTCCCGACTGCATCGGCCCCGGCAATGTCATTCGCCACAAGCCTTTGCACAGCGAGGAGTGCATCACGACCAACTCCTGGGTGCCCGAAGGCGACGTGACAATTGGTATCACTGCCGGTGCTTCAACTCCCGACCAGGTTGTCGCCGAAGTCCTGCACAAAACCTTCGCAGTGCGCCTCGGGCGCGCTACTCCCATCGTCTGAAGCGCTCGTTGCAGACGACCTGCTCGGTCTGGGAGCGCCGGCATTCTTGCCGGCACAGGCTCTGCGTTTCGGCTCTTCTTCACGACCATGCCTTGCAACGAACGAAATCAACGGTTCAAAGTCAAATCTAGGAGCCCGACGGGTCGCCAAAGCGACGTAGCGGTCGCTTGCAGCAACCCGTTACCACGTCCCGGAATTTCTACCGACTAGCGAACCAGATCAACCGTCGCTTTGAACACGGGAATGTTGACGCGCGAGGTGCTGGGACTTAGGCGCGGGCGCACACCCTCGCTCAATTGATGCAATCTGCGACGCAGGACGACATCGGACAAGAGCTTCGCCTGCAAACCCCGTTTTTGCGCTTGAATGTACCAGTCAATAAACTGCGCATCGCGCTCCTGATCGGCAAAGCCACCGACTTTCCAGAAAGACTCTTCCTTGATCAAAAGCGTACCCTGAACATAACCCGGAACGTACTCTTTGACGCGCCGCACGCCGGCGGCTTCGCAGTCGGGAGAGATGAACTCCTCCAGGTGACCGAAGATCATATCCAGCTCCGGTGCGCGCTCGAGCGCTTCAAACTGCAACTGCAATTTGTCGGAATACCAGACATCATCAGCGTCGAGAAAAGCGAGCAATTCACCTTTCGCCAGCTCCGCTCCGCGATTGCGTGCTGCCGGAGCACCTAACTGCTCTTGATAGGTATAGCGAGCATCCAGCCCAGCTACCACGTCTTTCGTGTTGTCGTTCGAGCCATCGTCGACAACGATGATCTCGATCTCCGGATACGATTGGTTTTTCACGCTCGTTATCGCCTCATACAGATAGCGGGCGTTGTTGAAGGCGGGGATCACGACGCTGACCAGGGAGTTTTTCATACCGCGCACTTTCCTCTTTGTATCCGGAATAGCTCTGATGCCTTGATCTTGCGACCTTCTTGCGCACTGACGATGCGGTTATCAAGAATATATGTGATAGGACCTACTGAGTAGGCCGATTACCGTCGTAAACAAAATTATCAATGGAAATATGTCAGTTGAATATGAAGCATTCGGTAATCTTTAGCAATGTAAGAGCAAATTTAAATAGTGGGGCGCGAAGAGGTTGTCATTAGATTCTCCGTCTGTAAATTCGGCGCACTTTTCCGCAATCACTCGACCGATTTTTTTGCTGCAGAGTTTGCTGCTAGCGCATCAAAACTGCTCCGCCAACCCCGGGCGAAAACCGCGCAAAATGGCCGGGGTTTGTCCGCGAACTGTCGGCCATATGCGGCTCAACTGGGCGCAGTCGAGATTTGGCAACAATTGCTGCGACGACACCGGCAAAGCAAAATAGCTCTCTTGCCCAGATCGATTTGGCGTAACGTGTTTCAACCGACGATCTGGTTAAGATCAAATCGTCGGCAGCGACAGACTATCGAACTGTTATGGCTTCAAAACGTGCTCGAACATGATCGACATGTACGCATGCAGCGGCTGTGTTGTCTTGGTGGTCTTGGCGCGCATCAAGGCACCGTGCCACGCGCTCTGGAAAAACTCGGCCAGCTGTACGTAATCGACTGACTTTATGATTTCGCCGCGCTCCTGACCTTCCTTGATCACTTGAGCAAAGCGATTGCGCCACTTGGTCAAAACTTCTTCCAGGCGCGCCCGCAATACTTCGCTCTGGTCCGACATTTCCTGGCTCAGGTTGCCGATCAAACAGCCTTTGCGGCATTGGTTGTTCTCCAATCCGCGTTTGCCCTCTTCGCAGTATGCGCGCAAGCGTTCGAGCGGAGTGAGCTTTTTGTTTTCGAGAAACTGATGCAGGTGCTCGGAATAATTTTGATCGAAGTAGTCGATGATCTGAACGCCGAAATCTTCCTTGCTATCAAAATAGTAGTAGAAAGAGCCTTTCGGCACGCCGGTCGATTCGAGCACTTCCTGAATGCCGGTGTTGTTATAGCCCTTCTCGAGCATTATGCGCGTGCCCGCTTCCAGGAGCGCGTTTTTGGTCACTTCTTTTGTTCCGGCTTGCCTGCCCATTCGTTTCCAGCCTCTGGCTCGATTTAGTGTCTAACAGACTAATTTACACAGTCTCGCACCTTTAGGTCAATAATAGACCTGTCGGCTACTTTTGTCAATCCATTCTGACGGCATGACGCCCAAACGAGCAGCCGTGAAGCTCGTGACAGGCAAGGGTTTATCGATATCTCGCCTGACCGGTCCGCATTTCTGCTGCTCTTCGCGCGCGTAAAGAAGAGTGTCCTAAAAGTCCCGAGGGTGCTGAAACTGTTAACTAGCAAACCGGTCTACTAGTCGCCTCATTCGCGCGTCGCACCGGATGCGGTGCCGAATAGTTAAAAATAGCCTCCCAGGCGCTCGTCCGGACGAATCGGTCTCAATCCCGTGCCGGTGCAACGCTGGCAATATTCTCCATCAAGATCGTAGCCGCAGACGTCGCACTTCGGTCTGGACGAATCCAACTTCTTCGCCGCCCCCCGCGTCGGTGCGATTGGCGCTGGGTTCGGGGCTGTAGGTTGGACGGGCGGTAACGCCGTTGAGCTGCCTTCAGCTGGCTTTGCCAAAGGTAGATTCATGAACCCGGACTGCGCGCTGGCAGCCGGACGCTGCGGCTGAACAGGGGGGAAGGGACCGGAATTGCCTTGATTTTGCGGCGGAGCGGGAGGACGCGCAGCCGGTT
Organism: Planktothrix sp.; assembly: GCA_036703195.1. Taxonomy (GTDB): domain Bacteria; phylum Cyanobacteriota; class Vampirovibrionia; order Obscuribacterales; family Obscuribacteraceae; genus DATNPN01. The sequence continues at coordinate 69,402 of DATNPN010000013.1, read as the reverse complement.
GAGACGGCGGCGTACTTTGCGGAAGTCGAACTGCCGGTTGTTGGGGCGGAAGCGGCATTTGTCCGGGACGGATGGTGCCGCTCTGCTGTGGCGGAGGCGTCATGTTCTGCTGCGCAGGCATCGGCGGACGAGGGACACTGTTGGGTGCGACCTGCATACCGGCGGATTGCGGAGTGATCTGTCCCGGCATGATCTTGCCGGTCTCCTGATGGCGCGGTGCGGGGACTGCGGCAGTGGTCGGGCTGTGTTCTTGCTGGGCAATGTTTGCCCGTGGTGTTCCCAGACCAAGGGGCGGTGGTAGCGCCGGATTTGTTGGAGGCGCAGTCCGTACTGCAGGGTTGGTCTGGCTTGTCTCCTGGCGGGCGATGTTCGCTTGCACCGGGTTTGCCTGCTGTCCTGGTTGTCCGACTGCCTTGATCGAGCTGCCACTGTCGGTGAAGATGCTTTTGGTGCGTGGCTTTTCAGTCGGTTGAGCGGCGGGAGAACGATTTTGCGGAGCGAGGAGATGTGCGGGAATGGCACTCATCTTGCCCGTCTCTTCGTGTGAGCGAGGCATCCTCATTATCGCTGGCGTCTCCGACGATACGGTTGTGGCAGGCTTCTCCGCCTGCAGAGGCGGGGTCTGTAGCGCTGGTTTTTGTTCACTTCCTGCAGCAGCAGCGCTCTTCTGAGCGTGGTCTCTCGTCACCTTTTCCAGCAAGTGCAGGTTATCTGCAGCCACTTTCGTCGACTGATGATCCTTGCCATAACTGATTTCGTAGACTTCCAGCACGCGGCGGCACATGTTCTCGGCTTCCTGAAACCGCTGCTGGTGGTAAAAGACCTCAGCCACCATGTTGAGGGTGCGCGCTAGCTCCAGCTGGCTGCTGCCGATTCGGTTTTTGATGCGCCAGCATCGACTGAGAAAAACTTCCGCCAGTCTGAATTTGTTCTGCCGCAAAAGAGCATGGGCCAGGCTGTCGAGGCAGTAGCACAAGCGCGGATCTTTCTCGCCAAAATCCTCGCTAATCAGGGCGGCCATGGTCCACATCGCCTCGGCCTGACCAAACTGGCCGGCCGCAGTCGCCTGCTCACCTTGCTTCCTGTATCGCTGCCAATCCTCGTCCATATCTTTCAAGTTTACCGCTGACTTCTCACAGCTCCAATGCGTGCGATGCGAGGCGCCTGGTGGACCCAGTCGAATTCAAGGGTGCGTCTGATAACTTGAACGCTGTAGTAATGCGTAACGGACACCGAAAAAGTTAGGATCCCAATTACTACTCTATCAGGTATGGATGACGCTTAAGCGTGGTTCTGGGGGGTGCGGTTGGTGCGGATCGCTAGAGCGGCCAGCGAACCGTGTCCCAGAGCCGTTGCCAGCCGTGCATAGCCGGGGCTTGATATGTCCCCGCACGCGTAAAAACCATGTGCCGAAGTCGAGCACCACTGGTCGATGTATATCCGCCCTTGCTCGTCCATTCGCACTTGCCCTTTCACCTGCTCGGTGTTGGGAGCCGAACCGGCGCGAATCAACAGTCGCTCGACCTCGAGCGTATGGTTGAGGCATCCGACTCTGTCGAAGACCGACACGGACTTCATCTTTCCGTCCTCAGAGATGACTTGCGCCAATTCGTGTTCGAGGAGCAATTTGATGCGCTCATTGCTGCGTGCCATTTGCACCACATCTGCTCTTGCTTTCAGGCGGTTGCTGCGATTAATCAGATAGACGATTGGCGCGGTCTGCGCCAGTTGTACTGCATCCATCAAAGCATTGTCGCCACCACCGACGATGGCAATCGGTCGCTCGGACAACTTATCCAAATTGTGTTCGCTGTAATAGAAAACATCGTTAGCGGCACGCGCAATGCCCGGTACGACGAGCTTACGAGCACGGCACCCTGTTGCCATCACGATCACGTCCGATTCATACACTATGCCCGCGCAGGCCACGCTCTTACGGGCCAAATTGATGTTTTCCGCCGGGCTGTTGTAACGGATATTGATCCCCAGCTGCTGGCACTGCGCAGCCAGTTGTTGCTTGAGCGCATTGCCGTTCTCGAATAAACCTGCGGCGAAATCGCGAATGGTATTTTCGATCTCCACCAATTGCCCGCCCAACTCCGGGTTCCGCTCGAGAACCACATAGCTGATGCGTGATTCGTGCAGATCCAACGCACAACTCAATCCCGATGGTCCGGCACCGACGATAATGACTGCGAATCTTTCTGTTCTCATTGTTGCAAACTGTATGTGTGAATTTTGTACCCGTCACGGTTGAATCCGCACACCAGAGTGAGCCCGCATCTATCCATGTGCGCAAGACCAACGTTGTCGGCGGAAGTGGGTGGCGCCATCACGACATGCGTGCCGGCGTTGATATCGAATCTGTGCAGTCCGGCGTGTTTGTCCGCTGCGTAGATAAACTGCTCGTTCTCCGACAAAGCCAGAGGGACGCCGCCGTTGCCCCAAGCCAAATCGACCGGGAAGAGGCCGCCCGCAACTTGTTTGCCCGAACTGCTTGAAAGTTTCATCCAGCCACCACCACCGATGGCATCCCAATCTGTTGCTTTCAGCTCGATAAACTGATTTCCGTATCCTGCGCACAACAACTCACCGCCGCACTCTGTGAACTGGAGGAAGTCCACGGCAAATGGTACTTTTTGCTCGAAGATCTGAAGCAACTGCAAAGATTCATGCCTGCCAGATGATAGTGCGAATACGCCGACGCGATTGCCGGCTGCCACCGCCAATTTCTCATTGATCTCGTCACAGGCAAGCGCGGTCGTGTAGCCCCAATCGAGAAGAAGCGGGCGATACGGCAACTGCTCGATTTCGATGGTGAAACCGTTGAGCGACGCGCGCCGCCAATTGGCAGAGCGACGCAAGCGCTCCGGATGCACGTCGGCAACTATGATGCCAGGCTGAGTATGATCGATGACTTTGAAGCCTCGTGGAGAGGTTCCGATCAACCATTGCCCCAAACTCTGTATGCACTCTACATCGCCAGGCCACTTCATCTGCCGGATTGGTTGGATGAATGGCCCAAGGGAATCGTCTCTGATGGCATCAAGCGGAAAACAGCTGATGACGCCGTAATGGTTGATGGTGAAAAGTGTCGCGGCGTTATGCACTATGGCATGGCAATCCAGATCGAATTGTGTTTCGTCGTCGCGACCGGGAAACAACGTGTAATCACAGATTCTTACGGTTTCTATCCCCCCATCGGTGAGGCGACAGAATTGAATGTTGCGGCCGAGATTGTTTATTGCCAACAGATCGCCGAGTCGCGCCACTCGCCCGATTCCTGGCTCTTGAGAGTTGACGACTGAGCTGGTGGTATCTGTCGGGATGATTGCATGTCGGCACAGCCAGCCGGAGACGGATGCGTGCACGGGCAGCACCGGACTGGTGAGAGAAGTGAGGCTGTCGCCCTGGTTGCTCGTAATCCTTATCTCGTTTTGCATACGCTCCCGGCAGCAACTTTGGTATTGCCTGCGGTGTCATGGCCGGCGGTTCCGTACACGGCGAAACAGCTGGGAGTTTCCCACAGCTTCACTTGCACGATGGGAAGCCCTTCACTCTCCACGAAGTCATAAATCAATCTGGCGATGTTTTCCGCTGAAGGGTTGACTGCCAGAACTTTGATCGGCTCGCCTTGTTTAGTCAGGTAATCGACGACCGGATCGTCTTTATGCAGAAGCATGCGATGGTCGAAGTTTTCGTCGATCCATTTGGCGACAATCTGTTTGATCACCGAAAAGTCGACGACAAATCCTGATTCGTCCAGCTCGTCTGTTGCCAGCGTAATTTCAGCGATGCCGTTGTGCCCGTGCAAGTTTTTGCATTTGCCATCGTAGTTGAGAAGACGATGTCCGTAGCAGAAGGGAATCTCTTTTGTCACTTGGTACATTCGTCCTCCTCAGGGCGTCAGAGGCACTCTCTGCCTCGCATATACGGTTTTGTCTTCGACGCCGGCCCGTACGAACGCAGAGCGACGTTCTTCGCATTTATTGCAATGTCCGCACTGCACGGTCGTTTCGCCGTCAACTCGTGTGGCCGGCTGCAGGCACGACTGGCTGAGCTCGAGCGGCAAATCAGCGCCAAGTTTTACCACATCTTCTTTGTGCATTTTTGCAAATGGACGCCAAACGATGGTGCGGCCGTCCAGTGCTTGCCCCATGAGAGCTTGCATGCCATCGAAAAAATCATCAGTAGCATCCGGAAATGGGTTGCTCACCAGTGAGCCCAATGCCACTACTTGCACGTTGTTGAGCGAGCACCATACCGCTGTTTTCGCCAGCATGAGAAGGTTTCGCCCCGGCAAAAATACTGCTTCGTCCGGGGTGCCGGAAAGAGGCACTGATTCTCCCTCGGTGCTCCAATGCCCCTGATAGACATCGGTCATCGGCAAGGACAAAACGGACAGTGGCGCCAGGCAATAGCTTTCGATCGCTTGTAAAAACTGGCGCAGCTGTTTAATTTCGCACTCTTCCCAACGCAAACCGAATTTCAAGTAGATCGGATGCATGCGCTTTACGACCGGGGATAATGCTCCAAGCATGACGGCGCTCTCCACGCCGGCACTGACGAGAGCAGCCACCTCCATGCCGGACAGAGCTTCTGCCGAGATGCCCTGGGGAAGGCTGAAAGCTTGATCTGACGTGGGTGATTGCGACAACTTTTCAATCTCTTGGCAGAAGTAGGGAAACTGGAATTATACATGGTACGATTGCTGGCTGAAAGCCGCAGTGCATGAGCGAGAACACATGAGCGCGAATGAAAAAACCTTATCTCAGCGCGATGCTTCTAAAGACGTGCTAGCCCGCGCTCCGTTCATGAGGGCTTGTCAAAGGCAACCAGTCGAGTTTACTCCGATTTGGCTGATGCGCCAGGCTGGGCGTTATATGCCGGAGTATAGAGAAGTGCGCGAACGCGTTGGTTTTCTCGATCTTTGCAAAAACTCCGAGTTAGCGGCGGAAGTAACTGTGACTGCGGTAAATGTGTTGAATGTCGATGCTGCCATCATCTTCGCTGATATCTTGTTGCCGCTCGAATCGATGGGCGCAGGGCTTGAATATGTAAAAGGCGATGGACCGGTGTTGCGCAATCCTGTTCGCACGCTTGAAGATTTTCGCCGCTTGCGCAAGATCGATGTGGCAGAAGATCTTGGATATGTCATGCGCTCGATTCAACTCGCACGGGCAGGACTGAAGCCGAACATTCCCTTGATCGGCTTTGCCGGCGCCCCTTTCACGATGGCATCGTATTTGATCGAAGGCGGCTCCTCACGTCATTTCGAGCGCACCAAGCAGATGATGTACAAAACACCTGAGTTGTTCAGCTCGCTGCTCGGGCTGCTCGCCCAGGTGACCACGGAGTATTTGAATGCGCAGATTGAAGCCGGTGCCCAGGCTGTCCAGCTTTTCGACAGTTGGGTCGGCTGTCTCGGGCAAGAAGATTATCGTCGTCATGTTCTGCCGCATGTGCATAGCACTATATCCGGTATCACTCCCGGCGTGCCGGTGATTCACTTCGGCACAGGCAACCCTTCACTGCTTCCCTTGATGCATCAGGCCGGAGGAACAGTCATCGGTGTCGACTGGCGCATTGAGCTCGATCAGGCATGGCAGTTGTTTCCCGATTCTGCCGTACAAGGCAACCTCGATCCAATCGTGCTCATGTCCGAGCCATCCATAATAAAAGAGCGAGCGCAAGAGATACTGCGCAAAGCAGGCGGCAGAACGGGGCATATATTCAATCTGGGGCATGGTATTTTGCCTCAGACCCCGGTCGATAACGTGCGGCGGCTTGTAGAAATCGTGCACGAATATCGCAACAACTGAAAGGTCGCAATGGTGTTGCCATGAAAGTCGTTGTAGTCGGTGGCGGCATCGCAGGACTGACCGCAGCTTACAGGCTGGGCGCAGCCTCGCGTCAAAAGGGCTCTCCTGTCGAAGTGCTTCTCCTGGAAGCGGGCACCAGATTAGGTGGCATTATCTCGACGGCAACATACGAGGGCTCCGTCATCGAGCACGGACCAGATTCCTTTATCACCACCAAACCAGCGGCGCTCAAACTGTGTAAGGAACTTGGGCTCGAGAATAATGTCATCGCTACCGATTCGCGTTTTCGCCGGGCGTTCGTTGCCTTCCAAAACAAGTTGCATCCTGTGCCCGAAGGATTTTTCATGATGGCTCCTTCGCGTGTGATGCCATTGCTGCAGTCTTCCTTGTTCAGCTTCTCCGGCAAGGTGCGCATTTTGTCCGAACCGATGGTGCCGGCCAAGTCGAAAATCGAAGATGAAAGCTTGAGCAGCTTCGTGCGACGTCGCCTGGGAGAAGAGGCATTGCGGCGTTTGGCCCAGCCGATGATGGCAGGTATTTACACGGCGGATCCCGACAAGCTCAGCTTGCTCTCTACGATGCCGCAGTTTCTCGAGCACGAAGTCAACTACGGAAGCGTCATCGTCGGGTTGCAAGAGAAGGCGAAGCAAAAACCGGGCGAAGAGACTGGCGAGAACAACGGCAATGTTGCAGGCGCTCGCTACAGTATCTTTGTCACACTCGATAAAGGGTTGGGGCTTTTGCCAGCCACGTTGCAAGAGAAAATCTCGCCGGAGAATATCAGGCTGAACGCGCGCGTTGAAGCAGTCACGCGCGCTGACGCGACCTGGCGCGTACGTCTGACAAACGGAGAGACAATTGCATGCGACGCCGTTGTCCTCGCTTTGCCGTCCGGCAAGGCTGCCCGAGTGCTTGATGTGGACGACGAGTTGCAGAGCGCCCTCGCCTCCATCGAAAGCGCATCATCAGTGGTGCTCAATTTGGTATACAAACGGCGCGATATTGCCGACCCACTTACAGGATTCGGCTTCGTTGTGCCGGCGACCGAGAAGCGCAACATCATCGCTTGCAGCTTCAGCAGCGTAAAATTTCCCAACCGTGCGCCGGAGGGAATGGCCACTCTGCGCGTCTTCATGGGCGGAGCGCTCTCTCCTCACCTGGTGCGCTTGCCGGAGAAGGAGTTGTTCTATCTTGCCGCTCGAGATTTGCGCCGATATATCGGGATAAAATCGGACCCTGTCTGGCGCAGCATCGCTCGCTGGCCAAACTCGATGCCCCAGTATCACGTTGGGCACATGCAGATCGTGGAAAAAATCAAAGAGCGGCTGCGGCAACTTCCTGGTTTGCACCTGGCGGGCAACAGCTATGAGGGCGTCGGGCTGCCTGACTCCATTCGCTCAGCCGAGGAAGCTGCCCGCCAGGTCCTCGAATTCCAACCTTCGAGTTTGTAGTCGTCGGGTACTGCTTACGCAGCAACTTGCTGTCCGGACGAACAATCGGTCAGATGACCACCCGCTTAAAACTGGCCAGTCAGGGGGTACAAAAATGAATGTGGCGTTTCGATGGACGGGCTAAACCTTGCTATGAGCATCAAATGGGACACGTTGACGAAATCTGCCGAGAGAGCATTTCAGCAATCGCACTATGTAGATGCTGAGACGATGTGGCTGGCCGCCCTCGAAGAAACCCGCGATTTTGCTCCCGATGACTTGAGAATTGCATTCACCGTCGACTGTCTCGCCGACGTGACAAGCAAGCAAGGCAAAATCGTCATTGCCGAGCTGTTTTTCAAGCAAGCGGTGCACCTGCGCACTCAGGCGCTCGGTCCGAACCACCTCGCGGTTGCAGCCAGCCTCAACAACCTCGCCAAATTCTATTACACGCAGCAAAAATACAACGCGGCAGAGCCGCTTGCACAGCGGTTTATACAGATCTACGAGCAAGCCCTGGGACAAAACCATCCTGATGTCGCCACCGGTCTGCACAACCTTGCCACCTTGTATCACATGCAAGGGAAGTACCGGGAAGCTGAGCCGGCGTACAAACGTGCCTTGAAGATCAGGCAGAAAGCCCTCGGCGAAGAGCACCCCGACACGATCAAGTTGATGAAAAACCTGGCGAGTTTGATGCAACTCACCAAGCGAACCGCGGAAGCTCAAGATCTCAACGACCGCGCCGTTGGCCTCATCTCCGGCAGCTGGAAATCTGTCCCACCGCCGGCAGAGTCGCTCACCCGCGAAGCCGACTAAAGATACATCCTATATATAAGATCGGAGTTAGCGGTCGAGACCGATGGCATCACGCATTACGCCGACCCATCCGTTGCTCATCGCGCATGACGTTGGGCTGTGCGCCCATCCCATAACTGGGAGGAATGGAAAACGCCCGAAAATTATTCCTGGTAGGAATGGGTTGGCCTGTGCGCTGGAATGGTGACAGGGCGCGGTTTGTGCAAAAAGCCAAACAATGGCAAATTGGCGAGCAGCTCGCATAAGCAAGCTGAACTCACCGCATCGCCTGTGAGCCCTCATATGGGGCGAATGCCACGCAAACCAGAAACCGGAACTTGACTAATATTACTATGCCCGTGAGGTGACTATATAAACCATAGTCAAGTGAAATATAGCTAATAAATCCAAAGATGCCACCAGAGCAGGCACTCGCGGATTTTTCTTCAAATCGAGGCAGCGAAACGGAGCGCGGAGAACCAGCAGGCCATGCCAACAAGCTGCCCAGCTCCAAAGAGCCGTGCGCAGTGGAGCGCCAAAAATGGATGCGCTTGTAGCGACCCGGTCAACGGACAAAGAAGAAATTCGTTGCCAGGTGAATGGAATCACTAAAGCAAATGCCGTCCGGGCACTTACAATCTATGGTGGAAACAATCCAGCCTGACAAATGGCGCCAAAAGCACCGGTTTCAGCTAGCCTCATACGTATGGGATCGCCTGTTCGAATACAAGGCGGCCCTGTACTGGCCTGCATCGATATGGGAACGAACTCGTTTCACATGATCGTGTGTCAGGCGTCAGAGGATCGCGACCACTTCGAGATTATCACCAAGGTGCGCGAGGCGGTTCCGTTTTTCCGCCGCGCGCTGACCGCCCACTATATTGACCAGGTGGCGTCGCGCTCTGCATTGCGCATTTTGGAAACCATGGTGAGAAAGGCGGAAGAGCGCGGTGCCACGTCGATTATTGCCGTCGCCACTTCGGCGGTGCGTGAATCGAAAAACGGCGAGGAAGTTTTGCAGTTCGTGCGCGACGAACTCGAGATCGACGCGAAGATGATCTCAGGCAAAGAAGAAGCGCGCCTGATCTATCTCGGCGTGCTGTGGAGCATGCCTCATCTCAACAAGCGTTTTACGATCATCGACATCGGTGGTGGCAGCACCGAGATTATTGTTGCCGATCGCAAGCAGACATTTTTCAGCGAGTCCTACAAACTGGGCGCAGCGCGCTTGACGCAGCGCTTCTTCAAACATGGCGAGCCGGCACTCGACTCTCTGGATGAGTTGCACAACGAAGTGCGCGGTGTCATCTGGCCGGCCGCTGCAGCTATCACGGCTGCCGGTGGCTTCTCTCAACTGATCGGCACATCAGGAACGATCCAGGCATTAGCAAAAATCGATGCTTTCAATCAAGATGTGAAAGTAAACGACTTCGATGGATACAAGCTTTCGATCGAACGATTGGAAAAAATCGTGCGCCAGATCGAAGGGGTTTCTCTCAGAGGCGATCGCATAAAAAATGTCAGCGCCGACCGGAATCAAACTATCCTTGCCGGCGCCATCGTTCTGCTGGAGACAATGCGGTCGCTCAAGGCACCTTACGTCATGGTGTGCACGGCTGCTTTGCGTGAAGGTGTCATCGTCGATCGGTTTCTTCAAACAGGTTGGCTTGATGCCGGCATGGAAAACCATCGCGATCCGCGCTCCCAATCAGTGCACGCGCTGCTGGAGAAATATCACGGCTCCTTGGGGCACGCCCAACAGGTAGCGCGAATTTCGTCGGAAATCTTCCGCCAGTCGCGCGGTGTTTTGCATGAGTATCCCGAAGCAGTCGGACACTTGCTCTGGTCGGCTGCGATGCTGCACGACATCGGCATGTTCATCGGCCGCAACGGTCATCACAAACACTCATATTATCTGATCAAAAACGGCGGCCTTGTCGGGCACTCAGAAGAAGAAGTCAGCATGATTGCCAGCATCGCTCGCTATCACCGGGGCAGCGGACCGAAGGACGCACACGAAGCGACATACACCGTTCCGGAAGAGAACAGAAAAATGGTGGCGGATATGGCAGCGATCCTGCGCGTGGCCGAAGCCCTCGATCGTTCCCACCGGCAGGTCGTGCAAGGCATCAAGATCGGCATAACTCAACTGCGCCCAGGCATGGATCGCAGGCATGTAATGATCGACCTCACCGTCAAGCACGGTGAAACCTGCCAGGCAGAGAAGTGGGCCCTGGGCGAGAAAAAGTCCCTATTCGAAGAGCAATTCGAAGTCTGGCTCGATCTGCCACTGGAAACGGAAGTGCCGCTGTTCTCTAAAGAACGATAAGTGCTTGGCACGCGTTTCTGCGTCCGAGTCAGCGTAGCGAAGCGCGCCGAGTGAGGCGTGCGGAGTGCAGCGTTGCAGCGCGCAGGAGGCGAGGAACGACGCCGACGGAGCGCATATAAATAAACCGCCCCCCTGTGACGAGCAAGGGGCGGATGAATAATGAGCTGAGAGGTAAACCTTTTAATTGGACGTTTTATGCACGGACGCCATCTGCATGGCGTGCGTCTCGGCGAGCTGTTTCACGTTGGCGAGACGCTTGCGGATCTTCTTACCCGTAATCGAATTCATGAACGTTTTCGGTATTGGAATTCCCAGATCGAGATGGGACGACAACTCCAATCGTGTGAACTGCCCTCCATGGCAGGGCGTGAGAACCCAGCTTCCTTCCATGGCTTTGAAGTGATCGGAGCGAATCAACCAGTAGTCGATGCGCTCATTCGGTACTTCGGAATTGGACATCAGGCAAACTGACGTGCCAATCACCGGCAGGAAATTGAACTTCTGCTCCAGCCTGCATTCGTTCGCACTGATCTGCTCGATCACCTTGCTGTAAGCCAGATCCGGGTCCTTCAAGCGCTCTTCGTGGATGGTGCGAAAGACTTCTTCTGGAGGAGCCTCGATCAAAACCGAAGCCTTCACCCACTGCAGACGCTTGTCGTTGTCCGGCGGTTGACCGAGCGGCGAGACTTTGACTTCGACCTGTTTTGCGCAGGAGGTTTCTCCTGTTACGACCGGCGTGTTCGCGCTGCATGGAACTGCCGCAACGGTGTAAGCCGCAATGGAAAAAATGACCGCGACGAAGCAGGTCCGACTCTGTGCGAGGCGCGACATGCGAACTCCAGTGCTGGATTCAAGACCTTTGCTCCAGCAACTTCATGTGAGATACATTTTCAGCTTATCACGACTCTCGTAAAAGCGTGAAGGGCCTGCGACCTTTTAAATGCCTGATTATTAGCGGTTAAACGCCGATTGGGAAAAACTTCGGCACCAGTCTGCGCCACTTCGTTTGTTCAGCGTACTCTTTGTATGGCTCGCCCAGGTTTTCGATGAGCAGCCGTTCTTCGTACTTGGCCCGTCTCAGCCATAACGGACCAGTGACGAGCACACAGAAGAGAACGCCCACCAGAGAAGTTGCCGCAACCGAGGCGCCCAGCAGGCATTGGATGATGCCTGAGTAGATCGGATGCATCACCCATTTCAGCAGTCCGGTGTTCTTCACTTTATGATCGTTGAGTACTTCGGCATCGGTGGAGAAGCACTCCCCGAGCGAGTACCAGCCGCCAACCATGAAGATCATTCCGCTCACCAAAATCGCCACTCCCACCCACGAGATTGTTTGCCACATGCTGGAAGCTTCATCGGTAGTGCCGGCCAACAGATTTATAGGAGAGCCGGCTGCGAATGAACCATTGAACGCGAGAAAACCCAGAGCAATCAAAATCACGTTGACCAGCGCCGCATACTGTGGCAGACGCTGAATCGAGAAGTCTGATTCGTAGATTCGTCCTGAGCCGCGTATGGCAAAACCTTTGATCAGAACGGGAGTGGCAATCACTCCTGATACGACGACTACGAGGACAGTCGCGATTGTAGAAGCGTTAAAGTGCACGTGATCTTCTCCTTACTTGAGGTTGAATACGCTGGTGGAAAGAGTTTGATTCGGTTTGAAGTTTGTCCATTTGCTGTGGGCAAACAGCTTGCCGTTGACATAATCCCACCACTCGACCGGCTGACCGGTTTGGGGATCGAACAAGGCTCGTTTAAATATGGTGCCATCGGCGTGATAGAGAAACCAATCATAGAGAGGCGACGGATACGAGCCGACCGAAACCGGATTTTCCGTTACCTTGGCCGTGCACTTGTCCTGCTTTATGTAGCCCTCGACTGCTTCCGCCAGTGAGATGAAGTCGGTCTTTACCATTGGCCATCCGTTTTCGGACTTAAGCATGTTGGAGTCCGGAGAGAGCGTCGCGGTGAAAAATTTGAGGGCGCCGCCGGCATGTCCGTGCACCCTTCCATCTGTTTCCAAAACAGCTACCGAGCCGGCTTTCGGTCCGCCGGTCTCTTCGATGCGCAGAAGGCGCGGGCGTTTGAAGTAGAGTTTGCCTGACTCTGTCACCTGTCCCTTCTTCTTATATACCGTCTGCGAATAGCTGAATGTGTAATCCTCGAATGCCTTGGCTGTACTGAGCCATTTGTCGATAATGAAGGCACCGTCTTTCGTCGCCGCATCACTCGACTGTTTGCTCAAGCCGGATACGGAGCCGAGCAACTCTTTGTTGACGTCGTCACCACCTTGTGATTTGCGTGCTTCTGAGGCGGGGGCTACAGCCAGCATGAAGGAGACCGCACACATGAGTACGACTGGTGTTTTGGTAACAAAGTTGAGTGCAGCTTTGTGATGCATTAGTTAACCTCAGCTGTGGCTCCAATCATGTGAGTAACGACTCGAGCGCTTAAAGTAATGACGAGAGCAAAGACGTTTCTTAGGACGCGAGTAAAGTTGAAAAGACAGCAAGCGTTAGCCAGAGCTTTCACACCGTCTAGCCGGGTGACGCACGCCAACGCTGGTTCGTTTCCCATCCGCATCTTAATATCGCTTAATTATCGTTTCCACTACGCCCAATACTTTACTACGTCGCCCAACCATGCCCATTTGGATTGGCTAATAAAGGCGTAAAACGTCGAAACATCGGCACACGTTCCGAAATGTGCGAATGAAAGCAAGCAAAGAGGTGCTAAACTCAAGCGTCTGGGTGCTTGAAGCCTGTTCCTAACTGACGAGTTCGGTTGGTAATTTGGGACGTTAGAGCTTTTCAATCTTGCCATCACTTTGAAAGATGTAGCTTCGATCTCTCTCCCTCAAACAACTCCTTCGCTTTCCGCATACAAACAACCTGTTTTTGAATGGATGCGCGGCGCCGATGGTGAAGAGTTGGCTTTGCGCGTTTGGCGCGGTACGAAGGGCATGCCGTCCTTGCTCTACTTGCACGGCATCGAAGGGCACGGCGAGTGGTTTGCACACACAGCTGCAGTGCTGAATCAGTGCGGAATGTCGGTATACGTTCCCGATCGGCGCGGTGCGGGACTGAATGAAAAAGCGCGTGGGCACATGCGCAATCACAAAAATGTTTTGCACGATGTCGAACTTCTGTTGCGTCGCATCGGCAAGGAGCACGACGGGGAGAATGTAATTCTCTTCGGCAACTGTTGGGGCGCAAAAGCCGCATCAATTATCGCTTCGACCGGCTACAAAACTACTGACGGACAGCCCCTGGGTGTCTCGCTCGCTGGACTGATTCTCACTTGCCCGGCGTTGTTCACGCTCGTCGATTTACAAATCCTCGAGAAGGTGCAGATCGCACTCGATGTTTTACGCGGAGATCCCACGTATTTGCGTGAAACAGCGATTCCAATCGAACCTAAAATGTTCACTGCTAATCAGGAATTTCTCGATTTCGTCACAGCAGATCCATTGCGACTGAAGACAGCCACCAGTAAGTTCTATTTCGAAAATTTCTTGCTCTCACTAAAGGCCGCTGCTGTAGCGCCACGCCTGCATTTGCCGCTGTTGTTGATTCAGTCCGGCGACGATCAGATCGTTAACGTGCCAAAAGTAATGAGCTGGTTTGACCGCGTACCGCAAGGTGGCAAGTCTTTGAAGATGTTTCCCGATGCGCTGCATAGTATCGATTTCGAGTCGCTCTCATTTCAGCAGTACACCGAGTCAGTCGTCGCATGGATATCTCAACTGGCGGTGACTGCATGAAAATTCTCGATCTCAATGTTCAGGTGATCCGCCTGCCCTTCCGTTTTTCCTTCAAGCACAGCCTGGCGAGCCGCAACTACTCTGATAACATCGTTGTCATCGCACGACTCGAAGGCGAACATGGGATTGTCACCGGATATGGTGAGAGTGTTCCACGTGATTATGTCACGGGGGAAGATGCAGCCAGTGCTGCTGAGCGCATTCGCAACGAATATCTTCCCCGCTTCGCCGGCCAGAGTTTCGATCACGCTATCTCTTTGCGCGAAAACATCTGGCAACAGTTTCTCGATTTGGAATTGGACAAACAGTCGAAAGGTGCATCCTGGTGCGCTCTCGAAATAGCGTTGCTTGACGCTGCTGCTAAAGCCGAGCGCCTGCCGTTGGCGGAGTTGATCTCGACGATTCATCCTTGCCATGGCGATGGTATTCAATACGGTGCAGTGATTCCGTTCGGCAAAAAGAAAGCGTTTACCGCCGTAGCGATGTTCTACAAGCTGTTCGGCTTTCGCACAGTGAAGATCAAAGTCGGGCGTGACTTCGACGCTGATCTCGAACGGGTGGCTCTGGCACGCAAAATCCTCGGACCGCGAGTAATTTTGCGCGTTGATGCAAACTGCGCCTGGAATGCCGATGAGGCTTTGCGTTGCGCCGGCAAATATCGCCCGTATCATGTCGCATCTTACGAACAACCTGTGCCGGCAGACGACCTGGAAGGGCTGGCGAAAGTCTCTCGCAATATACCAGAACAGGTCCTTGCCGACGAATCGCTCTGCTCCGTAGAGCAAGCCAGATCGCTGGCGAACGAGAGAATTTGCAGCGCATTCAACATTCGCGTCAGCAAAGTCGGTGGTCTGTTAGCCTCAGCCGAAATCGCACAGATCGCCAGCAAAGCAGGCATTGCTCGCCACATGGGAGCGCAAGTCGGCGAAAGCGGCATTCTCAGCGGCGCCGGGCGATCTTTCGCATCTACGCAAGAACGGTTCGACAATTACGAAGGTTCCAACAATTTCTTCCTGCTCAAACACGACATCACTAATGAGAATCTCAATGTCGGCACGGGCGGCATCGGCAAGCTGCTCCCCGGCTACGGTCTCGGTGTCACCATCAGTGAAGGCAGGCTCGCGCAAATGACGCAGTCTTCCAACGTTGTAGCTCGCCCAAGATCCCAGTCGAATGATGCGCCTGCACCTGTCGGTTCGGGCAGCAGTACTACACTAACCCAGAAACAATAACTGAGGACGCATGTTTTTTTCTAACGCAGACATAGCAATCGGACAACTCTTTCGAGCCGGGACGCACATTCGGCACTGGGAAAAAGCCGTGCGCGACCCTGCCAACTGTCAGGAAAGAAAGCTGCTCGAGATCATCCGCGCCAACGAAGAGACTGCCTTCGGTAAAAAACACAAGTTCTCTCTCATTCGCTCCATTTCTGACTATCGTAAGTATGTTCCGCCTGCTAAATATGAGGATCTACAGCCTTATATCGATAAAGCTATGAACGGAGAAACCCGGCAGCTGACCACTGACGAGCCGTTCATGTTTGCCACCACGAGCGGTACCACCGCCAAACCGAAGTACATTCCTATCACTGAGAGTCATCTGAAGGATTACACGCACGCCTTCCAGGTGCACAACTACCACTTGATCAAGACGTTTCCCAATGCGGCGGCTGGAAGATTTCTCATCATCACCAGCAATGACGAGGAAGGGCATGTTGCCTCAGGCAAGCCGTACGGCGCTGTCTCCGGATTGCTCAATCGCCGTCAGCCGAAGGTCATTCGTCGCCACTTCGCCGTGCCGTATGAGTTGTGCAAGATAAAGGACGTCGATCAAAAGTACTATCTGATGTTGCGCGTGGCGCTCGAACAGAACGTTACGTCCATACTGTGTTGCAACCCCTCCAGTCTGCTTCTGCTTTCGGACCAGTTGAGAGAGCACGCTGCCGACCTGGTGAGAGATGTGCGCGACGGCACGGTCAACCCTCGATACGCCCCTCCGAGCCACCTGGCCCATGCGTTTCAGCCTTATTGGGTGCCTAATAAAGTGCGCGCTGCCGAACTGGAAAAATTGCTGGCGACGCACTCCACCTTGACACCACGGGTGGTGTGGCCGAATCTAGGCACGCTCTCCTGCTGGAAAGGCGGCCCGATGTCGTTCTATCTCGAGAGACTGCCGGAAACTTATGGCCAGCTTCCCGTGCGCGATTTCGGCTACATGGCCAGCGAAGGTCGCGGCAGCATCCCGATTTCCGATGAAGGCGCCGGCGGTGTGCTTGCCAGCACGAGCCACTTCTTCGAGTTCGTGGCAGAAGATGAGATCGATTCGCAAAATCGGACATTCCTCAGTGCGGCCGAGCTCTTGGCGGGAAAGAGATATTACATTTACTTCACCACGATGGCTGGTTTGTACCGGTATGACATCAACGATTTGATCGAAGTAGTCGGCTTCCATCACAAAACGCCGGTGATTCAGTTTGTGCGAAAAGGCCTGGGAGTAAGCTCCATCACGGGCGAAAAGTTGACTGAAGAGCAAGTGCTCGTCGCGCTCACATCTACAGTGCGCCCACTCAACTTGACCGAGATCAGCCACTTCACCGCCGAGGTAGAGCTGGGATATCCCCCGTATTACGTCTGTTATGCTGAATTGAACGGCACCCTGCCGGACTCGGTGCGCAACGAATTTATCAGAGTGTTCGACCATTCATTGAAAATGCAAAATCCAGAGTATGCTGATAAGCGAGCGACGAAGCGGCTTGGTTTGCCGGTTCTAAAGATATTGCCACCGGGCACATATCTCAGGCTCAGGCAGCAGCGCGTGCTCGAAGGCGCCCCCGAAGCACAAGTCAAGATTCCGCTGTTGAGCTCGCCACAGGCGTTTAGCAATCGCCTGGCGCTTCTCGAGGGTTAGGCGAAACCCGACGGGATCTGGCGAAGAGTTGTCGCATATCGACCGAATATACCTTGGACTGATTAATGACTAGCAGCAATCCCAACGACGCAGCCGCCAATGAAGGCAATCCAAGCGACTTCAGACCGAAGATCGCGGTGACAGGCGCCAATGGGCTCGTCGGTATGCACATGGTGCAACACTTCGTACAAGCCGGGTATCCGGTGGTGGCAATGGTTCGCGGTCCGAAAAATGCTGAGCATTTGATCGAATACTGCAACGCGATGCGCGATAAAGCAGATCTCGTTCTCGTGCAGGCTGCGCTCAACGATACTGCTGCATTGCGCAACGCCTTCACCGGCGTCGATGTTGTAATTCACGCTGCCGGTGCGGTTAACCCGTACGGAGCGCGAGAAGAGATTTTCGCCACCAATGTCACCGGCACAAAAAACGCTGTGGCAGCCGCTCGAGTCGCCAGGGTGCGTCAGTTTATTTTCATCAGCAGTCTCTCCGTCATTACAGGACAGTTCGATCAATTCGATGTCGACGAGTCTGCTCGTTTGCGTCCTTGTGGCGAGGCGTATGCCGATTCGAAGATCGAGGCGGAGAAAGCAGTGATGGCGATGGCTTCTCATATAAGCGTCACGTCATTGCGACCTGGCTTTATCTATGGTCCGCGCGAGCGTGCGTGGATGCCGAGATTGATCACCAACATCGCCAACGGAAAAGCGATGTTGATCGATGGCGGTGAGCGCCAAACCAACGTCATCTATGTTGAAAACCTGTGCATTGCCGCCGAAGGCGCGATTTTCAATTCACTGGCCTACAACCAGGTCTACAATCTCACTGACGGTCAGCAAATCACGAAGAAGCAGCTGTTCGACACAATTGCAGATGGTCTGAGCCTGCCGCGCGTGACAAAATCTGTGCCACGCCCTGTCGCGTTTATCGCCTGCGAAGTCGTCTCTCGCATTGCTCCCATGCTCTCGCCCGCCAGCCAGAAAAAACTTTCGCGCTTTTCGCGCGGTGCTTATCGCCTGGCTGCCGTCAACCAGGGTTTTAGCATCGCCAAAGCTGAAAGAGATCTCGGCTACACCAGACGAATTCCTTTCAGCGAAGGCATGAAGGTTACGCTAGAATTCTTCCGGACGACCAAGGTAGAGACAGACAATAACGACGCTCAGCGCAACCAAAAACTGAGTGGCTCCGGTCGGAGGTAAGCTTGAACTCGGTGCGGTCATTTATCATTGACTACTGCCAGAGGCATGCTCACCCAGTCAATGCGGTTTTGCACATTATTGGCGTTCCCGCCGCTTTCTTCGGTATCTTTCTCCTCTTTGCAAACCAGCCTTTGCCTGGCGTCGCGCTCATCTTCGTGGGCTACTTGCTGCAATACCTGGGACATCGCGCCCAGGGCAATGAAGTCGGCGAAGTGACTCTGATCAAACATTTTTGGCGCCGTCTCCATGCCGATCGAGGTGCCTGATATGGGCGGCGGCGATGCGGATAAAGGCGGGCAGATTGTTGTCGACGGAGCCACAGGCTATCTCGGTACGCATCTCACATACAAACTTTTGAGCGAAGGGTTTTCTGTCGCGTGCGTGGTGCACCCTGGTGCGAAGCGCTCCGATGCCGAGCAGTTGCGCAAGATGGGAGCGGAAGTCTACATCGGCAACTTCAATCAAGACGACGAAGCGTCGCCGGTGTTGGCGCGTGCCTTCCAGAACGCGGTCGCCGCGGTGCACTTAATCGGCAGCGTGGCGCCAAAGAAGGGGCAAAAACTGGTCGAGATGCATGCCGGTCAGACGCACTGGTTTTTGCAACACGCACAAAAAGGCAACACCGGGCGAATTGTCATGGTGACAACACTTGGTACTTCGAGCGATGCGGCCACTATCTATCAACGCACCAAATGGGCAGCCGAGCAGATAATCGCCGCCGGACCGCTGCCGTACACAATCTTGCGACCATCCCTCTTGGTAGGATGCACAGTCGGCACGCGCGACAGCAAGCTGGTCAAACGGTATCGCGAAATTTTGGCGAAAAAAGCGATAGTGCCGGTCATTGGTGGTGGGCATAACAAGATACAGCCGGTCTTCGTCCAGGATGTGGTGAGTGCGATCTGCCGCTGTATTTTCCCGGGCAAATGGCAACGCGAAGCGACCGGCAAAGAGCTGGAGATCGGTGGCCCGGAAGTGCTCGAGATGCGCAAGTTCGTTAAATTGCTTATGGAAGCGACGGGCAAAAACAAGCCGTTAGTCGGCGTGCCGGCGCCGCTTGCGTTCATGTCCGCAATGTTTTGCGAGGCTTATCAGGAGGTTCCTTCTGTCAGCGCCGATCAAGTAAAGCTCTCATTGCGGGATAATGTGTGCACCGACAACGCTCTCACCGCCGTACTCGGAATCGAGCCGACCCCGTTGAAAACGGCCCTGGCAACCTATGCGGATATCGAGCGCGGTGCGATCGCCACAGGAGCAAAGGGCTGAATTTGCCGGACAGCGATAATCAGAAAATTCTGGTCACTGGTGCGAGCGGTTTTATCGGCTCAAAACTCGTTCGTCGCTTGTGCGAAAAAGGTTATGTCGTGCGCACCTTCGGGCGCTCAAGCATGCCGCCGCATGCACTCTGCGATCTGAAAATCGAGCACTATGGCGGTGACATCACTAACCCCGAGCAGGTGAGGACCGCGGTCGAGGGCTGCAACATCATTTTTCACCTGGCTGGACTCGTCTCTTACAAAAAACGCGACATCCAGCGTCAATATGGTGTAAACGTACTGGGCACGCGACACGTGATGGAAGCGGCGTTGCAGCATAATGTCGAGCGCATTATTCACACGAGCTCTGTCGCTGCCATGGGAATTCCCAAGGCCGGAACCATCGGGGACGAATCGATCGAATATAACCTTTTGGGAAAAGGCTTGAATTACTGCGACTCGAAATTCGAGGCGGAGCAGCAGATAATGCACTTCTTTAGAGAGCAGCAGCTGCCGGTAATCATGCTCAACCCTGGTATCGTATTTGGTGAAGGCGATACGCATCCCCATCATCACGCGATTTTTGCCGCCATGTCTAAAGGCAATCTGATCGGTGTTCCGCCTGGTGGTGTCACGTTCTCCGATATCAACGATGTGGTCGACGCTCATGTCAACGCCATCACCATGGGACGCGCTGGTGAGCGATATGCATTGGTCAGTGCCAATTTGACCTTCAAAGAAGCGGCCGCGATCTTTTCCAAGTTGATGGGCACGCGCCCGCCGTTATTCGTCGTGCCGGGGCCGTTGTTGGTGAGCGCGGGGCAGTTGGCAGAGTCTGCATTGCCGATGTTCGGCATCAATCCGCCGGTAACCAAGCAAGTTGCCTGGTTGAGTCAGCACAAGATATTTTTCAGCAGCAAAAAAGCGGAAGAAGAACTTGCCTTCAAGGCGACGCCTTTTGAAGAGACCGTAGCGCGAATCAGTCCGTACTATCTGGGATTGCACAGCGTTCCGGTGCGCGCTGTCTAAGAGCGCTGGAGACGGCAGTGAAACTTTTGCCGCGCATTGCCATCAGCATATTTATCGCAGCATTCTTGTACGCTGAACTCTTTGTCGTTGCCGCTGCATGCTTTTTGAATCTCTCTAACACACTCGTTTGTGTCGAAGCCAACAAGCATGCTCCGGTTTACCTGCATGTGGCGGTGCCTTTCATGCCTGTGGCGTTGAACGTCTCACTGCCGGAGCCAATTTTCCTCTTATTCAATGGTGGTGGCGTATTCAATGCCGCCGCAACTTTCAATCTGGAGATGCAGATCAGGGCGCAATTGAAAGGAACCTCTGCAGATGGGCGCTGGATTACTTTGAGAGGGTGGGAGGATTATTTCCCATGCGCCTCGCGCGGCGAGCGCTGGGAGCGTCTCACATTCGATTGGCATAAAACGCTGGGCGCCCAGTTAGGGATTTTGCCGAACGATGCGGAACGAAGTGCGTATGAGGCGCTGTCAGAGAAGTTCAAAAAACGTTGGAACACCGACCATCCTGACACTCCGGTTGAACGCATCGCCATTTATATGGATGCGTGGCCACGCGGCGACGAATCGTACTACCAACTCTTCAGCAAGAAGCAAAACATACTTGTATACAGAGATGCGGTGGTGAAGTGATGGCCGCCTTGACGCAAATGTTCAACGCGTTTAACCGCTTTTGGTTTGGCTCAATATCTGCTTATCCGCTGTGCGCGTTTCGCATTTTGCTCGGAAGTTATCTGTCTGTGATGCTGCTGGCCGGATTGCCGTTCGTAACGATGATGTACTCCAATCAAGGTGTGATGACGCCGATGTTTGTCGGCGATATCGCGCCATCTCCGGCGGTGGCGTATTCGATTTATCTAGTCACGCTTGCAAGCGCATTCGCTTTTACGGTCGGCTATCGAACTCGAATAATGGCGCCGCTGCTGTTTGTCGGGTTTCTCTATCATTTCCTTTTGAATATGATGGTCAAGGCGTGCAGCTATGAGAGGCTGATACTGATCTTTTTACTGCTGATTGCCTGCTCAGATTGTGGGCGCGTGTGGTCCATGGATGCACGCGCCCGGGCTGCGCGTGGACAGATCGATCAACCTGTGGTTATCGCTTGGCCGATGCGCTTGATGCTGTTGCATCTCTCCGCTTTTTACTTCATGACCGGAGTGTGCAAAGCAGGATCTTCAGAGTGGCCTCGCGGAGATGTGCTCCATAATGTCATTACTTCGCTTTGGGCAACACCGGCCGGCTTCTGGCTCTCTCAACTGCATCTGCCATATTCGTTCTTTGCTCTTTCTTCTTGCCTTCTAATTTTCTGGGAGCTGACTTGTGGAATCGGTTTTTTCATTGGCGATCTGACATTGAGGTTGAGTGTTGCCGATCGGATTTTTGCACTCCGCATTCCCAGCGTGCAAAACCTATACTTCGCCGCCGGGCTGCTGTTTCACTGCTCCGTCTGGCTATTTATGGATCTGCCGCAGTTTATGATCTGTCCGATGGCTTATGTGCTGTATATGAAACCGGATGTCGTCGAATCTTTCGTCACGCGACTGTTCGCTTTATCGCGCCGACAAGCCCGCACCCCAGCATGCTCTCCCGGTGAGGAGCGCGGCGCTCTTAAGCCGCAGTGAACTACGGGACCGGCGGTTGGATATTTGGCATATACGGCAATGTCACGCTGTTGCTCTTCTTCGCCGCCTCAACTCGCACAGCAAGTTTGTACCAATAGTCGTCTTCTGCCGTTCCTCTGTGTTTATCGATGTCAATCTTGTATGCATCGGTTATCACAGTCATGGCAGAATCGTAGGCATAGAGCGATACCAAAGTCTTGACTAGCTCAGTGCGGGCGCTGTCCATGCAAGGGTCTTTGGCAATTGCATCTCTGAATGCATCACGAGCGCCCTCAGTATCACCCATGGCTTTGTAAGCGGTGCCCAGGACGTAATCGTCCACTGCGGTTGCAGGAACTACCTTCGTATAAGCAAGAATCTGTCGAATTGCGCTTTCTGGGTTGCCCATTCTATATAGAGCGTACGCATAGAATCTGCGCGCCGTGATTCCACTTGGATTGCGGCGAATGAGCCCCTCCAGGGTGGCGACGGCGGCGGTCCAATCGCCCCTGATCAATTGGGCGCGCACACCTGCGAGGGCTGCCTTGAGTTGAGGATTGGCGTTGAGTTCGTCGATTTCGCTGACAGAACCGCTGACAGAACTGCTGACTGTGCTGGTTGCTGTCGACGTCGAACTTCCTGTTGTGCCTTTCTTATATTCATAAGTCTGATTGGCTGCGCTCAATCTTGATTGTTCGTCCTTGAGACGCTGCTGAATCTGAGCCAAGCCCGGATCGTCCTCGTCCGACACGTTGCCGAGTGGCGGCTGCGGTCCTTGATCGGCAAGCGCCTGATTGATCATTGACGAGGATACCAGGATGCCGAACGCGATTAGTCCGTGAGTAAACGACTTGAAGGCTGTCATAGTGTCTCTCCTTTCTCACAGACATATTATCATTTGCTCGCCGGGTCGACGTCCAATATACTGCCCCCAGCGACCGTTCGGCTGATTGCAGGTATCGCAAAGAGCGGCGTTGTACGGCGGAGCACGAGTACATTAGATGTCACCAGATGTTCCAGATGAAATCGTCGGCGCGCAGCCGAAAGCGTCGTCCGATGGCTGGCGACTCTACGGGATGAGCCCGATCAGTTTTGCCTGCACCAATGTTTTCATCGTCTGTTGGTTTGCCCTCACTGCGATTCACATTGCGCCGCCGGGACAACTGCATGACACTCTCGAGGACCTGTCGTTTCCCCTGACAGATCTGATCAAATTCAATCAACACTGGAGCATGTTCAGTCCGTCTGTCAGGGATTTTAATGAGCACGGGCAGTCGGTGATCACGTTCGAGGACGGCAGTGTAAAACTGTACGAGTGGTATCGCCAGGACAGGCAAGATCCCTTTCACCACTGGCTGCACGGCAAGATGCGAGAGCTGTGGCTGGACCAGCTTCTCGACAAAACGATGATGGAGCACCTCTATCCTTCGGTATGTCGCTACACGGCGCGCGCCAATCTTTTTCCCCACAATCAACCTGAGCACATTACGCTTGGCGCTAATTGGGCAAAAATCCCCAGCTTCGAGAAGCCGTCCCGCATCGAAGATTTGCCGCAAGAGTTCAATCACTACACGCTAAGCTCATATAAAGTTCGCCCGGAGGATCTCAAATGAATCTCCGGCTGGTTCGCGATGCCTGGTGCAAGTTTTGGTTCGAGCCCCGCTCTCCTGTGCCGTTGGCGTTATTTCGCATTTTATTCTCCGTTATGGTTTTGGAGACGCTGCTGCATTTTGCCTGCGATTTCTCTTTGTATTACGGCGCTGAAAATCTGCTCCCTGTTGATGCGATAGCAAATTCGAACTGGGATATGCGCCCTAAATTGGACTTGTTGCTGCTCTTGCCCAATACGGATTTTTGGCATTGGTCGTATTTCTGTAGCATCGCCGGCGCAACGGTGATGTTGCTTTTCGGCTTGTGCACGCGCTTTAGTGCTTTCTGGCTGTTCTTGGGTTTGATAACGCTGCAGACGCATTTTCAATCGAATTACAATGCAGGCGATCGTTATGAAATTTTGGTGGCGCTGTTATTGGCGCTTTCCGAAGCAGGCGCCGCGATTTCGCTTGATAATTTGATTCGCCATCGCAAAGATGATTGGCGAGTGGTGGGTTTTGAAACCCAGCCGATATCTGGTTGGACCGTAAGAGTTTTGCAGGTTCAACTGGCGGTGGCATACTGCCATGCATTTTTTAGCAAGATTGTGGGACGGCAGTGGCTTGATGGTTCGGTCATGTATTATGTCTCGCGCTTCCGCGATTTTCATCGATTTACACTGCCATTCATTTACGACTCCAGACTGGGCTGCAAACTCGTCGCCTGGTCGACAATCGCGATTGAAGGCGCTATGTGGACCCTTATTTGGGTGAAGGAGCTACGTTATTGGGTTCTCTTTCTCGGCATATTGATGCATCTCACCATTGCTTTTACGATGGAAATTCCAGTCTTCGAGGGATTGTTCATCTCAACATACATTTTGTTTGTCGACCCTAAAGATTTAGCTCGCTGCATGGATAAGGTAAAACAGCGCGTTCGCCGGCGATTCGGTCGTCCTGTCAGAGTCGCTTTTGATGGCAGCTGCATTTTCTGCGTCAGAAGCGCTGGTCTCATTCATCGCCTCGATGTATGCGATCGGTTGCGACTGTGTGATTTCAGAGATGAACGAGACGACTCCGCCTTGGTCGGGGTTGATCGAGAACGCGCGCAGCGTGAGATGCTGGTAAATGTCGGTATCGAATGGCTGGGCGGTTTTCGTGCATTGCGTTGGATGGCTTGGCGATTGCCGTTGCTCTGGCCGTTGGCGCCATTTATGTATTTACCGGGCGCCACCATACTCGGTGAGCGCGTTTATGCCTGGCTTGCTGTGAATCGCTTCAACCTTGTCGGTGGAACTTGCTCCGGAGCACAATGCGAAAATCCGAATGTCGTTGATAAGCTTTCGCATAACACGCAGTAGCGACACTTGGTAAGTGGCTTGACTCTGCGAATGGATTTAGCGATCGAGAGACGAGGCTTGATCAAAGTGAAGTGAGCCTGTCAGTGGCGTACAATGTAAATTGCCACATACGGGTGGGCAGATCTATTCCATGCGGGTATTCACCGTGTCAACAATCAACTACGTGCTAGTCGCAGATACATCCGATGCTTATGAAATCGGAGAGAATTTTTTGTCAGACAAGTTTGTTTGGCATGACATGTCGCTCCTCAGTCTAGATGCAATTTCAATTGATCTTGAATGCATGCTCGAGGAAGCACCGCTGAAAGAAGTGTTGGAACCTGATGACATTCCTCCGATCCTTTACGATGGAGGAACAGAAAGCCATTGGGTGCATCTCGTACCTGAACGATGCGTGAAGCTTATGGCGAATATGAGCGACGAGCAGGTACCCAAATTGAGTAAGCGATTGATCAAGGAAAATCAGTTTTTGGCGGAGAGTTTTGACGAGAACAACTTGCCGGCGTTCGAAGACCACCTGCAAAAGTTGCGGGAGCTGTGCAAACAGTCCATCGAAAGTGACAAGTCTGTGCTGTTGTATATTGGTGTCTGACCGAACAACAACTTGTGCAGCTCTGCTTCCGCTTTCTCGAAGTTAGAACGCCGCTGAGCCCGTTAGGTTTGCTCGCATCAATAACCGTTGCCGATTGGCAGATACTCGCAAATCAAGTTCTGCATGACCTTGGAGCGCTCATATTTTGATGTATTCGGCATGGCGTGAATGAAAACGAAGAGGTCAGAAAGCCGAATGTCAGTGTCTTGAATCTCGTTCATGATAGTTGAAATCGACAATGAATCTTGCGAGAGATCAGAAGCTTCGCCGAAAAACAATACAGTGTGTGCCTTCGGTTTGTTGACCGGGTCTTGTTTATAGCTGATTGAGTAGACAGCCGGAATCATTGGCGGGATCCAATTGCTCAACGGACCTCCCGCAGCAAACCGGTATCGTTCTTTGCGTCCAAAAGAAATAGTCATGTTGTACCTCGGTCGTTATGCGGTAATTGTGCAAAGTCTAAGGATCGGCTCAAAATTCAGAGAAGCAATCACAAACTGTTATCTGGCGCCAAATTTATACCATTTGCGCTTTTCGGGAATCCTGTCAGCGACGGTGATTGCTAGCGTTCTGCCTGCGAAAGACACACCATCGAGCTCGGTCGCTGCTCTATAGGCTTGAGCGTCGTCCGCCATCTCGACAATCGCATAGCCGCGATTGGCCTTTGTTTTTGCATCGCAGGGAAGCGTAACTGTGCTCACCTTGCCGACGCGCTCTTTCAAAAGCTCGCGAATGGATTCTTCGGTCGTGTCCATTGAAATGTTGCCTATTACGATGTTGCGGGTCATGTAGTTGCCTTTGCAAGATGTGTCCTTGCGACCGTCAATAGTGATTGAAACACAGACGCTTTCAGCACCTTTCGAGATGCGAACACTCCAGCGTCTTGCCTTGACTCGTCCAACTCTGCGAAGCACATTGGGCGCCATCGTGGCAGAGTCGCGTGAGGCGCAATGTTCGAGTGAGTTTTCGGTGCGTGAGTCCGAATATCTGATGCGATGCGTTTATACGCGTGCATGACGGCGCCGCCCCTAATCCGTATACCTGGGATTGGGATTTAGGACAGAGCTACAGTTCCAAAGCTGTTCGCTGTAAGGGTATTCCGATGGAATCCACAAAGATCGGATGTTTATATTATGACACAAGTTGGCTTAAATCGCCAGGGACTCAGCGATTGCACCCATGAACCCGGCTCTTTTGCCGCTTTTCTAATCGAGCAAGATTCGAGACCAAAACCTGCCGTCGGCTTTCATACGGCTGAGCCAGTTGTCGACTATTGTATGACATAATCGCTCCGGTCTTGGCGTAGCGATTAATCGCCGGACGTTTTGTGCGCTTTGCATCCAAGGGAAGGTCAAGTATGGTTTTAAAATTCGCTCGTTTAGCTTACACAGGCATGGCCGCTGCGCTCGTCGCCCAGACGCTGAGCGTCAGTTTGATGCCGTCGTGCGGATCTGCCTACGCACTGGATTATAACGACAAGGGAACGCAAGTAAGTGGACAAGCTCCAGTCGCTCCGGGCGTTGGCGGCGAATTGCATCAGACCGCAGGAAATGGACTGCCGACAATGACCACTTCGCTGGGTTGTCCAATGGCAGACGACCAAAACTCTTTGAAAGGCGGCGAGCACGGACCGACCTTGTTGGAAGATTTTGTCATCCGCGACAAGATTTTTCACTTCGACCATGAACGCATTCCTGAGCGCGTCGTGCATGCTCGCGGGTATGGCGCACATGGGTATTTTGAAACTTATAAATCGCTATCCGACATCACCAAGGCAGATCTGTTTCAACGACCTGGTGAAAAGACTCCCTTGTTTGTGCGGTTTTCGACCGTCGCCGGCAACAAGGGATCTGCCGATCTTGCACGCGACGTGCGCGGCTTTGCCGTGAAGTTCTACACCAAACAAGGCAACTGGGACCTTGTCGGCAATAACATACCAGTGTTTTTTATTCAGGATGGCATCAAATTTCCCGATCTGATTCACGCAGCTAAAGCAGAACCCAACTCCGATTTCCCGCAGGCTCAAACAGCGCACGACAATTTCTGGGACTTCATATCGTTGACACCGGAATCGATGAACATGGTCATGTGGATCATGTCTGACCGCGCTATTCCACGTTCGTTCCGGTTTATGGAAGGATTTGGGGTTCATACCTTCCGGTTTGTCAACGCGCAGGGAAAAACGACCTATGTTAAATTCCTGTGGAAACCTAAACAAGGCTTGCAATCAGTTCTTTGGAATGAAGCCGTCAAAATCAACGGAGCCGATCCCGATTTCCACCGACGCGATTTGTGGAACGCAATCAACGAAGGTCACTATCCGGAATGGGAACTTTGTGTGCAAACTTTCGATGAAGATTTCGCCAAGAAATTCGATTTCGACGTTCTCGACGACACTAAACTAATTCCGGAAGAAGTGCTGCCGGCTCGGCCGATCGGCAAAATGGTCCTCAATAAGACAGTAGACAACTTCTTCGAGGAGACCGAACAGGCAGCCTTTTGTACCAGTAATGTGGTGTCTGGTATCGACTTTACGAACGATCCGATGCTGCAGCTTCGCAACTTCTCTTATTTGGACACACAACTGAAGCGGCTTGGATCGCCCAACTTCACTCAGCTTCCAATCAACGCCCCGAAATGTCCAGTCTTTAACTTCGAGCAAGATGGGCACATGGCGATGATGAATCCGAAAGGACGCGTCAACTATGAGCCCAACTCCTGGGGCGGTCCGCGCGAAAATCCGGCTGTGGGATTTCAGAGTGCCAAAGTGCCTGTAGAAGGGGACAAGCTGCGCGTACGTCCTGCATCGTTTGCCGATCACTATAGTCAGGCGCGCCAGTTTTACATCAGCCAGACACCTGTAGAACAAGGCCACATCAGTGACGCGCTGATCTTCGAACTTTCGAAGGTTGAGAAACTCTCCATTCGCGAACGCATGGTCGCCAATCTCGAAAATATCGATAAAGGATTGGCGCAACGAGTTGCAGATGGACTCGGCATCAAGACGATGCCCGCGCCGTCGCCTGAAGCTAAGCCCACGCGCCAGGATCTTCCTCCTTCGCCAGAGTTGAGCATTCTGAAGAACGGCCCGAAATCGTTCAAGGATAGAAAACTCGGCATTCTCGTCTCCGACGGTGTCGATGCTAAATTGTTCGCTGCCGTTAAAGGTGCAGCCATGGCGGAAGGTGCTGACGTTGCGGTAATCGCTCCGAAAATCGGCGGCGTCGATGACAATGCAGGCGGTCACATTCCGGCGGATTTCAAAATCAACGGCGGACCGTCTGTGCTGTTTGACGCAGTCGCAATTCTGGTATCACCGGAAGGAGCCGCGAAGCTCTCGACGGATGCGCCCGCTAAGGACTTTGTCTCCGATGCGTTCGCAAACCTGAAATTCATCGGCTACAACGAAGCCGCTGCCACGCTGCTCAACAAAGCCGGCGTAGCGACAGATGCGGATTCCGGAGTGATCAAGCTCGGCGCCCCCGCCGATGCCAGCGCCTTCATCTCTGCATGCCGCAAGTTGCGCCTGTGGGAACGCGAGCCCAAGACCAAAATGGCCGCCATGTAACTTAAATCCGGCAGCTCAGTGGGAATTCCCCTGTTGCAGCCGTGATAGGCAAGGCATAGACTAGCCGTCTCTCCGTGGAGACGGCTTTCTTGTTGCGATCATTTTTCTGTATTTTGTTGGCGTTCCACTTGTCGGCCTGTGCCAACGTTTCTTGCTTCGCTGCTTCTGTCCCCAGACTTGACCTCCCTGAAGATGAGTCGTTCCCAGTTAATGCGCCGGACCAGTCGAAGCGAGTAGTCTTTTCAGAACATCATAGACCCTTTGGTCCGATAGCTGGACCAGCGTACGCTACCGCGACCGCGAAAGTGATATCGAATGACGAGGCATCTCAACATGTGCGCAACCTGAACGTAGACCTGTCCAAGTTCGTTGCCAGAGCAAGCGCCTTGAAGCCGAAAATCGAATTGGTGGCGGTTCCGTCAACGCCTATTCAGCCGACTCACTTAACCGTGACTTCTCATACGCCTGAGGGTCCAAGCGGTTGTGCTCGACGGATAACTGTGACCTTCTCGCTTCCGATGGTGTCTCATAGGACAACGCTGTTGTCTTCTGTCGCGTCAGTCCCCGTAAGGATCCAGCCACAACCGGCTGGACGCTGGCACTGGCTCGATGAGAAGTCGCTTGTTTTTGAACCCGCAGGTGGACGACTGCCTTACGCCACATTTTTTCGCGGATCTGTTTCAGCCGATGCCAGTGCTATAAATGGCTGCAAAATTGCACACGGGGTGGACTGGAACTTCGCAACGGATAGACCAGAGATTTCTGGTCAGAATTGCTACGCATCCGGGCAAGCTTTTTCGCTTTACTTCAACCAGCCAGTCAGTCCGCGTTCCATTTTAGCTCATTCGCACTTGAGGGTTGGCGCAAAGACTTATGCATGTCGTCCAGCCACGTCGGCTGAGTGCACAGAGTTTTTGGGAGGCGCATCCCCGGGATTTTACACCTTTGTTCCAATGGAACCTCTCCCAGAAAAGCAGAGAGGAAGCGTCGATGTCGATGCAGGTATCGAGTCACCCGAAGGACCGCTTCGTACTACCAATACAAGGCACCTCGACTTCTTTACGGAAAATCCAGGTCTGCACCTCTGGCAGCCCTTTGATACAGCTCAAGCTGTGCCAGTTATCTCAGATTTCCCTCCAGATCGTCCTCTAGTGTTTCTGTTCGAGCGAGACTCGAGCTGGAAGAAAACCGGCCCCGACGGTCCAATCAAAGTCGATCAACTTGATACCGAGATGATTCATGTAACCCCGGAGATCGCCCATATGTCATTAAACTGGGCTCCCAACAAGATCATCATTTCAGGCGACACGCAGCCTGATACTACCTACACTGTTGTGTTTTCCAAAAATATTCCAGGCTACGATTGCACGCTAGGATCCGATCAGGTCGTCATTGTTAAGACGTCGAGTTCCACGAAGAAAACCTCACAGCCTGTGGGGAGCATTGACGAACCGCGCTATATCAACGCTCTCTTCTCAGCGGATGACGATTCTTCTAGTAAGGATTATTCAAATTTCTTTGTAAGGGACGTGCGGCGGCAGAAAGGCACCCAACCTCGAATGGTTTGCACCGTTCGTAAACACGAACTCCTGCCCGGAGAGGAAACCACCGCCTGTGGTGCGCTTGTTGATAAAGGCAGTCCGCGAGAACTTGTCCCGCTTGTCTGGTGCTGGTATGCAGCGCCCGTGCGTTTTATGCCTGGTGGGTGGCCAGGTTTTAGTTTTGGAGCTGCGAATCCGCCGGACCAAGACCGTGATGGACGAAGGTTTAGCGGATTTTTTGGCACGCTCAAAGCCAGTTCAGGAGACGATGGACAAAGCTGGATAAGATTTAGCGCTCAGCAAAAGAATTGCCATTCCTGCTTGAAGCTGAAAGTCCAATGCGACTATCGAACTAAACGTAACGAAGACTTTGCCTCAGACGACTACGTTCTCTTGCAACCATCTGCATTGACTGTCGGATTGAAACCTCACCCAGGAGTTGGAAGCGGAAACGAGATCGATGGCATAGATTTCGTTGTCACCAATCTCAAAGGAGAACCAGTAAAGGGTTCTCGCGTGCAGTTTATGGTTCGGGAGAAGACGCATTCAACTTTTGATACTTCCGAAACCAAGGTGTTGCAGTCGCATACTGAAGTTTCAGAAAACGGCCCGCGGTTTGCAGCTCTGGATCCTTTCGATTACCAATCCAGGGAGATTGTCGCGCAGGTTAAGGACACTCAAGGCCGGCTTAGTGAAACTATCATCTCTTCCCCGACTGCGGAGCCCGCTGACTTAGTAGGTCCGGTAAGTACGGGAATTGAAAGGTCTTCCGCCGGACCGATATTATCGTTCGAATGTTCTAAACCATCCTTCACTTATGAGCATGACCAATTTGATGCAACAGTGAAAGTCAGAAATGAGTCTTCGAGCATCGAGACATTGAAGTCGAATTGAAGCAAGCGTCAGGCGCACGTCGGCTTCTACGGACCTTGCTGATGAGACCGGACGAAGTGGTTTGTCTTTCTTTTGCACATGGTGAGATTCTGGGTTCGAATGATGCAGTGACTTGTAACGGGAAAGCTGTATTTTCCGGTGCAGACCGCATTGACCAAATGATTCTTCCCAATCCAGTAGTGAAGAATCGTAAGAAGTTTAGCGCAGCCGATGTGCTGAACATTCTCGCTGAGTATGCCGCGGAAATGTGCTGTTCAGACTCTGTGACACAGGAAGATCGGGCTTCCCGGCTCATTGCTCTTACGGCCCTCAAACCTTTGATAGTTTCAAGTAAGCTTACTAAACTCCAGAATGCTCTTCTCGCTGATCAGCAATTCTTCGAAAAATATGACTTATGCCCAGGAAATCCTTCATGGCTTTTTGGACAGCGTGGTAGCTCTGTTTGTGAATCACCATTCACGGTATCACATGTACTTTTGGCTCTTTCCAAAACTCAACTTGCTGGTTCGCGATTGCTTCAGCTCAGGTCGATTCTTGATTTTTATCGATATAGAGATGTCCTGTATTCTCAGTTCTGGTCCAAACCACAGAAAGATGAATCTACGTTGGCACATGCTTACAATTTGTATGTTCTCACTCAACTGCCCGACGTGAAGGAAATGACAAACCCGCCTCGCTACGGGTATCTTGCGCAAGATATGTTCGACGAGTTTCGCGATCAAGCAGCAATTGAAAAAGCTCCGCTTGAGGCAATCTGCCTCGCTTACTTGGCGACCAAGTTCGATGGAGGCCAGACAGAGCTCGCAATGAAGCTTGCGAGTGAAGTACAAACGCGGGCAGAGGAATCTCAGAATTGCACTGAAGGCGAGATCTATTACTGTCACGATTCTCATTTGAAGCAGCAGGCATCGTTGTTGGAAGCGTTAACCGAATGTGATGCCCACAATAAGAGAATCGCAGATATATTGAATGATATTGGTTGCACGCTAAATGACCGAAAAGAACTTGCAGATTCTGACATTGCTGCGGTAGCTGTCGCCATATCGAGATATATTACGGCAACAAATTTGCCCCTCCGTATCGGTGTTCCGACTGTGCGTCTGTCCAAACGGAGTTTCCCGGAAAGTTTAATTAATGCTGGATTTGCGGTCAGGCGTCGATACGAGGCAGCGACTCCTCAATCAAAAGTGTGGCTAGACGAGCGTGGCATTTGGCACGCGAAGAGAGGATCTATCGTGCGGTGTGTGATCAACTTTGTTCCTTCTAAATTCGCAGGAAATGTGATGCTTAGTGATTGGTTTCCCTCTGGATGTTCGACCGGGCAAACAAGTCTAGGCGATTCAGACTACATTGTGGGCGTGATGTATAACAATAACTCTGCGGATTGGGACTTCACCCGGCACTGGGTCCAGAAGACGCAGGCAAACGAAAACAGAGTCGACGTTTTTGGTACAAACCTTCCTGCACAAAAATACTCGTACGACTATACGATGCGTGCAGAAGTGGCGGGATCATTTGTTGTTCCTGCTTCTCTTGCGCGTTGCCCCTTTGATCAAATGGTAAACGGTTGCTCCGCTAGTGACAGGTTTGTAATTGAGTGAAAATGTTAGCAAACGTCAGTGGGAATTTCCCTGTTGCAACTCGGATCCGCAGGATATAGACTAGCCAACCCTCCCTGAAGACGGCTTTCTTTTTCAAAAGACGTTGGGCGTCCCGGCAACCCTGCACATTCGGCGACTGTTATGTTGCCGCATAAGGAGAAGCAGCGATGATGAGCGTAGGACGGTTTTCGCTATTGGTTGCCACGACAACTCTTCTGGTCGCTTGTTGCATCTGTGGGATCACTATGAGCGCTAGTCCTGGTGATGCGGAATCGGCCGAAAACAAAGCGATCGACGCTAGTTTCAAAGCCATGCAGCTTAAATGCCCTAAGTGCTCGGGTGACATGGAATATGGAATGATCGACGACTACTTCGAGACCGGTGCAAACGGATTTGACCAGGCAGTCTGGTCAAACCAGGCGATGGGGTTGGCTCCTTGGGCAAAAAGACCGTCGCAAAAGAAAATCTACTGCTTCCGCTGTGTCAACTGCGGGTATTTGGAATCGTATGCGAAGTAGGTTTTTCTTTTGCAATACAGAGTCGTGGTGATGTAATGTTTGTCGACCATAGAGTTCCTCTTAGCGTTTTTTTTGCCGAACGGGCTCGAAGTGATGGCGGAATTTAAAGACGCTCGGTTTGCTCGGTCGGCTTGACGGGTTCGTGGCAGCAACTACAGAACTACGCGCCAAGACCGAAAAGGGTGCGTAACGCGACCCGCTCACTCACTAAAAATGTCTATTTCAGCAGTGACTGGGCGATACTCTGCAAATCATCGTTTGCTATTGCTCGTAGTCGCTTCTTGATCACCCTGGAATAGTATTCGCGCTCTGTTTTGTCTAGCTTCTGATCATTCAATAACTTCAATACTATCTCGCGTTGCCTATCTGAAAAAAGCGTGGACAATGATTCATTGAGCGCTCTGAGTCGTTTTTCGTGAAGCGATTCCTCAACAGATCTTTTTTGTTGCGATAGAGACGATACTACGTAATTCCGGAATGTTGTCTCAATTCTTGTTGAGTCAACCCTCATCCCGCCAAGGTTGATTTGGGCACCATCAACAAAATTTGCATGGATGCGCGTAATTAAACTGCTATCGTGACTGCCAACAAAACGTGCGAGTAGCTTTCTGATTTCCGGCTCTTCGGGTATGTATCGGAGCAATTCACACGTGATACCACACAACCAAAGAAATTTCTTCTTGACCGTCAAAGTGATGATTGTTTTGTAGATGGACTCAATATCAGCCAGTGAAATTTGCTTTCGACGAAGCAGATTTACTAAAACGATGGGAAATCCCTCCACGATCCTGCTTTCGTCGGAGGCTGCCATCTGCAGTAAAACAGTTTTTCCATCGCTTTCAGTAGTTGAAATCAATGGATACCCAAAGTCCGCCAATTGTCTCAACAGAAGTTCGTGCTTCAGGGAATCCATTCTTTATACCTCGACCAAAGCGCAGAAGTTTCAATCCCGGTGTCATCCAGGCGCGTGAGTAAATACTTGAGATTCAATTTGCATTTTTCGGGATTTATTTGAAATGCTGCTGTCTCAATGTATCGCTCTACCAAGGCGACGAGATCTATAGACTCACTTTTGATTAAGAGAGCCGAATCTTCTTCATCTACCAAATCCCCTCTAAACATCTTGGAGATAATCAAATCGTGTGAATTCAGCATTGCAAGCGTTAATCTCTTCATGGACACATGTACGGAGTGCATGTGTGACTCGCTAACAGGTTCGAGTAAACTCGTATAAAACAAAGTCTGACCGCCCCAAAGCTGAAAGATATACCGACCGTTTGGATGTTTCCAATCTGCATTTCCAAGAAATTCGTATCGCAACGAGTTCAATGTCTTTGTGAGGTGCGCATACTGATTTTCGATAGGCACCATAAAATCAACATCCTTCGTACTCTCCTTGTAACCTTTCAAGGTCAGCGCCGTGCCTCCACATGCGACAACGAGTACTTTTCGTTTGAGGTGTTTATCCCAATCCTCCAATTCTCGGAGGAGATCACTGACACTTAGACGATATTTCACATGCCTAGCCCTTTGTACTTTATTATACAAAGATTTGGCTATATTTGGTGAATTATCGGGGCTTTTTCGCCGGTTTGCCATTGTACTTTGCATAGGTTACAAGGTCAATAACGCAATTCTGGCACTAATTAGTACAATTAATTGGTCGAATTAATACAATGTCTCACTAGGTATATGAACGCAATTGTATGAATCCAGTCAAGAGCGTGTCTAAAAAGTGACAAATATCTGATTGAAAATCACATCCTTAAAGTGCAATAAAGCCATACATCAACTACTTTTCTATTCCGTCTGCTGATCCACGGACTGACCGCGAAGCTGCTATTTATGCAGCGACAGCTGAACGAAAACCGGTAAATGATCAGAGTTTATGGCTGGACCGACCGCGCGCTTGTCCACGCAAATATCGTGGCTCACCAGAATGTGATCAATGGGAATCAGAGGCGGGATCGGAACTCCTGGAATTATTCTTCCAGCTCGCGCCGGCCACGTGGGAAGCGTGCCAAAACCATATGACGAATCGCGCAATTTGGAAACTTTCCAAAGTTGTTCGAAACTGTTGGACCATGGCCCGCAATTCAAATCACCAATCAAGATCTTTGGTGAAGGCAGTTCTTGCATCTCTTGCGCCATCTGCACCATCTCATCGTTCCGTTCGTGGAACCTTTGGTCGGAGCTTGGGGTGGGTGGATGGACTTCCATCAGACTTAGTTCAGTCCCATTAACTAGGAGGTGAGCCTCAATCCGCGGGTGATGGCTTTTACCAAAATAGCGAACTTCTGATTTTGATATCTGAAAACGGCTAAAAAGTGCCATCCCGGCGCCGGCTGAGTCGAATAGCCTGTACGGATATTTTTCGTAGACTGGACTCAACGCGTCGATCCATTTTTTATCGACCTCGACAAGCGCGATGATGTCTGGTGAGTCTTTGCTGATCAGATTGAGGAATGATGCATAGTCATCGTTGTTTTGAAATTCAGTGTTGTACTCGAGCACCGAGAGGGACGTGGTCAGCGAACTCCCATCACATTGCATCGGGAGTAACTTGAATATGAGTGGAGCCATATTGCCAATGACGATTAGCGCACTCAAAAGCGCTGCGTACCAATATCTCGTGAGCACGCACGCGAGCAGACCTATTATGCTGAGCGCAAGCATGACGAATCTAAGCTGAGACAGCAGGTCACAAAACCACACCCCTGGCACCTCGCTTGCGAGGCTCAAAGCGCCGACTAACAGAATTGCTGTCAGCAGAGCTGCTTCGATGTTCTTCGTTTTTGCGTAAGCCATTTGTTGCTCACACATGGCTTACGCTATCTCTAAATGCACGTTGTTGAATTCGGGGTCGTCCAAGCTTCCGGCGTGGTGAACCGTCAGACCGTCCGGCAACTCGCTCATACCTATTGGTTGCCCCTCCGGAACCAACAATCCGAATGCGAGATGCTCGATGAATCGGTTGCACAGGTCAACATAGGGACCTGAGTTCTCTCTCGGAACTCGAGGGACGCTGACATCCGGTCGACCAAATTTCCGCATACCGCGTGTGTGCAGCCAGAGCGTGTCGCCCGTTTCTTCAATCAAAATTATTGCATGGTGGCGCGGGACAGAGCCATCGGGATCAAAATATCTTTCTCTCCATTCCGATCGGTTCCACCATGTGCATGTTTGAAGATCGCAGAGCGCGACCGCCCCTTGGTCGAAGAGAGCGGTCAAAAGCCCGACCGTGTCACGAAGATAGTTCAAGTCAGCCGGGTCTGTAAAGGTTCCGGTCACGAGTAACAGCTGCGGTGCTGACGAGACCTGTGCGAACATCTCCTTATCTTGCTTCAGCTGGTCGCCGAATACGTTTTGCTCGAATAGAGTAAATTGGTCCGGCGATTTGTCGCGATCAAACGAATGCACATTTAGTTCACTCGGAACCCCATCGCTCCGATATTCCGAATGGGAATACCCAATCGGATGTTCAAACTGACCAAAAACTGCGTAGTACAAAAGGGCGTCTCCGCCGCCTGGGCTGTAATGTTTTCGCTCCCAATTCTTTGACACGAATGGCTTCTTCCGAGTAATTTGCACCTTTAAGTACGCTTGAACAACCTTGCGATATCACGTCTTCCGTGCAATACCCGCACGACCAGTAATTGATGACCGTCCATCCTATAAGCTATGACGTACGTTCCGATGGTCCAAAATAGATAACGACTATCAGCGACGTCTTGTCGCGAATGTCCCATGCCCGGAAATTGAGAGAGCATCGCGATGGCTGAATGGCGTAAGTCTAGATTATCCGCGGCCACGGGATTGTCCAGCGCGATCCGGTCGCAGATGGCTTCGAGGTCGGCGTTTGCGTGCCGAGATATGCGATAGGTCATTTGTTGTGCTTGCTAGCGCGGCGCGCGCGGCGCGCTTTGAACGCTTCGTCGCCGTCTAGGGTGCCGTCGTTTGCAATGCTCTGTTCGCCGTCGGATAGAAGAAGATCAATTTCGCCAGGTGCAAAATCCCCGAGCCAATCCTGTTGGTCGAGCGTGAGCAAAGCAGCAGCGACAACATCCTCTGGCGTGGCATATCGTCCGGATTTTATCCGCTCGTCTATGAGTTTCTGAATTTCAGGGTCCAAAGACAAGTCCATTCCGACCTCCAAGGGCTGTTAAAACTGTACCACAAACATTGAGCTAGGGCGCTTGGTTATGCGCTAAGCGGGCGCAGATTCAGCTGTATTTGAATCGTCGTAAACTCGTCTTTTTTCGAAATCTTGTGCGGTTAGAGCAGATGGACTAGCTAGACCAGCACTGCAATGAGTCTTGCGTTTGATCGTTAGCGATGTATAATGAAACTATTATGAACACACGTATGTCATTACGACTTAGCCTCCGACTGCGCCCGAGCCTATATTTGGGCTAGGCAGTAGGTTTCGTCGTCGTGCATTGACGGATTGATTCATAAAATTTTGTCTCCGCATTCGTACTCCGACGAAGCCGAAAGGCTGAATGTTTGGCATGCTTTGCGGAGGATGCACTATTCATCGACATTCTATTGAAAAGAACTCCGGGTAAGTAACCCGCAGAACATACATATCAAATTGCCGATGTGATGCAACTGGCAGACATCGCTGTCTTAGAAACAGCGTCCTGGTGGTTCGAATCCACTCGTCGGCACCATATGCCTGCGTGATGCAACTGGCAGACATCGCTGCTCGAGAGGCAGCGTCCTGGTGGTTCGAATCCACTCGCAGGCACCATTGCCGGTGTGATGCAATTGGCAGACATCGCCTCCTCAAAAGCGGCGTTTCTGGTGGTTCGAGTCCACCCATCGGCACCAAAAATTAGCCGGCGTGATTGCAACTGGTAGACATCGCTGCCTTAAAAGCAGTGTTCTGGTGGTTCGAATCCACTCGCCGGTATTTATTTCTTGATTTTTCGTTTTCGTTCGCTCGCGTATTTCGTGAGGACCTGACGAATCAGGGGCTGATAGCCAATGCCCTCTTCTGTTGCAAACTGCTTAAATGATTGGATTAAATGTCCTTGAAGGCGAATCGTGACGCTGCCCAATGCGTCGTCAATCATTTGATCTAGCTCTGCTGCTTTATCCGCTGGTACAGGTTTGGCATTACGATCAAACACGAAGTCGTCATCCAAGGACTCGATTGCTTCAAAGTCGATTTCGGGATGATTTTTTGGATCGACTACACGGATTTTCGAGGTTTTGCTCTTAACTATTTTTCGCGCCATTTCCTTATTTCATCCTGAAGACACGGCCAGCAGCAAATCAAAATATTATTCAAATCAATTGCACCAGAAGACACTAGAATCCATTATCGCATAGCGAGTGACGTGGACCGACGGACAGACCTAGCGGCTGTACGCAGCTGCCCGGTGGTTGCTGGTTAGATCGTATTACTGCGTTCCTCCGTTCTTTTGTGTCAATTTCACCGGCGGATTGTCCCTACTGGTAAGCACTCGTTCGGGAAGCCAGGGGTGCGCTATGATCAGGTCTGCTCATCGCACAGGAGGCAGAACCACCAATGCGAGCCAAGTTCCTATTTGCGGCTATGATGATGGCGGCGCTAACCGTTGTCTCTTCTAATGACTCGTATGCCTCTCAACTTATTTCAAGTTATGTGCAATTTGGACCGGAGCACCCGCGCATCCATTCCTACGGGCTGGAAGGCATCATGCCAATGCATGACGCCAGAGATTATGAGCCTTCAACAGGTCTGTTTGAGCGAGGAACCGACGGCAATTTTGATTCTCCGCGGCTCATCAGACTTTTTAAGTTTGACAAGGATCTCAATACTCATATTGACGAGGTTGCAAAACACCTTTACCACAAGGAGTCAGTTGAGCAGGTTTGGCTGTACGATGTCGAGCTCCCTGATTACGAGGTGATTACGTCCACGCCAAATTTATGCAAAGTAGACGTGAATGCCGGAGATCAGAAATACTGTCCCCAGCAGCTCATCGACGCTTTAGCAACGAATCAGTCATTGCGCGTACTAACGCTCCACGGTGACCTTAGCTATCTTGATCTTTCGCCGTTGCAAAATCTTCACAGGCTTGCGCGCATAGAACTTATAAATCCGCGACTGTCATTTGATAACGTCCAGCAACTCGGGAGAAGCAGATCCCTGCACAGTCTAGATGTTTGCCTGGAACAACTACCTGGACCCTGGCTCGAAAATCTTTGTAAGCTTTCCAACGTCGATGATTTTGCCCTCTACTGCGGTAACCCAGCTGGATCCGCCGATCGGGTCGCGCTCTCGGCAGAGAGGTTGAATTTTCTGAAGAAGCTACCGAAACTTCGCTGCTTGCGTTTGACTATGCCAGCGGATGGGTTGGTGGTGCAATTGGTATCGAATCTGCCAAAGCTCGAGACACTCACGATATTTGTCTCAGATGACTCGATCATTCCGCGATTGGCTCGCCTGAAAGGACTTCGTGCGCTTGAATTATGCGGTTCGGGCATACATGGTGAAACCCTTTCAGCGCTGCAACATTCTCCACTGGAATATCTTGCGCTTGTTTCATGCCAGCTGAGCGATGAGGGTTACCTGCAATTAGCTAAATTACAATCGCTCAGGGCGCTGCAAATAAGTGGCGCACCTAATCAAGTGTTTACTAGCCAACACAATCTGCTGATGTTAGCTGATTTAACCGAGCTTCGCCTCTTAGACATCACCGTGCAATGCCCTGACATGGAGAAGGTTCTGGCAAGACTATCCAAGTCGCTGCCAAATTGCTCCATGCAAGCGGCGTTTTGAGGGCGGCTTATCACTTCAAATCCACTCGCCGGCATTGCATTTATCTTTCAGGGGTGTAGGATCGCAGGAGGGAGTGAGAATGTCTTCAGATGAATGCAATCGAAATCTTGCAAGCCTTAGCGGAGCGCTACAAAAATTGTCGTAGCTATGCTGACACAGGTTATGTCGAGTTCGATGACGTCAAAGGAAAGCGAGAGCGGCTTGAGTTTCGAACGCAATTTGAGCGACCGGACTATTTTTGCTTCGAATGGCAAGATTATGGACCACGCAGGGGCAAGTCGGAGGATTTCTCTATGCTTTGGTCTCTCGCGGGTGAGACCCTGGTGCGCTACCGCTGGAAGGTTGAACGCGAAACCAATTTGCATTTGGCAATGTGCGGAGTAACGGGCTGCTCCGCTGCAGCGGTAGCCCAGGTCCCAGGCTTGCTGATTCATGAGGCGCCTGGCAAAAAGCTCGAGTCAATGCAGTCGCTTGAAAAACTAGAAGACCAGCAAATTAACGGCTCAGCGTGTTGGGTGCTGAATGGGTCGTGTCTTAAACCCAACGATACGACAATTTACGTTGCGCAGGACGAACTCACGTTGCTGGCGCTTATATGGACGCACTCCGAGACCGCTCAGGAATCTGAAGAGAGACACGAAGAGATGCTGCGCAACAAGGAATTGATAGCTCGCTTTGCTGAGCAGGGATTCAAGTATCCAACGAACATGAAACATGAAGATCGCCATTCGGTCACCGACTACTTCTTCAATCCGCAGTTTGATGTTCCGATTTCGCGCCAAGATCCACCACATTAGCAAGGTACTATGCGCACAGAATATTTTGTCATCTCAGCGATTTGGTCTTTCGTCATGTGTTTGTCGTTGGCAAGCATTCTCTGGGGCCGGGTCTGCGGCGAGACTGATCCTGCGATAAATGGACTCTTTCAGATTTTTTCTGCTATCGGAATGCTCTGGATGCCCCTTGCTATTGTTCGCGCTACAGCAGAATTCGACTCATGGAAGGCTGAAGAGACCGGCAGCAAACTGAGTATTGTCACCGCTTTGGGACAACCGCTGTGGTACGCGCTTTGGTGGCTTGTTCCGGTGGTCGTCTTGCGATTCAATTCGCATCTGTTAGGTCTGCCAACCGGCGGGTGGATTACAGGAATTGAGGTATTGTATCTAAGCCTCTTATGCGTCGCGAATTGCCATGAAATACTACGCGGTCGTGGCACGTCCAAACAAGCGTGACGACAGCCGCTTCTGCTAAAATCACACCATTGCGGAGACGGGTGTGATGGGCAAGGTCTGGATTTTCGTTCTAATTGTCTGTGGAGTCGTGCTGACCATGACCGGCTTGATTTGCTATCTTGAGGCGCAGAATAAAAGGGAAGATAGTTCAAACATTCGCGAGATACATGAAGATGATGCGGCTCTGCAGATTGCGGCGAGGAATGCGCGGAGCGACTGGAAAAAGTTTACGGATGCCTTCGCTCATCGCAAGGCTAACGAACAGTTCTTTGTAAAATCTCCTTTTACTCAAGACGGCAAGACAGAACACATGTGGGTGAGCGTCCAAACAATCAACGGTGACAACATTGTTGGCACGCTGCAGAATGATCCGGTGGAAGTGAGAAAGATGAAGAATGGACAGCGCGTGTTGTGTAGTGTTAGCGAGATCGAAGATTGGATGTTCGTAAATCACGGCAAAATTAATGGGCTGTACTCGAAAATACCGATGCAGTCACAACCGCAGAAAAAGTGAAAGACTCTCGTTTAGCGATAAAGATCATCTGTGCGGTGCTGTTTTTTGTCTTCGCAGTTGTTGCGATTTATCCATGGCGGATCAAATCTAAAAACGAATGGTCGCAAAACGACCTCAACGCCAAGATTGTTCGTGAACACGGCAAGATCCGCGAGACGGTGGCAGCAACAGAAAATCTGCCGCCTGACGACGATCGTAGATTGGCTGCGCTAAAACAGCTCGCTGATGTCGATTGGCAAGAGAACAAGCTGGATGAAGCAGAGAAAATCGTCGCCGGGCTTTGGACTCATTACGAGAAAAATCAAAAGCCCAATTACGACAATAACTATGCCGATGTAATGTTGATGGCTGCCGGCATCCACCGTGACCAGGGCAGAGTCGATTTGTCTGAGCGCAACTACGACCAGATCTATTTCTACGATTTGCACCACGAAGATTCCACCACCCGCAAGCGCATCGCACGCGACCTGAACAATTTGGGCGTTGCGTACTATCTCGTCGGTTTGTCCAAGCCAAAAAATGCAGACGGCATTGAATACTACGACAAATCGATTGAATACTTCGAAGAGGCGCTCCAGAACTACCGCGAACTGTACGGTGCCAATTCGCAGTACGAAGCAAACACTCTATATAATGAATCTCTCTCGTTGCGCGATAGCGGACAAGTCGCTCACGCTCAGGAAATTCGAACGCAGTCCGACAAGCTAATGTCCATGGTCAAGCGACCCTGCAAGCTGCCTTGAGGTTAGGGTGAAACCGCATGGATGAGCGAGGCATACAGACGGATCGTACGCAAGTGGTCGCGGCAGTCATCAGGCGTGATGAACTGTACTTGCTATGTCAACGAGCGCAGGGAAAGAGACATGCATTGCTCTGGGAATTTCCCGGCGGTAAGTGTGAGCCTGGCGAATCCTTGCGCGATGCTGCGCAGCGAGAAGTCGCGGAAGAACTCGGCGTGCAGGTCATAAGCGTTGGCAGCGTAATCCATGCATCTGTCGATCCTTTATCTGGTTTCAATATCAATTTTGTAGACGTCGCCATTGACGGCGAACCGAAAGCAATAGAACACGCTGAGATCAGATGGATCTCTCTAACTGATGCTCTAAAATTGCCGCTTGCTCCCAGCGATCTGAAGTTTATCGAATATGTTACTCGTCGTTAGATGGTCCGCGCTTGATTGTTGCGTTTAAACGGTACAGCGCACTGCGTACGAGGTCGAGCTCTCGTTTGGTGGGACTCATCCGCTGATAGAGCTTGCGCAGATCATCAAAAACAACTTTCTTGTTGTGCGGTCTGGTGAAATCGATCAGATGGAAAAGCTCTTCGACAGAGGTAAAAAATTCGTTTTCGTCTTTTGTCGCAGGCAGTTGCCGGCGGGTGTATTTGGGTGGCGTGTTGCGGTCTGCAAGCCCAAATTGATTGGCGCGCGTTAGTTCGTAAGCCGTCACACAAACAGCCTGAGCGAGATTCATTGCCGGAAACTCAGGGTTGGTCGGGATATGCACCAGGCGGTGACAGCGCACGAGCTCATCTGTTTCCAATCCGTTCTTCTCGTCACCGAATGCAAATGCCACCACATTGTCGTGGCTGAGCGCTGCGGCTTCTTCTGCAGCTTCTTGCAGAGTGATCAAATTTTGCGCGCGCTGGCGCCCGGAAGTTGTGCCGTAGACCATCGTCACCTCTTCGATGGCAGGTGCAAAACCATCGAATACTGCGCACTTCTTCAGGACGTCGAACGCACCGACGGCCATCATGCGCGCTTCCGCATCTTTGTAGTTATTCGGCGGTTGAACCAACACCAGGTGCTCAAAACCGAAATTCTTCAACGCTCGAGCAATGGAGCCGATGTTGCCCAGGTAGTATGGTCGGCAAGAGATAAAACGCAC
The DNA here is from genome assembly GCA_036703195.1 of Planktothrix sp. Classification (GTDB taxonomy): domain Bacteria; phylum Cyanobacteriota; class Vampirovibrionia; order Obscuribacterales; family Obscuribacteraceae; genus DATNPN01. The sequence goes on along the minus strand of DATNPN010000013.1, from coordinate 25,192 downwards.
GTTGCTCTGCAAGCACGCAACGCGCGCGTCTGTTCCACGCTCAGCCAACGTGTGTGCCCTCGCCGTTCGCTGATTTCAGAAAGGATAGTTCTTTTGCCAGCTTAGTGGCAGTCGCGGAGCGGTCCAACGCAAACGGGACGCCGAATTTCACACCCAGCCTGTCGCGCTCACGGGATGGCAAGCTGATGGCGCAAGGGACAATAGAAAATCTGCGCGCCTCGGACACTTTGATTAAATCGTCTGCGAGGTTACTTCCGTCGATAAACAGATCGTCGCTCATTAGGAAGACGTTCGCGCCTGTGCGCACTTTATTCTCTACGGCTTTTGCCGCCGCTTCCGGTCCGTGCGCGACCGCTCCACCAATGCTGCGCAAGAGCAGTCGTTCGAGCAGTCTCGTGCGTTTCGATATGACTACAAAACTGCAATCCGTCGCGAAGGTTCCACATATGGTGGCAATGCTCAACCATGCAACTTCATTAGCTATGAAAATTGTCGAGCGCGCTTTAATGGCATAGTGAGTGCTTTCGAAAAATAGTTTGTGCGTGCGCCTGAGCGTGGGAAGTGCCAACAAGCGGAATATGAACTGCGCAAATGTCGACCAGAGGGCATATACAAAAATCGTTGCGATGATTGGTATCAGACCAATGGCGCGGAAAATGTTGACCACTGGTACTTGCTCGAAGCTTCTCTCCACTATCACCACTGCCACCAAAAACAGTGCTGCGATGATGGCGTCGCGAGTACCGGCGACGGTCGCGCGCATGCGAGTCGGCAAAGCACGCTGCAGCATCGTATCGAGAGTGACGACGGCGAGTCCGGACGAAAGCCCCGCCAAGCCGAGGGCAAATTTAACAACCGTTAGATCTTGCGCGGACACGCAGATCAGCGAGGCCAAAAATTCCGTGCATAATGTGGCGCATAACAGTGCTTGCGGTCGAACGCTCATTGCCGCGCGCGCAGCCGACAATGCGCCCATTGCGCATCCACCGATGCAAAACAGAAAGAGCGGATGTAAGTCAACTCCGCCAGGTTGGAAATTTTCGACAATCAAGTAAATAAGTATTGCGTTCCACAACATGAAGATGAAAGATAAGCCCACGGACAGTCGGATTACATCGCGCGCTCCCCGATGTTTCTTCAGATATTCATATACGCCTCTAACTGCCTCTCTGGGCGCTAACCTTACGGTCGGGCGCGTTTGCAGTTTGATAATGTCGGCCGCGATAGCGGCGATAACATAAACAATGCAAGCTATTTTTAGTGATGCCGCCGGTAGTGGCTCGACTGAAGCCACCGAGATTCCGTAGACGGCAATCAGAGTTGCTAACAGATTTGTACACCACAGAATCGAGTTGGCGCCTTGAATTTGTTTTGCTGGTATGAGCTGCGGAACAATCGCGAAACGAGCAAGTGAAAACAGCAGTGTGAAAATGCCGACGGCGGCGAGGATAGCACCGAGCGCCATGCTGCTTGCGGCTGTGCTGGACATGATGAATGGCGCGGCGAGCAGAATAAGAGCTCTGGCGATGCAGGCGATCATCAGCGCACGGCGCGTGTTCAGCCGATCGACGAGTGTTCCGCAGAAGAAGCCGAGCAGCACGATCGGCAATAGCAGCGAGAGGGCGCCCGAACCGATGTTCTCTCCTGCTGGACCGGACATGACCACGAATGAAAGCAGCAAAAGTTGAGCGGCTCGGTCCGCTAGCGAACTCAAAAACGCGCTGGTTGTCAGTTTTACTAACTGAGCACCTTGGGCTCGGTTGTCGACTGCATTCATACTGGCTATGCCCTGGAAATACGCGCCTGGCGCGGCAAAGCGATTATCGAATGATACCGCTTTTCGATGACGTTTAATCTTTAAGAAAAGCGCCTATTTGTGCGCTATATCGATAACGCATATGGTTGAGCATGCGAAAATGTCGCGGGGGCTTTGGAGACGACTGATGACCGTTGCGACGGGCGTGAAGGCACTTGGGGTTACGGTTTTAGCCCTGCTGCTGCTTGGCGCCACGCCCGCAGTCGCTAGCGCGGAAGAAACGACGCCAACCGGGCTAATGGGGCTGCCGGCTGGCGTTGCTGGCGTTGGTCCTGCGTCGGGCAGTAGCACTCCTCAACCGTCAAAGCCGTTGCAAACTCAGTCTGCGACCAGTTCTGCGGCTAATGAAACCGCACCGACCGCACCGACCGTGGCGCCGGCGGTTGAATCTCAATCGATAGAACCCAAGACCAGCGACGCGAAGAGTGGTCATTCCAAGAGCACTTCCGCATCTTCAGCAACCGCGAAGGGCGGTAAGAAGAGCAAGACTGCATATCGTGAGGTTGCGCCTTGCCTTTCCTGGATCGATTACGACAAACAATCGAAAGCCGTCATCCTCTGCGTTCATGGCTTGGGGCTGCATAACGGCACCTATACTGATTTCGGTAAACGCATGTCGTCGCTTGGTTATGCGATGTATGCCATCGATATGCCTGGTTTTGGTTCGTTTCAAGAGGCGCAGGGGCGTCAGAAGATTGACTTTGTCGGCGATCTCGAAGAGATTAAAGCGACGCTCAAGGTCCTTCATCGTGCTCATCCGGGGCTGCCAGTCTTCATTCTCGGCGAGTCGATGGGCGGAGCGATTGCCTTGCGCGCTTGTGCGATATATCCCGATCTGGTTGATGGACTTATCTCTTCGGTTCCGTCCGGGGACAGATTCAAGCAAGGCAAAACTGATTTGAAGGTGGCGATTCACTTCCTGGAGGGGCGCCACAGGGATTTCAACGTCGGCAAGGGCGTGGTCGAACAGGCGACGGTCAAGCCGGAATTGCGGGAAGCGTGGGGCAATGACCCGCTCGCGCGCATGAATCTTTCTGCCGAAGAGCTCATGCAGTTTCAACATTTCATGAATCAAAATCATGTGATGGCCAAGCTAATCAAGACGCGCCCGGTGCTTTTCGTGCAGGGCTGCAAAGATAAACTTGTTCGTCCGGAGGGCACTGTGCAGCTTTTCAATCAGTTAGCTACGCCGGATCGGCAGTTGGAATTAATTTCCAGCGCCGAGCACCTAATTTTCGAAGAGAACCAGTTTAACGATGAGGCGATCGACACGGTCTCGAAATGGCTGGACAAACATATCGCCTCGACGCCGACAACCGGCGCCAGCGTGTCGATTGCAGCACCAGGGCTGGAAAAATAGCCCGCGACGCATCTAAATAGAGGTTGGAAAAATGTTCAATAAGGTGAAATCCGCCGCGCTCGCGGGCATGTTGATTGCTGCGTCCGCGCTTCCGAGCTTGGCTGCGGGAGACGCCGGAGACAAATCGCTTGCCGGCGCCCGAGACAATATGAAGAAAGGGCAGTATGCCAAAGTCGTGCAAGACATGAGCGCTTCGGTGCAAAAGGATCCTGGCAGCAGCGAGGCGCACCTTTTGCTCGGGCAGGCGTACTGCAAAATGCACAACTATGCCAAGGCGCGTGACCAGCTGCGCCTGGCGATTCGCACCGGACACGCCACCGTTAAAGCGCAAAAAGCGAATGCACTTTTGATGACATTGCCCAAGCAATTTTTGTCTCCGAAGACAGGACCGAACACCCGCATGATTGCGACTTTGCTTGGTCTGACAGCCACCCGCGGCGGTCCTGCCAGACCGACGATTATCGATTTTTATGCTCCGTGGTGTGTGCCGTGCAAACAACTAGATGCAGTTCTTGCCAAAGTCAAAACTCAGTACGGCGAGCAGATCAACTTCGTGACTGTCAATGTCGACGATCCGTCGAGTGGCAAACTGATCGATCAGTACGAAGTGAGCCCGATTCCGACACTGATTTTCCTGAACGCTGAAGGTGAAGTAGTGACATACACGATCGGCTATTCAGGCGACACAATTGTCGCGTCAAGCGTCAAAAAGATTCTGCCGGCGCAAAGCTAGTCAACGAAGCGAAACTTGATCAGTGCCCAGATTGCCGCGAAGCCATCGACCCAAGTAATCTTTTTGCCTTCGTCGTAGTCTCGTCCGCAGTACGTTATTGGCAGTTCATACAGCCTCACGTGCTGCTTCATCACCTTCGCCGTGATCTCAGGTTCAAAGTCGAAGCGATTTGATTTGATCGTTACGCGCTTGAACACTTCCGCTTTGAAGACCTTATAGCCGGTCTCCATGTCGGTTAGCGTGCAGTCGTACAGAAGATTTGTGGTTAAACTGAGAAATTTGTTGCCCATCAGATGTAAAAATTTGAACGACCGAGTCGGCTTGCCGCCGCTCAGACGTGAGCCATACACGACATCTGCGTGCCCTTCCAGTATCGGTTTTAGCAGCTCATGAAATTCAGTGGGGCTGTATTCCAGATCCGCGTCCTGAATGATGATTATGTCGCCCGTTGCCATGCCCTGGGCTGTGCGTAATGCAGCACCTTTGCCTTGATTTTTCTCGTGCAGTTTAACTTTCGCGTTGTATTTCGCCGTGTCGAGAGTGGCGAGAATATCGCGGGTTCCGTCGGTAGAACCGTCATCAACGAGGCAAATCTCCTTTTCCAGTCCGAGGGTGTTCGCTGCCATCACCTCATCGAGAACCTTGATGAGCGTGTTCTTCTCATTGAAGACAGGTATCAGGATTGAAAGCTTCTGCAAACGAGGCTCCGATAAAATGCCCGCATCGAACGCCTTCCGGCTCAGCGAACGGAGGATATCCATCTCAGTGTAGCGAATTCAGATTTTACGGTGTTAAACCCGTGTAGGTTGGTAAGTTATTGTTCAGGGCTTAAAAGAGAGATTCCAGGAGAAACCTTTGGCATCCAGCGAGAAATTCAAGAAAATCGTCGGTACGGCGATTGCTGCTACTGGCATCGGATTTCTCTCTTGGGTGCTTTATCTTTCCTTACCATCGTTCGGCGACATCAGCGATTTGCCCGAGTATTACGCTCCAGCTCGCATGATCGTCGCAGGGCAAGGCTCATCGGCGTGCAATTTCGATGCTGTCGCACAGGCAGAGCACCAGAGTTTTCCCAGTATGCGAGAACGCGTCGTGGCACTGTATGTGCCGCCACCGGGTTTGGCTCTGATTTCGCCGATTGGATTCGTTCCGGTGTCGATTATTCCGGCACTGTGGAAGGCTTTCATGATCGGCTGCCTCTGTGCGTCGGTCTGGTTTATTCGTCGGGCTGTCAACCTTGATTACCGCCAAACCTGTTATTTGATTGCCGGTATTGCGTTCTCCGATGCATGTTTCGAAGCTTTGAAAATCGATCAGATGGCGCCGCTGCTGTTGTTGTCCTTCTCGAGCGCCATTTATTTTCTGCAAGCGGGCAAGGAGATTCCTGCCGGGCTAATGCTTTCTTTGATGATTTTGAAACCGCAACAGATTCTCCCATTCGGCGCCTATCTGATCGCCAGCAAGCGCTGGAAAACTGCGGCTGTTGCGGTTGTTGTGCTAGCGGTGTTAACGGCGATCTCTTTGGTACAAGTGGGCGCCACGGGATATCACGATTACGCCGAGATGGTGCGCTCGCCTCTTGCTGTGCTGCGTCAGCAGCCGGAGCTGACTCCCACCTTTCGTGGACAAATGCTCAGGCTCTTTCCCGATCAAGCGGGCATCATATTCGGTATTAGCTCCGTGCTCGAACTCGGGGCAATTTTGTTAGGTTTCGCCTTGGGGTGGCGCTGGAAGGACAGGGACAAGGCAATTCTGCTGGGCGTTTTGACGATGATGCCCATTGCCGTAGTTTTCTCGTTGCACTGTCATCTGTATGATCTGCTTTTACTCGCGCCAGCGGTCGTCTTGTTTTTTATGGATACTGTCCTTGATACCAGCGCGATTTTCAAAACGCTCGTTCTGGTAGGCGGCATGACCTTCATGACCGGCATATCGGTACAATTACATTACGAGTACATGCTTAAAGGCGGCAAGTTTAATGTGCTGTTTTGGGAGCTTCTTGCGTTTGCGATCGCGATTCTGGTCGTGGCGTTGCGGCAAACTAAGGTGAAGAGCCCAGTCGCCGAGCCTGGGAGCTAATGGCACTGGGCGACGAGTCCGGTGGGTGCTCACGAGCGCGCGCGTGAAAGCTGAAAAGGTACGCGCGTACTTGCGCATCGCCTCCATAACCCTCAACACGCGCCCACGCATGCCACCTTCATGCGCATATCGCAAGAGACGATTACTCGGCGTTCGTAGCTTCGCACACTACCACTCCACAAAACGCCTTTTATAACGCCACACAATCGAGGGCACTTTTCGTCCAAGATGTCGGAGCACTCCACGCTGCGAATCCTCACCGTTATTCTGTGAACTGCTAACGTCCAACATGCGCCCACGCGCGGGCGTTCGCTCGAAATGTGCGCGCGCCCGCGCGGATCATTTGGAAAAACAACCACTTTCGAGCCTCAATATGCGCGTCCGCGCGGACGAAAACCGAATTCGTACGCGCACTTGCGCGTATCGCTAGACGAAGAGGATTCGGTCTATATAGGTTCGCTTTCAACGCGCGCCCATGCGCCCACGCATGCCACCTTCATGCGCGTATCGCAAGAGACGATTGCTTGGCGTTCATAGCTTCGCACACTATCACTCCACAACATGGCCTTTTGACTCGATGCGCACGAGCGCGCGCATAAAAGTTGAAAGCATGCGCACGTACTTGCGCACCTCAGACCTGGCAAAGACAGGAGTGTTTCACCTCACATGTGACAGAACGTGTGAAAAAACTCTGCTCTGAGAGCAAGGATTTGCGCTCGTTCGACCAGGCGGCAAAACGCACCACGCTCGATTTTTGGACTGCGAATGGTCGTGATCAGTCGTGAAGACACGGTAGACCTTTCGCCGATTGGGCGGTTATGTTGGCTGCAACCGCCAGAGAATCAAGAGATGTCGGAGATTTCCAGACCTGGAGATTTGTCGTCGGCTATGCCCGACGGAGTTGACGCGCTGATGTCGCGTGACGTTTGGGCGCCCCCGCGAAACGATAACTCGATTTTGATTGCTCAAGAGAGGGCGCCGAGGACGCAGAGCGAGGCGACTTCCGCCGGACAGGGCGCGACTTCGGACGGACATGCATACGAGGCGGCTTTAGCTGGGACGGCACAAGATGCGCCTTCCGCCGGACGGGCAAACGAAGCGACGATAGCCGGGACGGCAAACGAACTGAGCGAGTCTCGTTTTGACGACCTCAGCTATCGCATGATGGATGAGTTCGGCATCAAAATTGAACGTGGGGATGGTCGGATGACATATCACTACGTCGACTCGAACAGAGTCCTTTACTCTACTGTGGATGGTCTCGCCGGAATCGATCAGGCTCGCGACCATTTTAAGGCGGAAACTTCGAGGCTGAAGAAGGAGATTGAGGGAAAGTATGCCGTCAGTTTCAGTTCGGGGTCAGACACCATTCATCAAACCGAATCGAGCGATAAATGCCTCTCGAAGCCGGGTAAATTAGTGACTGCTCGTGAACCTCGACTGGTCGAACTGGCAGCGATCGACGCGGCATTGGCGCATTGGGTTCCTGTTAATCCTGCGGACAACAGACCGTTCAAGTTCTACTTTCTGAACGACTCACTTAGTAGCAAGCTCGGCGGCTCGGCGCATTACATTGATAACGACGGTGCAGGCAACCGAGCTATAGCTGTAGATGTTGGAGCATCCAATGGCGCCGCACCTCTTTATTCCGACGAGGGTTTTACGAGCCTCGAAAGTTTGTTTGACCACGAGCTCGCCCATGCCTCGCAGCACAATCTTGGTGCCGGCGGGTTTGGAAGCCGGGCTCAGTATGCGAAAAAACTGGGGTGGACATCCTACTTCGACAAAACCACTGATAGCACTCGTTGGATTCTCAAAGGCAAGGACGACCGCTATTACAGCTCGGTGCACGGTTGTGGGTTCGTTTTTAGCTGGACTCGGGTGAATAGAAATGGTGTACCAATAGATGCTAACCACAAAGTGTTGCCCCGCAGCAGCGCTGAGACAGTATCAACTGAAGGTGTTGCGCAACAAGCAAGCGTCAAGCCGATCTCCGACTATTTCTATCAGCCCAATGAAGAAAGTGCAGACGCACTCATGTATTTCAGGCTCAATGCTGCGACACGCAGTCAGCTGCTCCGGACGAGTCCAAAACTGTATAAGGTGATCAAGCAGATGGATCAAAAGGAGCTGGATATTCTCGCACCGCCAAAACTCGGCAAGGCGCATCAGTTGATCAGGCAATTCGATGGAACAGCGGTTCCATTTAATAGCGGCGTCCAGAAGAAAATCGAAAGCGAAGAGCGTGAAGCCGCAGGCCCAGAACACAGGTAGTGTACTGTTTCGATATACCGCCGTAGCTCCATGATGTGTGGCGTATCTGAGCCTGATACGTCGACGCGCGGCAGTAAAGACGGTGAAACGTCACGATAGAAGAAGTCGAATATTACGCGGTTAGTCAGCGCTCGCGAATGGATGTTGTATACTATAACTTGTGCATTGCAAGTTAGCAGTAAGCCAGAAAAGTTCAGCATCGTAAGTATCCTGTAAGGCTTGTAGCGATAATGGTGCAATCGGCAATGGAGACATGAATGAAGCGCGTAGTTGTCACCGGTATTGGTGCGATAACCCCTTATGGACAGAGCGAAAATTATTTCGAACAGATGCTGGCAGGCAACTCAGCCGTTACTGCGCTGAAAGGATTTGCCGAAAAGTCGCTCACCTATTGCCATATAGCAGGACAGGTGCACGATTTCAAACCGTCGGATTTCGTGCCGGCGAAGACGGCCAATCGTATGGACAGGTTTATCCAACTGGCGGCGGCGGCAAGCTATCTCGCCCGACAAGATGCCGGACTGCCCGATGAATTCGAAAACCCCGACCGCGTGGGCGTTAACGTGGGTGCTGCTGCTGGCGGCTTTAATACAATCGAGAATAACTTTTATCGAATGTTGCAACGGGGCCCGGATAAATGTTCACCATTTACGGTGCCGATGCTGATCGTAAATATGCCTTCCGGGTGGGTTTCGATCCTGCACAAGGCGGCTGGTTACTCGTCTTGCATGAGTACCGCATGCGCGACGGGAGCATCCGCTGTCGGAGATGCTCTGCGAACGATTCAATTGGGCATCGCTGACATCATGTTTGCTGGTGGCACAGAAGCACCAATTACTCCACTGTGCATGGCAGCGTTTGCTTCGTCGCGCGTGCTGTCCGGGCGCAACTCTGCGCCAGCCGAAGCCTCGCGTCCATTCGATGACAAGCGCGATGGCTTCGTTATGTCTGAGGGTTCCTGCATTCTGATTCTGGAAGAGTTGCAACATGCGTTAAAACGCTGTGCTCGAATTTATGCCGAAGTGAAAGGTTTTGGTTGCGTCGCGGATGCGTACGATATCGTCTCTCCACGTGAAGACGGGGACGGCGCCAAGCGTGCCATGATTCAAGCGATGGATCAAGCCGATTGGACTCCTTCCGACGTTGATTACATCAATGCGCATGCCACGTCGACAGTTGTCGGCGATCGAGCTGAAGCGAGAGCGATCAAAAATCTGTTCAACAACAAAGTTTTGGTCAGTGCCACGAAATCGATGACCGGTCATATGCTCGGCGCCGCCGGAGCGATTGAGGCCGCCATCAGTTGTCTAGCCATCGCAAACAACGCGATTCCTCCGACAATTAACTTGCTCAACGTCGACGCGCAATGTCACCTCAATCACGTCGCCAGCGCTATTAAACAAAAAGTCACCCACGTCCTTTCCAACAGTTTCGGCTACGGCGGACACAACACGACACTGGCTTTCCAGGCGTACGCTGGGACGTAGCCTCTACGCTAAATATGGCTCGCCGCACCTCGTGCGTATTTCCATTGCAGTACAATTAGGTCTTCCTAAACCGGTTACTGCAAAATGAAAACTTGCATCTCAATGAAAAACCAGCAGCGGCGGGTGCTTCCTGAGGAATTCAAGGCAGACGACGTCAGGTATCCGGAAGAACTCGTTGAGTATTTCTTGAACGAGTTTACGCAGCCGGGTGATGTCGTTTTCGATCCGTTCATGGGTTATGGGACGACTCTTGTGGCAACAGAAAAACTCGATAGGGTCGGCTACGGAGTGGAGTTCGATGAACGAAGATGGAAGTATGTGCAAACGATTCTGGCAAGCCCTGAGCGTGCGCTTCACGGCGATTCGACAAAGCTTGATTCAATAAAACTGCCCGACTTCGACTTCTCAATCACATCGCCGCCTTACATGGGCAAGCATCACACAGAAAATCCGTTTACGGCTTATTCGACGATTGATGGAGGATACAGTGAGTATTTAGAAACGATGAGGCACCTGTATGAGCAAGTAAATCGAAAATTGAAACCGTCAAAACATGCAGTGATCGAAGTATCGAATCTGAAGCACGAAGACGGCTCAGTCACCACGTTAGCCTGGGACATCGCCAATGAAGTTTCAAAAGTAATGCGCTTCGAAGGAGAAATCGTCGTCAACTGGGAAAACGGCTACGGCTTCGGCTACGACCACAGCTATTGTCTGGTGTTCGCTAAGGCATGAATGTGTCGTCATCGTGCCACATCTCAGCACGGACCTCGGCAATGTCTTCTTCGGTGATATGCGATCCAAATTCTTTCCAGAGTCCTTTGACACTTTTTCTTGGAGTGTTGCCTTCCTGCAATCGTGATTCAGCTTTCGTGCGCAAACGGGCAAAAACTTCTTCTGCTGGCTTAATCTCGCCGTGATCAGCCGCGTCGATTCCCAATTGAATCTCACACCGGAAGTCTTCAATTTTGAGCTTCTGCAGCAGCTCGACGCGTTGCTCTGAAGACAGCTGCTCTATGAGCTTCAGTACCTGCTCAACTGTTGGTTTTTCATTGCTTGGATTAGTCATAGGATCAGCGATGTTGAGAGCCTTAACTAATCTAGCATGAGAATGGCTCTGACGAATCAGTACTTGGGATTCTGCTCCCACTTCCAAGCCGTCTCGAGAATATTTTTCAGATCGCGTTGTGGCTTCCAGCCGAGGACTTGGGCGGCTTTGGTGGCGTTGGCGACGAGGGAGGCGGGGTCTCCCGGTCGGCGAGGGCCGAACTTTTGCGGAATGTCTTTGCCTGTTACCTGAGCGCAAACGCTGATCACTTCTTTGACGGAATTACCCTTCTCTGTACCGAGATTGATAAACTCGCGCACGCCTTCTTTGTGCAACAAATCAAGCGCGCGTATGTGTGCGTCAGCTAAATCAGTGACGTGAATGTAATCGCGAATGCACGTGCCGTCCGGCGTATCATAGTCACTACCATTGACTTGAATGTGCGGAATGGTGCCTTTCGCTGCTTGCAATACGAGTGGTATCAGATGCGTTTCCGGATCATGGTGCTCGCCGATCGATCCGTCGTCTGCCGCACCCGCAGCGTTGAAATAGCGTAGCGCCACGAATGACCAGCCTTTAGCGATAGCGAGCGCGTCCAGCGCCTTTTCCACCATCAGCTTTGTGCTGCCATAGACATTGATCGGACTCTGCGGGTGTTTTTCGTCAATCGGAACATACGTTGGAGTGCCATAGGTTGCACAAGTCGACGAGAAGACAATTTTTCTGATGCCATGCTTTTCCATCAGCTCGAGCAGACTGAGAGTTTGCACGACATTGTTTTGAAAGTATTTGAACGGTTGCTCTTGCGAGACACCAACGTAAGCGCTCGCAGCAAAATGAACGACGGCTTCGATTTTGTTTTCGGAAAATACCTGTTCCATCGCTTCGCGATCGCCGATATTGCACTTCACCAGCTTGGCGCCGGAATCAGCGACCGCCTGTTCGTGCCCCTCGCTCAGATCATCGACGACGATAATCGAGCCTTTCTGCTGACGTAAGTATTCGTGGACAAAATGGCTGCCGATATATCCGGCGCCGCCCGTTACGAGCAACATTTCGAGGTCCCCATGAGTTCCACTGCTCTTGCTTTGCAAGCCGCTCTTAGTTATAACGTTTTGACAATTGAATTGAGACCTTAAGCTATTGGTAATTAAGGTTGTGGTTAGGTAATGATGTTCGCGAGTGCTCCGGGTACATTGAAATAGCGGATTTTGAGGGTTCAAAAGTGGAAACTTTCGTCAATTGGGAGGGAGCGAGGGAGACTCGCGCGCGGAAAGGCGGGGCGCAGAAGGGGCAAAGCATATTTGCCGGCGGGCTGACCACTGAGACTGCGACCATTGCCGGCGTCAAAGTCGTCCGATTGAGCGTCTGGCCGAAAGGCGCCAAGGCGGCCCCGATGTCTCACGCCCTGACTCTTACGCGCGGAATGCCTGGCTCCCAAGAAGAGGTCTATCCCGACGACGCTGATGCTGACTTCGGATCCGACGAAGTCGAAGTAGAGCGGAGAAACGCGCCGTCGGCTGAATTTGCCGAAGATTTCAAAGGTTTTGTCGAGGAGCCCGCCGCCGTCGATTGGCAAGTGGATGAACGAGCGACACTGCCGCTCAACTTTTCCTGGCAGCAATCGAGCGAAAGTCGCTGGGATTTTTTCTTTGATCTGGCACGCGATGCGGTCTGTATGGGACTCGGGGAGCGGCAGTCCGGGCTCAACTTGCGCTCGCGCCGCCATACTCTGTTCACCACCGATGATTACGATCACATCGAGACGATCGACCAGATGTACCAGGCGATTCCGTTTCTCATCGTCCGGCACCAGCAGCAGTACTACGGTATTTTTCTCGATTCTCCCGGTCGTCAGCGCTGGGATCTCGATACGGACTTGAGCGGCATAGCGAATATCGAGCTGCTCTCTCGCCGCGGCTGGCAGTTATACTGCCTGGGACCGACAACGCTGCCTGAGCTGGTGGCGGCGTACACGACATTGACGGGACGAGCCGGATTGCCGCCCGTGTGGTCGATCGGTCATCAACAAAGTCGCTGGAGCTATCCGGATCAGGAAACCGCAATTCGCATCGCGCTGGAATTCAGACAGAGAAAAATTCCCTGCGACGTGATTGTGCTCGATATCGATTATATGGACGATTACCGGGTCTTCACCTACTCCAAGGAGAGATTCCCTGAGTTCAAGGAGATGATCCGAGATCTCGGCAACAACAATTTCAAGGTGATCACCATCATCGATCCGGGCGTCAAGCAGGACGAAAAGTTTTTTGTTTTCAATGACGGCGAGAAGCACAAATATTTCTGCACCACAGGTGATGGCAAGTCGTTTATCGACAAAGTTTGGCCGGGACTGTCGGCTTTCCCGGATTTCATGCGGGAAGACGTGCGCTTGTGGTGGGCAGCGCAGCATGGCTTCCATACTGAAAACGGCGTTGCCGGAATTTGGAACGACATGAACGAGCCTTCACTCTTCGAACACCAACGTCCGCTCGAGGATCACGCGTATGAGCTTCCACCGGACGAAGATCAGCTGTTTATGCAGCACACGCCCGAGGGACTGGTCGGACACTTCGAAGTGCGCAATCTTTATGGCATGCAGATGAGCCGGGCGACACATGATGGATTGCTGGCGCTGCGACCGGGCGAGCGTCCATTCGTTCTTACGCGCTCGGGATATGCCGGTATACAAAAATACGCCGCGGTTTGGCTCGGCGACAACAAATCGTGGTGGACGCATCTGGCGCACAGCATCCCGATGTTGGTCAACATGGGACTCTCGGGTGTTGCGTTTGTTGGTGTGGATATCGGTGGTTTTTTCGCTGATTGCACGCCGGAGCTTCTCGTGCGCTGGTACGAAGTAGGAATTTTCTATCCGCTCTTCCGCAATCACTGTTCGATGTTCAGTCCTTCGCAGGAACCTTGGGTGTTTGGCGAGGAGATTGAGGACCACTGTCGCAACTTGATCGAATTGCGCTATCGCTTGCTGCCGCATATTCAGATGCTGTTCAACGAACACAGGCGCACGGGCGCACCGCTGATTAAACCGTTATGTTGGCACTATCCGGACGATATGATCGCTGCCGAGATTGACGACCAGTTTTTGTTTGGCGAAGACATTCTTGTGGCGCCGATTTTGCAGCGTGGTAAAACTATGCGCTCGGTGTACTTCCCGGAAGGAACCTGGCACAGTTTAGATGGTGCGAAAACCTACGATGGCGCGCGCACGCACGTCATTTCGATGCCGTTGGGACAAGTGCCTGCGTTCGTGAGAGAAGGAACGATCTTGGCGCTGGCAGATCCAATGCAAAGCACTGCTGAGCTGTTGGATGCGAACATCACCTTCAAGGTATACGGCAAGAATGCAAGAGGAACGTACTACGTCGACGACGGCGAGTCGCTGGATTATCAAGAGGGTGCCTACGATCTCTGGAAGCTTCGTATAGACGATGGCCGTTTTCTGGCTCAGCCGATAGAACTCGGCTACGAGCGGTCACGCCGCGAGTTTAAACTGGACTATCAAGACGGAGTCAAACCGATCACGCTAACGCCCTAACCGGTGAGAAATACTCGCTCTAGCGCGCGGGCGCCTGCAAGGCGCCCCTACGGGCCTTCGCGGAAACCGGCTTGTGATGCGCGTTAGCGTCGGTGGTGTGCAGCGGTCTCTGCGGTGGTCAGGTCAAACCGCTCGGTGAGCCGGTTTACGCCACGGGTCGTAGGGGTCGCTTGTAGCGACCCGTTTAAGCCTGTCGAGTTCTAAGTTCCAGAACCGAATTCGTTGGGCAACTCTCCGATGCCGGGCAGGCGCTCGGCGCCCCCACGGGGCGCTGACGCCTCGTCCTTAACACCTCTTAACAAGGGTTGGATGCAAAGGGTCTAGAATTTTCCAATCTCACCCATCCATTTAATTCAGGTACCTACCGTTCATGAATACCGGACACGAAGCGATTGTTTCGCTCCCCTACTCCCAGGCGTCCATTCCAAGTTGCGGTGTTGCTCAATTTCTCCAGAAAAATGCTTCGGTGCGCCCCAATCACGCAGGCGCGTTTTTCGAAGGCAAGACGTACACTTATGCAGAACTCAATCTGCGTGCGCAGGCGATCGCGGCTGAAATGCTGCAATGTGGTGTCAAACACGGAGACCGAGTCGGTCTGTTCTTCCCCAATCATCCGGATTACATCTCAGCATTTTTCGCTGCCACCGGTATTGGTGCCACGGTAATTCCGATTAATCCGTTGCTCAAGTCTGACGAGATCGCGCACATCCTCAAAGATTCAAAATCGAAAGCGGTCATACTGCACGAACGCGGAACCGACGAACTGCAACGTGCGCTTGCTCAGCTGACCGATCTCACTCACGTTGTCACCATTGCTTACGAACAAGCCGAGGCGCGCAAGACCGAAGGCAAAGTTCAGCATATCGCGCTTCTCAGCACAACCTTGACTGACAGAGGTTATGCTGTCGCGAAAAATTGGCAGTGGAACACAAACATCGACGAAAAGAACGATCTCGCGCTTATCGTCTACACATCAGGAACTACAGGCAAGCCCAAAGGCGCCATGCTGACGCATCGCAATTTGATGTCGATGCTCGATATGGCTAGTCTCGAATTGAAGATGACGCCGGAAGACAAATTCCTCGTTGTTCTTCCGCTCTGTCACGTCTACGGATTGGCAGTCGTCATGCTCGGACTGTTCCGCCAGGGTGGAACGCTGGTGGTGCTCGATAAATTCGAAGCGGTGGCTGCGTTGAAGCACATCGAATCTGAAAAGGTTAGTCTGATCCCGGCTGTTCCAGCCATGTATCAGTTCATGCTCAACGAGATGGAGAAAAACAGCTACGATGTTTCTTCAGTGCGTCTGTGCTTGAGCGGCGCTGCGGCGATGCCGTTGGAGATGTTCGGACAACTCCGTACACAGTTCGGTGCCACAGTCATCGAAGGTTATGGTCTGACAGAAACATCTGCAATCGTCTCGATCAATCCTATTGAAGGAGTGCAAAAGATCGGTTCAGTCGGTCGGGCTCTGGAAGGAATTGAAACCGGCATTTTCAGCGGAGAAGGAAAGCGCTTACCGAGCGGAAAAGACAACGTCGGTGAGATTGCCGCCCGTGGACCGAACATCATGCTGGGCTACTACGAGCGCCCTGAAGCTACGGCTGAGTGCATCAAAGATGGTTGGTTCTTCTCCGGCGACCTCGGCTATCAGGACGAAGACGGTTATATTTTTGTTGTTGGTCGCACCAAAGAGATGATTATTCGCGGCGGACAGAATATCTATCCGCGCGAACTCGAAGAAGTCATCGCACGCATGCCTGGAGTGGCGGAAGTGGCGGTGGTTGGCGTTCCGTGTCCGAGGATGGGTGAGCGGGTCAAAGCCGTAATCGCCCTGCGCAAGGGCGTTGAGCTGACCGACGAAGAGGTGAAGGCGTTCTGCGTGGAGCACATGGCTGCTTACAAAGTGCCTCGTTTGGTTGAGTTTATCGATGCTCTGCCGCGTAATTCGACCGGCAAAGTCTTGAAGCGACTCTTGCAGCCGGCCTGAGCGACCGATAGTTTCGGGCGACCCATTCGTTATTGCCGGGTTTCATCCTGCTTGATTTGCGGTACGTTCTAGACAATGGCAACCTGTTTGGGTCATCTCAGAGGACTGCGGATCGATGGAACTTGCCGATACTCCCACGATTAATATATTCATCGCGGAAGACCATGAAATTACTCGCGTCGGATTGAAATTGACGTTGGAGCATGTGCCGGGTTTTCGAGTCATCGGTGAAGCTGAAGACGGTAAAGGCACAGTCAAAAAGGTATGCGAACTCAAACCTCACGTGGTTTTGATGGACATTGGCCTGCCGCTGATGGATGGCATCGATGCCACCTGCCGCATCAAGGAAGAAGTCCCCGCAACGCGCGTCATCATGCTCACCTCCCACGATAACGATCGCGATATTTTTGCGGCACTGGGAGCCGGGGCAGACGGCTATTGCTTGAAAGAAGTGTCAGGCTCGCAATTGGCGATGGCGATACGCGCAGTTGCCGATGGGGTGGCATGGTTGGATCCGGGTGTCGCCAGCAGAGTTTTGCGTGCATGCGCCACCATCACGACAGCGCCGGTAGGTGTCGAAGACAATGTTTCCAAGCCGTCCACGCCGGGTCCGTCGCCTCTTTCTCAACGCGAGCTGGATGTCTTGCGCTTAGTGGTGGAAGGATTGAGCAACCAGGAAATCGCAGATCGTTTAATTCTAAGTGTAGAAACAGTGAAGACGCATATGCGTCACATTATGGAAAAGCTCGCTGTTTCTGATCGCACGCAGGCTGCTGTAAAAGCAATGCGAGAAGGGCTCGTTTAGCCACTTGTCAGAGTTGCGATTTAGCATTTTGCAGCAGCGCGTCTATGTACCGACCGCGCGCTGCCAGACCGTACTGTTCAGGCGGAACGGAAAAGCGATCTGTCATGACACCGATCACTCTGCCTCTACTGTTTAGCAGCGGTCCGCCGGACTGTCCGAAATCCAAACTGCCACGAAATACGTTGCGCGTCGAACCCAGCACTGCATGTTTGTCACCAGGATTGAGCGAGAAATCGTTGTCGATGACTTTCTGCCCTCTATATTCTACCGGCGCTGTTTCGAGCGTGGCTGTGCGACCGGCATAACCCAGTCCGACAGCTTTCTCGCCCACCTTTATATTGCCCAGCCCTAGTTTTATTGTTGGGAAAGTCTCTGATGGGCTTTCTTTGCTCAGTTTGAGAACAGCCAGATCGTTGTCGGTATCCTGTCCAAGCAGTTGAAATGATCTGCGCTCGCCGCTGGGCAGCACGGCTTCGAACGCTCTCATTCGAGTTGGATCGACGTTGTGCAAACTTGTTAAAACAAGACCCTCTTCATCGGCGATAAAACCGCTTCCCTGATACGGATGCACGCCGTCTTCTTTGGCAATCTCTCCTAAAATCCGCACCATGCCCGGTTTGGCGCGGACAACTGCCCGTGCCAGTCCGCCAGAACCGAGTCGCTGTGGCTCATCAGCTCCTGCAGTGGGAAACTCCATCCGACCGTAGAGCGCGGTTCCGAGCTTGGATGCTCCCAATCCAACTCCCGCCATGACTAATCCGCTGAATGCCAGCGGACCGAGATTCTGCGACACCACCGCTTGATCTTGTTTTAAGTTGCGACTGGATGAGTACGCATCCGAGAAAGCAGGCAGCGAATTTTGCACTCCGGTAAGCACTTGCTCGCCGAAGACTGCTGTGCCGATGAATCCGGCTAGAGTAGCGGCTGTTTTGATATCGGACGGAGCGCGTAACGCCAGAGCAAATCCCACCGGTGCCAACTGCTCGCCGAGGAAAATGAGCGGGTGGTGTGCGGCTTCAGTCAGCCCATGCCCGATTCCCTTGGCGGTGCCAGTGGAAAGAACGTACAAATCGCGGCTTATGCCGGCCCAGGCGCCCCCCTCGGGCTGCCCGTCTGCGGTCTTGTTAATTGATTCAGCTTTGCTGCTTGTTCCGTCCACCATTTCGCAGCTGTCTTCCTCAGCTCAGATCTGATCTGGCCCATCGTACAGGCGAAATTCTGTGCCGTCAGTGTGGAAATTACGAACTCAAAAGCACCGCGCGAAAGCGGGCGCCTTGCAGGCGCCCGTCAAAGGGCGCTGGCGCCGTTTAAAACGCGATGTTGGACCTGTCGGCCATCTGTTTGAGGCGGCGGATGCGTTCGGGAGTGGGCGGGTGTGTGGAGAACATCCCGGCCAACATGGCGCGCGGGTCCGGTTTCATGATGTACAACGACGAGTAGGCAGGGTTAGTCTGCAATGGCGCTTTGTAGCTCATCTCTTCGATATCTTGCAATGCATTCGCCAATTCCATCGGTTTCCCACACAATCTGGCACCGCTGGCGTCCGCCTCGAATTCGCGTGAACGCGAGATGGCGAGCTGAACGAGCATGGCTGCAAACGGAGCCAAAATCGCGAGAAGCAAACCGAAGATCGGATTGACACCGCGTTCGCGCTCGTCTCCGCCACCGAAGTACATGCCCCAGTGGGCGATCATCGTAATCACAGACGCAAGCATGGCGGCAATGCTGGTGATAAGAATGTCGCCGTTGCGCACGTGGCTTAGCTCGTGCGCGAGAACGCCTTCCAATTCATCCCAGTTGAGCACTCGCATGATGCCCTCGGTGACTGCGACGGCGGCATGATTGACATCGCGCCCGGTGGCAAAAGCGTTGCAAGCATCGGTGGGAATCACGTAAATCTTCGGAACAGGAATGTGCGCATTGGCTGCTAAGCGTTCAACAATCTCGTACAGCTGCGGAATTTGCGCGCGGTCGACTGGCTGGGCGCGGTTTGCCGCCAGCGCCATCGGCGCGGAAAACCAATAACTGAAAAAGTTGGTGGCAATGGCGAAGATGAATGCGAGCCACATGCCGCCGCGCCCGCCGAAAACCCAGCCAAGCCCAACGACGATGCCGGTCAAAACCCCCATGAATAAAATGGTGCGCATCGTGTTCATCGGTTTCCCCTTCCTTGTGGTCCTGACTAGACAGACTGTATTTCGTACTCGGCTGTGCCCGGGAAATGTTGCCAAACTCTTAAGGTTGAGCAAGCTTGATATTCCCGCAAATTGAACGTGCTTGCAACCGCTGTCTTTGTTTTCTCAAATTTCGTATGTAATCACTCCTCAGCCGCCTGGGCTTATGTTGCGAATACTCCACAATGACAACTGCCGAGTCGGTTGCTGGAAGCGCTCACGCAGCAAGTGATTGCAGGTTTTGACCAAAGCGTACGCAGCTCGATGGATCGCAACATAACTATAGGCTGCGATGATCGGTGGGTCGTTGGTGGCCAACGCAACAGGACGCGTCATCAGGTTAAGAGAGTCATTCTTTGTTCGCAAATGATTATGCTCACCGACGCCGCGGGATCTGCCGGTGTAAACTGGCGTTCATCCCGAATGCGAGAGTGGAAAATGGCCGAGCTTACGCGTGTTGAGCGAGATTCGATGGGAACGATGGAGGTGCCGCAAGATGCCTATTATGGCGCGAGCACACAGCGTGCAGTTCTCAATTTTCCGATCAGCGATTTGCGTTTCCCTCGTTCGTTCATTCGTGCTCTCGGCTTGATCAAAGCTGCTGCCGCGGAAGTGAACAAAGAGTTCGGCGATGTCGATGCGAAAGTTGCAGACGCCATACGTGAAGCCGCTATACAACTCGCCGACGGCAAATTCGACGATCAGATGGTTGTCGATATTTTTCAGACCGGCTCGGGCACCTCAACCAACATGAATGCAAACGAAGTGATCGCCAATCGCGCCATCGAGATCTTGGGCGGCAAGCGCGGCGATCGCAATCTCGTGCATCCCAACGATCACGTCAATCATGGCATGTCATCCAATGATGCGATTCCGACCGCGATTCACGTGGCGGCGTTGATCGATATCAAGGAGAAACTCAAACCAGCATTGACGAAATTGGCAGAGAGCCTGAAGAAAAAATCGGATGAGTTCATGCCTGTGATCAAAACCGGGCGCACGCATTTGCAAGACGCCACGCCGATCAGACTTGGTCAGGAGTTTTTCGGATATGCGGGACAGCTCGAGCGTGCAGTCGAACGTCTCACATATGCAGAAGAGCGTCTCGCTCAGGTGGCTCTGGGAGGCACCGCGGTAGGAACAGGCATCAACACGCGCACTGATTTCGCTGGCAAAGCCCTGTCCAAATTGGCGCAGCATGCCGGCGTCGCAATCAAAGAGACAAGCAATCATTTTCAAGCGCAAAGCACACTCGATGAGATCGTCGAGACGTCGGGAGTGTTAAAAACGATAGCCGTTAGTTTGATCAAGATTGCCAATGACATTCGCTGGCTGGGATGCGGACCGCGCGCAGGACTTGCTGAGATAGCGCTGCCTGAGGTTCAGCCCGGAAGCTCGATCATGCCGGGCAAAGTCAATCCGGTGATCGCTGAAGCAGTTTGCATGGTGGCAGCGCAAGTCATCGGCAACGACGCGACGGTGACGATCGCCGGTCAGTCAGGCAACTTCGAACTCAACGTCATGATGCCGGTTGCCGCATACAATCTGCTGCAATCAATCGTTCTCATCGCCAATGCGACCGATAATTTCCGCCTCAAATGCATAGACGGTTTGACAGCGACCAAGAACGGACCGGCGCTTGTCGAGCGCGGTCTGTCGTTATGTACGGCGCTTGTTCCGGAGATCGGATATGACTTGGCGGCGCAAATATCGCACGACGCATTCGAAAGTGGCAAAACGATTCGAGAAGTGGCGCGTGAAAAGACAAAACTGACTGATAACGATCTGCAACGACTGCTCGATCCGGGGAAAATGACCGAACCAGGGGCTGATTAGCAGGCTTTCCACTACACAATAATTATTGGACGGTTGTGCTCGTGACAAGCGACCGACGCGAGCGGCGGGCTTCTCAAAGCGCCTGGCAGATTAAGGTTTGGGTTATGCGGGTATCACTGTAGCGAAAGGTATGGGGTAGTGGTAGCTTTGTCCAGTTCTAGGAATTGAGTATTTTCCGCTTTCGCTAATGACAATTTTGGAGCGACGCTCGATCACTTTTGGCAACCGTTTTCGGCGGTGGTTCTTCCACGGCATACGCGAGAGCCATAAGAAAGGCAGTCACCATCAGTCAGCCTGGTGGAAAGTCATGTGCCTCACCGGCGTCGACTACTTCTCATCCCTTGGATACGCGCCCGGTATTGCCTTCGTGGCAGCCAATGTCTTGTCTCCGCTGGCGACGGTGATCTTGGTTCTGCTGACGTTGTTCGGAGCACTTCCGGTATACCATCGCGTGGCGGGCGAGTCACCGCATGGACAGGGCAGCATATCAATGCTTGAACGTTTGCTCGCCGGTTGGAAGGGCAAGGCGCTGGTTTTGTGCCTGTTAGGGTTCGCTGCCACGGATTTCATTATCACAATTACTCTGTCGGCTGCGGACGCTGCCGCGCACGTCGCGCAAAACCCGATGGCGCCGATGTGGATGCAAAACCGCATGGGACTGACGATGATCTTGCTCGTTCTTCTGGGCGGCGTCTTCCTCATGGGTTTCCGAGAAGCAATAGGAGTCTCAGTTGTTCTCGTCATCGCCTATCTGGTGCTCAACGCCATCGTCGTGGCCAGAGGTGTGCAGCTGTTGCCCACGGCTGATTTTCAGGCGGATCTGCACAATTGGTGGCGTCTGCTATTTGAAAAGTATCAGAGCCCCTGGCACATGCTCACCATTTCGGTTTTGTTATTTCCCAAGTTGGCGCTTGGTATGTCCGGATTCGAGACGGGCGTGGCTGTTATGCCTCTGGTTAAGGGCAGCGATAATGACGATCCTCAACTCCCCATTCAGCGCATCAAGAATACTCGCAAGCTGTTGGTGTCTGCCGCAATCATCATGAGCATATTTTTGCTGGCAACTTCGTTTTTGACATGCGTGCTTATACCTGAGCATGAGTTCGGTCCCAACGGCAAAGCCAATGGCCGCGCCATCGCATATCTTGCGCAGATATATCTAGGACAATACTTTGAGCTGGCCTACGACATTAGCTCCATTTTGATTTTGTGGTTCGCCGGCGCGTCTGCTATGACGGGCTTGTTGAGCTTGGTTCCGCGATATTTGCCCCGATTCGGTATGGCGCCGGAATGGGCGCGTGCCACCAGACCGTTGGTCGTGTTCTTTACTTTGATTGGCATCTTCGTGACCTGGTGGTTTAAAGCCGACGTCGATGCGCAGGGTGGTGCGTACGCGACGGGCGTTTTGGTGTTGATGACTTCGGCCGCACTCGCTTGCACACTGAGCGTCTGGAAAGAGCATAACTTCAAGCGTTTTCTCTTTCTAGCAATATGTTTGGTCTTCGTCTACACGACAATCACTAACTGCATCGAACGTCCTGAAGGTTTGCAGATTGCCAGCTTGTTCATTTTGACGATATTTCTCGCTTCGCTGGTATCACGGGCGGCGCGCGCCACTGAATTGCGTGTGCAGAGAATTGTGTTCGACGATACCGCGCAAAGCTTCATCGACGAAGCCAAAGGCAGCTATATGGGACAGATTCGCATTCTTGCCCACCGTCCAGGCGGCACCGATTATGCCACCAAAGAGAAGGAAGCGCGCGAAACACACAGTATTCAACAACCGGAAGGCAACTTCATTTTCTTGGAAGTGAGTTTGAAGGACGCTTCCGATTTCATGGAAGATTGCCTGCAAGTGCAGGGGCACATCGTCGATGGCTTTCAGGTCATGCGCTGCTCCAGCCCCGCCATTCCAAATGCTATCGCGGCGCTGCTTTTGCATCTGCGTGATTACACCGACACTATTCCAAACGCTTATTTCGGATGGACTGAAGGCAACCCGATCGGCTACATATTCAAATATATTTTCTTCGGCGAAGGCGAAACCGCCCCGGTGACGCGCGAAATATTGCGCGAGCTGGAGGCAAATCCCAAGCGGCGTCCCACTATACACGTCGGCTAGGAGTGCACGAATGAACTTCCCGCATGTTGATCCGATGGTTGCTGGTACTATCGTGATCTCGATTATGTTGATTCTTTTCTATGCCAAAGTCTCTCGCTCCAACACTGTGGACGAGCGAAAAGCTGATGATTTTTTGCAGCAGGCGCACGCGGCGCGCCAGCGTGGCGAGCACGATCAACAGGAGTATCTGCTGAAGAAAGCGCTGGAGATGTACGAATCCGGTGTCGCTACTGATTGCACAAAACGTTCTAGTGCCATGGTACATCTGGCTGATGTTCTCTCGCGGCGCGGCAACCCGACCGAAGCTCGTAAAGTGACGGAGAAGCTGCTTGCGTACTGGCAATCGATCGTGGACCGCGGCGATGCGGACCGCCTTACGGATATCGATTATTTTGTCGCTACCGCTGACTTTGGTGCTGCGACTTATGAGGTCTGCGAATTTTACGGAAAACTTGTCGAACGGAAAAAACAGCTCTTCGGCAACATTCACGATGAAGTGGCGAATAGCATGGTTTTGCATTCCCGACTCATGTTGAAGCTCGGCGAAAAGCAGAAAGCGGCGGACATCGAGGCGATGGCCAACGAAATGCGCGCCCAATTAGGGACGATGCGCCCTCCGTCGCAAGGTTAGACTTCACGTAACAGCCGGTAACTAAGCCGGAATTCAGCCGCCAAAAGCGGTAAATTAAGTTCGCGCTCGAGTGGCGGAGAAGAATTTATGAGATGGGGTTCGGCGGTTACATACGACGGTGAGCGGCGCTACGGCAGCGCCCGCCAGTATATTGCTGACCTCGTGGAAAAGGTCCAGTTTCAGCTTTCCGGCGACGTGCCCGACCTTGCCATCGCCTTCGTCTCGCCGCACTTTCTATCCGAATACGAGCACATACCGGAGCTACTACAAGCCTCACTCGGCGCCAAGCACTTCATCGGTTGTTCTGCCGGTGGATTAATTGGAGGCGGCTTGGAGGTCGAGCAGCAGAAAGCGCTCGCTCTGACCGCAGCGGTGCTTCCGGGTGTCGATATTAAAACGTTTCACCTCGACGACTCGGACATGCCCGACCAGGATGCGCCACAACCGAACTGGTACGAGTGGGTCGGCGTAAACGATGCATCGGAGCCGAACTTCATTCTTTTGCCCGACGCATTTAGTTTTGCCATCGATGCCTTTGTCGAAGGGCTGGATTTCGCTTTTCCCAAGGCGGTCAAACTGGGCGGTCTTGCCAGCGGTGGAAACCGCCCCGGCTTGAACGCCTTGTTCTGCGAGGATCGTTTGTACCGCACCGGCATAGTCGGTGCCGCCATCTCCGGCAACGTCATTGTTGATCCGGTGGTGGCGCAAGGCTGCCGCCCCATCGGCAAACCGCTGCGCGTGACTAAATGCGAAAACAACTTCTTGATCGAGCTAGACGGTCTCCCTGCCGTGCATGCGCTCAAGGATGTGCTTGTTTCGCTTTCGGCGGAAGATCAGGCCGCTGCAAACAATTCGCTGTGTCTCGGCATGGTGATGAATGAGTTCAAAGACGATTTTAAAGTCGGCGATTTCTTGATTCGCAATATTATCGGCATAGAGCCGCGCTCGGGCGCGCTGATGATTGGCGAGTTGCCGCAAGTGGCGCGCACTGTGCAATTTCACTTGCGCGATGCGGCAACTTCTTCTGATGACTTGCGTATGTCATTGAAACGTTATTCAGATGAGCGGGGTGGTCCAGGCGATGAGCAGTCCCAGGGGGCGCTTTTATTCCAATGCCTCGGACGCGGGCGTCATCTGTACGGGCGCGCCAACCACGACACAGAATGTTTCCGCCAATATCTGGGCGAGGTTCCGCTGGGAGGTTTTTTCTGCAGCGGCGAAATCGGACCCGTTGGTGGCACCACATTTTTGCATGGCTATACATCGTCATTCGGAATCTTCCGC
>DATNPN010000003.1:0-469926 GCA_036703195.1 Planktothrix sp. | reverse complement strand
AAACTGTTGGGATAACGCAGTGGCAGAGAGCTTCTTTGGAGCACTAAAGAACGAACTCGTTCACCATGAGAAATATAAAACAAGAGAACAAGCGCGTTTGAGCATCTTTGATTACATCGAGATGTTCTACAATAAACGCCGACTCCATTCTCACCTCAATTACGTTTCACCAGAGGAATTCGAAAGGAGCATCGTGACGGCATAACGGCGACTCGCTCTAAGTTACTGTCCGTGCAAAAGGGGAAACATCAATTCTATGGACTATAGCCAAATGATTAACGCGGAATCTTACTCAGGCGTTGGTCAATGAGATCGTAACCACCTTGAATCAAATCGGTTGTCACCGACAGCAGCCAGCTTAGCCTATCGACCGTGGTGGATTCATTGAGATACAGATGGCGGTCTGCTAAAGCCAGTTCCCATCGAACCCAGTCAGTTTTATGTTCGCCGAAAAGATCGACATCTATTTTTAGATGCATGTTAGGCAAGCTTCGGTGCGCCAAAGTGTTTCTAAATGCTTTCCATTCTTTCCACCTAGCATCGTTTACGAACGCTAACGCGGATGCTGCCTTTGTATCGGCCAAATGCTTAGTATAGATGTCTCGCGTTGTCTCAGGATTGGCCCTGACGAGCTCATATACTGTTGGCGCGGCTTTCGATTTCGCTTGCTTGCTTTTCTTCTCTTGCTGCACGACCAATGGGACTTTTGCGGGTTCAAGTATCCCAGCTAATACAAGCATCGCATAACTCGCACTTTCAAGCACCGCCTGCCCCGTACTAAAGAAGCCGAGCAACGAGGAGGCGATGATATAGAACCTCTCGGAATCCCAGTTTTCCTGGTCACCAGAGTTCACGGCGCTTGTGTAAGCGGCTGAATGCTCCGCGCACGCTCTAAAGGCATATTGAATATTCAACCAGCCGGAACGAAACTCCTTTGGAAGAAGCGCGTCGGGCATCAGTCCGCGTTTGAGGTTCCCTTGGTTGAAGGACCCGTGAATTGCGTCGTATATGCCGGTCGGGAAACCCGCGGGCATGACCGGGCCATACCACTCACGAGGATTCATTGTGTCTTGAGCGTTCAACTTCTGTGTACCTGATTCTCCAAGCGGATTTCCAATACTTAGGAGATTTCAGTCAACCATGAGTAGCGTTCATTGTTTTGCCCCGTTGAAAAGAGATGACTCGGGATGCCGAAGTGATTTTACCGCGCTGGAATGCCAATGGTCGCAGTTTACCGGTGCATGATGTCGACTGAGCTGGATGCGATAATATCGCCAAGTCTCAATTAGCGGGAGCGCCGACATTATGGACTGGAAGTATCTGACCTATATTCCCGGCTACATAAACTATTTTGCCGGTCCAGTAGTCCTCTTTGTTATTCTCTTTTGGCTTACGAAGGCGTCGAAGCGAGCCTCGCAGCAGGCGGTGCTGTACGAGGAAAGTATTTCAATGCATCGTGAGCAAGTGCAACTGCATCGAGATACAAACGAACTGCTTCGGTCGGTGATAGCTGAACTCGGGAAGGTCAACAAGACCGAATAGCAAATTGCACTGGGGAAAACAGGTCTTTCATTGGTCCATCAGCCGCTTATTAACTCCCTTACGGTGTTAACCCGAACCTCGGTATATAGAAGATGAGCTCCGTAAATTGGTTGCAGGCTGAGCCAGAGATCGTGCGAGTCGTAGATGAATTAACCAAGACTTACCAACGCATTCGCGCAACCGTAGGTTCAGATTATGTGCATCGCCACGTTCTGCAAACTAGCTTTAAAAGTTCGCTGAAACAGCGTATCAAGGATGGGCATGCTGACTCAGACACTTGGGGACTAAAGCCGGGCGCACCTCCGTTCGCGATGTCCCGACAGGAAACGATCGATTACGTCTCATCTCAGGGTGAGCCGGTGCGCATGTTGATGCTGTTCGCACAAACAAAACTACGAATTGTTTGTCAACTCGGAGAGGCTCTGTTTTCGGCGTTAGATCAAGGCAATCTTTTAGTCAGTTTCATTTGCGCGCGGTCACTGATAGAACAGATTGCCGCCTTTGATAGAGCTTTAGAAAAGTCTCAAAAGATTACGCCGAAGTCAGACGCTATAGAGGAGCTACGTCAAGCGCAAAATCTTATTCACGACCATTTTTCAAAATGGCTCTGGGGCAGGCGGATCGATTGGGAGGCTCTGGTTGCCAGCCCCAACATGGTCGCTCATGAATCTCTCCCATACAAACCGAGAGACTTCTATGTCAATCAGACTTCAGAAAATGTTCTCACCACAATTGAGAAACTCAATAAGAAAATACCTGGAACCAGCATTGTCTACGAGACTCTATGCGAATTTGCACATCCGAACGTCGGCACAGTTATAGCTTTGACGCGGTCGGTTCAATCTAAAACCGATTCAAATCGGACAGAATATGAGGACCATGTGATAGGGCTAGGAATCCCTACCGCGAGTCTCATGTCATTTTCGAAGCAGTTTCAGACGATGTTTCTAGTGTTGGGCGCGTGTCTTGAACACGTTGAAACGCTGATGAAAGAGAAAGTTGTGATCGAACGCCAAAGAGTGCTCCAACTCTGCCAGATTGTTGTTCGTCATCATCTGAGCGAGAAAATCATTGAAAGCGAGGAGCGTTGGATCAGAATCAAAGACGCCTTTGATCCCTATTCAGATTGTCCATGTGCCAGCGGTGAGAAGTTGAAGTTTTGCTGCCGTCAGTAGAGGCTGATACAGCGCGACTCTCATCCACCGCCTTAAGTGGGCATATTGATAGCATGAGTAGTCGCCCCGAAGAACTAAGCGGACAGCCGTTTCCCGCCAAGCTCGCACCAATGCTCCTGCAATTGTGCAAAGAGCCCTTTACTCGCGAGGGCTGGATTTTTGAGCCTAAATTAGACGGAATGCGCTGCATCGCCTACGTTGAGAACGGGCGCGCTAGGCTATTCTCGAAGCCTGGACGAGACATTACCGAAACTTTCCCGACGCTTTCCAAGGCGCTGTCAAAGCAGCCGACAGGAGTGTATGACGGCGAAATCGTCGCCCACAACGACGACGGCTCGGTTTCCTTTGAGCGCTTACAAGGCCGCTGGGCTCTTCTAAACACGGCGGAAATATCCAGAGAAGACCGCTCAAATCCTGTCAGCTTTTACGCGTTCGATGTCCTACATCTCGGCGCCGATTCGCTTTTCCGGTCGCCTTTGTTGGACCGTCGAAACATGCTCGAGTCAAACTTCCGGCGCGCTGAACACGTTCACATCGTAGAGCAATTTTCTGATGGTATAGCGCATTTGAGATTTGCCGGCAACAGAAGTTCGAAGGCATAATCGCGAAACGCCTGGACAGTCGATATCGGTGCGGAGAAAGAACTGCCGATTGGAAGAAAATCAAATACACGCAGCGAGTATTTTTTCTCAAGATTCAAATGCCGTCAAAATACAACAGATATATGCACAATCACGGTTCGACGTGATGGAGCTTTGGTTTTGAAAGACATCAATCAAAAAGACGAGGGCGGTATTCTTTTCAAAAATGCCGTCGCCCGCCTACAAGGTTTACCGCTATTGCAATTTCCAGCTGACAGCGTCCGCGAACAAGTATCCTTGAGCGTAAGCGTACACTTCGGCGATCCTCCTCAGTCGTTTTGGAAAGACGCATTTGGAAAGGACCGCATGCCCGTTCGAAAATGGAATTGGTAGCCACCGATAACCAGACAGTGATCGCCAATTTCTAACCATTGCTAGCTTTTTTCGTCAACCAGCGTTTCATCATCATATTTATTTTGCTCTATGCGGCGCAAGCAGCCGACTTTACCAATCACCGGGATGTTAAACAGTTTGTTCTCGCTCAAGCAAGGCTGGCATTCAGAGTCCTTCTTGAAGTTTTTTGCGACTGAGGCGATTGTCCCTAGCCAGTTTGAGCTGCTCGAGCGACACTTCACCAGCCATTGCCAGCCCGTTCAGCTGGTCCAGCATTTCGAATTCAAGTTCAGACAGGACACCCTCTTGTCGCTTATACTGCAGATCGTGTTCTACTTCGGCCCATGCATGCATTATCACTGATGCGATCTGGATCTCTGCGTTGTATGATTGCTCTTCAGGCGCGTTTACCAGGTGCCCTGGGATTTGTACTCGCATGTGTGTCGCGCGGTACCCGCCGAATCGTTGGCGCCGTGGAGGACCATCAGGGCGAGGGAATTCTCTCGGGTGAGCAACTTGTATGAAGCTCTCTATCAAGGCTGCGACTGCAGCAAGCCTATCCCCGGGAAAATACAAAGCGACCCTGATACCGGCCAGGTCGACGATATCCGCATAGATGTCCGCCGCTTGTCTGTATTTCTTTCCCCTTTCATAAGGTGTGCTTCGTTGGCTCAATTTGTTTCGAAGGCTGGTCGGTTCCTTCGCTCGCGCCGAGACCCACGCCAATATATTCCTCTCACGCAATCGTTTTTCCGCCATTGCTCTAACATGTTCGGCAACTCTTTGGTGGACATCGAAGTTTGTTTGATACTCGTTCATAAAGGAGTCGATCAAGGTTTCCAAATTTGCCTTCAACTCGCAATAATGTGGTCCTCGTCTTACAACATGGAACCCATTGGCTAGTTCGGCTCCAATTCCTTCTTCATAACTGCCGTCGCAATATAGGTAAATATCTTTCGAAAACGAGTTGGTGGAATATTCGTGTTCATCTCGCTTGAAGTCATGTGCCATCCGTAGTAGGAACTCATTGATGAACCAAGTCTCCTCGGCATTTGATAGTCCTTGAGGAATGTGCACGGCCAGGGAAGTAGTAAGCGTTTCTGTATCTCGATGTATTCCCACGTCGCAGGAATAGGATCTATTAGTAGGACTGAATTCAATTAGTTCACTTTCAGCATAATCGGATTTCATGTGATTGAAATCTTCTTTGAAATTTTGAAGTACTGTTCGCATTCGATGACTTCCGGCGAATCGATCTGAATTGTGATTGCAAAGTGCTGTAAACTTCTAGGGTTCCTCGGTGATAGTATGACTTTCAAATCGTATTTCAGGCAAGGGAGTACCAGTGATAAGGAGAACGATCCTATTCCTGGACGGAAATACTGGGTTGTTCTAAGGGAAGACTCAGTCGAAATTGCTTTTGAAGCGATGCTGACAGCCGTTGTAAAAAGAGAGCATCGTGTGGAACCGGATGATCGAACGCCATCCTATCAATTTGACAATGGCGTGATTTTGCATGGCGAAGGAATGAAATTTTTCCGGAAAGTGCCCGAAAAGCCCCTGAAGCTGCCGCATATCGCGACCATTTTCAAAGTACAAGATGGGTATGAGATAAACGGCATAACCGATTTCGTTGATCCAAACAAGAGGTTCGCTAATCTAGAAGAATTGCAAGAGTGCCTCCGTTCTCTTGACGTTGACCCGGCTGATATTCCGCAAGAAGATTTTGATGATCACCTTGTGCTGCACTTGATGCTCTGACCATGCTCGCGCAGGCGCGAAAGGTCTTAGCCAGTCCGGTCGTCATCCTCGATCGTCAATGAGCTAAGACTTTAGTTGATCGGGTCGCGCCGAACTATTTATTCCCCGCTCTTCATGGTTTGTTCCAAAATAATTTGAATGCCGAAGTGGCGTACTCCGGCGCGACAAAATCAGGCGCCGACAGACACACTTCAAAGCCCGGCGGGTATCGCAATGAAGGCTTCGCGAGTGTCATTATGATGCGGCAAAGCAAGGCGATCTCAAGGAAATATCGATAGCATTCAAGGAATGATTCTTCTACGAAGATTGGTCCGTTGCTGCCATCCCAATAATGCCCGGCGGCTACATGCGGTCTAGTGTGAACAACGTCTGAAAGCGTGTCATAGAGCGAGCGCGCCCAACCGCCTCGGTGACTGTCCGTCCTTTGATCAAATATTGCCACATTCAATGAGAGTTGGTTTTTCAGCTTTCGCTCAAAGTCGCAGAACCGTGTCACCTTGGGCAGCAAATCGCACGCTTTGCCGAACTTCACCTCTTCGCCTCCCGCATACCAGTCATCAAACTCTGACTTTGATCGACTTGTTTCGAAGTAGGCGCCGATTACACTGAGCTCGATTGCGCCGCGCAAACAAGCGATTGCTATCCAGTAGTATCCGGTCAAAGTGTTGAATCTGCAGGCCTGCAACTGCTCATAGACATCCAACTGAATATTATCAATCACTGTACGCGGAGAAGGCGTGTAAGAAAGACCAGCATCATGCGCCTTTAAAGCTTCTTCCGGAATGGGGGGCAGCCATTCAGATAATATTGCGCTCATAGCGCCGATGTGTCGGCCGAAATTACCGGAAGTGCGGATAGAAACGTCGTCTGGAAGCGACGTCATAGTCCTCCATGTATCGCAGTCTATTTTGTCCAGCTCGCGGTATGGAGGTCCCGGAAGAGCAAATGCAGAACTGGTTAGCCGGCGGCGCCTGTATCTGAAATCATCTGGCTCGAATACGTAGGATGAGTCTTCGTCAGATGACCGCATTGTGCTCTGAATATCTCTCGATGTCCGTTCATAACCGAGCAAAATTTATGTCCTACCAATGTCCTACCGGTGGCACATTGATAGTTTTCAATCGCTCTTCAAAAAGTCTGGAAACTTAGTAATGCCGAAGGTCGGAGTCGAACCGACACGGGTGTTATCCCGGATGATTTTGAGTCAACTGCGTCTGCCATTTCGCCACTTCGGCGCGAAAGTCTAATTGTATAACATTCCGGCAGTCCATCTGGAGTTCGGCTCCCACGAATCGGGCGCGCCCGGTTGTCATACGGGCGCAGGCAGCACTAAACTTCCAGCTTTCCGGGCATGGTTATCCGAACAACGAAATTACGAAACTTTGCGGAGCCGTTAGCGCCGGTGTTGTACTCTATCGTTGTTACCACTGGGAGGTTGTCGAAGTGCTCAGGCTGTTCGTTTCGCTAGTTTTGCTTTTGGCAGTAAACTGCGGGTGTGCTCATGCGTCCACCAAACAAACAGCGGCGCAAGCGCCTGCGGCTGAGGGTTTTAACCATCCGAAGATCTTGGCAGGACTGACTACGGTCTCTGTTTTTGTGGCAAAACCAGACTCCTGGTTGAGCTCCCATGGAGTGGTCGCGGCGAACTTGAGAAGCGAGGCGGTAAAGAAGTTGAAGGCGGCAGGGCTGAAGATCGAGCCGGAGCCTGCTTCGAAGCTCCTGGCTGACGGCGATGTCAGCACGCCGCCGGTGCCCATGGTCTACGTCAAGATCAAGTCAACGCCCGAGCCTGCTGGCTCTTACGCTGCCTACTCGGCTATTTTAACCTTGGTTGACACCGCGACGACCAAGCGCGGACGGCATGACGTCATGGTTTCTATCTGGGACCAGAACGAAGTAGGCATCGTCAAAGCGACAATGAATGGCGAAATCGACCGGGCCGTCGGCTTCTTGGTCGACAGCTTTTTGCGGGATTATGAGAAAGCAAATGCCAAGCCGGCTAAATAGGTCTGGCTACGCGGGTTTGAAACTTGCTGCTGCTTAGCTGATCGGACCCAACGGCGGAATCGGCGGCGTTTTGCACCAGTCGCTGCGCCCTTCGGCGCACTGAACACACTGCTTTCTCGAGCCGCTGTAATGCTTCGAGCAGACGACATTGCCGCAACTCTTGCACTTGGACGTAACGCCGCCCAGTGGGCTGGGCAGTCCGCCGAGCAAGCCTACGGGGGTGCCGCAGACGCAACAGGTAGATTTCAGAGGTTTGTCGGAAACTATATCCATATATATAGTTTATCTCCCCTTGGGCTGACAAGGGAGATAAGATTTTCCCTTGTGCTTCTGCGAAGAGTTCGGCTCGAGGTTGAGATTGTGGCGAAACACGTTTTGAGCATTGACCAGGGTACGACAAGCTGTCGCGCCATCGTATTCGATACGGCAGGCAAATCTCTGGGAGTCGGACAAAAGGAATTTACGCAATACTTCCCTCAGCCTGGCTGGGTCGAACACGATGCCGAAGAGATCGTCAGCGTGCAAGTGGAATGCATAAAAGCAGCGATCAAAAACGCCGGCGTCGCACCCGAAGACATCGCATGCGTCGGCATCACGAATCAGCGAGAGACGACGGTCGTGTGGAACCGCGAAACAGGCAAACCAATCTGCAAAGCGATCGTTTGGCAGTGCAGAAGGACGCAAGATAAAGCAAAAGAGCTGCGGCGGGAGATCGATTTTTACAGAGACAAAACCGGTTTGATACCAGATGCATATTTCTCGGGGCCGAAACTGCAATGGATTTTGCACAACATAAAAGGCGCGAGCAAACTGGCTGAGGAAGGCAAGCTTGCCTTTGGAACAATCGATACCTGGTTGATCTGGAATCTCACGTCAGATCGCAAACACCTGACGGAGCCGAGCAACGCATGCTGCACGATGATGTTCAATATTCATACGCTCGATTGGGACGAAGAGTTGTTGAAACGATTCGATGTACCGCGCAGTATGATGCCGAAGGTGGTGGCAAGCGATGCGAACTTCGGCACCACTGATAAAGCACTGGTTGGTTTTGCAGCTCCTATCCTGGCGGATCTTGGCGATCAGCAAGCAGCACTGTTTGGACAATGCTGTTTTAAAACCGGCATGGCAAAGTGCACATACGGAACTGGAAGCTTTTTGCTCGCAAATGTCGGCACGTCAGCAAGAACTGCCACGGGAATGCTGACGAGGATCGCATGGCAACGAGAAGGTGGCGATGCGACTTACGCTATCGAAGGTGCTATCTTTATTGCCGGTGCAGCAGTGCAGTGGCTGCGTGATGGGCTAGGCATCATTGATTCAAGTGAGGAGACGGAAAAGATGGCTTCGTCGCTAGAATCGAACGAAGGAGTTTATTTCGTGCCGGCACTTGTCGGGCTGGGCTCGCCATGGTGGAACAGCGATGTGCGCGGCACAATCGTCGGATTGACGCGAGGCAGCGGCAGAAATCATCTCGTGCGGGCGGCGTTGGAGTCGATGGCGTATCAGATCGCCGATGTAGCACAGGATATGGAGAAGACCGGCATCAAGCTATCGGAGCTTCGAGTAGATGGCGGCGCCACAAAAAATGCGTTCATGATTCAGTTTCAAGCCGATCTTCTCGGAGTGCCGGTCGTGCGATCGTCTCAAGTGGAGTCAACTGCTTGGGGTGTGGCCGCGCTCGCCGGGCTGAAAGCCGGGTTATTCAAATCGGAGAGTGAAATTGAAGGACTGTGGCAACGTGACGTCACGGTAAAACCGAAAGTCAAACGCGATACCGAATACAGTGGCTGGCAGCGAGCATTGAAAGGCGCATTCGCCTGTGCTGGGGCCGATCGGGACGATTGAACTTTCGCGCCGATCTGAGAAATAACTCACGAAAATCCGTGTAAAGCCGAGAAAGAGTCACTGTTAAACAGGTTTCTGCTCATGTTATAAAGAGCAGCTTAACAAGACCAAACTCGGGTGATTCTGTGAGAAATCCATTTTTGTTTGCCGCTGCTACATGCTTTGTAGTGACCTCAGCGCAGTCTGTGCGTGCCGAAGAGCAAGCGCCGGTCATGACACCAGGACAACCGCAGTTACAGGTTACACTGCCGGCAAAACAGCCGCAAACGCCTGCCGTCGACGGTGCGAGCGTAGGCTCGTTCTTCAGCAGCGGCGCCGTCGTCAATCCTGAATCGATGGAACGCGCATCGATTCCCGCCGACCAAGATGTCAACCTCGGTCCGGACCATAAGGTCAAAGCACCCAAGCCCGGTCAGCAGATAAAGAAGAATGGATTCTTCGCTGGAGTCGGACGAGCATTTGCGCACACAGCCAATTTCATCGGCTTCCCGGTCGGTCAAGATCATGACGTTGACGCGAGCCTGAGCAGCAATTTGCAAAACGAAGAAAACCAAGCCGCAAGAAACGCCCTTGAAGCGCAACAAGCAGCCGCCGCCCAAACAGCCAAAGAGAAAAAGACCAGCGAGTCGACCACTAGCTCGCAGCAGTAAGCAGTCTGTTCAAACGGGCGCCTGCCCGGCACGGTTTCCTTATGTGGAGCGCCGGGCGCTCCACACCAATAGATGCTGTGCGGCGCGGGGCTTGCAACACAAAGGCGGCTGTAAACAGCCGCCTTTGCAGTCTATCCGTTTGGAGAAACTTACTAGTCCCAGGACAAAGCGCCGCCGGTTTGGTAATCGATGACGCGGGTCTCGAAGAAGTTCTTTTCTTTTTTCAGGTCGATCATTTCGCTCATCCAGGGGAATGGATTTTTCACTCCCGGATATTGCTCAGGCAGACCGATCTGGTTGAATCGACGGTTGGCGACGAAGCGGAGATATTCGTGAAACATGTTGACGTTGAGTCCGAGCACGCCTCGCGGCATCGTGTCGACAGCGTAGCGGTACTCGAGTTCGACGCCTTGTTTGATCAGGTCGATGATCTCGCGCTCGAATGCGGCATCCCACAGGTGCGGGTTTTCAATCTTAATCTGATTGATAAGATCGATACCGAAGTTCAAATGCATCGACTCGTCACGCAAAATGTATTGAAATTGCTCTGATGCGCCGACCATCTTGTTCTGACGTCCGAAGCTGAGCATTTGCACGAATCCGACGTAGAAGAAGAGCCCTTCCATGATCACGTAGTAGCCGATCAAATTGCGCAGGAAGCGTCGATCTGTCTCGAGCGTTCCTGTATTGAAATTGGCATCAGCAAGTTCGCGCGTAAACTGTATTTCGAACGCGTCCTTGTCGTGAATCACAGGCACTTCACGGTACATGTTGAAAATTTCGCCTTCGTCCAAACCGAGACTTTCAATCACATACTGATAAGCGTGCGTGTGCACAGCTTCTTCGAACGCCTGGCGCAAAAGATATTGGCGGCACTCAGGGTTGGTGATGTGACGATAGATCGCGAGCACCAAATTGTTTGCCACCAGCGAATCGGCGGTCGAGAAAAAACCGAGGTTGCGCTTGATGATCGTGCGCTCGTCCGCCGACAAACCGGCGGGATCTTTCCACAGCCCGATGTCTCGGTTCATGTTGATCTCTTGGGGCATCCAGTGATTGGCACAACCGTCGAGATACTTCTGCCAAGCCCATTCATATTTAAACGGAACCAGCTGGTTGAGATCGGCGCGGCTGTTGATGATTCGTTTGTCATCTACGTTCACGCGCGTGGCATTGAAATCGATCGTTTCAATTCCAGTTGCTCCGGCAGTCGGCGCCGGCACCACAGGAATTGTGTTGGGAGACACCGCTTGCCCCTGAGGTGCAGGGACCGGCGTCCATGCTGGAGGAGTGCTTGCAGCCGCGCCTGCGTTAGGCGCATCGCCGAATGAAAGCATATCTATTGTGTTACCCCGTTTGATTGTTTGGAATGAGTTGAACCAAGAGAAAGGAGCGAGCGATCTGATTCGCCCGATTTATTGACACGACTCGCAAGTCGGGTCAGTGATGGAGCAGGCCTTCGGCTGCGCTGCTTGAGGGCCGGACACCGCATTCAGCGCACCCGTTCTCACCGTGGATTTTTCGGCCATGGTGGCGCTGGTGGTGCGGAGATAGTACGTGGTCTTCAAACCGGAAATCCAAGCCAACTTGTACATGTCGTCGAGTTTTTTACCACTCGGCTCAGCCATGTACAGGTTGAGGCTTTGTGCCTGATCGATCCACTTCTGGCGGCGAGCAGCTGCTTCGATGAGCCATTTCGGATCAACTTCGAAAGCTGTCGCATAGAGCTGTTTCAACTCTTCCGGAATGCGATCGATGTTGCTCACAGAACCTTCGAAGTATTTGAGGTCGTGCACCATCACCTCGTCCCAGAGATTTAACTCCTTCAGATCTTCCACGAGGTATTCGTTCAATACCGTGAAGTCTCCGGAGAGATTTGATTTGACGAAGAGGTTTTGAAACGTCGGCTCAATCGATTGACTGACGCCGATGATATTGGAGATTGTTGCGGTGGGAGCAATGGCAAGGCAGTTGCTGTTGCGCATACCGTGGCGGGCAATGCTCTCGCGTACGACTGTCCAATCGAGGCGCCCACCTCTCGGGGTTTCAATCGCACGTCCTCTGGCAGCTTCGAGAAGATCGATGGTGTCTTGTGGCAGAATATTTTTGCTCCAGAGCGAACCCTGATAGCTCGAGTAGGCGCCGCGTTCTTTCGCCAGCTCGCTCGATGCGAGAATTGCGTAGTAGCTGATCGCTTCCTGACTCTGATCGGCAAACTCAACGGCTTGCGTTGAAGAGTAGACGATACGAAGCTTGAGCAGTGCGTCCTGGAATCCCATCAATCCCAGTCCGACTGGACGATGCTTCAAGTTCGACTGGCGAGCCTTAGGCACACTGTAATAGTTGATGTCGATTACGTTGTCGAGCATGCGCATAGCGGTGCGGCAAGTAGCTGCCAACTTCTCGAGATCGACGCCGCCATCTTTCAAGTGCGCGACGAGATTGATAGAGCCGAGGTTGCAGACGGCCGTTTCGCTTGACGATGTGTTCAATGTGATCTCTGTGCAGAGATTGGAGCTGTGCACAACACCAACATGTTGTTGTGGGCTGCGCAGGTTGGACGGATCTTTGAAGGTAAACCACGGATGTCCTGTCTCGAAGAGCATGGTTAGCATCTTGCGCCAGAGCACGACAGCTTGCACCTGTTTGGTCAACTTGAGCAGCCCAGTTTGTGCGAGCTTCTCGTAGTTTTCATAAGCTTCTCTGAATTGCACACCGTACTTGTTGTGCAGATCAGGCGCATCGTCGGGACTGAACAGCGTCCAGTTTTCGTTATTGAGCACGCGCTCCATGAACAGATCAGGAATCCAGTTGGCGGTGTTCATGTCATGGCAGCGACGGCGGTCGTCACCAGTGTTTTTGCGCAGCTCTAAAAATTCCTCGATATCGAGATGCCAGGTTTCGAGATAACTGCACACCGCGCCTTGGCGCTTGCCGCCTTGGTTGACAGCGACGGCTGTATCGTTGACGACTTTGAGGAAAGGCACCACGCCCTGGCTCTTTCCGTTGGTGCCGCGAATATGCGCATTCAAGGCGCGCACCGGCGTCCAATCGTTGCCGAGACCGCCGCTATATTTGGAGAGCAGAGCGTTCTCTTTGATGGCATCGTAGATGCCTGTAAGGTCATCAGAGACAGTGGTGAGGAAGCAGGATGAGAGTTGCGGACGCAACGTTCCTGAATTGAACAAAGTCGGAGTCGATGAAACGAAATCGAAGCTGGAGAGCAGTTCATAAAATTCGATGGCGCGCCGTTCACGCTCGACCTCGTTCAAGGCCAGTCCCATGGCGATACGCATCCAGAACGACTGCGGCAATTCGACGCGCCGTCCGTTTACATGTATAAGGTAGCGATCGTACAGAGTTTGCAGTCCCAGGTATTGAAACTGCATATCGCGCTCGGCACGAAGGGCGGACCCGATTAGGTTCAGGTCATACTCGGCCAAACGAGGATCTACACGGCCAGCTTCGACACCGATGCGGATGTACTCGGCGAAGTGCGCAGGGTAGTACTCTTTCATTTCCGAGTGCAAGATCGGGCGACCAACCACTTCGTTTCTGATTTGATGCAACAAGAGCCGCGCCGTCGCGTATGCATATGCAGGATCTGACTCGATCAAGGCGCGGGCGCTGAAAATCGCGCTCTTCAACACTTCTGCTTCAGCGACGCCATCATATAGATTGGCCATGGCGCCTTCCAAGACTTTCTCCACGGAGACCGCCGCACCGAGATTAGTGCAAGCTTCAGTGATGATGGCTCGCAGGGCGTTTACATCGAGAGGCGCTTGCTCGCCACCGGCACGAGTAACACTGAGTGAACGAGCGAGAGTAGTTTCTAACTCGCTGGGTGATTCCGCTGCCCGTTCGCGGGCGCGCGCATCGCGATACAGGACGTAGCGTCTGGCGACATCGTGCTCGCCCGTGCGCATGAGCGCCAATTCAACTTGATCTTGAATATGTTCGATATGCAGAACGCCACCATCAGGCAGACGGCGTTGCAACGTCTCGACGACTTGAGTGGTCAGTCTCTGCACCATATCGCGCATACTGCTGCTGACTGCGCAGCTCTCACCTTCTGCAGCTATGAATGCTTTTGTCAGAGCAAGAGAGATCTTGGCAGTATCGAAATCCGCGACAGTGCCGTCACGTCTCAGCACGCGAAAAACTCGAGCATCACCACCCGTCGTCACCGGGGTTTGAGCGTTGCTTGATTTCACTATTGTTTGGCTCATTGAGTACTCCTGATAGTTTCTGAGCGCTGAATAAAATACCCCTTGGTACGGTTCACCAAGAGGCGGAAAGCGGTCATCAAGCCCACACCATATGCGGTGCTTTCTGGCTGACTAGTCCTCTT
Organism: Planktothrix sp.; assembly: GCA_036703195.1. GTDB lineage: Bacteria > Cyanobacteriota > Vampirovibrionia > Obscuribacterales > Obscuribacteraceae > DATNPN01. The sequence goes on along the minus strand of DATNPN010000003.1, from coordinate 455,618 downwards.
TGCCTCGAAGCGGACAGGTCTGATGCATTCAGGTGGGTAGCCTGGCTCGCAGAGTTCATCTGCTTACAGTTGCGGGACAGCGGTGGAATTGCACCACACTTCCCCCACCAGATCGAATCAATAGATTCGTCCCTGTGCCTGCTGAATGCTCAGCAATCGATTTGGGTGGTTGCCCTCCACGTTTAGACCGTCATTGAAGTTAACACTCGCCCAAAACAGACGCAAGCAATACGTTTGAATATGCAGATCCCATACCGAAAAAACGATTCTCGCAGGGCAGCGCAATTGCGGTTTTCCTGCTGATAATCGATATATACATCCGCCAATTTCGGCGTATGTGATGGTGGCACATGCGGTGCATTAAATCACGCATTAAGCGCACCAAATTCTTGACTTCTTCGAGCCGGTAAAAAGCGGTTTGTAGACGGGCGCCGCAACAATATAGCGAAGCATTCCGTAAGAGATCGGGACTTGCGCCCACCCCGGTTGATAGACTGAGCCATAACGCCACTAGTACGGCGCCGCACAAGGAGGTCAGAAATGGCTCAAGCTCAGGTCAAAGGACGTAAAAGCGACACCTACAAGCAGACTATCAAGGCTGGTACGCACTCGCTGGTATCGGATGCCGACAAAGAGTTCGGCGGCAACGCAGAAGGACCGAATCCTCATGAGCTGCTGTTGAGTTCGCTCGGGGCTTGCACGTCGATAACATTGCAAATGTACGCTCAGCGCAAAAATTGGGATTTGCAGGAAGTGGTCGTCGACTTGAAGGAAGAGGAAGTCGAAGATCCCAACGAAGCAGGCAAGAAAACAACCAAAGTCACCCGCAACATTTCAGTGAGCGGCAACCTGGAGCCGGATCAAGTGGATGGTCTCAAAGCAATCGCTGATAAGTGCCCAATCCACAAGATTCTGGTCGGACACAAAATCATCGCCACCGAAATCAAAAAACTGACCAGCGTTTAAAATGCACACCGCGCCCGAGCATCTGTCGCTCGACCGATTGGAGAAGTGCCTGTCCACCCGGGTCATCGGCAGAGGTCCGCACGCCAGTGAGGTGTGTGACTCGTTGCCCAGTACTAATACTCGGGTGGCTGAGCTTGCCGTTGCCGGAGCGCCTGAAGGCGTCTTCGTTGCGGCCAGACAGCAAACCGCTGGCAGAGGCAGGCTCGGGCGAACATGGGTGTCACCTCCCGACGCGGGCATCTATGTCAGCGTCCTGTTGCGACCTCAACAGGCGTTGCTGTCTCAACTGGCGCCGATCACTCTGGCAACAGGCGTGGCAGTATCCAAAGCTATCGAATTCACCACCGGCATTAGACTTGGTTTGAAGTGGGTCAACGACCTGGTTTTCGAAGGACGGAAAGTAGGCGGTATTCTGGCGGAGATGCCGGGACAAAGCACGTCGGCCAATCATCCGCACAAAGCCCTGATAATAGGGATAGGCATAAACGTGCGGCAAGACAAGTCAAAGCTGCCGGATGAATTGAAAGACAAAATAAACTGGCTCGAGCAGATCGCAGGCGAGCCACTCGATCCTAATCAGATCGCGGCGCGTATTCTTCTGGAAGTCGAAAATGCATACCTGGACTTGAGCGCAAACGGAGCCTCTTCTATCATGAAAGAGTGGCGCGCGCGCTCAGTCACGCTCGGTCGAGAGATCATAGCGTCGTCGGGAAATACATCAATTGAAGGTGTGGCAATTGACATCGATGACAATGGAGCGCTCATTGTCCGCACCGCGGATAATACCACGCGTGAACTGCATGCTGGAGAGATAACCATCCGCACGGCAGACGGAAAATACACCTAGAAGAGTTGAGACGCTTCGAAATATCAGAACACTCGTCCATCCCAACGGTTTCATCCTAAAAACTAAGAGCAATTCGATCGATGAAGATTCTCATAGCAATCGACTGCAAAGAGCAAGTGCACCCCGGTCTGGCGGTGCTCCTCACACGCAGTTGGACTGCGGACAGTGTCATTCGCTTTATCACAGTAAGCCGAGGCATCGATTCGATCGGAGACATGCTGGGGGTAAGAGATCCTTCCGATTTTTACGTGGCAGAACAGAATCGTGTCAACCACATTTTGAACAAATTGACGCAACTGACAAATGAAGTGAGGAAGGTGCTCCCGCACGGAATATTTGAAGAGCGCATACTCTCCGGACATGCGAAGGAAGAGTTGCTCAAACACGCCGAGCATTGGCCAGCCGATCTGGTCGTCGTCGGCTCTCACCAGCAGAAATTTATCGACTTCGTTTTACTCGGTGGCGTCTCTCAATTGCTTTTAGAACACGCACCGTGCCCGGTGCACATTGCCCGGTCGCCCGAGCGCAATAGAGACATGACAGAGCCGCAAAATATTCTTGTTCCGCTAGATTACTCTTCGCATGCCTACGCCACCATCGATTGGATTTTGCGACAAAACTTCCGCCGCCCATGTCGCGTCAGGCTTTTTACCGTTCTTCCCCGGCACGAAGGAGATTTCGCACGCGAGAAAGATCCCGAGTTAGCGAACGACATGTTTACGCGCATTCAGGAAACACGGGTAAACGCGATAACACGTCTGGAGCAGTTTGCCGAGAAGATGGAACAGCAGCTAGGAAAGGGCGCCGTTGATTGCGACGTACAAGAGGGCTCGCCGAAAGACGAGATTTTGAAAGCAGCGAAATCGTGGGGGGCGAATCTGATCGTTATAGGTTCGCACGGCCGCACCGGACTGAGCCGCTTTCTCTTGGGCAGCGTCTCCAAAGAAGTGGCGACACACGCTAAGTGCTCGGTCGAAGTAGTTCGCCCTTATCAGCTTGAAGTCCCTCCCGAACCAGAACCGGAAGAAGAAGATAAGGTGCGGCGCCCGGAAGAGCCTGACCGCATTCCGCACGTGATCCCACACTAAAATTGCTTACAAGTTATAATGCTTGCCTGATATAGATCTCAAGGTAACGGTTAAGACATTGAGAAATCGGCGGAGGATTGCAATGAAAAGAGTCTTGATATGCGGGCTGCTGCTGTCCGGTCTTCTGTCGCCTTATGCAGCCCAAGCTGCAGGAAAAACCGTTTCGATCTGTCAGGGCGGGCCATTTGTTTCACGAAACAACCAGATTCAAGAGTTTTGCCAAACTTTCAACATAACATCAGAGCAAGCCAGTGAACCGATATCGGTGAAATTCACCAACGGTGACGGTACGCGTAAGTTCGCATGGATGCGAGCGTTCATCAACGCCGGCACTGTCACCGGTGCACCAGCGTTGCTCGGGCGCAAGCTGATAAATGAGTACAGCTTCCGCTCGGGAGATGTCGTTCTCGTCGACCTGTCCGGATTGATTCGCGGCGCCGGGCCTTACACCATCGCCATACAGGGCGCCGGCGTGGCTGGCGCATCTTGCAATTTTGCCGTCAGCAGTCAAGACACTGCGTCCGCCTCTACGGGCGGTGCGCCTGCAACAGCCTTGAGAATCGATAGCGTCGAACCCGACGAAATTCCCGCCGGCGGAACTATAACCCTTCATGGCAGCGGTTTTAGCGATCAGAAGAGCAAAAACACCGTCACCATCTACAACCGCCCCTGCACAGTCAATAAGGCCACCACGACTGAACTGCAGGTAGCGACGCCGTCAGGCTTGGCGGTGCACTCTTATACTGTCGATGTCACCGTCAATGGTGTCAAAAGCAATACTCAGAAATTCGTTGTTACTGGTACCCCTGAGTTGAGTTCGAGTTCGATGCTGGGATTTGTTCCTGGATCGCAAATCGAGTTGACCGGCAACAACTTCTCGAAAATAGCTTCCAAGAACATCGTCACGGTAGAAGTACTCGACGTCAAAAAAACAGCATCCGTCAGCTCGGCCACCAAGAATTCATTGATGATCACGGTGCCTGACTTTCCAGAGCTGGGCGAGCGGCTCAACGGCGGTATCAACACCCCCGGAACAGTGACAGTCGAGGTGGCAGGAGTGAAATGCTCGGGCGGGCTTTCCATCATTCTGTCGCTCCATCCGATGGTGCGTTGACTTCTCGCAGCAGGTCGCCAATTATGGATGACAAGGTTGTGCTTCGCCGATTAAGATATTCGTCGATGTTATAATCTTCGCTTGGTTTAAGGCGCACGTCGGGGATAGTCATGTTGAAAAGAACTCTTACTAGCTTGATCGTTGCAAGCATGGTCGCGCCGCTGCTCACAGTTGCAGCGCAGGCCGCGGATTTGCCGAATTTCAGACGCATCACGAAATTAATAGCCATCGGCGGACCGCCGACTGATGACGGTATTAACGTGCTTTACAACGAGCACTTCAGCACCGTAATCGATCTTAGAGACGTCAGTGACCGCACCTCACAAGAAGGCGCGCGAGTAGAGCGAATGGGCAAGATCAGCGTACAAGTCCCGTTTAAATACGTCAACATTCCACTGGGCGGCTCACCGCCGACGAACAATCAGCTGAGCAAGTATCTCGTTACGCTCGATACAACTCCGGCGGACAAGACCGATTGGATTCCGATGTTCTACATTCACGCCGGCAGCAAGGACCTCAACTTGCCGACAACGATGGTTGCTATCTGGCGCATCTACCACGATGCGTGGGATTACGACAAAGCGTTTTCCGAAATGACCAGCACCGGCTTTAACATCAAAAGTCCTGGCGCCAGCGAACTGATCGACTTCGTCAAGAGCTACGCCGAAGCGCACAAGCCGTAGGCGAAACATCTTTGGATAATTGAAAGGCCCCTGGCGCTGCCAGGGGCCTTTTTGTTGAGCGTCTCGGACACTTACCGGCAACGGAAATATGCTAGTAGGTCGGTGATAGATCGCGTCGATATCAGATACATGTTTCGTTTACCCGGTGCCAGGCTGGCGCCTGGCGCTCCACACCCAAGAAACGTACTAATAGTTCAAGATGCTAAAGACGTCGCTATCGCCTGACAATTTGGCGCGACCGTTGAGGAAGCCTAATTCCACGATGAATCCGACGCCCACGACTTTCGCTCCCAGCAGTTCCAGCAGTCGACGTGCGGCGCCGGCAGTTCCGCCGGTGGCCAGCAAGTCGTCCAACAGCACCACTCGGTGTGAGTGGTTGACGGCATCAGCGTGAATTTCAATAGTGTCTGTGCCGTATTCCAGCTCGTACTGCAGCTTTTGCACCGTGTACGGAAGCTTGCCGGGCTTGCGAATCGGCACGAATCCCAGACCGAGCTTGTAGGCAATCGTCGGAGCCAGGATAAAGCCGCGCGCTTCAATACCGGCGATCATGTCCGGTCTGAGCGCCTTGCAACGTTCGCTGAGAACGTCAAGTACGTACGCGAAGGCCTCGGCGTCGGCAAACAGCGTGGTCAGGTCTTTGAAAATGATGCCTGGCTTGGGAAAGTCCGGAATGTCTCGGATTTTGCTTTTAAGCCACTCGTCCTTTGCCTTGCTGATCGGCAAACTGAGGTCATTCTGAGTCTCGATACTCATGGCTTAACTAATCCTCATCTGACGGGCTGAGTTCGACAGCGCTTTCCGGGCGTTCTTCCGGCGCGGCGCCGACCATGTTTGGCATGACCTCCGATTGTATCGCTTCGAGCCGTCCTGTTAAGCAAAAATCGCGAAATTCGCGGGTAGCATTCAACGATTGCGCCATCTGCTTGTACTCGGAAAGTTCTTCCGCCTCTCTGTCGGCGGTTCCGAGTAGATCGAGGTAGATGCAACCCTCTTCCGAAAACCAATCAATGAGATTGACTTTGCGCAAAATCGTCAGTGCCAGGGCAACGGACATTTTGGTAGCACCAAGCGCCGCCGTCAACTTATCGCCATGTACCTGTCCTTCCTTTTTATTGATCGCGTAGCGAGCAATACCGTAAGCGCGCTTGAGGAAGGTCGACGGCTCATCACAATCGGATCTATCGCCGCCTAACAGATAGATTTGAGCACCCGGTGCGCGCGTGACGATCTCTTGAAACACTTTGGCGCTGGGCGGCATTTGCCAAAAGATCAGATGTTCTTGATTTTGAATGTCCGTGCGATCAGTGAATTTCACTCCATCCAAAAGAGCACACGATTCGCCAAAAATCGCGACACAACTTCCTAACTTATTGACGGCTCGATGCACCATCTCTTCGGGATTGGCAGTGTTGCGCAGATCTTTCCACACCGATTTGACCGAGCCGAGCGCCGAGCCCATGCGATCTTGGCTCGCCGGCACCCGCACTTCCAAAAGCTCTGGGCGATCGTTGGCTCGCGCCGCCAAACGCTGCAGATCGGATTCCGTTGTCTGGTCACGCGTGGCTGTTTTCAGTGGTTCAACCACCTCCGCTATCGGACGCGGTTTGGCCGCAGCCGGAGCCGCTGCCGACACAACGACGTCATCGGCGATTTCGATCTGTTTGGCCACGGCCGACATTCTCCAATCGACGAGCACGAGTTGCAAACGATCGCGCCCGTTAAACGAATTGATCTCCGGAGTGAAGACGATATCGATCGAACTGCCGTCATCAGGAATGCGCCCTCGGCTGTTCCACATCACACACTCGAACGCTTGCGCCTGTTCGGTATCGAGCACCATGACGCGGGAATGTTTGCCTTCCTTTCCCAGAGGACGACTGGCTGAGCAGACGGCATGACTAAGACAGAAAAGCGGCTTCTTGTTGCTCATGCCAAATGGTGCCAGTCGCGTGATCAAAGTAGCGAGATCCATAGTGACATCGCAAGCAACAACGGTAGCGTCAAGTTCGAGAATGGGCGCGCTGGCTCTGTTTTCCAACATGCGGTTGCATGTCTCCACTAGCGCACGGCATGCAGCTTTTGCTTTATCGGCTTCCATGGCGAAGCCGGCTGCCATTTTATGGCCGCCCCATCGCGTCAGAAGATGCTCGTTCGCTTTTAACACCTGATAAAGGTCGATCGCGTCGACACTGCGCGCCGAGCCCTTGACGGTTCCTTCCGCCGCATCTAACTCGCCGATAAATACAGGACGCCCGTACTTCTCCACCAGCCGAGAAGCGACGATGCCTACCACTCCGTGGTGCCACTCCTTGTCGAAGATGGCGATTGCTTTGTCGCGCTCGAGATCAAAGTACTTGTTTATGTGACGATCAGCCTCTTCGAAGATGCGCTCGCAGAGCTCCTGACGGCGCGCGTTCTCATTTTGCAATTGTTTCGCCAGCGCCTCGGCGGTTTCTTTATCATCTGTCGTGAGAAGTTCGACCGCTGCCTTCGCGTCAGCCAACCGTCCCACGGCATTGATGCGCGGCGCCAGGCCAAAGCCGACGATATCGGTATCTTCCATTTTGCCGCATTGCGACAACAACGCTTGTATGCCGGGTCGCGGCGACTTCGCTAATGCCGAAAGACCGATTTTAACGAGATATCGATTCTCGCGAATAAGCGGCACCATGTCCGCGATCAATCCTAAAGTCAGGTAATCGAGCAGCTCTTTCACTTCATCGTCGTATCCCTGATCGATCAAAAGCGCTTCGCAAACTTTGTAAGCGACTCCGACTCCAGGCAGGTGAAATAGCGGATGCGACTCGTCCAGGCGCTTGGGATGCACGATGCCGACAGCAGGCGGTAAAACTTCGGGCATAGTGTGATGGTCGAGCACGAGTGTTTCAACACCAAGAGAGCGAGCAAAGTTGATCTCGGCGAAATTGGCAACCCCACAATCGCAGGTGATGATCAATTTTGTTCGATGTTTGCTCGCCAAAATGCTCACGGCTTTCAGGTTAAGACCGTAGCCCTCGCTCGCTCTGTTGGGAATGTAAAAATCGACCGCGGCGCCAAGGCGACGCAAGACCGTATACAAAACCGACGTGCCGGTGACGCCGTCGACGTCATAATCACCATATATGGTGACTTGCTCTTTCTGGACGATGGCTTGCGTGATGCGCACGACAGCCTTGTCGACGTCGGGCAACTCCATCGGGCTCGTCGGTGTGTACTGCTCGGCGTTAAGGAATGCGATTGCGTCTTCAGCCGTGCTAATGCCACGGCCTGCCAGAATCCGAGCCAGCATCTGCGAACCGCCGGCTGCTTCGAGAAAAGCGTCGCTGATTTCGTGATTGCCGGGAAACTTCCAGATTTTGCCCAGCGCCGAGCGTCCCGCCAATTGACCGGCGGAGCCCGATGACTCTGTCGCAGTGCCTCTGTTCATGCGCACCCCCTGATGGTTGCAAGATATGTATCGCATATCAAAGTGTAGATGAGAGCCACCACCTGCGATGCGCCACAATAGCAGCACATCAAAAATACACTGGACCTAAAGGATTAGCCAGTCTCTATTTCGATCACAAGTAGTGTGGCGTTCGGTCTCCCCTCTATATACGAACGGGGAAGCAAAATAGTTCAATTCGATACGGTTTGGTAGAAAGTCTTGAGACGCTGCAGATATAAGGCAATCGCTACTGATTCAGCTTCGGATCGCGATATTCAAAAATTTTCTTAGGAGAGGGCAGGTTTTTTTTCCACTGAGTCAGGTCGTACTCGATGATGGTTGTAATTACCGGCGCTTTTGGCCATGGCAGTGCCCAGCCGATAAACCACATGACCGGAAATGCAACGACATGTAAGCTAACTGCAACAAAAAATGCCTCAACAAGAGGAATTTGTTCGTTCAGCCACCAGTGCGCCTTGGTGGCAAAACTATCGTCTTTCTTGGCTTTGAGCAGTTCTGCCAGCGTCGCCGCTGCTGCCGCCGGCTCATTTTCTTTCGGCGTGTTCGAATGCACTTTGTTCTCAGACCGCACAGCGAGTGGTACTATGGGTGTTCTATTGTTAAGCATACACTTTAATACCGACCAAATATCAACATTCCATCAGGGCAGGAGAGTTGTACTTGGAAGCGAGGAGCAGTAAAGGGATGCGCGCCGCACGACCGGGCAAAACGTTGTTGCCTCAGGCGTTGGCGGTCTTCATCGCGACTGCCGGTTATTGTTTGCCGTTGACCCAGCAGGCTTGGGCTGCAACGGACGATGCGAAAGACGCAAAAACAACGGAAGAGGCTGCTGCGGAGGCGCCAAAACTGCCGCCTAATCAACTCGATCCTAAAGAGTTGAAGAGCCTAAAAACACCCTTCAGCGTGGCTTCTTCGGAATCGCAAGAGAGCGCTCCAGCAGACTCTCTGAACAGCTTAAAATTGACCAGTGACAGACCGTCCTACGGTCGCCCCAAACAGCTGGATCTTACACAGCGCCTGATTGCTCAACACTTTTTGTATCTGCCCGGCACCATGGTCCTGGGCAAAACGGCGGAATTCTCCATTAAAGGCAAGCCCGGCACATGGGCTGCGTTGGCTATGGCCGACAAAGACACGGGTGCCAAGCCGATCATGGGGCACAAGATTCGCCTCGGTCCCGATCGCAAAGTAGTGGCAGTCGGCAAAATACCTGACTCCGGGCTGCTTTCGTTGGATATTGACACGCCGATCGAAGGCGATCTGGTCGGGCAGCTGCTCTACTTTGAAGCCGCGGCCTGGTCCAAGCCCGACATGTCTGATACTGAAATTCTCTCGGTCGTTCCGTCGCAAACTCAGCCGGATGCCGACAACGGCGTCATCATCGCAGCGGAGAGAAGCGACAAAAAGCGGGGAATGCGCATCGTCCCTGACACGAGAGGATCGATGACGAGTAGAATTGAGTCCTCAAAAACAACGTCGGAGTCTGGGAACCCTTGATGAAAGTACTGTTTTTACCACTTGACGATCGTCCGGTCACATACGTGTACCCGCAGCTCATCGCAAAAGCCGCGGGTATTACGCCGATAGTGCCGCCGCGCACACTGTTCGGCACGCTCACTTCGCCTGCAAAGGTGGAAGCGATCACATCCTGGATCGATGCAGCCATCCAGCGCGAGCGTCCCAGCGCTCTGCTTCTCTGCCTCGATACCCTGCTCTATGGCGGATTGGTAAATTCGCGACGGAGCACTGATACTCTCAAAGCCATTCTTGACAAGCTCGCGATTTTGAAGTCGTGGCAGAAAAGCGCCGGACCGCTCGCTCCGATTTACGGACAGTCCAGCATCATGCGTATTTCCGACAACTATGACGCGACGGAAGAGAAACAGTATTGGGCGCGATTCGGTCGCGAAATTTTCATATGGTCTTCGCAGTTGCACCGTTTGTTGCGCGGAGACGAGCTGCCGCCGGGCGTGTTGAGCGCCGCGGAGTACAGAATTCCGCCGGACATCCGCCGCGAATATGTCGCCACTCGTTTTCGCAATTTCCAGGTCAACTGCAAACTTGTCGAATCTGTCGGAAGCCAGTCGCTTCGCCGTCTCATTCTCAGTCTCGATGATTCAGGCGACACCGGTTTGAACGTTCTCGAACGCGACAAACTGGTAGCGCAAGTACGCGAAAGTCAGCTCGACCAGAAGGTCTCGATCTACGCGGGCGCAGACGAAGTGCTGTGCTCGTTGTTTGCACGCTGGTTGGTCGACACCAAAGGCAAGCGTCCAGTTGCTCGACTGCGCTTCGCATCCGAAGAAGCAAAACAGTGCCAGAGCCGTTACGAAGGACAGACAATCAACGAGACGATCATGTCGCACATCGCCGCTTGCGGCGTCGAGCTGCGCGAAGATCGCGATGTCGATTTTCAAATTGTAGTGCACGCCTCGCATCGGCAGGGCGATCACATACAGTTGCCTGGCCATGCGGATCTGCGTCAGGTGGATACGGCAGCAGCCGTGCGTTCTACCTTGAAGATTCTCGAAGATTCGCCGGTGCCATGCGCGCTGATCGACGTGGCATACGCAAACGGATCTGATCCGGTGCTGGTAGACGAGTTGTTGAAACAGCGAGAGCTGGTCGATAAGTTGGTCGCGTACTCAGGCTGGAACACCACGGGTAATTCCGCAGGTTCTGCTCTGGCGCTGGCCATCGCCAGATGGGCACGCAATTCGACAGCGCGCGACGAGTCCTTGAGCGAATGCCTATTTACTCGACTGACTGACGATTGGGCGTATCAAGCGAATGTGCGCGGATCAATTTCACCGGAGACCTCACCGGCGCAGTTGGCGACATTGATGACACCGTATGTGAAGCGCATCGCTGAAGCAATGGCGTATCAGCCGAAGTCATTGACGCTGTCATTCCCGTGGAACCGCACTTTCGAAATCGAAGTCGGCATCGACAGCCGTCTGGCAGGAGTCTCTCACTAATTGCAGCGCAGCAGATTTTGGCAAGAGTGTCGCGCCCGCAACTTAGTGACATGTCTCGTTTTGCTGGCGGCGATCTGCGGCGCCGGACCTGCGCCTGCGGCCAACACCTGGGAAGCCGTGGACAAGCGCGTCAAGCAACAGGTTTGTAAACTCAACGTCGGTTTGAAGCTGCAGCTGTATGACGGCAGATGGCTTTATCTTTCGGACTTATCGCCGAAGTTGCATCTGCCTGTATTCAGTGCGTCTTCTGCAGACAAAGGTTTTCGTGTCGTCAGTACGGGATCTGCATTTCCTGTTCAGGGGGCGAAAGATGAAACATGGTTGCTGACAAGCAAACACGTGATTGAAAGCGCTGACGATCTGACAAAAGAGTGTGAACGTTTTTTTGCAGCCATGCGCTATCAGGCTGAGCAGAATGCACGCGGCGGCGATGTCGATCGAGCGTTCGGGAAGCTGCTCGATGTCGTCAACCTATCGATTAAACCCGGCTTGACGCAAGAAGAGCGAGCCGAGTACGCCACCACCGTAGATGCGATCTGGGACACTTATGAGGCGCAACTTTCGCTGCAAGCAGATCCTGAGCGCCAGAAGTTTTTGAAATACGCGCGAATGGCGGTGGTAAAACATCTAGTGCGGACTTTTGTTCATCGTCCTGGTGCCGCCACACAACAGGCACTGGAAGCCAAACTGATAAAGGCGGGGCAGGCGCAGACAGATCTCGCACTTCTGTCCCTGAAGGGAGTGCATGTATCGCCGATGGAGCTGGACGCCAAGCCCGCCGCGGAAGGAGAGGAGATTCAAATCGTGGGGTACCCGGTGGCAGCAGAACAGATTGAAACCGCCAAGATTTATACGCCGACATTTACCACTGGCAGAGTCAGCCGCGTAACACCGTCCATGGTGCAGGTAGATGCGACTGTGCAAAAGGGTGACAGCGGCGGCCCCTTGATCAACAGTTTGGGCAAGGTATTAGGGGTGGTGGCAGTGAAAGCACCGCCGGAAGCAAGCGGCGCAGCAGTCAAACTCGGTGGCGCGGTGCCTGTAGCAACAATACGCACCTTCGCGCCGGAGCTGTTTGAACCGGCTGTGGAGCACCGGGCTCCTGCCCGGCATCGGTAATGTCAGCAAAGAATTCGCAGCCGCCCAGGCGGGCGGCCGCCACAAGCGCTACCTGGATGGCTTCGGTGTGGGCGACGGGTGCGGTGCGGACGAAGCGGTAGGTTTGCCCGGTATAGGAGCTGGGCTTGGACTTGGGCTTTGACCAGGTTTAGCGCCTGGTTTGGTCGTGGTCATGAAATCGAGATCGCTTTCGTCGACCATCAGAGCCATTTCGTCTTTCACCTTCTTCAAGCCTTTCGGCATGGTGAAAGCGTCTTTCGACAGTGGAGATTTATCGATTTTGTTAGTGTCCAGCAAACTGACTGGCGGGCGACCTTCGCGAAACTGCGTCACCGTTAACGGCAATCCGCGATCGACCGGCACTTGCAACATGTTGTGCATTAGCTCGATCACTTGCTTGGGTGGCGTGATCGAAGCGGCAAGCCAGACATCGCAAATCTTCTTGCCGTTGCGATTGACTACCACCTGGTCAGCTTTCACACCGGCAATCTGCTTTGACTTTCCGGTGGGTTGCGCTTTGATCTCACCTTTCTGCGCTGTCAGCATTTTTTGCGTGCGTCCGCCGAACTTGCCGGAGTTGAATTTCTCCTTCCACTCTTCATATGGCATATCCATGTAACTATGGGTGGTATCGCTGAACGCAACAGCGTTCCACTTCGGGCCTTTCGTGATAATCGTCAAACCGAGTTTGTCAAACTTCATGCGCACCGCAGTGGGGCTGAATTGCATCAGGACCGCTCCGGCAAAGTTGCTGTTGTAGTCGACCGTCCAGGAATCGGCATGCGCCGCTAAAGCTTTGGGGCTGGCTCCAGCCGCCCACAATGCGCCTAACGCCACCAACGTCATGAATTGTCTTCGCATGTTGTTATCCTGTTGCCACCCTGAACCGCCCAAGCGGGCGTTACAGCATCATTCCACATCTCCCCTCTAATAACCACATATTTACCTTGCGTTTAATAAGGAGACACCGTGGCATTAAGATATAGAGCCCATCTCAGATGGTAGGAAGCGTGCATTCGGATTGGCTGGACGCAAACAAAAAGAAAGATGATGTCAACAGCGCCGCCGTACCGCCCACTCCGCCTGTTGCGCCGCAGCTCGCCTCCACCGACGGTTTTAACAACACTGAACCGCACCGGCGCCCCGCAGCAATAACAGTTGGATCGGTCCTGGCAGAACATTATCGGATTTTGCAGCCGCTGGGAAGCGGCGGCATGAGCCAGGTCTATAAGGCGCAAAACCTGCTCACTAAACGCATCGTTGCGGTCAAGTTGATGCACACGCATCTTCTGTCGGATAACAATGCCGTGCGCAGATTTCAACAAGAAGCGACGGCGGCGAGCCGCCTGCAGCATCAAAACTGCATTACGATCTGGGACATTGGCCTGACGGAGAGCAGCCAACCCTTTCTCATCATGGACTACCTGGAAGGGCACTCGTTAGCCGAAGTGCTCGAATCATCAGGTGCATTACCGGTGTCCCGCTGTTTGCACATATTCAAACAAGCTTGCGCGGCGTTATCAGCCGCTCATGAGCGAGGCGTCGTCCATCGAGATCTGAAGCCGAGCAACATCATGCTGGTAACACACGAGAGAGATCAAGACTTCGTCAAAGTGGTAGATTTCGGCATTGCCAAAATTCTTCCGGACGGAACCGGCAATACTCCCAAATTGACGGCAACTGGAGACATATTCGGAAGCCCGCTATACATGAGCCCGGAGCAATGTTCTGGCACGCAAATGGACGCCAGATCTGACATCTATTCGCTTGGTTGTGTCATGTACGAGACGCTGACGGGCAACGCACCGCTGCTCGGTAACAGCTTGATGGAGACGATGTACAACCAGATCAACGTTGTGCCGCAGGGACTGCACGACATTGAAGCTGACGCAGCAACAGTCGCTGCCCTCAATGATGTCGTGCTGAAATCGCTGGCGAAAAAACCTTCCGCCAGGCAGCAAACGATGACAGAACTGGCGCATGATCTGGAAAGAATCGAACACAAACTGGCGCGCAAGTTCAAGCTCTGGAGCCCATTGGCGCGCTTAAGACTGTCGTTGGCGCCAGCCAATACACGTCTTGTCAATTTCGTTAGACGGGGAGGCTGGGTGCCTATCTCACTGTTTACCACCGTATCAGTGGTCCTCGTCATTGCCGGCATCGCTTATTTTGTCGCAATGAACTCGGCGCCACCACCGCTAGAGGCGCGACGCATACCGTTGGTAAAGGTTGAAGAAACACACATCGTCATTAGCGACGCCCAAGTAATCGCATCGCGCGGCGCTGTGAGTGGCGCTCATAACGTACGTCTTGCCGGACACATCGACATCGATCAGTTTTACGGTTTGGCCAGAGCAGCAGAGACATTACGTCTCGCCGGACTAACCAATCTGGCATACTCAGCCTTTTTTCAAGCGATATTGTGGAGCAATGACTTTAAGAAATCAGGGCGTCCAATAGATTTTCGCTCACTGGGTGATCTATACGCAGGGGCGGCGAAGTCTTTAGAGAGTGAAGGCATTAACAGCCTCACCGTTACCGATAAACACGATTTACCGAAGTGGGCTGATCTGGCCGTGTACTACTATGGTCAAGGAGACGAAACAGTGAAGGAATTCCTCAGTCTTGCTCGAGACTGCAGGGCGCGCCAAAATCTGCAAGAGAGTGTTTCTATTCAATATGAAAAGATGGCTAAAATAACAGATACTGATGCCACCGAACTGAGCAAGGCAGGCACACCGGAAATGGCGCGCGCCCTCAACCAAATGGGCGATTACTACTGCCAATTCAACCCAGATGAAGCTCGAGCAGCGTACAAGTTCGCAGCAGTTTTGTGGAAAGCGCAGGGTGCCAATTGCAATTTGGCAGCGACATACAATCAGCTCGGGATGTTGGCGTCGCGGCAAGCGCAGTTCGATTCGAATACGACAACTCGCACGGAAAACCTGATGAAAGCGCTCGATTGGTTTAACCTGGCCGAACAGGCGCTCAAAGACGAGCCGGGCGAGGCGGATCAATACCTGATTGGCGTTTACTACAATCAAGCCGATGTCTACTGGAAGCTTCACACCTATGACAAAGCCGTGGCCAGCGAGTTTAACGCCCGACGCATGCAGATTGAGCGCGCAAAACATGCGAAAGCCGCTGAATGATAAAATAGCTGCCTGCTCTCGCGATTCACTTGACTTCAGCCGTTAGTTAGGCAAATCGTACATGAGAAGAGTTTTGGAGCAGATCGGTGTGAAACCAAATACGGTGGCGCCCTGTTCGTGCATATCGTCAGCAAGCAACTCTCAATATCGATTTTCGTTGTGACATCTCTTCTTTGCGCCGGCTGCGTCAGCTTGGTGCCACCAAAATTCGAGTCGACGAAAAACCAAACGACGGGAGATGCGAGCGAAAAACTGCTGGAAGACTCCATTTCCGCGTCGAAAGAGCCGCCACCCTTCAGGATCGTAACGCTGCCCGTCGGCGAAGGACCGGACGCCACCGCAAATGCCAAGTTGTCGCATAACTCGTCCGACAAAGTTACCGAGTTTTTGCAGGCGCGTGGTGATGTGGGAGAGTACGGCGGAACGATGACTGTCTCAACCTTCGGAGCCGGACCAAAGACGTTTAACTATTGGGCTTCATCAGAAGCGGAGAGCGGTGGCGTCGGGCAACTGATCGACGAACCGTTGATCGACCTCGATCCATGGACGGGAAAATTCTACGGTCGACTGGCTAAATCATTCAGCGTCAGCCCGGACATGAAGCAGTATACGTTTGTGCTGCGCAAAGGGTTGCAGTGGTCTGATGGTGAGCCAATTACCGCCGACGACGTGGTTTTTACACTCAACGATTTGATTCGCGACGGCTATGCCAACCCGAGTATTCGTGACGTGCTTTCTGTCAACGGGCAGTTTCCCGTTGTGAAAAAAATTGACGATCTGACTGTCCAGATGACGACTAAAGTAGCGTTCGCACCGTTTCTCAGCGGTCTGCGAGGACTGCCGATGGCGCCCAAACACGCGCTGGCAGCGATAAGAAAACAGCCACGTGAGAACTTCACCGGCTACTGGGATATTAACTGCGATCCGGCGCAAATGGTAGTAAGCGGTCCCTTCAAAGTGCAGCGCTATCTGCCGGGACAGAGAGTGGAATTCGTGCGCAATCCGTATTTTGGCATGGTCGATAAACGTGGACGGCGCTTGCCATATCTCGACCATTTTGTGCTTGCGATAGTTCCCGATCAAAATACGGAGTTGCTGAAATTCTACGGCAACGAAATAGACATGCTTGATAAGGGCACCGTGCGCGGTGCCGATGCCGCCTTGATGAAACAGCGCGAAAAGCAGGGCGGTTTTACGATGCACAACCTCGGAGCTGATGATGGCACCGTCTTCCTCATGCTCAACATGAATCAACGAAAAGATCCGAAGACAGGCAAGTACTACGTCAATCCGATCAAACAGAAATGGTTTAACAACCTCTATTTTCGGCAGGCTGTTTCGCACGCGATCAATCGTCGCCGGATAGTGGATAACATTCTTCGTGGTGTTGGTTTGCCACTCTACTCGTCGGAAACACCAGGCTCGATCTTCTTCAATAAATCACTTGAGCCGTTTCCCCAGGACATGACTTTAGCTGCAGACCTGCTCAAGAAAGGCGGCTTTGTCAAACGCGACGGAAAGCTGTATGACGCTGACGGCAACCGGGTGGAATTCATTCTGTACACTAATGCAGGCAACAGCACGCGCGAAGGCTGTTGCGTAATGATTCAGAATGATTTGAAAGCACTGGGCATCAAAGTCGACTTCCAGCCGATCGACTTCAACGTCATGATCGACAAGACCGAGCAAAGTTGCGACTGGGAAGCGATTCTCATGGCTTTAACAGGCGACCGAATCGAGCCGTACAGCGGAGCCAACATCTGGAAGCCTGACGGCCGCCTGCATATGTTCGATCAGCGCCAGACCGGCAAAGACGGAGTCGTGCACGTCACCGATGCCCGTCCGTGGGAGACGGAGATCGGCAAGCTTTTCGACCAAGGTGCCACCACTCTCGATTCGAAAAAACGACACGAGATTTTCGACAGGTATCAGCAGATCGTATACGAACAAGATCCATATATTTACCTGTACTGCTACATCAACCTGAGTGCCATCAAGAATAAGTTGCAAAACTACAACCCTACTCCGCTCGGGGTCTACTATGAGCCGAAAGGAACGTTGCACAACATCGAAGAGATTTACATCAAAGGAGCAAAGCGCTGATGTCAATCCCGGTGTTTATGCTAAAACGGATTCTGCAAGCGCTGCCGCTCTTGTTCATTATCTCGGTAATGTCGTTCACCATGCTGAAGATGGCGCCTATCGATCCGCTGGCGCACCTTCGTGCCAACCCAGCTATCTCACAAGCGGCAATCGACGCTGAGTCCAAACGACTGGGATTAGATAAACCGCCCGTGGTGCAGTACGGGATCTGGTTAGGCAACACGCTGAGAGGCGACCTGGGAATCTCGACGACCGGCAACTCTGTCGCGTTGTTGCTCATTAGCCGTGCCGGCAACACGCTTCTTCTCGGCGTTTTAGCAGTGATCTTCACCTGGCTGATCGCGATTCCTGCCGGTGTTTACGCTGCCGTTCACCGAGGCTCTTGGATTGACAAACTGTTTGGTTTTATCACGGCTGTCGGAATGTCCATGCCGACCTTTCTCATGGCCCTCCTTCTACTGATGTTTGCGCTTGGCACTCATATCCTTCCGATTGGCGGGCTCACCAGCCCGGACTTTTTCGAAAAGGACCCGCTCAGTCAGCTGTTGGATCTTGCGCACCATCTGATCATTCCCGTGGCGGTTCTCACTTTTGTGGGATTGGCGGAAGTACAGCGGCAGATGCGCGGCAATCTGCTCGACGTTCTCAGGGCGGAGTATGTGCGCACCGCTCGCGCCAAGGGATTGCCGGAAAACAGAGTGATTTATCATCATGCGCTGCGCAACGCCGTCAATCCATTGGTGACGATGCTGGGATATGAATTCGCCGGGCTGCTCAGTGGTGCCGCTCTGACCGAGACCGTCCTCGCCTATCCGGGGCTGGGCAGATTGACGCTGGAAGCGGTCTTGACCAAGGACATGAACCTGGTAATGGCGTCATTAATGCTAGGCGCCGTCATGCTGATCACGGGCAATCTGTTGGCAGACGTGATGCTCAAATTCGTCGACCCGAGAATTACGTTGGAATAAATGTGAACACCACGCTGGCACTTAATCCCAATGAAATTCCGCCGCTGCCGCAAGCCCCGGTGCGCAAAACAGCCTGGCAGAGGATATGGCGAGATCCGCTCGCGCGCACAGCCTTGATCGTTTTGTGCTTTCTCTACTTCTGTGCTGCCTTCGCAGATCCAATCACTCCATACGGAATGGATTTCAACGATCCTGATCTCGCCAATGCGCCGCCTTCGATCATCTATTTAAAAAACGCGAAAAACGAGTTTTGTTGGCCGTACGTTTGTCAGGTCGACAGAACGTTTGACCCTCAGACGTTTGCTCAACAATACGCGGAGGAGCCAGGCAAAACATACCCGATCCAGTTTTTTATTCACGGCGAAGAGTACCGGCTATTCAACATCATTGCGTGCGACGTCCATTTATTCGGCGTCGCACCACCAGCGCGACTGTTCCTTCTTGGTGCGGACATCAATGGGAGGGATAACTTCTCTCGTCTTTTCTACGGTGCGCAGAAAAGCCTGACCATCGGATTTCTAGGGCTCTTCATTGCATTTCCCATTGGCCTCTTATACGGTGGCATTGCCGGCTTTGCCGGCGGCATGGCCGACAATCTAATGATGCGTGTGGCCGAAGCAATCATGTCGATCCCCAGCTTTTATCTGTTGATCGGCTTAGCTGCAGTTTTACCCCCCGGCATGAGCAGCTCAACGAGATTTGCTCTAATCACGGTCATTCTTTCTTTCATTGGCTGGGCATCGCTAGCTAGAATCATACGCGGCATGGTGCTTTCAATTCGCGAAGAAGAGTTCGTACAAGCGGCACGAGCGGCAGGACTTCCCGAGATAGTCAATATCATCAAGCACGTCTTGCCGCAAACGGCAAGCTACGTAATCGTAGCTGCGACATTGCAAGTGCCGTACTTCATTCTCTCTGAGTCCGGACTGAGCTTTATCGGCTTAGGCATTCAGCAGCCTGATGCAAGCTGGGGCAATATGTTGAAAGCGGCGCAAGATAATGTAAATGACCTGCTCAACCAGCCGTGGCTGATCGCGCCTGGTATTCTCATCTTTGTCACCATCTTATGTTTCAACACACTCGGTGACGTGTTGCGCGACGTGCTCGATCCAAAGATACAAGGGAGATAGCAGATGCCTTTGGGCGAATTGGTGATTATCTTGGCAGGCGTGGCCACCGCCGCCTTCACCATCTATGTCGCCGCAACCAGCAAAGGTTCTGGCATATATCTCTGCCAGGACTGCAAGTTCAACAACCCCGTGGATTGCTTAAAACCAGAGCGTCCTCACGCGACGATCTGCACGAGTTATCGAACAAAGAATTAAGCAGCGGACGCTTCGGGCGTTGTCCGGCATCCGGCATGTGCTGCGCGAATTTGCTGCCAGCCAGGCGGCTGGCGTTGCAAAGGAGCGTACGTGAGAGCGCTAGATTGCACACCGGCCGTGGTGGCATGCCAACGAACAAATCAGGCCCTTATGCCGGTTCACCCACCGGGCACATAAGGGCCTGCTCCATGACTGTTCGAACGTACGAGAGACGTTTCCTTTAGACCGTTGCCGGAGGGAGCTATCTGTTGGTGAGACTTCTCGGGTACCGGTTGTGGTAGACCCGCGGCAGATATCCCTTTCGGTC
This sequence comes from Planktothrix sp., assembly GCA_036703195.1. GTDB lineage: Bacteria > Cyanobacteriota > Vampirovibrionia > Obscuribacterales > Obscuribacteraceae > DATNPN01. The sequence goes on along the minus strand of DATNPN010000003.1, from coordinate 435,517 downwards.
GATCTGTAAAAATTATAGTCCCCTAATGACAGGCGGCCAAGGGCTATTTGACAACATTAATAAATTGTTAAGAGAGTACAGCAAGAGTGGCTCTGAGACCAGGAAAAACACGGTCAGAGCTTGGCCTTATCGTCCTTTTGCAGAATAGAAAGAAATACCTTGACCAGACGTGGATCCCACTGTTTGCCGGCTCCGTCTTGGATGAGCTTGATCGCCTCTGCTTTCGTCAGCGCTTTGCGATACGGGCGATCGCTCGTCATTGCAGTATAAGAGTCGACAAGAGCGATGATACGCGCGCCGGGGGGAATATCGTTTTCTCGCAAACCTTTGGGATACCCGGTGCCGTCCCAATTTTCGTGATAGGCTTCGACGATCTGAGCGACGCGATAAATCAGCTTCGCCGGCTCCAGCAGCTTTGCCCCAATGGTCGGACTGCGTTTGACGATATCCATTTCGTCGGAGGACAACGGTCCGGGCTTGCGCAAAATCTCTTCCGGTACGGCAATCTTGCCGAGATTGCTCAGCACCGCCGCAAGCGAGATGACCTCAGCCTCTTCCCTGGGCATGTGGCAGGATTGAGCGATGCGGCTGGCATAGCTGTATGCGCGCGGCGAGCGCTCAGCGCCGTAGCAATCGCGCTCATCGATAGCTTTCATAATCTGGGCGAACACTCCCAAAATGCCTTTCTCCGCCACCAGATCCAGATCAATGGCGTCTACCGAGTGCTCCACCGAGGTGGGAGCGGCGAGGGCATCTTTGACAATGGCACTATCCACTTGTGCCTGTTCGCTGGCGCTGGTTGGTAGGCCCTCTTTCAGACTGGGCATCAAATCTTCGGATACCGAGCAGACCTGATTGCGTCCGCGGTGCTTAGCGAGGAAGAGCGCCTGGTCAGCGAGTTCGAAGAGCTTATCTCGATCTTCAGCGTCATTGGGGAAGCTTGCCAAACCGAGCGAAGCGGTAATCGTGCCGACACTCTCGATTTCTTTCTCCCTGATCGCTCCGCAAATACGTTCAGCCACCATACGCGCTTGCGCCAGGTCTGTCTCGGGCAAGAGCACGACGAACTCTTCACCGCCGAATCTGCCGACCGTGTCGACGTCTCGCACATTGCGCTTGAGGACCGAGGCTATATGTTTAATCGCCATGTCACCGAAGTGGTGCCCGAGGCTGTCGTTGATCTTCTTGAGAAAGTCGAGGTCGACAATAATGAAGGAGAACGCGTGGCCAAAACGTTGGAAACGATCGATTTCTTTCGTCAACTGTTCTTGGAAATAGCGCCGGTTGAACAGACCAGTCATCGGATCTGTGACGGCTTGGCGTTCAATCTGCGCGAACAGTTCAGCGTGTGATACCACAACCGCGACTCTGTCGGAAAGGTCAGCTACCATTTTCAAATCTTTTTCTTGATGCGGCCGAGGTGTTTTCGTTGACACCATCAGCAGTGCCGCTTTAAAGTTGCCTGCGTGAACCAGAGGCGCCATGGTCAGACTTTGAAACTGTTCAGGCACCGCCTCGCCAGAAGACAGTTGTTCGCGCATCTCAGCTGGTCCCAAGAAGATCGTCTTTCCTTCCCTGAGATCGTTGGCGCAAAGAGCAAATGCGTGATCGATGAAGCCGCTCATCGAATCCCACTCATCATCGAACATGTCATCGGAGACGACAGCTCCATTTTTATTGACGCGTTTGGATTTGGTAAACTGCTCGGTTTGCGGATCGTAAAGTGATACCGCCGACAGTGAGAGTGAAAAGTACTCGTGCAGAGAAGTAACCAGCGTCTCCATAATCTGATCGACTTCTTTAAGCGACTGACGGATTTCGCTCGACACTCTGTTGATCAGCGCGCTGCGAGCCTGATCGGCACGAATCTGTGCGATAGCCTGATCGGCACGAATAACGTTTGAAAGGTGACCAGCAATCGTCAAACCGAGTTCTCTATCCTGCGGTCTGAACTGAGGCTTATTTGGCAGGCGCTGCCACAAACCGATAACGCCCAGTCGCTCACCTTCCGAGATGAGAGGCAGAACGAGCGCCATGTCGTGTCCGAAAAATGCGTCGCCTTTACGAGTAAATTCAGCGTTAACGATTTTGCCTCGCCCTGATTCGTAAACGGCAACGAACGGATCGTCTTTTGCAGTCAGCTCGACGGACTGGCTGCTGCCGTCTTGAATCTGCGGCACGAGCATACCCTCGACTTCGCCCGACAGATAGATTTGCGAATGAGTAAAGCCCATGTGCTCCGCCACCAGCATAACGGATTTGACCAGAGAGTCGCGGCTCGACTGTCCGCGCGATTCGCGGAAGAGACTGGCGATCTCGTTGATCAGTTTCATTTCGCGTGCGTCCATCTCAATCTTCGATTGGTCGAAAGATTGCTGAACGACGACAGAGAGCATCTCAGCAACGCTCTGCAAAATCATCGCGTCTTGGCGGCTCCAATCGCGCGTTTTACCGCATTGCTGAAGCTCGAGGAAGCCCGAGAAAATACCGCGCGACCGCAGCTGCACCATCAGTCTCGCGCGCACATCGCCCAACTCGATGAGCGATGACAGCGTCGGCGACATCTTGTGCAAGTTGGTGTCTTGCGCGGTATCAGGAATGCTGATAACCCCCGCTCCCGACTCATCGGGAAAGCGTGAGAGAAACTCGAGCACGATCGCGGTCGATTCTTGCGAGCCGAGCTGGTTGCCGCGGAAGCAATTATGACCGGAGGTGGCGAACTCGTTAGTCACCGCCAATTGATCGCCGACGACCTGCCAGATCAAACCGCGCTCCGCCTGGCAAACTTGGGTGAGAGCTTCGATAGCGAACTGCAAAATCGAAGCGAGATCATTGGAGTGCCTTAGTTGCCCTACGATGTCTCTGATAATCGACTGAGCGCCCGCAGGGAAAGCAGAAAGATCATCTGACGGAAGTTCATCAGAAGAGGGCTCTTTCTCTTTATCGCGACTGCGTCCTTTGCGACCCCGTCGAGCACCGCCACCATCGCCGGGTCCGGTCGTGACGATGGCCGGCGAATCGGTAATCTCGAACTCTTCTATAGGAAGATCTTGCACCGGCGCGCCTGGTTGCAAAGCAATCGCCGGCATCTGAGTGACAGTGCTGCGACCGGCCGGAGAGTTTTGCTGCATCTGACCACGCGCAGAAAACGGTGAATTAGCTTTATACGATTCGGGGCTGGGCTGGTCCATCGCGATCGGCTGCACCTTGCCGCCTTCGGAAAAGAGGTTGGTGATGTCGCGCTGATAAGTTTCATCTTTGCCGAGTGAAAGGTCGGTCGGTTGGAAAATGACGTTTTGAATAGGAGCTTTCACCACCGGCCATGCGGCGCGCACCTTCTGCAGATAGCGAGTGTCACTGCCGCAGGGACCGAGATTGACTCGAGCATCTTCCAGGCGATTGCTCTCGCTGAGGTCGACCGATTGCCAGATCGGCAAAAGTCGGTTGAATGCCTGCCGCACGATCTGAGGATCCATCGAGCCTGAGCATTGATACTTGACCGCTTCCGGACCTGATTCGAGCGCCTGCACACCAAACACAATCAAGCAAAGTCCACGGCTTTCGACAAGAAAGCACCACTCATCGGGCGGATCGTTGCGGTCTTCGGAAAATATCGAAACGCAGAAAGCATCGCGGAGCAGTTCACGATAACGAACGCCACCCGGCAGCAAGCCGGCGGCAGTATGGCGCGACCAGTAGACAACAACGGGAGCGAGCCGTTCGTCGATAGCTAGTTGCTCAACCGTTCTCAAGAACGGCAAAAAACTGTTAGGCGACAGGATGCTAAGAGGCAATGCCCCTGGTCCAGATTGCTGAACAAGCATCATCTGAAGTTGTGTTCGGCCCGGCTCCGCCATTAGCCCACCTTAACACGCGCTAATAAAGTCAAGTTGTTAGGTCCCTCGCCTGGAAGATCAATACCCTAGATTGTCTATATCTAACCAACGTATCTCCGACGACTGGGGAGGCGCATTCCTTTCTTCACAAGGGAAAACGGCGCAGCAGGCGGCGTGTTACCATTGCGGAGCGCTTGAGAATTCGAGCGGGCGGCATCCATAATTTTCCCCACTTGCGGTGCTGTGAGTGAGAACATCCAATGACTGCAGAGAAAACAGTGGAAGCAGGAGAGAAGCTGGCTGAGCTCATAGCGTCGCCTGTATACAGAGAGAATCTGGATTTTTGGGAACGCGCATGGGCACCAGTTAAGCGCCCATATACCGAAATGCCGGACCTGCCGTACATGGCGGACATTCTTGCTTACCTCAAAGAGGGAAAAGCTAAGCGCGTGCTCGATCTAGGCTGCGGCAGCGGGTGGCTGTCAATCTATCTGGCACGACAAGATTTCCAGGTGACGGGACTCGACATATCGGCTCAGGCTCTGTTTTTAGCAAAGACGTGGGCAGAGCAAGAGAGTCTTGTCATTCAGTTCGACACCGGTGACATCGCAGAGATACAGTACGCCCCGCAGTCATTTGACGCGGTGGTGGCCAACTCGATTTTCGAGCATCTCACATATGAGTTGGCTGATTTGACGATGAAACGCCTGCAAGGGCTCTTGATACCGGGCGGCTCTTTCGTCGGTTGTTTTGACAAGGTGGGCGGTGGTCCCGGCGAGTATTTCGAATTATCGGACGGAACGCATGTTTACACCGATAAGGGTCGCAAGGGTATGCTGCTGCGCTACTTTGACGACGAGGAGTTGAAACGATTGTTCGCTGGCTGGACAATCGATAGATTCGAAACTCTCGAGTCAGGAAGCCGATTCGTCTGTGCGCACACGTAGGCCGTGGCTCGACTATTGGCAAACGACACGAAAATAAAGACGGCAAAACGAATTCTATTCTTCTCGCTGGAAGATTGGAATGAAATCTGGCGGCGCAATCAGTTTATCTGCGCTGAGCTCTGTCACCGGCATCCGGACTTGCAAATCTTATGGGTGAGCCCGGTGGTCGATATCTCATATGCCATTCGGCGGGGAACCGTTGATGATTTAAAAAGCATTCGAGTGACCCCGCAACCGGTGCCTGACTACAAGCAGATTCTTTCACTCAAACCTTTCAAGTTGCTGCCGAACGTTATCGGTAGAAAATTCAACGACCGAGTTTATGCCACGATTGTCCGCCAGACCATCGAAAGAATGGGTTGGAACGAGAGCGGTTTTATCACCTGGATCAATGATCACGGCGCCTGCAAAGCTCTGCCAATGCCCGGATCGCGCGCCACCATATATGATATCACTGACGACTGGACCAAATTCGCCAGATCAGAGAAGGAGCGACAGATCAACGTTGCTCTCGATGCGAAGGCTCTCGAGCTTGCCGACCATGTAATAGTCTGCTCGCAACAACTTTTTGCCGACAAAAATGGTCGCTGTAAAAAACTCAGCTTGATTCCCAACGGCGTTGACTGCGATCGATATGATCCCGCTACTTTGGCAAAACTGGAGCCACCAGAAGAACTTCGCAGCCTGAGAAAACCGATTGTTGGGTACACGGGAACCTTACACAGCGAGCGACTCGATCTGAATCTGCTGGATGCAATTGCCAAACAGATGCCGGACGTCAGCTTTCTGTTCGTAGGTCCCATAGTGGTGCCGCCCGAGTCAATCGCAAAGTTGAAGCAACGGGCTCACCTTGTCGGACCAAAACCGTACTCGCGACTACCGGAATACATTGGCACGTTTGACGCCTGCATGACACCACACCTGGTAGACGAATTCACCGAGAGCCTGGATCCTCTTAAGTTGTACGAGTATATGAGTACAGGAAAGCCAATCGTTTCCACTCCTTGTGCAGGATTTCGTGACGTGGAAGATATGATTTCGATTGCCTCGACAGCAGACGATTTCTGTCAAGCGATTAAGCGCGAGCTACAAGAGCCCAATGGCGAGCGGTCGCGCCGGCGCGTTGAATGGGCACGTCAGCACTCATGGAGATCGAGGGTTGATGAAATCGAGCGCGTGCTTGGCTGGCGCTAAACGCATTTGAGCTCTGTCCACATTCGATCGTAGAGAAAGATGAGCGAGCCGATGTCGCCCAGCTCATCGCATTTATCCATCAAAGCAGCAGGCGGGTAGAGATTCGCATCATTGCGAACTTCATCGCCAAGCAGCTTGAGAGCAGCGGCATTTGGTGTAGCGTAGTGCGTATAACCGGCCGTGGCAGCCGCCACTTGCGGCTCTAACATAAAATTCAACCATTTGTATGCATTATCCACGTGCGGCGCCGCTTTCGGCACACACATGTTGTCCAGCCAAAGCGATGTGCCGCTCTGCGGAATCGCGTATTTGACACTCTTGTTGTCTCGCGCGGCTTGATACACATCGCCGCTGTAAGCGAGTGAAACCCAACTGTCGCCGGCAGCCAATTGTACGATGACCTGATCGGATGTGTAGCACATAACCAGAGGCTTTTCCACTTTCAAATCGGAGACGGCAGATTTTATCAGTGTTTCATTGCTAGTGTTGTATCGGCCGCCTTTGCGCTTGATCGCCATACCGATCGTCTCTCGGGCATCGTCGAGCAATGTTATTCGTCCACCCAACTGCTTCTGCCAGAAGATGTCCCAGTCATTCGGGCTTGCCTTACTCTCCTTCAGGGCATCTGAGTTATACCCCACACCCGTGGTGCCCCATGTGTACGGTATGCAATGCTGCAGATGTGGATCGAAAGCGGGGTTGAGAAAGCGAGGCATGATATTGCCCAGTGCCGGCAGTCGCGAATGATCGATTGGCGAAAGCAGTCCCAGCTTTTTCAGTTGGATGACCATGTAGCTTGTCGGCACGATGATATCGTAGCTAGTGGCACCCGCTTGCATTTTGGCAAGCAAAGACTCATTGGAAGAGAACGTGTCATAGATGACGCGAATCCCATAGCGGCGCTGAAATTCCGGTATAGTACCCGGATCAAGGTAGTCGGCCCAGGAATAAATATTGAGCTGATTTTTCTGTCCGCTCACTGAGGAAGAGTTGGCGCAACCGGAAAGCATGGCACCGCCGGCAGTGGCGGCCGCAAGTTTTATAAAACTGCGCCGATCTAAACGATTCTGCTCGCAAGTGATCTCAACCAATTCCTCATCCTAATTACAGCTAATCTGGCAGATTTAGTAGTTTGATATATTGACTAGCTTCTGGCTATAGTTGAGAAGACGTATAACCGCATGCAATCACCAACTCTGACTAAACCGGTTGAGACACCCGCCCCCGCGGTAAAAGTCCAAATTCGGCAGGGCACAAAGCAGACCAGGAAGGTCGAGCGACGTCCAGGCAGTCAGCGCAGCCAGGTATCCGACACGACTGACGCCAGAGCATGGGGCATCCCAGCATTTTGGGCGACCGGCGCGCTCTTCTTTATGCTGACAATTCTTTGCTGGGGACTGAACAAAGGCTTTGATCCCAACCTGGAAGGCTTTTACATGCTGTCCTATCAGCATCCTGAGCTCTATCCAACTTTCTCGTCCTTTCACATTCTACTGAGCAAGCTGCCCAGACTGAGTGACAGTCTCATTCTGCATTACCGTATACTGGAGGTAATCGCTCGGGTCGGGCCGCCGATGCTTCTGTCCATAGGCTTCTTCGCCTGGGCGAAAAAGTGGTTGCGCCTCGATCAGGGGCAGCTTCTTTTTGCTGTCGTGTTCGCGTGCATCGGCGGTCTTTTGTCATTTACGAGTTGCCCCAGAACAATCTCGTATAACGGATTTTCCGCAGCACTCGTATTTCTCTCCGCCGCCTGCACTTTTGTCGGCGTTACCAACGGAGAAACCGTTGCCGCCAGGGCGTGGCGCCTCTCGTTACTCTTTCTCGCCGGCGCCCTCGCAGGAGTCGCATTTTTCGTCAAATGTACGAGCGCCTGCATCCTCCTTCCGGTATTAATCGCGTTCGTTCTGTTCAACGGAGTCGGTGAGAAGAAAACGAAAAACTCAGCTTCAGTTGCCTACAAACTGACCCAGTCCGCAGCCATTATCTTCGGCGCCATTGCAAGCGTGGGCTGGTATTTCACTTGCGTAGAGACGCCCCATCAGTGGTGGCAGGCATTTCACGACGCCATCAGTGTTGAAGCTCAGACGAGCCACAAACTGACCGCAGTTTTCCATGAATTCACAGGTGACTTCGGTCATTTCTGGAGGAAAGGTTGTGCTCTACTGGCGGCTGGATTGATCCTCAACGGTTTTGTCTCTCGAGGCGGCATCAAGGCTCGCCTGGCTATGTGGTTCGTAGCGGCAGCGTCCTGCGTGGCGCTGTTTGCAGCGACCAAGACTCTGTACTTCGTTGGCAAAGAAGCGTATGTACCCTTAATGGCGACCGCTGTTGCGTGCTGCATGATTCCCTGGCGTCCGCGCAAAAGTGAACTGTTCAGGGGCGGACTGGTGCTCTTCCTTCTCCCCCTCATCGCCACGGTGGGCACGAACTGCGCTATGCTCGGCTTTATTACGAGCAATCTCTCCCCATTCTTCGTTCTTATGTCGGTAGCGTTTTTGGTGGCATCGCGAACGTCGCGTGCACCCTATGCGGTAGCGATGACTGCGATTGCGTTCTCCATTTTTTGCGCTGTCGAATTTTCGCAAAGCTATGTCACTTACCGCTACGACTGCGACGCGCTCAACGAGCAGACAGCCACTGTTGGCGAGATGACGCCAATGAAAGGGATCGCCGTCACTCCGGCTCAGGTCGATTTCTATCAAAACGCGAAGAAGGTTTTGCAAGCCAACGGCTTCGTGCCGGGAGATCCACTGGTTGGTCTGTACGACCTGCCCGGACTCAACTATGCACTCGATGCCGCGTCGCCAGGACAAGCGTTCTTTGTGGGTTGGCCGGAGCGAGACCTGGTCAATTATTTCTACCTGAAGAATTCCAAATTAAACGCAGGTCCCCGGCTGTTCGTCGCCCTCAATGGCGACGATCCCCAAGATCAAATAGTGCAACCACGCGTAAGAGATGCGTTCAACGAGAACGGCGTGCCTTTCCCACAGTCGTTCAAAGAGATCGGCCGCATTCGAGGGAGCCGCGGCGATGACACGGTTTATCTATACAAGCGCATAGATCCGGTTCAGCCGAGAACACCTGTTCAATAGATTGTTTCCATCTTTGCCCATGCGGCTCAGGAGAGCCGCGCTCCTTAGCTGTCACGCCGGTACAGCAATCGTTTCTGTTGGCGAAGCGGATGGTGTAGTGTCATTTGCCAGAAGCCAGCCGGCTTCGGGCGGAAACGAGAGCGTGACGGAATCGCCTGATTTGAACGACGACGCAATGCCACGGTTTTGACGATCGACTCGCAACTGCTTACCGCCAACGTGAACAAAATACTCCGTACTGGTCCCCTTATAACTGGCAAAGGCTATTCGCCCAGAGACCTCGTTGTTATCGCCCAATGCGGCACTGGACGGCATGCGTATTTCAATCGCCTGCGGCTTGATCGTCAGCAAGCACGCATCTCCGCTTTTGGCAGAGAAATCGACCAAGCCCGTGATACTGCATTCGGTACCATCAGGCAGGCGCACTGTGTGCAACCCGCGTGAAGATTGTACGTATGTACAATCAAGCAGATTACTCTGACCGATGAACTCCGCCACAAACCTGGTGCGTGGCGTCATATAGATGGATTCAGGGTTGCCGACTTGCTCGAGATTGCCCTGACAAAAAACGGCTATGCGATGAGAAAGCGCCAGCGCTTCATCTTGATCGTGCGTGACCATGATGAATGTCATATTCAATTCTCGTTGCAGTCTTGCTAATTCGGTCTGCATCTCTTCGCGAATCTGTGGATCGAGGGCTGACAACGGTTCGTCCAGAAGCAGCACGGCAGGCTCGTTTACGATCGCTCGAGCGAGCGCGATGCGTTGTTGTTGTCCACCTGAGAGTTGCGACGGAAATCGATTGCTCAGATGCTCCAATCTCACGAGAGACAATGCACGTTTCGCCTTCTCATACATGTCATTTTTAGAAAACCGGCGCGCCGAGCGCAATCCAAAACAGATGTTTTCAATGACATCGAGATGGGGAAATAGAGCATAACTCTGAAAGACCATATTCACTGGACGCTTGTGCGCAGGAATATTGGCCATGTCTTTGCCGGCGATCAAGATTCGCCCTGATGTCGGAGTCTCGAATCCGGCGATCATGCGCAAAAGCGTCGTTTTGCCGCAGCCGGAGGGACCAAGAAAACTGAAGAACTCCGCTTTCTCCACGGCCAGGTTTATCGATTTTACCGCGACAGTGCCGGCAAAACTCTTGGTTACATCGATAACTTGAATCGGTGCGTCAACCACTTTACGGTTTCCCTTTAACTCCGCCTTTCATGTCACCAATCATAAAGGCGATCTGCAAATTCAAGAGCACTTCTTGAGAATCAATATCAACTTTTAGAATCTCGGCGATCTGCTCCAGTCGATAACGCAAGGTGTGGCGGTGAATGTAGAGAGCGCGAGCAGCGGAGTTGAGGTTAGAACCTTGCTCCAGATAAACCCTCAAACTCGAAACGAGCTCACTCTCCCACTCTTCGTCATAGGCTTCCAGCGGCGCCAGATTCTCTTCATAGAATCGCTCGAACTCCGGGTGATCGATCATCAGATAAAGCAACCGCTTTATGCCGAGGTCGCCGTAGCCCACCGAAAATTCATTCTCCAGGTGAATCATGCTGCCGATGATGAGAGCCTGGCGAGCCTCTCTGTATGCATCCGGCAGGTCGAGAAGCGTCTCGGCCATACGCGCAGCTCCAACCTGGAGCTTCATGGCGGCACCATTTTCGGTGGCAGCTTTGATGCGCCCGATCAAAGTGTTCATCTCTTCCTGCCAGGCCGTGCCGGATTTGCTGCTGGATGCCAGGAGATAAATTCGCGTGCCTTCAACTTCGGTAGTGATAAAGCCTTCTTCGGGCCACCCGGTCTTGACGAGGCTCGGCTTGCCGGCGAGTTGCACAGCAAAAACGAGAATGCCGTCCGCCATATCGAAGCCGTAATGGCGCTCCAATCTTTCGGTGTCGGACGCTGACAGACCGCGTCCGGAAAGCAGATCTTTAAGCAAACTTTTTTGCGTGACGGAAAAGACCGAGCCATCTTTCTGCCGCTGGCTGAAATCGACCATCGCGGCTAGAGCAGCCGCCTGGAGCGCCTCGCCGATGGACTCGAGTTCATCATTCGGACGGACCATTACGGCAATGTAGCCAACCACATCGTCGCCCAAACAGACCGGCAGTACTAGACGCCGTCCAATTTTGAGCGGCGAGAGATGAGCGCTCGGACCGCCATCGTTGGCAGCATCGACCGATATCCTCTTTAATGCGTTTTGCATTTCATCACTGACGGTGCGTTGCTGATTCGCCGGCGTGACGCCCATATTGCGTGAGGCTAATACCTTAAAATCCGCAGTCTCAATCGAAATGGGACGATTCAGGCTAGTGCCTAACTCCTCGACCAACCCTTCCAATCCTTCTTCCAGAACCAGAGACAGCAACGACGCGTGCAGCCGGGCCCCCGCTTGCTTTATCTCTCTCAGGAAAGCCATACGGATGTCATCAGCAACCTGTCCGGGCTCACCAAATCCCGGCACCACTATTAAAGGAACCTCGACGTCCGAGCACAATTTCGTCAATCGTTTAATCTGTACATCAGGTCCGACGGCAGCCAGAGCGGCGCCGGCAGCGTTGGCAAGCGGCGGCGCTGAAGTCGCCGGTTGGTTAATTGTTGAAGGCGCACTTTCGGAAGCAGTCGATTTGATCAAGACGAGACCTGCGAGATCCTTGAGTTGCAAGGGTTCGCGACTGTTGATCAAAATCTCCGCGCGCGTCACGACAAGACTGCCGGCTCTCGGCGGCGGGGACAAACTCGAGACCACTTGCACCACGGAGCGCTGCATGAAATCGTCGCCGTAGACGACCTGTGCTTCCGCCATGGCCTCCGAATTCAGGAGCTGGCGTAGTGTTGGGTGGTGTTGAAGATGCATCCGAACCATATCCAATGATCCATCGGTTCTTATATTATCCCGCCTCAGCCCGCATTTAATCTGATCATTCGACGATCGATTTTGCCTAAAATTTGCCGGTTTTGGCTCGCCATCCCTTGTAGAACATAATGATGCTCTGCTAACATTCCGCCTTTGGAAGCCCCTATCAGGTTTTTCATCTCAGGAGGAAACAAGATGAACCGAGCTGAGCTTATCAGCGAGATCGCAGAACTGACAGCACAACCGAAAACCGAAGTGGGTCATACTCTTTCGGCTATCATCCACACAGTAACCAGCGCTCTCTCCAAGGGCGATAAGGTGACATTGGTTGGCTTTGGTACATTCGAGCGTCGCAACCGCCAAGCAAGAACCGGCCGCAACCCGCGTACATTGGCTCCGTTGCGTATTCCTTCCAGCCGCGTTCCCGCGTTTCGCGCCGGACAAGAACTGAAGGATATCGTTGATGGTCGCGAACGCTTGAAGAGTTGGGCAGCACCTGGCGCTACCAAATCGTCCGGCAAGAAGACCAGCCACAAAGCGTCGAAAGGCAAAAAACGCTAAACGGCTGTTCTGATCGACAAAGAAAAATCGGGGGTTTCGGCGACGAGACCCCTTTTTCTTGGCCGGTCCTCGCGCGCAGCCGTGTTTTCGTGGCATCGCGATCAGGGCAACTGCCAAGGGGAATTCAAACAGCAGGCAGAAGCGATACAAGGGTTGATCGCTAATAAATGCTGTCACTCCGCCATATCAAGCGGCAGATATATCGTTGTCAGCCACTCGGATATCCCGAGCGCGTCAATAATTCGATGGCAAGATTAGATCTGCTCGAAATCGAAAAAATCTTTCGAAAAGGTATTGAGCTTGGCAACCGTTTGAGACAGAATTAATTCACCTTCTCTAACCGATTCCCCCAGCAGGACCGGCGGTTCCGCTCGTCGACGCCTGTCGTGCCAAAGCCTAGAAAGCAACCAACCAAAATGAACGAACACATCCAAAAATTCAACGAAAAACTGAGTGGACACTTCGAAATCAAAGCCGAGGAGTTTAATCGTCGCACGGAAGAAAATCCTGCCATCGCCCAGGTAACTGCGGAGATCGCCGGTCTCTACCGCGATCTAGCGAAAGTTATGCGTAGCTGAACGCAAAAGTTGTACTGCGTAGAAAGGGCGAGAACCTAGTGTTCTCGCCCTTTCACATTAGGTGCGATCTCTTTCTTTCAGCGCGGAGATGACTTCGTCGGTTTCATTGTAAGACTCGACTCAGAACGGCCCACCTACCCGGATCTCAGCAATTCTCAATAGATTTCAGGAAAGTAAGGAGCGCCGCGAGTCCCGGAGGGCGGGGGAAAAGCGTCTGAAAGGCTCAAAAGTCCACCTCCATGAGGAAAATCCCATGGACAAGGGGTCCGGCAGGCCTTAAGCTATAGCCCACTTGATTTCTCAACAGGCTATGCGAACGGCTGCCAGTTCTCAGGCTGCCGGAAAAGCTGTCGAGTCGAGCCCTTTCAGCAAGGATCAGGGACATGGAATCAATCTCTTACATCTTCGGCGCCATCATTGCGGCATTTCTGCTTGTCTTTATCGCTGAACCGCAGCGGTTCATGCCCGAATACGAGCCCAAGAAAAAGAAGGTCGGCTCGACCTACTGGGGCATCTATGAGGGCAACGAAGTCGAGGAGCCGGAAGAGCTGCGAACCGTCGAACTGCAAAAGGTGGCGAGACCCAACCAGTACGCAGCAGGCAGCACCACGTACGCCCTGGGCAGAGGCGTAAACATGTCCGGCCGAAAGTAAGGGACATGCGCGTTCGCAAGTTTTGGTCGACAGTCGTTCTGGTCGCATTGTGCGCCGTTCTTTCTCATGCAGCCGCGCTGGCAACCTGCGATTGCGACACGGTTAAAGTGCCGGCGACTCAACCGTCAGATATCGATATCCAAACCGGAATCGCGTTTACGCATACGGCGAAATATCGCCAACAGTTTTCGGCTGCTACAAAGGCAGCAAGAGCATTTTGCCAAAGATATAAGGCTGAGCATCCGAACGAAAGAAATATCGCAGTTGTTTCGGATATCGATGAAACCATTTTGGATAATCGCGAGGAGCTCTCAAAGCCGAAGTTTGACTGGGACCAGTTTCCCGCGTGGATTGCTCAGGCAAAAGCTCCCGTCCTCAAGGACACGTATGAATTTCTGCGTTGGGCGCGGAAAAATGGCTTCGCCATCATGCTGGTGACCGGACGTTCTGAACACGATCGCGTCGGAACAGTCGAGAATCTCGTACGCGACGATGTCCAGTACGACGCGCTCTATATGCGCCCCAACGGGGAGGAAGGTGCGGCGGAAATCTACAAGGCGAGCGTGAGAAAGTCACTGCAAGACGCGGGTTTCAAAGTCATCGTCAGCATTGGGGATCAGTACTCGGATCTGGCAGGCGGTCACGCTCTCGATTGCGAAAAGCTGCCCAACAAGATGTACTTCATTCCGTAGACCAGCCTGTTAAGCGGCGCTAACATCAGCTTTCGCTCATACTGTTATACTTTCGCGTCGCGCAATTGCTAATTTTTGGCTTGTTGAGCCCCTTCCGGCGGGATGGCATGGACCGAGCAAGTATAGCCAAAGACGTTCGGCGGATCGTTGTAGAACGCTCTAAATCCGCCAATACCGGCCACATCGGCTCGGCGCTTTCGATTGTCGAAATTCTCGTGTGCCTTTTCTGGGATCAGCTCAAAATCGAGAGTTTGCGCGATCCCAATCGCGATCGGTTCGTGCTCTCGAAAGGGCATGCCTCCCTGGCACTATATGCGGTGCTATACCTGAAGGGTCGCTTGTGCCAAACACAGCTCGACTCTTTTTGCGCCGATGATTCTCACCTGGGGGTTCATCCCGAAAGTGATTTAGATGGCATAGATTTTTCCACCGGCTCTTTAGGTATGGGCCTGTCTTATGGAGCCGGAGCAGCTCTGGCGGCAAAGCTATCGAATGCGTCGCGCAAGGTTTTCGTTCTGATCAGCGACGCGGAGTGCAATGAAGGTGCGCTTTGGGAAGCTGCGATGTTTGCTGCGCATCACAAGTTGGATAACTTAGTCGCGATTGTCGATCTCAACGGGCAGCAAGCTTTGGGCTATACAGCCGATGTGTTGCAACTGGACAACATGGAAGCGCGCTGGCAGGCTTTCGGATGGCAGGCACACACTGTCGACGGACACGACATTGATTCATTGAATGCAGCCCTTGGCGCAAGCGCTAACGGTCGACCACAGGTGGTGATTGCGAAAACCACCTTCGGCAAAGGTGTCTCATTCATGCACAATCGTATAGAGTGGCACTATAGCCCGCTCAACGATGAGCAGTTTTCTCGAGCGTTGAATGAACTCGAGGTGGCTCGATGAGAAAGATGTTTGTCGAGACGCTGATTCAACTCGCCGAGCGAGACGAGCGCATCATGCTTTTGACCGGCGACCTTGGATTTGGCGTTGTAGAACCGTTCATGAGCAAGTGCCCCAAACGCTTTATCAACGTCGGTGTGGCTGAGCAGAATATGGTGGGAGTGGCGACCGGTCTTGCCGAATCCGGCTTCATTCCGTTCGTTTACTCGATAGCACCATTTGTGGTGCTGCGTCCGTATGAGTTTATTCGCAACGGTCCGATCTTGCACCGCCTGCCAATAAGAGTCGTCGGCATCGGCGGCGGCTTCGACTACTCGCACAACGGACCGAGTCATTATGCGCTGGAAGACATTGCGGTCATGCGGGCTCAGCCTGGAATAACGGTTGTTGCACCAGCAGATCCGTTGCAAGCTCGCACCGCCATAGAAGCGACTTGGAACATAGCCGGACCGGTTTACTATCGATTAGGCAGAGACGACAGAGTTCGTGTACCTGATCTCGATGGGCGATTCGACTTGGGTCGCGCGCAGTTGATCCGCAACGGCAAGGATGTTCTCTTCATCTCCATGGGGACTGTAACCACGGAGGTGTGCTCCGCGGCGGACAATCTGGCGACTCAAGGCATCGCATCGTCGATTCTCGTGGTCTCCAGCGTCAGCCCCGCACCTACTGAAGATTTGATCGAAGCTATATCGCGTTTCTCGACAATCATAACCGTAGAGGCTCACTACAAAACAGGAGGGCTTGCATCGCTCGTCAGTGAAACCATTGCCTACAACGGATTGAATGCTCGCATACTGCCATGCGCGGTAGAGCAGTCAGTCGACGGTAAAACGGGTAGTCTGGAGTATCTCTACGAACGTCACGGACTGTCCGCGTCGTGCCTGGTCGCTACCGTGACAAGGAGCCTGGCGTTATCAAAATGAACGACCGCTTCGTCTCCGTTGTTTTGCCGGTGCACAATCAAGCCGATCATATCGGTCAGGTTTTGAGTGATTACGTCGAAACGCTGCAGAAGTTTTTGAAGCGTTTCGAACTTGTCGTGGTGCTCAATGGTTGCAGTGACAATTCAAAGTTGGTTTGCGAAGAACTTGCACGAAAGAATGATTCAATCGTCGTCATCGAGAGCGCTCAAGCGGGTTGGGGTGCGGCTGTGAAATGTGGACTGGAAAGAGCTCGCGGCGAAGTTTTGTGTTACACCAACTCGGCTCGAACCAGCAGCGATGTGTTAGCACGCTCCATAGAAATCGCAGTTGGCACTCCGGAAATGGTCGTCAAAGTTAATCGCAAGATTCGAGAAAACTGGAGGCGCCGGCTCGGTTCACTGCTCTACAACTTAGAGTGTCGTGCATTATTCGATCTGCCGACCTGGGACATAAACGGCACGCCGAAAGTATTTCCCCGATCTTGCAGCAAGTTGCTTTCGCTTCGCAGCAACGACGATCTAATCGACGCGGAGTTCAATATGGTCTGCAAGCAGGCGAACTATTCGATCGTCGAGCTCCCCGCGATCTGCTACCGCAGGCACGGCGGTAAATCAACGACAAACTATATGTCGGCGCTCAAAATGTACGTAGGCGCATACAGGTTATGGAAAGAAAATCGCACGCCGGCAAACAGTTGACTCTTGAAGGCAAGAGCCGCGATATTCCAGTCACCGGCGAGCCGGCTGATGTATGGTGGGGACACCACCACGCTCAGTGGCGCCAACCGCATCAGATAATCACGCAATGGCAGCCGGCAGAAGATGTGCATCCGGACCTCTTGAAGTTTCGCATCACGGGCGAATGGTGGCGCGCTCTCGAGAAGACGGGAATGACTCTTGTGGTCACGCGAGAGTACGAGCATCTGGTCATGGCCATGTGCATCAAAAACGGTGCGCCACTGATGACGTACCTCTCTCTGCCGCATCCGTCCGGCATCGCTTTCGATCAACGCTCCGGCAAACTGTTTATTGCGAGCACGAGAAACCCCAATCAGATTTATCGCTTCGGCGCTATTGATGCCGATGGCTACCGGCAGGACGTCCATGTAGAGCGCATGGATTTTCGTGCGCTAGCGCCGCTTGGTTCTTCGTTCTTGCCGGGATGTTTGTACATACACGATCTCGCATTTGTTGACGGTCAGTTGTACGCGAACGCGGTGGGAGAGAATTCAGTCGTTAAAATCGACGGCGACAATCACACTCGTGCCTGGTGGCCTCGTTGCATAGAAACGAAAGGCAAGCCTAACTTCGGACGAAATCTGATTCAACTTAACTCAATTGCAGCAGGCAAGTCGATTGCTGATTCATACTTCTCCGCCTCCGCGGACAAAATCTCTAATAGGTTTCCAGGACAGAAAAATTTTCCAGTCAAAGAACGCGGCGTCATTTTTCAGGGCAAAACTCGCGAACCGATCGCGCACGGGTTGACGCGACCGCACTCAGCCCGGCTCCGGGAGCACGAGGGGAAGCGCAGCCTCTGGGTTGATAACAGCGGCTACGGACAAGTCGGCTACATCGAAAACGAGAAGTTGCAGGTGGTGTCAACTTTGCCAGGATGGACTCGCGGTTTGGCATTCTCGAAAGACGTAGCTTTTGTCGGGACGTCGAGAGTGATTCCGAAGTTCGCATGCTACGCGCCTGGGCTCGATACAGATCGAACTCTCTGCGGACTGCACGCTATCGACACCAGGTCAGGCAAAGTTCTCGGCAGCATATCGTGGCCGACCGGCAATCAGATCTTTTCTATCGAGCTGATTCCGTGCCAACTCAGTCAAGGTTTTCCTTTTGTAGCAGGCAACCGTTCACACGACCGGGAAAAGCTTCTCTTCTACAGCTTCGCAAAATCGTCAAATGGGAGACATAAATGATGCGCGATTTCAAATTGTTGATGCTTGGGGCCATGTATGAAAATGGTGGCAACACGACGCATCGATTTCTCGACGGGCACCATCAAATGTTTGTCTATCCGTTCGAGTCGCAGCCGGGCACCAAGCATGTGCAAGACAGCATGACGTCGATGTTTCCCGTCAAGTACAGATGGCCGTCATTTTTGCTCGAGGCGTCACCGCTCGAAGATTATCGCGCCATTATCGATGAGGAAGGAAAGGTGCGAGCTCGCACACCGCACGTAAGTAAATTCCGCCATATGGAGTTCGACCTCGATGATGAAGAACGGCTCAAACGATATCTGGAGTTGATTGAGAAGAGCGGGCGCTCACGCGCCAATAACATGGCGGCATTTTTCCGCGCAACTTTTGAATGCTGGAAGAATTACAACCGTACAGGGAAAGAAGTTTTCCATGTCGGCTACAGCCCGATCATTACTGTTGACGCCGAAAAGATTTTGGAAGATCTTCCGCAAGCACATTTTCTGCATGTCGTGCGCAATCCGTGGTCAGCGTATGCCGACACTAAAAAGCGTCCGGTGCCGCTATCTTTGGCCAACTACATGCTGGGCTGGACAACATGCCAATACTTCGCCTTGCTGAACAAAGAGAAATACCCGGATCGTATGCACATCGTGCGACTGGAAGACGTCGTGGAAAACCCTGCCAAAACTCTCGGCGCCCTTTGCGAAGAGCTCGGACTGGAGAAATCCGACAAACTCTCCACACCCACGTGGAATGGCACGGAGTTAGAAACTGTCTATCCCTGGGGGACGATCAAGAAAGCAACCCCGGCTGCCAACAAAGCGACAGCCGACGAGCTGTCGCAAGCAGAGAAAGACGAAATCAGAGCGCGCACGTGGCAGTATCTCGACGCGTTTGACTACAAGTCATTTCTCGAATCTAAAGCGCTCTCGCGGTAACAGCAGTTGCCTACATTTGCTGCTGGGCTCGCTTTCGCTGTAATGCGAAGATTGTCAACCGTTTGACTTGCCTTCGCTCAGGTGTCGGGCAAATAGGAAAAATGTCCAGGACTCGCTCTCGGGAAACGGACCGGATAAAGATCTTAAATAAACAACGCTATTCCTCCTGCTGAGCTCACCGTCTAGAGATACTGCTGATGTATACCGACGGAGTAAGATAAATGAGCAAGAAAGCAGCAGGACATCACAAGCAGGCAGCTGAGCATCATAAGAAAGCAGCCGAGCATCATGAAAAAGCTTCGAAGCATCATGAAGAAGGTGAGCATGAAAAGGCCGCTCATCATGCACATACCGCCAAAGGGCATCAGCTTCATGCAGAACACCACACCAATGAAGCTAACAAGGCTCACACAGAAGAGCACGGCAACAAGTAGGACGATTTCCTACACCTGGAAACATTTAGAAGAAAGCACTCAGTACGCTGAGTGCTTTCTTTTTGAGACATCCTAGTATTAGTAAAGGGTGCGGTCGAACTGACTGGCGAATTCTACCTCTTCCGTAGCTATGCGGTGGCTCGGACCGAAAATCGATCGATTCTTGTCAAGCTGGCGCGGTATTGTGGTGCGACCGTTCACACCATTAGCTAAAATGGATATTTAGAGCTTTGGCGGATGCAACGTGCAAAAGTTTTGTCCAGATTGCACTCGACGATTTGATGCCGAGATGAACACTTGTCCTGAAGACAAGACCACGCTCCTGTCAGTGCCGATGAATCCGAACATCGGCAGAATGCTGGGTGGAAAATATGAAATCGTAGACTGTATCGGCGAAGGCGGTATGGGTGCTGTATACAAAGCTAAGGACCTGCCTCTTGATCGGTGGGTGGCGATAAAACTTTTGCACCCGCAACGTATTTCGGATCCTCAAGCCTTGCGCAGATTTCAGCAGGAAGCAAAGGCCGCTGTTGCGCTCACTCATCCAAATCTGGTACTGATGAGGGAATTTGGCATCGATGAGCAAACACAAGAGCCATACTTGGTCATGGATTTCGTCAACGGCTGTACATTGGCTGACATTATTGAGAACGATGCACCTTTGCCACTCATTAAGGTTACCGGAATTTTCGAGCAGATCTGCGCCGGATTGAATCACGCCCACAGCATGAATGTAATTCATCGGGACATCAAGCCGAGCAATATCATGATCAATGAGGAGGATGGAAGTGCAAAGATAGTCGATTTCGGGATTGCCAAACTGCTAGTCGAAAACCAGCGCAGCAAGATCACGGAGACAGGTGAAGTCTTCGGAAGCCCGCTCTACATGAGCCCAGAGCAGTGCAAGGGCGAGACTGTAGATAGACGATCGGATATCTATTCGATCGGTGTGGTTCTATTCGAGACACTGTGTGCTCAGCCGCCCGTGACGGGAAGCAACGCACTGGAAACAATTCAACGCAAGCTGGTGCAACGACCAGCACAGGCCTCTTCTTTGAGACAAGATCTGCCGCCGGCCATCGATGGGATAATGGACAAAGCATTAGCACTCAAACCGGAAGATCGCTATAACTCGTTGGCGGATCTGATGAAAGACCTTCATTTGATCGGCAGATCTTTGCCAGTGCCTGCCACACAAAACAACGTTCGAACAACCAGTGAGCAGTTATCGACTCGCGCTAGAAATTGGAGTACAAGCGCGGTTTGTTTTGCTGCAATCACAACACTCCTGCTAGTCATGACGGGCATAAATCGCACCGTCGCTATACTACCGGCGCTGACATTTTGCTTTGGATTCGGCCTTTTGGTAAGCATCGTCACCGCCGTCTATTTCAAGATTCAAACAGTAGATCGGAAAGGTTCAATTCTCGCCTTACCAGACCATTTGAGGGCTCGCCACAAGCTGCTGCTCGTGCAACTTCAACCAGACGTCGTGGAGCGCGACTATCTTATTCTCGGAGAAGCGATTATCGAAACCATCGGGGATTTCCGAGTCAACTCAAATCTTGTCTTATCAGATGCGGCGAGAACTAATAATCCACATATTGTTGTGTTTGGCAATCGGGACACAGGCAAAACGAGTCTGCTCGCTTCCTGGCTTAATCGTGAGATGCTCCACTCCAAGCGCAATATATTTGTCATAGCATCCAGCCCGAAACTCATGACACTTACTCTTGACGCCCAAGTTAACTGTCTTGTGAAATCGATACGCTTGGGAACTGATGGTGCGACTCTCAATCCATTCGCGATAGAAAGCGAACAGTTCGCAGCTTGCTGTAAGCGAGCATCAAAATTCGCTTTGGGGGATAAGTCGAATTGGCAGGAGCAAACGAGCACGTTAGCATCTGCTTGTGCCACGATATTCAAACACCACAAGCTTGATGCCACCAAATGGATGCAATTTCTGGTCGATGATTCGTTTAGAGAAGAACAATGCGCTGTAAACGAAAGCAGCGACGAGAAATTGAAGAAGGCATTAGAGGTCGTGCGCATTAGTCGCTCTAATGAATCAAACTGGAAGAGTGCGTCTTCACCATTACTGGAGTTCGTCGATCCTGCTTTGAATGACTCTCGCTCGAGTCACTTTTATTCGCTCTCTAATATGAACATGCAACAAGCCGTTGAATCACGAACCCCGATCTTCTTAGTTACGGAGCAGGCAACCACTGCATCAGGTGCGCTGTTAGCTAATCTGGCTTTGACGCAATTCTTGTCGTTATTTTCGTCGCTTTCCGATCAGTCTGACGAGTTGCTTAAATGCTCGATTTACGTAGACAGCCTTGACGAATTCGCCGATCTGGAAACTCTGGAGTACATTCTCAGCCACGACTCGAAGGGCGTAGAGCTTATTTGCTCAATTGCTCGACCTGCCGAACTGTCAGGCAAGATCAGACATAAACTGCTAGACCGTTGCGGGCATCTCTGCAGCTTCGCCCTCGACTCGCCTAATCAAAGCTGGGTCGGAGAGCACATTTTCAACAAGAACAAGGCTCTGCCTGCAGCTTACACCTCGACCAATTTGGAAGTGCTTTCGGGTCAGTTAAATCAGACCTATGTATTTTCGCTGAACTACGAAGCCGCCGGGCTTTTCCAAATAATTGCTCCGACTATGCAAGGCAGTAAGCGTTTGGACCTCAAGAAGTAGGCGGCTCCTAATCTCCCTCGTTTATGACTCCCAGCTGACTGCGGCGTTATCGAGTTGTGCTCGGCTGCTTATAAGTCTCACCTGTGCGTGCCCTTCCCACATCGCTAATTGCATGGAAAATAAAAGCGCTCGTGCCAGCGGCACTTATCAACAAAACGACGGTAATAAGGACTTGCATCAGCATTGACATCGACCAAGGAGCACTGTCCGGTGTCTTGGACCGTAGTGCAGGAGAGCGCTCTGGCGCGAAGGCTTTAACAACGTCTGCGCAGGTAGCAAACCTGTCCGACGGATTTTTAGTCAACATTTTCGCGACCAGCTCTTCAATCGCCTGCGAAAATGTCTTACTGGGAGAAGCTGCGCCCAGACTTGGCGCCACATGTGTTTTGTGCAATATCATAGTCTCGACGGCTGTTCGACCGACGAAAGGAGGAGTGCCGGTAAGACATTCGAACATAACGCATCCAAGCGAGTATATGTCGCTTGCCGGGGTGATTGCTTGTTCAGATAGTTGTTCCGGGCTCATGTACAGTGGAGTTCCGATGAGTTCGCCGGTAAGCGTGAGGTTCATCGAATCCTCATGCGCTGCAATTCCAAAATCTAAAACCTTCGGTTGTATCGTCCCATCTGGATTCTTAGTGACCAATATATTGCTTGGCTTTAAATCTCTGTGGACAACGTTTTTTGAGTGAGCATACCCCAGCGCGTTGAGCACAGGGACCATTAAGTCGCGAACTTCTTGCTCTGACAGTGATCCATTTGTTTGGATAATCTCGGAAAGAGTTAGTCCCTGCAAAATCTCCATGAGCAAAAACGGCATGTCTTCGCTCATCAAACCGAAATCATAAGCTTGAACTATGTTTGGGTGTTGCAGCATCAGCAGTACGTTCGCTTCGCGCTGAAACCTCGCTATTGCCGCGGAACTCATGAAATCCGTCTGCATTATCTTCATCGCATAACGTTTGCGAACGAAGATGTTCTCAACTTCGAGAACAGCCCCCATACCGCCCTTTCCTAGTTGCCCGCAGACGCGCCAACGCCCATTCAACACTTGCCCGAGTTCAAAGTGCACATGCGAAGAGTATGCTTGCCCTGAACCCGAACTCAACTGAAGGCCTGCCTTGATGCCCAATAATAGTATGGCAGATTTTTGCAGACGGTCGACTGAAGTTGGCCAGTTGCGTCCAATGAGGCCTGGCTTGCTTCCTCCAGTTGAGTCTGGTTTGCTTCATCAGGCGGCAGCGCGTTTTCTGATAAATAGGAACAGGTTTACTTCTTGCTCAGTAGGAAGTAGAAGCCTCGTACCGACCCGTAAGGGCCAAGAGTGTAGCGTCTGTAAAACGCCTTTATTCAATTCGAATATCAGGTCAACGAGATTCTCATCGCCCATGCGATTCTTCGCGATGGATTGAAGTGTCTCAGGCTCTTCGACAATATACTCATCGTGAACTGCTATAGCCAAAGATTGCGCGGGAGCGACAGATTGGGACGGGCTGCTGCCGGAAGTGCACGGCGTTGGGCTCTTAATATTTTCGACAGCCGCTTCGCTAGACTTCTTTGCCTCGGGTCGTTTTTCCCAGCTGAATAACTCTAGTTGTGGTTTGTCGGAACCGACGTTGCTACTTGGTGCCTTGCTCGCATCTATTGCGATGATTGGCAGTATCGCGTTCAGCGACTTGCTCTCGACATTTCGGTCCACACCCGCTCTTACGTAGCCATGCTGCAGCTGATTGAAGCCTTGATCCAGCTTATGACTTGGCGCATTCTTTTCGATGGTACCTAATCGATCGCAGCCCAACGGATGAGGTTTCAGCCTCGGCTCTCCCGCAAACATGTCGCACTCGGCGATTTTTATTTGTATCGCGCGCTTCGGCGGCTCGGTGGAAGAATGTCGACTTGTCTGGGTTAGGCAACCTACGTCGCGGACCGTCTCGGCGGTATCAAATCGTTTAGTCGGATTGCTTGTGTTCTTCTGCGATATGACGAGGTCTCCAGAGCGGGTATCATTTGCTCTTGTTCGCGTCGCGTTGACGTATTCAACATCGGATTTTGCATTGCCGATTTGAATGCCCCTGTGAGAATGAGCTTCGCGAGTCGATTCTTCAAACCGAGGGCGGATCAGACTGAACGAAAGCCTGGACGCCACGTCTTCTATTCCGCGGAGGAGTTGACTTGCTGCCACCAAAAACGGGTTGAAGACGAGTAGAACACTTTGACCGATCTTCGAATCGCCATTCGAATTCGAGTGGCGATCCGATTTGCCGAACAAATCTGAAAGCCTCGATATTGCGCCTGTCTTGCTCGAGCCCTCGCGCACTGGATCAACTGCACGCGCACCTCGGGTGTCAGGTAGAATGGCTCCCCAGGTGGTTGGTCCGTCAGGCGTGGAATTCGAATTCTTCACGCCGTCGACTTTAATCTGGGCATTCGCTGGCGTCCACGAAGACGCTTTTCCCGTAGTACTCATGCTGGTTTCAGTCGCCGCCTGTCGAACCGCGTGGACTTCTGCAGAATCAGGGCGGTCTGATACCGTTGTGTCACTAGTTGCTGAAGGCTTGCGATCAGACTTTGCATTGCCTCTCAGCGGCTTATCATCACTGATCTGTCGCACGGTAGGTTCTTTGGTGTTGTCTTGAGCCTTAGTCTTTGTTTGTCCAGCGATGCTGATCTCGGTCCCGCCATTCGCGTTTTGTATACGTTCAGTTGCAACTTGCCTATCGCTCAACCCGCTTTTGGCGCCTATTGTCGCAGGCTGCGAATCGCCGCTGGCTCCTCGACTTGTTTCGCCCATCGGTCTACTGCCAGGGTCTGCTTTTGTCGTGACCGATTTCGAGGGAACGCTGCTGACCCACTCGCTTCTGCTTCCGCCCATTCTGTCAGAGATATTTTCAACCAACGCAACCGAATCAGAGCCAGCGCCTCCGCGAGACCCGCCAGCGCTCTGCTGAGCGGACCTAACGTTGCAGGTTCTGTCGCTAAGTGGCGATTGAATCGGCGCGTCTTTGTGAGCAGAGATATTGCTAA
This sequence comes from Planktothrix sp., assembly GCA_036703195.1. GTDB lineage: Bacteria > Cyanobacteriota > Vampirovibrionia > Obscuribacterales > Obscuribacteraceae > DATNPN01. The sequence continues at coordinate 410,243 of DATNPN010000003.1, read as the reverse complement.
CCGCATCGCTTGATTTGATCGGGGTCTCACACTGATCGGCTGGACGGATCGCACGAACCGTAGTTTCATTTTGGGCTCTTTGCGCTGCTCCGGCGCAAGGAGAGCTAACATTCGGTAGATCCTTACCTACATTTGCGGTGACGACAGTGGGTGCCTGTTCCGCACGGTTGTTCAGCGCAGGTGTGGAACTTCTCTCGATCGGAGCTAGCTTGTTAGCTGCTGGTGGCAACGATTCAGGCGCTCCTGCGGATTGGGCTGGTGCGGATGAAACTGGTTCAGCCGGCCCTACGAATTGGGGTGGCGCCAACGACGGTGGTGCAGACCTGGTCTCACCCGACTCGATGCTGGGAGGCGAAGAAATTGAAGATTGATAGGCAATGGAGTTAGACGGAGCCACATTATTGGATTGGCGTTGAATCGACGGATCGATCGACACGGTGCGTTGCGTCGTGTTAGCGGCAGAATCATGCGTGCCGGCTGAAGTTGGCTCAAGTTGGGCAGATGCGTAAGACGTAGGTGCCGACTCCTGGATGGTTGGGCGTGAAGTGGAGGGAACAGCAGAGTCTGAAAGCTGAACATTCTGTCGGGAAACGTCGTCCGCTGGTGAGTTCTGCGCGTGTGCGTTGTTAGCTACATTCTCCGACGAAACGCTGCTCGCTTGGACATTCTCCGAAGGGACTCTATTCGCGTGTCCGTTGTCCACGCGCTCTTCATTAGATGGCATTGCCGTTGCGCTGCTTTGGTTCGCCTCGCGAGCATACTCCGCTGACTTGGTACTGTAGCCAGTTTTTACCGTTTGAGCCTGGACTGTGGCTTCACGACCTTCCTCCTGCTGTTCGCCCCCTCCCTTAACAGGATAGTGCGGCACCGTGTTAGCCCAAGCATCAGCGCTCATCGGCTTCTTCTCGTCGGGCGTGGGCTCAGCCGAAGCAATGGGACCAAATTCAATTGCATCATGGTCAACTTTGGCGACGGGAAGGCTTTGAGAGTTAGTGTCCCCGGCACCACCACGTAACTGCGCCATCTTCGCCGCGTTCGCGCCATCGAGGGGGTGATTGCCGCCTGCCTCGGTAATTTCGGGAACATGTGCCGGGCCGTTCCAGCTTTCGAGGCTCTCACGGTTTTCTCCTGCTGCCATCTTTCACAAACCTAATAGTGGGAATGCGAAAAGTATGAACGCGAATTCTGAGTTTTTCCTGAGGGCGCTCGCCGTAGGCAGATCGGTTTAATTTATGTCAGAGTCATTCAATGACGAGGGAGGCGCTGCACCCAGCTCAATGAGAACTTTCTGGTCGGCGCGAGCTTTTGCCTTTTCGCCAAGACTTACAAAACACCAAACTCTGCCTCTAAGTGAATTTACGTAGACCTCATCCCCATATTTCGAAAGCGAAAGTGCCCTATTTAAACAGCTGAGTGCCTCCTTAAATCGACTCAATTCGCACAAGTCTAAACCGTTGCTGGCCCAGCTGCCCGCATCCAGAGGGGCAAGCCTGACCGCGCGCTCATCGTCTCTAAGCGCTTCTTGGAATAGCTTATGCTTTCGATAGAAGGCGGCCCGACCTCCGTAGTTATTGGCGTTGGGCTTTGAGGTAATGGCTACATTCCAAACTTTCAATTCTGCTATAGCTGCGCCGTCAAGCTTGCCGTCAGAGAACGATGCTGTACTGCACGCGATAGATATAGCAAGAAGCAAGCTTGTCGACAGTATTTTGCGGAGCCGCGAAGCGAAAAATCTCGTAGCAATTCGACGCCGGGAGGGGACATTATAGTTGTCGTTTTTTCCTTTCTTCATTCCTTAATTATACGCAGGTGGTGTCAATAAAGTTTTTCCAAAAACTGCTTGTGCTCGGGCGACGCGATACCACTTTCGAGAATTTGCATTGTTGTTTTATAGTCGCTCTTCAATAGCGCGTCTCGGTGTATCCAGAATCCGGGAAAGACCTTCGACCGGAAGATTCCGTCGGAGTCAGGCTGGAGTTCCGTTGCTGATTGCAAATCGAGCCAATGCAATTCGGTCGGCTTAAGACAGTGCACGATGTACTCAACAAGTCCGGCGAGGCCATAGCGTTGTTTCTTTAAATGTAGGTCTATTGCACGACTAGTGAGCGCGATTTCTGCAACCAACTCGGGCGCCCCAGCTATGTACGGGCCATCTTTTGTATTTTGCGATTGACCATTTCGTTCCGGCAATATGCGCATGAACAGATCCGGCTGCACCTCGTCCTCTTCGCCAAGGATTACTGTTGCATTGTCCGCCACCTCAACTCCAGGAGTAGCGCCGCGGTAGATTGCAAATAAACTAACCAGGTCCAGGTGCGCCGTGCTGTGATACAAACTGACCGCTTCCCGAACGTAAACGACTCCATTAATTAGTTCAGCAGTAAAGCCCTCACCTGCTTGCGAATACAGACGGTGAAAGTCATCCTGCTTCATGCAGTCGCCATTGTGCAATTCGCAGCCAGAAGCCACGGATCGAAGTTTGTATGCGGCAGACATTTCCCAGCCTCGTCCTGTGGTCCCTTCCTGCTTCTACATCTTATACCGCCTGCGCGTGGCGGGGACTGTGCAATTCCACAGTTCGAGCTCGCCCGACTTCACGAGACAGATGCGAGCCGCAGTGTTGTAAATAGCAATCGCAAAACCGCCGAAAGTCCGTCCCTGCTGTAGCTTTAGGGCAGCTCATAACCAGTTGCAAGGGTTCATATATAATGCGCCTGACTACCACTATCGGGAAATTACTATGGTCAGGCACGCACAATGGCAAAGGCGCGTAATACTCGCGACAGCGGGTATTGTTGTAGGTATTTCGCCAGGCTGCTATAGGTTGGCAATTGCTGAATCCCAGCCGCAGCAAGTTGCGGGCATGGAGACACCTCAATTGGCGCCTCTTCCAGATCAATCGAGTAACTCCAGCAAAGACGCTGACAGCAAGCTTACGCCACCATCGTTAACCACTCCTCTTCAAGCGAAGGTTGACTGGCTTGAGCTGGAAGTGTTTGGTAAGCAGGATAACTCTAATCCGATGCCGGATCGCGTGACCAAGCTGACTGCGACTGTTTTCCCTGGCAGAGACCCGAACAAACGTTCGCTGGACGACAACGCCAATGCGTTAGTTAACGCAGTTGAATTCAATAAGGGGCTGACGCAAACGATTGCTGCGCCGAATACATATGGTGCCAACCCAAATTTCTCCTACCAAAATCAATTCTCAGGCGATGCAAAAGCTCAGTCGGGAAACTTTAGTCAAAATGCACCGCAGGATTTTTCCACTCAAGGCGCATATTCGCCTCAGAGCTCGGACTTTAAATCTAATGACCAATCAAACTCGCCGCCGATGCCAAAGCAGTCGAATGGGCATCCATACCTACGCGGTTTGGCGAGGGCAGCTATGACAGCTGGTCAAATGGGACTCGGTCGGCTGATGTACTAACAGCGGAAAGTTCTACGGTGCAAGTTCAGCACAGCAAATCATGTCGCTCAGTGGCCAATGCCGCGATAGCTGAAGCCGGCTTCGATCAGTTGATGCTGGTCGAGTACGTTACGTCCGTCGACAACGAGCGGTGTGTGGATAAGTTCGCGCAATCTATTCCAATCGGCGTTTTTGAACTCATTCCACTCTGTCACTAAAACAAGTGCATCGGATCCTTCGGATAACTCTTCGAGATCCTCGCAGTAAATGACATCGAGCTCCGGATGCAAGCGCTTGCACATGTCGTTGCTGACCGGGTCGTACACTTTTACGCGAGCGCCCATGCGAGTCAAGGATTTTGCAATGGTGATAGCAGGTGCATCACGCAGGTCGTCGGTGTCCGGCTTAAATGCAAGTCCCATCAAGGCGATCGTTCTGCCTTTGATAATCTTCAGTTCGTCTTGCAACTTTTTGATTACGCTGAGGCGCTGGCGTTCATTGACACTCACGGTAGCTTCGAGCAGCGGCGTCGGGTGATTGTATTCACGAGCCACATGCATCAGCGCAGCGACGTCTTTCCCAAAACAACTTCCGCCCCAGCCAATGCCGGCGTTGAGGAAGCGCTCGCCGATACGCTTATCGAGTCCGATGCCTCGAGCAATCTGCCGAATGTCGGCGCCGACTTTTTCGCACAGACCAGCAACTTCGTTAGCGAAGCTGATCTTCATTGCAAGAAATGCGTTCGCTGAATATTTGATCAATTCAGCACTACAAACATCAGTGGTGACGAATTGAGGTGTTTCCAAATCAGCCGGACGTGGCGCAAAGCTCGGAGCGGCAAAGTTTTGGCTGATCAAAGGCTCATACAGGCGTTCCATTATCTCGGACGCAGCTCCATCTGAAGCGCCGACGACAATGCGATCGGGATAGAGACTGTCCGTGATGGCGCTGCCTTCTCGCAAGAATTCAGGATTGCTGACCACGCTAAATGTAGGCAGCTCAGATTTGCTCGGGCGGGCCGGCACCGGTTGGAGGCTGCGAACGCCCTGCGTAACCAGCATTTCGACCCAGTTGCCTGAACCTACGGGGACAGTCGATTTATTGACAATAATGCGATGTTTGCTCGAATCGAGCGATCTGCCGATCTCTCTGGCAACCGCCATGACGGCAGACAAGTCCGGGTCACCATCTGCCGAGGGCGGCGTTCCGACTGCGATGAAAATAACTTGAGATTTCTTGACCGCAGGCTCGATTTTTCCACTGAACTTGAGACGCCCGGTAGCAACACAATCTTTGATGAACTGATCTAGCCCGGGCTCATAGAAAGGGACTTCACCGCGTTCTAATGCACCGAGACGTTCAGGGTTGGCGTCAACGGCAGTTACATTGTTGCCAAGATGAGCAAAGCAAGCGCTTGTAACGAGCCCAACGTATCCGGCGCCGATAACGCAAATATCCATTTTCTCGACCCTTGAAGAGGTAGTAAGCAAATATGACAACCAAGAATACAACCGAGGCAGCCAAGTTTGGCGGAATATCCGACAAAAATAACATTGAATGCCGGTAATTAGCGGGGTTTCAGCCTATGAATCAAAGATGAAACCACTGAATTTGGGCTCCAAGAGAGAGATTTCGGGGGTTTCTAGTACTGCTGGCGCGATAATTTCTTCCAAGCCTGCTTTTCGGTGAGGCTCATGGCGGCTAGCAGTGAAGATCGGCTTGTTGGGCTCAAGCTCAATTGTCCCCTTTCCTTTTCCCAGTTGCTTATCGAGGTCGCACTCACACCGATTAATGTCGCCAGCTGCTGCTTCGACAATTGGAGCCGAGCACGCAAATCGCGAACGGTTCTGCCGGTGATTTTGGTGTCCTTCGACGCCGCGCCTTTATCAACCAATTTCGGGCTGACGGCCACGGATATCGCATGTGAATCTCCGGCAATCACAGTCGTCTCCGTTGCGGCGCTAGCTCCGTCAACTTGCTCGATGACGTCGATGCCAAAGATATCGGAAAGTGCGCTTTCGTCGAGTCGTCGACGTGAGCTGCCTTGTCCTGCGCCATCAGCAATCACAGCCGCTGCGGCATCCGCGAGAATCAACTCTTCGTGGTCTACTCCGCGCAAAAGGAAAAGAAGGTGAGGTTCTCTGTCTAAACGAGCACCGACTCCGTATAAGACTGCCGCAATGTGTTTGCACATCGCTGCATAATCGGGACAGCTGCAAGACATCTTAATTTCGGTTGGCAGTGGAAACAGTCCCCGTTGGCGGTCTGTCACAACAGCCATGACGCTGTCTGAAAGCTGCCCTTGCAGCAGCTCTAGCAATGTCCCAATTTTGCCCGTGCACTGTTTTTTCAACGCGGCCCATTTTTCATCGGCTAGCTGCCGTATATCAATCTTCACTTCGTAAATGGCGGACCCACTGACGATGGCTTTAACGACACCACCCTCAATTGCCAGATGGCACACAGAGCCGTTTCTCACGTAAGTGCGACCGCGAGGAAGACGATTTTCGTAATCGCTAAACGATTCGAGATGAGTGCACCATGAAGCACCCCAAAAAGTGGTGGCAATTTTCCGCCCCTCGATCTCAATCGGTTGAATCTTGAGACCGGTTTTCTCCAGTGCGCGCATCTCGCGCGTAGCTTGAGATTTTCGCTGCGCCGCCGACACATATGGTTTCCACTGATAGCCCCAGGGCATGTCTATTTCCTCAATCTATAGAAACTCTCTCGATATCGAGAGATACGATATCGAGCAATTGCTTGTCACTCAGTTCGGTCAATACACTTTCCGCCCCGCCCGTGAGAATGCTGTCGGATAGTTCGACCTTCTCGGCAATCATTTTGTCGATTTTCTCTTCCACGGTTCCCTTGCAAATGAACTTATGCACCAAAACATTGCGATGCTGTCCAATTCGAAAAGCCCGATCGGTAGCTTGATTTTCAACAGCAGGATTCCACCAACGATCGAAGTGCACCACATGAGAAGCGGCAGTTAAATTCAGACCGGTACCGCCTGCTTTCAAACTGAGCACCATAAATGGTGGACCTTCAGGCTGCTGAAACTGATCGACCAGAGTCTGTCGTTTTCCTACAGCGGTGCCACCATGAAGTACCAATCCCGGTTGTCCAAATATGTCGCGCATGAATTTAGCCAGAGGTTCCGTCATCTCGCGAAACTGGGTGAAGACCAGCACCTTCTCTTGTCGCGACGCAATCTCCTCGCATATACTGCGCAAACGCTCGAACTTTCCGCTGTGATCTTCCTTATACTCGCCGTCACCTAGCAACTGGCTGGGGTGGTTGCAGATCTGCTTGAACTTCAGCAAATACGCCAAAACTAATCCGCGACGCTTGATACCGTCTGCCACTTGCAACGATACAGAAAGTTCCTCAACAGTGCGAGTGTAGAGCGCAGCTTGCTGGGGAGCTAATCCGCAAAACACATTCATCTCGGTTTTGTCAGGCAAATCGGCGATGATCGTTTTGTCGGTCTTCAGTCGGCGCAATATATATGGACTGACAAGATTTCTCAACGGTGCGTAATTACGCCCTTCCTCAGAGTCGAGAGCTTTCACGAATCTTTTGAACTTGTCGGCTGAGCCGAGAAGTCCTGGTGACAGGAAGTCAAATAACGACCATAAGTCACCCAGCCGGTTTTCAACCGGTGTACCGGTGAGAGCGATTCGCGACTCAGCCCTGAGCTTTTTAACAGCTCTCGTTTGATTAGTGCCCGGGTTTTTTATGTTTTGCGCTTCATCCAAGATAACTAAACGCCAAGCAACATCGACGATTGAATCTTGACGAACCAGCATTCCGTATGTCGTCACCACGAGGTCAAAACCGGAAAAGGCTGCTTCTGGATCGCTATTGATTTTGCTCAACTCCTCAGGAGACAACTCTGATGGATGCACGAAGAACGCTTTCAGAGATGGCGCGAATCGGTGCATTTCCGCCTTCCAATTGGCCATGAGCGATGCCGGCAGCACAAGAAGTGACGGTTTTGCCTGAACTGTCTTCTCATCTTTAATTGACGAAAGCAATGACAGTACTTGGACAGTTTTACCGAGTCCCATGTCGTCCGCAAGGCAGGCTCCCAGTCCGAGACTGGAGACGAAACGCAGCCATTCATGTCCGGACTGCTGATACGGTCTGAGAGAGCCTTTAAAATCCGCACTCAACCGTTTTGAATCCAACCGGTTCGGGTCTCTCAAGCGAGAAAGCACATCTGAGAGCCAATCGCCGGCATCTACAAACGCCCACTCCCGGTCACCATTTGCGACGCCATTATCACTCGCCAATCCGGCCGGAGCACCGGCAATCATGCGCATTCCTTCAATGAAAGAGATACCGTCGGACGCTTCTGCTTCGACCTGCTTCCAATGCTTTAACGCCTGCGACAACCGTTCGCGGTCCACTTCGATCCACTCGCCCTTCAAAAAGATCAAGTTTTCCTGGGCGCGCAGAATCTCTTTCAATTCATCGGACGAAAGTTTGTTATCACCAAGGGTTACATCGACTTTGAAGTCTAACAAGGCATCCATGCCGAGCTCGCTTTTCTTTTTCTGGCCGATAGTGATGGCGACACGAGGACGAGGACGCTTTCGCCACCAATCAGGCAGCCGCACCAGGACTCCGCTTTCCTCGAAGAGAGGCACTTCCTGAAGAAAGCGAAATGCTTCGGCGGGGGTCCACATGAGCGGATGGAAAATGTCGCTAGTCTCGACGAGCTCCTTGATCAAGTTGCTCTTCTCGGAAGCTAATTGAACAGGTGAGAGCAAGTTGATCAGAGCAGATTTATTTTTTTCTCCTGCGTACTCCACAAGAGCTTTGCTCAAAGGCTGATACTGAACTCGTCCGCCTGCGGAAATTTTCGGAGCGTACGTTGCCAAAAACGCAAAAGGATAATCGGCGTCACGTTTATTTTCCGCTAAATGAAAACAGACTCGTCCCACTTGATGCCACAGTGGTGCATGTTTTTTCAACCAATCGTTGAGCCCGCCGGCACTGTTTGAGATGCTCTGCCGAATCCATTCATCGAGCACCCTCCAGATGTCGAGCATGATAGTGAAGCTGAGGTATTCCGCGCCGCGCATCGGTGGCACTCGGGAGAGCAACTCCTCTAAATCAGCAATATCGCTGGGCTCGATCATTGTTGATGAATCGAATGAACCTTCCGGAATTTTGCACAGCTCAGTGAGATATAGCCCAGCGAACTGACGCCAGAATGCAAGGGATGGCGCCAAGAAGGCGTCCGGCTTGCTGGCGCCTAGAACAAAAAGTCCCTCTGATTGATTCGAGGCGAACGCTTTGGCGACGGACTTCGACCAGCTTTGCGCCCTGGCGCCATCTTCTGGTTCGGTTTCACCAAACAAAAGATGACCAGCTGGAGTAACGGAGATTTCGTAGCTCATCTAAAGCGTCGGTAAATTTCTACAGTGTGTTCTGGCGAGACCGCTACTGTATTCTAGCTTTTACCTTTGCGCGATTGGACGCGCGCCAGAGAAAGGTCTGCGCTCACAGCTGGTTAAGATCGTCTCATGGGCAGCTCAGCTAAGGCGGCGTAATCGCAGCCCCAAAGCCACAGCTGATGCCGAAAACGCCATGTATTTCCAATTGGGTGGGTCGAACCCTCCGCATTACTATCTTCTCCTCGGGGCTCAACCTTAACAACTGCCAAACAATCAACCTATATATTAATGCGATTGAGGTGATTGAAGTGAATTTGCACAAACTACTGGCTCTACTCGCCATTTTCTATCTGACTGCCGCCCCGTCGCCCGCGAGCGAAGACGATCTCGATATGCCGGGGACAGTACGTTCTGTCAATGCTCAGGGCAACGTTTCAAAAGAAGCAATGGTTGAAGCGAACAAGGCAAATTATTGCATCAGCAATGGCGACTATGACCAGGCGATCAAGTATGCGGACGCCGCGCTCAAGATCAGTAACGACACCGACCTGCATCAAGTTTACGCCGACGCGCTCGAACACAAACTGCGCACGCAACATCCGAAAGACCCGCAACTGTTTTTGAAGTGCGTGGGGGAATGGTTGAAGGCGTACAGACAAGAAGGCGGCGAAGAGAGCTTGTCATTCCACGGATTGAGTATTCCTGGTGCGCAGGCTTGGTATCGCGACGAGGACCGAAATCTTGTCGCGAGGCAGCGCCTCCAGGCTCTCGTTGGACGTCTGCCCAAACCATATGAGACCAATCATAAGTTCATGGACAACGTCTCGAAACAGCTTGATCGGAGCGTCAAGGGCACCGTCGTCACGGTGGGTTCCAATACAAGTGATTCGGTAACAGCGAAAGAATCAACGCCACCGGCGAAAGCGGCAAGTCAACCGGCGAAGGAGCAGAGTTCAGATCAGTCGCAAAAGACAGAAGATTTCTAGCCAGAGCTGTCGCGCTGCGGCTTAGAAGCATCTCTTGAATTCTTTTTTATGATGGTTAGCCCAATCCGACATGTCCCATCATTTCTTGGTACAGTCGTTTGCCTACTAATTGAAGAGACGCTCTGATTGCCGACGTTAATTAAACAGCGGACAGCGCAGCTTGAGACGCATTCAGTTGCGGAACAAGAGTCCATTCCAAGCCCATTGCTACGGCTTTGGCTGATCCTCTGGACGCTTACGGCGGCGCCCTTTCTCGCCGGCGAGGGCTTTCGTATATGGCACGATAAATCCAGCAGCAAACTGATCTTTGTCGTCACGCTCGTGGCTCTTGCGATCGGCGCCATGCGCCTTTTCAAAACAGCACCTCCATTCAAAGCGCAGTTGAGGTGGTCAGGACTTGTGCTGGTTATTGCAGCGGTGTCAGTAAATGCGTGTGCCTCATTTTTACATCTGGACAAACTGCAACTCTTTTCACTGATCGCCACGTCTGCCGGAATGGTTTGGGCTCTCTATGGACCGGAGCAAGTGAAACATTGGGCTCCCCTGGCTGTGCTCGCTCCGTTTTTATCTGCTGCATGTTCAGAGCTGACACTCACTGTTGTTAGCGTGCCGCTGCAAAGAATCAGCAGTGACGGCATGGTTTGGCTAGCCCACTTCCTCATTCCTATTCACAGCTCCAGTCAATATTTTGTCGTCAATGGAAACAACTTTGCCATTGCCACCGGATGTTCTGGGCTGACAATGTGGATGTCTTTGCTCTTCGCATTCGCTCTGTGGCAAGTTTTTATGCGCTTCAAGATTGCAGCGTACGTGACGGTATTTATCGCTGTTCTGCCAATAACGCTCGGTTTGAACGTACTTAGGCTTCTTACTACCGCACTGCTTGCATACTACGCAAACAAGGATCTGGCACTAGCCTGTCACTCCTCTTTAGAGGCATTCTTGCTTCCGATCGGCATGGCAGCTCTCTGGTATCTCGGGAAACGGTATCGTGTCGAAACAGCATAGAGTCTTATTTTTCATCATACTCACGGCTGCGCTTTCTTTGCCGATAGCTGAATCATTCTTCGCAGCACGAGAGACAGTTGTCGCTGACAAGTTAGCAAACTCCCAACCTCTTCAATTGTCGGGAGATCTCGGCGAGTTCAAATTCGTACGACGAGTCGAAGTAAAAGAACCAAATGTGGTGCACAACGTTTATTTGTCGCCCGCCGGACAGAGACTAGCAGTCGTAGAAAGACAGTGTTCTACATATCGCTCATTGCATGAGCTGTTTTACTGCCTGCTTGCAAATGGCTGGTACGTCGATAAGCTCGGCAAACTGCAAATTTACAGCACCGGCAGTCCGGTGGACGCGCAACTCCTTCGTGTGCGAACTCCGACGGGCGCTTGTCTGGCCCTTCTCTGGTACCAGTGGCCCGGGGGCTCCTCTGCATATGGAGACCCATTTCTCTTCATCAAAACACGCTTGAATTCTGTTTTTGGACACTCCAAACCGTTGATGCGTGAGATTGAGATATGCACATTCGATCCGGAAACTCCGAAGGATGCGGAAGTGATGCGAGAGCTGGCGGCTCGCGTCGTCGAACAACCGTTTTGATGCAGACGAAAATCAGACGCCTGTCTGCAAGGACCGACAACCTACCAACTTAAAAACATCGCACCAATAGCGTAGCGGACCTGCCTTTTCAAGCGGGTACACTAGTGGACCGGCTGCCGGAGGTCTTCATGCGAATATTGTCTAGAATTATGCCCTTGGGATTGCTGCTTTTGGCATCAATGTCGGTGTGCGTTTTGCCATCAAACGCGCAGGGACCTTGTCTGCTTCTTGTTTGCGTCGGCGGATCGTCGACACCCGAGTGGGATCCGTCCCTGATGGCGGGAATCGTGGTCACAGCTACCACAGGATTTGCACTCTTCAGAGCCGTGAGAGCCACCAAGCGCCGCCAATAGTCATGCTCGGTGAGCCTGTCCCAATAACTTCTGAAATACTCTGAATTGATTTTCAGAGTGCGCATAAGCCTTTTACACTATAATTTTTGCTCTTGAATTCATAGCGCGGAGCTGTACGATGCAACGGTCGTGCGCTTCCACAGAAGGACATGCCAGTTCAACTTCAATCTCCAGCGGATGGCATTACCGAAGTCCGGTCGCAGACGTCAGTGCCACTAGCCACGGGCGAAGAACGTCAAACGACTGTCAATGTGGCCATGCTGGCGCTATTTAGAATCTATTTCTGCGTGGTTGGACTCTTTTACTTGAGCTCATATTGGCGCAACATGGATTTATTCATGGCGCCGTTCATAGCACATCGACCATTTGCCGATAGTTGCTGCGCTCTGGCAATGTGCTCTCTAGTGCTGCTCCTGATCGGCTGGGGTGGTAGAGCTGTAGCGATAATTCAATTTTTGGCCGTCGTCTCTTTCTTGACGCGCAACTTTCCTACCGTTTCTGTGAACGAACAGCTTTACCTGATCCTGTCGTTCTGGACATGTTTTCTGCCTATCGACCGAAGGCTCGCCGTAGAGCGCAACGAATGCAAAGCTCCGCCGGCAGCGTGGCCGTTGCATCTATTAGCGATCAACATCGGTGTATACATTTTTTCGGCCGGTTTATTCAAATTGGACGATCCACGATGGATTAGCGGCACATTTCTGCAGTTGCTGATCCAGAGCCAGCAGTTTAGCCCGGCGCAATTTGCCAATCTCGCCACGCTTGCAGTTCCACTCAAGATGGTCAACTACGGCATTATGGCTTTTGAGCTTTTATGGCTGCCGCTGTTCTATCTGCCAAAAACGCGCACGATTTCGCTGGCACTTCTTTTCTCCTTCTTCTTCGGACTGATTGTGCCTATCCGTTTGGATTGGATAGGCGAAATGGGCTTGTGTTATGTTCTGGCGCTGGCTTCGATGAGCCCGAGCATCGCGAAATATGCGGATGCAGCGCTAGCGCGATTTACCAGGCGGACAAAATCTTCTTTTGACACAACTGTCATGACCAGCCCAGCGATCGCACAACTGCAATCTCGTCCGACATTTGATCGTCTTTGTTTTGCATTCGTTCTGGCATTACTAATGATTGGCTCGTTCAATGCGCTTGCACTTTCGCCGTGGCGACTTTGCCAGCCAAACAACGCAGATTCGCTGCGAGACAATGTGCTTCGCCCTCTGGCATTGCACGAGCCGGCATGGCTGCGCTCTCTCATCGGACACACTGTTTTCCTTGGACCGAAAAACATGTTTACTTCCGACCAATTCAAATATGTCAAACGCGCATTCTCCTTTCGCATCATTGTCCATATGAAAGACGGTCGCATTTTGGAGCCTGTGAAGAACGCCGGTACGTGGCGCGAGAGCGGTGCGCTTGGGTTTCTCAATATAAAATACGGATGCCTGCTGTTTGTGGCTGTTTGCAAGGTGCTCGACAGTTCTGATACAGATAAAGCGGCTAAACCGGAAGATCTGCGCAACCTGGAGTACGTAATGCAGTGGGCCGCTGACAGAGCGGGAACGCAAGTCGAATACGCCGATTTGATTGCCGCGCCTGAAGACGAGGCAGGAAAGATCGGCGATTGGCATTTGTACTACAAATGGACACCCGAGCGTGGACTGATTTCGCAGTACCAAAAATCATCGCTGGTGCAGCACGCCACGAACAGCGCGATGCGGGCGGTGCCGAAAGTTTGACGCATCACTAGCGTCCAACTGTTATCTCTCTTGGCGTTGACGTCTCGACAAAATCAAGATCCTTGGCAAATGTCTCTTCCATTGTTAGCGTGGATACGATGGAAAGGAAAAAACTGCCGCCAGCCAGCCATGCCACTGCCGTATTGACGCCGTGCGAAGCCGCCAACGAAGCGAAGGTCAAATTGAGCGGTATGTTGCATGCCCGCATCAGATTGGGCACGATGGTCGTAACAGTAGAACGAACGTTGGTGCCGAACTGTTCTGCGGTTGTAGTTAAAGCCAATGCCCAATATCCGACAAAGAAACCGAGCGGAAGAGTGAGATATGCGTAGGTTTCCAGAGTGCTTCGAAAGAAGACGACCATCGTCATCGCAAGCGCGCATAACTGAAATGCAAGAATCACTTTTTTGCGAGACTTACTAATCTGACTCAAAATGCTGCTTAGCAATTCTCCAGCAGTTTCACCGATCGAGTAGAACATAGCTACACGGGCAACACTGACGAGTTCGCTGGAAGAGTTCTTGTTGATCTCCGGTGCGAAAGTGACGATGATGCCGAAGACAAAAAATAGCGGTAAAGCCGAGAGTACGCATCGAGCTGCTTTTAGCAATCGAAGTGGACTGCGCACGAGCAAAAGCAGAATGTTGCGGTCAACTCCTTCGCGCTTGCGAGTCTTCTCGAAGAGCTCGGTGTCCTTCATCGAGATGCGCAATCCGAGAAGTGCCAGACCGGCAAAACCGGCGCTCATATACGCCGTTCTCCAGGGCAAAGCTGAGCCCGCCCAACTTGCCAACAAGGTGCCGGCCACACCGAGAAGTGACACGGCGGCGGTTCCATACGTGCGGTATTTAGGCGGCATCACTTCGGCAGCTATCGTCATGGCGGCGCCGACTTCACCGGCTAATCCAATACCTGCTATCAATCGCAGCACCATATACAGTGGCACGCTCGTGACGTAGGCATTGAGAATGTTGGCAAAGGAGTAAATCAGTATCGAACCGAACAGCGCAGCACGCCTACCTTTGTAGTCGCCCAAAACGCCCCAGATAAGGCCGCCCAAAAGCAGTCCGACCATCTGGGCATTAATGAGATCGACCCCAACGGAGAGAATTTGGTTCGGCGCAACACCAAGGTCAGTCAGACTGGGAACGCGCACCACAGCGAACAGAAGCAAGTCATAGACGTCGACAAGAAAGCCGAGTCCGGCAATGACGAGAACGGGGAGATAGTGACGCCAGTTGAATCCGTCTGCTTCAGACATTCGCGCCATTGTATACGACGTTACTACATTGGAGGCAAAATGTGACAGACTCTGGTGACCACAGTGCGCGAGAACATGGAGCCCCGGATCTTTTAACTTTACACACCTTAGACAATTCCAAGAATAAAAGCGAGCAGTTTTCATAAAATATGAAGCGGGTGCGTGTAAGTTTGCAAAACATTGGAGTCCCTACTGCAGGCACTGGCAATATTGCCTCATGGGTGTCCTAGTAGACCTTAAAGGTCGCAGACAGAATTTGCTCGTGGTTTCGTGCGCTGTTAGAACGAACATGAGCCTCCTTCGAGACCATATATGGTTCTGGAATCGCAAACCGCATGACTGTCATCACACCGGAATCTGCTGCCGATGTCGGTGCAAATCCTGCATCAAGTGACTTGCAGGGCGAAAGCTATCAATCAACCACTACGCTAAAGCGCACTAGCTCTCGCTGGGTTAAGGTGGCGGCAACAGCGGCGCCTTACGTTCTCATTTTGCTTCTTCAGTTAAAAATCCTCGGCGATTTGCGCAATTGGGATCTAACTCCTGTCGACACCTCTTATTACTTCATCGGTGCATCGCGGTGGCATGATTTTGGACGAGGCATTGATCCAGCCTATTACCCACTGTATCAAGTCTTTTTTGGATCGATGCTGTTTATCAAGAATGACGCGTACTTTGCACTCTTAGCTCATCGCGTCTTGATCTTGGGCGCACTGTCCATTTCCATTTTGGCAGTTTTTCGTCGAGTTCTTCCGAAAAAAATTGCTCTTTTATCCGCAGCCTGGTGGACTCTCGCGCCAATCGATTATTTGGCGTACGTCGAGGTGCATCTATTCGGGTTTTTATTTTCTGTAATCGCTTGTTTGATAGCGTCGCGCAATACGGTGGTCGCTAGAGGTATTGCTGTAAGTTGGCTGCTCCTGAGCGGTCTATTGATTCGCACTGAAGCGGTTGTAGGAGCTGTTGCTCTAGCATGTTGCGCTCTTTTCTATGATGTCTGGCTCGCTAAGTCGCGCGGAGTATTTGATTTACGAAAAGTCCTTCTGTCCTATGGTGTGCCGGTTGTGATTGCAGCATCGGCTGTGCTGGCTTTGTACTCAATCTCAGACAAAAGCACCGAGCTGCGTTTAGCAATGCTTCACAAAGATCAGCTCGCGGCGTCCCAACTTTTCGCATTCAGCTTCCTAGACCGCCATCCGTTTTTTGGCTGGGATCCAAGTCTCGAAGCGTACAAGTACATTGAACTAGTTTTTCACAGACAGTACGTTTCGTTCACGCAAGCATTTGTTATCAACCCGCTTGCGATGGTCAAACATTGCTTGTTCAACCTAGCGCTGGCGCCAATAAGCTTGCAAATGCTTTTGTTCGGAGATAGTTTTCCCCGCGCACCTGGCGATTTTGGCTTCGCAGCGCACAGCCGTCGAACAATAGCCGCGGCAGTAACGCTTTCCTGTCTCTCCGTCTCCCTGCTGATCACAGCAGCAGTCAAATGTCTCAAGAAGGACAAACAATGGCTAAACGCCTTTAAGCGCGGCGGCTGGCCGGCCATAACCATGTGTTGTACTGCCGCGTCATCAGCAGTAACTATGCTCGTGGGACGCCCGAGACCGGAATACATTTTTAACCTTGGCTTGTTTTTGATGTGGATGATTTCTGTAAGTGCTTGGATGCTTTTTCAGCAAAACCGTGTCCGTCATGACTCATCCAGATTTAAGTTGCTGCCGGAGATTGCTGTTCTTTGCGCAATCCTGATTGTTCCTTCGTCGAGCTCCCCCTGCGGCACCAGATTGGCGCATCTCTATGAATTGTTCAAACCGTTCAAAAGCCAGATTGATGCGTGTCAACTCCAACACCGCAAACTAATTTGGCCCTTTCCTATTGACGGAATCAGGCGCTATGGAACCGTTGAATCGCTGCTCAATTACGTGCTCGGGAGTCACCGTACGGTGCCAAGGCCCGTTCCGGGGTTCGACGGCTATTGGGGAATTTTCACACCGAAAGGACCAGACGTGGAAAACCTCGATCACATAATTGCAAGAATCCCCAAGGGTAAGTCACTCAGTAGCCAGCTCGAAAACGAAGAAGCAGGTTTGCTGGCTATCGACGATAAGGCGGCTAAATCACCACTCGTAGCTCAATTTATGCGAAGCGAGCATCGAGGGTGGACACTTTCAGCCACACAGACCTATCAAAGCTGTACGCTCTGGCTTTATTTGAGAGATGATTTATCTTCAGGGTAGGTGGCTTCATCGCGCTCAGATAGTCGGGTTTAGCCGAAATTCGAGGAGAACAAGCTGGGTCGATTGAAACAGACTTATCGCACCACAACTGCTTTTCGGAGCTTCGATGAACTAGCCGGCATAGTTCGGGTCGAGCGTAAACCCAATTCATTAGCGGCAGACAATCAAGAACCTGTCATACATTTAAATTATCAAGAAGGGCAATTCTTCTATAATTTTGTGCGCTTAACTGCGGCTTTCCATGGTTTCTAGATACTTCGTGGTTACGGTATCCGCGAAGTAAATCCCTGCAGTGATGCGGTCCAGAGCATCTGCACCGTCCACCGGAGCGCTCTAATCGGTGCAGCGTCTGGTTGGGAGCAATTAATTGGCGCGACTGAGTGAACCTATCGCTATCGTCGGATTGAGTTGCCGCTTTCCCAAGGCTGACGATCCGAGAGCTTTCTGGCGTTTGCTGGTCAATGAACTAGACGCGATATCCGAGACACCTGCAGATAGGGGCGCCTCGCAAAAGCACCGGTGGGGCGGCTTTATCGAGCACGTCGGAGAGTTCGACGCCGGATTTTTCGGCATCTCTCCGAGAGAAGCATCTGAGATGCACGCCGTTCAAGGGCTTCTTTTGGAGCTAGCTTGGGAAGCCCTGGATGATTCAGGGCTGATTCCGCACAACCTGAGGAATTCGAGAACGGGCGTCTTTCTGGGATTAGCATCTCACAACCTGGCCAAATCGAACTCGAATGCCGCAACCAACGGCGGACTGTTCAACGTTACGGGAAGCGGGCTCAGCATTGCGGCCAATCGAATATCCTATTTTTTCGATTTTAAGGGGCCTAGCCTGGTGGTCGACACCGCCACCTCTTCTTCAGCAGTAGCGATAGATTTGGCTTGCCGAAGTCTCAGTGATGGCGAATGCACTCTGGCGCTGACGGGTGGCGCCAACATGATTTCTCCTGATGTTTCAGAGGATCTGGCACAGGCTGGAATGTTGGCTTCGGACGGTCGTTGTAAGCCGTTTGATGCGAAGGCCGATGGCTACGTACGGGGCGAGGGCGGAGGACTGCTAGTTCTTAAACGCCTCAGCGATGCGATCGCATCGCAAGACAGAATTTATGCCATCATCCGCGGTGCCGCTGTCAACCAGGATGGGGCGACAAGTGGACTGACAGTTCCAAATCAATCTGCGCAAGAAGAGCTCTTGCGATTGTCTTACGACAATTGTGGCATCGAACCGCACGACATACAGTATGTTGAAGCGCATGGATCGGGGACGCCACTGGGTGACCCCATAGAAGCGAGCGCGCTTGCTGCCGTATTTGCCGGACGAACGGCGGAGAGCCCGCTTCTTATCGGCTCGGTCAAAACAAACATCGGACATCTCGAAGGGGCCGCGGGCATAGCGGGGGTAATAAAAGTAGCTCTCTCGCTGCACCACGCTAAGATTCCCTCCACCCTGCATTTCTCGAATCCGAATCCACGCATCGATTTCAGCCGCAATGCTTTGCGCGTTGTTTGTCAAAATAGCGACTGGCCGCATGCGTCAAAGATCCCGACTGCCGGGGTTAGCTCGTTCGGATTGGGTGGAACCAACGCACATATAGTGCTTCAACAAGCACCACAAGAGTCGCGTTCGGCAGAAGCAGGCTCCCGCGATTACCAAATATTGCCCATCTCCGCTCACAGTCATCGAGCGCTGAAAAAGCAAATGCTTGCCTATCGCGATCAGTTGCTGAATGCAGAATCCGCAACGGTGCGTCTCGCTGACCTTGTATATACGGCAAGCTGCAGACGGATGCATCACAAACGCAGAGTTGCGGTGGTGGCGGCGTCTACAACGGAAGCAGCAGGACGCTTGACGGAATTGCTCAATGATTTCGAAGAATTTCTAAAACGCTGTTCTGAACTTACGGCACTCGATGATCTTGAATGCGCATCAATAGAAAACAACAACGAAGCGTCCGAAGACCAGTTGCAAGAGCTGGCAAATTCATACATGCGCGGATACAACGTCAACTTCGCACGCCTTCATCCGGAAGGCGGCAACATTGTCTCCCTGCCGGTCTATCAGTGGGATAGAAAACGCCACTGGCAACAGAACAGCTCAGTGCCTGTAGATCAACCGAGGCAAAGTTTTGAAGATTCCCGACGCAGTGCTACTTTCACGCGTACGACATCAGAGTTGGACAGATACGTATACGATCAGCTCAAGCTGGTGCTGAAGACCCCTCGCAATCTCGAAATTGATGCGGACAAAACGTTCTTCGAGCTGGGGATGAACTCATTGATGCTCACTGAATTCACGCAGCGACTTAAGCGCGGACTGGGCGACGACATTCATCTGTCGCCGATGCACTTCTTCGATTACCCATTACCAAACTTGCTCTGTGAGTTTCTCGCTCAACAGATGACGTCTCTGCCGACTCGAGCAACTTGCGAACATCCGACATCGCCAACGAGAGAACCCATCGCGATAATCGGGCTTGGCTGTCGCTTTCCAGGCGGCGCCAACAGTCCAGCGTTGTTCTGGCAAATGCTACGCGACGGAGTCGATGCGGCTGGTCCTATCCCGCCAACCAGATGGAATGTCGATGAATTTTACGATTCGAATCCGGACGCACCAGGCAAGCTGTATGTACGAGAGGGTAGTTTTCTTAACACACCGATAGATCAATTCGATGCCGACTTCTTCAGCATCAGCCCTCGCGAAGCCGAATGGATGGATCCACGTCAACGGATCCTGCTGGAAGTTGTATGGGAAGCGCTCGAAGACTCAGCGATCGATCCCGCCCGACTGCGGGGGACAAAAACTGGGATATTCATCGGCGCGTTCAAAAACGACTACGAGCTGCTGATTAATAGACATACGGACGTGCGTGATCTGGCCGCACATTGGGGAACAGGTAATGCGGATAGCTTGTTAGCTGGTCGACTGGCATATTTTCTCGGCACGCAAGGTCCGGCTTGGACAGTCGATACCGCTTGTTCAGCTTCGCTGGTTGCCGTTCACAATGCGTGCAACTCCCTTCTCAGCGGCGAAAGCGATTGCGCGATTGCTGCTGGTATCAACTTGCTTTTGTCGCCCGAACCGTTCATCAACTTTTGCAAGGCCAACATGCTTGCGCCTGATGGACGGTGCAAGACATTCGATGCCGCAGCAAACGGCTATGCACGAGCAGAGGGCTGCGGGGTAGTCTTGCTCAAGCGACTGTCTGAGGCTCAAAGAGATGGAGATAGAATTCTCGCCCTGATCCGAGGAAGTGTCGTCAACCAGGATGGTGCCAGCAACTCATTGACGGCACCCAACGGACTGGCACAGCAGGAGCTATTGCGTTCTGCGCTGAGAGTGGCTGAGTTGCAACCGAGTGACATAGACGCTATCGAAGCGCACGGAACAGGCACCGCGCTGGGCGACCCTATCGAAGTGAACGCAATTCAGGCGGTATACGCAGGGGACAGACAGCGCACAGATGCACTCATACTTAGCTCGGTGAAAACTAGCGTCGGACATCTCGAAGCAGCAGCCGGCATTGCCGGGTTGATAAAAACGGTGCTCGCTTTGCAGAATGAATTTATTCCACCCCACCTTCATCTCAAAGAGCTTAACCCACTTCTCGATCTGCCTTCGATTCCCGCGACAATTCCTACCGCGGGCGTACAGTGGCTCAATCGACCTGAACGTGTCCGCCGCGCCGGCGTGAGCGCATTCGGCTTTAGCGGAACAAACACACATCTCATTGTCGAGGAAGCGCCACCATCACCGCCTATCGAGCCCGACAAACAACCATACCTGGTCGCCCTTTCAGCAAAAACTCCCGAGTCCCTGCGAAAACTTTGCAGCGAGTATTTGCATCTCCTGCGCACTGATCGCAGCATCAACCTGTCTGATCTCTCATTCACCGCGAATACCGGCAGAACCCACTGGCAACATCGCATTGCCTTGATTGCGAGCGATACAAGTGACCTGGCGGAACAACTGCAAGCGACTGTGTCTTCTTGGAGTTCAGACCGCATCGCAGACCGCGGCGAAAATCTGGGGTTGCCGAAAATTGAACGTGCTGACGTTGCGACGGTACGAGAGCTTTCAGAGATCGCTCAGCTCTATCAAAACGGCGTCGATATCGATTGGCCTAGCCTATATCAGCAAGGGCGGCACAAGAAGGTCTCCCTACCAACTTATCAATTTGACCGCAAGCGCTATTGGCTCAAAGCATTGGATGAGGCCATGCAAAAGGGCGTCAATGCGCAGATCGCAGATTACACCTATCAACTCGATTGGATTCTCGACCGACAACTGCGCACTGCCACCACGAGCGAACGTGAGATTAGCAACTGTCGCCCCGAAAATCCTGGCGACGTAATTTTGAAACAAAGCGAGACGGTATCGGAGCTGAACCGAGACTTCAATCTGCAACAAGAACTCAATTCCATAAGCCTGGAGTTTGCACGCCGCGCATTAATTGAGTTAGGTCTGGACGCAGATCGAACGCACAGCGACGTTTCCGCCACGTGTGTACAGCTGTCCATTGTGCCGAACCAACGGCGTTTGGCCGAGCGATTGCTCGTCCTCATCCAACACGCGGCATTGACGCCCGTCGATATCGATACTTCGCTCGCTCGCTTACGGCAAACGTATCCTGACAGTTCTGAGCAAATTTCAGTGGTAGAGCGTTGTGGCAATGAACTCGCACGATTGTTGCGGGGACAGCAGGACGCCTTAACTCTTCTGTTTCCGCAAGACGGATCTCCATCGGTGGAGGCTTGGTATCGGAAAGCCCCTCCCATAAGATTTGGAAACAAGGTAATCGCAGAAACGATCTCGACTATCGCCGCTCAAACCAAGCAACCTCTGCACGTTCTCGAGATCGGAGCAGGCACCGGTTCTACAACAGATGTCATCCTTCCACATCTACCGGAGCGATGCGAATATGTTTTCTCTGACGTCTCTTCGCTTTTCCTCAATCGCGCCAGAACGCGCTACACGAACAACCCGTCTATTCGTGTCCAACTTCTCGATATCGAAAAAGATCCACGACAACAAGGTTTTGCTCCCGGGCACTTTGACATAATTGTTGCATCGAATGTTCTGCATGCAACAACCGACCTCAATCAAACACTCCAACATATCCATCATCTGCTCGCACCAGGAGGTCAGCTTCTTCTGCTCGAGGTGACGGAAGAACAGACGTGGCTACTGATCACGTTCGGACTGCTGCCAGGCTGGTGGAAATTCGACGACTTTGAATTGCGCCCAGGACAGCCGCTGCTTTCAGTCCCGCTTTGGCAGCAGCTGCTAGAGAAGACATTCTCCGATGTACAGCTCATACCAATCGGAGCGGGGAACGCTTCTCAGTGTGTCATAAGCGCCTCTGGACGCAGCGTTCAGACCAAGCAAACTGCTGAGCGCTGGATTGTATATGGTGATCGCACGGCCGTCGATGAGTCTCTAGCAGAGAGATTGCTTTCGAGCGGTGCGCAAGTAGCAGTCGTGCAAAACGGTCCGCTTCATTCTCCAACCGAGACATTGGCACCTGATGCAATCACAGGCATCGTGTTTTGCGCAGCGTTGGATGCGGGTTCAGATTCCATTCGAGAAAATCAACAAAAGATTTGTACGAATGCACTCCACGTTATCCAATCAATTGGCAAATTGCGGTTACCAAACCCGCCTCGTATTATCTTCGTGACGCAGGGCGTCTTTTGCCTCGATGATCAAAAGCAGATATCGCCTTTCCAAGCGACGATCAGCGGCTTGGCGAAATCTGCAGCCGTCGAATTTCCGAACATAACGTGCCGAGTTGTCGATCTTGATCCGCACTACAGCGTCGACCAGTCAGCAGCACAACTTTTCCAAGAGCTCTGGATTACTGATAACGAAGTGACCACGGCGCTCCGCCATGGCAGCAGATACATTCAGCGATTGCGCAAGGCACCCATTGTCAGCACCGATACAAGCCCAAAATCATTGGCCGGCACTTGCCTCATAACCGGTGGTCTCGGTGGCATAGGTGGCGAGCTTGTTGAGTGGCTAGTAGAACGAGGTGCCAAATCGATCGCACTGCTTGGTCGAAGTGAGCCGTCTGTGGACGCACTTGCGCATATCAATCAGTTGCGAGCAACTGGCTGCTGTATCAACATCTTTTCGGTTGATATAGGCGATCGAGAGTGTCTCGAGCAAACACTTGCAACGATCAAACGTACAATGCCCCCACTGAAAACCGTTTTTCAGGTGGCAGGGTGCATGTCGAGTGCAACGTTGATGAATCAAAGTTGGAGTCGGTTCGCAGAGACGTTTGAAAGTAAGGTATTCGGCAGCTGGAACCTGCATGAGCTAACGCTCGATGAAGACCTCGATCACTTCGTTCTTTTCTCCTCCAGCGCCTCGCTTTATGCGCAGCCCGGGCTGGCAAGTTACATCGCAGCTAACAGCTTCCTGGATTCATTGGCGCACTACAGAAAGTCAATCAATAAGCCTGCTCTGGTTATCAATTGGGGCGTCTGGTCTAAAACAGGCGTATCAATTCGCGAAGAAGTTCGACGCGCATCCGAGCAGTCCGGACTGCGTGATTTCACTCCGCGCATAGCTCTTGCCGCGTTGCGTTCGTACATGTCAAATGATGGTGTAACACAAGTAGCATTTGTAGATGCCGATTGGAACAAAGGCAAATCCACACACCCGATCATCGATCGGCTCATAACCCACAACGTTTCTTACAATCAGTTGCAGCATTTTGAGCCGTCAACTTCGGGCCGCTCCGCACGCGAATCAACGTCAATAATCGAGGAGCATCTGCGCTCGACATTGGCACTGCCCAGGCACATCGAAATCGATCATCAGCGCGGATTTTTCGACATGGGTATGGACTCTCTGATGGCGGTCGAGTTCGCAAACAGAATTCGAAATGCTTTTGAGGCAAACAGTGGCGTTTCTGCCGTCACCATTTTCGATTACCCATCAGTCGAACGGCTAAACAGCTATCTGCAAGCGCAAGTCGAGTCCTCACGTACAGAAGCAAAGCTGCCAGACGAGCGTAAACCTTCAGAAGCGGACGACGATATAGTAATTGTCGGATTATCGTGTCGGTTTCCCGGCGGAGCCAATAATCCGGCCTTATTTTGGAATCTACTCGAGCACGGTGCGGATGCCATCGGCCCCGTGCCTGAAGATCGATGGAGCGAGGATGAGTTTTACAACCCGGACCCGGCAAGCCCAGGTCGAATGTATGTGAAGGACGGCGGTTTTCTCAACGTGCCGATCGATCGCTTCGATAACGAATTTTTTGGCATCAGCGGACGTGAGGCGGAATGGATCGATCCGCAGCAACGATTGCTGCTCGAGGTAACATGGGAAGCACTAGAGAACGCTGCCATCGATCCAGCAACACTGCGCGGCAGCAAAACGGGAATCTTCATCGGAGCCGGACTGAACGATTACGGACAACTGATAAATGAAAGACGCAACCCCGACGATTTCTCCGCTTATTTCACGACCGGCAATCTTGGTAGCGTTCTCGCCGGAAGGCTTGCGTACACGCTTGGAGCGGAAGGCCCGTCAATCGTCGTTGACACAGCCTGCTCATCGTCGCTGGTTGCCGTGCACACAGCCTGCCAGAGTCTGAAAAATAACGAGTCGGATTGCGCCATAGTCGGAGGCGTGAATATCATATTGGCACCGCAAGTAACGATCAATTACTGCAAAGCCAACATGCTTTCAGCCGACGGCCGATGCAAAACATTCGATGCGAGCGCCGACGGTTTTGGCAGAGGAGAGGGGTGCGGAGTCGTTGTTCTCAAACGCATGTCGCGCGCAGTGCGAGATGGCGATCGAATTTTAGCGGTCATTCGTGCATCATGTATCAATCAGGATGGTGCCAGTAGTGGGCTGACTGTCCCGAACGGTGTGTCGCAAGAAAAACTACTTCGCGCCGCGTTGCACCAGGGCGGCCTCGCTCCCAGCGATATTGATGTCATAGAAGCACATGGAACAGGAACGCCTTTGGGCGACCCAATTGAAGTAAACAGTCTGGGAAAAGTGTTCAGCGAAACGCAGATTGAGCGCGAGCCGCTGGTGATTGGTTCAGTCAAAACCAATATCGGACATCTGGAAGCGGCTTCCGGTATCGCTGGATTGATCAAAGTCGTCCTGTCATTGGAAAAAGAGACTATTCCCCCTCATCTCCACTTCAGCGTAGCCAACCCGCTTATCGACCTGGAGAGAATTCCAGCAGTGGTGCCGGCGTCTAAACTACCGTGGTGCCGAAGACCAGGACGCACGCGGCGAGCCGGAGTCAGTTCATTTGGATTGAGCGGAACCAACGCCCACATCATTGTTGAAGAAGCTCCGAATGAAGAGGTGCTCCGTCGATGAAAGCACTTCGGCCATGGCATATATTGACGCTGTCAGCCAAAACTGAGACGGCGCTTGCCCAACTAATCGAAGACTACCGACCCTTCCTGCGTGGCTGCAATGATTCCATAGAAGACATAGCATTTACAGCCAACACTGGACGCATGCACTTCCAACACCGCGTCGCCCTGGTAGCGCGCGATACGCAAGCGCTATTGAATTTGCTGGAGCAAAACGCTTTCGAGATCGGTCATGTGCGACAAAGCGACACTGAAGTGCCAATCGATTTTCAATTTGCGGACGCGGCTTGGGCAACGACAAATAGTGACTCAGCATGGAAAGAGATGCTGGATGCACTGGCGCAGCTCTATTTAACTGGCATAAAGATCGATTGGAAGGCGTTCGACGCGCCTTATAGAAGAAAGAAAGTTGTTCTGCCGACATACCCGTTCGAACGGCAATACCACTGGCTCGATTGCCTGAGACAGAACGTGAACACCTCTCTCCTTTCGCAGAATTCCAGAGAGATAACCGATGCAAAGACGAGTTATCGTCTGCTTCTCCCGCCCACCGATACTGCGCACAAAGCACTACGCGACCATCTCGTGCTTGATACCGCAATAGCGCCGGCAGCTTTCTTTATCGAAATCATAAATGAGGCAGCGCGAGCTTCGTTTAAACGCGCACCCATAAGAATTGAGCGACTCGAATTTTCAGAAGCACTGCTTCTCAGCGACACAAACCCAATCGACTTGACGATTGATGTTTCTCCGGAAAATTCTGAGGAGGCACGCATTGCAATAAACGCATCAGAGAACGCCTCACGCTGTCACGCTCGAGCACGCGTCAAAGTGTTGTCTCAACAACGGAACCTGCACGACCTGCCGCAACCGGACGCGACTAAGCAAACAGTTCAACTCGAAGATGTTTACGAGCGCCTAAATGCCGGTGGTTTACAGTACAGAACGGCGTTTCAAACCGTTAAACAAGCCAGCATTAGAGACTCGTGCGCCGTTGGCAGAGTTCACCTTGAATTTGAAAGAGCGAATCCAAATTATTCGATTGATCCAGCTCTGCTGGATGGATGCTTCCAAGTTGGTGCGCTGCTCTCGATCAATGACCTGGCGGAAGGATGCATATTCATTCCGACTCGCATCGATGAGGTGACGACATACTTTTCGCCCGGCACTGATGTCACGGCCTACGCAACTTACACTGCAGGTCGGGAGCCGAAGCTCGACTTCCTCATAGTTGATGAAGATTCACGGCGCCTCTGCGCCGAAGTGAAAGGGCTAAGGCTTCACGCCATAGAGCGTGAAAGACTGCGCCGTACATTCGGGAAGAAGTCCGAGTCGGTGGATGATTTGCTGTATGAGATCCGATGGCACGAAGAGAGATTTTTATCTGACAACTCGCGCACGGTGTCAAACCTCGCAAATTATCAGCCAGAAGAATATGCTGCTCCAACTCCCTCATCGCAGATAGTCCAGAACCGTGAAATCAACGATGAAGTGACGTCTTTGTGTGCTGCATACATACGCGCTGCGCTCGAGGAATTAGGTTGGAGCACCGAATGCGGCACCGCCACAGCGGTTTTGCAAGAACGATTGAAGATCTCCGCGCAACATGAGCGTTTGTTTGCTCGCTGCTTGCAGATTTTATCGGAAGATAAGTCGAAAACGACAATATCTGCGGCACAGCTGCAGCGTCAGCTGTCTGAAAAGTACCCGCAGCTGCAAACTGAGCTAGCGGTTTTGCAACACTGTGCAATTCGCTTGGCGTCTGTACTGCATGGCGATCTTGATGGCTTGTCCGTATTGTTCTCCAATGAGAACTCGCTATCAGCGAGGAGTATTTACACACAATCAGGTTTTGCAAGGAACGCAAATGAATACGTCCGACAGACCTTCAGTTCGATGCTGGACAGTGCAGACAGCAAGACTCTGAAGATTTTGGAGATCGGTGCCGGAGTCGGATCAACCACCGAGTTTCTCCTGCCACTGTTCGGTGACAAGCGATTCAATTACACGTTTTCCGACGTCTCCCCCTCTCTGGTCGCAGAAGCTCGTACCAAGTTTGCCAATTATGCTTTTGTTGATTACAAACTTTTCGACCTTAATGCGAGCATCGAGTCGCAAGGTTTTGCCGAAGAGCGATTTGATCTCATTATCGCGACCAATGTGATTCATGCCTCACGAGACGTGGAAAAGTCTCTCGGCAGGCTGCATGAACTGTTGTTGCCGGGCGGACAAGTCCTGATCACCGAAGTTATCGAAAGACACGCCTGGCTCGACCTGACCTTTGGGTTGCTGAAAGACTGGTGGCTCTTCGAAGATAATCAAATCAGAACAGAGCACGCGCTGCTGTCAAAACTCGAATGGGTACGTAGGCTAAACACAGCAGGCTTTGCCCCGGTTCATGACACCGAAATAGACGACGGCATTGTTAAACAAGCCGTATTCACCGCCGGTACAAATGCGATTCTACAAAGCGAGAGGCAAAAATCCACTCTAGCGTCCGAACACTGGGTGATTTTCGCAGACAGCATGGGAGTAGGCACCGCTTTAGAACAACGGTTGAAACAGGCAGGACATGAAGTCACAGTTGTTCGCACTCGCAATGACAGGACGGCTGATGCACACCATTTCGTTGATCTCACAAGTCGACACGATACATTCGAGTTGCTGCAACGATTTGAAGAAATACCGATAACTAGAGTCGTGCACTGCCTGGCGCTAGATCGTGACAATCATCGCGCAGCAGATCTGGATCAGGTTCAACAAGGCGTTGCTGGCAGTGTTGTTTACCTCACGCAAGCGCTTTCCAACTCGCCTCAGGCGAAAACACCATCGCTCACCGTAGTGACGCGAGGAGCGCAGTCCGTAGGCGCTGACTCACAAATATCGATTCATCAGACAACGCTTGTTGGGCTGTGCCGAGTCATAGCTACTGAGCATCCAAACCTGCGTTCTCGGCTCATCGACCTCGCTCCCGAATCAGATGCAACGGAGGCAGCAGAACAAATTGTTGCAGAGCTGCATATCGACGATGCTGAAGAGCAGGTCGCCATTCGCAATCACCGACGATATTTGCCAAGGCTGCACAAATCAATTCAAGAAGGCATTATTCCGTGCTCGCAACAAAACTGTGAGTTGATCGCGGCCGAGTCGGGTCTGATCGAGGACATCCAGTGGCAGCCCAAGCCGCATAAATCGTTGCAGCCGGACGAAGTCGAAGTCGACGTCGAAGCATCGGGGGTCAACTTCCGCGACCTTCTTGTGTGCTCGAGAGCATATCCTGGCGCAACGAAAGAACTGGGTTGGGAATTCGCGGGCATCGTTAGAACTGCGCATCCATCTTCCCCCTTCAAGAATGGCGATCGTGTCATGGGCGTTGGTGCTGGTGCGTTTACGGACCGCCTTGTTGTCAGTGCACAGATGTTGGTGCCACGACCAAACAAATTGTCAGCGGTGCAAGCAGCTGCGTTGCCGATGGCGTTCTCGACTGCATATCACTGTCTCCATGAGATAACCGATTTAAGAAAGGGCATGACCGTGCTCATTCATGCGGGAGCCGGTGGCGTCGGATTAGCTGCAATCCAACTTGCGATGCAAGCCGGAGCCGACGTCATCGCTACGGCCGGAAGTGAGAGAAAAAGAGCATACTTGCGCCGTGCCGGAGTGCGTCACGTATTCGACTCGCGAAGCGACTCCTTTGTCGAACAAGTAATGAACGTCACAGCAGGCCGTGGCGTAGACGTCGCTCTCAACTGCCTATCCGGTGAGCTGATTCACTCGACGATGTCGGCAGTCACAGCCGGCGGTCATTTTATAGAATTGGGCAAGCGCGATATATGGTCTGCGTCTCGAGCGAACGCGCTGTTTCCCGCAATCAACTATTCGATCATTGCCCTCGATGATCTGCTAAAAGACCGTCCTGAAAAGGCGAAGCTTTGGCTGGAACATTTATACGCGTTGATCGCCAGCGGAATGTTCTCGGCGTTGCCGGTAACAGTGTTTTCCATGAAGCAGGCGGCGAAGGCATTCAAGTTTATGCAGTCGGCTCGACACATCGGAAAGATCGTGATCACAACGGAGCAACAAAAAACAGACTGCGTGGTGCGCCGGGATGGAACATATCTTGTCACAGGCGGATTGGGCGGTATCGGGTTAGAGTTGACCAAATGGCTGATTGAGAGAGGCGCTACCAGCATTGCTATTCTCAGCCGCCATGCTCCGACACCATCGGTGCAACGACTGTTCGAACAGTTGCGATCCTTGTCATCAATTGAAGTCTTTGCGACTGATGTAGGCGATCGTGACGCTCTCCACCTTACCTTGCAACGGATCAGGGCAACGATGGCGCCACTGGCAGGAGTATTTCACGCGGCTGGTCAGCTTTCTGACGGTACGCTGGTAAATCAGGAGTGGGAAAGCTTTCGTGCAGTATTTCAAGCGAAAGTCTATGGAGGGTTTCACCTCCACGAGCTGACCATTGATGACGCGCTCGATCATTTCGTGCTCTTCTCGTCTGTCTCCGCGTTGCTTGGATTGGGTGGACAATCCAACCATAGCGCCGCCAATACTTTCCTTGATGGTTTAGCACACTACAGAAGAGGACTCGGGCTGCCGGCGCTGTCAATCAACTGGGGAGCATGGTTGGAAGTGGGCGCCGCCGCGGCTCTTGTTGAAACTCGCGGAGAGTGGACTAACGGCATACGTGGCTTCACGCCACAAGATGGCTTGCAAGCGCTCGGACAATTACTCGAACAACCCGACTGCCCGCAAATGGGTGTAGCCGCCGTTGATTGGAAATTGGCAGCGTCGCGCCATGGCGGGCTCCACAGGCGGTGGCTGAGCGAAGTATACGAAGTGGGGGCACCGCTCGAACAACCATCTGATGCTGAAGCGTCCACTGCGCAGCCACTGAGATCTATCTTTGCAAACAACAGCACCACCACCCTGCACTCAGAGTTGCAACAACGTGTGACAGAGCTGGTCAAATCCACAGTCAAGTGGACTGCGAACAAACCGCTCGATCCGGATCAAGGCTTCTTCGATCTCGGGCTTGACTCTTTAATGGCGATTGAACTCACCAACCGGTTGCAAACAAAGCTGGGAGCGAGTGTAGCATTGTCGCCGCCAATGATTTTTGACCATCCGACTGTCGCTCGCCTCACCACATATTTAGCCGGAAAGCTCGATTTAGCTTCACCCACATTGCTCGCAAGCGAGCAAGAGAGGCGTTCGCTATCAGCAAAAGGAGAACAAGAAACCCATCCGCAATCCATAAACGAAGAGCAAGACCGTCGTCCCAAGCATTCAGCAGACTCGGGCGAAATTGCCATTATAGGAATGGGATGTCGCTTTCCTGGCGGAGCTAACAGCCCGGAAGAATTTTGGCGAGTCCTCATTGATCGAAAAGATGTTTTCACAGCTATACCGAAGGATCGATGGGACATCGAGGAGTTGTACGACCCAGATCCTCGAGCTGCCGGTCGAATGCACGTGAGAGAAGGCGCTTTTCTGAACGTTGGCGTCGACCAATTCGACGCAAAGTTCTTCAACATAAGCCCGCGAGAGGCGGAGTGGATGGATCCGCAGCAGCGTCTGCTGCTCGAAGTTACGTGGGAAGCATTGGAAGACGCGAATATCTCGGCTGCCAAATTGAAGGGCACGGAAACAGGCATCTTTGTCGGTATGTCATCGCATGATTATGGCCAGCTGGTGCTCAAACATGGGCAGCCGGAGGACATAACAGCTCACTATGCCACTGGTAGCTACGCCGGCGCAGCCGCGGGCAGATTAGCTTACGTGTTGGGCGTACAAGGACCTTGCACCGCCATCGATACCGCGTGCTCATCAGCACTCGCTGCAGTTCACAACGCCTGCCGCAGCCTTACCAATGGCGAATCGGACTATGCCATCGCCGGCGGTGTGCATCTCATGCTGGCTCCTGAACTTATGATCGGTCTTAGCAAAGCAAACATGCTTTCGCCCGAGGCTCGCTGCAAAACGTTCGATGCTGCGGCAAATGGCTTCGCTCGTGGCGAGGGCTGTGGTGTTGTAATTCTCAAGAGAGTAAGGGACGCGCGGCGTGACGGCGACCGGATACTGGCGGTAATCAAAGGCAGTCGCCTCAATCAAGATGGAGCGAGTGGCGGTTTGACTGTCCCGAATGGCATCGCGCAAGAGACACTCATCCGGCGCACCCTTGCCGAAGCGAATCTTCAACCGGACGATATCGATTTCATTGAGGCGCACGGTACAGCAACGGCGCTCGGTGACCCAATCGAAGTCAACGCGCTTGCTGAAGTGTTCGGACAGAAAACCAACGGGCGCGAACAGCCCCTGATAATCGGATCTGTCAAAACAAACCTCGGACACCTGGAAGCAGCAGCAGGAATGGCTGGGCTGATCAAAGTCATTCTTTCTCTATGGAATGAAACAATTCCTGCCCATTTGAATTTCACTAGCTTGAATCCACTCATCGATCTCTCAAAAATTCCCGCGACAATTCCTACCACTCATAGCCCCTGGATACGAACAAAGCATCGTCCGCGCAGAGCGGGTGTGAGCGCATTTGGTTTTAGCGGCACCAACGCTCACATAATCGTCGAGGAATCGCCCATCTCCGACCAGACAGAAGCAAATGCGAAAGAGCGTCCGCTGCACTTGCTGACATTGTCTGCGAGGAGCGAGACTGCTTGTATGTCCAACATACAGCGCTATATCGATTACGTCGCGACCCACAGAGCCGAAGCACTTGCCGATATCGCACACTGCGCCAATACAGGTCGATCACCTTTCGAGCATCGTCGGGCAATCATCGCAGCCGATACGAATGATCTATGGAAGAAATTGGCGTCAGGCGAAATTCTTAGCGGTATCGCTATTGCGGGCGAAGAAAAACCTAGAGTCGCTTTCTGGTTTTCTGGTGAAACGACTCTCTATAACGGAATGGGCCGAGAGTTGTACGAAGCCAACCCCGTTTTCGCGGAAGCCATCAATCGGTGCGTGAGCGAATTCCATCGCTCTTACGGACGACAGTCCTTATTGTTAGCGATTATGGGTGACCGAGTCTTGCTGCAAAACTCAGTCTACCGGCAGGTTTCTATGTTCGCCATCCAATACGGTTTGGCAACGTTGTGGAGCACCTTCGGAGTGGCGCCGCATTTGGTGCTGTACAACGGTATCGGAAGATTTGCTGCTTCTGCAGCGGCGGGCAAGCTATCACTTCAAGACGCTATTCAATCCATCATCTCTGGCTCGACAGAACGGCTCGAGACCGGGGACCACGAAACGTCATCAGCGGAGGGTCCAAGTTCCACAGCTGTTAGCAGCAACATGCTTGGAAATGCAAATGACGAGTTGAGCGAAACAGATTTCGCGGAGTTCGCTAGTGCGATATCGGAGCATCGGTGCCATGCCATCGTTGAAATTGGATCGGTTGAGCTAAAATCTCGTTTGAAAGCAAGCGCGCCGGACGAGATCGTCGTGCTGCCATCGCTGAGGCAGAATGCAGAATGGGCGACACTTCTCGAAAGCGTTGCACAGCTATATGTTAACGGAGTAGATATCGACTGGTCCGAATTCGACCATTCCTACCGAAGAAACAAACTCTCCCTGCCGACTTATCCATTTGAACGAAGAAGCTACTGGTTGCCGCTAGCAAAGAAACAACCTTTACACCGCATCAGTGCAGCTAAGGTGAACGAGTCCCAGAAAATGAAGCTTCCACTTCAAGAGAGCCTCGACAAGATTTTTGGCGGGGGCAAACAATCGCACTTGCTGTCTCAATATAGAGATCTCCGCACAGAGCTCAACGGTTTGAGTCGAGCTTATATCTGGCAGGCGTTAAAAGCGCTTGGTTTTACACTAGCTATTAACAGTGACATCGATAGAACCACCTTCCTCAACTCAATTACAGAGCGACAACAACGCAGTGCACTGGGAGCATTGAATGAGCTAACCAAGGCTCGAATACTCGAAGAGTCGAACTCAGGCTGGCGAGTTTGTCAGTCCACGTTGATCGATACCGAGCAAAAATGGCAGGATCTGACTACGAGCTATCCAGCCTTCACGATCGAGTTGACTCTGCTGCACCGCTCGGGTCAACAGTTGCTTCAGCTTTGGCAAGGTAAAACAGACGCGCTATCTCTCCTGTTCGCACCAGGCAGCGCGATATCTGCTGACGATATGTACCACAGGTCCTCCGTCGCGCGAATAGGCAACGTTGCCATCCGATATGTTTTCGAATCCGTACTTTCGCGATTGCCGAAGAGCAAGCCAGTACGCATACTGGAGATCGGCGCCGGCACTGGAGGCACCACTCATTATCTGCTGCCGGAGTTGCGCGATTGCAATGTAGAATACGTCTTTACCGACACTTCAAACCGTTTCCTCGACCGTGCCAGAGAGCGATTCAAGGCATGCGAATTCGTAACATACAAATTGCTGGATATCGACCGCGAGCCTGAGGCGCAAAACTTTGTGCCAGGCGAATTTGATATCGTCATTGCTGCCAATGTGCTGCATGCTACGAAAAATCTGAGAACGACGTTGCAGCACATTCGTACGTTGTTGAACAGCGACGGCTCGCTTCTTTTACTCGAGGGCGTTTATTCTGAGCTGTGGCTTGATGTCGCATTTGGAAGCATCGAAGGTTGGTGGCAGTTCGAAGATCAAGAACTGCGCGGTGACACACTTCTTTTGAGCGGAGAGGCGTGGTGCCGAATTCTTACCGAGCAGTTCTTCAGCCAGGCAGAATCACTCTCGATTGGTACTTTTCAGCAGGGCATCATCGCAGCAAAGGTATCCCCGACGCCAATGTTCTCCGATCTGCCTTCTATCGAAGACGCCTGGAGACAGCCGCCAGAACACCGCGCACTCGATCAGGCTCGATACGATGAGCCTGACCAACTGGCAAATCATCAGTCAGAATACGCAACACAGGTGAGCACAGAGCTTTTCAAACAGCTGTCGTCGGTGACCGGTGAGGCGCGGAAAGAAAAACTTCGCACTTACGTCGAATCTGAAATCAGATCGGCGCTGAAATGGCCCTGGGACGAAAAGCTTGATTTAACAGCTGGTTTTTTCGATCTGGGAATGGACTCACTCATAGCAGTCGACCTGTCGCACAAACTGCGGCAAGATTTGGGCGAGTTGAGCGGACTTTCGGCTCCGGCGCTGTTGAGCCATTCTACTGCGGCACGACTCCTTCGATATCTCACCAAGGAGCTCGAGAGATCGGTTTTCTATGCACCTGTCCTGCAGCAGGTTGCGGCGCCAAAGAAAGAAGAGACGATTGCTATCGTCGGCGTCGGATGTCGTTTTCCTGGCGGCGCCAACTCTCCTGATTCGTTCTGGCAACTCTTGAGCTCAGGAAAAGATGTTGTTACTGAACTTCCTCGAGAACGATGGAACATCGACGAGCATTACGATGCTCACAGAGAAACTCCTGGGAAAATGTACGCGAGAGAAGCAGGCTTTCTCAATGTGCCCATCGACGAGTTCGACGAGAAGTTTTTCTCTATCAGTCCCAGCGAAGCAGAGTGGATGGATCCCCAACAGAGATTGCTTCTCGAGGTGACATGGGAGGCACTGGAACATGCAGGCATCAATCCGTCCAATTTGCACGAAAACGCCACCGGAATTTTCATCGGCGCCGCCTCGAATGATTACGGTCATCTGATTCAGGAGAGTGACTGCGGAGCCGATCTGTGCAGCTACTGGGGTACCGGCAACGCCTACAGCATAATGGCCGGCAGGCTTGCATACACATTGGGCACGCAAGGACCGTGCATGGCAATCGATACCGCCTGCTCATCAGCGCTCGTGGCGGTTCATAACGCATGCAAGAGTTTGTTGTCAGGCGAAACCGATAGCGCCATTGCTGGTGGTGTCAACCTGATCTTGTCGCCGCATCTCACAGTTCATTTCTGCCGCACGGGAATGTTATCTGCAGATGGAAGATGCAAAACTTTCGATAAGGAGGCGGACGGATTTGGACGAGCCGAAGGTTGTGGCATTGTGGTGCTCAAACGCCTTTCCGATGCGGAACGTGATGGAGACAGAGTTCTCGCGATAATTCGCGGCTCCAGCGTGAATCAAGACGGTGCCAGCAGCGGGTTGACCGTTCCGAACTCGTTTGCGCAAGAGAAGTTGATTCGGACCGCCCTGAAAGATGCAAACTTATCCAGCAGTGATATCGATGTTATTGAAGCCCATGGGACAGGAACTTCGCTTGGCGATCCGATCGAAGCGAACAGCTTGAGAGCCATATTCGAAGAAAGCCGAGATAGAGATCACCCCCTGGTGATTGGTTCGGTCAAAACCAACATCGGGCACGCGGAAGCCGCTTCGGGTATGGCGGGACTGATAAAACTCGTGCTCTCTTTGCAGAACGAAGCGATTCCTGCGCACTTGCATTTGAGCCACCTCAATCCTATGATCGATTTCGGCTCCTTGCCGGTGGTGATTCCCTCTTCAATAATGGAGTGGAAACGTAATCAAAACAGAGCACGCCGAGCCGGGGTCAGTGCATTCGGATTCAGCGGCACCAATGCCCATGTGATACTGGAAGAGGCACCAGTTCGAGACTCGCGTGCACCGATCAAAAGCGACGATCGGCCGTGGCACATCCTCACGTTATCCGCGAACTCTGAGGCTGCTCTTTCACAGAAGATCGAGTCATATGCCCGGCACTTTGCCCAAGCACCATTGCTTTCTCCCGCGG
The DNA here is from genome assembly GCA_036703195.1 of Planktothrix sp. Lineage (GTDB taxonomy): Bacteria > Cyanobacteriota > Vampirovibrionia > Obscuribacterales > Obscuribacteraceae > DATNPN01. The sequence continues at coordinate 374,175 of DATNPN010000003.1, read as the reverse complement.
ACGTTTCGCATACGGCCAACGCCGGACGGAAGCAGTTCGAGCATAGAGCAGCAGTGACGGGGCGCACAACTGAAGAGTTGAAAAACAAACTAAAAAGCGGCGATCTTCATAAGCATTCGAGCATCCTGCAGCAATCAGCTGAACCCAAGCTCGCATTTCTGTTCACGGGGCAAGGTTCTTACTATCCAGCCATGGGCGAGGCGCTGCGCCAATCGCATCCAATTTATCGAGACGCAATCGATAGATGCAGCGATATTTTTGCGCGTCATCACAAATCGAATAAACTTACCGATGCATTCCTCCCAGACAGCCGTTTACAAGACGATCCTATTTTTAGCCAATCAGCAATCTTTGCAGTTGAGTATGCGCTCAGCGAACTGTGGCGAAGCTTTGGCGTTCTGCCGAACACGGTAATCGGGCACAGCCTCGGTGAGTATGCAGCGGCTGTATCTGCGCAAGCACTCTCGGTCGAAGATGCATTGAAACTGATAATCACGCGAGCGCGTTTGATGAGTCAGCTTGCACGAGGCGGCTCGATGGTGGCAATTCAAGACAGCGCAGATATTGTAAAAATGCTCACCCAGCAAATTAGCGGATTAGAGATCGCTGCAGTCAACTCCGAAAAGCAAACCGTGTTGTCCGGCGCATCAGCAGCCTGTGCCTCCGCCATCGCTCTCTGCCAGAACAAAGGCGTAGCCGCCGTTCCACTGACCGTCACGCATGCATTCCATTCGAGATTCATCGATCCAATCGTCGAGCCATTTAGAGCGGCTGCCCGATCGGCAAATTTCGCTCAGCCTCGAGGTCGATGGATCTCCACTGTTACCGGGCGCCAAGTTGACAGAATCGATCCTGACTATTGGGCTGACAATCTTCGCCACACCGTACGTTTCAAGGACGCAGTCGAACAAGCAGCGTCAGAGGGCTGCAACATTTTCCTGGAAGTGGGACCGCAGCCACAGCTTATTGCAGCCGCCAGACACTGTCATGGCACAGATGGCTCATTGATGCTTTCATCACTTCAACGCGGAGGTGACGCGTGGCAAACGATTGTAGAGACGACAGCCCACCTCTATGTGAATGGCGTCGCTATCGATTGGGAGGGTTTCGATAAACCCTATCCGCGTAAAAAGATCTCGCTCCCCACGTATCCGTTTCAGCGCAAGCGATACTGGCTGCCGTCGTTAGGCAAGACCAGCTCCGGGCCAGCCGCTTCACCGAATAATATAACTGGCGATGTCCAACTCTTCGAAGAGATTTGGTTGCCGGCAGCACTAAATATTCATCCTGAACAACGCACGACCACTAACTTCGCGCCGGACGCGAACGCCTCCGAGCCGGGAGCAAAATGGATTATTTTGAGCGACTGTCAGGGCTATGGCGATGCACTCGCCGGGGAGCTTCAACTTCAGGGAGCCGAGGCTGTCTGTGTGCGCAATAAAGCCGCTCAAACGCTTGCGCACAACACAGACCATTCCTTATATATAGATCCGACGGAAGAAGCATTAACCCAACTGCTGGCTGAGCAGTGCAACGGGGAGCTTGCCGGGATAATCCACTGCTGGGCATTGGATTTCGCTGATGGGAGCGACAATTACCTCGATCGAGTGGTCGAGCTCAGTGGCAGCGCCCTATCGGCAGTGCAACACTTGTTGCAAAAACAATCGGCTCAGCCTCGCCTGTTTGTCCTTACTCATGGAGCTCTCTCTGCTCCAGAAAAGCCGCACGTCAACGCCGACCCTAACGAACCGCCAAAAGCAAATGTGTTCCAATCAGTACTGAGCGGCTTCTGCAAAGCAGCGATCATGGAGCGTCCTTTGCTCCGATGCCGCCAGATAGATCTGGATGGACAATATTCGACCAAACAATCAGCTGCTGCCCTTCTTCTGGAGCTAGAGGTCGACGACGACGAACAAATAGTGGCACTCCGTGGCAATTCGCGCTACGTTGCCAGACTCCGACATACAAAGCCGAACGTCTCAACCGACCAAAAGAACATTCATTTTTCGAGCGAATACACTTACGTTGTAACCGGCGGGATGGGTGGCATAGGAATAGAGCTCCTGCCATGGCTGATCCAACGTGGAGCCAAACACGTGGCGTTGATTGGTCGCACGACGCCATCGCCTGAACTGGCGCAACGTCTGGAAAAGCTACGCGCGCAAGGAGCGAGCGTCGAAATCTTTAAAGCCGACGTATCAGAGCATGAAGAACTCGCTATCGCCCTGCAGCGTATCCGCGACTGCATGCCTCCGCTAAAGGGCGTATTCCATGCAGCCGGCGTGCACCACGACGGCACTCTCGAAGAGCAGGATTGGGAATCATTCAGGCAAGTGTTCAAAGCGAAAGTCAACGGCGGATGGCAATTGCATGAACTGACGCGAACAGATCAGCTAGATCATTTCGTGCTCTTTTCCTCAGCCGCGTCTCTATTCGGATCTGTCAGACAGAGCGGATACTGCGCCGCCAATGCATTCCTCGATGGACTTGCCTATTTCCGCCGCGCCTCCGGCTTGCCTGCTCTCTCAATCAATTGGGGAGTGTGGCTGGAGACAGGAATGGCCACTCGCGAAGCAGACAAACTTGGTATAGGACTGGCAAAATTCAGCGGGCTTTCGACGAAGGCTGCCTTGGGCGCGCTAGATATCCTCATGAGCGATCGAAATCGAGTCCAAGCCGGTGTCGCTAACCTCGACGAAAACTCTTATCTACGTCAGCACTGCTCATGGTTGAAAGAGCTACGCATCGCAAATCGTCCGGCGGCAATATCGACAAATACCGAGCATAAGTCGAGCGCACAGCGGGCAGAGTTGAACGAAATTCAAAAGCAAGTCGGGTCGGTGCTGCAAACAGTGCTTCGTACAAAAGATGCCGCTGAGTTGAATATTCATCAGGGTTTTTTCGATATGGGCTTCGATTCCCTGATGGCCCTCGAGCTATCTCATCGCTTACAAAAGCAGTTCGGGTCCGTAGCCAACATCTCCGTGCCGATTATTTTCAACAATCCGTCGATCGAACGTCTCTCTTGCTATATCGGAGAGCAGCTCGGAGTAAAGGCAACTCAATATCCCTCTCAAACAGAGGTGACTCCCAGTGACAAACTCAATCAGATTGCCATTGTCGGTATTGGCTGCCGCTTTCCAGGTGGACTCAACGATCCGAACTCGTTATGGCACGCTCTGTCACAGGGAGTAGACGCGGTCGGTCCAATTCCAGCCGACCGTTGGTCAATGGAAAAGTATTTTGACCCAACCCCAGATGCCCAGGGAAAAATATACGTTCGAGAAGCCGGGACCATCAGCACACCGGTTGACTCCTTCGACAGTACTTTCTTCGGCATCAGTCCAAGGGAGGCTGAATGGATCGATCCCCAGCAGCGCTTACTTTTGGAAGTCACGTGGGAGGCACTCGAAAATGCGGGCATAGCCCCGTCGCGATTGAGAGGAAGCCGTACCGGGGTTTTCGTAGGAGCTTGCACTAGTGAGTTTGGTCAGATTCTCAATAAAGCGTCGAAGCAAGACGAGCTGACAGAACACTATGGCGCCGGCACCGCTAATAGTGTCATCGCGGGAAGAGTATCATTCACTCTCGGACTGCAAGGACCGGCGTTGGTAATCGACACATCTTGCTCCTCGTCGCTCGTGGCAGTTCATAACGCTTGCAACAGTTTGCTCACTGGCGAAAGCGACAACGCGATTGCCGCCGGAGTCAGCTTGATCCTTTCTCCTGATGTAATGACATTCCTCTGCAAAGCGCGGATGGTTTCGCGAGATGGGCGCTCCAAGAGCTTCGACGCATCAGCGGATGGATACGGTCGCGGCGAAGGCTGCGGCGTAGTCATTCTTAAACGTCTGTCCGACGCAGAAAAAGGCGGAGACAACATTTTGGCCGTGCTCAAAGCTACGAGCGTCAATCAGGATGGAGCGAGCAGCGGACTAACAGTTCCCAACGGCACCGCTCAAGTAGCTTTAATCAGGGAGGCACTGAGAAAAGCTAACCTGCAGCCCTCAGACATAGACGTTATCGAGGCACATGGCACCGGCACTCCGATTGGAGATCCGATCGAAGCTACTGCTCTGCGAGAAGTCTTCTCGGAAACCACCAGAACAACCCCTCTCATCATCAGCTCAGTGAAAACCAATTTGGGTCATCTCGAAGCAGCATCTGGAATTGCAGGATTGATCAAAACAGTGCTTTGTATTCAAAACAAACAGATCGTTGCTCACCTGCACTTTAAGCAGCTCAATTCGATGATCGATCTGCAGTCAATCCCAGCGACCATTCCTACATCGCTAAAGCCTTGGGAGCAAATCAATGGTAGGACGAGACGAGCCGGTGTGAGCTCATTCGGTTTTAGCGGCACCAATGCCCACGCGATTCTCGAAGAGTATGTCGATAAAAGAAACAAACCCCACGGTAGCGAGCGTCCGTTGCACATAATTTTGCTGTCCGCCCAATCGAAGCAGGGGCTCGAAGACATGAAAAAGTCTTACCTGTCGCGATTCGATGCCAATGCCGATGCAATCAATATCGAAGATATCGCGCACACAGCAAATTGCGGACGAAATCATTTCTCTCACCGATTAGCGATTATCGCCGCGGAGACGTCCGACATGATAATACGGCTGCAGCAAGGCGATTATGTCGAAGGCGTGATCACACCAGGGCAGCGTCGACTCGGATACGCATTCGTTTTCTCATCTTTTAACGAACAAGATGGCGGTATAGCCGCAAAGCTTTATGAGAGCAACAGCTTTTTCCGCCAGTGTATCGATCGGTGTCTCAACGTGGGATCCACGCTTGGAATATGCGAAGCAATCTCATATCAAGACACAATTCCGAAATTGAAAGACGACGTTCAGCGCCGACTGCTGAGCTTCGCATTTCAATTCGCGCTCAGTGAGCTTTGGCAAAGTTTTGGAATAACACCTGACTTTGTAATCGCTCGAGGCGACGGGCGCCTGGCAGCATCACTGTTAGCGGGAGAACAAGATCTTCAATCCTGCATACGCTTTCTCGCCAACAGTACCGATCTGGATGACAAGCAATTTTTGCTGTGGCATGACGGTAAAGTTGCAACATCCGCCAGTGATGATGATCTGAGAGAGCTGCTCACAGGCGGCCGCACTGCCGTGATTCAATTCGGTCGCCCCTACGAAATGAAATCGACCAACACAGATCTGTGCTTTTATCAACCGTCCGATGAAACTACAGTGTGGAGGCAACTTCTCGACACGCTCGCCCGACTATATCTTCAGGGCGCAGCTATCGATTGGCTGGCATTCGACTCGCCGTATCATCACAGACGTACAGTTTTGCCGACTTACCCATTTCAACGTCAAAAACATTGGCCACAAATTTTGCAGCAGACGCGAGCCATTCCCAAGCGAAGGTTTACGCATCCGCTGCTGGGAACCCCTGCGATTTCGGAAGACTGAAATGACTCAACAAAAGCTTCGATTCGACTGCACACTCGATCTGCAAGATCCAAAACAGGAATACTTGCAAGCATGCTCACTGTTTGGTCAGACACTCTTTCCATTCGCTGGACAGATCGAACTTCTCTTAGGAGCCGGTGCTGCGCTTCTCGAAACACAGAGTCTGATTTTATCCCAGGTAAAAAATCTTCAATTGGTGACGCTTTCGCTTCTGTCACGGCAGGAATTGCGCATCGAAGCGCTCGAGGGTGCGGCAAACGCATTCCACATGACGGTCGCGAGACAAAGAGGCTCCGCTCGATCCGCAGCTTGCACCGCAGAGCTCGCTGCCTTCGATCCTATTCCACTAAGTCCTCCTCAGGGGAAATTGGATAATCTGTCCTCCATAACGACAGGCGAAATTTATGAAGCACTGCAAGATTTAGGACTGGACGTCAATCAAGATTTTCGTTCTATAAAATCTGCCCAGGTTCATGACGATGGAATATCCGTGGTACTGGAGATTCCGGAGAGCATTGACGGCTCGGAATATATTTGCCACCCGACTTTGCTGGAGGGCTGCTTTCAAGCGAGCGCATACTTTATTAATAGAACGAATACAAATCAGACGCACTACGAGCTCGAATCGATCGACAGAGCTGTTGTTCACTGCTCTCTGACCGACACAATAATCGCTCATATCAATGTGTCTCGCAACGGCAAGCACGGGTGCCCAACGTTCGATATGTCGATAATGGATTTCTCTTCCGGCGCTCCATTAGCTCACTTTTCAGGCATGCAATTCCGCGCACGGAGTGCAAGTGAGCAGCGTCTCCGCCTTATAGACGGACAATGGCTGAACGATCTCTTCTATGAAGTTCTGTGGACAGAAGAGCGCATGCTGGCGGATCGAGCGTCTTGCCCTGCGCAACACCGTAATGCCAGCGACAAAAAACATCCAAACTGGGTCGTGCTGTCAGATTGCCAGGGCGTTGCATCTGAGCTGTGCGCTCGACTGGAAGCGTCCGGAGCCTCGGTGCTTCGAATCGGCAGGCGCAACGCTGATACAAAAGCGGACGACTTCGATATCTTTCTAGAGAAGATCGATCAACAGTCTTTCGAAAAATCATTAGCTTCTCTCGATCTAACGGAGTTGAACGGGGTCGTTTACCTCTGGTCGCTTGACTGCGAAATTTCAGAAAGTGCGATTGAGAAATCAACAACCGAGGTCTGCCTCAGCGTGATGACACTGCTGCAAACACTCGTTAGACAAAACTTGCCGGCTTCTACGAAGTCCTGGTTAATAAGCCGCGGAGCTCACTTGATAGCCGGCGACACTGAGATGAACTATTTGCACAGCCCCCTGATTGGGCTGAGCAACTGCGTAATGCTGGAACACCCTGAGCTTAACCTCAGGACTGTTGACCTCGACCCACGGTATTCCGTCTCGCAAAGCGCAGCGTATCTTTTTGATGAACTGCAATTAGACGATGACGAGGATCAGGTTGCCCTGCGCAAACAGAGCAGGATGATACCACGACTGATCGACCGAGCACCGAGCGGGCACAAACTACCATTGGAAGGTCGATCTTTTACGTTGGTGACCGAATCGGAAAAACCTTGCGCAAACGTTGTGCCAAACATGCACTCGTTAAAGTTGCAGAGCGATGAGGTTGCTGTCGAGATCTGGTCTAACAGCCTGTCGCAAGCGGATATGGATAAACTCTTGCAACGGCAGGCGGACATCCCCCTCGGGTTCGACTTTGCCGGAGTCGTTAAAGGTGCAGGCGAGAAGTGCGGAGTCTTGCTCGGTCAGACTGTTGTCGGATTGGGATGGGGAGCGATGAGTGACACGGTGGCCACCAAATCACAATTTGTCACTCCGATACCAGCCAATCTAACAATCGACGAATCTGCGTCAATCGTCGTTCCGTTCGTGACAGCATACGCAGCGCTGCATCGCACACTCGAGAATGTCAAACCGGCCACAATCTTGGTCACCACAGATCAAGACGGCATCGGTTTGGTGGCAGCACAAATCGCACGCACTGCCGGTTGTGCGGTATATGCCGCAGCTTCTGATTCAGCAGAAAAGATAAACATCTCCAGAGTCACTGACGCCAAGATTTTAGATATCAACGACCCAAGCTTTGCCGCCGCCGTAATGGCATCAACAGATCAATTGGGTGTGGGCGTTGTTTTTAATACCTGCGGCGGCGCTCTCTCCGAGTTGAGTTTGAGCGTCATTAAAGATGATGGTGTATACATAGAGGTCGGGAGAGCCGATTCATCGACCGACGACGCGGTGAGACTCGCATACCCCGATGTCAAATACGAATTGTTTGACCTAAAACAGTTATGCGAAAAAGATCCCGGGCTCATTCAATCGACATTGATTGCGCTCACGAACTGGTGCAATACGTCGCGATTTCTACCTGTTGCGCTGAGAAAATTTTCACTAGCGGAGCTGGCTGATGCAATCGAGTGTTTTAACAGCGATATAGCGGGCAGCAGAACACTTCTCAGCTCGCCTGGCACGGACGGCAACATTCAGCTTCACCCGCACAGAGCCTACATTGTCACCGGTGGTTTGGGTGGAATTGGACGGGCAGTATGCAACTGGTTAGTGGATCTTGGCGCCCGGCATCTGGAAGTAATCGGCCGGAGCAAACCTACCACTGAGGCAGAGAGTTGTGTAAACGCATGGAAAGCAATTGGAGCAACGGTTAACGTGCATTCTATCGACGTCGGTAACGGCGAAGCGATGGAGGCACTTCTTGACTCTGTACGTGGAGAAGGCTGGCCAATCGCGGGTGTCTTCCACGCGGCCGGAGTCGTAGCAGATGCAGTCTTCGTAAATCAGAGTGGGCAGCAATTCGAGACGATTTTCCGATCCAAAGTCAGCGGCACTTGGTTGTTGCACAAATTGACTCTGCAAGATAACTTGGACCATTTCGTTCTATTTTCGTCCGGGTCTTCACTGTTCGGCTCGGTCGGGCAAGCCAATTATGCTGCGGCTAACTCATTCATGGATGGTTTGGCACAACACAGACATCTCCGCGGTTTGCCGTCCCTATCAATTAATTGGGGACCTTGGTCTAATGTGGGTATGGCTGCCCAGGTCGCTAAGCGCGGCATCCAGCATCAAGGCGCGGCCCTCACCACATACGAAGGACTGAAAGCGCTGGGCTCGTTGATGGCAAACTATCCAAATCCAGGCATCTGTGTAGCCCGCTTGAATGAAGTCGCGTTTACGGATCGCAGAGATAATCGCCCATTTCTGCGCGCAGTCAAGATTGAATCAAAAGACAAGGTCGAGTCACTGAGCGAATCTGTTAAAACGCTCAGGTACCTGCTTCGCGACGTGAGCGGCAAATTCGTTCCCCCTAAACTGCACGAACTCTTAAGCCAATACGTGGAAGAACAAGTGAAGGAAGCGCTTAAACTGTCGCCACGAGAAACAATTCACCCGCAACGAGATCTGTTCGAACTGGGGATGGACTCTTTCATAGCGGTCAACATGTGCGATCGGTTCAGAGATGAACTGGGAATTGACAATGTCGTGACAGCGGGATCTTTGTATAAACACAATACAATCGATTCACTGACTAAATACATGCTCTCGCAAGTGCAGCTTGCCACTGAGAGGAAGCAAGAGCAGAGGGAAGCAAAAGCGCTGTTGAAATAGATGATTGAACGCCATATGACGAGCAAAGCTTCTATGCAGAGCGACTGGCTTATCCGCTGCCCGAGCAACGGCGCCGCTTCGATTCGCCTGATCTGCTTTCCGTTTGCCGGCGGTGGTGGCTATTTCTATCGTACGTGGGGCCGTGATCTCAACGATCAGGCAGAAGTCTATGCCGTGCAGCCGCCTGGACGCGAAAACAGAATAAGCGAAGATCCGATTGCCTCGATGCGGACCATCGTGCAAAAGGTAGTTGCGGAGCTGACACCTCTTCTCGATCAGCCGTTCGCATTTTTAGGCCATAGTTTTGGAGCAGCGCTAGCTTACGATGCCGCGCGTGAGCTGCGCCGGCAGAGGCAACCGCTGCCTGCTCATCTTTTTGTGTCGGCAATCCAGGCGCCGCAGCTGCCGTGCCGAGATTCTTTACACACACTCGGCGAAGCTGAATTTGCTCAGGCTATTCTGCAACTAGGAGGAACGCCAGAAGCGATCCTGGCGGATCGCGACATGCGAGCCATGATGCTCCACCTGCTCCGAGCAGATCTGACGGCACTCGAGACGAGGGAGCACGTGGAAGATACTCCGCTGTCGTGTCCAATCACGGCGTTCGGCTCTCCAACCGACGTCAGGACGACGAGAGAGGAACTCCTGGCATGGAAAGAACAAACGTGTGAGAGCTTCTCATTGTACGAATTCGAAGGTGGACATTTCTACCTCAAAGATCCGGAGCAGCGCAGAAAACTGTTGAACACCGTAGAGATTATCTTGCGCTCAACGGTGCCACAACCGAAGTAGCCGATAGAATGCAAAGCGAGCAAGAAATAAAATCCGATACTATCATTCCACCCGATTTGCGACAGGGCGAGATACACATCTGGAAGCTGGATTGGGAAGAGGAATTATCCACCGATGAGAAAAGAGAGTGGCTATCGGAGGATGAGCTCGAGAGGGCATCTCGCTTTTATACCGAAGCGCTTTCCCGTCGCTTTATCGTCAATCGAACCTTTGTCAGAGGCGTACTCTCGCAATATCTCAATCGTGCGCCCAGTGAAATACGGTTTCAACTCGGACCTCACGGCAAGCCGGCAGGATTTCCCCGAGACGATCAAAGAGTGATAAATTTCAACATCTCTCATTCCGGAAGACTGACTATTGGCGCAGTCTGTTTGGATATTGAAACAGGTGTAGACTGCGAGCGCATTCGCGAGGTCAGAGATTTAGACGGTTTGGCGAAACGATTTTTTCACCCTGATGAATACGCAACGTTGATGATGGTTGCGGAAGAAGCCAAACTGGAGAGCTTCTTCAAGCTGTGGACAGCGAAAGAAGCATTCATCAAAGCCACCGGAGAAGGACTCTCCCGGGGTTTAGATTCATTTGTCATTCGCGATGGCCTGACCGATCGGCCGTTCGTTCAAGAAGTGGGACGCGAAAGCAAAATCGTGACCGACAGCTGCTGGTCCCTCAGTCGTCCCCCGGCGCCGGCTGGTTGGGCTGCGGCTCTAGCGCACAACTCCAGGTCACCAGTGCAGGTCCTTTCGTTCGATTGGTCACAACTCAAGAACAAACTGTACTAGTCGCAGCGTACTATTAGAGACTCCAGACAGCGGAACCGCTCGGAATCAATGTAATGACCCGCATCAGCGGGCAGTGTTGCCACGGGAGATTGCGTTCCTAAAAATAGAGTGCTCATCGCCGTCTGGGCAATCTGCCTCGCCAAGACTCCGCCGAGACAATAGTGAGCACCGGCGCCGAAAGCAAGATTGTCTTTTGGGTTTCTCCGCAATGCAAACACATCGGGGTTTTGATAGCGTTTAGAGTCGCGATTTGCAGCATTGAGGCAAAGCCTGACTTCAGCCCCGGCTGGAATGTGTTCATCGCCCAATCGCGTCTCTCGCACCACGTACCGGCGGACAAATTTTTCGGGAGACTCGAAGCGCAGAGATTCCTCGATTAAGAGTGGGAGCAAGGACTTGTCTCCCTGGAGTTCCCATCGGACGGCATGATGATGCAATAAGAGGTCGGCTGTGTTTCCGATCAGACTAATTGTCGGTGCCATACCTGCCGCCCAGATAAGTTTTAGAAGACTGACAACTTCATCCAATCCCATGTGAGAATTTCCTGACATGATCCGCTTCCAGAATGAATCTGTGCCGCTGTCGCTGGCAACATGTTCGGAGAAAAACTTTTCCACTACCGCATCGTTGGTGCTATCGAAGTATCTTCCCGCACAGGCTTGGCTCAGCCGGTCGATATCATCAGGACTCAACCCTAGCAAGCGACCGATTGAACGCTCCGCTAACGGCAAAGCAAACTGGGAAATCAGGTCACATTCGCTTCCCTTCTCGGCCAGATCTTGCCAAAGGAGTTCAGCACTTTCTTTGACATGCGCCTCGATACCCATCAAACCGCGCGCCGAGAATTGTCCAGCCATGGCTTGTCGCGATTCGCCGTGCTTCGGTGGGTCAGCCCCATACAATACTGGATCGGTCTGCGCTTGCAATCGGCTCGAAAACGTCTCGTGATCTTTCAGCGCGAGAACAACCGGATCGTAGTCGAGCACGAGATAAAGATTTTGCCGCTCGATGTAATGCACGGGGCCCGTAGCCCTGCATTCTTCATAGAGGTCATACGGATTTTGAATGAAGTCAGGATGCGTGGTGCAAAGCTGAGCGCGTTGAGCTTGATCGGTTTTAATCGAAACGATTGCATCTCTATCAGATGATGCAACTGGTTTGCTTACAAGATTGAGCTTGGTCAAAACTTCCAGAGTTCGATTGAAAGTTATCTCTTCGGGTTCATCTTCACGCAGTGTGTGAAGAAATTCCACTTTGCGTCCGACCTCCATCGCGGCCTCTCTAACGCCAAGTTCATTGGTTATGCCAGAGCCCACGCATAGAAGAGTGTCATATCCCTCGGAGATCGCTTGCCTAAGTGCGCTGTAGAAATAACTAGGTCTAGCCGCGAGCCAAGAAAAATACGCACCATCAAAACTGACCCCGCGAGGATGACGGCAGCCTGTGTTCGTGGAGTAAATTTGAAAGCGGGGAGCGCCAGCAGAAAGTCCTGCGCATTGTTGCATAATAAGATCGCGGAATTTCAGCATAGCACTCGTATGAACTGACGCTGGATCCGAAGATATCGAAAAATCCATACCTCGCGACTCCAAGAAAGACGCCACGCTTGGAGTTTTATCTGCTTGGCAGCTAAAGATCGAGCTGGTACGACAGGTTTCTACAAACAGAGAGACAGGAGCTGGCGCATCGGCCAGCACGGCAAGAGTGTCTTTGGGTGTGCCTTGAATGCTGATCAGAGTTGTATGGGCAAAAGCGCCGTTGTCAGATCGATCAACCGTGATGGATTTGGGAAAGGTGAGATGAACAATGTCTGCCATAGATAGAACGCCGTTTGCATAGCAACCCGTCGTCTCGCCCAAACTGGCGCCCAAGGTGCCCTGCGGCTGGATACCTTTCGAGAACCACAGATCGGTCAAGGCGAGATGCATGATAGCGTGCATTGGCGCCGAATTCGGTTCGATCCGTCTCTCTGCGGAGATGTACCTGTTTTCGAAATAATCGATGAAAGGCGCCACATTTCCGGTGAGCTCGTTGAATCTATGCACGCTCTCCCTAAACACTGGCTCTGTGCGGTACAAACCCTGCCCCATGCCGTACCAAAAGCCGTAGCGCCCGCGGTAAATCAAAAGCAATTTGTGATCGCCCTGCCCAGACAACTTTGTCAGATGGATCTGGTGCGCCACTGACTTGCGCAAACCGCGATACATCTGTCCGGCTATCGATCGCATGGTCATAATTATCTCCCTCGTCCAACTTCAACGAGTTCGTCGATAACGGTCCACGAGTTCGAAAGATACAGCGGGCATTTTTTAAAGCGTGCCAGATTTTGCAGCTCGTCTGGCGTGCTCGTCACGTCAAAGCTAAATGGCTTGTCCGCATAGCCTTTATGCCCGAACATCGCTCCTACCTTACCGTGAGCCGCAAACGCAGCCACGGTGTAGCGCCCCGCCGACAGTGTCAGGGCGTCGACAGTACATTTGAGAATATTTCGTCCAGCATGAAGCGAATGCTCAGTAGTCATCACCGCCAGCGGAAAGACTGTCTCGCTGCCGAGTTCGATTCCACAGAATACTGCAGGCTGATCTTCAGTGGCGTGACATTCGAGCTCAAACACGGCGGGTTTGCCGGAGGTTGCCGGCCCGCCGTCGAGGGCAAAGACCTTGAGGCTCTCGAATCGCACAACTTGAAGCTGTGAATCAGACGCAGCCTGAGAAAGCTCCTGGCTCAAGGAAGAGTTCGCAAGTCGCATGCGATCGGTTGCGCCCGGTAGCGCGCTCTCTCCATTCAGTTTTTGGTAGAGGTCGATCACTTCCACCGGGTCGCCAAACGCTTTCACTTCTCCATCGGCAAGCAGAATGCATTTATGGCATAACATCTGCAGAAGTGGCAGATTGTGCGAAGCCAAAAGCATACTGCCGCCTGATTCCATGTAGGTTTCGAGGTACTGCCCGAACTTTCTGTGGAAATTGATGTCGCCACCATTCAAACCTTCATCGACGATGAATATGTCAGGCCGAAGACACGTATATATGGCGAAAGAGAGCCGAATTCGCATGCCCAAGCTATAACTTCCGGTGGGCGCATCCATAGCTTCGCCAATGTCAGCAAAGTGAATGATGCGTTCGACCTTCGGCCAGATCTCTTTCAGCGGCATGCCGTAGAAAGCTAGTTTGTTGATGATATTCTCGCGACCGGTTTGCACGGGATTCAGATCGGTTTGATTTCCCATGGAGATTATTTTCTCGGTGCGGAGTCCGACGCTACCGGAAGTAGGTCGTAAAATTCCTGTTACGAGATTGAGCAACGTGCTCTTGCCGGCGCCGTTGTTGCCAATGACACCAACGACCTCTCCGCGTTTGACCTGGAAGCCGATATCTTTCAGCGCCCAGAACTCGCCTGTGCGCAGCTGACGGTCAGCCCGTCGCAGAGATAGATCCCTGAAAATGTCTGCGGCCGCGTATTTCAACGCCAGCTTTGGGTTGCGACAGAAGCGCTTATAAACATTTTTCACTTCGAGAACTGTCTGCACTCTTCCGGTCTCTCTAAATGATGGAGCGCTCTAGCACGTATGAGCGAGCGATTCGGCAGAACATCCAACTAGCGGGAAGCGAGACGATCACGAGGATCGTGACGGTGACAAAGACAGCCACGTCGGCGACAGTGGCATGTCCGTATGAAAATGCGCGAACCGCATCGAAAAACCCGGTAAGCGGATTGAGTCGGCAAAGTGACTCGATAAAAGAGCCGGAAGGCGGTTTGACAACAACTGGAGTACATGCCATCAGTAGCAGCGGCAGAAATCCGGCGAGATGATTGAGATCTCCTTTTACTCCATTCAATGGAGCGACAAGCAGACCGCAGGTAGCTCCAAGACCAGCCAGGATCAGCAATCCTACCAATCCGACGACTGCCGTCGCAGCCGGTACCACCCCACAGAGAAGGAACACACCGATGAGTAGCAGAAAGCGCAGCGAGAGGGCAAAAAGATTGTCGCCTAACCCAGCAAGCAATGAAGCTTCCATTATGGTGCGATGGTGAAACAACAGAGTTCGATTAGAGACGAATACAAGACGAAGAGCGTTGAACGCGTCTAAAAAAGTCTGCAGAAGCACAAGTCCAAAGATTGCGTAAAACTGTGGCGGCACACCAGTTGATGCAAATGCAGTTAGATGCGCTTTCTGCCCCACGGTCACCGTAGCAGCCATGAGAATGGTGGGAGCAAAAGCCCAGAACAACCCAAGCGAGGAGCGCTTGTAGCGCAAAGCGATAGAACTACGGAATAATCGATAGGCAGCTTCTCGAGCAGACAGCAAGTCGCGAACGCCGTCTGTTACAAACCTCTTTGGTGACAGGAGCGGACTGTCGGATCCGAATTCCAACCGGATTTGAGATATCGTGGGCGCCTTCTGCCCCACACCACCAGTGGTGCCAGGTCGATCGAGCAGTTGTGTCGAGTTGTTTTCGAGATGCATTTAGAGGTGGATGTTATTCGATTGTACGAACAGAGTAATAAGATCCGGCTAAATGGCCAGCTCTTCTGTTGCCTTAGAACGCCGATATAGCGTGTACTCGCCAATTTGTCATTATATAGAAAGGAATGCCACTACAGGCAGTAAGTGAGGAGAAACCCAGGTAAGTTGCGCTTCACCCGCGATTGGCCCAATGAGAAAGCCTCTCGCCGCAAGCCAACCGCGATAGCCGCACGGCGCGATAGTGTCGAGGAGCCGAAGGACCGCTGGAAGTTCTTGAATCAAGCTCGCAGCACCTAACATAGTTAAGGTTCGATCAGGAATTTCGACCGACCCTGTGGGACGCTGTCTTTCGTGGGAGTCAGCAGGAAGTCCGCCTTCGTGAAGGATCATGCTCTCGGTCTTCTCAGTACGGCAAAGTTTCGTTTAAAGCGAATGCTGGGCCGACAAACGGGCGCAATAATTCGTCCGTGCAGCTTAAGGCCGTGCTGTGAAAAAAACCCTCGAGTGCGGGAGACTCGACTCAACCCTGCCGGAGCGAGCCGACAAAGCCGGCTGCGAATGCTTGCTGTTTTACTCTGTTTTAATGATGGCGATATTCTTTCCGAATCGATCGAGGCGCTTTTAGAGAGTGGGCACCATGTACTTGTCTGGGATCATGGTTCAACCGACAACACGTCATCGGTGATACAACGTTACTCAAAAGAGCTGTTGAGCAGCTACTTTCTTCCGCGAAGCCTCGAATTTAGCAATCTCTATCCGACCGTTTCACGCACAATAATCGAAAACTATTGCTCCAAATACGACTGGGTTTCGTGGCCTGATGCCGATGAATTCTTAGAAGGACCCGATCGGTCAAAGCCCTACGTGGATTTCGTTTATGATGTCTTCCAGCAAGGGTACACGTCATTACGGTTCGATAATTTCATCTATTGGTACACCGAGCAAGACGACACGTCCCTGACTTCTTCAGTAGGGCGAGTTCGATATTACTGCGTTTTCCCCGATTGCGCACCTCGTATACGGGCTTGGAGAGCATCAGTAACAAACGAACGACATTACAACCACAACACGCCTCCTGGCCGCGAGTATCCAATACGCTTCAGGCTTCGCCATTATCCAGCGCGAAGCAAGTCGCAGTTCGAAAAACGCATCCTCGTCAACAGGGCCGGTCTGCCCCGCAATGGCGACAACCATCACTATCTCGCTCTGGCACGCAATCTCAACAAATCAAACCTACGCACCAGCCAGCTGCATTTCGACAATGGGGTAGACGACCTTCACGAGTCGATAACTTTCGACTGGAGAGTTCTGTATCGCTAATGGTGGCACCAGCGGTGCGGAAGCAGAGAGGCAATTTCGAGAAAGAGTTTTCCAGCGACGGTAGAAGTCCGCGTCGGCTTTAGCATACACGCCCCACGTTATCGTGCCGCCGGCACCAGCGGTTCGGAAACGCCCGCGAGCAGAAGGGCCAACTCTTTCGAAATGGGCAACTTGGCTCGTTCTTCCAGCCAGATAAACTGCCCGGCGCAGTTGCATTCCAAAAAGACATGTCTGCCATCGTGGTCGACACAAAAGTCGATGGCACCATAATTGAGTCCCAACAAACGCAACAGCTCGAGGCTGGACCTTGCCACATCGTCCGGCAGTTCGTACGGTTGCATGGGCACGGTATAATCCAGCCGCCAATCAGTCTTCCCTTGCGAACCGCTTGCCTGAGAATCAATGGTGGCAGCGAAAATTTTCTGTCCGATCACAGTCGCGCGTACTTCGAATTTTTTATCGACACCACGCTGAAAGAGATGCGGACCTAAGCTGATCTGGTCTAAGTGAGCGAGGTCGCTTGGTCTGAAGCTCAGCGTTGGCACCCCGACCGTCTGTTCTGTTTTCGGAAAACCGTGATTGCTGCTCTCTGAAATGAACTTGTACACAACATTCATGTTGCATGCTTTGATAAATTCATGAGCACGTTCTGGGTTGTTGGTGACAAGTGTCTCAGGAACGCTCAAACCCACCTGTTTTGCAGCTTGCAGTTGCCAGATTTTGTGTAAGCAGTCAGCGTCTCTTCCAGGATGATTGACCATTACACATGGGAGCGAACGATAAATGCCGCCCATGGCGCTTGCAGCCTCACCTTCCATGATGCGTTCCACCCACGGCTCCGGCATCGCCAGCGACCGTGCCCGTCCCGGCCGGCGAAACCAGATCGACCGCAAGGCAGATAAGCTTATCGTGTCGCCATCGCCAAGCGAAAGCAGCCCTTCGAGCCGTTCTTCACTGAGTTCGAACGTGAGTGAGCAGCTCTGCAAAAGATCTTCGCCCCTCCAGATTTTGTAGGTTACTTTCAGATCGTCAAGATGTTTTGCCACCGCGGCAGCATGAGGATCGGAGGGCGCCGACAGGATAAGCACATTGATGTCAGATTTAGCAGAGCTCAACTTCGTCAGAACAACTCATAGTCGACGCCGCCGCTGTCACACTTTGGATCCGAATGCAACGACCAGATGGGCAAGCTCAGGAGAGTAGGATCTTCAAAGAACTGCTGTTCGATCTCTTCGACAAAATCACGCATCCACCAGGAGCGCAAGATGAAGGGGACGCCATCAGCTTGTGCTTTGCGCCGCGAGATAACAGATGTTGCTGTTGCAGTGGTTTGCATCGTTTAAGAGAATATATCCAAAACCCATATTTAAACAGAGAGAACGACGTTGTTCAATCGACTACGCAATCGTGCCACGACAGATCCAACAGTTCAGTAGCTCTGAGCATGTGGAGTGGCAGCGACTTGGCGATTGTTGTTGTCTCGATGCAAGTTATCCTCGATAGCCGCGCTCAGCCGTTTCCACGTTGGACTGTAGTTCCACAGTTTTGGCTCGGCGCCCCCGAGCACAATAGTGGGTGTCGATATCTCTTTTGGCGCTTCTGCGATGTGGACAACCACCTTCTTGCCGTACACGCTTAGAAGCTTAGGCAGATAGAGTGCGTTGAAATCCTGGCAAATCGGGCAGTCCTTTCGCTCGAACACAAACATTGGCAGAGCCCCTTTCTGCTTGAGAGGCAACTTGTCATAGCCGATCAGTTCGCGTGTGTCCTTTTCAGTGACGGTCTTTTGCCAACGCGCGCTCAAATCTGTGGCGTAGGTCATGCCTACAACGCCCATAGCGATCGACGCGCACGCTGTCAGCTCGACGCCACTCATCGCTATCAACGAAGCAACCAGCGCACAACACCCGCACGTGACGCAGGGAATGCAAAATAGATGCAGCTGCGCCAACTCCATCAAGAGAATAATGTGGCAACCAGCAGCCAGATAAAGAGCCGCTTTGCTAAATCCATTCAGTTTGAAGCGCCAGAGAGAGAATGCGAGCGAGGCATAAAAAATCGTGCCAACCAGGCTGGCGTGCGGAATGGGCGAATAAGTAGATGCCGCAGCACAAGCCTCACACGAGGACTGCAGGGCTTTAACCGAAGATGCCGCCATTGCCGCAACAGCAACTAAGGCTAAAACGGCGCGAAAACGCAACGTTTGGTATTTATCCGTTGGCATCATCAGCCACGTGCAATCATTGACAACGTTAATATAAGGTGTGCGTGCCGCGCATGCGTGAAGTGGTGCTAATGAGGTTGATTTGGTCCGATAATGGCAAATGCGTTAGGATAGCGTCTACGTCTCTTCTTCCTTTGGTCAGCTAAAGGAGCAAATTTTGGCACCCGGCGGAAAACGCTTAGTACTACTTAGTTTCGACGGAATCAGCTTGCGGCATTTCCAGGCACTCCTTGATTGGATGCCGAAGTTGAAAGATATTGTTGCCGATCTAGCTTGCGCCCGCTTGAATAGCCGCCCTTTCACTGCAGCATCTCCGTTATGGGCGCAGCTACTGACGGGAAAGCCGTGGGACGAGAATGGGTGCATCGGCTATGCACAACCGCAGCACTCACTTAATAAAGTAGAGATTGTCACCGAGAAGGATCTGTCCGTGCCGGTCTTACCTTTATATAAAGAGCGCAGAGGCGCCGTCATCAACGTACCGATTCTTTTACCATTTGAGAACCGTGCCTGGCTGTCCGACGGTTCTCTGCCTATTCAATTACCGGTCATGCCTGCGAGCCTAGCAGAGTCAGAACCGTTCTCGACCTATCAGGCAAGAGCGTTCGACTCACTACCGTACGCGGCGGCGATGCCAAAGCTATCCACTCCACGCTGTCTGGAGACGGAAGAGAACCGTTTGCAGTGCGCTGCTAAATTAGCTCGAGATCCAGGCTATCAGTGGCTTATCGTGCGGCTGTCGATCTTCGACGAGCTTGCTCATTTCTACGGCGATGCCTGGTTGGATGAGCCACAGATGTGGTTTCGTGAGATGTTGGAAGAGTTCTGCCGCCGGGCAGACGACCTCATTGATGAAATTTGTGCGCATGCGACAGTATACGTACTATCGTGTTTTTCGCACTGCCGCTGCAAATCGACCGCCAATCTAAACCTCATCCTCAAACAGAAAGAGTTTCTCCAGCTTTATCAAGAGCGATCGCAGTCGCGCACTGAGGGAAGGCGAGCGGAAGCGATAGAAGCCATCACTGGAGCACAGATACGGAAAGACCGTTTGCAATCGGTGGCAGGACAGTTGGTGGCGAGCAAAACTTTAGCCGCATCTCCAGTAACCGGATGCATTTATGTCAACGAGGCTTCCGTCTTCGCAGACGGCTGCGTCAGCGAAGCTCAGCTAAAGCCGTTGATTCGTGACATGGCAGAATATTTGAAGAGTGAAACGAAGCGAAAGTTTGTCGGCAAAACCGAGTTTTATGTACCATCTGCGCACTGCGCCATCAAGCCCAGACCGGAGTGCATTGTCTGGATCGATGACACCCTGCTGACTGACGCGCTTGATCCGCCCAGCGCTGACAGCAGAGCAGGCTCGATGCACGTGCCGGATGGCTTCGTATACGGTGCAAGTATATCTGATGACGCACTGCAGCCATCTTCTCTACATCTCGTTGGACAGATTATTGGGAGGTCTATGTGAGCGAAGTACGCAAATTAGGGCGGTTCTCATTTGTTCTTCAAGGCGCGGACAAGGAGTTGACAGATCAACTCTCGGCATTGTTTCCGCAGTCCGGCGAGGACAACGGCGCACCAAATATAGTGCAGCTAACCGACGGTGACGTGCGCACGGTTGTCAATCAAGCCCTTCGATATCACGATGGGTGTTTGTGGATCGACGCTGCCGCCCTCATTTCGCCCAACGGCAAGAAAGTGCTGATTGCAGGCGCCTCCCATTCGGGGAAAAGCACGAGCACGGTGGCGCTTGCTTTGATAAGAAATTGGAAGGTTTTGTCCGAGGACATAACGCTTTTTGATCCACTAACGGATAAGTTGTTGAGCTTTGCCTCGCCGTTCTCACTCAAGCCCGGCACCGCTGACAGGCTGAGAGCGAACGCTTGCATACCGCCCCGACTGTTTATGAATGAATGGATATCCATGGAGGGCATGATGGCCGAGGGCGAGCAAAGCCCTCAACTGGATCTCGCCTTTGCTTTCAGGCACCTGGCAGACCCAAGCGCTCCCGGCTCGTTAGAGTTGGGTGAGCTATCGCCAACCGAGTTCGTCCACTGTTTGTTGCCGATATCAAATCTGCTGCACGTGAATGGACTGGCGGACAAGATGGTGTCTTATCTTTCCCGAAGCCGATGCTTCGCTCTCGGTGGCGGCTCCATTACCGAACGTCTCGATCTGATCGAGAGCCTGACGCGCGCTTGATCCATTTCACATGGACTCGATAGTTGAGAGCAACTGTTTAGCGTGCGTCTCCCAGCGAAAAAGTTTTGCGCGCTCGAATCCGCGTCGCTGCAAATCTTCCCGCAACCGAGCATCGGTAACCAAGCGCTCCAATGCTGAATAAACGCTATCTACGTTGAAAGGGTCAAAGAATAAGACCGATTCATCTGCCACCTCCCGGTATGGCGGAATACTGCTGGCGGTCACCGGGCAGCCGCACGCCATCGCCTCCAGGAGCGTCAGTCCAAAACCCTCATAGACAGAGGCAGACACCGTGAAAAGCGCACCGCTGTATAGAGCCGGCAACTGCTCGTCTTCGACATAACCCAACTGCTTGATATAAGCGCACGACTTGATTTCCTCTTCCAATGAATCATCAGCGAAGTGAGCGCTGCGTCCCCCGGCCAGCACCAAATACGGTGGATCTATGCTGCTTTCGCAAATCCTCTTGAAAGCAGTAATTAATTTGGAGAGATTTTTTCGTGGTTGCAACGTGCCAACGTGCAAGATATAACCCCGACGAAGATCGAATTGGCGCAAAACGTTAAGTACGTCCGCTTGCGAAGATTGTCTAAATTCAGGTCCGACACCTTCAAGCACGACGGCGACCTTGTGCGGGTTTCCCAGGTGTCTAACGATCTGCTCACGCGAGTAATTCGAGACAGTGATTACAGACCTTGCACGTTTTACGGCCAGCGGAGTGATCAACGAATAAAACGCACGAAAGCTACGGGAAAACCACTCCGGTTTTTCTAGCCAGGAAACATCATGCAGCGTCACCACGTTGTTTGCAAAAAGAACAGGACTGGTGTTGGTCAAATTGAGCAGATAGTCCGCCTCGTGCATCAAGGCGAAGACAGGCAGCACCAGCTGCTCCCAAACATGCCGTCCGAGCACAGATTTTGGGATTCTCGATTTCACAATCGACTGCTCGCTGAAAGATGGAATGCCGGGATCAGCCGATCCTATAAAAATCACTTTGTGTCCGCGTCGAATCGCCATCGGCACGAGATGCTGCAAAACATTCTCTGCATAACGTTCAACACCAGTCATGCGTGCAGACTTGAACTTACCGTTGATGGCAAGCGTGAGAGGACGAGCTGGCAAGGTCTCGTCTTTGGCAGGAGCTGACATCGTCTCTGTACTCATCTGGTTCGTTGCTGCGTGCCTGTCTGAACTTGATAACAACCGCAGGATTATACTACTGACAAGCGGGCACCCCTGTAGATTACACTAATGTGGCTTCATGAAAGCTGCCTAAATGGCGACCAAACTGTGGCAGTATCCTTCTCTCGAGGCGATAAGCGCCGTCGTATCCGAGTTGCTCTCATAAGCAAAATCCAATACAGACCTCGCATCTCTTGATTACAATGCGGCGGATCAAGGAGGAATTTGCATGAACCTACGACGAAATCCCGAGATTGAAACGAAGCTTTTGCCCGACGGACACGCCGTGCTGTTCAGTAAACAGAGCAATTGGGCTCACACCATCACGCCTCTAGCGGCGGTGGCATGGGAATTTTGCGACGGCAGTCATACGACATCCGAGATCAGTAAACAGGTAGCGAAAATCGCCGACACGAACGACGTTTCGGCCGATATCGAATCTGTCGTAACAGAATTAATACAACAGTTTATAGAGTCAGGACTTCTGTGCGGCGACGACTCTCGGACACCGGCATCCCCATGACAAGCCAGTGTGAGAAACATGTTTCCGCGTCATACTTGCGGGAACCTATGTGACGTACTATAGTTTCGTCAGACTTACTAAGACCTACCCAGTATCTTTCGGTTCAAATCAGATCGGAACGAAAATGCAAGAAGAGAATAAGACTGTGCAAAATCAGCATGAACAGCCCGCTTGCGACAATTCTATTAGTCGCAAAGAATTCTTGGCATCGGTTATTAAACGCGCGACCGTCGCCGGTACTTTACTAGCTGCACCAAAAATTATCGACCATTTCTTAGTTCCCGCCGCCTACGCAGCGTCGAGTACTAACCATCAGCGCGACACCGGCAGCAATGACACCGCCAACAACGATACGGTCACCAATGATACCGGCTCTGGCGATACCGGCAGCTCTGATACCGGCTCTGGCGATACCAGCAGCTCCGATACAGGCTCTGGCGATACGGGCAGTAGCGACACCGGCAGTGGTGACACCACCAAACATAGCGATTGCACCAGCGCCTTCCACGATGCGCTCACCAACCCGTTCCACGATCGCAACGACGGTCTACACGGGACGAGCCCCTTCCACGATTGCATCGAAGAAGACTAACTGCAAAGCAGCAAAAAGCATTTCAGAAGGTAGCTGCATCAGCTGCCTTCCTTGCTATGGTCGGCTACGGCAAGCGTTTTCCAGAGCTACATACTGAGTCGCTAACGGCCAGAGCGAATCACCCAGTGTGCGCCTGATCAGCGGTGAAGGCATGATGACAACCGCCAGATGTAGGAAATACAAAATGAACGGCGTGCGCAGATTTACCGGCACCCGCTCAGCATAGTACGCTCGCAGGAATTCGCGGCTCGGAGCAAACAACGATCTGATAACTTGCAGTTTTCTTGCCATGTCGTCCGCAGCAATTGCATTTCCGCACAGACCGAAGAGGCTGTTTGTATTCCAGCTAAATTCGTACGACGTACTTAGATGCAGAAGTTTGCGCAATGCGACGCGGCGCTTGGGAGACATCTTTTGCAAAACATCGTCTGGTATCGGTGTGGACAGCATCTCGTGCGCATAAGAAAAACAGATCCAGAGATCAGTAGACAATCCCTCGATCTCCGCACGCCGCACGACATCTCTCCAATCTTCCCCAGCCAGATGTGCTGCCATTAAATGCACGTCGTATAGCGATTTCCAAGATGCGAGACCATCCTTGACGCAGTTGATCGCGCAAACGAGCATATGATCCGCTTTGTTCGGCAGGCTGACGTTGTATCCATACAACTCGATCTGGTCACAAGTCGAGCGAAAGCGCTCTTCTTCGCGCAGCCTTAAGCCTCGGTCCAGTGGTGTCAATTTGATATCGACGTCAGGATAAGTAGGATGGCACAGAGTCATGGCAGAGCGACTAACTAAATCGTTTGTCGGTACAAGGAGAAGATCGGATAGATCGCTGACGGGACCGACTCCAAGCTGATTGCAAAATGCCGGCACATGCTTGATCAGCTCAAATCCACTTTGTAGGAATGTCGCAAGCACTGCCTGGAGCGAATCAGGCGCAACGTATAGATCAAAGTCGTTACACATTCTGTGCTCGGGCGCGGAGTAGATGGTTTGGCGCAGCACACTTCCTTTGCACCAGATGATCGAGCGAAGCTGATCTTTATGCCTGTTGAGAAGATAGCTGAACGCATCGTCAAACGCAGATGCTTGCACGATCTCTGACATGGACAGACGCTGAAGCACTCGCACGGACTTCTCGAAGTCAGATGGTTGTGTGGCAAAAGCAGGTCGGATTTGCACCAATCTCTCTGCTATCAAAGTGCAGAAACCATTCAACGCTGCAATTTCAACGAAATGAGCCCAGCCATCACTATCGCGCAACAGCTCCGCACTGTTCTGGGCACTAGTGAGATCGCCCGATAACAGGTAGAGGAAAAAACGCTCACCAAACCTAAGATCGCTGAATTTCGGCAGCCGAAAAACTTTAGCCTGCCCAGCGTAGCGGATGAAAAAATCTCTGTAGGACAAGCTCATTTCGATCGCCCTGGAATCGATCGCGCCAGAGGTGATCAACAAGTGACGCGGCCAAGAAGTTTAGCTAAAGGCTGACTGGCGATCATACTACTTGTCATGCAAAATTCAGCGCCAGCGGTCGCTCCTGTAAAGCGCCCCTTGAGATCACGCCCCCTGCGTCAGGCGGTGTTTCATTTCCTTGGAAACTTAAGAACCAATCAGGTACGGACACTGAGCAAATAGCATAATTGAGACTTTCCGGACAAGAGGCTTCGATGACTACAACCACAGCCAGGCAGAATACAGCGAAAGCAACTCACTGCTGCCCAATTTGCGGTGAAACGTCCGCAACACGCGCGTTCAAGAAGCAAGAAGTCAGTCCAATATTCAAAACCTTAGTTTGTTCAGCCTGCAAATTTGCGTACTCGTTTCCCCGCCCTACTCCAGCTCAGCTCGACGAGGTTTACTCGTCAGATTACTTCGAAGGCAATACAGGCAAGGTCGGTTATGCCGATTACCGGGACATGCCTGAAGCAAACATGCATGCCATGTGGAAAGAATTTAACGAATATGCCCCCCTCGACGATATACGCCCGCGAACAATCCTTGACGTTGGTTGCGCCACAGGCGCATTTCTTTCCGGGGCGAAAGCGGCTGGGTGGAACTGCATCGGCATCGACCGCGTTGATTCCGCGCTCGCAGTCGCCCGCGAGCATTACGGCATTGAGACCATCAATGGCGACATCGCTGACATCGATTTGCCGTTAAACAGCATCGGCGTCGCGACAATGTGGCACGTGCTAGAGCATCTCGTTGACCCGCTGGCCAGCTTGAAGCGAGCCTATGAACTGGTGGCACCGGGAGGGCTGTTGTTCATTGAAGTTCCTAACTGGGACAGCCTTGGCCGCGTCATCCGTGGTCCACTATGGGCTAATCTGAGACCGCCCGAACACATCAGCTACTTCTCGACCGTCTCGCTGCCGCCCGCAGTCAAACAAGCTGGCTTCATTGTTATTCGTACCAGCACTCACTATCCCAGCATTCGCAACCAAGCGGCTGAACAACGCTTCAACCCGATCAAACAGGCAGCCAATCTGGCGGCCACAATAGCTTGCTCGGCCGGCCGCGGCGGTTATTTGCGCGTTCTCGCTCGCAAACCCAAGACTAGAACATAAGCAAAGCGCTCGGTACGAACGATGGAAGGAATTGATCAGTGAAAGTTGCGCTGATAACTCGTGATTATCACTCGCGTGGCGGCATCGAGCGTGTCAGCCAATTTTACGCGCGCACTTTACGCTCTCACGGCCACGAAGTGCACGTGTGGTACGGCAACGGCGGGCCGGAGGCAATCGATCAAGGGGTCTATTTCCATCAGATCAAAACATTGGCGAACAACGGATGGCTTTATGCGCTACTTTTCGCCTTCGCTACCATGCGCCAGATCAAAACCGAAGAGTACGATGCCACCATCGTCATGGGCACGTCCGGAATTTGCAAAGGCAGTGTGGTCGTTGCCAATTCAGTCCATCAAGAATGGTTTACTTCCTCACTGAAAGTGCTGCCGATTCTATCTTCCAAGTGGCTGTTGAAACTCTTCAATCCTTTGCATTACGTCGTCATGCTGATTGAAAGGCTTCAGTACAAAGCGGGTTACGCTCGGTCGATTATCGCGGTCAGCGAGCCTATCAAACGTGAACTGAACCAAACGTACGGCATACCATTGGGCGAAATCGATCTCCTGCCGAACGGTGCCAATTTGGACAGTTCTACACCGGACGACGAAGTCCGTTTGCAAACACGTCGGGACTTAGCCGTTAAGGAGAATGAATACCTGCTCTGCATGCTGGTCAACGAACTCGAGCGTAAAGGCGTACGCCAAACTCTGGCAGCGATGAAAAAGTTGGCCTCTTGTCCGGTTAAGCTGCTTGTCGTCACGAGAGTCGACCTGCGGGTGCCGGCAAAGATGGTGCAAGAGTTCGAATTAGAAGAACGCGTTATTCTGCGTCCCAACACTCCTGACGCACGTCCGTATCTATGGGCAAGCGATCTCTATGTTTTGCCCACTCAGTACGAAGCCTGGAATCTGTCTATCATGGAAGCACACGCAGCGGGATTGCCAATTGTCACGACCGCGCTCGGACAAGCCGATCAAGTGGTCGAGCCGGGCGTCTCCGGATTTCTCCTCAAAGATCCGAAGAACGTTGACGAACTGGTAGCGGCCATCGAAAGATGGCTATCGGTGTCAGACAAAAACGCCATGCGCGAGGCCGCGCGAAAGCGTATCGAGCCGTACTCGTGGGACAAAGTGATATCGAGACTGGAGTCGATACTGGTGCACCGGGTTACTCGTACGCATTCTCAACGCGTCCAGGTCTAGCGGGCAACAGCAGCGCGGCTTGCGTCTGCAGCTATATCTCGCGCCGATTAGACTCGCTTGGACCAGAGTACGCCGACGCCCGATCCCCTGCCGTACAACTCCTGGCAGAGCAGAATTTCATGGCCTGCTGCGCGTATCAAGTCCAACAGTTGATCCAACGGACGAATAATACCGAGAGCGTTAGTGTGATACTCCATGCGCAAATGTTTAGTGCGACGAAGCAGTGAGGGGTCCTCAAATATCAGCCATTCTGCCCCTTCGCAATCCATTTTCAACAAGTCTATCTCTCGCTTGTCGGCGATTTCGGTTCCGGCGATCGTCTTGACCGGAGCACCAGAACTCGCGTTTAAACTGGAGAGTGTAGAGTCAGCAGAGACATCGAGAAAGGACTCTCCAGACACGTCGCTAACAGCCATATTGAACGTGTTGACATTGGACGCTTCGCAATTACGTGTCAGTTGTTTGAAGACGCTCGGATGAGGCTCGTAGGCAAAGATCTGCGCTTGCGGATAGATAAGACTGCACAGCCTGCTGAAGAGTCCGAAGTTAGCGCCGATGTCGGCAATGACTTGTGGACCGGTGGGCGGGATCTTGTATAAACCGTAGGTATCGTGCACCACGATCTCGAGATAACAGTCACGACTGTACCGTCCAGGTGTCGCCTCGAGAACGGCAGAACGTCCACCCGCACAGATGGTGTAGGGAGGTTGCAAACTCTCGCTGTGCAAATGCTTCATGCCGGATCTCGTAGCCAACTTGACGGCGGACGCGATCCGACTTTTGGTAGCGGAAAATGAACTCATTGACGTTCTTGCCCTTAGAAACTGCCAACGAATTATATAGCAACCTATCGAAAACTAGATTTCAGCGGCATTATGTCGACAAATATTGCATGTGAAGAGACTAATGCGCGGCAATTGCTTGACATCAAAATCGCCGGCGGTATTGACATTAGTCACGGAAATTCGCAAGTCTCGAAGATCACTTTCGATCCGATTGCAAAAGTATATGCAAGATCCTTAATTGTCACTTGTCAGCAGCTCTTTCAGGCGCTGTCCTGGTGTATACATATAATGTCAATTGCCCTGCCGCGTTTTACTAGTTTTGAAAGAAGCTCCACAGTTAACGCCTACAACGTTTTCGTCTGCGCCGAAAGCTAGCGAAATCAATATTTGGCTTGCCGTCTCGCTCGTGGCGAAACGGCTTTTCGATATTGCTTTTGCAAGCGCCGCCCTCGTCTGTTGTCTGCCGATCATCATTGTGGCGGCGATTTTGGTGCGATTGGAAAGCTCCGGTTCACCAATATTTTTCCAACGCCGCGTCGGCAAAGAGAACAAACTTTTTTCTATCATCAAGCTGCGCACGATGTACGTCGGAGCAGAGAAGTTTGGTTTTCGCACAGCCAGCAACGACGGCAGATTGACGAAGGTCGGCAAATGGCTGAGACGACTGAATGTGGACGAGTTGCCACAACTGTTTAACATCATTCGCGGCGAGATGAGCGTCATCGGACCGCGCCCGCTTTCTGATGAAGAAACCAATTACATTCGCGAATCATTGACGATGAGCGATGAGTATCCGGGACTGATTCCCACATTTCGCCCCGGTTTGGTTGGTCTCGAGCAAGTCAGCCGCTCACGCCAGCTCACATACTTGGAGCGCTTCAAACTCAATGCAGAATACGAACAGCGATGGAGTATTCTTCTGGATCAGCAGATCATGCTCAAAGCCATGGTTATGTGCAAAGAGGCATGCCTAGCCACAATCCTTGGTGGATTGATGATTTTAGCCGGTATGTCAATCTGGCTGTACGCGTTCTAAACTGCGCAACTTCACCGTCACAAGATGAGAGGATCGCACGAGAGATTCTCATGTTGAAGTTGTAGAATCTCTTGACTCGAACGCCCCGAGGAGGAGCGCACCCCCATGACCGCACCGGCAGTTACCAGCCCGCCAAGCGCCAAGGCAGTCGATGCCGCAACGGCTATCGCAGCTCTGCGCCAAGGGCTGTCCGATGAGAATTACCTTAACCTGCAAGTTCGCCGCTATCTCTGGATTTTGCAGACAGTGCAAAAGCAGGTGCCTCCGGGTGGACGCATCGGCGACATCGGCGCAGCACCAGGGCACATGTCGATGATGCTCAAACAGATGGGCTATCAGGTCACTGCTTTCGATTTCGCGCCGGACAACGACATGTGGGAGCAATCTCCCGACGGCACCTTCGCCGCGTCGCTAAGGGCTCGCGACATTCCTCTAAAGCACTGGGATGTCGAAGTCGAAGATCCAGGCAGTGTTCCTCACAACGTCAACGGCGAGTTTGATTGCGTAATCTTCACAGAAGTATTGGAGCACGTGTACCGCTACCCATTTTCGACCGTACGCCAGATCGCCAATCTCCTGAAGCCTGGCGGCATATTCATTTGCACGACGCCTAACCGTCACTCTATCTCGTCACGATTGCAAGGTCTACTGGGCAAGGCCGTCGACACTTCGCTCGATCTGTTGCGTGATGCTTTCCCGCCGCACATGCGTCATGTGTGGCTTTACACACCGAAAGAAGTAGAGTCCGTATTGAGAGCCTCGAATGTCGAACCGATCGATACCTCAGTCAAAAATTTCTATTTGTGGACAACGACAATCTCATCGCATAAGATTCTGCCTTACTGGTCACCGCGCAGCTTAAAACAGCTACTCAAGCCACTTCTAGCTCTCTATCTCTTGTTCTTTCCAGGCTCGGGACAAGCAGTCTGCTGCGTGGGCAAAAAAAACGCCGGCAAAGGCTAATTTATTTCGCGTACAGTTCGATTTCGCGAATGGTGATGTCTCTGTGACTTCCTTGTCCGCCTGCCTCTTTGGCAATGGCGGTCGAATCGCCACCATATGTAGCGTCATGAACGAGCAAGCGGATCTTGGCAGTATTTACCGTTTTAAATGAATGTGGAAATACCCAGCGGTCACTGTAAAACGAATCTACTTGCGTTTTGTTGACCGGCGTCGGCACGGCGAAGGTTTTCGTAGGCTCTTGCACGTGAGCGAGAGTGACCCACTTTCCATTGGCGTCATATTGCAGCTCATAATCAACCAGTGATCCCCATAATTGCCACGGTGGCGCTGAGTATACATCTACACGCGAGACCGGCTGAACCTGCGGCAAGTCTATCTCGACGCTGACTGGAAATTGTGCGTTTGGTAACTGCCACGGTCCCGAGCCATTTCGCTGAGTCCAGTACCAGGTCTCAAACTCTCCATTTATCACTTTGGCCAAATCTGCTCTTTTGAGAAGATCGATCTCATTGATGGCGGAGCAGTGTACGCTAACTCCTGGTTGTCGGCACAGATTCGCACCCCAATCCGTGGGTGTCACGGAAATCGAGGCGGCTAAAGGCGCTTCAACATATGTGGGAAGTTCTGAAACATTCAAGCTAATATGACCATTTCGCACAGGTATAGAGCGCCCGCTGCCAAATGGGCTCACCACCCGGACACTTTTGCTGTTACTGATAGAAAGATCTACTGTCTCGTTCGTAGCACCCGTAGTCATGAATGCAGCCATCTGACCTTCACTGCCGGAGAAGAGATCGCCGATGTACAGCTGATTTCCGGGTGTGCCAAAATCAAAAGCGCGTATAAATCTCCTTCCGTACAACTCTTCAGACCAGACACGCATTAGAGAGACAGCAGGATTGATACTACCGTCAGAGTTCTCCCACCATGACGGCAGATCCCAAAATCCGTGGCTAACGTCGTACCACAAATGGTTATGCTCTTTTGGAATGCCATATTGCTCGAACAGCATCATCTGCAGCATCGTCCAGCGTCCTTCTAGACGAGGCTGGAAAATCCCGTAGCAAACCGCCATGTACCCCTGCTCGGTCTGCCATTTCGGCAGTGAGTCGGCATGATATTTTTTCAACAGCGTATTGAGCGTATCGAGTGACTTGCGCAACAGGAAAGGATCGCCATTGTTGTTGTTGTAAAAATGGAAGGAGAACGCATCGATGTTTTGGGCGCCACCGGCTTTGAGAAAATCTTCAATCCATCCTAGAAGCGATGGACCGATCGTCACGGTGCCAGGACCGAGAACTGTAAGTCCCGGGTCGACCGACTTGACCGCATGATAAAACGGGGCTAACTCATTACGCGCGAAATCAGCGCCTGATGCTCCGAAGTTGGGCTCGTTGCGTGGCTCCCAGGCACGAACCACCTGGGCGTATCGGGCCACAATCTTGGCGACGATCTCCGGATATTTTGTGCCACCAGGAAATGCCACAAGTAAGCTTCGTTCACGCACGGGATCAAAGGGAAGATAATACTGGCGATCAAGGGCGACATCGATATCCAGGCGACCGAACGTGTCCTTAAAATTGCCATTGGCTTGCAGGCGCTGTGGTCCCATTGCTGTAACGCCTCTAACGACTTCGTCGATAGCAGTCTCAGCGCCGCCGGACGTTCCTTTTGGCGGCAGAGGAGGAAAACGTCGATCGTTGCGAAAGACGGCAAACGAAGGTCCACCGACGATAGCACCACCAGCGGTGTCGCGCAGATAGAGCTTGTACCATCCAGGCGGCAACGCCGCCATGGATTCAAGGCTCTTTCCACCGTCGACTACTTCGCCGTAGTAATCCAATACCTCATAGCTTTTGAAGTGTTTACTGGAGGCGAACTGGATCGGCTCACCTTCGTAAAAAATCGGATTACGCTTGGCGCAAGAGATACGGGGGAAGTCGCCTTCCGGTTCGGTCAACCACTTTGCCGATGCAGGCTGCACTGCCAAAGATAGGCCAGCCGCGCAGACTGACAGAATGCATATTGATAGGCGCAGACCGATCAGCCTTTTCACCGATAAAGCCCGCTCAACGTGTCGCGCACCGCAACAGGGACCTTGCTCTTCAGTAACTGCTCGTACTCCTTGATCGTCATGCCAATGTGCTTATCGAGGGTGAACAGTTCGAGCGCCCGCACTCTGCCTGCCGCACCCATCGTGTGGCGGGCCCGCTGATCGTTGAGCAAACGCTCCAGCGCATGCGCAAGCGCTCGAGCATCGTTGACTGGAACAGTCAAACCGGTCTTCTCGTGCTCGCTCACCCACGGCACGCCCGTTGGTAGATCGGTGTTGACCACCGGCTTACCGGACAGCATTGCCTCGACCTGAACCAAACCGAAACACTCGGTCGGCAAAGTAGAGGGAAGAACAAACACGTCACAGGCCTTGAAGAGCGTTTGCAGATCGTGGGCGGCTAACCGACCGAGCAGATGGACATTGCCCAAACCGTGACGCTCAATTTGCGCCCTCAAACGCGCTTCCAACGGACCAGCACCGACCATGACCAGCGTTGCCGGCTCGAGGTGGCGCATGGCTTCAAGAAGGACTTCGCAGCCCTTGTAGTACACAAGTCGTCCGACATAAAGGATAAGCGGTCCCGGGTATTTTGCGCGCACGTCCAGCACTTTATCTGCGTCTACACTGGCAAACGGCTCGTGGTCGACTCCCAGAGGTACTACGCGACACTTATCACGAAATTGCCGCAACATCGGTGAATGTTCGATCATTGCCGGGGCTGTGACAAAAATCGCGTCCATGCCAGTGAGAAAGCGTTCGAGCAACGGCCGCATCAAAGTATTGAACACTTGATGGCGCACTAGATCATGGTGCCAGGTGGCGACTTGCACGGTCGCTTGAGGGCGGCTCACGACGTGAGCGAGGACCGCCATAGGGCAAGGGAGATGGTAATGAGCGATATCGGCCTCTTGTGCAGCCAGCTCGGTCGGAAAGGAGAGCGACAACGGTCGACGAGAGATCTGCAGGCGACTTCCCACTGCAGTGACAGAGAGCTGACCGTGCTTCTCTCTGCGAGTGGCACCGCTAGTGGTGCACAATACTCTGACGCTGTGGTTTTTTCGGGTCAAACCATGGCTAAGATCGTGGACGGACTTCTCTACGCCACCATCTTCGGCAAAGAAAGTCGAAACTTGAAGAACGTTTACCATCGCAGGATAGGTGCCTCGAACCGAATATTTATCGTAATCAATTCACGAGCAATTCAAATTATCAAGGACTTAAATTTAGACAATCTAACATCGGAACAGAAAGACAGCGGGGCTGGTTCGCCAAAGGGAAACACAACCAACCTCTTGACATGGGAACAAACCAGAAAAATGTTGTATTGTTGTCATTCGCTTGACAGTAACCGTACTAGTTAAAAGGACGTCCGATGCACATTCGGCACCATTTTCTCCCAATCATCGCTGTTGCTTTCACCCTCATTCCAGCGCAGATTTGCTTGGCAGCAGAACAACAGCCACTCTACCCAGATCCCAACGTCAAATTACAGAGCATTTCTCCTGTGATAGATACGGCTGCCAAAACGGCGCCACCACCATCAACCGATCAAGAACGCCTCTTCAAGATTCACGCCGGTGTCACCGAAGAGTATATTCTCGGACCAGGCGACGTACTTTCCATCACAGACACAACGGAAGATAAGCCTGCAGTCGCGACGACGCCGATTCTTCCGGACGGCACTACTGTCATCTCTTATACCGGCGTCATCGAAGCAGCCGGTCATTCACTGCGTGAGATGAATGAGATAGTGAATGCAAAAGCGAAACAGTGGTATGTCAATCCACATATCATGGTCAATTTGGCCAAGCAAAGGCCAACTCGTATATACATGCTGGGCGATATAGCTCACCCCGGGTTTTACTCGATGAGCTCAGATGGCGGCACAAACTCCGGCGATCAGGGTTCAACGGATGGCACCAGCGACGAAGGCGGTGGCAGTATCACTACATACGGTGGTTCTAACCTGACCGTGTCAGCCGCTATTCAAAATTCCGGTGGTTTGAAAGAGACCGCCGACGTGCGGCACATCCGCGTCACCCGTCTGGCCCCCAAAGAAACATTTCAGGTCGATCTTTGGAAGCTGATGATCGACGGTGATGTGAGCGAAGACATAACTTTGCAGCCAGGCGATGTGGTTTACGTGCCCAAAGGCGGAGCGGACTTCAATCCTGGAGACTTGGGAAAGCTCTCGCTCAAAACAACAAACGTGCGTGTCATGGGCGCCGTGAAAAATCCGGGAATCCTTTCGATGACTTCGGATGACGACATCCTCTCAGTCATTGCTAAAGCCGGCGGATGGAACTCCGGAGCAGTGACGAGCTACGTAATTCTTGCTCGCACTAACCGAGACGGCACCATCTATACGGAGAAGGTCAGCATGAAAACCAAGAAAGCTCTGAAAGACCCCCACTCCGAAGCCCGTCAGAAGGTGCGCGCCGGCGACGTAATCATGGTCAAAACGTCTTACGCGAAAATGGCCGGTGCTTCAGTCGGACGATCGCTGCCTACGCTCATAGGCTCGGCTTTGATCTACACTCTGATCAACGGCGTTGTGAACAAGTAGTGATGTGGCAATCGAGTGCTGCCGATGTCTGCAATTGGACCTGCACGATGGCGGGGATCGTCGTTATGGCAGGCACTCCTTGCGCGGCCAGAAGCACGGCCGATGATGCCTATCTAAAGAGTCTTCTCCAAAATGACCGCTCCGAAGTGGCAATTTTCAACGATTTCCGAGTGCAAGAGTTTTCTAAAAAAGAAGAGAAGACTGTTGCGCTAGATCAGGCGAACGCTATCGTCGAGCTCGCCACTCCGCTCAACTCTAGGATCAGCGGACCTGGAGATCCGGTTCGAGCAGTCGTCAAATCATCACGGCTTCCTTCAGGAAAGCCGTGGCTTCCTGAAGGCACCGAGCTGGATGGTGTTATCGAAGAGGTAAAAAACGCGACATTCGCCAAGACCGACGCAAAACTCTGTTTGCGTTTTTACACTGCCACTGTCAACGGAAAAACATTTCCCATCAACACGGCGCCTGCCACAGCCGATAAGCGCGTGCACCCCGAAAAGCTGCCGGTGACAAGAAAGAGGCAAATAAGGAACGTCCTCATGGCGGCATCGTTTATCGCCATCCCTCTCGCTATCGGCACCGGCGGCACTTCAATCGCCATCAGCACCGGCGCCGGAGCGATAATCGGCGGAGTGCTCGCCGACAACGGCAAGCATGTTCAAGGCGCCGTCAATGGAGCATGGGAAGGCTCCGGGCTGGGCGTCCTCGATCCGATAGTGAAAAAAGGTCGGACAGTTCAACTGGCACAGGGTACCCAGCTAGAACTCGAACTCCGTGAAGAGATACATGTGCCCGTGAGCGTCATCAGGCTGGCTGCCGAACAAGAGAGAGAAAGGGAGTCACCGTCGGTGGTTGCAACAGACACGCATGCAAAACTCATATCCGTTCATACCCCTTCGGAAGAGGACTGCCTCAGCCAGTGCCGCCGCTTGATTACGCAGAACGATCTTGCTGGAGCGCTGAATGCGGCCGAACAAGCTTTGAGAGATCATCCTGATTCGCGGCAGCTGAAAACTTTGCGAACAACAATCATCCAGAACGCAACTCAAACTGCTGAAGTAGACAGTAGACAGCCGGAGCAGATGCCGTGAAGAACAGAGAGAAACACACCAACTACAACGCGTTAATCACAGTTATGGTACTGCTATGTGCAGCGATGGTGACGATGCGCCCTGTGCACGCGCAGGATGCACTCTGGCGCTCTTATTACACGGCAGCGCAAGGTGCGTATCAGAAAGGAGCATATCCGGAATCGGAATCACTCTTAAAAACCGCGCTTGATGCTTCGATCAAATCGGATGAGTCGCTCAGTACATACTACTATCTGGCTCACGTGTATGTGAAAAGTCAGAATTACCCCAAAGCGGAAGAGTGCTACAAGACCGTCCTTGATAATCTCGGCACGAAAGTGTGGGGAGTGTTGCGTCCGCCCGACGGCACGCCCGAATGGGAACAAAATCCCGACAAGATAGAAATTGCCTCAGACAACAAGCGCTTTCTTTCCGTATTGAACAAACGTCCTCCTCAGCTTATCAGCGTGCAGCTGGCAAAGCCGATTACGATCATTGATGTGCTGGGAGACTACGGCACTTTGATGCAAATTCAAAATCGCTATCTTGAGGCGGAAACATCCTATAGGCAGGCACTTACCTTGATAGATTGCCGCCCGGATCTGGCCGGGACGTACGAAATGCGCATCTTACAGAGACTGGCTAGCCTCTACCAAGCCCAGGGGCGAACTGCGGAAGAGAAATCCGTTGCGCACCAGCTCTTAGTAGCGCGCAATGATTCTATTCCAGACTTCGACGAATTGGTGGCAAAGACAATCAAAAATCTCGACCATTTTGCTCATAATCCAGACTCACTGGCAATCAGACTGAACAACCTGGCGATCTTCTGTTCGACGCATGGCGACTACGGAAGAGCACAGTCCTTATTCAATCGAGCACTGTCATGTCTCGAACAAAGTCCCGCTCGACACAAAAAGGACCGTGCTGTAATTTTGCGCAACTACTCCGATCTGTTGTTAGCGATGGGACGAGTCTCAGAAGCAACAAATCTCAGCAAAGAAGCAGTTGGTTTGGGCAGTGATACTCCGCTTGACGCGGGAGCCGCCGACCTGGCTATCGACAAAGAGGTGCCGCCGGCTCAATAATCATGTACGCCCTTCCCACCATAATGGTAATCATCGCCATGGCCGCGACACCGATCCTGTCCGGCCCCGTTTTGGCAGGCCGAGCGATTGCTTCCGGTATCACACCTACAATTACCGCCGTCGGGCTGGTGCTGGCAGCTGTAGTGACAGTGTTGTTTCGCATGCGAGATGACCTGCCCGTGGTACCAGCGCGATTATTCAAAGAACCAGCCGTGATAGCTACCATTATCTATTTCGTGATTGGGGTGGCCACCTTCTTTGTAGTGACCAATCGCCCCGCATACTATAAAGAGATTGTGCAGCGCACCGTGCTTATTTGGGTTCCTTTCTACGCCTGTTGCTTCGGTCTGCGCAAAGTGGAGCACCTGCAAAAGGTGCTCCTGTGGTACCTGCCGTTGCCTACACTATTATCCCTGGTATCAATGCTGTCCGCTCTCTCCAGCAAATTCGAAACACCGGTATATCTCCTAGGACTGCACAAAAATCAGCTTTCCGGGCTGTGCGCGACGGCAGCCATCATCTCTCTGTCCCATCTTTTTACGAGCAAACGTCCGACTATCACTTTGTTCAACCGACAGCTGCCAAACAAACTAACCTTTCTAAGTATCACAGCCATAAATCTCCTGGGCATCATTGCCACGCAGGGGCGCGGCGCCCTTTTGGAAGTGGCTGTGGGCGGCTTTATGATCATGGTGGCGGTGAAAACCAAGAAATCCACGCTGATCAAACTGGCCGTTGCCGGCTTGTTGCTATCAGTGATTGCATACAAGCTCCTGCCGGAAAAAGCAGCCGAGCACGTAACGGGCGTGGAGGAGCATAGCGCCAACTACGAACGTATCGTCATGTGGACTGATGCGTGGGATCGTTTTGTACAGAATCCATTTTCGATGACCGGTTGGGGCAACGGTTTTTACGATGACAATGGAAACTACAATTACGACATGATCAGCCTTTTCTTCTTCGACCTCATGCAGATGAGTATCGTGGGAGCAGTTGCGCTGTTAGTGATGATCGCTCTCTCGATCAAA
This sequence comes from Planktothrix sp., assembly GCA_036703195.1. GTDB lineage: Bacteria > Cyanobacteriota > Vampirovibrionia > Obscuribacterales > Obscuribacteraceae > DATNPN01. Next base: position 336,608 of record DATNPN010000003.1, on the reverse strand, counting down.
GTGGGCATCGATAATGCCCAGGTAATTCGCAACAACAACTCTCCAATCGCGTTCATCAACGCGGCAGCGTTAGCCATTGTCGCTGCAAAATTCGCACATGGCATGGTGGACTGCTTCTGGGTGGCCAGAGGGCACACTTTTCACGTTTGGATCGGAGTCGGCATGATGTTCTTCGTCAAGTTATGGTTGGACCAGCAAGGTCAATCGCGCTCTCAACCGGTGCGGAGAACGAGAAAAGCTGCTGTGGCAGCCCGCGTTTAGATTTGATTATCGGGCTAGATCAAACTCGTTTGACGTAATATCTGAGCGATCGCCAGACCGGTCTGCCCCAAGCCATCTCTTCTGTAGCAATCAATTTTGCGCCTGCGGCATCGACGATCTGACGCACGTCGGACTCCGGCAAACAGTTCATCTCCATTTTCGGCCAAGCCACCTTGCCGAACATCAAATTAACCACAAATCGCAATGCATCGCGAATAGGAACAATCAGGTCTGAGACGGTATAAGCGAGCCGTCGCTCAGGGATTTGAAACACCGCTACTCCACCAGGATTCAAGATGCGCAAAAACTCCGCAATGTATCGTTTTTGGGCGGACGGATAGATGTGTTGTAAGACGATATTGGTATAAACGAGATCGAAGCCACTCTCTCCAAGCACCGACAGATCTTCCGCACAGTTTTGCACGAAGGTACAGCGCCCCTCGCTGCGATCGAACTGTCTAGAGAGCGCGATCATCGTAGATGAGATATCTACTCCAACAACCGCTCGAAATTGCTGGCTCAAAGCCTGGCTGAGACGTCCCACACCGCAGCCGAAATCTAGGGCGCGATTCCTCTCGACCTCAATGCCAAGTTTGCGCAAATTGACCATCAGCTCTTCAATTTCGTGAAGGCCCGTATGAAAGAAATCATCCTGATTCCACTTACCACCACGAGCATCTGGCCAGGTCAAAACCGCAAACAGAGGATCGGTTTGTGCCCACGCTTCCCAGTGACTTTCGAGCGTTTTGATCTCAGACTTGGGCAAGCGCAGACCTCAACAGTAGCTGCGAACAGTATACAAGCCTCAACGAACTATAAAAGATCGAACCTGTTACAACATTTATAAGGCAGCACGCATGCATAAGCGTTTTCAGCCACGCACGGATTATTTGCCTGAAATGCTGTGCTTACCACGTTGCCACTGCGGTGGTGTCATTCTCCGGCGAGGCTGCTGCCATCGACTGGACAGGCTGATACGCTACGCTGCTCGTGCTTTGACTCAACAGCTTGTCGGCGCTCTTCAGAGCGACGCAGTTAAGGATAATAGCGACTTCAGAGACCGGCAGAAGCGGCATCTGTGCCAACACCGATTGCAGTGAGCGTTTCATGGAATGTCCGATGCGAACTGTCAACAACACGTTGGGATTGACGTCAGGAATGATCAATCCGGACTTTTGTAGACCAGAGGCCGGCGAGTCTACGATCACCACGTCAGCGTCACGGGCGAGCTCGTTCAGTAGCTCGGAGAGACTGGCATGAGCCAAAACTCTCAGATTGGAACTGACACTGCCAACGGGCAGGAAGTGAAGATTGGGCTTGACCGATCTGAGCGCATTCTGCAAGGTATCCTCGCCCTGCAAATATTGCACCAGTCCAGGGGCAGCCTTTTCACCGTAGTTGATGTGCAGTCGCGGGTTTTGCACGTTTGCATCGACGAGCACGACATCGGCGCCTGAGTCAGAAAAACTTTCGGCTAACGCGTAAGCAAGAAGAGAACTTCCGTCACCACGGTCAACGCCTGTCACCCAGATGATCTTGCTAGATGGTAGCCATCCCTTGATCGTGAGCCGCAAGCGATCTGCTGGTTCTCGACAGTGATCCTGTGGGTTCGCCGTCTTCGGCATAAACCAGAACAACCCGTAACCACCGGTTTTTACATGGCCCGCATTGAGAATGCGCGGGTCGATCAGGTGTTGCAACACTGCCGTGGCAGCGGCTAACAGTGACGCTGCCCCAAAAGTGATAAGCCAATAAATTTCGCGCAAATCGTCGACGCTCTCACCGCTGTCGATTACTTGCATTCTGGAGCTGCTGGTCGAAACAGCTTCAGTCAGTCGGATACGCTCAAGTTCTGACTCGATAGCCGCCAGTGTAGTAGTGGCCAGCTCGTCTTTTCGAGTCAGATCAGCATAAGCTGCTTGCTTATCGGGTATTGCTGAAATCTGCTCGCTCAACTTGTCGAGAGACTCCTTCAATGACTCGATCTTCGACTCACCGAGCACTACCTCCGTGCGCGCCTGAATCATATCTTCGAGCAAGCCGTGCTGAGCAGCATCATCAGGAGATAAGCCATCGAACTTCGGGTCGACCTTACCAATCAGCGCCGAATAACGGTTCTCCATTTCTTTGCGAGCATCATCTAAAACGGCGCGCAAGCGCTTCACTCGTGGGTGCTCGTCTTGAAACTTGGAGCGCAACTCAATCAGTTTGACTTCAGTCTCAGCTATGGTCTGTTTCAAGTTTTTTACAACGTCGTCGTTGGTTATCTTTTCAACGGCGATAACATCTTCAGGACCGAAGCCCAGCTGTTTTTGCAGATAATCAATCTTAATGCGCAGTGCCTTCAGTTCATCTTGCGCCTCGTCATATTTCTGTTGAGTAGAGCTGCGCAACCCATCCAGCGCATCAGACTCGGAATCAAAGTTCACCGAAAGATTTTTTTGTTCAAACTCTTTTTTATCTTGCTCCACTTTGGCAAAGGCGTCTTGGGCCAGCTCTAACTGCTTTTGCAGACGTCCACGCGTCTCTTCGAGAGGTTCAGCAATCTGTCTCGAGTTCTCCACCATCAAACCTTTGATGACGCACTCTACTACTTTAGCGGCGACAGTCTTGTCCCAATATTTGAATTCGACGGTGATGATGTTGGCGTCTTTAGCTACCTTTGCATCGAGCCCATTGAGCATTCCTCGAGGAGGAAGTTTGTCCGCAGGCAACTCCTTCTTCAAGATCTGATAAGCATAGTTGAGCACTGCATCCGACTCGAGCACTTCACAGAAGGTCGGCAAATTGGTGCTGCTTTCCAAAGGAGACTGCGGTAACTGACCTGGTTCACGACCCGTGGGATCAACATATCGGTCCTGAACCCAAATGCGACAGCTGGCCTTGTAGATCTTGTCAGTCTGCCAGATAAAGAGGGCACCTATTAAGAGGACGCAGCCAAAAACTGCCAGTGGCAACACGATACGTCCTGCTCGCCCGGTAAGTACTGGTGACTGATAAGTGTTCTTACTCAAGGTAGTCCTCTATGAGATCATGCGGACACAAGCGGCCCAGTATACAAGGTGTGATACTTGCCCACAGGAAAGATATTTCACGCAATTCCACCGGCGCCGGCCGTCACTTGAGAACTGCTTCTTTCGCCGTTTTTGATGTGCAGTCGCATCCGGGTTGATTTGCTTCGGAAAGCCCCGGACGTTTAAGCAAATTTAGGGACCAAAGAACTGAATCCCCTTCCGTTCGTACGCGCTCGGGCGACCGCCCGGAGATGACGGCAAAAGCCAAGCGAGGAGTGTGCTTTAGCAGATTGAGAAAGCGATAGGACAACAGTCCGCCGGATCCGAAATGTTTAGAGATAAATTTCTCGTGACTGCGAAGAAATTCGACAGAGCGCTCGGGGCGCATATCGCTAGTGCTCTGTCCACCGAAGTGCACGACCTCAGCAGTCGGAACAAAAAGCGTAAGCCACCCCAATTTGCGCGCACGAAGGCACCAATCGGTCTCCTCGCTATACATGAAGTAGCGTTCATCCAAGAATCCGACCTCGGCTAACATTTCGCCTCGCGCTAATATCGCCGCGCCGCTAACGAAGTCCACGCAACGCTCTTCGGCATAAGAAAAGTTGGCAAAATCATCGAATGCTTCGACGCCGCGGAAGAGTCGCGACAGAAGAAGAACATCAAGCAACGCTTTTCGAGGCGATGGAAACCTGTAGACGGAGTCTTGATTGGACCCGTCGCCGTTAAACAATCGCGCTCCGAAAAACCCAACACGCGGATGTCTTTTCGCTGCCGCCATCAACTCTTCGCAGCAGTTTTTGTGGACGATGGTGTCATCGTTGAGAAGCAGGTAATATTCAGCATCCACGCTTTGCATAATGGCATTGTGATTGGCGGCAAATCCACGCCGTTGATCGTTGCGGTGTGTTCGAATCAACGGTGAGAGTTTTTCGATACCCGCGAACCAATCGCTGGGAGCCGCATTGTCAACGAAATGAATCTCTACACTATCAAGGCGAGAGAAGCTCTCGACGAGAGAGCGTAAACAGTCCCAGGTGAGCTCGGGCTTGCCCCCGCCAACTACGCTGATGCACAGTTCAAGCTTACGGCGCATCTGAGCCGGACTCCGAACCTTCAGATGATTCGCTTCGCGATTGTGTCGGTCGCTTTGAATTTTGCTGGCGTCGATCATTTTGTCGAAGGTCCCACGCATTCTTCGTCTTGACTGACTGATCGGTTTCGAAATCCAGATACTTGAAGAAGTTGTCTGGATGGGCAGATTTCAGATTGCCTTTGAAAAATGTATCTGGGTTATCGGAGCCCAGGTGGATATTCACGCTATCTATTTTGCTGGATTCAAGGTGTGGATCTGCATCAAGCGAATATGAAGCATGTCGCCTTTGAAACTCAGAAGTTGATGAACCCTGTTTCCACTTAGATTTAAACGGGTGATCGTAGAAAAACCGTTGCCCGCTGAGAGCGTTGAATGCCAATGACGGAGGAGCGGCCAAATTTCTGGAGTGCAACGAGTCCAAGTCTTCGAATGACATAGGCTTGTCCAACAGATTGTTGTCAAGCACGCTCTCTTTGCTCTCAGACTTTGCCCCGTGCAGAGTGTTGGATTTATGGCCTTCCTCGTAGCCTCCTCCTGCTAGGGAGAAGCCAGAATGCGCAAAGGCGGCAGTTTTCCTAAACCCCATGCTGTCGAACGGTCCACGCTTTCTAGCCTGTTCTGCAGCAGCGTTGTAGCCCTGCTTATCCAGATCGTACGGTCCCTTTCGCGGGCGAAAACCGTAAAAGTTGTGCCCCCGCTCGAGGTTAATAAGGTCGTTCTTCTCAGACTGACTTTCAGCATGCGCCGGTGCGGCAGAGAGGAGGACGACGAAAATAGCGAAAGCAGCCGCGGGACGTGGACCTATACCTGTCAAATTACTAAGCATTCGAATTTTTGCGGCCGCGAGGGAAGAACCGAGGCGACTAACGATAGCAAGCGACCCTGCTAATGGCAAGCTGATGATTTACTTCTTTTCATTCTCGTTTTGAGTACTAGAACCTAATATAAGGCACGTTTTCAATAAGTCATCGTGAGGTTCTCATCTTTTTCGAGCAGGCAGGAATTACTCAGACGCAGCCCGGTTATCAAGCACGATCCGGGATGAGCATCGCCTTGTTTCCCAGCGCTTTCCACCCGCATGTGGGCGGCGTGGAGACGGTGACACTGACGATGGGCAAGAAATTGCAGCAGATGGGTTATGACGTGGTCGTGGTCACGAATCGCTTTCCCGAAGATTTGCCCGAGTTCGAGTTTGTCGACGGCTTACCGGTGCATCGGTTTAAGTTTAGATTTCCCAGCCGCAATGTCACAAGCTTGCTCGACTTTTGGCAAGGGATCAACACATTCATTCAACTGGCTGCATTGCTAAAACATTCTTCCCCTGTCATTTTGCACGTCATTTGCGCGAGCACCAACACCCTGTACGCTCTTTTAGCAAAGACGATTCTCAAAGTCCCGGTTGTGCTGAGCTTGCACGGCGAAACTTTCGCCGACAGCAAGTCCATGTACGATCGCTCTGCTTTCGCCCGCTGGTCGCTCTCCCATCTCTTGCCGGTGTGCGATCGAATAACTGGCTGCAGCCGCATGGTGATCGATGACGCAGAAGAGAAATTCTCGATTTCTTTGCCCGAAGCAACGGTGATAGGCAATGGGGTCGATCAAGAGATGCTGTCGGCGATGCCAGGCAGCACAACTGTACCGCGGGGGCGCAAATACATCCTAACTGTCGGCAGGCTCGTCGAAAATAAGGGCGTGCGACGTTTGTTGGAAGCCTTTGTCCGCTTGCATGAAGACTTTAGCGATCTGGACCTGGTCATCGCCGGTGATGGACCAGAGTTGCAAGCGCTGAACGAATTTGCAATTGAGCACAAAATAAATGATCGGGTGCACTTAGTTGGTACGGTGCGCAACGAAAGTTTAGTCGCCCTATATAGGGGATGCGAATTTCTCATCAATCCATCGCCCAGAGAGTCTTTCGGACTGGTATGCCTGGAAGCGATGAGCTTGGGTAAGGCCGTGATTGCGACCAATAATGGTGGCACGCGAGATTTTATTTCGAACAACGAAGGACGGCTAATCGACACAACCGACGTCGACGCACTGACTGTGTCGATCAGGGAGTTGCTCAACCATCCTGAACTGGTGCAAGAGATGGGCAAGTGTGCTGAGCAGAAAGCAAAAAATTACTCGTGGCAATCTGTCATGCAACAGTATGCTGATCTCTATGATTCGGTGGGCAAGAACACATGCGCATAACTGTGAGCATTCCGAGACTGCAGCTGACTCCGCACGGGGGCATGCTTTACGTGGAACATCTTTTGCGGGCGCTTCTCTCGAATCAAGGCGGCGATCAGTACCTGATTCATACTTCCGGTTGGCGCAATCTAAGAGCTCACTACGAGCGTGCTCGCACTATCATCAGTGCGACAGGGGTGAAGACCAAGTTGACACCGCTTCCCGATCTCTTTTTGCACGAGCTCTTTAAAAATGAGCTGCTCACGTCCCAGATGGTTTTTGGACAGACGGATATAGTTCATGCAATTGGCATCCGGCAGCTCCCTCTCAATACGAAAAATATAATTTTCACACTGCAAGATGCGTCGGCTTTAACAGATGCATCAACGGCTGCCGCCTGCTGGGGCTTTGAGCTCAAGACAATAGCGAGTCTCGCTAAACGGGCCGATCTGATCACAACCATCTCTGAATTTTCCGCTCGCGAGATCGTCAATCTCATCGATGTGCCTCGCGACAAGATTGTCGTCATCCCCAATGGCGTAGAACACGACATATTTCGTCTCCCGCAAGCAACAGACCGCACTGCCGCTATGTCCATTTTAAGTCGGCTCGGATTGATCGAGAAAAATTATCTCTGTTTTGCCGGAGGGCAGGCTCCCCGCAAAAACCTGCCGCGCCTGCTTCAAGCTTTCGATCTGGCAAAAACAAAATACAATTTTGCCGACAAATTAGTCGTCGCCGGAGCGGTTAAGTTATCGCCTCAAGTCGAGGCAACGTGGAACAAGCTGAAACACAGAGACGATGTGATATTTCCGGGCTATCTCGAAAAAACCGATCTGGTTCGACTGCTGCAGGCCAGCAAAGCGCTGGCGTTTCCATCTACCTACGAAGGTTTTGGCTTACCGCCCTTGGAAGCGATGGCTTGCGGCGTACCGGTGGTCTGCTCGAACGCGGCATCGCTTCCGGAAGTGGTTGGGGACGCGGCCGTCTTCTTTGATCCGCTCGACATCGAGATGATGGCAGAAGCGCTTGCCACGATGACAGTCGACAGTAATGTGCGCGAGATATGCGTAGCCAGAGGATTAGAGCGTGCGCAGCTCTTCTCCTGGCAAAAATGCGCTACTCGCACCGTCGAACTCTACCATCAATTGGCGGCCAGGAATGACGACAAAGCGCGCTCTAGTTTAACGGTTTAAATAGGCTATCGAACGGACTCTGGTCGAGCTCATAATGGTGCCCAGACTCCGCCGTGCTGGCTCCATCCGCCAGCTCTAGGATTTTCTTAGCAATCTCTGCCGGGGAGCGCGCTCCCTCTCGTTGCATGATTGATTGCCAATGCTCACCCCATGACTGTGTCAGAGGGGTATTCATAAAAGGTGGGCTCACAGAAATAACTCTGATTGCGTGTTGTTCGTACTCAATGGCCATCGCCCTGGTCAATCCCAGCAACCCAAACTTGGCTGCCGCGTAAGCGGCAAAACCTTTGGGCGGTCTCTCTGAGACCACCCCACTGAGAACGTTTATGATCGTCCCGCTTTTAGCCTTGACCATCCGACGAATCACAGCTTGAGAGAGATGGAAAGCGCCGATCACCGCACTATTGAACAGATCGAGGAGCTCTTGTTGGCACAACAGGTGTATCGGCTTCGGTTGAAACGACGAGATTGCATTATTTACAACCAATATCTCGGCATCATCACGCAGGTCAAGGCTGGGAGCAGAAGTCGTGAGGTCATGACAGATGAACTGGCCCGACCAACCGTTGTCTGCGAACTTCTTGTCGAGAAGTGCGGCCGAAGATGTGTCAGAGCGGAAGATACCGATGACGTGATAGTCGCGTTCGGCAGCATCCAGAGCCAGCGCTCTTCCCAACCCTTTTGTGGCACCGGAGATGATGGCGATTCTCTTACTCATTTCGCAGTGCCACCTGAACTCGGCCATTGCACACGGTCATTTCGCGCGTGATGTTGAAAAATTCTACTTTCAGCACGATTGCTTTCAGACTCTCCACTTTCTGGGCGACGGTGACGCGGAGTTCGATTTCCTCACCAACGTATGTCGGTTTGAGATATCGCAAATCGACGGAGAGAAGGTGACTGGCGCGTCCGGGGAAGATCATGCCGCAGAAATGAGAGAGCACTCCGTTGAGTATGGCGCCGTGCACCACACGACCGTCAAATCCTGCTTGCCTGGCATACTCAGCGTCAACGTGAATGGGACTGTAATCGCCGAACAGTTGTGCAAAAGCCGAGAAGAGCTCATCCGTTATGCGATATGCCTGCTGCACCTTGAGTCCATCAGTTATCTCCTCGAACGAATAATGATTTGCGCACGAGGCCGCGTCAGATAATTGCATGGAAGATCTGCTTCATATCGGATGTGTCATTAGCGAAGACGAAGAAAGTAGCAGTGACGAAGAGAAAAGTAGTCATCGTTGCAGCGGCAGTGATATACGGGTTGGCATTATATGCTTTAAGTCCGGCGGTCCCCAGTCTTTTCTTGAGCCAGGTGCCATAGTAATGGTTAACAATCACACCGAATGCGTGCAGGACACCAAAAAGAACAAAGTGCCAGCCCCAGCCATGCCACGCACCGACGAGGACAAACGCGACAAAGATCGCGCAAGCGATCGCATGATTGGCCGACTGCGGACCAAGTTTAATTATCAAGGTACGTGAGAGCGGCGCGAAGACCACATCTCGCACGTACTCTGACAGTGTGATATGCCAACGGTTCCAGAAGTCCTTCACATTTCGGGCGGCGAATGGGTTGTCGAAATTCTCGCGAACGTGCACGCCGATTAATCCGGCGGCGCCAATTGCAATGTCACAAAAACCAGAGAAGTTTAGATACAGATAGAGGTAGTACGCCACTGCCGCGATCCCTAGCTCGACTGGACTATGGCGGTGCAAATCGAGGAGAAGCCCCTGGTAAGCGAGTTGATTGCAGAGCGTGGCGGCGAACTGAAACTTGACGGCGCCGATCAGTATGCGCAAGAGCGAGCGCCTGACGGGAGTAGCCTCACGGTTGACGCCGTAGAGAAATTCACGATGTGTTTTGAAGCGGTTGATTGGTCCGACTACCATGGTAGGGACAAAGAAAGCAAAGCCAAGATATTCGCTCAAGGTCGGCATCGGCACGGAATCGTTGCCCACTTCCCAAACCAGATAGCTGAGGCGGAACGCCATATAGGAGATACCGATGAAGTAGGCAGCTCCCGTTGTGCCGTGCGTTCCAACGAACAGTTTGTCCATCGGCCACCACAAAGCGGGGACATAACGAATGAGGACCAGGGCGAGAATCGGTACGCTGAACGCGACCCATGGTAGGGCTCCTTTAGCTTTGGCAACAAGGCGCATTGCGACGTACGATATCACCACGATGCCCAAATAAGCGGCATAACGGATAGCGCCTGCGTGCACCTGATAAAACAGGGCTGCCACAAAGACCAGATTAGTCAGAGCAAAAGCTCTGCTGCGCCACTGCGTTCTCCCTCGTATCAAACTGCAACGCGCAATCAAAACATAGAGTGCGAAAAGTAAGATCGGTTGCAGTGGCAGTTGATCCATCTCTAAAATCCTTGATACACAACGCCGGGCTGCAACGAAGATTGAGGCACGAGCGCGAACAACCCTAGCGCCAGGACAGACACCGCCATGGTGAATACATAGACAGCGGTTCTAGCTGTGATTCGCATGTCGCTTGAACTCCTCGATTATTGGGGGCGCTATGGCATTGCTAAAAAAATTCCGCCCAGTGCCCGAAAAATGAACGCAATTGCATCCATCGTCGTAATAGATGCGCTCCAACTGTTGATCACTAACGCCGTGGAACAGCTGGCTCGGTGCCATCGCCAGTAAGGCGCTCTGTTTGCCGAAAAATTCAACCCAATTGAACCGCTCTTCCGCTGTAGCTTCTCGAGCTTCACTCTTCCAGGGAATGTGGATCACCGTCAATGGAATACTTTTCTGTATCAGCAAATTACGAAGTGATTCAAAATAATGTTGTTGATACGGAGGCAGTACCTGCTGAGTGAACTTAACCGATTGTGAGTTCGTGGCACAGACCGCCTGTGGCGGCATGAGAGTGCAGATGGGCTCGATTCTGTCAGAGACGGCTTGAGTAAAGCACCAGGTAGCATGCTCTATCGAAGCATCGGATGGCCGCGCCGGAACCAACAATCCTTCCAGTCGACGTGGTGCCCCGAGAACGAGTTCTCCGTATTTGACCGCTTGCGCAGCCGGACCATTGCCGTACATCATCTCGGCGTCGCCGGCGGCGAGCCAGCGATACGATTGAATGTGGGGCTCGTTATTGTCCTGCCAGGATGTAGGCATGCTGGTGACGATCATACCGACGCGCCGATGCGCCAGAAAATCGCGAACGATCATATATGTTAAATCAGCTCCCGACCATTTCGTGCCACACACTGCTACAACGGCCGGGCGCCCCAGGCTTTGGCTCAACTGCTCCTGCATTAACGGTCCATCAATCGCGGCCCACAACATCGAGTTGCCCACGAAAAGGATATCGACTGGAGTTTTTTCATCGAAGATTTCGTGTCGCATGTACGACCAGTCGCCAGTAGTATCGCTTGCATCCGCGTACATCCGCTTTCTCGCTTCTTCTCCGTTCGGCAGAAGCAAAGGCAATAGAAGAAGCAGAAGAACCAATAAACCAAATGCGGCGCAACTTCGAGTTGATTTAAAAGCCGGTGTCATGGCATGCATTTATTATGAACCAGACAGCCTCCGAGCAATCAGGTCGGCAAACTCGCCAACGTTGCGGGTACCCTCAACCTCACCGACGCGAAACTTGATGTTGAAGGCTTTTTCTACAGCGATCACCAATGAGATGTGCATGAGAGAATCCCATTCGGACACATCGGCCGCACTCAGTTGCGGTGTTAAGACGACCGACTCCAAAAACACGTTGTCGAAAATCGGCTGCAGGCGAGAGATAATTTCAGCTTGGCTCATGCGATCTCCGGGAGATTTCCAATGGTGTCAGAAATGGCTCGAACTCGTTGGGGTTCAGTTTGTAATGAGAACCTTCCAGCGGAATGAAACCCATAGAGGGATAGAAGTTCGCCACCATTGAATTTTGAGGGCTCGGTTTATAGACTCCGAGAACTCGATGACAGGCTCGAGACTTGGCAATACGAACAATCTCGTTCATCACTTCGTGCTCGACCTGACGGTTGAGGACACGACAGCTCATCAGAAGCGTATCGATCTCCAGCGTCGGCGCGTCAAACAGGTCAACGAACCGTCCGATGAAAACCGAGATCAGTCCGTGATCGCCGAAACGATCTGAAAGACGTGCGGAAAATCCGACATATTGTGGATCGTCTATCAACGACGCAATATCGCCTTCGCTCCGTCGATGAGTCGTCAGATTGAATTGGTTACTCTTGCCGATCAACTGGGCGATACGGGCTTGGTTTAGCGGTCCGAACTCGTCAAAGGAGATGACCATGTTCAGTGAGCGCAGATACTCGCTCATGTTGGTGCTCGACTCGAGCACCAACTGTCGCTCACCCTGCGCACGATATTGCTGCGTTCTCAAATAATCTTCTTCCGTTATCTGCTTGGGCTCGAAAAGCCTTGAGTCTGCCAGCTGTTGCACGTAAAATGCAGGGTCATCGCCTAGAAGAATAGTTGTCACTTCCGGGAGGAACTGATTGACGATCTCAATTTCGGCCGGATTGTCATCGACGAAAACAAAGTGTTGCAGACCGAGGGACAGTTCAGCAGCGATCTGGCGGATATTGTCAGACTTGGGACGCCAGTTCGCTTTGAAGTTAACAATGTGCTCCCGACGCAAGACCATCTCAGGATGGCTGTCAAACGGCTCCATCGCTCTCTCTTCGTCGTTTTTACTGCAGACCGCCAAGAGAATGCCACGTTGAGACAAAGCCAGAATGTATTTTTGAAATGCCTTAAAGCTCTGGCCGAGCGCAGAGGTGTCACCAATTTCGATGCCACGGAGTCCGTCGTCACCGATCACCCCACCCCAGAGAGTGTTGTCTAGATCCATGACCAGCACCTTCTTATGAGCGCTCTTCAGATTGGCACAGAGATGAGCAAACTCTCTCGAGATATCGGTCGCTAAGTCAGGTGAGCAAGGCTGTTTGCTTTGAAACCAACCCCGCAGGTCGCTTGCTGCGTGAGCGCCGCGACGATAAGCGAGAAATTCCAGGTCGCATATGTGCACAAACGGTGGCGCGCAGAGTCCCAACTCCAGGTTGAGCATTTTCTTGTACGACCAATCCGAGCCCGCGGCACGGGTTCTAAGAGGACCCGGGTCGAACTGTCCGGGCAGCATGAAGTTAGTGAGAATGACTTCAGCCTTCGATTTTTCGTGCAGCATATTGCAGATACGGTGGATTTGGGCTGCCGACTCGTTAGCGTGAGCGACCACGTCCGCGCGCGCAGAAGACAGGTTGCCGTCAAAAACAAACCTTTGGTCACCAGGCCAGACAATCACCACATCCGGTGCAAAAGCGTAAAGCCTGCTCTCCCCATCGAGAATCTCCTGCATGTAATTGTCGAATTCACCAACCCACAGATCGCACGAAATTCCAAGGGCAAAGAGCATATGTTCGAAAATTTCTCGCAGCGGATAAAAGCTGTATGAGCCAATCATCGCTATGCGAAGCGGTGTCGTCTGTAGTGCCGGCGCGCCGCGCATCGCCAACCCCTTCTTTCTCAGGTTAGAGAGGAAGAAAGCCTCGGTAAAATCAGAAGCCGTTTCTGAACGTCGTTTGAGAGCACCCCAAAAATGTGCATCTCCATTTTTCAACAGTGTTTTCAATTGCTCGTCCGAGCACAGAGCGGTCACGTCCATCGGCGAAGACAATTGCGCGCCGAACGCGTTCGCGTGTATACCGGAGGTAACGATTTCGGTCATTATTCAACTGAGTGCAAGAGAGATTGCTGCCGGACTGGCTCGCAGAAAGGCAGCAGGCTATTATCGCGCACTCCTACTGCCAGTCCTTGATCGAATATTAATGCCAATGGATGCTGATAGTAGTTAGGCGTAAGGAGTGCCATAAGAGCCGCGCAAGTGAGCTAATATTCCTCGCCATCTCGCAGAGGCGAGAGCCGGAGAAAAATCGTTTCTCTTAATCTCGCGATAGATTGGCTTCACAACCCAGTCGAGGATAAAGCGATAGTAGACCTGTCCGCGCTTCAGTTTTACTTGTTTGCGAATGAAGAGCAGTCCGTTGCGCACGAATAAAAATGCGCCCACCGGTCTCATCATCGGTGCTTGCGAAACTTTATGCCAGATACGAGATGCTGGCACCAGCGCGGTGCGCAGACCAAGCCGAATGGCACGAACAGACCAGTCAGCATCTTCGAAATAGGCGAAATACCTTTCATCCAGAAGCCCGACCTGACGCCATGTAGCAGCCGACGCCGTCAGGCAGCAACCGCTGACGTACTCGAGATCAGTAATCGATGCGAACTGTCCGGTGTCCTCGACGTTGGCGGGAGCGTGATATGGCCAGCCCCGCAACCAATCGATTTTCGAGCCGCCGAACCAGACGACCTTTGGATCGGAGGCGTAGAAAATGAGCGGTGAAACCACATCGCAACCTTGCTGGAGTGCTTCCAACAGCGGGTCGATAAAACCAGGCGACAGGAGAGTGTCGTTGTTCAACAACATTATGTATTCCGCGCCGGACTCCAATCCTCGCTTGATCCCAACATTGCTGCCCTCGGCAAAGCCGAGATTTTTTCCGGTGGCGATGATCTCTACTTCGGGAAACTGCTCACGAGCAAAGTCGATCGAACCGTCCGAAGAGCCGTTATCCACCAGCAAGACGGAGAAATTCGCATAGGTGACCTGACGCAGAGTGGCAAGACATTCGCGCGTGTCTTTCCATCCATTCCAATTGAGTACTACGATAGTGATCGCAGGTGAATGGTCAGGCATCAAGTTGAATCTCTGAGCACTTGAGAATTATACGGCACAGGCAGACGAGTTCGGCCGGGCGTCGTATGAGAGGACATTTACGTCACGTCGAGCTTCACTCGCGATTGCGCACCGCTTCCAACTGCGCATTTGAAAGAGCGGCACTCGTCGCTTCTAGATATTGAGTGCCGAACTTTTCGTCGGGCTCCAAATGACAACCCTCAGCCCATTCATTCCATGCGTTTATGAAGATGAGTCGTTCGTCACCTTTAAAGGTTTGAAGCGTTCGCTTAACTACAACTTCTAACCATTTTCGATAGAGCTCGGGGGTGGAACCGAGAAATACGGTGGCACCAATCTCGCGGCGGGCGGTATTGTCCCACGAAGGGCAGACGCCGAAAAATCGTTTGTAAGGCGGCCTGGCTTTGTTTACCATCTTCTCGACCAAGGTGCGGTAGTGCCGCCACCAGTGCTGGACAAAGACTTTCGGCACCGCACCGATTCTTCTTAACGGAGCATAACGTTTGCGTTGCAGAATCGAACGGCCCAGGATCTTCATATCTGGCGCAAACTCAGCTGCTGCATCGAATCCGATAGAGGCGGGGTCGAGCGGCTCGCTGTGAACGCTCTCGACACGCACCAGGTACAGATCCTCGATACCAGCGCGGCGAGCTTCAGATCGCCATATCTGCGCGGTCTTGCGCGGATCCGGAAGGCGCTCGGTATGATAGACGAGAAAGAGGGGTTTGTTGTCCACTTTAATGTAACGCGGATCTTTGAACTGAGGTATTAACGCCCTAATATGGTCCGCGTCGTCTTCAGCCGAATAGATTTGCGCCAGTAAAATCTCCTTCTCCAGTCCGTCCCAATTACGTGTCCAGTTTTCGTTAGCCCAGCAAAAGCAGAAAGGAAAATCAGGCGAGCCGCTCGCGAGCACCGCGTTGATCGGCTTCTCCAGAAGCCGCTTGCCGTTAAACCAGTAGTGGTAATAACAAAACCCGTAAATTCCGTACCGTTCAGCCATGGCAGCCTGTTTGCCCCGAACTGACGCATCTGTCAGATCGTAATATCCAAGCTCGGTGGGAATGTGTGGCTGGTAATGTCCGGGCAATCGCGCACGAGCTTTCTTCACATTCACCCAATCGGTAAACCCTTCTCCCCACCAGAGGCTGTTTTCCTGCACTTCATGGTATTGGGGCAAGTAAAATGCGATCGCTCGAATGGCTGATTCCTGGCTGGGCTTTATTGCTTTGTTCATCGCTTAAAGAGTAGCGCCAGCCAAGCCAATTTTCAACGCGCCGGCTTCAGCGTAAGCGGTGACGTTGATCCGTCCGACGACATTAAGAGTGCTCAAGGATTTGCTTACATAGACTATGAGATCCTTGGAAAGCATCTCACTCATTTTGCGGCACCATCCAATTGCAAGCTGTTTCAGTAATTAAGCGACGCTCGCCGTGGCATACCTTGTCCCCGCAAGAGCTCTGGGACTATAAGGATCTGACCGTAGCTCTGGTCGAGAAGGATTTAAAGCTCCGCTATCGCCAGACGGCACTCGGAGTTCTGTGGATTCTCCTGCAGCCGTTAATGGGCGCAGCGATTTTCAGCGTCGTCTTTCATAAAGTCGCGGGCATCCCAGCACCGGCTGGAGTGCCCTACTTCGTTCTCTCCTACTCGGGACTTTTGTGCTGGAACGCATTCAATACTAGCGTCACGCGAGCGAGTGCAGCCGTGCTGCAAAACGCACAGCTGATCTCAAAAGTTTATTTCCCCAGACTGGTCTTACCATTTTCCGCCGGCGCCGGTGCAGCTATCGACTTCTTTATCGGTTATGCAATGCTTTTGATCATGCTCGTCATGAACGGCATACCACTAACACCACTCGTTTTTGCTGCGCCAATCTGGTGCTTCGTAAGCATCGCCCTCGGTCTTGGTGTAGGCCTTTTCGCCAGCGCCTTGATGGTCTCTTATCGAGATGTCCAATACCTCTTGCCGGTGGCGCTGCAGTTTTTGATGTACGCCAGCCCCGTCGCGTATACGCTCAAGCAAGCCGTCCTTAACGTGCCCAAACCGATTGCGGTTATGTATAAAATCAATCCGTTAGCTGGATTGATCGAAGTCTTCCGCAACACCGTTACTGGTCAGCCAGCGGATATGGGTTTGGCGCTTTACGCTGTGGCGGCGACGATTATTGCATTCATCGCCGGAGCAATCTTTTTCGCACGCATGGAGCGCAACTTCGCTGATGTCATCTAGCAAATTAGCTATTTCCGTTCACTCACTTTCGAAGTGTTATCGCATCTCGAAGTCGAACAACCGTCCTACAACGCTGGCTGAACAACTGATTCAGTTTGCCAAAGACCCGCTGAAGAACTACAAGCGTGATGAGTTCTGGGCGTTGCGCGATATCAATGTCGAGATTGAGCAGGGAGAGATTGTCGGACTGATAGGCAAAAACGGAGCTGGCAAAAGTACCTTACTAAAGATACTAAGCAAGATTACCGATCCCACCGAAGGCGAAGCGTACCTGTACGGTCGAGTAGGAAGCTTATTGGAAGTGGGCTCCGGTTTTCATCCTGAGCTGACCGGACGAGAGAACATTTTTCTCAGCGGGGCGCTCCTGGGCATGAGCCGCGGCGAAATCAAATCGTGTTTCGATGCCATTGTAGACTTCGCCGGCATCGATCAGTTTCTCGAAACTCCTGTGAAGCGATACAGCAGCGGCATGTACGTTCGTCTGGCATTCGCTGTAGCTGCGCACCTGCGTTCAGAGATTCTTCTCGTGGATGAAGTGCTGGCGGTGGGAGATATGGAGTTTCAAAAGAAGTGTTTGGGCAAAATCAAAGATGTATCCGGAGACGGACGAACCGTGCTTCTCGTCAGTCACAATCTCCACTCCATCTCCACGCTGTGCACACGCGGCATCGTTTTGTCGGCTGGACAAGTAGTCTATTCAGGCGATGTATCGCCGGCACTGGACAAATACATCAGATTGCTTAAAGAGCAATCTTCACAACGTTTGGACTCTTTTACGTCACGAGACGGATCGGGTCAATTCAGAATCGAAGAGTTCTCGCCCGTAAAACCGCTCTTTGACGGTGACGAAAAGAAAGAGTTTGCTTTCCGCATTCGCAAGAAAAGTGACGTTGGGGCTGGCAGCATGGCTCTATGTGCTTACATTTCCAATGAGCGCGGCGTCGTTGTCGCTCAATGCGATTCCCGCTTGACCGGCTGCTGGCTCGCCGACAATAACGACGTGATAGAGGGTAAACTGGAAATCGATTCGCTCTGGCTCAAGCCTGGCACTTACCGGGTGTCGGTGAGGCTTTTCACCCCCAACGAAACCGTCGATAGTCAATCTGTCGCCTGTGTTTTCGATGTCTCACCAACATTGACATTCAAATATGCCGCCGACGGATCCGCCGTCGAGCATGGCGTCATCTTCACGAACTTTAATTGGCACATTCAGCCGCCCCCGCATTTAGTATCGAGCAGAAGCACCAACGCCAATGAGCTTATTGCGGCTGGTTCAGAGTTGGTGACAACACTGGAGAGCAGGGGACTTTGAGCGCTGTGCGTCAGATCGCAGATCAGGCAAAATCTCTGCTCAAACGGAGCAGTCCTGGGCTGGCAAAGTCGTTTAAGACCGGCTATCAGCAAGTCCTGAGAAAGGGATATGGCACCGCTTTAAAGCTGAATGGTGGCAAGCCCAAATACCTGCTGATTTTGGGGCATATGAGGTCGGGATCAACTCTGCTGTTGCACCTGCTCAACTCCAATCCCGCCATAATCGGTTATGGCGAGACTCATCTACATTATAAAACCGCCGCAGACCTAGAAAATCTGTTGCCTGAGCTAGCCTACTTCTTTCGCAAAACGTCCTTACCTCATAAATACGCGCTGGATAAGGTTTTGCATAACAGTTTTCTCAATGATTTCTCGCTTCTGTCCCGTGAAGACGTCTATTCGCTTTTTCTTCTACGGGATCCAATTCGCACCATGCAAAGCTTGAGAGATCTGAACTCTCTTCATGATCCGTTATTTGATACCACCACAGAAAATGGATGTCTGACGTATCTGACAGAACGCCTGGCGCGCCTCGAGGGTATGTCCTCTGCAGTCCGGCCGGGGCAAAGTCTTCTCGTCACATACGAAGACCTGGTCAATCACACAGAGGAGTCCTTTTCCGCACTTGAACAATGGCTCGGGCTCACTCACCCACTGCAGGAGGCGTACGCACTTCACCGCGGCAGCGGACAGTGGGGCATGGGCGATGGCACCGATCTGATCAAAAGCAAGAAAATACAAAGCAAAGCAAGACCGCTGCCCATTGCGGTCTCACAGTCGGCCGCCGAACTCGCTACCGCGTCATACAATCGCTGCCATGATACCTTGTCACGCTCATGTGAGACGATTCGTGCCACCACCACGGCTCGCTGATTTCTGTAAACTGGTGATACAAAATGCAGATGCAGAGCCAACAAACGAATGTCATCAAAGGGCAAACGTTCCCCCGAGTACTGCTGCTTAGCGACTCACCGGTTTTAGCCGGCACGGAGCGCCACATGCTTGATTTGGCGCGAGGGTTAAAGGAGTTAGGTACGCCGGTCGCAGTAGGTTGTCCGACAATCTCAGCCCTGGCTAAAGGCGCTGCTAAACTGGAAATTCATACGTACTGCGCGCCTAAGAAGAATTATCTCCCTCGCATGCTTGGCATCATCCGACGTGCGCTTGCGCAAGGGGAAGTTGACTTGATTCACGCCCACAATGGGGTGAGCCACATAATCGCAACAGCAGCCATTGCGCTTGCCGGTCGAGGGCAATGCGTGTCGACGCATCACTTTCTTGCGCCGGCGCGCACCAAGCGAAAAGGTCTTTCGGGCATGCTGACCAGATCGATTCACTCATGGGCGGCAAACAGGACCGCCTGCTTCATTGCGATATCACATGCGGTGGCACAAGCATGCAGCGATCGTGCGCCCAACGTTCCTACACACGTAATACACAACGGGATCTTCCCCGCAAAATCAGGCGGTCGATCTGCCAGCGATATCAGAGCTGAATTCTCGATACCTGCTGACGTCCGCTTCATCGTTTGTGCGGCTAGACTGGATCCCGAGAAAAGCGTCGAAACTTTGATCGAAGCCATAAAACTTCTGCGCCACAGAATGCCTGACATATTTTGCTTAATCGCCGGTGAGGGTAAAGAGAGGGATCGGCTTCAATCTCTGATCGAGACGCTGGGGTTGACTCAGTTCGTGCGCCTGGCTGGTTTTCAAGAGGACGTCGGATCGATAATTGAAGCTGCTGATGTTTTCGTCCTTCCTAGCTTCTGCGAGCCACTGGGTTTGGTGATTTTGGAGGCGATGTATTTAAAAACCCCGGTCATTGCCGCCGCCGCCGGCGGGCCGCTAGAGTTGATCGAGAACAAAAAGACAGGCTTACTGTTCACGCCGAAGGACAGTGCGGATTTGTCATACAAATTGCAACATTTACTGAGCGATAACAAGTCAGCGGAGTCCATTATAAGAGGCGCGAGAACCGCAGTAGAACAGCAGTTCAATGCAATAGGCATGAGTGTGCGTATTCTCGACGTGTATCGCTCCGTGCTCGCCGCCAATCGTTAAAAATAACCAACGATGCATTCAAGTGGCGACGCTTCCTTCGTCATATAATTGTACGGCTATCGGCATGGGTGCGGGCTGCCACAAAATTCGGCGCACCGTACTGATGCATTACCTTCTTCGGGAGTCGGCGTCGGATCAATGAAAACCAAAGTGATTTTGTTCGAACTCAACGAAGTGCCATACAAAATTTTGGATTGGTACATCGGTAATCATCCGCACTCTAACCTGGCTTTGGTCGCCGCAAAGAGCGAGCAGTATCGAACACTCAATGAAGATGCGATTCTGTCGCCATGGGTGACTTGGCCGAGCGTCCACCGCGGTGTGTTCGACAGTCATCACGGCATCTCCTTTCTTGGACAAGATTTGCAGAACGCCGACAAAAAATATCCGCCAGTCTGGCAAATGCTGGCAGCAAAAGGCGTGAAGTGCGGCATCTTTGGTTCTCTCCATACATTTCCTTTGCCCGCTGAACTAAACAACTATCCCTTCTACGTGCCCGATGTTTTTGCCAAAGAGAGTGACACGCATCCCGATGTGTTGCGCACCTTCCAAGAACTCAACCTCGTCATGTCGCGAGAGTCGGCGCGCAACGTTTCGGCCGGCATTCCGAAAAAGTTAGCTCTCGAGCTGGCGCTGCAACTGCCGGCGCTAGGGATCAGCTTGCGCACCGTGTGGCAAACCATCCAGCAATTGATTGCTGAGAGGTTAGATAACACGAAGTTGTGCCGCCGCAGAGTTTTTCAGAGCATCCTCGCATTCGATGCGTACATGCACTTGCTGAAAACACGGAAGCCGGACTTCACCACTTTCTTCACCAACCATGTGGCATCCAACATGCACCGTTTTTGGGCTTCCAACTTTCCGGAAGATTTCGCAGGCTGTGAGCAGCGACCGGATTGGAGTGCGCAGTTCAACAAAGAGATCGAGTTCGCCATGGATCAAGCCGACAACTTCATCGGGCAGCTGATGCAGTTCGTGCATAAAAACTCAGAGTACTCGCTTTGGATCGCGACCTCGATGGGACAAGGACCGGCTAGAGAGATTCCGTACCTCGACACGATGCTTCTGGTATCAGATCTGAATAAATTCATGTCGCGCCTGGGTCTTCTTCCGTCCGATTGGGAGCAGCGGCCGGCCATGGTGCCCGACTACTGCGTTTTCGTTTCGGATGAGAAGACTGAGATGTTTAGAGGCGCTTGCAGTCAGCTCTATATCGCCGGCCATCAACTTTCGCTGCATGAACTCGAAGACCACTTCTTTCACTTTGCGGTCGGACACCACGATCTGCACAAAACAGATCAGACGGTGACGTTGAGTGGTCAGAAGGTGCCGTTCGACGAGATGGGACTGAGCTGCGTCAAGTCACAAGATTCGATCGCTTCGTCGGGAGATCACATCCGCGAAGGCATGTTCATCACATACGCCCCCGCAGCAACACCAGCGACGAACAAAGAACGCCCGCAGATGCGCTCAACGGAGATCGCTGCGCGAATACTGCAGAACTATGACATAGCAATTCCCGAATACATGCGTCAACCTACGCTTGCAGCTGCAGGTCGATAAAGAGTATGAATGGAGAGCTCGAAGATAAGCGCATCGAATTTCGCGTTCCGGTATCACCGACGCCAGGATTTATTTCCCAAGTCAGATTTTATGCCTGCGCGCTTCGGCGTCTGGGTGGCATCTATGAGCGCGCCCTGATTAGTATTATCGTTGGCGATCATTGCGATGTAGAAGAGTTGCGCAAGCAAAATGAATGGAGCGCCGGGCAGAATTTGCGCTGGATTGCTGTTCCTGACGACATTTTCGATAAATACGGGGTGTGGGGCACAGCCAATTGGCGCCTGTGCATGGGTGCGGAAGGCTCCGACATCATAGTTTTGAGCGATGCAGATTCGGTCATCGTGGGCGATATCTCTCCAGCGTTACAATTGGTCAACTCTTCCGATGCTGCCATTGCCGGGCACATGGCCAATGCACCGCCCGTAGTGCAATCATCGCCAATCAAAGACCTACGCAACGGCAACCATAAAAAGTTCTGGCCCGCTCTCTACAAAGCCTTCGGCATTCCGTGGGGAGGAGATTTGCATCGTTACTCGCTCGATAAAGGACGCGATTTCCCGGAGGCTCCGCCATATTTCAACGGTGGTTTTGTGGTCTTCAACCGAGCAGCGTTAGCGCACTACCAGCGTGAGACAATCTGGTTCGAAGATGCCATCAAGCAGTTCGCTGACACCTATTATCGACCACAAATCGGCATAACGATCATCGCCGCTAAAAATCGCATCAAGGCGCACTCGCTGCCGGCCCAGTACAATGCCACCAACGACCTTTTGCACTATCAGTTGCACAAACTCACACCCGACCAATTGAAAGTCATTCACTACCTGCGCTGTGACGAGATCAATCGCAGTGAGATCTTTCTGCCAGAACATCTCGAATCATTCCTCGCCAGGGAGTTGAAAAACCCGGTAAACCAGGTGGTGCAGAGCCTCGCGCTCCAGCTGAAAAACAGCCTGTCGCAAAATTGTTTTTCCGACAGCGTGCAAATAAGCGTGCCCATCGCCTGATTACGAGCAGGCTCTCGAAATTAATGACTGTCTCTCATTGCGGGTTCGGCACAGACAGCCAGTGAGAACCGGCAGACAGAGGTTGCTCACGGGCGACCCCGTATTTAACAAGGTCTGCTATGCCGGCATCGCTCGATCTTCGCTGAAGATCTTCACGTTCATACAACCAAAACTGCGGATGCGAATCGGGCAGACAGTGAAATGATATCCCGCGCACTATCTTGAACCCCGGGCGCTGGACAGGTGCGCAGATGAGTTCAGCATCCCTTCTCGGGGTCCATTCGTACCAATTGTTGACGTAGGCATCGTGCGGCTGCTGTGTGAAGAGAAGAACACACTCAAAACCGTCGCTAACGTGATCTGGCGCTATCCCTTCTTTGATTGCCGAGCGAGTCAAATCCCAGCAGGCAGAGCTGTAGGCATAATAATTGAATGCGCAAAACAGCGTCAGAGAAGCTGTAAGCATGGTACAGGCCAGTCCTACTTCAAGCCGGATACGTCTTGCTCGATAGTTCGCCAGCAGAAGCAGCAATCCCGGCAAGGCTAGCGGCAGAGTGTACTTATCGAAAAATGCGGGCAACCGAACTATCGGCACGGTGTATGCCAAGCAGAAGGCGATTGCATACAGCAAGGTGGGATGCCCGGCAATCTTCAGTAAGCCCTGCTTGCGCGCTGCATAAACTGATTCATTCAGCAGAGTAAGAAATGATATCGAGCACACCCAGCTCAACAAATACCTCAGCCAAACCGGTAGCTCGGGCATGCTGATTGGAAGTACCTTAGGACCGAGCCCATTCGCCTCAAATATCGCTCCACAAGAAGGCATCGGGTGCAGTCCAACAGAAGTGACGACGGCATATAACAGCGCCACTGCGGCGATTATGGCAACGCTCTTGCGACGATCGTTCCAATAACCCGCATACAATGAAAGGCTGAGCGGCAAAAGATAAAATCCAGTATAAAGCGGCAGTCTCAGCAGTCGAGAAATTTGCTGGGGAAGCGACGCCGTGTGGCTGTGGGCAGCCAGCTCAATCACGGTGCGGTAGTTGAGGGAGTGTTGCCCGCAGTGCGTTTTCCAGTAGTCGAAAGCGAAGAGACACAATAGCGGCAAGAGCAAGCTTGCCAAACTGGCCCCTAGTTTGCGGATATCAAAACGATGACGCACCGAATTTACCGCCAAGTTTGCCAGCGGAAGACTAATGGCGCACTGCCTGGAGAGAACCGCCAATGTTGAGAATATCGGCATGCCGAATTTGCTCTCAACAAAGCCGGATTTAGTGGCCCTGACGAAGCAAATAGTAGCCAGTAGAAGAAAGATAAAATGCAATTGATCGCTGATGAAGCGAAAGGAGAGAGCGAAGTAAATCGGATTGAACGCCAGTGATGCTGCAGCTACCGCACTCTCGTTCTGAGACAGATCCAGCTCCCGGGCCAATCGATAGACCGTGAAAATCCCTGCCACTCCGATGCATAAAGCGAGACCATGCAACGTGTTGAATGAAGGCGAAAAGATCAGGCAAGCAATCGTGCCTAGAAGCAGTTGTGGAATCATGGGCATTCCAGCCCAAGTGGGAAATTGAAAATGGCCTGTGCGAACGAATTCGAACACGCTCATGCCATAACCAGCATCGTCGTCAACCGGAAAATTTCCAAACGGATGAACGATCAGTGCTACCAGGAGAAAGCAGCCAACTACGCAGCACAACGAAAGGTGCTGCCCGCTAAACCGCATGGAGTGCTGACTGCGATGGTCAATAGCGCTCTGCGGAGTGGCAACACTTTGCACAATCATAATGGCCTCTCAAGCCCAGCAATAGCCGAGGCGTCGTTTAGACTCGAGTGGCAACCAGCAGAAACTGCTTGCCAAAAATTTTCCAGGCAGGACGAAGACGCAGATAAGCGCTCACGATAGCAGGATGGGACGGCGCATTATTTTGCATCGTGAACGGCAAAAATCGATCGATAACAACACTCGGTTCAAAACCTGAAAGTATCAAGGCTTCTTCGACGCTCTTGTCACTGAGTGGTAGATGGTGATCGAAAAAATTCCAGTACTCCTGATTGCAGAATCTGATGTTCGGACCAAGAAGAACTAGTCGCCCGCCCCGTCTCAGTACTCGATGCGCTTCACTTAAGCAGTGCAGCACTCCGTCTTTCGAAGGAAGATGTTCGAGGAAGTTGCTCGAGAATGCTACGTCCACCGACTGGGAAGGTAATTGCCACTCCTGCAGCAGGTCTTGCACGACACACTCGACGTCGCGATTGGCCGAGTCGATCACTGACGGATTAAGGTCCAGAGCCATTTTCTTTCCGGCTCTAATATTGTTGATGAAATCGCAATAACCAGCGCCAAAATCCAGGACGGAATGCTGTGGGCTCACCCACTGCTGAAAAAATTCAGATGTGAGAACTCGCCAGACCCTTGCTCTTCTGCCGGACGTCGTCGCGAATCGATTGCGGTAGACTGCCTGCACGTCTAAGTTGGACTTGGAAGGCGTGCTTGTACCCAATTTTGGCCCCTCGTTAGCGGTGGCTGGTTTCACCATGAGCTTGGACAGACGGAGGTCCTGTGCTGGTAATGAGTGCCTAATAAGCCAAGAACGGTGATAGAATGTTCAACTTTATAGCACAAGGCAGGTTTTCAATAATGAAAAAGGCATTAGTTACTGGCTCCGGCGGTCTTATTGGCTCCGAGTGCGTCAAGTTGCTTTGCCGAAATGGATGGAGTGTTGTCGGCGTCGACAACGACATGCGCAGAACTTTTTTCGGTGCCGCCGGCACTACAGAACCCGTTGTGCAGAGCCTCTTAGAGAGCAGCAAAAATTACAAGCATCACTCGTTGGATATTCGCGATAGAGAAGGTGTGCGAGAACTCTTTCGACAAGAACGTCCTGATTTCATTATTCACACTGCCGCTCAGCCATCGCACGACAAGGCCGCCTCAATTCCGTACGAAGATTTTGATGTCAACGCGGTCGGAACTCTCAATCTCTTAGTAGCGGCGCGCGACTTTTGCGCACAATCGCCGATGTGTTTTACAAGCACCAACAAAGTCTACGGCGACACTCCGAACCGCTTGGAGTTGGTCGAAACCGAAACAAGGTTCGACTATGCAGATGGTCGCGTTGGCATCGACGAATCCATGTCAATCGATAACTGCCTCCATTCTCTTTTCGGCGCATCGAAGGCGGCTGCAGACCTGCTTTGCCAGGAATTCGGTCGCTACTTCGACATGCCTATCGGAATTTTCAGAGGAGGCTGTCTTACCGGCCCTCAACACTCCGCCGTTGAATTGCACGGTTATCTCGCCTACATTGTTCTGTGCGCAGTGAAAAAGAAGACTTACACGATCTACGGCTACAAGGGCAAACAGGTGAGAGACCAGATTCATAGTCACGATGTAGCCAACTTGTTTTTCGAATACTACAAAAATCCTCGCCCCGGCCAAGTGTATAACCTCGGCGGTGGGCGCACCAACAGCTTGTCGATTCTGGAAACAGTGGCAATGTTGAAGGATATGGGGTTGACACTCAACTACGAGTACAAAGATGAAAATCGAATCGGAGATCACATTTGCTACATATCTGATCTGGCAAAGATTCGAGCGCACTATCCGGATTGGCAACTGACATACGATCTTCCTGCGATTCTCAATGAGATTGTTGCCGCCCGCCAATCTGAGTCTTCAGGAAAAGCCGTATCTGCGATCACTGCCGCGACGTCGGATTCGCGCCAAGGGAAATGATCGATGACCATTTTTATCGCTGGGATCTGCGGCTTCGTGGGGACCAGCATCACACGGTTTTTGTTAGAACAGCGTCCGCATCTTCAAATAGTCGGAATCGATAACTTCAGCCGTGCCGGCACCTTTACTAATCAGCAAATTCTGACGAAGCTCGGTGTCAAAGTCTTTCACGGAGACGTCCGCGAAAACAGCGATTTGGCAGCTCTTCCAAAACTATCATGGGTGGTTGATGCGGCCGCCAACCCTTCCGTATTGGCCGGCGTCGATGGCAAAGCTTCAACGCTGCAGACCGTGCAAAACAATCTCTACGGCACCGTCAATCAGTTGGAATTGGCCGCTCAAAATAACGCCGGCTTTACTCTGCTGAGCACGAGCAGAGTTTACGGAATCAAGGCTCTGCAAGAAGTACCGTTGATCGTCAAAGATGACGCATTTAAACTGGACATTGATCGAGTCGGGCCAATCAAGGGATTGACTGCCAACGGCATCGCAGAAGATTTCTCGACGGAGGCACCAATCTCTCTTTACGGCTCCACAAAATTGAGTTCAGAGATATTGGCCCTGGAATACAAGGAGATATACAAAATTCCAGTTTATATCAATCGTTGTGGGGTGCTTGCTGGTGCGGGACAGTTCGGTCGCCCGGATCAAGGCATCTATTCGTTCTGGATCAATGCTTATCAAAAGAAGCGCCCACTGAAGTACATCGGTTTTAACGGGCAGGGGCATCAGTTTCGCGACTGCTTCCATCCAAGAGACCTGGCGCGACTCTTGCTCAAGCAGATGGATGCAGGCACTGCCGGTCCCAGCCGATGCAATTTAGGAGGCGGCCTTGACAACGGCATGTCGCTTCTCCAACTGTCGAAATGGTGCCACGATCGATACGGTGCACATGAGATTACTCACTCTGCGCAAGAGCGGCTTTTCGACGTGCCGTGGGTAGCAATGGACACGAGCAGAGCGACTTCTGAGTGGGATTTCAAGCTAGACGTCTCACTCCATGACATACTCACCGAGATCGCTGTTCATGCTGAACAGAACCCCAATTGGCTGGAGGTTTCGGGATTGTGAGTACTGCAGATATTGATCATCCAATAAAACTGCTGTCGGTCGTGATTCCTGCAAAAGATGAGGAACACGCCATTCCGGCTACCGTTCATCATCTGCACCTGGAGTTATCGCTTCGGTCGATTCCTCACGAGATTGTGGTCGTTGACGATGGCAGTACCGACGATACCTGGAAGGTTCTTACTGAACTGAAAGAAACCATTCCCGAACTCAGCCCGACGCAGAATATCAATCCTGGAGCTTTTGGCAGAGCAGTCATTTGGGGGCTGCAGCAAAGCAAGGGTGACGCCATCGTGATTATGATGGCGGATGAGTCTGACGACAGCAGAGACGTCGTCAAATACTGGGAGAAGCTAAATGAAGGCTACGATTGTGTCTTCGGCAGCCGCTTCATCAAAGGTGGTGGAGTCATTGATTATCCCATTCACAAACTTATTCTCAACCGAATCGCCAACTGGTGCGTTCAAGTTTTATTCGGAATCCCTCACAACGACATTACTAATGCCTTCAAAGCGTATCGCCGGTATGTAATTGAAGGTTGCTCGCCACTGATTGCTCATCAGTTCAATCTGACGGTGGAAATTCCGCTCAAGGCGATTGCTCGTGGTTATACCTGGGCAACCGTCCCGATAACATGGCGCAATCGCCGGCATGGTATCAGCAAATTAAAGATTCAAGAGATGGGCAGTCGCTATCTCTTTATCTGCCTGTACGTCTGGCTGGAAAAGAGTCTCACTTCCGACTATCGCCGAAAGAGCCGTCCCAAAGAAGTCGGACAACAGAACAGTGCAAAAGAGACAGCGGTAGTCTAGAGCTGCAGCACCATCAATGGTGCCTCCTAATTGCACTGTGCAAGAGTATCGCTGTTCTTTTCAGTCATCCGGCGGCGCAGGACGATTTTTGCTAACGCCACTGCAATACACCAAGTACCCACGTAAAACGGATTGATCACCGCTTTGTGTTCGGTGACGACCTTGCCAATCAGCAGATGGTAGAGCGGGTTCATCAACATTGCCAGCGAGACGCCTACAATCCATTTGTCCGCAGTAGAGATTCGTCTCCAGTTACCGTTGGAGAACAACACTGCCACCGTTGGCAGTAGCAAAAACATGTCATAGGGCGTGTAATAGAAGGAGCAGGCGATGCCGATCGGAAAAACGCTAAGAATCCCAAGTTCGAGCCACTCTTCTTGATTGCGAACCCGATTGCCCAGCCACACCAGAGCGAGAAGCGATAAAGCGTAGATTCCGCCGCCCACAATTGCAATCTGTCTGTAGGGGATTTGCGGAAAGAAACGATAAATTTGAGCGCTGGCGCTTACTGCTTGTTGTATTCCGAACATCCACGGATTGTCAGTGAGAAGCTTGGAGAGTGGTATGTAGTCGGACCAGGTCTGGGTTCCGAATAGGACGAGTGAAAGCACAGCAATGCCTGCGCAAATTGCGACGAACAGACCGATCGTTTTGTAACGCCGAGCACCAAACAGAAATGCAGATAGCGGCAGGATCCAATGCGGTTTGAGCGTTAGAGCAGCCAGCAAAACGGCGGCAGCATATGGGCGTTTGTTTTTCAGGCAAAAGAAAATGCCCGCTAAACACAGAACACCGAGAGGTCCGGGCTCCCCTAGACGGATAAGACTGTGATACGGACCCGAGAGCGCTGCCGCTAACATAAGAAACGATGTTCCGAGAACGCTGAATTTGTACTGACGAGCAAGGAGGAAAGTTGCAGCAGCTGCGGCGAGCGCTGTGAGGACTGACCAGAACGCTACAACACTGTCGGAAGGCCATAGGGAGAATGGCACAACCAGAGGAAGCGTAGTGGGCAATACTTGAATGGGCGGAGGAAAGGCCAACGGCGTATTCGATTCAGGAAAGAGCGAATGAACAGTTGAGAGAATCTCCTTGGGCTCGTAGATTTTGCCCGGTGTATGGCGCAGAACATAAGAGAATGCGTAATAGCTTTTGAAGTCTTCTGCGGCAGAGTACTTCGGTGCCAACCGGCAATTCTCGGCGACAGGCATGGCGAATGCGATTGCAGCTAGCGCGAAAACAATCACGCACCATTTGTTCCCTCTAGCAAGGGGTGAAAGATCGCCTGGAAGCGTTGCTGATTCAAGGCGGTTCAACGTCGTGCTTCGATTCATTAGCGTCTCCCCCGGACCAACTGCGATTCCGGCACTACTGCCGACGTCTGGGACGCAGCATGAGCGACAGCGATCAGCGATGTGCCGATTGGAAGCTCGAGATGCGGCACCAAGAACTGTTCCCACGCAAAAGATTGGTGCAAAAGAGAATTTAGCAGAGCCGGGGGTAATCCAAAATCCCACGGTGCATCTGCTTTATCTCGACGTAAGGCCCGCTCCAAGCGCTCTTTTACATTGCGAGAAATCCAAACCGGCAGAAAGTTGATGCTGTTTATGTAGCTAATTTTCGCGACTTGCAAGCCGGCGCGCTGCAGCGCCTCAATCAGCGTTGCTTTTGTGTAGCGGCGATAGTGGTGGCTCAACTCGTCATTCGCGCCCCATAAGCAGGGAAAAGCTGGCACAGTCAAAAGGATATTGCCTCCGGACTGCCTCAGTAAGGCTCGCCACTCAGACAACGTTTGCAGGTCATCTTCGCAGTGTTCGAGAACATCGAAAGCCGTGACGATGTCATAGTTGCCGCGTAATCTTTGAACATTCGACCAATCTCCGCCGACAAATCGAACTGACGGATAGTTCTTCTGGTACTTCTCTTTAGTAAACTCGAGTGTCTGCGAGTCCGGCTCGTACACCGTCAGATCGAAATTCTTTGCCAGCATCGGCACCATTCCGCCAGTTCCGGCACCCACATCGATGACCGAAATACCTTGCTGATCTTTCGGCAATATGGAGCTGATCACCGCTCGCCGCGCGGTAAACCACCAGTGGTGTTTATCTATTTGTGCGAACGTTTCGTACTGGTGACGGTCCATTGCTGCTCCTAAACGTGGGTGAGGGTGTTGCCCGCAAGCGCTTGACCGGAGAAAGCTTGTCCGCCCTTAAGCAGTTCTTCTCGCAAACGAGGATCACAACCCGCCGGCGCACGATTGCCCAACCCGACCGAATCGGAAACTATAAACAGAGGTCGTTGCTTTACTTCGTCGAAAATGCGACCGACGTACTCTCCCAGGATGCCCACGGTAAGCAGCTGCACACCTCCCAAGAAAAGCAAAATGGAAGCAGTGGCGGCAAACCCAGGAATCGAGAAATGCGTAAAAATTTTGACGTAGCACACCAACACGACGCTCAAAAAACTGAGCATGGATACCATCAATCCGACGCCGGTGGCAAAGCGCAGAGGAGCCACGGAAAACGAGATCAGACCCGACATGGCCAACTGGAATAATCTACGCAAGGTATATTTCGCTTCGCCGGCAAAGCGTGAATCTCGGTCGACGGGCACGCCAATCTGATTAAAACCGATCCATGCACGCAAGCCCCGAACGTAGCGAGCGCGTTCGGGCAGCGACTTCAGTAGATCCACAACTTTTCGGTCCATCAACGAAAAGTCACCGGAGTCGAGCGGTATCTCTGTATCTGAGAAAGCTTTCAGAACTCGATAAAAGCTCTTGTAGGCTGTTTTTTTGATTAAATTCTCTTGTCTGCTTTTGCGCACTGCATAGACGACGTCGTATCCACGCTTCCACTGCTCTATGAACGTGGGAATCACTGCTGGTGAGTCTTGCAGATCAGAGTCCATAGCGATAACGGCCTCACCGGCTGCCACGCTCAACCCAGCAGTCAGAGCCAATTGATGTCCGAAATTGCGGGAGAGTTTTACCAATTTGACACGCTCGTCCGCGCGATTCAATTGGCGGATTAGCATGGCTGAGTGGTCGCGCGAACCGTCATCGACAAAGATGATTTCATACGACTCAGTCACGGAAATCATCACTTCCTTAATCTGGCGGTATAGTTCGGGTATGTTTTCGGTCTCGTTGAAGACCGGAAGGACAATACTAACTACTGGGTTCATAGACACCCTGAAAAGGAATCTCGCGGATTATAGCGAAAGACTCCTTGCCAACTGTGGGCGGCGTTTAATGAAGCCAGCTTGTCAACCTATTGGCAAACGCTCGGAACAAACTGCTCGCGCACGATTCGGCAGATTTTGTCCACGTCTTCATCAGCCAGCTCGACGTAAAGCGGAAGGCAGAGCACACGCTTGGCGATGCTTTCAGAGATCGGGCATGCCTCACCCTCAAGATACGGCAGCCGGTTGAGAGAGGGATAGAAATAACGCCTGGTGTTGACGTCGTTTTCGGCTAGAGCCGCACGAACTCGTTCTAGCTCTGACTCTGAAGCAAATACAACCGGATAATATGAATAGTTGTATTCAACGCCGGGCAACGGTTGAGGCCTCACCACTCCAACATCCCGGAGCAACGCGTCGTACATTTCACAGATTTCACGCCGTCGTCTAATGAAACCATCCACTTTGGGGAGAAGACATAAACCCATCGCGGCGTGCACCTCAGAGACTTTGCCGTTGATGCCGACGGTATAGTAGTCGTCGTATTTATGACCAAAGCTCTTCAGCAACCAAATCTTCTCGTAGCGGGCGGCATCCGGACCGGCGATGGCTCCGCCCTCGATAGTGTGAAACAGTTTTGTAGCGTGGAAACTCAAAGTTGAGAGATCGCCGTAGCTGAGCACGCTTCGACCCTTATATTTGGTGCCGAAAGCATGTGCTGCATCATAAACTACCTTCAAACCATGCTTTTGGGCGATTGCTCCGATCCGCTCCACATCGCACGGATAGCCGTAAACGTGCGTAGCCAGTATTGCCTGGGTTGTTGATGTGATTGCTTGCTCAATTTTGTCTGCATCTATACAAAAGTCTCGTTCGTTGATATCGACAAACCGTGGCGTACAATGCTCCCACATCAAAGCCGTGGTGGTAGCGACGTACGAAAACGGTGTCGTCAAAACCTCTCCACTGATATCCAGAGCTTTGAGGGCTAGCTGAATGGCGATCGTTCCATTTGTCACAACTTGCAGCATCGGCACATCAAGACGCTCGCGCAGTTGAGCCTCCAATTCCAGCACAACTGGTCCATTGTTGGTAACATGCGCTCGCTCCCAGATCTGCTGAAGGTAGTGCGTGTACTCCGAAAGCGGCGGCAGATATGTTTTTGTGACGTTAATCATAGATGGAAAGCATACAACACGGTTGCCAGATTACATGGGCACATGGCTAAAAGTGTGCGGAGAATAATAAAAGAGCTGCTCTCTTTCCCGCTTTCGTTAGTGTCGGTCGTCAGGGTCATTGAGCAGTTTTAGCAGCTGCTCGACCGTAGCTTCACTCGGCAGTTGAATGGCGTCGCGTTTGCTCTCGCGGGCGGGCACCCCCACGACAGTTGTGCATTCGGGCACATCCCGAATAACCACTGCTCCCGCGCCAATTACAGCCCCTCGTCCTATTTTTACACCGGGAATCACCGATGAGTTTGTTCCTAGATCGACAAAATCACCGACAGTCACTCGTCCGGCGAGAATGACGCCGGGAGCCAAATTGACAAAGTTACCTATCCTGCAATCATGGGAAATCGAGCAATTCGGATTAAACAAGCTGAAATTACCAATAATCGCATCGCGAGTAACGACTACACCCGGAAAGAAGACGTTGCCTAACCCGATCGAACCACCACCAGGCGCGACATTTGCCGGATGCGTCAGTGTCGGCGTTTTCAATTTATTCGCTCGGACAGCTGGTTCGAACAACCTTCTTAGAAATTGGAAACGCGCTTGAGGAGAACCGATGCCGGCGTAGATGGTTACTATCCCAGCAATCGACCTCAGTCGAAGCAATGCCTCGCTCAGCCTGATTGTCGGCTGGGCTTCCGCCGCCAATGCGTCATATTCGTCATCGATAACAAACAAGTCGACCTTCTCTTCGAGAGCAGCGAGGAGCCACTCCACTTCACGCGCTAATCCGCCGCCTCCTAGCACTATGTTTGTCATGGTTATCCTCGATCGATGTGGCGACGCGGCGATATTAGAGTGATACCACATTTGATGGCTTTTCCAGGGGGTGCGCAGGGGGCGATTAACTAAGACGCGTTGACATCCTGCGCTCTAATACTTTACTGTTGCGCGGCAGCAAAATTTTGTTGAATCCGGGGCACCCCAACAACAAGTGGTTAACTACCGTGGATCTCCGCGCCATTCTCGCCAATCCTCATGTTTATCGGCTCTGGTGCGCGGTCATCGCCCAGAAGCGTGATCTCTACGTCGACGAATTTGTTCGTCCTCAATCGCAACATCGAATTCTCGATATTGGCTGTGGTCCAGGCGACGTGCTCGATTACCTGCCCGCGGTGGAATACGTTGGCATCGACCACAACGCCAATTATATTAAAGAAGCTAAATCTCGCTTTGGCAAAAAAGGCGACTTTAGATGCCAAGATCTCACGGAGACCGTTTCGCTCGAACCAAATTCGTACGACATCGTGATGGCAAACGGATTGCTCCATCATCTCGACGATGCTTCGTCGCAGCAGCTACTGACCAGTTGCAAGCAGGCGTTAAAACCAACCGGTTATCTCGTCACATTCGACGGGTGCTTTCGTCCACGGCAATCACCGCTCAAAAGATTTTTGCTCAAGATGGATAGAGGCAAATTTGTCAGAACAGAGCCCGAGTATCTGCGTCTGGCGGAACAGGCGTTTCCTGAAGTGCACTCATTCATCAGAGAAGATTTCTACAATCCTCTCGTTTTTCCATACACCATTATCGTAATGCGTGCTTTTGCTAGCCCGTTGGACAGCGCCGCCGAAGCAGCAGTAAAGTTGGTCACTGCAAAAGGCCGCTAATTAGGCTCAACTCCACCGGCAATCCAGTTCTGTGCGCGCGGCGTCGATTCGCTCGCCGGCCAAAACAGTCGACAGATCTGGTAAGTAAGCTGCCCGCTCAGGATGATTTGCGCACTATGAAAAGCGGATACTGACCAATCAGCCCCATCAAAGCTGGAAATTGCTGCTCCAACCAATAAACGAGCAGCAAAATCTGTGCACCGAAAAACCATTTGTGCACGTAGGTTTTTAGAAATGTCACGCTCACACTTCGCCAGACGTAGCGGTCGACGACAAAGCCCCAGTTCTTCTGTTCAAACCAGCTTGGACCATGGGGCTGAAAGTAGATAGCGGGGGAATGCGCTCTTCGTCCTTGCAGCGCGTCGCGAAACGGCTTGGTCATCGCTGCCGGTAATCCCAAAATATTCATAAGCGTACAGTGATTTCCCCAGGTGTAGATAATAACCGCCGGAGCTTTCGGTTTGACAACTCGATGCAACTCATCAAAAGCAGCGTGCTGCTTATTGTGATCGACGTGATAGACGGTATGTAGCGAAACTATTGCATCGACTGAATCAGAATGGATAGGGAGCTCGACGATGTCACCCAAGACAAAAATTCCTCGATCGCCAATGCGCGCACGGGCTTCTTTCAATGCAAGCATCGACACGTCAACACAAACGCGGTACTGAAAATTTTGCGAATAGGTCAGGTACTCGTCGAACTGAATCGCACCAGACGCTATATCAGCGATGTACTTGCCACTGCTCGGTAAATAGTTATTGACGCGCAGGTGACAATCGCGAATGTATTTCGCCGATACCGGCCTAAGGTCTTCGAAAACCTGAGCATCGCAGAAATCATCTCCGGCTGCTGATTTTTTCCATCCGAATTCATCGTAAAACTTAGCCAGCTCACGCACAGCTTCTCTATCTGTAACACGCCCTCTCGCTTGATTTTTGCGAGCAATCGCAAGGTGCGGCAAGAAGCAGTAGATGCCGTCGATTACCGGATATACGAAATCCCGCGATGCGTTGGCGAGTGCTTCGATGAGTTCAAACTTCACCGAGGATCCATCGACGTGCACGTATTCGCCGGCAGCGCAAAGTCGATTGATTTCTTCAAGCTCAGCGTGCTGCAACCAATCCAAGCGACTCCGCGAGAGCGGGCACATCAATAGGTCTGAGTGTTCTAGTCGTGTTGATTCAACTGCTGTTTGTTTGGTCTGTAGCATCTTTGTGCCGTGAGCCTATATCCCACGTCGTCGAAGGCGTTGTGCCCGCCCAGACGACTCGCTTGGCAAATATCATGCCACAAGTCAGGTGCTCGAGAAAGTGCAATTTTCGTACATTGCTGCTAAAAATCGCAAGTTTGATGAAAACTCTCTGAGTATTAATTACATCTTCACTGCCTGACTGGGATTATAGTCGATTTCACCCACCACCACGATTTCGCCACAGCCCCTCGCGACTGTGGCAGACTGCTGGAGTCCGAAGTGATCACCGGAATACGCCCGACATCGACTCTACAACGCCATGCGCATCGATCCTCTGTCGGGCTATCTGTTTCTTTTCATCTCTCTGCCTTCAAGCCGGTCTCATCAGACCCGCCGCTGGGGTGAGACTTCCAGCGACCTGTTTGGTCCCATACTCTCCTAAGCGCCTTCTTCAAGAATGCGGTTGCTGCGACGCTCTCAGACAATCACTGTAGAGTTGCACCATGAGTTGAGCTACGGCATGCCATGAAAACCGCGTGCGGACTAAATCTCCTGAACGACGGCCGATCTCGGCGCTCCGCAATCGATTGGGGAGCAGCTCCTGTAGAGCAGCAGAAAGAGCAGTTGGATTGTCTTCGGGCACGATGATTCCGCAGTCCGCAGCAACTTCCGGAAGACTGCCGGAATCAGAGACAATGATCGGAATTCCACACGACATCGCTTCTACCGGTACACGTCCGAATTGCTCTTTCCAGGTCTTTGTCGTGATGCTTGGCACCACCACTACGTTGCATGATCGATAGAAGGCAGGCATCTCAGTTTGCTTTAGTGCACCCAACCATGTCACATAATCAGCTAACCCTAGATTCGTTGCCAGTTCGGATAACTTGGCCTGACTCGGTCCGCTTCCGGCTACCAAAAGCTTGACGGTGCTTTTCACTGAATGGGGCAGCAATGCCATCGCCTGCAGTATCACCTGCAACCCTTTGCTTTCAACAAGCCGCCCAGTAAATCCGATGACCTGCGAATCGTTATTATGTTTCCAGTCTCGTATCGTTTCTCCCTGCGGTGAAAATTGTTGAGGATCTACGCCTAGAGGAATTACAGGGCATCGTTTGGCATACCCCTTCGCCTGCAAGACCTCCTGCACACCGATGCTACAGGGGTAGGCACCATGGCTGTTCTGATACACAAACCCTTCCGACATGCGGAAGGGAAGGGGATATTTTTTGTTGATGTTCTGAGCCGTGTAGAAAACGTACGCGGCTCGCGGTGCAAAAGTTTTGGCTAAAACCAGACATTCAAAACATGATACCGAATACGGTTCTTCATGGATGTCGATCACATCAGGTCGAAATTTGCGGATCCGCTCGATGATGGGACCAAGATCGTACGCAAACAGTGGAATCGCGCCCGTACCCAAGGTACGAATTTGATCCACTGAAAAACTTTCTTTGATATTGCGGTCGGACTGTCCCAAATGCTCCCAATCGGAAGGGCAGATAAGTGCCACCTCGACACCAAGTTGCTCAAGTTTGCGGTCACGCTCTCTGTAGGCTGAGACATTTGAACTGTGGCTGATTCTAAGAACGCGCAAGAATGACACCCATCAAGGCAACGACCGTAAAAGCTTACAAGGTTCTGCTCGCATTTTCGCTGAACGTCAAATCACCGAGCAGTGACATGTTGTCAAAGTTGAACCGTTCGAACTACAGGATCAGTTTGACCGCCGAGCAATTTTGCCAGCTCCATTGAAATCGGCATGCCGCATCTTTGTTCGATCCAGAGATACTGACCGGCAGAATTGACTTCGATAAAGACGCACTTACCATCAGGGTCCAATATAAAATCAAAAGCACCATAGTTTAGCTGAAGCCTGCGCATCATTTGCATGCACTTCTCTTGGATCTCACTGGGCAGTTCGAACGGCACCATTTTTACTGTGTAATCGTTGCGCCAATCTAGCTGCCCCCGCCCATTTTGAGAATCGATTTCAATGGAAAATATTCGTTGCCCCACAATCGTGACACGCAGGTCACAGCGCTTGCGAATCTTCTCCTGAAATAAGTGCGGAAATCCATCGACTTGCTTGATATGCTGCAAATCTCGCTCGCGCACCGGTAATGTGCACAGTCCGGGTGCAAGTTCTCCCCTCGGCATGTTGCGGCTGGACGTCTGTGCGATAAGTTTGTAAATTACTTCACCGCCACAAAGCTCAAAGAAGATCTTCGTGGCTTCGGAAGAGCTTGTAACAAGAGTCTTTGGAATGGCAAATCCAATGTTCTCGGCAATTTCCAACTGCCAAAGCTTTTTCATGCATACATAATCTTTTCGGGGGTGATTTACCCACAGCGCGGGCAACGAAGTGAACATCGAATCCAGCGCGGCACGTCCTTCGTCTTCGACCAATCGATTCATCCAGTCTTCCGGCAAACCTTCTTTTGTAAGCAGACCTGGACGTCGATGCCAGATTCCCTTGTACGAGCGAAGATCTAGCTCTCGTCCTGCCCGATCCTTGATCAGTGAATATCCCTGCGAATAACCGATGCAGCGTTCAAAACGCGAGGCGCCGATGAATTGGCTGAAGTCGTAATAATCGAATTCGATATTTAATTCCGCTAGCGCTTTGGCAACGCTAGCTGCATGAGCATCTTCCGTACCAGATAGGATCAGGACTTTGGTCACGGTCCGGAAAGGTCCAAATTTCCGGCGTCACAAATCGGATCTGAGTGTAAAGACCAAAGAGGCGTCAGCGTGAGCGGGACTTCTCCGTCTAACGTGACATCCGCGTACTCCTCCATGTCTCGCAACCACCACGCGCGCAACATAAATGGAAGAGCTTGGGCCATCTCGTACCTGCCAAGAGCAGACGCCTTTTTCTGGGAAGTCATGTTATTTGCATCGCAGAACATTAGCGTATTGATCACCGCTCAGGCTCATCGGTCAGATTACAAGAATTGTCGCCGAACTCTGACAACGGCTATAATATCGCTTAAATGTTCTCATGTGGGTGCAGAAGCAAGGAGTAGTCATGATCGACAAAAGCAGTCGACTCGGCAAAGACGCGGCAGATTCAGCCAAGTCGTGTGACCCGACAATTACTAGGAAAGAGTTTATTGACACAGTCGTCAAGCGCGCTGCGCTTGCAGGCGGATTGGTGGCTGGGTACAAGGTGATTGACAAGTTTCTCGTTCCGCCAGCTTACGCGCAAACATCTGGTGGCGGCGGCCCCGGACTCGGCGGATTGCCTTCGAACACAGCCAGCGACACAATCAACCCAATCACTCACACCACTGACTAGTGAAGCGGCAGCTCATCCTCTCGTTGGATGGTCTGTCTCTTAGTGATTTCGATGCGTTGACAACGCTGCTTCCCTCGACCAGAAACAGAATAAAACAGGCGGGTTGGCGCCACCTAGAGTCCAACCCGCTTTTTGGCGCCCAATCAATTTGGGCGGAATTACTAACTGGTGAAAGATGGTTTAAGAACGGGTGCGCTGGCTACTCTCGTCCGAGATCGTCACTTAACGACCTGACGATTTTTACCGAGAAGGATCTACAGTCACCACCCAAACTTTTACGCTCATCAAGCAAACAAACTCCCGACGTCGTCATTAACGTGCCGATTTTGCAGCCAGATCCGCATTCTCGTGTTTGGTTTGCAGACGGATCATTACCGACACATACCACCATAAGCCCCAGAATACTAACGGACGATGCCAACTTCAAGGCATATAAACCCCGTCCGTTTGCTGATTTTTCTCAGGCGCTTCGCAGCGTGCGAGATCCTATCAACGACTGTCTGGATGTGGAAGAGAAGCGAACCGCTTGCGCTACCGCGCTTTTGAAAAAATTTGACTGGCAAACCTTTATCTGGAGAGTGACATTGTTCGACCATCTCGCTCACCTGGTCGGACTCGATGTCGTAAAGCAAGAGAAACTTTTTTTCTTCGAACAGTTGAAAAGGTGGCTGGCTGATTTAGACGGGCTTTTATCTACTCTAATTGAAGACCCGGAATTATCTTTCTGCATCATCAGCTCCTTTTCTCACACGCAGAGCAAACGGACGCTGAATTTGAACATGGTGTTGGAAAAACTTGGAATGCTCAAAGTCATTGAAGCAAGTGTGCATCCTGATGATGGCAGAAAGACTCGCACTAGCGCAGTACTCTCGCTGGCAAGAGAGGAGAAATTGACCTCTTCAGCAACCTCGTCTCTAGAAGGTCAAATCGATCTGCAAAATAGTATCGCCGCATCGCCGGTGGCGGGCTCCATATTCATCAACCGAAGAGACCAGTTTGCCGACGGGACGGTGGATTCGCAATCCCTGCAGACCGTTAAGCAGACGGTACATGATGAACTAAAGACCGCGTTGCATGCGGAATTTGGAGATTCGTTGACAATAGAACTCAACCCATCAACAACGTTGTCTAAAATTGCCACACCAGACATGTTGGTGAACATCGCCGGCATAGAATTCAACAACATAAAGCCGTCACACGGTTCTCCGGATGCACACGGGCGGACAACACACTGCAGCGATGGTTTTGTTGTGGGTGGCGATCCAAGCGATAACAAAACGATTTTTCCAACCGATCTCATAGCCATGCTCGATAGGTCTTAACCATTTGCGTGGTGTAAAATCGAGCCAGATATGAGGGCATCAGCTTTGGTAAGCGAATATCCACTAAGAGATCCCGATTTGACCATTAGGCTGCTCCCGGATGGTCATGTCGTACTCCACAGCAAACGCACCAATCGAGCCTACACTCTCACGCCATTAGCTGGACTTGTTTGGGAGTTCTGCGATGGTACGAATAACTTAGACGACATCCTGCAGCGCTTGAAAAATGTCGACCAGGTAGCAGAGGGTTCGAATCTGAAGTCAGAAGTTGAAACCCTTTTGGCAGACTTTGACGAATCAGGATTAATTCTGCCGCAGGAGTGACGATTAAGCCACGGTTGTCGCCGCCTTAGTAAAGAAATCGCGCCACCAATAGCAGTGGCACAAGGATCTCGAGACTTTTACCGTTGCAAAGGATGACGCCCTCTTTGCAATCACTCTTCAAAGTATGAACGGATTAAAAAACCGCCGAATCGAAACGTATTGCTGTATTCTCTTATATGTAAGCGGGTGAGTGGCAAGCCAGCCTGTCAAGAACTGGCTGACCGGCTAACTGTGTTGTTTTCTCCACTTCGCCCTTGGAAATAAGACTGTTTTAGTACACGTATTTAAAAACATCGAGAGGGTATTTATGGAGTTCAATACAAGACGCGTAAGCGCTTACTTCGGAATATTGTCAGCATCAGTTGCACTTACTACAGCGCCGGCACTTGCGCAAGCGCAGATTCCTGACCAAGTGTCCGGCGTCGTAGTGATTGTGAAGCCTTCGGCACCGGGCACGGTGAGCCATTCTTTTACCGACACCGGCACCGGACCGTTCTATGGATTTTGGACACTGACCGTCCCGCCCAATCCGAACACTAGAGGTTATGCCGGCCTCAACTTTCCTATTCTTCACGGCGGATTGCTGAATGGTGGACAGTTGATCGGCAAGTTCCAATCAATCGATGCTCAGTATCATGTCCCTGGTCACAACACAACCAAAGTAGATCCCGGTCTCGCCTGGTGCTTGCAGGATAACTTCGACGGTCGCTACCACGTCAGTTCTTCATTGACCTCGACCGGCACCAGCGGCGCCTGGCACTACGGCGCCACAAACAACCCGTCGAGCGTGTCTCCTGCGTGGCCGGCCAGCGCTTCTGGCAACTTCATCGTCAACAAGCTGGCCCTTATCTTCTCAGGCAGCACCACTGCCAACGCCAACGTAGTCGACATCGATAACGTTACATTGACTGGCGCAACCGAAAACGAATCCACCTGGCTTTGCTCGACAAGCGGCTCCTTCCCGTCGGAAAGCTACCAGTGGTGCAAAAACGGTACTTCGGATACGTCCTTCAACTTCATGATCAGCCAAAGCAACTGCTAGCCTGAAGCACACCGAATATGCACGGCGAGATCCAAGGATCTCGCCGTTTTCTTTGTCGGGCTAGCAGATAATTCGGCTAAAACGATTCAGCTGAAAATTGACGAGACGTCCTAACGCAGCAAGGCTCTCAAATGGTCGCCTGCAAGTCGGAGCGGATGGATAGCTCGATACAGCGAAAACAGCGCCGGCGGCAGCGGATAGCGAAGGTACGTGACAATATCTACCCCGGTTAGCTCTATCAGAGCAAAGGAGAGCCTTTTGGATGTGTTGTCAAATGTCCTCATCTGATAGGCAATGTATTGGCGCAGAGTTGCGCTCGGAATGAGTTTCGAAAACCACACAGTCATGATTTGTACGGCCAGTCGTTCGACATCCTCGCCAAATTCGACTGAGGCTAATGGTTCCCAATCAATTCCAAAAGCCCGCCGGCACAGGCAAAGACCCAAATTCAACTGTTTTCGCATTGATTGCGAAGCTGCCAGTTCATAGACTTCGTGCCAGTTCAAACTCGGGGTGCGCCGGATCAATTCGACAATATCGACAAGCCATTTAAGCTCGACCCACTGGTGCTTGTTGGCGTGCGAACAGAGCGCGAGCAGGAGAAGTTCTGGTCGCAAGCAACGAACTTTCTTGCCACCACTGACCTCCACTTCAACCGTGTTTTCCATCAGGTAGTCGAACGAATACGACATCACATGCGGTGGCATAATCTGCCAGTGCACATCAATAAGCGTTGGT
Organism: Planktothrix sp.; assembly: GCA_036703195.1. GTDB lineage: Bacteria > Cyanobacteriota > Vampirovibrionia > Obscuribacterales > Obscuribacteraceae > DATNPN01. Next base: position 294,376 of record DATNPN010000003.1, on the reverse strand, counting down.
TGCTGAACGAAGCCAGAACTAGGCTTGGAAAATGTCTGCTCATGTGTAAGCAGGCGAAACATTTTGGACTGCATGAAATCGAGCGTGAGTTCTGGATTTCTAGGCGGCTCGGCGATGCAACCGATGTCGAACATCAGCTGTTGCACTTCCGGTACTTTCGCTTCCTCGACCAATACGTCGAGATCTGAAAAGAGCCTTTTGTCTAAACCACCGTAAACTTGAAGCGCCAGAGAAGGACCTTTGAATGAGATCGATTCTATTCCGCGCTGCAGTAGCAGATCCTGCAGATGAACCAACTCGTCGGCCAAATAGACATTGCGAATGAACGCATAGCTCATGCAATCTCTAAGCGTAATAAGAGTTGGCTCTTTGTCGAGTAACCACCTCTTAGACGAATTCTGCAGATGGCGGGTCAACGTTGCCCACGTGCCAAGTCCCGTTGCCAGAGACGTGACGCGACGCCAGGCAAGGTCCAACTCTAAAATCTGATTAATTCGCGCCTGCTCAGCGGAGCTTAACTCCGGTTTAGCCGTGAGCAAAAGCAACTCGTTTTCTTCCGCCATGAAGCGGTCGCTTACCCGTACTTTTGTCGCGCCACCCGCAACGGTTTGCATTGGATACCCACAGAGCTGACAAGAGCTTCAAACAGCTCAGTGTATCGCGCTTTGTCCAAACCTTCCAGCGATTTGAAAGAGGGTTTCTTCATAACTGCCGTTTTTTTACTACACGCGTCGGCACAAATCGGGGAGTCAACTTTTCGCATGTGAGCGCGCATTCTTGCGGCGCATGAGCGCCGCTTAGCTGAGGAGAACATGCAAATCAGCTCAACTGAACGTCCTTCATTGATGCAGCTGAAACCTTATCGCCAGGGAGTATGGTTCCGACTAAATTTAGCGGGTCCGACGCGTTGATCGACACACGCGCATTACTGTCGTCATGTCCTTTATAAGCGCGCAGAGAATCTACCGCGTGCGCAAGCGCGAACTGCTCCCCAAGAAAGCCAGAGACAAAACGCCCGCTGCGCACTTCACCGCGATCCTCCATCTGGCGGAAGACGGCTAGCAGCTCTCGCCACGGCGGCAAGTTTGCTTCTCGCTGCACCACATCGCGAAAAACGACTCCATACCGATTGAGCAACACTTGACACATTGCCATCAGCCCTTTGCTCTTCGGCACCGAATGCGGTGCATGCAAAAGAGTCCATCGTCCGGATCCGCTCTCCTTGAATTTTCGACCGTTTCTTTTTGGGGTTTCAACCTCGATGAGAGATCGCAAATTATCGAAGCCATCGGCGCTGACCATACCGGCCGTAACCAACTCCCACAGCCCTTTCTGTACCTGGCGACGCTCCAATTCGGTGCCCTGTACAATGTCGGCAAAAAATGACGCACCACGATGGCGGAGAAACTTTTCGATGATCTGCGCTGCCGTACTGAGTTGAGTAAGATCGACAAGATCAGGCAGCTTCGGCAATGCGGCTAACCACTCAGCGTCAGATCGCACGAAAAATGCGATCGGCGCCACGCTGCTCGGAAGTACACGTTTGATCACACCGGCACCGTCGGGCTCAGCCGTGACATTCATGGGTTCGCCAACCTTCACCTTCTTACTGCGCCGCTTCGCCAACTGCCCAGGACCGCGAACAAGCTCAGCCGGCGCGCCTTCGATGTGTCTTAAAAACGTCGACTTCAAAGCGTTTACATCAGGCGTGCGAGGCTCGTCTGCAACTGCCAGCGCAGGATGCATGCTCAGGCGTCCCCACCCGACAGCCCCTTTCAAACAAAGTTTGTCCAACAGTTCTGGCGAATAGTTTTTCACTCGCTTGCTCAACACTTGCGTTTCCCAGGCGCTGGCTGCAACTTCATAGCCTTGTAGTTGCCGCAGAACTTCCAAAAGTCCTCTTTCACCGGCAAGCTGAGTGCCCGGTGCGACGTGTTGCCAGCGCGTCAACCAACGCACAAACAGACCAGCAGATACCGGCTCGACGCCTTTTCGCAGGGTTTCTAACGTGGCTTTGTGAATGCCAGCGAGCATACGCCGGTCGCACCACTCATAGGAAGATAAAGGCGCGGAGGCAACTCCTTTGACCTCGCGCGTCAGATTTATCCGACCGGTGAATTGACCGCGCAAAATGGCGCCCTCGGATTCGAGCGTTGCGCAAGCAATCTCAACGTCGGAAATAGGCAAAGCCAAAAGAGTGCATAGATCGGAGAGCAAATACGGCCCGATTATCCCCGCCCAGCCTCGCACCGCCCGTAATACCGAAATCGACCGGTCTTCAGCGGCGGCAGCATCAGTTCCGAACAGCGGAAGAATTTTCGCAAAATTATCTTCGAAGGATGCATCGCTCCAAATGCGACTGGCAATGTTAAAACGCTCGGCGCACACCCAATAAACATGGCCTCCGGATAAGCTCATTCGTGTTGCTCTTCCGCTGGTGCGCAGCTGGAGGAAGTATTCGTCCCACAACGGCTTTGGTGAGTGAGCGAAAACGTCGCTTTCTTCCGGGATAGCAATCACCGTCAACATCAAATCGTGCAGCTCATCGGCGGACTGAATGTCCGGCCATGAACGTTCCACAATGCGATCAATGGCAGCCGGGTCGAGTCGGCCTATTTCATTGCTTTCTGTACTCGGCAGCACACGCCGCATCTGCACTGCTCTCGTTCTACGCTCTTCGATGCCTGCATCGTCGAGGTAAGTGTAGACCTGAGAGTTGACGATCTCGGCAGCGAACTGCGAGGGCGTCGTGGTATCAACCGCCAGACCTTTGATGCGCCCATCTTTGATCTTGGCGATAATTTCTTGCAGCCCCTGCAAATCCATGGCCTCGGTCAGCACATCCTTCATCACTTCGCCGATCAGTGGATGGTCGGGAATTTGCACATCACCAGGGGTGTTGTCTTGACACGCCGCAGCGGTGGGAAAAACTGCCGCGAGCAAATCATCAGAACGCAGCCGTTGCAGATACGGAGGCACCTTTTTACCACCCATAAAACGAAGAAGCGCAAGTGAACGCATTGCATCCCAGCGCCAACGCGTACCGAAGATTGGAGATTGCAACGATGCTTGTTCGAGTGTGTGTTGAACGGTTTCATTTGTCAGATAATAGAAGACGTCACCGAGCGGAAAGCTGTGTTGTTCGGCTAGTGCAATACAGATCCCGTCTTCGGTCGCGGCCGCTTGCAACTCCAAATTAAAACTGCGACAGAACTTTTTCCGCAAAGCGAACCCCCAGGCGCGATTGATCCTGCTCCCGAATGGGGCATGCAAAATCAACTGCATACCGCCGCCTTCATCAAAGAATCGCTCTGCTACTATCTGTTCGACAGTCGGAACAGCGCCCAGTCCGGCGCGTCCCTGAACGATATATTCGATCAACTGCTCGGCACCGGAGTCATTGACGCCGCATTCCTCTTTTAGCCAATCGATTACTTGCCGACTCTGCTTTGTGTGCTTGTAGGCGGCTGTAAATTCGACGCCGATCTCTTGGGTTTTTTCGTCGATGCTCGCACGCAGCAATGAAACGTGGCGCGAGAGTTCATTCGATCTCGCCGGCGCCTCGCCAAACCAAAACGGAACGCTCGGCGGCTCGCCATGCGCATCTTCAACAAAGACTTTTCCGGCAACGTTATCGATGCGTCGAATGCGCCAGGAGGTGCTGCCTAGTAAAATAACATCGCCGCGATGACTATCAATGGCGAAGTGCTCATCGAGCGTACCGATCGAGAGGCCCTCAGGCTCTGCGATGACGGCATAGAGTGCGCTCTCGGGAATAGCACCGCCACTGGTGATGGCCGCCAGTTTTGCACCACGTCGCGCTCGCAATTTCCCGTTCACCTGGTCGCGCGAGAGATAGGCACCGTATCTTCCTCGTCGTCCGGAAATGCCGTCGGAGAGCATTTCGATAACGCTGACGAATTTGCGTCGTTCAAGATCACGATAAGGGTGGGCGCGACGAACGAAGTCGAATAACTCGTTTTCGTCCAACTCCTCGACCGCAGCCATGGCGACGATCTGTTGCGCCAAAATATCAATTGGGCATTCCGGAATCTCCAGTTTGTCCAATTCACCATGTTTGATGGCACGCACGAGCGCAGCCGAGGCAACCAACTCGTCGCGCGTGAACGGGAATATTCGTCCTTTTGGGATGGCACCGCGCCAGTGTCCGGATCGTCCGATGCGTTGCAACGCAGTGGCGATGGTTTTAACGGCGTTGACCTGGCAAACCAGGTCAACAAAACCGATATCAATGCCAAGCTCGAGCGACGCGGTAGCTACGAGAACTTTGATCTCACCTTTTTTTAGACGATTTTCCGCATTCAATCGAAGTTGGCGCGAAAGGCTGCCATGGTGACATGCCACCACCTCCTCGCCGATGCGGTCAGCGAGATGCATGGCGATCCGCTCTGCTTGCTTTCGCGTGTTCACAAATACAAGTGTCGAGCGGTGAGCTTTGACCAGTTCTGCAATGCGATCGAAGTGCTCTGCCGAAAGCTCCTGCGATGCGACTGGTGCCAGTGGCATTTTCGGAACTTCGACCGCTATATCCATTGCACGCCGATGACCGACATTCACGATCACCGGCTCCTCCGGGCTGTTAGAACCAGCAAGAAAATCTGCCACCAACTCTATCGGATTTTGTGTGGCGGAGAGTCCGATTCGATTGGGCGGCTTCGGCGTCAGTCTGGAAAGACGCTCGAGTGTCAAAGCAAGATGCGCGCCTCGCTTATCATCGGCAACCGCATGAATTTCGTCGACAATGACAGTCTCCACATTAGCGAGCATCTCTCTGCTCTTGTCGGCAGTGAGCAAGATGTACAAAGATTCGGGCGTGGTCACGAGGATGTGCGGCGGTTTACGCAGCATCGCCTGGCGCTCTTGCATGAGCGTGTCGCCTGTCCGCACCGCGGTGCGAATCTTCATCATCTCAATTCCGCGCTCTTCAGCAAGCGTTTCAATCTCGCGCAACGGTCCTTCGAGATTTTTCTGAATGTCGTTGCTCAATGCCTTGAGCGGCGAAACATACACTACAGACGTCCGCTCCGTTAACGTCTGTTTGATAGCTTGCCGCACCAATTGGTCGATACATGCCAAAAACGCAGCTAGCGTTTTGCCGGATCCGGTGGGCGCCGAAATCAGCGTCGTGCGCCCTTCTAGAATATGAGGCCAACCGAGCGTCTGTGGTTCTGTTGGTGTCCCGAACGTGCGGACAAACCAATCATTAACCAGCGGATGCGCCCACGGCAGGGCTTTGACTGTCGCTGCTCTTCTCGTCGACATACTGAAACATTGTACAGGAGTAAGTGAACAGCACCGTGAACGTGCGCGTTTAGTTGAAGTGCGTGTAGATAAAAATTAGGCGATCGGGAGTAAAATATCGGCAGGAGCCTGAACCGAAACCTGCCGCAGGAGGCGAATATGTCGCGCCGAGAAAACATCGGTTTCATGACCGAAGAGGAATACCTGGCGTTCGAAGAAAAATCGGACATCCGACATGAATACGTAGACGGTCATATTTTTGCCATGACCGGCGCGAGCGACGCCCATAACGTTATCTGCCTAAACTTGGGCGCTTTCATCCATGGACATCTCAGAGGAGGTCCCTGCCTTGCCTACATGAATGACATGAAAGTCCGAATTGAATCGGGCAAAAGGTACTATTACCCCGACATCATGGTCAGTTGCGAGGCATTTGCGCCAAAGGGCGTGCATAAATCCAAACCCGTGCTGATAGTGGAAATTCTGTCCCAGTCAACTAAGCAGACAGACTTGCGCGAAAAGCTGGTGGCATATCAAAACATTCCCAGCCTGATGGAATATGTTGTCGTTTATCAGGATAGGCAACAGCTTCAGGCGTACAGGCGAATTGATAATAACAACTGGGAGTTGGAGGTCTTGATTAGAGGCGACACATTGACGCTCAGTTCTTTGCAAAAACCGCTAGTTGTCCCCCTGGACATCATTTACGAAAGATATGACCCGCCTTCAAGAGTAAAAGAAGACGAAGCGGAGTACGACTTCGACCCATTGGATCCTCTTGATTCGCTGGTTTGAGCAATTTGCGAAAGAGGCAACCACGACGAAAAAATCGGATATTCGCAGGTAACGCCTTACCACGTCTGCATCAGAGCCCAAAGTTTAAACAGATAGCAAGCAGTCAGCACCGATTCAGGTTAGTATTGCCGTCCATCATTGTAATGGTCGGCAAATCAATGGTTCTGACGGTCAGCGATAACTCACAACAGCAGTCCGATTCGCTCACGCCGGGCCAGATATGCGCTCCTGGTGGTGGGGACAACTGCTCAAGCGGCACCGTCAGAGCGTCGCAGTCACCGACTGCGGCCGGCAGCGTACTATTCTCGCTCGGCGGCCAGGCGGTAAAAGTGGCGACCCAAGTCGGAGGGACGCTCGTCCTTGCACGGCTGTTGCAACCGTCGGCATACGGATCCTTCAGCCTCGCTTTTTGCGTCGTCAGCTTTGCTCAACTCTTCAAAGACGGCTTCGCGCTCGCCGCCATTCAAAAGGCTGAGCTGACCGATGAAGAAAGTTCTACTCTTTTTTGGATCAACTGCTCGACGGGCGCACTCGTTTGCTTGCTGATGTCACTGGCCGCGCCAGTCATCGCTCGAATTTATCACGCTCCGGTTCTAGCGTCCATAACGTTTGCTCTGGCTGTCTCCGTTTTAATTAGCTACGTAAGCAACCATCATCTTGCACTTCTGCGTCGGCAAATGCGGTTTTCGACAGTGGCTGTAATCGATCAGTTTGCTGCAGTAATCGCCATGATTTCGGGAATAGTTGCGGCTCTTGCCGGTTGGCAGATATGGAGCCTCGTAATGATGCAAGCAACTCTTGTCGCTTGCACTGCCTGCGGAGTGTTGTCCTCGTACCGGTGGCACCCGGTCCGAATTCGCTGGCAGTCAACGGTGGAACTGCTGCGCTACGGGCGAGAGGTTATCTGTTCTGACATTGCCACTTACGTGACGAGAAATTTCGACAATCTGCTAATAGGCTGGTCATGCGGCATGACGCAGCTAGGCCTTTACGATCGCGCCTACAACATCATGCAAATGCCGATGGTAAACATGCTAGTGCCCACGGCCAATGTAGCTCATAGTGCACTTAGCCGCGAGCAAAGCAATCAGACAAAATTCGCGCGCTTATCGCGCAATTTTGCCACTGCTACGACGGCAATGGGCATGTTTGGGTCTTCCTATCTCTTCGTTCATTGTGATAGGCTGGTTCCGCTTATATTAGGCAACTCGTGGCTCGGCGTCATTCCGGTCATGCACGCGCTCACCCCGGCAGCGTTTATAGACGCGGGCATCATGACGGTTTGCATGCTCCTGCTCGCGAGCGGCAGCACGAAGGCGTATTTTAAGTTGAAACTGTTTGCCGCGGTTTTGGCATTGGGTGCGTTCTTTCTGGGCGTCCGGTGGGGAACCGTTGGGGTGGCGGTGGCATTCAGCGTATCGAGGTTATGCGCGTTCGTTTACGGATGGTATTTGGCACGAGCCGCTTCCCTCGATGCATCCGGCGTGATGAGAGATTCACTCGCACTACCGATGGTGAGTTCACTCTTTGCGGCTACATTGGCACTATGCCTGCAGCCAATCATGCCGCACTCTCTCTTGCTTGGGTTGGCGGCAAGCACGGTGTCGTTCTGTTTCGCCTGGGCAAGTATCTGGTTAATGTTCGCTAGCGGCAGACAAAAGATCTGCGCCCTCATCCAGCACGGAAGTCGCGCCTCTTGAAGGCGGGTCCGAAGCGGAGTACGAATTTGATCCGTTGGCGCAAGCACGTCGCGATTTTGCTTTGCATCTGCTTCGGTCTGTACTTTTTCAGGCTGGGCAATTTTGGCGTCATCGACAACTACTATCCGCAAGCGGCACGCGAGATGCTCGAAGCGCACGATTGGTTCGTCCCTCACCTCAACTACCAGCTGTATTTCTCAAAACCGATCATGACTTTTGGGCTGATCGAAGCGGCCTACGCGATGTTCGGCGTCAGCGAGCTGACAGGGCGGTTGATGAACGCTGTGTTTGCGACGCTGCTGGTGATGATCTGTTACTTCACAGCCAGAACGGTATTCAATGCGCGAACGGGTTTGATCAGCGGAATCATTCTTGCCAGCGCTCCTTTGCTTGTGGGCACCAGCCGCAGCAATTCGATAGACACATTCCTCGCGTTCTTCTGGGGCAGCGCCACATGCGCATTCATAATTACGGTGTGCTCGCAGCGGACGAAGTGGTGGCCGGCTATCTACTTAGCATTGGCTGCCTGCGCGCTCACTAAAGGTCCCGCTCCTGCCGGATTGTTCGGCATAGCGATTTTGCTCTTCATGCTTTGTGCCAGAGCGAGCAAATCCGAATTGTGGCAGTGGATAAAAACGCTTAAACCTGTGCAGGGTCTAGCTTTGTTTACTGCCTTAGTGTTGCCCTGGTACATCGCCATCGCAATCGCCACGAAAGGACTATTTCTCAAAATATTCTTTCTGTTCGAAAATATCTCTCGCCTGCACGGCGGATTAGCAAAGCGGCAATATCCATTCCTCTATGCCCTGCCGCTCGCATATGGCACCTTGCCATGGTCGCTTTTCCTTCCCTCTGCCTTCTGGCGCGCAATTAAACCTTTCGTACAACGTCAATCAGCCGTTGGCGAAACAAGCGGCACCAGGCAACAACAGCTTGCTCTCCTGTTTTGTGCATGTTGCGTTGTGACACTTGTTGGCTTTTTCAGTTGCGCGCGATTCGAACTCGACGTGTACATTCTGCCGGCTTGGACTGCAATTGCGATTCTGCTCGGAGCGGCTTTGAATCACTGGTTAGAAAGTGCGGAAGAAGGAGCATCCGTCGCAAGACCGTTGAAGTTCGTCAGTGTCATAATGCTAGCGCTCGGCGTCGCCATCGCTCCTGTCGCCCTGTACGAAGCGGTGAAAGCACCATGGCCAGAACTTTGGATGCGAGTGGCGATCTCAATCTCCGGGCTAGTTTTGGCTGCGTCTTGGATCACACAATACTGGCTATTACGGAAGCAACGACTCTGGAAAGCGCTCGCGTTTTCGCTGGTCGGCACATCGCTGGGATACACATTGCTCGTGCCGCCGCTTGGAGAGACTTACTGGCGTATCAACTTCGCCGACACGCAAAAGCTGGCCTCGATGGTTGCCGACACTGACGCTCAAGTAGCGCAGTATCACAGGTGGAACCTCACACTTCTCTACTACCGGCACGGACCAATGGAATTTTTCTACAATCTGGAAAATCTCTTGCCGGCTAAGAACTGCCCGCAGAAAATTCTCGAGAAGGTGCATCGTCCCCTCTACGTGATCGTCGAACAGTTGTACGAACCACAGCTCACCTCAAGACCTGGTACGAACTTCAAGAAAGTGGCAACCAGCGGGATCTATGATCTGCTTGTTTCACAGGACGCAGTTTTGATACCCAGTGACACGACGGAAGAAGTCTTTCGCAAACAACCGTGGAAGATGATTGTCACCGCGGATTACCCAATCAATTTAGCCATGCCCTGGGGCGGCGGCAGCTATCCCGAGAAAGTGGATTTAACGAAAAAGTAAGCGCCGGAACGCGGCACGGGCGGCTGCGAGCCGCCCCTACTTCACCAACCGCTGTACGGCTTTGAAAGTTGCAGTACCCGAGGTAACACACATCTCGAATAGAGCCATCTCGACACACGATGGTACCGCCCCTGATGCCGTCATTTTTTGAATAGCAATCTCTTTGTTTTTCGGCGAGCGCGCAGAAATTGCATCGGTGACTAAATGCGGCTGGTAGCCTGCGAGCAGCAGATCATGAACTGTTTGGTTGACGCAAACATGCGCTTCTATGCCTGACACAATGATCTGATGCCTGCCCAGGTTACGGAGCGCACCCGTAAAATCATCGTCTCCGCAACAGCTAAAACACTGCTTACCGAACACCTGGTGATCGCCTAGACAGGCGGCGATTTCACTAACCGTATTACCGAGCCCCTGAGGATATTGCTCGGTCACAACCACCGGCAATTGCAAAATCTTTGCTGCTTCGACCAGTATCGATATGTTTCTCGTCAAATTGCCAAACTCAGGAAGATATTTGCGAAAGCTTTCCTGCACATCGATAATCAACAGAACAGCCTGGTCTCGTTCGAGAATACTTGAGTGTCGTGTCATGAGGATCCTGCTTATTGGTCGCCGAGCTTAACAAGAGCGCGAACAAGTTGAACTAGAAGCGCTAATATACTGTACTGGATCGAGTCTTTTTCGATCCGCAATGCGCGAAGAGGAATCAAAATTGCCACCAATAATGGCCAATTACTACCTGACATATAAGTGCAACTCGCGCTGCACCTACTGTGACATCCCGACGAAGCCGGAGAATATCCCGATTCGCGAGACGGCGCCCGAACTCATCATTGAAAACCTCGCGGCGCTAAAAAGGCTGGGCGTCAAAGTCGTCGACTTCACCGGCGGTGAGCCCTTCATATACAAGCATCTGCCTAAGGTGTTACGGGCAGCCAAGGAGATGGGGCTTTTTACCAGTCTTGCCAATACCGGAACGCTCTATCCCCGCATTGCCAAAGACATCCGCGGGCTGGTCGACGACCTGAAGTTTTCTCTCTCGACGACCGATGCCGCCGAATACAAGGCTGAGCGCGGCATTGACGGTTATACCAAGGTCATTGACAGCATAAAACTGGCTAAGAGTCTCGGAGAACAGCCATCAATCATCGCTACAGCCACTCCTCAGTCAGTGTTCGGCATGGAAAAGACCATTCGACTGGCTCAAGAGCTGGGCGTAGTCGTCCTTCTCGGTCCAGTGTTCGATTACAGCACTGTGGATAACGATCTACTTCACAAAAAGGGAATCGAAGAAATCCGCCGACTGTCCAAGTTCGACAACGTCTGCGTCAACTGGGCATTTTTGGAGTTTTATCTTGACGGTGGCAATCAAATCAAAAAGCCGCGCTGCCGCGCCATTAGCTCGGTAGTGGTGGTTTCGCCTGACGATCATCTGTTGCTGCCGTGCTATCACATGCACGACGAACGGCTTAAAATCGGGCACGAGAACGGTCGCAGCAATCTGGACGAGATGTGGCACAGCATGCACGTGCAGGAAAGGCGCAAAGAAGAAGGCGCATGGAGCTTCTGCCAGGGTTGCACAATATGGTGCTACTTCGAAACCTCCTTCCTCTGGCCGCCCGACAAATACTTCTTGCTCAATCTGAAAAGCAAGGGACGCTGGGCGAAAGAGCGCGTCAAGCAACTCGTAGAAAGCAAAACCGGACTCTGTCTCACGCGCAAAGCGCCCGGCGGAGCTGAACACCAGCTCGTTGCTATCTCCTCCAACCCTTTGAATCAGCCTCAAGTGGAGGTTTTGCCATCTGTTTCGCCAGATTCGACGGTCCCCTCAACAAATCCCCGCTGCGGTTCTTAAAGCAACATTCACCTGGGTCTGAGCGCCCATGTGTGCCGGGTTTCATCACAATTGCTAGGGTGCGGAACCGAGAATGTTGGGCTAAATATACATTCAGGCGGCGGAGAGGCGCCGCGGCAGAGCGGTATAGTATTATATATAGACCTCAAGGGGCGTTAGCGCAGTTGGTAGCGCGCTTCAATGGCATTGAAGAGGTCACCGGTTCGACCCCGGTACGCTCCACCAATTACCATCAGGGTTTTCGCGATGTGCGAGAACCCTTTTGATTAGCCATTAGTGCAATGTACGTGCGACGTCACTAGGGTCAACGTTGAAACTAGTCGGCACCGTTCTCATCTTCAGACCGGCTGATCGCTTAGGCGAATGGATCTTGAGCACATGCTGTTACTGCCCGTATGTCGCCGAGCTCGGCATTGCGCGGTATTATTCCAGTCGGTAGAGCCCGCTTGAAGGGGTCAACTAATTTAGTGACTTTGAGGTCCGCTTTGGCTCGCCAATCGAAGCACATGCCGGGACTGCCCAGGACCTTATTATAGCTAGTGTCCCTGATTCCAAGCAGCAAGTCGGGGTTCGACACATGCGTTGATATTCGCGTAACTGACAAGCCTTCTTCTTCGCAAAGACCGATGGCGGGCTGTTCTACTCCGCCCACTTTGCCTAAAAGCTCGGGAGCTATTTCACCTATAGCACCGCGACCGAAATATTCGCCTGCTGCTGCTGCTGCAAGCAGAGCGGTTCCTACAGCGCACGCTTCTATTTTTTCGCTCGTGTCGGAATTGTGCCACGCTTTGGCGAGCTGATCAAACATGTTAGTTGACCTCATTGAGAGATATGGATGGCGCGTCCTGCCAGAATAGTCTTCAACGAAGCGGTACACAATGGGAATTGCACCATCAAAGATAAGTTGTAGATGGCAACGCCTGCGACCACAACGGCACAGAGTTTGCAATTTGGACATTAATCTGTTGCCGTAAAATCAACGCACAAACAACCTAAGTGTTCGATAGCTCCATGCCTTCTGGGATATTAGCGAGCCGATGGACTGATGTCTCCACCTTGCCATCAGGATTTAGGGTGAAACGGCGGTAGCCGGGCGGCTTTAGATCAAGAGTGAACGTCGCCGCACCCGGCAAAAATTGTATGCACGTCGAGGGCGACGACAGAAGACGCACGCCATTGCGCTCGGAATCATGCTCCTGATGAACGTGACCGGTCAAAATTGCTTTCACATTCCGATGTTTGTCGATGACGGAGAAAAACTCATCTCCGTTTAGACAGCCGAATTCATTGAATGCGCCTGGTCCGACCGAAAACGGATTGTGATGCATGCAGACCATGGCGTGCTTGTCCGCGTGTGTTGTCAAATCTCGATCGAGCCGCTCCAGCTCTGGCTCGCTGAGCCGACCATCGATCTGACCTTCGATCGTCGTGTCCAACAAAATAAAGATCCAGTCGCCGGCGAAGGCATTGCGATCGGCTTTGAATGGCACGCATTCGTCCGTATACTGTCCGTACATAACGCGAGGTAGATCGTGATTGCCCGGCAGATAGTAGACAGGGACGCCGATCTTCTTAATCACGCTGTGAACGTGTGAGTACGATTGAGGCGTTTCATCCTGAGAGACATCACCGGTGAGCAGGACCAGATCTGGCTTGCCTTGAGCGATAACGAGATCGACGACATCGATCAAGGTCCGATGCGTGTCCGCCCCTTTCATCCGTCGTCCTGTCACACCGAACAGATGCGTGTCGGTGAGCTGGACGACCTCAACCGCTTGACCGCTTGCCATTTTTGCGCAACCTCGCTATAGACAGGCTCGATACGGCATTGCCTGCGCCGACAGTGCTATTATCGCTTAACCAGGGATAAACCGGTAGAACCCGGCCGTCGTGGCGCTACAATGTTGCTGGACGCTCGTTTGCAGGGCAGAAGAATGAGAAAGCAAAGCGATCCCAACAACAACAATAACTATGCAATTTTCGTCGTCTTTCTCGTCGGCGGCATGCTCATGTTGTTTCAGTTCGTCAAAAATATTCCGGTGTATGTTGAAGGTGCGTTGGCATTTCCCCAGTCGCCGATAACTTTTCACTCTAAAATTTATGACGGCTTGCTGACAAAGTATGTCAAAGATGGTCTCGTCGATTACGCAGCGCTGAAAAATTCATCAGAGCTGCGAGATGCTGTTGATGAGCTAAAACACACGAGTCCCGATAAACTGGTAGCTGAAGACGACCAGATGGCGTACTGGGTCAACGCATACAATTTGCTCGTGCTGAAAATGATCGCGGACAGATATCCGATTCGCACAATTAATCAGATCGGCAACGATTACAGCGGCAAGATGTTTGTCGTCGGGGGCAGACCGTACGCCGTGCAAGACATCTACATAGGGCAGATCTTTCCGCGCGCTAAGCAGAGTCACGAGACAGATATTTTCCTCGTAAGCCAGGGTGCGATCGGCTATCCGCCTTTACAGACGCACGGCTTCGATAAAGACAATTTGGCCACCGACGCAGAAGCTGCCGCGCATGCATTCATCAACGACCCGCGCAATGTTTTGTACGATCCGGATTCCAAGGCGCTGAAACTTTCGAAGTTTTTCCAATGGACGCAAGATGTTTATGGGGGAAAATGGGACACACCATTCGTAATGGTTGATTCGTACCTCGACAAAAAAGTCGATCTCAGACTTGAAGGACTGACGCAAGCTTATTCGCTGCCATTCGACTGGAGACTGAATGACTCAAAACTTCGCGCCGCGAAATAGAATCGAATCAACGAAATTGAAACCGCATATACGGCGCCCCTACAGACAGATTTGCCTGAGCCTGGTGTGCATGCTGCTGGCAGCCTGCAAGGCGACGTCCGCCGATAAGCCTGACGCCGCTCCGGGCACTTTGAGCGCCCCGCCGCAAGTTCAACGAGACATTCGCATCGCCTATCCACCGAATGCAACATTGATCGGTGCATCGTCCACATACATCGCCGGCGCGTTGCCGGCTGGCAAGCAATTGACGTGCAACGGCGATCCGGTGAAAACAAACGACAAGGGTTATTTCGCGCAAGTAGTTCAGCTCAAGCCCGGGCCCAATACTTTCAAATTGGCGGAAGTAGGAGATGCTTCTCAAATTGTCGAATTAACCGTCAATAGGGAGCACTCAGTGCCACAAATAAGCGCGGGCAAATTCGAGCTGAGTGCCGAATCGGCACAGCCGCACGAAGACCGCGGAGTAGTGGCTGGCGACATGATTCAATTCAAAGTGCGCGCCACACCAGCGTCAAGCGTCAAAGTTCAACTGGGACGCCATGTCATCGAGCTGCGTGCGGCGTCGGAGATCAAAGCAGTGATGAGGCATAAAGCACTGCCACCAAATGTGAATCTCGGACTTGATGCAACCTACGGCAAAGTCTTTCAACGTTGGCCGAGTTCAGCGCCTGACACTTATCTCGGATTTTACAAAGTCGCGCCCGACGACCAATTTCAGAACATTCAACCTCGTTTTACGCTCGTCAACGGAGATCGCAGCACGAGTGTTGTCTCGCAGGCACGCATCAGCACCATCGCACAGCCGATTCTGGCACAGACTCGCAATGATGATACAGTCGTGCGCGTTGGCCCCGGAGCAGGCAGAATTACCCCTCTGGCAGCAGGAGTGCGCCTCCTTATCGATGGCTGGCAGGGCGACTCCCTGCGCTGCATCTACAGTCCGACCCAGCACGTCTGGATCAAAAAAGACGATCTCGTTTTCGAATCGGAAAACGGCGAATCGGGTCCGGTTCCTCAATCAGTCATTCGCACGATTAATGTCCTGAGCGACAACTACGGCGCCAGCATCGTCATGCCGTTGACACAACGTTTGCCATATCAAATCGAACAGTATTTAAAACCAAATCGTTTGGTGATCAAACTGTACGGCGTTACGTCCGATACCGATTGGATTACGCCGATCGTTCCCAGCGCGCAGGAGAAGGAGCTGGTAGAGCGTGTCGCCTGGAAGCAAGTCGCGGACGATGTCTACGAAGCGACAATCTTTCTCAAGCAGTCGCGGCAGTGGGGCTTTAAAGCAGATTACGACGGCACCACTTTACGGCTGCATATCAAGCATGCACCTAATGTGGTGGCAGGAAAAACCAGCAAGAGATTGGAGGGCTTGTCCATCTGTCTCGATCCTGGACATGGCGGCAATGAGACGGGCGCCATCGGCTGCGGTGGCATGACGGAGGCGGCGATCAATCTCGGCATCGCCATGAAATTAAAGGATCTGCTTGAACACGAAGGCGCTCGAGTCGTCATGACGCGCACGACCAACGTCGATGTCTCGCTCGGACAACGTGTGGAGATCGCCAACCAGAGCGATGTCGATATTCTTCTTTCCGTGCACAACAATGCTCTCCCTGACGGACGAGATCCATGGGCAGAGCACGGCACGTCATCTTACTGGTACCATCCGCAATCTACTGAACTGGCTCATGCTCTCAAGTCCGGCATTGAACACCATCTGGCGTTCGGCGACCTCGCCACTCGCTGGCAGAATCTCGCACTGACGCGGCCGACAGCCATGCTCGCTACTCTGACCGAGTCAGGCTTTATGGTCAATCCTGACGAGTATGCAATTTTAGAAGAACCGGCGGGGCAGCAGAAGGCTGCGCAAGGAATGCTTGATGGTCTCATCGATTACCTTGGTGTGGGAGAAACCAAATGAGTGGGCGGCTCGCCATAGACATCGGTAACACGCGCATTGCCTGCGCCATATTCGATAATGGAGAGCTGCGTGATTTGCAGTTTCACCTCCTCACCGACCTGCAATCGGCAGGGCATGAGATCTCCCTTTTTGCGCTGGATAATAATGTTCGCGAAGCGGCGATGAGTTCTGTGGTGCCCGCCGCGCAAGACATGCTTTTAAGTGATCTCCAGCGCAAGAATGCGATGAAGATCTTCGTGGTTGACAGCGAGAGTCAGCCGCTTTTGACGAATGTATATAAAGGATTGGGTCCGGACAGAATCGCTAATGCGAGCTTCGGATACAAGCATTACGCTCACAGTGCACCAGCCATTGTGATTGATTTCGGTAGCGCCACCACTCTCACTGCAGTCAGTCCGCAGGGCAAGTTTCTCGGGGGATGGATCACCTTGGGCATCGGCAAAACACTAGCCGCGCTTAACCAGGGCATCGCCATGTTGCCTGATGTGCAGAGCAAAATCGAGTCGACGAAAAATTTCGCATTGGGAATGAATCCGGAAGATGCCATCATCCGCGGCACCTTGCTCGCCCACGCCGCGGCCATCGATGCCTGGATAGACGCTGCCCGCGACGAGCTCGGCTTGGACGCTGTCGTAGTTGCCACAGGGGGATATTCGACAAAAATCAGCCCCCTGTGCAAAAGGATCAGCAATGCTGATCCTTTGCTAACGCTCAAAGGCGTAGATCTTATTGCCGAGGCGGCAATGGGCCGAGCGGATCTAGTTTGAAACAGTTTTCCAGGGTTTGCCGGTAACCGGGGTTGGTAATTGCTTCCATGGAAAACAACTCATCTTCCCAATAACTGGCTTCGCGTCCGCGAAGTTCTTCGATCCTCTTCATCAGATTCGCTGGCAACTCGTCGTTCATTCGAACTCCATTCTAGTGGCAAGCATATACGGTATGCCGGCCAAGTTGATCCAATTCAATTTCTAAACGCTTTTGATCTTGCTCTATCTGAAAATGTTCCAGTAATATCAGTCACTTGATCAAAACCGCGAAAAGCCTTTACGAGAGCCAGTCTAGCGCGTCTTAATCAAAGAGCAAGGCTTGACTACTCGGCAGAATGCCCGCGCAATAGTAAAAAGTGCGGAAGGTTTTGGAAACGCTCATACACTGGCACGCAAGCGTAGATTGGAAAAAACAAAGGCACCAGATACGGTGTAGACAACCGATATGCAGAATATAGCGGAGTGCTAGCAGCAGTTTTAAAGCGCTTTTTTATCAGACAATTTTTGCGGTTTTTCACCAAGTGTGATACCACGCAGCGCGGGGCGCACGACAAATCGACAGCGGACTATCACAATTCGCGATATTCGGGTTTTTTCTTGGAGAAAACTATTTGATGAGCGAAGTCCAAATCTAACCACGCAGCTTTCCCAAGGCGCTCGGCTTCGAAATTGTCGCCTTCGTCCAACGCACGCTTGGCCTTCTGGTAAAAGTTGACAGCCGCTTTGAGGTGTTTGTGAAGAAGCGTCGCATCTTGCAACTTCAGTTCTTTTGCTTGGTCTTGCAGCCGGTGCGCAATCGAGCGCACATCTGCAGGAAGTGCTTCAGTGGTTTCACCATCCGGGGGTTGTCCCGCAGATGGATCGAGGTTTTTCATTAGCTTTTCAGCCAGATCAACCTCCAGCATTCCGGCAGCGATGTTCGCATCTACCGCTTGAGGGTCATTGTCAACGATGGCGTCAATGGCACCGAACAGCGCCAGCTCGGAATCGAAAAAATGACTTTCGAGAGATGCAGGGATGGCAAATCCACAACCAACAAATATGCGTCGGCACTCGTACAATCGATCTGCCAGCTGTTTGATCGCTTTATCTTCTTTAAAAACTCCGTCTGTCGGTAGCTTGATTTCGATAATCGTCTGGTCGTTATCTGCGTTGAGCTGTCTGGTAAGGGAGTATAGGAGCAGCATGCCACCATTAGCAACGCGGCGGGCTTTCTCATCGCGGTCGTGGCTAAGTTTATTGACCGCAGACATGAACAATGCCACAACGGTTTTCAACCCGTCAGCAATGCGATGGGCAACTTTGCAATTGCTGTACTCGATCGCTAACTTAGTCCGCACAATCGATTCCGACAGTAGTTCGAGCGATTTTGCAACGCTAGTGTCTGCAATGGCAGGGTCGAACACGTCATTGTCTCCAAACGTCAAATTGGCACGCGCGCAGTGCGCGTGGATCTCAGCTTTTGCAACATACAGAACGCAGTCCTCGTGGGCTCCGGATTTGAGGTTTTGCAGTGCTTGTTTGTAGTTTTGGTCCGCATCGATTAAATGCTGACGGGCATTTTTCGCGAAGGGACTGTCGCAGGTGGCGACCATCGAATTACAATCAGCGATTTCGTTGACCAGTGCGGAAAGTCTCCTTTGCAGAGAGTTCTTGCCTTGCAGATCTCCGATAAACGCTTCAAATTTGTCGAAAATATCCATCTAGCGAGCTTTTTTCGACTCCATCGCCGCCCCGCGCAATCTTAGAATCAGCTTTTCCAGAGCGGCGAAGTCACGTTCTACTTCGTTGAGTTGGTCACGGTGAACACCGGATAGTTCAAGATAAGTACTCTCGCCCAGTAAATGCTCGATCGTATTACCATCGAGAATTTTACGACCGAGGCTGAAGTACAGCCAGGCAACAGTCGAAGAGTGCCAAGTTGCTTTCAAATCATTGGCAAGCAGGGCATCCATAGCGGCTTGCTGCGAGCGCTTGGCCTTATCAAGGCAGTCTGCGACGACTTCGTCATTACGATACGACTGAGCGGATTTATGGTCGATTTCCAGCTTGGTAATCAGATTTTCCAGTCGTGAGACACGCTGGACAGCCGCTTCTTTATTTGAATGTGGCTTGTTTGCCGTCATCCGATCCACCTGCATATTCTCTCCTTACCACGGAGATCTTGTTCTTTATTGAAGGGTTAGGAAGTTTGGAATGAAGATGTAGGTAGGAGGGGCACGTGCAGTCCGGTGGCGAGTGAATCAAGTTCGAGTTCGGCGCAACGGGCAGCTGCAAGCTGCCCCTACGACGCGGGAGGGTGCCTGCGTAGTTGATGGGGAGGTGCCGCGGCGGCGGGTGAGTCAAATGCGGCGCTGGCAAGGCGCCTGGAGTTTTAAGTGCAGGAGACGGGACTCGAACCCGCATGAGATATAATCTCAGTAGTTAGCCAGACTACTGCGTATACCATTTCGCCACTCCTGCAACCTTGTCGGGGTGGCGTTTTGCTTTCAGGGCATCCATATCTACTAACGCTGGGCGAGAGCAAAAAGTTCAAAGTATCAGCCGGTGATTTTTTTAACTACGCGACGATATCGCGCACACACGAGCTGTCGGTGGACCGCCAGTGAAACCGAGGCAGTTCCATGGCACGGGCGGCTCGCGAGCCGCCCCTACGATGGAACACCCATAATTAGGAGTAGCCAAGGACCGGGAAAGATTAAATCGACGGGGTCGGGCGAAGTTTTCAAGACTTTGTAATGTCTCGTCCCTAAGATTGAAATTAACGACCCCTTCTCCCCCTTCGATACAAAAAACCGCCAGCCCGGAGCGGCGCCAGTCACGGCGCGCACCGGCGGGCATCAGCTATTACGCGGAGTTACCAATCATGGCGAAGCGCAATTCAGTCAACGTAATCCTCACCGCGACAGCCCTTTCAGTATTAGTCGCTGTTCCGTCCGCGTTTGCCAGCGGCTTTACATATGTAGGACTCGGCGTCTCGCTGGGCTCGCACGTGGTCCGGCACGCAGCGCGCCACTACTATAATTCGCGCAATGACTACTACGATCCCGCCAGCACCTACCAGGGCGTTTCCAACGCCGCCTATGTGCCGAGCCTCCCGCCTGCCGCCACAATGCCACCGGCAACCGAAGACGCCGACACCCGCGTGCATCGCTTTGTCGACGGCGGCAACGATCGCTACGAGAATTCGGGTCTTTCGCTAGACCATTCAACCGGCGAAGTCACGACCACTGCCACCGAAGAACCAGCAGCTCCGGTCCAGACAGCGAGCGCTCTTGTCCCAGCAGTAGCTCCTCCGGCAGGACTGCTACCGCCCTGGACTCCGAGTGAACACTCAGTAGCGCCTAGCCCGATGCCGGCCGCTTCCGAACCCGATACATCCGATTTCGTCGAACCACGCCACCGTGTTCCTAATCTCAGCGACGTGACACCAGCAAATCACCGCGAATACCAGGTGATCTGCAAAGCGATGGACCTGTTCAACCGCGGCGTCGATCGGTCGAACAACGAACAGTACGCACAAGCGGTTGATCTTTTCCAAAACGCTTTGAGAATCGTTCCTCAAATGCCCGAAGCTCACGGCGCACTGGGAATGGCGTATGACCGCTTGAAAGATTACAAACAAGCCCTTCCCGAACTGATGATGGGACTGGAAGGTCGTGAAGCGCAGCCAGAACTGTACTTCGCTGCCGCCGACAGCTATGCGCATCTCGGTCAGTATCATGCTGCATTGAAGTGCTACTCCAAATACGCACCGATCGGCAAGAGCGAAAGCTGTGTCGACGAAGCGCGCCGTGCAGTCTCAATCATCAATCACGATTTCCTCGGCACAGTGCAAGGCGATTATCTCGCTGATGCCACCGCGGAAGAAGGCGCCAACCATTGGCCCGCCTCGATGATGCCCTTGAAAGTTTACATCGACGGTTCTACCGCAAAAGGCTTCAAACCTGAATTCGCGACCGAGTTGCGCAAGTCCTTCGAATCGTGGCAATCCATTTCTGGTGGCAAAGTTAGTTTTACGTTCACCAACAATTCCGACGAAGCGAATATCAAATGCGCATGGACCGATGACGTCACAAAATTCGGCGACACGCAAGAACTGGGACTAACACATTGCTGCTTCAATCCCGACGATCATCAAATCGAGAAAGCAACAATAGACTTGTACTCTCTGGCGGATCGCGACAACGTCAGCGACGACCAACTGATCCGCACCGCCCGCTCAGTGCAATTGCACGAAATCGGACATGCTCTCGGTCTGGGTCACAGCAAATGCGAATACGACATCATGTACCCGCTGACCAGCCCCGAAGGTTTGGAATTTCCCCTCACCACTCGCGACCAGAACACGATCGTTGCTCTGTACGGTGACGGCACTGCCGCCAACATCGCCAGCGCCAACGTGTCGCACAGAGGGCATCACAAACACAGCAACGACGGAGAGTAAGCACGAAGGTTTCTTAAGCAAAGCAAGAGGGCTCCTCAAAAGGGAGCCCTCTCTGTTTGCGTGGTCCGTGTCGCACCAAGTGTGTGAAGACCGGCTAAATACCGCTAAGCTCATAGGCGGCGCAGGAGCGCCGCGGTTTCATTGATCCGGGCCGCACTCCCGCAAAGGAGACGGTTTTCATATAACAAAACAGCCCGATTGGTACAGTGTGCCGGTTAAACCAGAGCGCGCAGAGCAGTGGCACACTCCAAAAGCACTCAGCAAAGAACAGCTGACGCACCGCTTTTCCAATTGGGTGAGGTGATATTTTCCGTCGCCCATAAAGACCCGCGTTTTGCCAACCTTCTCCAACAGCTCTTACCTGTGTGTGATGAGGGAAAGAGAAAGCAGGCGCATTTTGACGTCAATCTTGGCTGGGAGACAAATATCGACAAGCTGCTCGACAAACTCCTAGAGCAGATGGAAGCACGCTCGACCCGCATTGCCGGCGCCTCTCTAGTCACTCCCGGCGGCGCGAAAATTCTCGTCACCGGTGCGGCTGGCAGTGGAAAAACAGTGTTAGCGCTGACGCTCGTGATCAAGCACGGATGGAAGCTTTTGAGCGAGCATTGTACATTCCTTGCTATGGACCGCAACGAAATCAGGAGTTTTCCTGCGCCGCCGAAAATGAACTCCGGCACCAGAAAATCGCTAGAAGAGGCCGGAGTCACTTTTGCACCTTTCATTCTTCACAACTATATTCCTATCTCAGCCGAGTTGTGGAGATCTGCACTGCATGGACCGTTCGATGCACTCTTCTACCTGCAAAAGGATTTTGCTGGAGCAGTGAGAACGGATCGCATTCCAGCGGCACAGCTTGTACGGATGGCTGTCCCCATATCAAACTTGATGATGGCACCGAGCGAATTTTTCGACAGATTCATGGAGTACCTACCAAGCAATGATTGCTTTCAACTTGCCGGAGGCGGCCTAATCGAGCGTTGCGATCGGTTAAGAGAGCTGTGTGTGCCGCTGTCGAGTGTGGGCGCCAACAATGATGTTCGTTTCGAAAACGAAACATCCGGTTCGAAGGCAATTATTGATCTCGAGCAAGGCGCAGGGCAACGCACTTTCTCGTGGATAACCGACACAGTGATGGTTGCGCCTAAACGCATGCGGGCGGGTCTGGAGTTAAACGACAACTTGCTTGTCTCTATCGGCGGTAGCGTCGCCGCCAAGCAGCGCGAGCTCGACCATCTTCCCGGCGGGCTCCTGGCGATCAACAGAGGTACGGATTCGAGCATTCACATCATCGACAGATTGCCGACTTGCGGACTGTGGTTGGATCATCGCTCGCTGATTCGAGCACTCAATCACGAGCAGCTCGTGTTGCATCAATACAAACCAGAAGGCGTGCGCATTATTGCCAACGCACAGTGCCGCTTTACGCACGACGTACGGCTCGAATTCGGTCAGCTGCTGGCAGTTTCTACCGGCACCAACGAGGTAGTGCAGCTTTCCATGACAGGCGAGATTGTGCGGTCGTGGAAATTTCCGGGCGAGCCCGGTTCACGCCATCTCAATTGCATCGATCTCTGGGACGGACGGTATGTTGTTTCGTGCTTCGGACGCTTCACCGAGACCGACAAGATGAAGGAGAAGCTGAAAGGCGCCGGCATAATTTTTGATCTGGAAACTGACACCACTGTCTGGGATGGTTTGTACTGTCCGCACACACCACGCACGGACGGCAATCGGCAGTTTATCTGCGACTCCGGCGCTGAACGACTGTTGATGCGCGAAAAGGGCAACGAGAAGATTCACGAAGTCGTTTTCCCTCACTCTTTTCCACGCGGTCTCGCGTTCGGAGAGCAACACATTTACGTCGGATTGAGCGCCATCCGCGACTTCATTAGAGGCAAGGAGTGCACCAGCATCCCAAATGCACGCATCGCAATTCTCGATCGGGAGACCTTGTCCGAGCTCGATCAATTTGATGTACCGGGGCTGGAAATTTACGACATAATCGTTGCTGCCAACGACCAGCGCGAAGCGCTTTTCCCTCAATAGGGCAGATCATACAACTAAGCGTCAGGACACGCACAGAACGGCTTACAGAGCCGTTCAAGCGGGCGACTGCAAGTGCCCCTACGTCCCGTGCTCGTCTTCGTGCTGTTTGCGTTTCTTGTCGATGTAACCATCGATATTGTTCTGCGGAGCGCGAGAGAGCGCAAGCGCTCCGGCAGGAACGTCTTTGGTAGCGACGCTTCCGGCTGCCAGCATTGATCCTCTCCCGAGCGTGACGGGAGCGACAAGCACGGAATTGCTGCCGGTCGAGGCATCGTCTTCGACGATCGTGCGTTGTTTCATTTTGGTTATGTGGTCGTAGTTTGCAGTGATGGTGCCTGCGCCAAGGTTGCAACGGCTGCCGACTTCTGCGTCACCGACATAACTGAGGTGAGAGACGTTCGAATGGTCCGCGATCTTTGCATTTTTCACTTCAACGAAATTACCGATACGGCAATGATCAGCGATCTGATTGCCATCTCGTAGATGCGCAAAGGGACCGACCGTGCAGTGCGATCCGAGAACTGTTTTTGCTACTTGCGATTGGATGATGCTGCAATGATCGCCGATCTTGACCGGTCCATGCATGACTGTGTGTGGTCCAATCTTGCAATTGGAGCCAATCTCGATGGTTCCTGTCAAAAAACAACCTGGCAGAATCGTCGAGTCAGGACCGATTTTCACTTCAGGAGCAATCCAGGTCGACTGCGCATCGAGGATGGTAATACCCTCGGCAGCGAGCCGTTGCACTGTTATGTCGCGCAGCAAGCGGTTTGCTTCCGCTAACTCCAGTCGAGAGTTGATGCCGGCCACCTCACGCCAATCTTGTGCAACAAAGCCTGCAGTGTCTCTTCCAGATGATGCAGCCCATCCGACGACATCAGTCAGGTAGTACTCGTTTTGCTTATTGTCGTTCTTAAGCGTGCGCAACCCCTGCTCAATTTCCGGCCATTCGAAGCAGTAGATGGCCGTATTTATCAGGCGGATCTTGCGTTCTTCTTCCGATGCATCTTTGTCCTCGACGATGGCGGTTACTTTGCCGGAGCCATCGCGAAGCACACGCCCATAGTTTTTTGCATCTTCGACAATTGTCGTGAGCAGTGTCACCGTCGCCTTCTTCCGTTCGTGTTCTGCTATAAGGGCGGATAGCGTCTCACCTGTCAGCAATGGGGTGTCGGCAACCGTTACCAGAAGTGTGCCATTGAACTGCTTGAGTTCGTCGACGCACTGCATAAGAGCATGTCCGGTTCCTAACTGCGGCTCTTGCAGATGCACGGAAACGGGAACCGCCGGAGGATTCTCCTTCAGAAACTGTCGCACCTGCTCCGCTTCATGCCCAACGATGATGTGAATGCGCTCGACATCAAGCGCCTGCACCGCATCTAACACGCGCGCAAGAATCGTTTTGCCCAAGACATCGTGAAGCACTTTAGGCTTGGAAGATTTCATGCGCTTTCCTTGCCCCGCGGCAAGGAGCACAGCTCTAGTCGGTTTCCTTCTCTCACTCATCAGCAATAAATCTCGTCTCTCATAGATTTCCTCAATTTATCAAATTGTGCCTGTCTATACGTTAGTCACGGACCGTTATACATATAGTATTTGTCGTAAGCCGGGATGGGCGGGTCAGACATCAAGTGAACAGTGAACTTAGCCGGTCCTCGCATAACTAAAATGCTGCTGAAGTTGTATTGCGACACCAGGGCGGCTTCGACGTTCGTGACAATTTCCGCTGGGACAGAGCAACCGCGAACCGGAGGTCTGGTTGGCAACTCGGTGGTCTCCAGCATCACGCGCACTATCGCATCTGCTATATCGTCCGTACAATCTGCCATATCCGGAGTGCGCCGTACGACGAGCTGTCCATCGTAGACGAGATTTGGTCTGAAAGAATATCGGTGCAGTCCGATCGCCTTGCCGTTTTTCAGCCAAAGATCCTCATACTGCTTGTCTTGTGGATGGTCGACATCGGCATCAACACCCTCCGTGTTAGTGCGTATCCAGTAAGTGACTTTGATACGAGTTGGCGATGCGAAGGCAGAACCTTTGTAGTTGAGATAGTTCTTCATGACACGCGGGGTGAGCCAAAGAATCCATGGCGTGTCCTGGCGTAGCTGCCGTTCACGCTGCTCTTGCGTGTCATTAGTTGTCGGAGTCATGTCCGGGCTTTGCTGGCCCGTTGCGGGAATTACAGCCAAGGCTGCAAGTAAAGCCGCGCTGAGGAGATGTCTCATAGTCTACTCAGACGCGTATCCCTGGTCTCCAACCGTCCTGGCGCATTTCTTTCACTGTCTTCATGATTTGAGCCCAGGCGCACAACAGTTCACCAAAACAACCAACGATGCGCTGCAGCATTTCGGTCGCTGCATCAGCTCCAAACGCTTCGCGCAGGTCGCACGGCTTGGCAAACTCGTCGGACAGTATGGCGTTGCGAAAGGCAGCCTGATGCGCCTTAACATCACTTTTCCAGAACTCCGGCTTGCCGCCATGCTTCTGGAGCAGTTGCTCCATCATCGACAGGTGACTGGACGATCCTCTCCACAAGGTATGGCGCAGCGTGTCGAGGCAGTCGGCCTGAGCCATTTTGGAGAACGCGATCAGTCCCTTGCCGATTACTTGCATATTGGTCGCCGGATCTAACGGATTTCTTGGCATGTAGAAGCCGACCATCGAAGGGATGATATCGCCGACATAAACATTGCCCGCCAACTGCAATAAATCATCCATGGTCTTTTTCCGTTCGGAGGGCGCCTGATGGTGAATCATCCAGGGAAGGTAGCCAAAGAAAGAGTTGGACGTCTTCAGCAGAGAACCAAACACTCCATCTTGATTACGTTGAACGGGTGTAAAAGGCGGCAAAAGGTCGCGATTGTCCAGCCCCAAGTTGATGCCCATGCACAACTCGCCTTCGGTGATGGCGATCTCGCTCGCGGCCCGCATGACACGTTTTGTCGTAAGGGCATTCCTGTACGTAGACTCGGACTGATAAAACTGAGCGCGCTGGGCACCATCCATCGTTAAGAACTTCGTATACCCGCCTATTCCAGAATCACCAAAACTGCCAAGCGCCGTCACTCTCACCGCGGCATTGTCACCTCTGACATGATTGAAAAACGAACTTTTCGTCTCGTCTAGATTCACTTGTTCGGGCGAAAACTGATTGATGCAACCACCTATGGTTTTGCCAAGGATCTGCTCATGCAGCGAGAAAAAGTCCTTATCAACGACCTTATCGGCGAGCGTAATATCATCGTCTTGGCCATAAGACCAAAACATCGTCGGATCGGGCAAAGAGCTCAGCCTCACGCCGGGTCCTTGTTCGCAAGCCGGGGCGATTCGACATTGCGTGTCGTCGTCGACTTGCACCGTCAACTCACCCGCCGTGGCAAGCAGAAGCGCATTACGATTAGTTCCTGTGGTCTGCGGACAGTCGAGAGGATTGCGCATAGCAAAAGCGATAACACTCAAAGGTAAATCGGCACGCCTGGCGATTTCCTGGGCAAACTCTTCCTTTTCCTTTTCGCCAACATAGAAGATATTGGCGCCGAACCGTTGCTTTAACTCCTCCAGAACAGCGAGATTGTCATTGCGCATTGCGTCCGATGTCGAGCCATCAGCAACCACGACATCTAAAGTGCGGTCGAACTCTCGAGCATCTTCCAGGTAACTCGACAGGCATTGGCGCAAACTCTCAGGGCGATTGCGAGTGGGCACGCCCAACGACGCTATTGGCGGAATGTCGTTCTGCTTTTCCGCCGCTATGCATTTATCAAGCATCGACGAATGCGAATAGAGCATGCCGTTTGCAACAAATTCCCGCAGCTGTTTCTTCACTTCAGGCAGTTGCATGAAATCAAAACCAAGCTCGCGACAAACTTGATCTGCATGCGTATCAACCGTTTCAAACCGGCGACAGGCTTCGAGCATTTTCAGGGGCCACGCAGACAGGACCATACGGGATCGCCCTTCTGGGTTGTAGACGAGCTCCGTGCCATCGCCCAGGTTGTACCTGCTGAGTTCTGTCGAGGTGCGGTATCTCTCCTGGTGGTTCTCGGGCGAGGGCGGCGGACTTTCCGCTGACTGCATGGCTTGTCCGGCCGTACTCGAATTTGTCATCGCTGCTCCAGGAAACGATCTTGTAGTTAGCTAACTTATAGTCAAGCACCTAAAAAAGCTAGATCGATGCACTTAGCGGGAAGTGGCAGAGTTGCCAAAGTGCTTGATTCCCGGGGCACTGGCGAGCAAATTAATGCTGAGCTGAGAGAAGTTTATACATTCCTCGAGCATCACGGTCCGGGCTTGATGTCATACTGGCTCCTCGCACTATCGAGGTTTTCAAGAATGATTATCCGCAAAAGCGTAGCTTGCTCCATTTTGGCAGCTCTATCGGTTGCGCCTCTTGCTTTCGCCGGACAGCCAGTCACTAAGCAAAATGCGCTTACCAGATTTGCCCCTAAAAAAAGCACACAAAATGTGCATTGGGAGACCGACCTCGCCAAACAAACCATTAACCCACTTCCGCCGATCTGCAACGACAACGCTATGTGGTTCAGATATTACAGAGCCGCTGAAGCGGATCTCGTTAAACACGACGTGACTTCAGCCAAACCGTATCTATTCGCCGCTCTCAACACATTGGACAAACAGCCAACCTCGATCGAAAAAAACGACATGATGTTTGCGGTCAAACTGAGCGCAGTTGAGCAGTACCTGGAAGGAATGTATCCATCCGACTGGTCGAAGCCGGTCAAGGACGCCAAAGGCAAAGAATTGTCCGAAGACGACACCATGAAATTGCGCGGAGAACAAATTGCGACTCTCTACAGAATCGCACAAGTCAATGCCAAGTTCGTACCGGCGAGAGACTTGCTGCGTACCAAAGAGATCGAGCGCTACCAATCTGCTAACATCGCCTACCAAAAGGCCAAAGCAGAATACGACGCTAAGAAACTCTCCGCCAAGTCCGGAACAACACCTCAGTAGCCTGATTTGCAGGCACGATTCTAAACTCGCTCATCGTTTCGATGGGCGAGTTCTTTTTTGCAGCCACCCTACGTGTCGATGGTGTAGTAGTAGATCAATTCGCCGGTATGTTTGTGATGCTCGTGCTTATCGGTGGTCACACTGGGCTCCGCAGAAGGTGTCACATCTGTTTGCGCAACATGCTTAGTCTTTGAACCGTGCTTGCTAAAGTCGGCGCGGTCCAATACCTTGCCGCGGAATTTGTTGACGATATAGACAACGTCGCCGCGATTGATCATGCCATACAGTTTGAGGATATCGCCGTTGGAATGACGGACACAGCCATGGCTAGTGCTCTTCCTGATCAGGTTAGGCTCGTTGGTGCCGTGCAGATCGATATCGAATTTGTTCAAATAGATCGCGGCAACGCCGAGCGGGTTTTTGTGCGTCTGGTTGTATGGCGCTACCGGGGCGTGTTTGATCGTTTTGGGCGGAATCCATTTCGGATACATCTGTTTGCGCACAACAGTGTAACGTCCTGGTGGTGTTGGTTTATCAGCATTGCCGATGTCGTTCGACGCAGTGTACACTCGGACAATCTTGTTGTTTTGCAACTGCAGCACATAAGTGAAGTGGCTGCCTTTATCAACAACAACTACAGTCGGAGCGCCTTTGTGGAAACCATTCATAGGTAGCGTGCCGGTCAAAACATAATGGTTGTTTGTAAAAGGATCGCCGCCGTTTTCCGACTGCGCATCTTTATTAGCCGGTGCGTCGGTCTTCTTGGATTTGGCGCTTTGATGTTTGGTTGTTGCGGCCGACTGCGCTCCCTGGCAAGGAAGACCAAAAGCCGTACCGACACTCAATGCGCAGCACACAGCCGCAGTAGTAAACCAATTTGTTTTCACGCTCGTCTCTCCGCCAACAGTTCTGTTTTAGGCGGAAGCAGAGCGTTAATGTTCCCTTAATTCATGGTTGGGCAAAACGCGTGTCGGCGCAATTTATCGTGCCGGACGGGTGTGCAGAGACTTCAGTATGGCAGAACTCTGGAGCCGGCAGGATGCCGGCGCGCCCAGAATGCCCTTGCACTGGTGCTTCACTCGTCCTGGGATCACTTGCCTGAAACCATTGGGCGGTGGGCGAAGACTTCATATGGATCGAGAGGGGCCGCCTTCCACCATTGCTTCTCTTTGCCTAAAACGGAGATCGAAAGATGCAAGTGCGGCGTGTTTGGAGGAGCATTGCCTGACGTTCCGACAAAAGCGATCACGTCGCCCTTATGCACTAACTGTCCGTCTTTCAAGCCGGGAGCATAACTCTGCAGGTGCGCATAATAAAAGACGAAGCGTTCTTGCGGGTCGAATTGGTAAATAGTAGTGCCGCCAAATCTGCTGAGAAAGAGCTTGGCTATGCGCCCATCACAAACAGCATGAATCGGCGTGTTGCGCGGCGCCAGCATGTCTGTCGCTTCGTGCCGACCGGTGCCCCGCATTTCGTAGAAGGAACCTTTCATGCGCTCCGGATCAAAGTTGTTCAGTGGAATTCGCAGATCCATCTGGCGTAAAGTGGCAACGGCATGCTTCCATTCATCAGCGCTCAAGCGCGGTTCGGTACCGGACGAAGCGTGTTGTTTGGCTGTCGCAGACAGAGAAGGTGAAACCGACGCACTCGTCTTCGCGACTGACGCCTTTGCAGGCGAGGTTTTCGAATCGTGGGTTGCCGACGCAAAACAAGCAGCATCTATTCCCGCTGCAGCGGCGAAGAAAGAGACAGCACAGACAATTATGCGACCCGCGTTCATGCTGCTATAGACGAGTTTTGGCCCACAACGGTTCCAGCTCAGTTGCGAAAACGCCTGGGCTAGGTTTTTACGAGCGCTCTCAACTCGCTCTCAGCCACGCCCGATTTGGAGAACATCAACGAATCGTCGTACTCATTGGCGGCGAACATGGAATCAAGGGTTGGAAAAAACTGTTGACGTCCAACAAGAAGATTCTTGCTGGGCACAAAAAGCGACGAGAAGTGCGCAGTAATGGGCGAAAGCCACTGTTCGACCGTCACTCCGGCAACAAACTGAAGGTGGTGCGGTACAAATTCTATCTGCAAGATTTGTGCTTCGCTTAGAATCCTCGGCATTCCTTCCAATGCGAAATACTCAGAACCTTCAATGTCCATAACGACCACATCGAATACTTCGCCGGGAAAGACCGAGTCTAGAGGCGCCGCTGCAACTTCGACGATCTCCGGATTGTCGTGCAAATAAATCTCCTGCCATCCGATTGGGTATCGCTTGCTGCCGCCGCTGTTGGCCCGATTGAGAACAAACTTCAATGGCTCTGTGCTGTTGCTGGCAGCGATTTGAATCGTGCGGCAATTAGTCAAATTATTCAACTGGACGTTGAATTGCAGTATCTCGAAGATCCTTGGATTAGCCTCAACCGCCGTGACGGTGCTGCAAACTTCTGCCAGAGGTATCACCAGGGCGCCGATATGACCGCCCACGCACAGTAGGCGCGTGCCAGGACGGCAAATACTTCGGAGGCGTTGAAGTTCATCAGTGCTGTAACTGCCGTTAAATCGGAGCTGATGTCCGACATACAGGTCTTCAATCGGTACAGCGAACACTCCCTGCTGCGTGCGGGCGATGAAGCTCCATGCAAATGGTCCGCTCACCCTTCGCATACCGTCGGCACGCTGCACGTCGACTTGAAGATATCGAAAATCGTCCAATGCTACGACCTGGCGCCAGAGGCGGAACGGATTTGAGGCACGAAGAAAGCTAATTGTCGCATGGGAGCAGCATCTCTGGTCCACACGAGGCGATGCGGTCAATCTCGGTTGTTGCGCGGCGCCACGCCTTCTGCAAACAGGCAAAAAAAACCCAGCCTTTCGACTGGGAACTCAGTGTCATCGACACCTTGTTTTAAATTGTCCGCAGAGTTGGTGCCGCCCCAACAGGCTCAATCCCTTAAGCCCCTCGAACTGGAGAACCTGCGATGTGTTTTTTGGTCCCTCGAACAAGTACCCTACTGTTATACCTTGCGGTCCTGGTTGGGCTGAGACCTTTAAGCATTCGTTCAGCAATCGTGTATCAATCCCACCAAGAGCACTATACCCGATACCGCACGCAACTAACCACAGGCTTTGGCTTTTACGCTTTTCCAACATATCCTTTACATTGCGATGTTGAAACAAAAGAATATCGATTCGATCACCACAATCGAAAAAGCGCTCCAGAAGCCAGTTTTCGAAGCCACCATAATGATTGCTTAAGGTTGCAAAGAAACATTGCAGCGTTTGAAGGGGGGAAACTACGGGAAGCTTTGCCGGCATTGCCATTCAGGGATCGTTGCGGCGAGCTGCCTATAGATTTCCTAAACAA
Source organism: Planktothrix sp. (assembly GCA_036703195.1). Taxonomy (GTDB): domain Bacteria; phylum Cyanobacteriota; class Vampirovibrionia; order Obscuribacterales; family Obscuribacteraceae; genus DATNPN01. The sequence continues at coordinate 262,633 of DATNPN010000003.1, read as the reverse complement.
TTTTGCCGGACTTCACCTACGCCGCCCGCGCTGGCCGGTCACCTTCACAAGTCGGAGCGTTCGGCTCGCGAGAAAGGTCAGCGAGCAGTTCATCGATAAACTTGCAAACCCGCTCAGACAGCCCCTTTAGAAGTTGCACCAGATCTGACGTTTTTAGTATGAAAGCGGTGCTGGTATTGTCTTCATAGCCCATCACCAAATACGGTGTCTTGTCACCGTTGGTTCGCTCGAGGATTGCTTCCAACTCACCGGCTGAAAGATCGCAGAACAACACGTCCTTTTTGACGGCAACACGCTCCTGGTTGGCTGCCTGTCCCAGCGCCACAAAAATCGGCACTCTGTACCCCTTGAGCAAACGGTGGGACGGAGGTCCGCTGGGCCAGAGAACCGCATCATCGTCCGGATCTACCTTGCGAAAATAGGACATCGCAGCCAATGCTTCGCTCTCACTATAACCAAGAAGCTCACGCGCGATCGGCGCCAGCCGCGTGTCGCCGAAAAACATCCGGCTCACGCGCAGACATACGATAATCGCGTCGGACGGGGTGACATCGCCACTTTGGAGGTTGAATTTGGTCTCCTCCAGGCAGCTGGAGATCAACGCCGACGATTTGCCGATTTCATGTTCCATCTATCTCTCCCGAGCAGCAAGTGCTCCCAAAGCGGATACCGATTGGCTTTGAAAACCGGAATCGCCCGGAATCGCAGCCAAAGTTAGAACGGCAATGCCGTCCATTCAGAGATATGGAAAACCGTACGCCAGATGTCCAACTTCTATTAAAACACAAATTGCCAAGTGCAGGTGAAGTTAACGTGTAGTCTCGTGGGAAGAACCGCATCATGCCCAACCGGGGGATCTCGCGTACCCGATCGGGTATTTTCGTGTCTAGCGGAGGATCGGCTAGAATCCAGCTACCAGGCGCTTTTAGGTAGTTTCATTCGCTCTACCAGATGCGTTAATTTTGACTGCATTATCTCTGCATCCAGATGAGTGCGGTCGCCGTGACCGGCTAAAACCCACTCGAATCGATACCGTAGCAGCCGCTCCATCGACTTGGTTTGCTCGTCCCACGAATACCAGCAAGCGCCTCTAAACGCCTCTAATTCCTGGGTTTCCGGGTCATAGGCAAGGTGATCGCCGGTGAACAAAAACTTATCTTCATACAAGAGCACAGCGTGTCCTCTCGTGTGACCAGGGACGGGAATTATTTTGAATTCCGGCGCCATCGTCACTTCCTCTTCGCCCTCAATGACGATCTCCGCGCCACGAACGGAGTCCGCATCATCCGCATGAATAATACGCTTGGCACCGAATTTAGTGGCATACTTGGCGGCGTCGGCGACATCGTCTCGATGCGTGAGAAAAATGTATTTGATGCCGCCGAGTTTTTCGAAGGAGTCAACCAGATGGGCGACGAACTTCGGTGAGTCTATAAGCCAGTTGCCGTCCGGATGAACGACGAAATAGCTGTTGGCGCCAAACGATTTCTCCGAATTGAAACCGCAATAGTACACGTTTTCAGCGAGAGATAACGGAAGATCCTCCATAACAGAGCGTGCGAGATTGTCACCGCGAGTTCCGATTGAGCCAGTCGGGCAGCAGAGAAGCGCGCGGGTAGCCGCTCGCCGTTCGTCCTCGTCGGCTGGCTGATTAAACACGTACGAATATTCCCCCTGGTCCTTAAACGTGGCGCGCGCCAGTTGTCTGCAGGTGTCGCAGTTGATGCAGGTGGTGTCGACGAAAAACTCGCCTGGTACATTGTCTTCAACAGCTTTGTTAGTGTCTGCCATCTTTTCTCCCTCTACAGTCACTATAGTCCTGACCACGGCTAACGAGCAAACGAGTCATTCAGGTTTAATACAACTGACCTGAATGAGCCAACGTCCCCGCATTGCGGTATTATGGGATGTGTTTCATTTACTAGACGGTAGGAATTGTGACCACCGGCAAACTTAGTGGGTACCTCGCAACGCTCGCAGGCTCTTCCCTGATTTTAGGAACGCTCCTGCCTCCCGCGCCAGCTCAGCACCACCCCATTCACAGAACGGCAGCCGCTGCCGGCAATCCCTATCCGGAGTTTAAGGCAGGAGCCAACATCATTCACTGGCTACCTGAGCAGATGCCGCTCAAAATTTATATCGCGCCGGGCTTGTCTCTCGATAGCATTATCGATCCGCAGCTAGGGGCACCGTACTCAAACGTCGACAACCGCGACCACTGGCCGGACCTGGTTGCCAGCGTAGTGCAAAACCCTGATCAGCTGCGCTCTCTGCAAGTTGCGCAAGGATATTCAGATCAGCATTACGCTGCGGCGCGGCAAGGCATCGAATCTTGGAAGAATTACGGCAACGGACAGTTTTCTTTCGAGTTCGTGCAAGATCCCGAAGACGCCGATATCTACGTCTTCTGGACTAATCACTTTGTAAACAAGCTCGGTCTCGGGCTTTTCGCCAATGATATTCGTGGCTATACAGCCAAGCGCAGCTTTCCCTTGCGGGCGATTCAATCAGCCGAGCAGACAGGCGCAGCGCCGCCGCTCAAACCGGTAGTAACATTTTTGCGCACCACAGACGGTGGCGGCAATCCAATGCCGCTCGGTAAGATGAAAGCTTCGGCCGCACATGAGTTTGGGCATGCCCTCGGCATCGAGGGACACTCGCAGAATCCCTCCGATTTGATGAGTGTGTATTATGGTAATGGAACCATTTCGCCAAACGATGCGGCGACAATCAGATATCTGTACAGTCTGACGCCAACTTACGTTCCCTAAGGTAGATGCCATGGCAAAAGGTCGCACAACTCCTAAGTACGATATCAAAGGCGAGGCTACCGGATTCGCCCAGAAGACGTGGAAGCATGGGCTGATTTTAGCTATCTTCGTTGGCGGCACCCTGATGGCTCTTTCAGGGCTGTTGAGCGGCATCGGCGGCGAGTACGGCGCCAACGAGGGCACCAACGTCATCCATATGTCGATCGTGCGCAAAGCCGACACAATAGACGCCAAGCTCTCGATGGGTCACGGCCCGCTTCTTGTCGCCACGGATGAACCGACTGTCTCTGTAGGCGACCAGGTGCATTGGACCTTCTCGACGCCGCAGCGGCTGGTTGCTAGTGGGCGAAAGCGGCGAGAAGTCATCTTTACAGGAACAATCGAAGACGGAGAGATCAAAGGCGTTTTGCAAGACGGCATGACAGTCATGCCGATCAAACTGCCGCGCGACGGAATCGCATCTATATATAGGATGTTCCAGTCTCATCTGCCGTGGGCGAGTTAGCGCCGCAGTTTCGGTCGCGATGGAAGTAAGGACCCGTGCCCTCGCCGCGCACCGTTCGCCGCCAATCCGCTGGCAAGCGTGCTCTCGCCCCGCTTAAAGTCTATGACGGCTGAAGTTAGCCGAGATCGCTGTTCCAGTTGTTGGAATCGTTGGATGACGGAGGCAAACCATCAGGAGCGTAGAGCTCCGGCCACCCTGCGGAGTTCTGCGGTGACGCACTGGCATTGTTGTAGGTGTAATTACCGGTCGGGTTGATTCCATTCTCCGGCCCGTAGTTATAAGAGGAAGCTGCATTGTCCACATAGTTGCCCGTGACAGTTACGTTGACTGAGCCGTCTTCGCCAATCCCGACTCCCTTTGAGTTCTCTGCAAGATTATTAGCAATGGTTACGTTGCTGGAAATTTCGGCATTTATCGCTGTATCAGGTGGCTCAGACCCATCTCCGGGGTCGTATGACCCATCGATCAAATTAGAGCTCACCAACGTGTTAACGTTCTCGCCCGACCCATTTCCGTAGTTGTAGACACTGATTATGTCCTGTCCGCTGATTGATGAGTTCGACGAATATGGATCAGAAGCCGATGCACCATCGATAATCGTGTTGTGACTGACGTCGTTGGTTGCGCCCGGATCAGCGGCAGTTTCTGATGAGCCTGCTCCCCCAAACTGGATTGCGCTCGTAGATGGCCATGGACCCGTGAGGTCAGAGAACGTATTGTTGACGACGTCAATCCCGCTTGGGGCCACATTATTGCTTTGATATAAATCAACGCCTGAACTGATATTGTTGAAGGTTGAATTTTCGACAGTGTCATTTGCACTGTCACCGGATATGGTGACAGCCCCGCTGCCGGAGACATTTGCAAATACCGCGTCGTTTATAGTGAGATTACTTACATCGTTGAGATCTAAGGCCGGGACTTGGTCTCCGTTGCCATCAAATACGTAGTTTCCATCGTCATTGGTCAGGGTTCCATAAGCGCTCAGTTGAGACAAATCGCTGTCGCCGTTAATGGTAACAGTGCCCAGGCTTTGAGTGTCAGACGAAGCGGACGGGTCACCACTTGAGCCGACAGCCATTGAACCAGGATCGGTCGGCATCGCGTCGATTGAGTTTGCCGCCGCCATATCGCTTGCGGCACTGTATGAGGATGTGTCGCCGGCGACCGCAGGTGTTGGAGATGCAGTGCTCGAGCCCGAGTCTGACGAGCCTGTATCAGTGCCAGTCGCAGTCGTTGTAGGCGAGCCAGTATCCGAGCCCGTCGCAGTACTTGTAGGCGAGCCAGTATCCGAGCCCGTCGCAGTAGTTGTAGTCGAGCCAGCATCAGAGCCTGTCGCAGTGTTTGCAGGCGAACCTGTATCCGAGCCGGTCGCAGTCAAGCCTGTCGCCGAGCCAGTCGCAGTCGAACCTATGTCGGAGCCTGACACAGCTGGCGAGCCACTATCAGAACCTGAACCCGTGGAGTCCCAGTTGTTCGTTGCGCCCGGGTCGTCCGGCGCGCCTCCGGGTGAATAAACTTCAGGCCACCCATCACTGGAGTCACCAGAGTTAATTGATACCTGGGGGTTGACGGTGGAATTGTTGTAAGTCCACTCGCCGGTTGGATTGATACCGTTTTCGGAAGCATTCGCGTAAACGGCTCCAGCCATTCCTGATCCGGCGTCTACATAGTTGCCGGCGTAATTCACGTTCGTCGAGCCGTCGTTGGCAATGCCGGCGTAGGGCTGATTTTCAACCAGATTGTTAGCGACGACGCCGTCACTCGATATTTCGAAATTTATCGCAGTGTTTGGCTCTGGAGTACCGTCCGGCGAAATAAAACCACCGTCGATCAGATTGGAACTAACTATCGTCTCGACGTTTTCGTTTGCACCATCACCTGCATTGTACGAACTAATTATGTCTTGCCCAGAACCGCCAGATCCGACTGCTGCATTGACTTCGCTAGGATCGGAAAGGGACGGTCCGTCAGTTATGGTGTTATGGCTGACGTCATTGACCGCGCCCGGCTCCGCCGCAACCTCACTAGAACCTGCACCAGCAAATTGAACGACACTAGCGGTCGGAAAAGTGCCAGTTACACTCGAGAACGTGTTGTTGAGCACGTCTATGCCGCTTGGCATAAGATTATTCTGCTGATAAATGTCAACACCAGCATCAATGTTGTTGAATGTCGAATTCTGCACAGTATCGTTATAGCTGTCACCTTCGATTGTCACTGCGCCGCTGCCCGTGACATTGGCGAAAACTGAATCTTGAACGGTCAACCCTGTGACCCCATTTAGAACAAGCTGAGGGACTTGATTGCCATCGCCATCGAATACGTAGGTTCCGTTTCCTTCATCTGCTAAAGTCCCGTAGTTGCTCAGTTGCGAAAGGTCGCCATCACCGTTGATTGTCAGTGTCCCTAAGTTCTGCGTGTTGGCGGGCAGGGTGGGATCGCCTGTTGCTCCCACATCCATCGAGCTAGAGCTTGTCGGCATTGATGAAACAGCGTCGGCTGCAGCCAGATCGCTTGCGGCGCTGTAGACTGGCACTCCGGCATCGTCTGTTGTGGTCGTAATCGAGCCAGGATCCGAGCCTGTCGCAGTGGGCGTAGGCGAGCCTGCATCCGAGCCTGTCGCAGTGGTGGCAGGCGAGCCTGCATCCGAGCCGGCACCAGATGCAGTGCTCCCAGGTTGCATCTCACAGCCAGAGCCTTCTGCGGATTGAGAGGAGCCGGCAGCAGAGCGAGATCTGTGAGCTCGGCCAGAACCACCCGAACCGGAGTTCTTTTCCGAGTGCACGCGGTTTCTCTGCTCACTTCTGTCAGCATCCTCACTAAAGCGATCTCCTTTTGGAGACCTCACAGATTGATCGAGCGAACTGCCGGAATGTGTATGGTCCATCATGTCCTGCGCAGAGTGCAGATTCATTGGGGTCATATTCAGCTCGCCCGACTGCGATTGATTTGTCGCATCAGATGACTGCGTGCGCACACCGCCACCGCCTGTAGCACTATGTGCGCTGGCGCCCTCCGGCTTCACTGAATTAATCGCAACATCTTGGACATCACTAGATTCTCCGCTGCAATTCCACGAGCCTTCTTGTGCAGCTCGGTTTTGACCGGTCACTTCCTGCTTAATTCCTGATGGCTTGGTCTGCGCGCGTTGTGTTGTTTCCGTGCGCTCCAAAGTTTGTTGAACATTATTCTCAAGTAGCATGTAAGCCTCCAGTCATCAGAAAGGAAACAGTACTCACTTAGATACCAGGCGGGTTGCCCCGACTTTAGTAATTTCGATTCGCCGCGAGAAGAAGACTGCCCGCATTCTATCCCGTACTTGTGGCTAATTGGTTACACGAAACCGAAGTCACGGATCGTGGAGTCGGATCGCCTAGAGTCATGTTGCGATCCGTGCTTTAATCCAAGATAGTTGCGAAAGCTGAAACTGCTGGATCCATAGGCATTTCCAGCCATGTCTATGCAATTGTCAATGATCGAGTTTCGCAACACAAACGTAGGATGCCAATCAACCAATGTGCACCCATATCATAGCCGTGGATTGCAGTCGAACATCCCATAACTGGCAGGAATGGAAAACGGCTGGAAAATATTCCTGGCAGGAATGGGACGAGGCTGGGTGCGCGCCAGGCGTCGCAACCTATCGCGGCGCTTTCGCCAGTTCGTAATGGGTGATGTTCAAGACCGTCGCTGCGGGCGGGCAGAAGAAGCGGATGTTGGTCTTTGGGTCTGCGCCCAGTCCGCGTGAGATGTGAAACGCCGTGCTACCGCGCCACAGCAATCCTGACGCTTCTTTTCCACTCAACTCGGATTCGGTAATCAGTGCTCCATAACCGGGAATGCGCACCTGCCCACCGTGCGTGTGTCCGCCGACGGCGAGGTGAGCGCCTGCGCGTTGCATAAATTCGAGATTTTTCGGCAGGTGAAACAAAACGAGCTTAAACTGATCGTCCTGCGCCTGCGACGCGAGATTCATCAGGGCGCGCTCGGCAATGCCAGGCCAATCGATGCCGATGACAAACAGCTTGTGCTCCGGCACTTCAGCCTTCTCGTTCTGCAAAACTGTATAGCCGACGCCCTGCAACGCATTGATCATCGGTGAAACATCGCGATGCGCGCCGTGTCTAAACCGTTTGACGATACGCCCCAAAAGTTTATTCCACATGCGGTAATCGTAGTAGTCGTGATTACCCAACACCGCAAAAGCACCAATACGCGGCTTGCGCACGAGCAAACTGTTTACGTATTGAATGCCCGCGAAATTTTCGAAGACATCGCCCGTAAGAACGACGATGTCGTAATCATCGTCGGTGATTTTCTGCAAGAATGCCGCTTTCTGGTCGTCATCGGCGTGCAGATGGATATCCGAGAGATGCAGAACGCGCAGCGTCCGTTTTACCGTCTCCGGATGATGCACCGCACCGTTGCCATTGCCATTTCCGTTGCCCCCAGGCTCTGCACCGCCAGTGGTGATGTCGATCGTTTCCAATCGCCAGCGCCGCGTCTCTATTTGGGTGCCATAGAAAAACGCTCCTGCGCCCACTACAAACAAACCGCCCGCCGCCAATCCCAGCGTTTTGCCTACGGGCGAGAGCAGAAAATCACGCGTCCATTTGAAAAATGAGGTCCAATTGCGATTGCCGCAACTGCATTGATGTTCGTCGTTTTTCATGGTTGCCTAGTGGAGAAGCTCTTCCATTTGCTGGTGCGCCATGATCTCGGCTCTCGATCTCAAGCCGATGTCCGGCGCGGTCAAAATATTGACGAGATAACGAATCGGGAAGCCAATCCCGATCAGAATCATGCCGAAGATAGCATCATACGGAAGCGGATACCAGCTCATATTACGGATTTGCTCGAAAACCCACGGCAACCAATCCGGGGTGGTGGCGGGATCGCAGAAGGCGAACGCAAGCGAACAGCCGAGAACCCAGACAATGCCGAGGAAATGCACGCAGAACAAACCCGCAGCCAGAGCGCCGAACTGGCGAACTGATGTGCGTTCGCCGCGCGTAATCTTGCCTACAAACGCGGTGGCGGCGATCATGCCGATGAGATAGCCGAAGCCAGGCTGCGTGTAGTAGTCCAGCCCGCCGCCCGAAGCGAAGAGATAGACGTGAAACAACGGACCCAGTAGTCCGAGCCCGACAAAGAGCGCGGCAGCGATGGTGGCAATGGGCCAACCGAAGATATAGCCGAGCGCGATGGCAACAGGCGCTTGCGGGGTGTACATGTCATATCGGATCGACGTTACAGGCTGCGCCACCTCAGGAAATTGAGCGTAGAAGCGCTTTTGATATATCTCAGGTACCCTGGAGACGACGGATTGGATCTCCTGGCGCGACACATTGAGCAGATTGTGACCGGTGCCGGTGGGCAGCTCGACTGCGACAAACGAGCTGACGATCATCACTGGCAGCGCGATGAGCACGAGGACGATGCGACCAGCCAGCGATCTGCGCTTGATGCGCTGCACTTTGCCATTGCCCAACTCAACCAGACGCAATTGAGAAACTCCGATTCGCCCACGCTATTTTCGTGCTCACACGATCATGGCGTCAAGAGTGCCACGCTCATGATAACCGCATCTCCGTCTTGTCGCAGGCGAATTTCCGGCACTCGACCGTTACGGTTTGCGTGCCGATTTTGGCGCTTGCCCGTCTGAAGCCGCAGCGCCATGCTCGCTTCCGGACACTCTCTCTTTCACTAAATTTTTTCGCCCATTTTTATTAGTTCCATCTAATTCGCGCCCGGCTTCCTGATCGCAGATTTGCTTGACAAGCTCATCCAGCTCGGTCATCCGCTGAGTGAGAAGCACCTTGAAGTCGTCGCTGCTGATGTTCTCGGTCCACAAAACCAAGGCGTCCTCGTCGTTGTCCTGATAGTAGTTGCGCCGTACACCAAGGTTTTTAAAGCCATATTTGTAGTAGAGCTTCTGCGCGGTCTCATTGCTGACGCGCACCTCGAGCGTGATCCAGCGCGCGCCCACGCGGCGGGCCTCGAGAATATCGTTGACCAGAAGCCGCTCGCCGATGTATTGGCGGCGCAAATCGGGATGGACAGCCAGCGTGGTGATGTGAGCCTCGTCTCCGATCAGCCAGAAGCCGGAATAGCCGACGAGCCGCTTGACTTCATCGTCGACCGCAGCAAAGTAGTTGCCCATCGAGTTGTTGAGCTCATTGACGAACGATTGATGAGACCAGTGATGGCTGCCGAACGCGACTGGCTCGATCTCCATCACTTCATCGATGTCTTCCAGGCGCATCGGCCTGATTCTCATTCGCATTTTGCTGCGTGTTCGCTTTGATGGTTACCGACGGACTTCTGAGATAGAGCGGCTGCACGGCTTCAAAGGCGAAAATCTCGGACAACCGCTCTCTGAGCCGGTTTTCGCGTTCCGTCGTAAGACTTTCGGCTGCACCACCTGCGCTAATTTTGCCGTTCGTCTCGTTTGACATTGTCAAAGATAACCGATTCCAGGCAATCTGAGCCTGACGTGTAGCAATATTTTTGACATTCGGCAGCTCGACCACCTCATGCCCGTCGCAAAGCTCCGCCGGCAAAGAACACGCCTTGTCCACGGCCCAGCGCCGCACGCTGCCAATATTGGCGATAAGCTCCTGGGGTGAAACGTATGCGGGAGCGGCCATTGTTTTGAGATTTTGTACACTCTCGATCGCGGACGGCTGGGAGCTGTTCGCCGGCTCCGCGTCGTAGGCAGCGACGAAGTAATGCCCCTTGCCGGCCGCCAGCACTACCGCCGAGGGCAAAGCACACTCGCTGGCTACGGTTTCTAGCAAGCAGACGGCAATTAACGGCAGCTTGAGCGCCTGCGCCAACGTGCGCGCCGTCACTACGCCGGAGCGAATGCCCGTAAAACTTCCAGGTCCCTGCCCGACCACAATGCAACCCAAGGACTCTTTCGGCCAGCCGGCTTCTTCCATGGCCTCTTCAATCATCGGCATCAGATACGCGACCATCTGCTGCCGGTGCCCGGCGTCGGTGGGCGCGCCGTCATAGCCCGAACGTTCGACAACTGGCTTGCCGTCTTCGAAAAGACAGAGTTGCAGCTTGTCGGTACTGGTGTCGAAAGAGAGTAGGCGCACCGGTACTTCTACGACTCGGCCGATGTCGGTTGGGATGCACTTGATTGAGGAGAAGACGGCGGCTCTTTCGCCGCTGCGCCATTGTCACTCGTTTGCGGGGAAGCGCCGTTGTCAGACGACTTTTTCAACGCTCCCTTGTCCGACTTTTTACCGTTATTCGGTTCTTTCAACGGCGTCGCGGCCTGGCTGCCCATGGTCAACGGATCGCCACCAATTACGGTGCCAAGATCTTGCGTCGGTTTTTCATTGCTGAAGAGATTGCCGGTAATTATCATTCCCGTGTTTTCCGGTAGTGGTGCCGGTTGTGGCGGCGCCTTCTTGGGAGCGTCGGCCGGCTGAGCCGGCACCATCGTCATTCCCGCCGTGATATGCAGCGGTCCGTCGTGCAAAACCGGTTCTGACGGTTCTACCTTGACGGAAGGGTCGACGCGGGTGAGACCGATCTCGTTCAGTTGCTCCTCGGTCAGCGATGACAGATCGTGCTTGAGCAGCTCTTCCGGCAGCATACCCTCGAGTTGCGCCAGATCCATCTGCGCCATCGGTTGAGCACGAAACAGCAGTTGAATCGATTCATGTTGAATGCTGCGCAGCAGTTGGTTGAACATGTCGAACGCTTCGCGCTTGTACTCCTGCAACGGATCGCGTTGACCGTAGCCGCGCAAGTGAATGCCTTCACGCAGAATATCGATATTGTGCAGGTAATCGACCCACTTGCTGTCGATTGTTTGCAGCAGGATCTGTCGTTCCATTTCGCGCATCGTTTCGGTGCCGATGTGTTGTTCGCGCACTTCATACGCCATGTGCAGCGACTCTTGCAGCTTCGCTTGCAAGTCGTCGTACGACAGACCGATCAGTTCGTTGATCTGGACATCGGAGAGCACGGGAATGTCGTTGACCAGCGTGCTGAGCACTTCCGGCAGCCCCTGCTCTTCGTACATGTCGGGCGGGCTATCGGGATCGAGATACGTGCTCATGACGATCTCGAGATGCTCGTCCATCATCTCCTTCATGTTCTTCTTCAAGTCGGCGCGCTCGAGAATGCGGCGCCGTTCTCGGTAGATGACTTCTCTTTGTGTGTTGAGAACGTCGTCGTACTGCAGAACGTGCTTACGCATATCGAAGTGGTGCGCTTCCACTTTCTTCTGGGCGCCTTCGATAGATTTGCTTACCATGCCTGATTCAATCGGCATCTCTTCGTCGGCGCGAATGAAATCCATCAGTTTGGAGATTTTTTCGCCGCCGAAAATACGCATCAAGTTATCTTCCAACGAAAGGAAGAAACGCGAAGTACCTGGGTCTCCTTGTCGTCCTGAACGACCGCGGAGCTGGTTGTCGATGCGTCGCGCTTCATGGCGTTCTGTACCGATAATGTGCAATCCGCCGAGAGCGATGACCTCGTCGTGGTCTTTATCGATCTGCTCCTTGAAGTGCGCAGTAAGCTCTTTCACTTTCGCTTCGTAATCTTCGCCGTCGGGATCGGCTCCATCCCGTGTCAACTTATCTTTGGCGAGATATTCAGCGTTGCCGCCCAATAAGATGTCGGTTCCGCGGCCGGCCATGTTGGTGGCTACAGTGACGCCGCTGCGTTTGCCTGCTTGGGCGACGATACCCGCTTCTTTCTCGTGGTGCTTGGCGTTGAGAACGCTGTGATCGACACCTTTACGGATCGCTGACACCACTTTCGCGGTGCGCAAGATCGACCAGCACCGCTCAATGAACTCTTCCTGCTTCTTCTTATCGAACTCTTTTTCGACAGACTGGCAAACCGCCTCGAGCTTCTCTACATCGATTAGACCGGGACGCTCGAAGATCTTTTTCAATGCTGTGATCGACTCGCCCTGCAAACTGTGGCGATTGATCAAGTCAACTGCCTTCTGAATCTTGCCGAGCAAATACTCATTCATCTTTTGCGGCTTGCTGAGCAACTCGTCGATAAGCTCTGATTTTTCGATGCTGACCGTACCGACAAGGACCGGACGTCCTTGCTCGTGCATCTCGACAATCTCTTCGACGACTGAAAAGTATTTTTGCTTTTCGGTCTTGTAGATAATGTCCGGGTAATCCTTTCTCACGGCCGGACGATTGGTCGGAATAGCGACGACGTCCAGGTTGTAGATCTTGTGAAACTCCGCCGCTTCCGTCATGGCAGTGCCCGTCATGCCGGCGAGTTTGGGATAAAGACGGAAGAGGTTTTGATAAGTAATAGACGCGTACGTCAGAGTCTCTTCCTGAATCGGAACGTCTTCTTTCGCTTCGATCGCCTGGTGGAGACCGTCGCTCCAACGTCGTCCTTGCATCATGCGTCCGGTGAACTCGTCGACGATGACGATCTCAGGTTTGCCTTCTTCATTGGGGCGAACGACGTAATCGGTGTCGAGTTTGTACAACTCTTTGGCGCGCAGCGCTTGCACGAGGTGGTGGGCAAAGTTGTAGTGCATGTCGTAGAGATCGGGCACGTCGAGAATCTGTTCAGCGGCAATGATGCCGCGCTCTTGCAGAAGAACGTTGCGACCTTTTTCATCTACCCAGTAGTCGCAGTCCTCGTCATCTTTGTCCTTGCCTTTCTCCAGGCGCGGCGCAATCTGCGCCATGCGAACGTAGAGCTCTTTGAACGACTCGGTGGGAAAACCGGAGATGATGAGCGGCGTTCTCGCTTCGTCGATGAGAATGTTGTCGACTTCGTCAACGATGGAGAAATAGTACGGACGCTGCACGAGCTCGTCCAGCGATTTGCGCATGTTGTCGCGCAAATAGTCAAAACCGAATTCATGGTTGGTACCGTATGAGATATCAGCGCGATAGGCTTGATACTTCTCCCAGTCCGGCTGATGCGAGTAGACCAGACCAGTAGTGAGCCCGAGAAACCTGTAAATCTGTCCCATCCATTCGCAGTCGCGTCGAGCCAAGTAATCGTTGACAGTGACTACGTGCACGCCGCGTCCGGTGAGACCGTTGAGATATGCCGGCAGCGTGGCGACGAGTGTTTTCCCTTCGCCTGTACGCATCTCGGCAATCTTGTTCAAGTGCAGCGCCGCGCCCCCGATGAACTGCACATCGAAGTGGCGCATGCCGAGCAGGCGCTTGCCGGCTTCGCGGCAGACGGCGAATGCTTCGGGAAGAATGGTTAACAGCGTGTCAGCAAGCACGCCATCTTTGACGCTCCGGATCTGACCGGGCATCTTTGGCTGATCCTCAGGAATAAGCAGGCGGTCTTCGACATTTTTCAGAGCATTATCGATGCGATTGCGAAACTCAGCAGTTTTGCCGCGCAGCTCGTCGTCAGTGAGTTTTTGAATAGCAGGCTCGAAGGAATTGGACTGTACGACGTAATCACGTAGCCCCTTCAGTCGCTTCTCGTTCGTGTCGCCGAACAGTTTTTTGAGCCACGCGTCTTTGAAATCGGACATTTAAATTTCTCTCTCCCAAAACCCCGCGTTCCAGCAAATGCCCACAGATTGGGGCTGGATTCCGCACAGACCAAGTTCTAATTCTAGCACGCACGCTACTGACATCCACGATTGGTGCGGCTCTTCGCAAAGGCGCAACAGTTGCGCCATTCGCGCAACACCCGCAGGCAGGCACGTTTCCTTCTTCGCAAGCGAACAGGCGCCAACCCAGAGTCGGCGCGGAGTTCAGGATATCGCACCGAAGGCAGCCGGACTCGGTTTCGATATTGCTAATTAACAAAATGTTCCTTAATCAGCCTTGTATGAGCTGGCGCCAATGCGACTCGGCGGATGCGCCGGTCATTACCCCGAAGTTTATGAGCTGTCCAGCTACCGTGCTAGATTTCGCTTTGTCAACAAGAATCAATGTCTCAGTACGGGGCTTAAGGTCGTTCGTGAGACCTACGGCAGAATCAGAAACGAAGTGCCGGGGTCCTGATCAAAGGCAACAATATCTGCGTGTCGTCCTCTCAAAAGATCGCTTATTGCAGTCGTTGTACAGTTGCCCAACCTGATCCAGACAGCTTTCGGCGGATGTCCCATTAGCATACTTCGATAATAGAAGTCAGAATCCTTCCGAAACGATCATAAAACCGCTTTCGCGTGCGTATTTCCACACGGCATCATCAGTACTATCAGACAATCCGGCATCTCTCACGTGCTGCGAGTCAGGGAAAACGCTCTGTAAGATGACCACCAACCGATGTGAGAGATTCTGGTCAAAAAGAAATTTCATGCAGCAGAGATGGTGAACAGTTTTCGTTCGCGATCAGCGGCAAAGGACAAGCAAGCTCGAATGTCGTCGAGCGTCAAATCCGGGAAATCAGCGAGAATCTCATCGAAAGACATCCCACCAGCCACATAATCAAGAACATCCGACACAGTCATGCGTGTACCACGGATACAGGGTTTGCCGCTCCGCTTGCCAGGATCGATCGTGATGATGTCTTGATAGTTCAAATTCAGCACCAATGTCTTGCTAACAGGGCGGTACCTGATTTCTTACAGTGTACAACGTCATGTTCAACTTCATCGATCATAATTCTGACATACCAAACAGGGTTTGAGCTTGCGATGCTTGATATGATGACAAACAGACGCCCACCAACGCATCGAGGCTGAGACCGTGTCATCCACTGGCACCCATGACGAACAATTGAAAGCAATCTCGGGGTTAGGTCTGCCCGAGATCGAAGAACTGGTGAAAGGGCTGGGGCTGCCGGCGTTTCGCGCCAAGCAGATTCATAGCTGGATTTACAGTAAGTACGCCGGCTCGTTTGATGAGATGACCGACCTATCAGCAGATCTGCGAGCGAAACTAAATGGAATCGCCAAGGTACCGTTGCTGGAGCTGGCTCATCTACAAGTCAGCAAAGATGCTACTCGCAAATATCTTTTTCAACTGCCGGACAAGAAAATCGTAGAGTCGGTTCTCATGACTTTCCAGGATCGCCCGAGCGTTTCTGCCTGCGTCTCGAGCCAGGTAGGATGCGCGGTCGGCTGCACATTTTGCGCGACAGGCTACCTTGGATTTACGCGCAACTTGACCAGTCAGGAGATCGTCGATCAGGTTATGTCGATTCAACGCGAATCCGGTCAGCGCGTGGCCAATGTCGTCTACATGGGGCAGGGCGAGCCGCTTTTGAATGTCGAGAATGTCATCGAGTCGATTAGATTGTTGAATTCGTCCGTTGGAATCGGGGGGCGTCACCTTACCGTATCTACTTCCGGTATCGTGCCGGGAATCAGACGGCTAGCCGAAGAGAACATGCCAATCACCCTGGCGCTTTCACTGCACGCACCAGATACGGAGACAAGAGAAAAGATTGTTCCGATTACGAAAAAATATCCGATCGACGAGGTGATGGATTCTCTCAGAGATTATGTGGAAACCACCGGGAGGCGCGTCACTATTGAATATGTGATGTTAGCCGGTGTCACCGATCGCCCTGCGCAGGCAAGAGCGCTTGCAGATCTCGTTAGCAATCTGCATTGCAACATCAATCTGATACCATTCAACCCGACCCAAAATGAAGAAGGCGAAACCCTGTATCAACGCCCTTCCCGTGAGGCGCAGTACAAGTTTAAAGAGCTGGCCGAACGCTCCGGCAAAACAGTCACCGTCCGCCTCGAACGCGGCACCGACATAGACGCCGCCTGCGGCCAATTGCACAACAAATTCTTGCAACAGTCGGGTTAGTTTGACCGGGCGGCTGCAAGCCCCTACGACACTTCGCCGAAATCCGCATTACCGTAACACGGCATCTTGCTGGCTCCTGCTCGGCGTTTCAAACGTGCACGTTGACCGGGCGGCTGCAAGCCCGCCCCTACGACACCTCGCCGAAATCCGCACTGCAAGCGGCGCTACAAACCGTAGGGGCGCGTTGCACGCGCCCGCTGCGACGATCAAGCATGGTTGCACAACCCCACCAAACCTGATAGGGAGCCTTGCGGCTCCGTCTCTAGGCTGGCGTCGGCATCTAACTTGTCGCTTGCGCAGGTGATCCGCTTGCGTGCATACACAATACGGCCGCATGGCGGAGAAAAAAATGTGTAAGTCCGCAAACCTACGGAAGGGCTTTTTTATCGAACTTGAAACGCTGCAACAGCCAATCATCCAGGTTCGTGTCCAGCCGCTCCAGCTCGCTGATGTCAATCAAGCCGCAACGCAGCGCTTCCAAAGCTATTCGCATGCGCGTGTTATACAGCTCGACTCCCGCCGCTTCTTTCAGATAGTTGTCGTGGTTTTTCACGAGCTTCTGCGAGACACTGGAAATACGGTTTTGCACGCCGCGCACGCTGATATATTGGTGCAAGGCAATCCCCCGATCGTTCAATCCGAGCATCACATCTAGAAGGGTTTCATACTCCGCCCCCGTCAGTGCGACATCGCCTTTCTGTACGTGCTCTTCGATGCCCCTCACGATCGGATCGATGTACGGAACATCCTGCAACAGAACGGACTGCACAGCTTCCAACAGCTTTTCGTCCGATTCTGTTTTGAGCGCATATCCATGAATAGCTTCGTCAGGCAATATCTTGCCGAGCTCTCTCACAAACGACTCTTTGTGAAACTGTGACCAAAAGAGAATCTTGGTGTTCGGCTTGTCAGACCAGATGGCTTGAGCCGCGTGTATGCCGTTCATTTCCGGCATGACGATGTCCATCACGATCAAATCGAACGTGGCCGCGGCACTCAACTTCACTGCCTCGGCGCCCGATGCAGCCTCGGTTATGTCGAGCGGCTCGGAAAGTCGATCGAGCACTTCAATGAAGTGTTGACGCAACGCAGGAACATCATCGACCAGCAATACCTTGAACATGCCGCCATTCTACGTGAATCGGTTGCCAAAGCAAACCAAGTAGTTCGGCGGGGGAGCAAACTACGCTCCCAAACCACCGATATTCTCGCGCGCGAATTCAGTCGCACCAAGAATAAGCTTCACAAAAACAACGGCCCGATTTAGTCTTGTGTCATCTGAAGCTAGATTGCGGCTGCAAATCGTCCGCGCCGCCACCGTCACCTGTTTCCGGCGAAACCTCGGTGCTCGCATTGGCAGGCTTCACAGTGTCAGCGGTATTGGCAAAAGCAGAGATCGGTTTGCTGGCAGCAATATCGATTTTCGCGCTCTTCGGAGTCTGTTTGTCCTCAAAACCCTTGACCTTAGGAAGGTCAGCTTTCTCCGCAGCAACTTGCAGATTCACCACGTAATCAGGGCGTACAAGGTCTGCAGCCATGGTAGGGCTCGTGAGGCGCGAAAGCACTCCCATCGACGAAGCCATCAACAAAGAATTATGCGTGAGCAATCCAGTCTTGTAATTGTCGAAGGCCAGGTGCACCTCTTCGCGCAGCGTAGCAGCGCGGCAATCGAGACGCTTGTCCATGTACAGTTCTTTAAATACCTTGCTCTGCTCGCTGCCGCCGGAGAGCACGACATAGCCGAATAGAACCGCTTGCGAAGCTGGTCCTACTACGTTGGGAGCAAGCGAGGCAACCGATAACGAGACGCGTACCAGTCGGTGCAATCCCATCACGACCTGGCTGTGCTGATTGAACGAATGCACTTCTGTTTTGATCTCTTCGACGATCGGATCTTTCTTCGCTGCAGCTTGCAGCGCGCTCATCGATCTTTGTAGATTGCCGAGGACGTTGATATCGTGCGCGGTATACTCACGCAAAGAGCGTGCCGGCATATCTCGCAACTGAGCAACAGCTTTCTCAGCGGCTCCACCACCGACCAGATCGCTCAGCTGCTTTTCGGATTGTTGAATATCTTCCGGAGTAGAACGCGTGTCACCAATCGTCGACGCCGTCTGCAAAAAGGTAGCGAGCACTTTCATTTCCAGCTCGTCTTGCACTTGCTGCTTGTAGTAGTTTGCGGCACCCAGGCTGTCGATCTTCAATTTCTCATCGAGGATCACATCGCCGGCCTCGCTGGAAAGTGAGACCCCTTTGAACATAAACACGGAGTTGAGAGCGTCGTCGGCGCGTTGCTTCAACATCGCTTTCTTATTCTTGAAGTGGGCGACCACTGCTTGCGCCCTGAGAACATCTACGTTCTGGTTGAGAGCCGCAGTGGTCAGCTCTGCAATAGTTTTTTCGCATGCGTCAGCAGGAATGTCATCAAGTTCTACATGCGCCTTCTGCAGAGTTGGCGCAGCCACAGGGAATTGAATTTCGGACGCGCTCTGCGCTTCTGTTTGCGGATCATCGCCGACTTCAGGAGTCGCGCTGGCAGCCACACATCCCGCACTGCCTGCCATTGCGATGGAAACAGCGAACCCGAGAACTGTGCTGAAACGAGCGAATGTTGCCATGATTCCGAAATCCCCACTAAGACTGATTAAGACTACACCCATCACCCCCGCCGAATTCCGCTCCTTGACAATGGATATCAATAATTTATCTGTGAACTATTTACTGAAGATCTCTTGAGTGCGGCGAAAGGCGCAATGCGCGGGCATTATCACGCAAGCAATCTGGCGAGTGCGCAGTCCTTTTTTCGGCAGATTTAACCGGTTGTTCATCATAGTCTGATACGCGCCAAATCCAAAACGATATTCTTTCGCGATTTTTGATGCAAAACTGCAAGTGCAAAGCATCACGAAGATGCTTTGCACTCGACGATTTCGTATTTGCGTTCTATATCCGATTCCTCACCGCATCGGACTTCGCGCAGCTTGCTTTGAGTGCATAGTTTCGTGGAACGGTCTGCGGTGCGGTGCGGTGCGGTGCGGTGCGGTGCGGTGCGGTGCGGTGCGGTGCGGTACGGTGCGGTGCGGCGATGGTGTCTTGTCGACGCACTTTCATCGCGCGACCAATTCGGCAATCTTTTCACTGTGGAGTTCGCGTTGAAGCGAACTCCACAGTAGTCAGGGCAGCAATCAGTACTTCAGTGGCGTAATTAAGATGACTTCTGGTGAACATGTCTTTAGACCTCCATCAACATCCTTTTTGTTCAGCCCCAATTTCTCCGCATCTACGCCTTTCTCAGTCTTCGGACCGCCGTCTACCGGCTCTTTCGATTTTCCGCTCGCTTCAGCGGCGGCGCCAGCACTCGCTGGCTCTTTCGCAGCCGTCGAAACTCCCTGCGATTTCTCGATGCGTGCTTTGTTCACTTCGTCCATAGCGTGTCCGGCTGCTTGCGTTGCCTGCGTATCAGAACCAGTTTCCAGCTTATTAGCATTGCTTGCTTGAATTTCTTGTTGTTGAGCCATGATATTTCTCTCCCATTGGCACCATATTTGGTGCAAGAATCCCCTCTCGCTTTTAACAATAGAGATTTGCCGGAGGAGAATAAATGTGTAAGTCCGCAAAGATTGAAACGCGCCCTAAACGGTCGAGCTGGCGCTTATGAAGGCGGCGTACTTATATATAGACCGCCCGTTCGCCTCGCTCAGCCGCCAGAACGTGGATTTTTGCGCCAGGCTGGGCAATTAGATGGCAGAGGTAGTGATGTTTCTCGATCTGAAGGCTGACGAAGGCAAACAGTACACGTCCACCCCACGGGCGATTCTGGTCTTCGGCGTGGCTTTTAGCGCCGCCGGAGCACTGTTCGTTGGGATGCATCCGTTTTTCAATTTTTGGGACGGAGCGATTGATGGCTTTCTCAGAAGTTCCGGAATTCAGTTATTGCCGTCCATGCACTTTCCAGAGAGCCAATTCTTCATCTGGCGCATCGCCACAACCGTATTGTTCGCTACGGTCGGAGCAGCCATCGGCTACAACATGCATTCTAATTTGTCTTCCTTGCGGATTGCCACGATACAGGTGCTCGTGGTTTCCATCATATGCATGGTCGTTCTTCCAATGGTGCATCCCGTCGAACCATGGCTCGCGCTCTTATTTGGTGAATTGGTGGGGTGGAGCGCCATTGAACAAAAACTCTCCGTAGCAAAACAGAAGCAACTCGGCGTCGAAGCGAAGTTGCGCCAACGCCAGCTGGAAGAGTCGCAGATATTGTTGGTCAAATCTGATGAAACCGACAAAAGAATTTTCGCCGCTGATTTGCACGATCGAGTGCTGAATGACATAAAAATGGCGTTGAACGAGTTCAACGAGTATAAGAAAACTCCCGATGATGCGAAGGCGCGAAAGATCAGCAAATTGCTGAACGAAACAATGATCGATATGCGAAGTTTGATGGACGAGTTAAATCCGGTGATGCTCGAATGTTTTGGATTGGTGGCGGCGCTCGAAGATTGCGCAAACACCTACGGAGAGCGCGCAGGATTTAGCATAACATTCGTCAACACAGCACCGGCGGATCTCATAACGAGATTGAATCAAGTCGAACAGCAGTTGATTTATCGATTGATTCAGGAATCACTAACCAATATCACTAAGCACGCTGAAGCGAAAAACGTGGTCATCAAAATGTCGAACGCGGGAGATGAGCTGCGCATCGAGGTTGCCGATGACGGCAAAGGCATGAGCGGAGATGCCGACGAAAGCTCGCGCGGTCTCAAATACATGCGCATGCGCGCAGCCCTTATCGGCGCCAACGTCGCCTGGACGGCGGGAACTCACGGCAAAGGAACAGCCGTGCACATCAATGTTCCGGTACGCTCATAATGACGAACGTTGTCCGATTTATATCAATGCTTCAAGTCCTTTAGTGTCGGCCAGATTCAGAAGCTTCAAAGCCGTGCCATTGGGTTTTTTCGCCCCACTTTCCCACTTTTGCAGTGATGAGGAAGTCGTATTCATAATTTTGGCGAAGACTTGCTGACTAGCATTACACTTTGAACGAATCTTTCGGATCTGCGCCGGCGTGTAGTTTGGTATCTTTGGGAGGCACAATGCATCGAACTCCCTCATAGTCGCTTTATTCATAATCCCCAGCGCATGCAAATCGCTAGCTGCATTATGAACAGCTGCCAGTATTGAGCTCGAAGCCCGTTTCGCTTCGGATCTTCTCGTGACCTTGCTCGAACCAGTCACCTTCGTATTCCGTTTCTTAATTGCCGGCATCCTAACGCACCTCGAAAAATGCTGCATTCTTAATTGCATGCTCAATTTGTTTTTCAGATAGAGTCTCATACTCTTTGGCAAGTTTTTTTAGAGCCTGCAACTCCTCCCTTGAGATATTGGTTCTCGTGTTCTTCGCAAACATAAACAAACAAAAAACATCATTAGCACTCTCTCTGAAAAGAATGATTGTTCGATAGCCACCGCTCTTGCCTCTGTTGTTCTCGGCAATCCGCTTTTTGTAGAGATTGCCACCGAGAGCGTCTCCGACCAAGCCACCCTGCATCTCCTCAATTGCCTTTTTCAGCTGCTCGTCAGTGAGCCCCTCCTTAGTGGCGTCTCGTGCAAATTCTCGGATCTTCAAAATTCGCATAATCTAAATATAGCACGGAGTGCTATATTTGGATATTTCAAATCGAGAGCCAGATAGCCCCTAGACCCCAGCCGGCTGCCGATACTCTAGCGAGCTTTCGGCTAGAGGGACGAATTCGAACCTGTCTTTGCTGATGCGCACGTGCCCCCAGGGCACTCCGGTTTCGTGGTCGAAGACGATGAGCCAGTTTTCCTCTACTGCGCGGCTGAGCCATTTATGTTTGACGTCGCAACTATCGAGCGGGAAGTGATCGTATCCCATCACCCACGGCGGGCTAAGATGAGGCAACATCGGCATGATGTCCGCGAAATAGACGCCTGACTGTCCTTGAGATTCAAACGTTATGATTTGATGGTGGCTCGTATGGCCGCCCGTTACACGCGCCCAAACGCCGCTTACGATCTCGGTATCGCCATCGATCAGTTCAAGCACTCCGTGCTCTTTCAACGGTTCGAAATCATCCGGTCGATAGCTTGCTTTGGCGCGCGCGTTCGCTTTGTATGCAAACTCCCACTCCCCACGCTGAATGTAATACTTCGCACGTGGATACGTCGGCACCAACTTGCCGCCTATCGAGCGCACGGCTCCGCCGACGTGATCGAAATGCAGATGCGAAATGATTACAACGTCTATATCTTCAGGCTTCAATCCAAGTGGTGTCACGACCTGCTCGGGAGTCAAGAACGTGCGCACCTCGTAGCGCTCTCGATCTTTCTCAGCCCACCGATCACCCATACCGGTTTCAACCAAAATCTTTTTGCCGCCGCTTTCAATCAATAATAGATTGCAGCTGAGAGTGACACGATTAAGTTCGTCGCAAGGCATGGTCTTGCTCCAAAGCGGCTTCGGCACCACGCCGAACATCGCACCGCCGTCGAGCTTGTACGTTCCTTCTCGAATGATCGAGAGTTCCATCTCTCCGAATTTCATTCCTGCTCCTCTTACTCGAGAGTTACGCCCATCTGTTCAAGACGCTGTTTAGCGCGCTCCTTGATCTGAGCGGGGGCATTGGGCGACTGAAAAACACGCATCCACAACATAATAAGCTTACTTCGCGCGCGCTCTTTGACGATCGATTGCTCGCTTGTTTCGTAAATATTATTCCAGGTATTTATCTCCTTGATAAAAGCTGGAATGTGAGCATCAAGAATATCAGCCTGGCGCGCCAACCACGGCGGCGCCCCCGGATATTTCGCTGCCATGCGGTAGTATTTCGCTGCCGCAATCTCGTTGTGCGCATATAGATATTGATTGATGCCAGCGACAAATGGCAAATACCAATCGTCTTGATTGGCGCGCAAGCCGCGCTCGATAAACTCGGCCGCGCGCTGCGGCTCGTGCATTTCAGAGCCAATAATGAAGGCAGCAAAGTAATACGCTTTCGTAAAACGAGGGTCCAAACCGACAATCAGATCGAGGTACTTGGGCGCCTCTGCATACTGATCCTTCGCTCGCGCTGGGACATCGCCTACGTACTGAACAAAACTGAGCCAGTACCAGTCAGCCAAAAGCTGGTCATAACCCAGAGCACAAAGTTCAACCGCTTCAGCGTTGGGCAGCTGATCGGCTACCCGAGCTTGAGTATTGCGCGACAGAAGCGTCGCTTCGCGTTCGTGCGTCCAGCCAATGAAAGCAAAGAGCAGGACGCACACAATGACGACGATGGCATTTTTGGCGGCGGGCGGCAAAGGCTTTACCTCATGTTCACTTTAGCGCCTTTAACAACTCCACAATACCTTGGCCAGTTTACGGGACTATCCTTGAGGATTGATCGAACCGTTTTTTCAGGAAGTAGATAATAACGGGTGACAACGCCCGAATGGAGACTTATGGCTTTCGATGGAGTTGGTGATTCACCACCCAATGCACCTCAGCCACACCATGACGTCACGGACCCCAACAAGGGGTTTTGGCTGGAATTGAACGGTGTCTCGGCGCACCTTCAATCCGCCAAGGATTTCAATCGCCAAAGCTGGAACCAAAAAAATGTTGGCGTCGGACTCGAGTACGAATTCAACAGAAACAGCGCCGTGGCGGGCGGGGTCTACGATAACAGTATCAATAAGACGACAGCGTACGGACTGTACATGTACACGCCGCTGCATGCCGGACCGATGAAATTCGGCGTCGAAGGCGGCATCGCCTCAGGCTATAACAAGACGATCGTGCCGCTTGCCGCTCCGATTGCTGAGATCGAGCACAAGCACCTGGGAGCGAATGTCCTGTTCATTCCGCCACTGAAAAATGAAACTCCGCCGGTTATCGGCTTACAGCTCAAATTCAAATTCTAAAGAGGGTTTGCTCAGGCAATCGGCTGAGTTTTGTTTAATCTTTTGAGGTATGGCAACCACTCTTGCGAGTGATTTTTAATCAGTCAAGCGCTCCCAAAAGTCCACGGGATTGGCAATACAGGAATTTGGCAAGAGTATAGGTTGAATGGCTCAGATGAGCAACCGTTATTTTTGCTTTTTATACGGGCAATGTTAATCTGGGTTAACCGATGGCATTCCAAACCCGATCGGTTGAACACGTAAGGTTCAAAGCTCACCGACTCTCTAGAAGGAACTCAAACCATGTTGGCTCGAAGAAGATCTCGTAAGCCTGAAGGCTTCACGCTTATTGAGCTGTTAGTGGTCGTCATCATCATCGGTATTCTGGCAGCGATTGCACTACCGAACTTTATTGGCGCCCAAAATAAAGCCCGTGAAGCATCCGTCAAAGCAAATATGCGTACCGCGCAGATCGCCGCTGAATCATACGCGACTGATGCAGGTGGCACTTACCCTGGGTCCGCTACTGATACTACCTACCAAACCTATTACCCAGGCGGCAGTAGTAGCCAAAGCGGCGGGACCGCTGGAAATTACCCTGTCAACCCGTTCACCAACGCACAACAATCACCGCAAAGCTTCACCGTTGCGAACGTTCAAACTGCGAGATCGTCTGTTCCGGGCGCACTCAGCTCGGTTGGATCAGTTTATTACGCACCTATAACCGCATCCAACGGCACCGGTGTCACATCGTACGCCATCGAGGGTGCCGGTTCGACAGGTACAGCTCTCGGCGGAACGTCTGCTGGAACTACGCTCGTCTTATCTAACCAATAGCCCTAATGATCTCGGAGCGTTGATATAGCAAAGTCATTGTCTGAGTAGATTTCGGACCAGTCTGCGGATTTTTGCAGTTCGCTTTGAAGCGGAGAATTAACAGGCAGAAGCGTCTCGCGTACGTTGTTTTCCAGCAGGAGTTCGCGCCAGTGATCTCCGTGTAGTGCTGCGGCAAAACGAGCGCACAGCGCCGGGTCGTACAAATCCAGGCGCGGATCCATAAACACCTTTATCAGGCCGTGAAATCTATACATCAAGTAGCTGCCTGCATGCGCAGTCGAGAATAGTCGGCCTCGTGGAGGGTGAAGCGCAAGATATTCTGCGGCGCGTAGCGGAAGAGACCGGGGCACGAGCATCGGTTGCACGAATAACGCGATGATTGAGATTGCAACGGGGATGATGGGAAAAAACCATGCATTCAAGATTCTCGCAAGCGAGAGATCCAACTGCGCCATCAACCTGTTTGTTCTGAGAGTGGGCAAGAACTCGGTCACTGCTCGGCTGACGTGCGGGCAGGCAAACAAGCAAAAATATATGATTAGTCGCGCATGGGTAGCGCCGCAAACAAACAACGCCAGACCTGCGATCGCGGCTTGAGGCTTTCGCTTGAAATTCGCCAGCATGACCAAAAGCAAAAGAATATAGATAGCTCCATAAGGTCCAAGCGCAACGAAATCCAGCGCCTTCATCTCCTGAGTTTCGAAGTTGTTATTCAGTCGCGCGACAAAATTCCATAGCTCGAAGCCATAAGGATTGATAAGGCTGGACAACAAGTAGCTGACTAAAATTGCAACAAACGTTTTGGTCCGAAAATAATTGCCGCCCTCTTTCAGATTGCTAATCAGCGCCGCGAGCAGATACACGAAAAGCAGTCCGGCCCCAAGTGCGAATGAAGCATGAAGATTGACCCACGCCACACCGATCAGAGCCGAGAGAAAAACCTGGCGTCGGAGTGACCTTCGTTCAGCAGGAGCCCATGCAGTTTCAGCGACTCCGTGCAATAAGACAAAACAGGCGAATGAGAACAGCTGAGGTCTTAGAGTGGCGATGTCCGGATATGTGGCAAAAAAGGTGATTGCAATCAGAAAGATCGACACTAACGGACTCGCCTCGAACTTGAGCGCTTGTCTTAGCAGAAGGACACCCAGGGTGTATGTAAGGATCAAGTCGCCAACCAGCGCAACGCCGATGAGCCCAGCTCGATTCGACAACGAGAATATGACTTCAGTGAGCCATTGGTACACTATCCAACGTCCATGGTTGGACATGTAGGAATAGCAGTCCGACGTCGGAAGGGCAAAGTCATGCACTATTTTGTTGCCGACTTCAATTAGCCAAAACGTATCGGATTCTTTGAACTGGGCACGGGGAATGCTGCAAGCTAGCACGCTCCAGCTAAGCGCAATCACTAACAGTGCCGCAAAGGGCGACAGTTTGTCTCGCCATCGCTCACTTATCAGCATTATCAACCGCACTGTCGTGTTTTCGGTGATACGAAATTGCGCCCAAGTAGATAACGAGCATTAATCCCAATCCTGCGAGGACTAGCCCAAGGTATAGGCTTCCCGGTCGATATATGAACTTAACCGTATGAGTTCCTGCGGCAATATAGACAGCCCGAGTGAAACCGTTAGCGTGATAGGTCACGGCTTTGCCGCCGTCGATCTCGGCATTCCATCCTTGATAATTTTGATCCGCAAGGATCAGCATACCGGGCGCATTCGCATGCGCGGTTACAACCACCTCCTCCGGGTTATTCTTCACTATACTTGCGCTTTCAACCTGAGCAGAACCCGTGTTGCGTGGTGGCTCTTGAGGATCGTCGTTGCCTGCACGCTCGATGTATGCAAATGACCACGGCACCCAACCAGGAGCCGCCGGGTCCATAATTGCATCGAGAACTTGATTGTGAGAGTCCGCCCAGCGCCAGGAATGCGTGATATACGTGCGCGGCATGTGCTCTACAACGTTGTACAAGCGAACGTTCATTTTCTCGTCGTCTACTTTTAAAGCGAAAAGATTTTTGTCCATCAACGGCACGTCGATATTTCTGCCAATACGTCGATATCGCTGCGTCACCACGAAATTGTCCGCCATCAATGCGCACAAACGCGCCAGCGGCCAATCGGAGACGGTGGTAATCTCGGGTCGCACTGCCTGGCTTGAACTAAAGTAAGCGTGCAGAATACAATGGTAATAGTCCCCATTCATCGGACCCTCGAATCCGAAAATGTCGGGCACCATCGCGTCCATATTTGCTGCCGGTTTGCAAAGCTGGCGATGATACTGGTATGTGGCTATTGTGGCAGATTTGACGTCGTTGCCCAGCAACGCCGGAGGCACCGTGATTCGTTCGAGACAAAGTCCGAGTGTTCGTCTCAGTTCGGGGGCAGGTGCGCTGCCGCAAGCACTTTGGATGAGAGAGCCGATGACTGATTTTTGTTGATAAAAATCAGATTCCGCCCATAATCGTTCATAGCGAAACGCATAACTGCATAAGCATACGAGAAGCACCACCAGTGCTCCACAGGAGAGGAGACGCGAATGGGCAGGCATCTTGATTCGTGCGACTGCGATAGCTGCAAGCAGCACCGCAGGCAGTAGCGCGAATAACGTAGCAGCGCCGATCAATCCGTATGCCTTTGCCACCGTATTCGGTAGCAGTGTTTCATTTGGAAAATGGATGAGGGGAAACCCGTGAGTGATACTCAAAGCTGATAGAGTTATGAGAGCTAAAGTGATGAACGTGGCTTTCAAAGGCACTTTTGCTTCGAGCAACGTTCGCATTCCGTAGGCTGCGCAAACACTGATGCAAAATATCGGAAAGAAGAGCAATTTGACCGGGAATCGAACGAAACCCAAAGTAGGAAAGAACTGCAGCACCTGCGGAACGACAGGTGTATTTTTGCCGAGACAGGCGACGATACTGACGGCAAAGAGCGCCAATAGCGGAAAGCGCCATTTCCAGGAGCGATCCGAGAGTCCCCAAAGCGACAAGATGCAGGGAACCATACCAATGTAAGCGCACGATACATATGCTGGAAGGTCTGCGGAATCGAGGAGCACGCGATAGTGATTGGAGAACAGCCGCATGTCACCCAGGCAAGGACCGATTACAGCGGAGAGTAAATCATACCAATTCGCGCTGTATAGCAGCGATTCAGCCGTGAGCAATCCTGACACTCGGCGCGAGACACTGAGCCATTCGAACATCGGCAAAAGTGCCGGCATCGTCATAACGAAACCGACAAAAATTGCTCGCAACTGCCAGACAATTACTTCCGAGAACAACTTGCCTGTCTGCTTGCGTTGTTCGTAAGCCGAGTAGCATATATAGCCACCGATGAGCGCCAGACCAGGTGTCGTCGCTTCCGGGCGCGCGGAGGTAATCAGGAAAATGATTGCAAGGGTCGCGAACAAAAATCTCCAAAATTTCGATCGATTAGACGTGTCGATGCGCATCAAAGACCAGAGACATACCGGAATCCAGGCGGCTCCGGCGACAAGACTGTGGTTTGTCGGCAGGCAGAACATATAACCAGAAAGAGCGTAGATACTTGCTCCGGTTAGAGCTGAAATTGTTGGCAACGTGAAACGGCGCAGGAGCAAGAACATTCCAACCGCGGCGATCGTCTGATGAAAAATCATCGCCAGCGAGAGTCCACAGCTGAACGGAAGCAGAATTAGGAGCAGATCCGGAATGTAGTACAAATTCGGGAAGCCGACGGCAATCTGGGGCATACCGCAGTAACTCCAGATGTTCCAGAGAGGGATTTTTCCCGCTCGGTACGCCTCTCCGATAAATCTGGACTGCGGCTCCAGCCAAAAGCTTGCGTCAGAGAAGAATATGCATTTTTGACCGAGGATGCACGGAAGATAGAAGGCGCTCAGCAGTATGACCAGCCCGAAGGCGACTGATTTCAAAGCATTTTTTTCGCTGAGTTGCACCTGATATCTCCGCGCTGACCGCGAAAATCATACTGTAGCTGACCGAGTTTATTCTTTCAGAGCTAAAGGCAGGGAATTGACGGCTGATCGCTGAATTGCCGCATCAACATTAAATATCGGTGGCTGGTGCGAGCCACTGCGGCTTTCGAGGGACCGACAGGAGCAATTCGGGCATATCAGAAGTGTCAACTGAAGGCTTGAAAAGCGAGTTGGTTGGTATATTTCGGTCGAGATCATGCGCTATTACCGCAAAAAAAATCGTAGTTCTTCCGGCTTTTACCTCGTAGAAGTGCTCGTCGCGCTTCTGCTCGGCTCTCTAATGATGCTCGCGTTGCTGGCCATGTACGCAGAAACGTTGCGGGCGACTACCGCCAGTCAGAATGAGCTGATTGCTGATCAGATCGGAAACTCAATCCTCGCTTACTGCAGAACGCTTTCCGCCGGTGCACTTGCTGGACTGCCCACCAGCTCGGACCTACAAATCAACACTAATACCAGCGCCGCAAATGCTAATTTCACGACCCCGGAAGGGTTGGACGAAAAGACGTTCACCTGGCAGCCGAGCACCATAAGCGGTGAATTTACCGGCACCGCAACGGTGACTAAATCGATCAGCGGCGCTGGCTACACTACTATCGCGGTTGCTGTCACCTGGTCAGATTCGCAAAAGCTAATTTCCCACACGTCGACATACTCGACAAACATCTATGCGCTGGGAGAATCCAACCAATGAGATCAGCGCGTGGCGTGAGCTTGACTGAATTAGCCGTGGCCTGTGTCTTAATGACCTTTGCTTTTGGTGCAGTTGGCGAAATGGCGTTGCTCCTTACCAACGCCAGCACCAAGATGACCAACTGCATCGATGGAGTTACTGGCGCGAATCAGTTTATTGAGCGCGTATCAGCCGATGTTAGAGCAGGTTCGAAGCTTGGGAACTCATTCGACACGACCACATCGGCACATATCGTCGGGACCAATTATCCGGTCGCATTTGGAGCTCCTACAGCGGCTCAAACACTGATAATCCAGCAGCCAGCGCTTATTGAGCCAACTACAGCCACCCTGACAGATCTGGCAGGAGCACCGCTTATGATACCGGCAAATTACTTCGCTGGCGGCGACCCCGCCGTGAATGTTCCATACATCGACGTTGTCGTATACCAGCTTCTGGCAGATCCAGTGAGCCCCGGACAGTATGAAGTCCAGGAAGTGAGGTTTTCCGGTTCGGTTCCGATAACTGGAACATTGCTAAGACCTGCAATTCCATACGACGCAAGCAACCCCCACGTAGTATTACGAGGAATTGTCGGTCCGCTGAGCAGTGCAGGGGGACTACCGGCGATATTTCAACAAACCACCAACGGCGTGAATATCAACCTTGAACTCGAAAACCCTATTCCCAACAACGGAATCAATGTCCATCATGTCGGAATCCATTCCGAAGCCTACCTCAAATGCGCAACAAATGACTACAATGCAAACTTCATCCCGGTCCCAGCGAAATAGACGAGGTGTAGCCCTCGTATCGATCATCGCTCTCTCGGCAGCGGCACTCATTTTTTTGCTGGCGACGGCGGCGATTGTAACTCAAGCCAGTCACCGCGCAGCTCAAACCAAGTGGGGGCACGATCTCAAAAACGCCGCAGAAATTGGCATTGACTATGCAATTAATCAGTACAACCTAAATTTGACATCGTGCCCGCTAGACCCGACTTCACCATCGACACAAAAGACAACTGTAATCCCGTCCACACAGTTAACCGGAATCAATCCCAACATCTCGGTGTCGCTATTAGTAACTCAACCTAACCCTGCTGATGTAGCACTTTTGCAGCAGTATTCCATAATCTATAACCCGCAGCTAGACACAGCCAACACCAACAGCAGCGATGCATACGGTATTACCATAACGAACGGCGGTGTCGCCGGTGGCGCATACAGAATCTTGCAAAGCACTGCGTCTATCGATGGCACATCTCGTGTTATTCGCGTCGCACTTGTAGCTAACGCGCTTAACGGTGGGGTGTCAGGCGGCAACAATAATCAAGTACCCTACTTTGGAAACCCGTTGTTCGCCAATTCCGGAATCGATCTGGGAGCCAGCCGCGGGGATTTGACGGTAAGAAATTACGTAGCAGACCCAAACGGAAATCCCATGACTGGACAAACCGGGCCGAACCCGAACGGCGATGGAAGTACAGAGTACCTTCTTACTGTCACAAGCAACAATTCCGCCTCGATTGGCGCGAACACACAGCTTTTAGGCAACGTCACCATCACCAATACTAGCGGCACTGTTGCCACCATTGATGGCGGTGCAATAGACGGACATCTTACCTACAGCGCCGGCACGCCCAGCGGCACCATCAATTCATCGACAGGAGCCACGATTGAGTCCGGCAATAACGTGCTTGCCAATGCAGATTCGCCAAACGGCGGCACATCCACTCCCAGACAAGGAGACAACGCATTCCCCGTGACGCAGCAATCGTCCCAGCAAGTTGGTATGGCACCGGTACAACAAGCAACATCAACCGCCGCAGTTTTGAATACAGAGGCAACTTCGGTGTCGGGCGACCTTGTCACTCAGGGGTTCGACAATTCGGCCGCAACAGCACCGGTGACGTATTACTCTTCGTCACAAACTGCACCAACCAGGATGTTCATCCAAGATAGCGGTACACCGGTGCAGATGAACACTGCAAACATGGTGACCGCACCGGCGAGCGCGCCGCAGGATTTTCAAATTTGGTATAGCGGTGGACAGCCGTTGACTGTTAATTTGGGTGGCGGCCATGCATTCTCTGGCACCATATACGCACCACTCGCGACAGTGAGTATCACCGGAAGAGGTACCTTTAACGGCGCCATTGTGGCAAACTCTATCGTAGCCAATAATAGAGGCAGCTTGAATGTAGCGACGGGTCTCGCCTCTCCGCCACCTAGCGCAAACCTTACATACACAAGCACTGGCGGGAGCGGGACTTTTCAAATCGCAAACTGGGTGCCCGTCTCATGGCAAGAGTTGGCACCGTAATTGGAGCAAGTTTCGCGCGCTTGGATTACTCGTCTTCAAGAATATTCGTTCCTAGTGTCACTTATAGAGGAGAAGTGGGATGGACTGATGATGCGCTTTGACGTTAATCTTGCCCTAGTTGTTTTTTCTGCTCAGCTAATGCTCGTTGCGTTATCCGTTTCTAAACCGAGCAGCTCCTCTGGTAACGGGTCAAGGAAGTAGACTGTCACCGACTCCCAACTCCCCCACGGCGGCAATAATCTCTTTGTACTCCTTTGTGTTCGGTGTAAAGTAGTGAGTGCCGGAAGCGCGTACGCTTGGATGCGTTGAGAAGAAGGGTGATGTTGAGATGTCCCGATGTCATCTTTTCCACCGAGCAATAACTTTCGGGAAGATCGGAGCGTGCAACATCCCGTTCCATGACTATTCGACCTTCGGTCTAAACCACTGAGCCTCACTCCTCAATCGGTTCTTCATCTTGAACCACCGGCACGGATCTGGGCGTCGAGTCCTTGTTTGCCTTATCTTTGTCTAAAAAGGCTTTCCGCTTCTCTAGGACCAGATTTGTAATGCGCGCCATCCCCACATCCAAGGACTCATTTCTTGCATCTATCTCGAGCTGCAAAGCTGTAGGTGGGGATGTAAATGTTACCGAATCGCCGACTCCAAGATCACCGATCTCCGCAATGATCTGGTTGTACTCATCACTGCCAGGTTTGAAAAAATATGTTCCGTGCGCTCGAACCCCTGGAAAAGTAGATATGAAAGGAACCTCCAAAAGCCCTGAGCGCAGTTTCTTTACCGACCGATATCGATCCGGGAGATTCGGTGATTCAACATAACGATGCATTCCTTCAGCTCCGTCAGTTTGGTCTAAACCAATTTGCGCGCTTCATAAGATCTATAAGAGGCGAAAACTTTTCTTCAAATATCATATCAAATTTGGGACCACGGCTACCACCATGGCTTACAGCGTATAGGTCCGCCACAGTTTCATCAAATGCATGACCATCTTTGTCTTCGAAACAAAGTTTGATCGCCTCAAGATTGGAAAATTGACAGTATCATTTAGGACTAATCGACTTTACTCAGAGGAGCGTCGTTATGGACACGTGCTGCGGGCCTGGCTACGCCTCACCCGAAGAAGCGACCAGGGCTCAACGCGAGAAGTTGCTCTACACCGTCTGCATTTACCACGGCACCGATATTAAGGCGCCGGATTATCTCGCCACCATCGACGTCGATCCGCAATCCAAGACCTACTCACAAGTGATTCACCGGCTCGAGATGCCCAATTTGGGTGACGAGTTGCACCACTTCGGCTGGAACGCATGCAGCTCCTGCCATGGCAATCCCAACAAGTCTCGGCGCTTTGCAATCTTGCCTGGCAACGCTTCGACGCGTATCCATATAGTCGACATGGCCGACGAGAGAGCTCCGAAAATGCACAAAGTGATTGAGCCTGAAGAGATCAAAACCAAGACCAATCTCACAGCGCCGCATACGGTGCACTGCTTGCCGGACTCGATTGTGATCTCGATGTTGGGGGACGTAGACGGCAACGGTCCCGGTGGATTCTTGACACTGAATGAGGATTTCAGCATCGCCGGCCGCTGGGAGCGCGGTATCGATGGGATGCGCTTCAACTATGACTACTGGTATCAACCACGCCACAACGTTATGGTGTCAAGTGAATGGGCGGCACCCAACACATATCAGGCTGGTTTCAATCTCGAAGATGTGCAAGCCGGCAAGTATGGCAGCCAAATTCATTTCTGGGATTGGTCGACAGGCAAGATCATCAAAAGCGTTGATCTCGGGCAAGATGGTTTGATACCGCTGGAGGTGCGCTTTCAACACAACCCTGACAGCACGCACGGGTATGTCGGTGCAGCGCTGAGCAGTGCGATGTGGCACTGGTACAAATCCAACGGCGATTGGAAAGTGGAAAAGACAGTCGCGATTGAACCTATTGAAGTGGAAGGATGGCCGTTCCCTGTGCCTGCGCTTATCACTGATTGGCTCATGTCGATGGATGACCGATTCATGTACTTGAGCAATTGGTTGCATGGCGACATCCGCCAGTATGATGTGAGCGATCCATCGCATCCACAATTAATTGGACAGGTTTGGTGCGGGGGCGTGTTAGGCAATGCGCCCTCCATAAGAGGGCGCAAGCTAGCAGGTGGTCCTCAGATGATCCAGCTCAGCCTCGACGGAAAGCGGCTTTACGTCACCAACTCGCTCTACAGTACGTGGGACGACCAGTTTTATCCCGACATCGCCAAGCACGGCTCATATCTCTTGCAGATTGATTGCGACACGGAAAAGGGCGGTTTGAAGATCAACGAAGACTTCTACGTTGATTTCGGCAAGGAGCCGAAAGGCCCGTCGCGAGCGCACGAGATGCGTTATCCAGGCGGCGACTGCACTTCCGATATCTGGCTGTGATGCACGAGCAGCCACGGAATTTCACCTCACTCGGTGTTGGAGAACTTGTCCCGACTCAATGCGAAAACTATTCACCCTCGCTTGTGGGACTGTCGCTCTGCTCCTTACTCTCGTTTTCAGAATCACTAATCCGCGACTTCTGCTGTTCAATCGCTTGTTTGGTCAGCCTTTCCATTGCTTCCTCAAAAGGTTCATCGGATTGTTCCAAAGCGAGTTGCTCCCCTGACAATGGATCCATAAAGTACACAATGTCACCGACCTCCAAGTCGCCTACGGCGGCGATAATCTCTTTGTACTCAGGCGTGTTCGGTTTGAAATAGTGGGTGCCGGAAGCGCGTACGCTTGAATGCGTCGAGAAAAAGGGTACTTTGAGATGGCCCGAGGTCATTTTTTCTACGGAGCAATAACTTTTAGGCAGATTGGGGCGTGCAATATCCCGATCCATGGCTAGTCAACCTTCGGTCTAAACCACTGAGCCTCACTCATCATCTTGATCAACGGCGAAAATTTATCTTCAAATATCATATCAAATTCAGCGCCGCGACTGCCACCATGAGTCACAGCATACGCATCAGCGACCGCTTCTCTGAATCTTTCGCTATCGGGGTTGGCGAACCATGGTCTGATTTTCTTGAGCTGAACCAGTTCGCGATTATCTACCATGCCTTCCGATTGCAGATGCTCAAACTGCTTTCGAAGTTTCGACGCAGTCCGCTGATATGCCTCCTGCAAAAGTTTGTTTTCTTCCCAGCCACACACGTTTGCCATGGCGTGCGCGAACTCATGCCTAGCGTCATAAGCGGTTCCGGTGTAGCCATTGTTTGTAAATAGAATCATACTTTTGGTTTCAGGAATAGTCACAGCCGTCGCATCTTCAATTCCATGTCGAATAAAGATTGTCGCAGCAGCGCCATCTTGAAATTCGCTGGGAAACCTGTCCTTGGCTGCGCGCACGCTATTAGTCAGGTAAGCTTTGTAGCCAGCCTTGTGAACTAGCAGGAGATCGTCTTGAGGCAACCTTCCCAGAGTATTACGAAGTGCATTGTGTCGCTCGAGCGAAATATTTCCACGAGTCTCGATCATCTCTCGCAGAGCATTTCTAGCAGCGTCGGCTAAATGTTTAACGTTCTCAGTCGGTTCACTGCCCCCAAGTTTTTCACCGGACTCTTCAGCTCTTCTGACCGCGTCGCGAATTTCTGAACGTTTCGCATTTTCGGTGTTAGCAATACCCTTGTCTAATTTTGAGTTATTAACAATGTCAGAGAGAGCGCGGTCGCAGCGTTCTATGATTTTGTTGAAGTTCGCTGTTGCACCTTCGTAAAATTTTTGACGGTCGACGGCTGATAGAAGACCGGCTTCACTCAGTATTCTTCCAAAATTTGACTCGATGCCAGTTTTGACTGCCATCGGCGCAGCCAGTCCTACCCCAGCGAGTTCGCGCGATTTTTCATAGGTCGACAGGTTATCTTGTCGTTTCAACTCGTCATTAGCGAGTCGTACAACGGAATGCGCGCCCTTGCTTACAGACTCCGCAGCATCGCGCAATGGGCGACCGAAATCCTTCGTTTTAGCCACACTCTCTGCGTATGCGCCGGCACGATTTAAATGACTCGCAAGCTCTCGAGTCTCCTTCTGAAACACAGTAAGCACACGCTCCCATGCGAACTGCAAATCATCTTCTACAAGCTGCGGATTTTCTATCCGCGGCAAAGCTGCATTTGCCAACTGCATCGGAGCCATTAGCAACGCAGTAAATCCGGCATCGACCACCTGCAACGGTCCGAGCACCACGTCGGCTGCAGTATCTCTAAATCCGCGCGCAACTTCGGAGCCTTGATGCCACAGCTCTTGACGGAAAGCTTTGCTGCCAGCGTCGACGACTTTGCGCGTGTCAGCATCGATCTTCGCCCGAATTGATGCCTGATCCTCAGAAGTCGGTTTTTGAGAGAGCAGACCATGCGGCATACTCCAACAGTCTTTTATCGCTCCATGAATGCCAGCCCCAGAAGTTGCCGCGGAGGGTTGGTGGGTTTGCTCAATAGCTTGAACGTCGAGATTTTCACGCATCGCGAAGCACAGAGCCTTTGCCACAAATAGCATGTGACAAGTTTGGGCGGTGGATGGATCGAGGACGTGCGAGCAGTTTAACGCGGCGATTCTGTAAAAAACCTGAATAGCGAGAAAACAGGCTTCAGCATTTGAACACCGTCTAGAATGCTTAAATTACTAACTCCGCGCCGAGGTTAAACCATTCGTACCTCCCAATCCAATTTGATCATGGGTATAGAGGTAACGGTGGATCCCTGACTCAAGTTATGCAAGGCAAATCGGCACACATAGGTCTTTTGCTCATATCGGCCTTAACTTGGGCCTCTTTACCTGGCTGTTCCCAAACAACTGTTGGCGGTTCCGTACGGCTCCAGAAAAACAATTCCGAACAGCTCCAGATAAAAAGTAAGCTGCCCTTGCTCGACGAGCCGTTGCCGATTCTTCCGAATGGCGAGAATAAAACAGTCGAAATACAAGTTAATCGGCTTCTCGAGAGCGCCGATTCGTACAGTAGACGCGATGACACCTATTCAGCAAAAGCAGCCTATATCAAAGCTACCAGCCTCGCGCAAAACGATAAACCCCTTTTATGGTCCGTGCTGTGCAGGTTCGGCCAATTCTATTACTACCGCACCATGTTTGCCGACGCAGCCCGGGTGCTTAAACAAGCAGAAAACATCGACAGCCTCGACCGTAACCACCTTCTAATGCTGGGGCAAAGTCTTTATTGCATCCACCAGGAGGAGCAGGCGATTTCAATTCTCGGTGAAGTTACTGATTACGACGAACATCAGCCGTCTCTTGACGAGCCAGAAAAGGATTTCGAGCGCTCAGAGATGGCGTTCTTATATATTAAACACGGGCATCCGGATCAGGCTGATGATTTATACGCTAATGCAATTCAGCGAGCACAGAGAAGCTTCGATGCATCTGGTAAAGCCGCGCGTGTACAGAAGCTTCGGCTCGCTCTGGCGAATGCATATAAACGAACAAACGAATTTGATAAGGCGATAAATATACTGAAATCCGAACTTTCGTCGAGCGAGAACGCTCAGGGCGTACTAGTGCCCGCTACGGTTGGCGTTCGCAGCGCTCTGGCGGGCGTTTACCTGAAAGCGGGTCGCTATCCTGATGCCGCCGAGTTGTATACCAATTTGGTGGCTCGTTACAAAGGCACCAGCGATGATGCCAACGCACTCGCGCACGAAGCCAATTTTTACTGGGAGGCTGGAAGGTTTACTCAATGCGAGAAAACATTGAAAGACGCTATAGCCGTTGGAATCAGCCAAGGCTCAGCGAAAGAGCTACCGGTTGATTTATTGAAGACCAATCTTCTCACAGTGCTTAAGCAGGAGGGGGAATTTGATGAGGCTGACAAGTTAACCATTCAGATTTCCCCGGACGCATTCACCACTGATCCTTTTCAGCTCATACATGTCGGAAAGCCGAAGCAAGCGATAGAGTTAGGAAAGAGAAGTGTCGCCGCCGGCAAAGAAGATGACGGCTCGCTGCAGGAGAGCGTACACGAGCTTGCCGGGCTTTACTGCGAGTTGGGCATGTTTGCTCAAGCGCGGGATCTTTTGATGCAACAAGTGCGACGGGAGAAGAAACACAGCCCAGTGCTGACACGGTCATTGCTTGACCAGCTCGCCTCTGTATACATCAGGCTAGGCAAGTTCTCTCTGGCGGAGCAGTTGTACAAAGAGCGATTGTCAGTCGCGCAGCGTTGGTCACAAGATGAGCTTGTCGAAGCACAGTTCGCTTTGGCCAATTTCTATTTTGAGAACAAACAATACACAAAAGCTCAATCACTAGTTACGAGGATTATTGCGGAGCTGAGATCGCAGGGCAGAAGATCCGAATTGATCGAGATGACAGGCGACCTGGCAATCGTGCGAGCTCGGCTTGGATACTTATCTGAGGCGGCCAACCTGCTTGAGAGATTGCTGCGAGAGCAATTCTCAGATTGTTCGACCGAGATTGCCTGCGACCCACTTATCGGATTCAATACGACTGGTTTGTCTGGTTCTACGAGCTCGCTTGATAAAAACGTATATAAAAACAACGCCGAAGAGCGCATAATTCCGGTGTTTCTGGCTTGGATTCATGAACCGCCTGCCAATCCTTCTGATAAGGGATCAGTCAGCTCAAATGTCTCGGCACAATACCCCATTCCGATGGTTGAGTGGTTTTTTACTCCATCATTTGATTACCGTGAACTGCGCAGCGACACGAGGCTAGCGCTCTACAAGCTGTATACACAATTGCACGACACAACCAAAGCTAATGCACAAAGAACAGCACTAATACGCGACGCCAACGCAGAGATTGCAAGCGACGAAATCGGTCCGATTACGCATAGGTATGGTTACGAACAACTATTGAAACGACTGCCCCAGTCCCCTGACATAGTCGAACTCGAAGGTGTGCTGAAAGCACAAAGACTAAAAGCAGCATGCGAAAATTATTGAAGTATCAACCGCGATCATTAGTGATCTCCACAACACACGCGGTACCGACAAAAACAAGACGCTCGCACTCAAGCGGAATTGATTCGTTTATGAGGTGCCAGGCGGCGCCTGGCGCTCCACCCACGCACGCCAGCCCAACGAAAAGCCCGGCTTTCGCCGGGCTTCGTAAGCGTCACACGCGATGGCGCTTCTATACTTGATCTAGACAGTGACGAGTTCGCGCTCCTGGTGATGATGGCGCTCGTGTTGCACTTTGCGCGGACGGCGCAGATGATCCATGAAGCGACGGTGCGCGAGAGTGTCGATGGATGATTGCGAGGTCTTATCCGGTACGGATAACACAAACTCATCGTGGTTCTCCACTTTCGGCTTGTGAGCGTGACGACCGACGAGGTAGAGATAACCGCCGCGAGTTGCGTATACGTAATGGATCATGTTTCCCTGCCTTTCCATCGATTCGATTGGGTTCTTGTGAGCCCCTGTTCACCTGACACACAGCTTATTTAGCCGCCGTGCGAGGGGGCTCGGCACGCCTACTGTACACGACTCCATATTAGGGCGCATCCACCATTTCAAGAAGAAACATAATATTGTCTGAAGAATCCCCGTTGCAATCAAGAAGACGCGCTTCAGAAGCCTTTCTTTAGGAGCTCGAGTTATTTTGATCCAGTTACCAATGATTGCAGATCGTCACCGGCTTGAATCGTAATAGCGCTGTGAAGGTCGCCGACAGAGGCATTAACAATCTCTCCGTGATCCGCTAGATCAGTCTTTACCATTTGAGCGTCTTCCGGATTGCCTTGTTGAGCGATGATGTGAGTTGCTTTAGCTGGCTCTTTCCGCTGCTCAGGCGGCTTTACGTTGACAGGATATCCTTTCGATCTCAATAGTTTGGCAATCTTATATCCAAGGTTCGGATATGAACTGTCGTTTTCAACCGAAATCTGCACCGCGCGACGCTCGGGAGTAACGAAGCTCGAGCCCATCATGCGCGCAACAATTCTGTGCACATCGTTGCGAGACGCCACCCAATCATTGCCGGAGAAATCGCCCGGAAGCATCATCAGCTGCTGATTTGGCTTAGGCACAGCGCGCGCGAACGTCGACATCTCCATGATGTCTGCGGGCGACAGATCTGTTTCCACATATTGCTCACCGATCTGAACGAGCTTAGGCAGATGAGCCCATGATTCGGGTTGTAACGCCTTTTCCAAAACTGCGCGTATGAAGAGTTGTTGCCTCTGCACTCGACCGATGTCGCCAAGCGCGTCGTGTCTGAATCGGACGAATCCCATCGCCTGATTCCCAGTCAACGTGTGCGGTCCGGGCTCGAGGTCGATCTTGAGCTTGGCGGTCCAATCCATATACTTCATTTTCTTCGGCACAACGACCGTGATACCGCCGAGCTCATTGACCAGCTCGACGAGACCATGCACGTTCAACACTACGTAGTGATCAATGGGTATGCCGAGGTATTCGCTCACAGTCTGTTTCGCCAGCTCTACGCCACCAAGCGCGTTAGCTGCATTGACCTTTTGCACACCGTTATGCGCAATCGGAACTTGCGTATCGCGAGGTATAGAGAGAATACTCAAAGCGTTGCGATACGGATCGAGGCGAGCCACCATGATTGTGTCGGAGCGCCCGTCGAATGCGCTTTGATCGATCTTCTTATGACGGCGATCGAGTTCGGTGTATGTGACGTCGACACCGAGGAGCAGTACTGTTTCCGGGTCGCGCAGGCTGCCCACACGAAACTGCGGTGGAATCAAGGTGGGACGGTAAATCAGAGTGACGGTATAACCGGCGATGATACCAAGCAGGGCCGCGATGACGAAAATGAGAAACCAATTAGTGTTGGAGCGCAAAATGGAAGACCCGGGAGAAAGCTCTGGGATATTATACGTGCTGTGGCGGTCCTCACCGACTGCTGAGTCTGGAGATGCGGCACCATAAATGAAATCTCGAACACAAACCAGAGTCCTGGCCATCAATTTCGGCGGTATCGGCGATGAAATCCTGTTCTTGCCCACGCTGGAGAGCATCCGCAAGGCACTAGGCGATTGTCACGTGACCCTTCTTCTGGAGCCGCGCTCCCGCTCGGTCGAGCAGATCACCACATTGATAGATCGAACTGTCACATTCGATATAAAGAAGAAACCGCTCTATGTGGCGGATCTAATAAAGTTGGTAGGAACGATTCGAGATGGCGCCTACGACATCGTCATATCGTCGGGCGGCTCGAAGCAAGTGAGCGCGCTGCTTTTCATGGGCGGAGCCCCGGTGCGCATCGGCTATGACTCCGGTCCCTGGTCTCGCAAACTCCTTACTACGGCGGTTCCGCTCAACAAGGAGCAATACGCTGCGGCGATGTATCACGACCTCGCCACCGGAATTGCGGGCGTCAAGCCACTGCCGCCAGAGCGGTGCATTCCGACAGTGCAGGCCCCGCCATTGAGCCTCGCTCGAATGGAAGAATTTCTCCTCAACGCATCAACGTCGAAAGATACCGGTCTCAAGCGGGTCTTACTGCATCCAGGAACAAGCAGGCTAGCCGTCGAAAAAGGAATAATCAAAACCTGGAAAGCAGACAATTGGGTGCAATTGATCCGCTTTCTCGGTGCGGAAGGCGGAATTGAGGTTGTTTTGGCGGGCGGACCTGATGATGACGCGATCATCGACGCCATAATGAAAGAAGCTCCGGCAAAGGCACCGTTGATCAACTGCTACGGCTCGACGCAG
Organism: Planktothrix sp.; assembly: GCA_036703195.1. Lineage (GTDB taxonomy): Bacteria > Cyanobacteriota > Vampirovibrionia > Obscuribacterales > Obscuribacteraceae > DATNPN01. Next base: position 221,174 of record DATNPN010000003.1, on the reverse strand, counting down.
AGCCTGGCTGACCTTGCCGCTCTCATTCAACTGAGCGACGTGATGGTCTGTGTCGATTCCGCACCGATGCACATCGGCGTCGGTCTCTCAACTCGGCTCGTGGCCTTGTTCGGACCGACCGACGAGAAAAAGCTAGTGCCGCATGATCCGCGCTTTAAAACTTTACGCGGAGCAGGTACTACTGCTGCTCAGCCTTCGCAGCAGCCTCAAGCCGAGCCCGGCGTTCAGCTTCAGCCAGGTATTGTTTACCGGTCTGTTTTGGATCAATTGACGGCAGAGACAAGCCAAGGAAGCTCTCTGGAACTGTCTCGCTAAGCAGCTCTCGCTCTTCTCCAATCACCGAGATCAGCGCATCGACCATACGTGCATCGAATTGAGTGCCGGACTGTTTGCGCAGTTCGGCGATGGCATTGTGATGCCCGATCGCGTTTCTGTACGGTCGATCGGTGGTCATCGCGTCATACGCGTCAGAGACGAGAATGATGCGGGCGCCAATCGGAATAGCTTCGCCGGCAAGTCCATCAGGATAGCCGGAGCCATCCCAGTACTCGTGGTGGTGCAACACATACTCGCGCGTGCGCTGCAATCCGCGCAGTTCGCCGATGATCTGCGCGCTCGTTACCGGATGCTGCGACATAATCTTTTGCTCTTCCGGCGTCAATCGCGCCGGTTTCCACAAAATCGACTCCGGCACTCCAATTTTGCCGATATCGTGCAGTACGCCTGCCAACTCGATGTCCTTCAGATGATCGTCGTCCAAACCAATCGACCTGCCGACAAGAACCGCGAAGCGACTGACACGCAGGCTGTGTCCCGAGGTGTAATCGCACTTCGCGTCGAGGGCGTCTGCGAGCGCTCGGATCGTACCGGTGGAAAGTTCTTCCAGCTGCCTCAGCGCGTTGCAAAGGTCGAGAATCAACTGGTCGTTATTTTTCTTCAATTCGAACGCTTCCAGCGCCCGGCGAACGGTAAGCCTGAGTTCGTCAGCGTCCCATGGCTTGGGAATGTACTTGTAGACGTGCCCGGCGTTGATAGCGTCGATGAGCGCCTGCACGTCGGTGTAGCCAGTCAACAATATCTTGATCGTGTCCGGCGCAATCGGTAAGGATTGCTCGAGCAACTGCACGCCGGTCATGCCAGGCATACGCTGATCGGTGATTATCAGACTGACGTCGTTGTTTTTCAGCAGCTCCAGCCCTTCGGCGCCGCTCTGGGCGGTCAGGGCTTCGTACTCGTCGCCAAGTACACGCCTGAGCAGGCGAACGTTGGCGACTTCGTCGTCGACAACCAGGATTTTGTGTTTCTTCTGTTCAGGCACCTGGTTTCCCTCTCTGGCGCGGACTCAGTACTGGTCCGGTTTTGGTCGATTAATCCGGGTCATGGGCGGCGTCGGCTCCGGCTCTTGCGAACTCGTTAACCCTCGCCTGCACGGGGATTTGCACTTTGAAGGTGGTCCCTTCCCCCGGTGGCGATTCACACCAGATCTGCCCGCCATGCCTCTCGACGATCGAATGACAAATAGACAGTCCTAACCCCGTGCCTTGACCAACCGGCTTCGTGGTGTAAAAAGGTTCAAAAATTTTACTCTGAACTTCGGGTTTAATACCAGTGCCATTGTCCCGAATACTTATCAACACCTTGTCGCCTTCCAACTCGGTCTTGATCCAAACGTGAGGCTCGGGCTGTTTTTCTTGAGCCTGGGCGGCATTCGACAACAAGTTCATCCAGACCTGATTGAGCTGTCCCGGGAAGCAGGTTACTGCCGGCAGCTGCCCAAACTCCGTATCGACCGGGATTTTGTCGCGACCGTAGAACTGCGAGAGAATCTTCAGAGTCGATTCGATACCGTCATGAATCGAAGCCTCTTTCAATTCAGCTTCATCGAGTCGGCTGAAACTTTTGAGGTTGCGCACGATATGACGAATTCGCTCGGCGCCTTCGTCGAGATCGGCGATGATGTTATCGAGATCCGTCACGAGGAAATCGTATTTGGCTTTTGTTCTCAGCTCGTCCATCTCCTTGCGAAATTCGCCCGGAATCGAATCGGCTGCAGCGACAATCTTCTTCATGTCTTCGAAGTACTCGCGCAGATACGGCAAATTGCCGTGCACGAAGTTGATCGGATTGTTCAACTCGTGCGCGATGCCGGCGACAAGACGTCCCAGCGAAGCCATCTTCTCCTGGTGAACCAACTGCGATTGGACGGCACGCAACTCCAGGTTTTTGCTGTCTAGATTGAGATTTTTGTGCAGCAGATCTTTATTCTTGCGCGAGAGTTGTTCGACTAACTCGGCATGCTCGATAGCTACGGAAACTTGCCCGGCTACAGCGTTGACCAGCTCCAACTCGAACGGCATCCAATCACGCTGCCCACCACTTGCAGCAATGATAATGACTCCCTTCGATTGATCGGCGTACATCATCGGTTTGACAATCAACGATTTGATTCCCGCCAGTTCGAGATCTTCGCTTATGTCGTCGAAGTCGGGGTCTGCAGCTGGCTCTTGAAACAAAAACAGCTTGACGATCGCACCATCGTCCGGATTCTTTTCGTACGCTCCTTTGTGCTCGAGAATAAACTCGCACATCGCCGGACCGAACAAGCTGGCTTCGTTGCCTGGCTTCACGGAAGTCTGCCAAATGAATGGCGGTTCGTTTGCGTAGTTGCTCGGGCAGACAATGGCGCAGCCGTCAGGCTTGAGCGCACGGGAAAGCTCCTCGCAAGCGGTTTCGAATATCTGACTCAGATCGAGTGAGCTGCGCACGGCGGAGTTGATCGAATTGATCAAGGTTTGCCGAGCAGCTTGCGCCTTCACCTCGGCCACGAGAATTGTGTTCTCATTGAGCTGATCTCGCAGACGCCCTGCATCTTGTTGAGCCAGTCCCGACATGTACTCGCAAAAGCGCGCCCAGATAAACGCAACACAAACAAGAAGAGAGCACTTTGCCAGCACGCGCCTCCACAAGTGGTGCGCGTATGCGGAAGCGAGCCCGCTGTTATACGCAGGATCGAGATAGGGCAACAGCTCTTTGTTCTCGATCATCATCAAGACGAGATAAGAGACAGAAACCAGCAAGGCGGTGATGTTGATACCGCGACGACCGAACGTGTAGCTGGAAAGCAAAATCGGCAGCAGGTACAGAACGTCAAGATCGGACTCGAGCCCGCGCGTGTAATGCACAAGAAGCGCTAGTGAAATCACGTCGACGAAAATAAGCACGGCATTGAAACGCCCCAAGCCTTGCTCACCGTTGATAATTTTTCGTTTTAACAGTATGAGCGCGAACGCCGAATAGAAGACAATCGCCAGCGTGACACGAATAGCCGGCCATATATAAAGATCACTGCGGTCGAACCACTGCAGCCCGAACGCGAGCACGAAAGCAACACCGGCGAAAGCGATGCGGAAGAAAAGCAGTTGCTCTGTCTTTAAATAGAGTTCGTTCGTGTCGGTCGAATTCATCTAATCGCAATTAGCGCCATCCAGCGGCGCAGCGGCAAACCGTCAGCCTAACTATACTCCGCGACGCCCCACATGACTACCATCGCGTTTTCAACATAACAGTGCGCACCGCGCGAGCGCTCCACATCGCGCTCCGCTCCAGATCGAAAAACTCTCGTGACAAAACGAGTGTGGCTCAGATCAACTCACGACCGGGAAAAAGTTTTCCACCGTCGTCCAGTCGTTGAAGCTTTGCGTCCAGTTGTTGTGGAGAAGAACCTTTGCAGGCTTGCCTCCTTGCGCCGGAGTGTAGTCGTCGATGCAGATAATATGATCGGGCTCGTTGCCGGCGCTCGGCTTTTCGCCTGAGCGAACTCGATACAAACCTTCGGCGGCGACAGCGATCATAATCGGCAGGCCATTACTGTTTTTCAGTTGCTGAAGGCGGTTTTCCAACTCTTGCGGCGTGGCGAAGTAGAACACATCAGCATCTTTGTCGATGCCAGGCGCCGGCATGTCATGCTTGGGGATATTTGTGTACCTGTACTTCGCGCCTTGCATAATGCCATACGTTTCGCCGGTCAAACGCGTCAATTCTTCCCCGGTCGCCCAGCTCGTCGGTCCGCCGCTCGTATCAAAAAAGTTTGGTGTTACGTCTGCAAATCCTGTCGACTTACCCTGCGGATTGACCACCAGTTCGCCAGTGCCACCAAACGCGTCACCGACAAGGTATCGATACCAGTGCTCGTCATGCTGCAAATAACGCCAGCGCGGGTCAAAATGCTGCATCAAGTCATTCATCGCACCAAGTTGAAATAGCTGCGACGCGAAGCTGCGGTCGCCATCACCCGGGAGAAACGACTGCTCTTCTGCTTTGGGTGACAGGCTTTCTTTATCGATGGCAATCGTCTTACCGTCGTGCCCGACCCACTTGTCGTTCAACGCCAGCGATGTCACCATTTCCGCCACCACAGATGGTTTTTGCACGGTCAGCTTATGTTCCAAACCGGCCATAGTGCATGTGTCGTGCATGCCCTGTGACGTAACGACAGGATCGGCAACCTGATGCATAAGCTCCGTTGCAGCCATGATCCGATCACGATCTGCGACGAACGAGCTGTGCGTAAGAAGGAGCTTTCCTTCTTGTTCGTAAAATCGAGAAACTTCAGTATTAGAAAGATGACGACTCAGCGCACGTTTGTGCAACTGCGGAATAGCATCATCGAAAACTTTCCGCATATCCGCATTGGCAGCAACGCTATTTTCTATCTGCCTCAGCTGGGTTTCTTCGTTCTGAATCTGCGCATCGGTGGGCGCCTTCTCTTTATGCACCTCCTCCATCAAGCCTTGCCATTGCCTGTTCAAGGTCGATTCGTCGATGTGGGTCTGCGGCGGTTTTTGAGAGTGATCGAGGCTGAGCCAATCCGGCCAGCTCATATTGGATGCAGCATTTTCAACTGCATCACCTAGCGCAACGAGCTTGTCTGGACGACCTACAGTCACCGAAAATATCCAAACAGGGACGAAACCTACCGAATACTAGGACTCCACTTCTGAGCACTCAATGGTGGTTTGCCCACTGATGCGATCTTTCTGAAGTATTGTTTACTCGGCCGCACCCTGACAGCGCGCAGGGAGCCTGAGCAGGCTGTTAGCTCGCGCTAAAATCGGATACTCCCGGACGCGAAAAGTTGTTACCATATCGTCCTATACAACGCGGTTTTACGCATTCTTTTGCATGGATTCGGTGGCGTTTTTCACCTTTCGACCGCTGGCGACGGTGGCAGTTTTTCTCACCACGCTGGTCCTGGTATTGAAGCGCCCGTGGCGGCTGCACGAGGCGTGGGCAGCGCTGATCGGTTCATTTTTGATGTTGGCGCTGGGACTGGAGGCGCCAGAGCAAGCCTGGAATACAGTATTGCAGGGCAAAGATGTGCTGCTATTTTTGCTCGCTCTGATGATTTTTTCCGCGCTCATCGATCAAACCGGATTTTTCGAATGGGCTGCTATTCACGCAGCCAAGGCAGCAAAGGGAAGCGGTCGGGCGCTCTTTCGCAACGTTTTTCTCGTCGGCGCCGCCATCACCGCACTGTTATCGCTGGACACGACTGCGATCATTCTCACTCCGATTGTGATGTCTTTCATCAACAGGTTAAAACTCGAACCCCGCCCGTTCCTGCTGGCATGCGCATTCGTATCAAACACGGGATCACTGTTGTTGCCCGTCAGCAATCTGACAAACTTACTTTTTCAAAGCGCTTTCGATATTCCATTCGTTTCATTCACATTGCACATGGCGCTGGCACAGATCGTTGTAATCGCGCTCAACTACTGGATTATGTTTCACCTGTTCAAATCATCACTGCCGGAAAAATATGACGACGATCTGCCGGAGCCGTCGTCTGTTATCAAGGATGAAACCTTTTTTCGCAGCGCCTTGATTGTTCTTTTGTTGGTGTTGATCGGCTATTTTGCCGCATCTCAGGTGCACGTGCCTCCTTACATTATCGCTTCAATCGGCTGCGTCATACTCTTTGTTTGCGGCTTGTCCCGCAAAAGACTCGATGTTCCCAAATTGCACAAAGATATCGACTGGACGCTGTTTCCTTTTGTCATCGGTCTTTTCGTGGTCATGCGGGCAGTGGAAAATCTCGGCTTAGCGAAGTCTTTGGCCGCGGGATTGAAGTCGGTCGGAGACGGACTGCTGCCGCAGATTACGATCAACGCATTCGCCAACGCTATCGGCAGCAACTTGATCAATAACATTCCGATGGCTTTGCTTTCTATTTCCGTAATCAAAGAGTTTCACGCCTCGGGCTTCGCCAGTCAGTTTGGCGCGCTCCTAGGTTGCAACCTGGGACCCAACATCACCGTCACAGGATCGCTCGCGACGATGCTTGTCATAGCGTCCGCGCGCAAAAGAGGCGCTAACGTCAGCGCCCAGGATTTCTTCAAAGCAGGCATCAAAATCACCCCACTACTGCTGCTGGCTGGATCGGTCGTATTGTGGGCGGTATGCAGCGTTTTTCAGTAACAGAATAGAGGCGCTCTAGATGTATTCAGAGGCGCGCTTGTACACTTCTGCCGCGTCGCCGTAGCGTCCGAGCTGCTTGAGAGCGGCTCCCCAGGCTTCATAGGTATCGCCGTCGTAAGGGTCGATTTCGGCTGCTTTCGCGTATTTTTCCAGCGCCAACTCGTGCAACCCAAGCAATGAAAGGGTTTTTCCCCAAAAGAAGAACAGCGGCGCATCGCCTTCGTAGGACTCGGACGCAATGCGAAACACTTCGTCGGCTTCAACGAATCGTCCCTCTGCCATGTAGATCTGCCCCAGCACGACCAGCGCCGGACCGTTATTCGCCTCAGCCGTAACAATCTGCACGAGGATCTCCTGCGCCTCCGTCAAACGATTCTGCGCGCGCAGCGCCCGTGCCAGAGCCAGTTTAGCTTCATTGTCCTGAGGAGCAATAGCAATCAACTTCACCGCTTTTTCCATCGCATCTTCGAATCGCGACGCCGCCAGCAGACTCTCCGTCGCTTCCTTCTCAGGCGCCAGGCACGAGGGATCACGCGAAATCGCCTGCTGGTATTCGAACGTCGCCGCAGCCGATTGTCCCAACGTCTCCAAAACACGCGCCAGATGCAGATGCCCGAGCGCGTACTCTTGATTGAGTGAAAGCGATTGCTGATACTTACTCATCGCCTGAGAGGCTTCGCCCCGCATCGCCAGGCAGTTGCCCCAGCCATCGAGTGCGAGATACGCCGTCGGCCCTTCCATCGAACCTGATTCGAAGAAACTCTCGGCCTGGGCGTTCTGACCAAGAGCGACGTGCGCGTACGCCGTCCACAGATCGAGCTCCGCTCCGCGCAGCCCCTGTGCGTGAAGCTTGGTGAGGATGTCCACAGACTCCTGATAGCGACCGACGAACAGATAAGTAACAGCCAGATACATGTTCGCTTCTTTTGAGTCGGGCGAAGCTGCCACCACCTTCTCGAAGGCATCAGCAGCCAGCTCGTACTCCTTCATGGCAGTGTGCACCAATCCGAGATTGACACGCGCATCTACGAATGTAGGATCGACGTCGACGGCGTGAAGCAGCTTCTCATGAGCTTCTTCGAGATGGTTTTGACGAAAGAGGTTAACTGCCCAATCGTTGTAGCAGTGAGCTCGATCGCGCGCATTCATGAATCGAGGCGGCAGCATGACCACTTCCTGGTAATGCCGGATCGCTTCGTCGAGCTGTCCCATCTTCATCAACGCGGCTGCCAGATTGCGTTTTACCACACCAAGGCTGTTGTCCAGGAGCCAGGCGCGCTCAAAACATTGCACGGCGTCAGGGTACTGCCCGACCGCCGAGAGCGTCACTCCCATTGCGTTATAACCTTCAGCCATCTGCGGTTCTAGATTGCAGGCTCGCTGAAAATACTGCATCGCATCCGGATATTGCTCCAGCTGATAGCTGACTAGACCAGCCTGGTAGTACGCAGAAGCCATATTGGGGTTGAACTTGACCGCCTGGTTGAACTGTCCCAGCGCGCCCCGCAGGCTCCCCATGCCGGCCAGTGCCAGCCCCCAGTGCAAGTGCCCGGCGCCAAAGCCATGGCGTCGCTCGCACGTCTCCCGGAATTCGGGCATCGCCTCGGCCGGTCGGTCTTCCTTGAGAAGCGTCAACCCCAGGTGATAGTGCGCCTCAGGACTGTCGTAAAAAATAGAGAGGGAGGTTTTGAGGTGCCGCTCCGCTTCTTCGTACTTGCCCATGTTGTAGCAGAGCACACCGAGTTCGTACTCGAGGCGTGGGTCGTTGGGCGTCTGGGCAGCGTACTGGCCGAGCACAGTGTGAGCTTCATCCCATTTGCCCTGGGATATCAAATCGCCCACTAATTGCATCACCTTAGCCGCGGCCATGCCCGAATCTCTGGATAGCTATAGTAAAAGGATACACGCGAGAAGAAGCTTTTACACACACATCAAGAGTATACCGACGAATGCGCCGTCCTTTCTCTTGTCGACTGTCAGTGCGTGGAGCCGAAGAAAAGAGCCAAGACTACAGTGCAGAGCATAAACTGCACGACCCAGAAGCCGGCAGTGACATCGGCTTCGCTTGCACCCTGCTCGCCGAAGACGGCTTCAAAATGATGGTGCAATGGCGCCATGCGCAATAATCGTTTCCCCTCGCCGGGAAGCGAGTGGGTGATTTTGTAAATGATGATGGATAGCCCTGACATGGTCTCGTCTTCGGGCACCCACTCCTTGGTCGCCCGGAAGTAGCTGAACTGCGCCATGACAGAAACTGCTTCAGCGATATAGATCAGCGATAGAGGAATGAAATAGACGACCATGCCACCCGCTGCCACAAGCCCCGCCATCAAACCGCCTATGAAAAGGCTTCCAGTATCGCCCATGAATATTTGCGCTGGATATTTATTGAAAACGAGAAATCCGCCTATGGCACCACAGGCGGTAGCAGCAACCATGGCCAGCACCGGTTGCCCGGATGCACCAAGAAGAATAGCGAGCGTTGCCAGCGCCATTAATGAGGTACCGCCGCACATTCCGTCCATGCCATCGTGGAGGTTGACGGAGTTGGTGGTTGCCATCATCAGAAAGATGGCTAAAAGAAGGAAAAGAGGCGGAAAATGAAAGAGAAATTCGCTCGTGGCGTAGCTCAGATTGCCCATTTTATCCATGTCGAAGAGGACATGATGCGGCACTGGGAAAACCATGAGCCCGACGATAAAACCGATGATCGCCTCGGCAATCAGTCGCATTTTGGCGGAGAGCCCGGCGTTGGACTTGTTGCGAATTTTGGCGGAGTCATCGAAAAACCCCAACAGTCCACAGAGGACCGCCGCCATAACGACGGGGAAAGACGCCAGTGCCTGAAAGCGGATCGCGGACGTGCCCGGGGGAGCTAGGTAGGCGAAGGCAAGCCACCCCACCAGGACGACGACGAGAAAGACCGCGGCGAACATGACGCCGCCGGCAGTGGGCGTTCCTGCCTTTTTAATGTGAGTCTTCGGTCCCTCCACTCGGAGGAACTGCTGCATCTTGCGCTTGCGCAACGCCTTTATGTAAGGCGGCATAGCGGCAAGAGTGACAAGAAAAGCGATAAGAGCGCAGGCCGGAGCAACTAGTTGTACTGCTTGCGGCACCGATTATTAATCCAGGTAGAAGCTCGTTACCAATTTGCGATGCTCTTTGCCGTAGTTTACGGATTCCAGCAGAGTGTGGCTGGTGTGATAGAGAATGAATATCGTCTGTTGCGATCTATCGATAATCTCATGGTTGCATATCCGGCTGGCATCCGCCAGGGTCATCGTGCGACGCTCCTGGTATTCGGTGATGTTTTTGATGCCGATGAGCAAATCTTGCACTTCGCTCGGCTGCTGCCCGATGGTTTGCGGCAGGATGATTTCGAGGCGATCCGGATTGGCGCGCTTCGCTCCGCGAATGACGGCCATGTTGGTTCCGTTTGCACCACCGCTGGTGACTACCTGGTTGCCCGAGAGCACGAGCGCATAACTGAGCATCTCGACGAGCTGCTGGTGAGGCAGCGGCAAGTTGCGAGTACCGATGATTGCTACCCGGCGAGGTCCGGACTGCTGAATCAGCAGTAACTCTTGCGCCAACTCATCGACGGTCGGCAGTGTCGTAGCAGCAGTTGATTCGGATGGTGCCATTTGGTTTTTTCCGCCAAGTTCAGTTCTAAGATTCTAATCTAGGAGAGCCGCCCCCTAGATTACCTATGTTTGAGGAATTGGCGGCATTTCGCGGGGGTTCGCTGTTTACAAGTTTTAATCAATAGTAACGCCGTACTTGCCACAATAAGTAAGTGACTTGAACACGCTTCGGGACCGACTTAGCTACGGCAGCAATTTCTGCTGCCGGCAGTCAATAAGTTGGGTTATCTCATATTATTGTATTGTCAAGCCTTTTCAGCTGCCGGAATCGGCGGCACAGGAGTCAGGAAAAGATGACCGCAAATACCGCTGCCAATAGGGATTTGCTCGATCGGCTCAACGCGGAGCAGGCGCAGGCGGTGTCGCTCAACTGGGGTCCGGCTCTGATTATCGCCGGAGCGGGCAGCGGTAAGACGACCGTACTGACACGCAGAATCGCCTGGCTCATCTCCCAGCTCGAGCAAGACGCGGAGCAAGTCCTGGCGGTCACTTTCACCAACAAAGCCGCGGGCGAAATGAAGCATCGCGTCGAAGCACTCGTCGGGCATGACGTGGGGCGGCGCCTCTCAATCGGAACGTTTCACAGCATCTGCGCCCGTATATTGAGGCGGGAGATTGATGAATATGTCACGCCCGAAGGCTTCCGCTGGACCAATAACTTTGTCATCTACGACGAGACCGACAGTCTCAACATCGTCAAGAACGTCATCGCCAAAATGAACTTGGACGTGAAGGCGTTCGTTCCGAAGACCATCAAACACCAGATCTCTTCATTTAAAAACGACTGCGTCACGCACACCGAGTTTGCCACTGTCGCCAGACAGAACAAAGACACGAAGATATCGGAGATATTCACTGCATATCAAGAGAGCTTGGCGCGCAACAATGCGCTGGACTTCGATGATCTGATCATGGTCTTCAATCAGCTGCTCAAGCAAAACAAAAATGTATTAGGTCGCTTGCGGCGTCGTTATCGCCACATTCTGGTGGACGAGTTTCAAGACACCAACAAAGCGCAATATGAATTGATTTCGCTCCTCGCCGGACCGGAAGAGGGAGAAGGTTGGCATGAGCGCAGCCTGATGGTGGTAGGCGATGTAGACCAATCGATATACTCCTGGCGCAAAGCCGATTTTCGCATCATTCTCGGTTTTCAAAACGACTATAAAGAGTGCCAGTTGATCAAACTGGAAGAAAACTATCGATCGACGAGCACCATTCTCGATATCGCCAACAGCATCATCGAGAACAACACGGAGAGATTGGAGAAGGTGCTTCGCTGCAACCGAGGCAAAGGCGGCAAAGCGCAATGCTTCGAAGCGCCAGACGATATCGAAGAAGCATATTACGTCATCGAAGAGTTGAAACGCATTCAAGCACGTGGGCGCAAATTGGCTGAGTGCTGCATTCTCTACCGCACCAACTCGCAGAGCCGGCGCGTTGAAGAATTTCTCGTGCGCAATCACATGCCTTATATAGTGGTTGGTGCGACCAAGTTCTATGACCGCGCGGAAATCAAAGATATCCTCGCGTACCTCCGATTGATATACAACGAGTGTGACTCCATTTCGTTCAATCGGGTTATCAACGTGCCGCGTCGCGGCATCGGCAAGACGTCGATCGAGCGCCTGGAAGCGTATGCGGAGGAAAACGGCCTCAGTCTCGTACAGGCTGCCGAGCAAGCCGAACGCGTCAAGGATCTTCCCAGCAAAGCCCTGAGCGCATTGAAAGAGTTTTCTTTCCTCATGCGGTCCTGGCAGAACAGCGCCCTGCTTCAGGCAAAACCAGAAATTGAGACGCCGTTCGATGCCTCGAGCACATCACCGAAGATTTCGGTGGCTGAGCTGTTGCTGAGGGTCTTAAAAGAAACCCGATATCTGGAGCGCCTTGCAGAAGATTCCGACAAAGATGAGCTTGCTGAAGGGCGCATCGAGAACGTCAAAGAGTTAGTCGTTGTCGCGCAAGAGTTCGACGAAACCGCTGATGAGCCTGACCTCGATTCTTTCCTGACGCGCGTATCGCTGGTAAGCGATCTGGACAATCTGAAGGCCGGCGATGACGCGGTCAAGATGATGACAGTGCACTCCGCTAAGGGATTGGAGTTTCCCATTGTCTTCGTGATGGGACTGGAGGACGGACTTTTCCCGCATATTCGTTCGCTCGATTCGCCCACGGCGATGGAGGAAGAGCGCAGGCTGATGTACGTCGCCGTGACGCGCGCAGCAGATCTTCTCTATCTCACCCTGGCGCGCAAGCGCATGCTCATCGGTAGAGCAGACTCGTTCTCCACCAGCTATACGTTGCAGAGCCGATTTTTGAAAGAGATTGCGCCCGGACTCGTGGCCGGCTACTACCCACGTTCAGTTGATGCACCGGCGTCAGCTGACGAGGAAGAATTCCGCGAGCACGACAGCTTTGTCGATGGTGGCAGCGATTCTGGGCGCCACACCAAATATGGTGGCGGAACGTATGACAGCAGCGGCAGCAATTCCAAGTATGGAGGCGGCGGCGGCGGTTATAACGGATCGCGCGGCGGCGGCGGCTCCTACGGCAACAGCAGCGGCAATGGCGCCGGCAGCAATAGCAACAGCGGCACAGCTCGCAGCAGCTACTACGGGCGCAGCGGCTTCGGCACTAACAATGATAGCTTCCCCAACCGTAGCGCTAATAACGCTCAACCGAGCCGCCCACGTGCCATGCGACCGGGTGATGCAGCCGCCAACGGCAATTTCGTCACTAACACGCCGCGCAAACCGGATAACATCCGCGTACAAATCGATGCCCGGCCGCCCTCTGCCGCGGTCGTATCCTTCGAGCACCTGGCAGTGGGCGACACAGTGCAGCATCCCAAATTCGGCACTGGCAGGGTGGTTTCTGTTATCGGCGAGCAAGACAAAGAGCTCTACAACATCGAATTCGATGAAGCAGGCAAGAGACTGATGGATCCTCGCTTTGCCAAGTTGATCAAGGTCGTTTAGCGGCTACGATCGACTGCAGCATGTATGCAGCGCGAGTGCGGTATCACGCGGGACGCGCGAGTTTTGTTGCGTTTCATGAGCATCTGATCCCTCCCGGGGAACGAATAAATATGGCATTCCGACTGGTGCTTACACCTGGAGGAACTGCATCATGTCCAAATTGAATAAAGAGAGACCACCGTCTAAAAACAGGCAGATTGAAGACAAAGTAATCAACCACCTGAACAACCACGAAGAGATCGACACATCGCGCGTGGAAGTAAAAGTGCACAAAGCTCAAGCCACTTTGAAGGGCAAAATCGACAACAATCGCGCCAAAGATCTGGCACAAACAATCGTGTCGGGTGAAGTGAACGAAATCAACGACGTCATTAACGAATTGGACGCCGAGCGCGACATTTCGGAAGAACTCAAGTAGTAGCTACATAGATTAATCGAGCGGGGAGGCGGGCCGTCCTGAAAGGGGCGGCTTTGCTGTAGTTGAGTAGGTGCGATTGACAACATTGCATAAAGAAAACCTGTGGTGTTCGATACTCGATTGATGCGGGCGCTACCATCTATTGAATATGGTTTTAGATGGCAGGAGTTAACAAGGTGACTGAAGAAAGAACATTTGTCGCGGTCAAGCCGGAAGGCGTCGAAAGAGGGCATATCGGCGAAGTCATCCAGCGCTTCGAACGTCGCGGTCTGAGAATAGTTGGCATGAAGTTGATGACCGTTCCGACCGCATTGGCTGAAGAGCATTACGGCGAACACAAGGCTAAACCGTTTTTCAAAGGACTTGTTTCCCACATCACATCCGGACCGATCGTAGCGTTGGTTCTGGAAGGGAAAAATGCAATTTCGGTGGCACGCAGCGTAATAGGCGCGACAAATCCGGCTGAAGCAGCACCCGGCACCATCCGTGGTGACCTCGCCCTCGATATCGGGCGCAACATCGTGCACGGCTCTGATGGTCCGGAAAGCGCTAAACGCGAAATCGGGCTCTTCTTTGGTGACAACGAAACGCTGAAGGACTGGAAGCCGACCGTACTCAAATGGGTCTCCGAGTAATTTGACCGCGACCAAACTACGCTGGCTGCTCGTAGTGCCTGCGTTGATTTTGGTCGCATACATTGCGCGCGGAGCTTTGCGCTCGGGCTGCGACACCGCCCAAGCCCAATCAAAACTGCCGGACTCGGTTGAAAACCCTCCCGCCACCATTCACTCCGATCAAGCGTTCGCCAAACTAAAAAACAAGTCGACCTTGAAATCGTTGGTGGCGGAGGGCTCTGGCATAACCGATAAAGGTCTGCAAAATCTCAAAGATTTGCCGCAACTGACAGACCTGCTTATCAGATCCGATTCAGTCTCCGATGCTGGCCTGAAAAACATCTCGTCGCTGCACGCGTTGAAAAAGCTGTTTGTTTTTTGCGACGGCAAAGTGACGGATACGACTCTAAAAACGGCCGGCGCAAGCAAGCTGCTCGAGGAGCTCGTGGTCAGCGGCGCAGACACAACTGATAAAGGGCTGTCTGACATAGACCACCTCTCCAACCTTACATTCCTCGCCATTGAGAACGGCAAGTTGAACGGCTCGGGTCTTTCCGAGCTGTCTAAGCTTCCCAAGCTGGAGTTGCTCAGTTTGATCGGCAACGAAATTACAGGCGCGTCGTTGTCGAAATTGCAGCCACTTAAATTGATAAGCCTGACGATAAACGACAATCCTATAGGCGACACTGGCGTGGAAAACATCGCCAAGATGAAGAGTCTTCGCGTCACACTCAATTTGGAGCACACAGGAATTACAAAAGCTTCTCTGCCTGTTCTCGCGAAAATGCCCAACTTCACCAACCTCTCCCTGGCACACAACAATCTCGCGTCCGCACAGTTTTTTCTTCTCAAGCGAATGCCGCAGTTAGGAAGATTGCGCTTGTGCGAGTGCGCCTTGACTGACGACTCGCTTAAGGAAATCGGCAAACTAGATCGGCTTGCCGTGCTTGATCTAAGCAACGATCCACTGCAGCACGACACTGAGCGGCACAGAGATCAAAAACACCCGCTCCAGTTTAGAAACAAGATCGACGAAAAGGGGCTCTACTATCTGGTTGGCATGAAAGCACTGCGGCGATTGAATCTGGACTATATCAATCCGTCGATGGACTGCCTGCGCAAGCTGCAGCGCGCGCTTCCGTCTTGTCGCTTCAAAATAACGACGAACCCACAGCAGGGTGAGGCTCAACCTGATTGACTTTACAATACGCAATACGCTCTACCATCTATGCCGGCAATCCGTAAGCTAGCTTTGTCAGCACTCAAGAAGCGTCACATGCCGGACACGCAAACAGCGTCCTCGATTTTGATCAAGCAGGTCCCCAAAGCGCGCCTGCTGGACGTCGTCGACTTGTGGGGCTTTGCCTTCGACCTGGCTCAATGCGCACCAGTCCCCGGCAACGAGCTGGGGCGAGAGAAAATGCGCTCGTTCATCGAGACCGGAACGTCCTACGTAGTGGGCGCCTTTGACGACGGCAAGTTGGCAGCTGTTGCGGCAAACATCGACTTCGACATGCACCTTGGAGATAAGTGGGTTAAGGCTGGTGGTATCGCCGGTGTCGCCACTTATCCTGAATACCGGCGCAAGCGCCTGGTTAAAGCGCTTCTAACAGATTGCCTGCAAAAACTGCACGAAGACGGAGTCGCCATCGCGTCCTTGTGGCCGTTCAACTATCCATTTTATGAACGCATGGGATGGAGCGTTACGGACATGCGTCACGAAGCAGAACTCTCACTTGGACTTCTCCGCACTGTCAAAGGCAATTCGGGTGCTTACAAATCAGCCGAGCTGGATAACCTTGCTCCCGCATTGGCAGTGCACCAGCGGTGGAGCGAACAACTAAATTTGAGCTTGCGCCGCGACGAATATCGTTGGCGCCTTCTGCTCAACGACCCGCGGTGTCGATACAAGCTGTTCACTCACCAGGACGGCTATATGTTATGGAACATGGGCGCCACCACAGACAACACCTTCGTGGTCAGCGAATGGTGCTACCTGACTGACGATGCATTCCGAGATGGACTCGCCCTGCTCAGTCATATGGATTCTAAGGTCTATCAAAAAGTACAAGTAACCCTGCCCGAATTGGAGACGCTGTTGAGACTTGCCGGACCAGGCTGCATGGGCTCGACCAAAGTCCGACCGGGAATGATGTCGCGCGTCGTCAACGTCGAGGCGGTTTTCGAGGCTTTACCCGGCAAGGTAAAACCCGATATAGAGATAAGCGATCCTCTCGGTGTATCAGGGACTGTCTCTGAAAATCCTGTATTGGAGTTCGGTCCTGGTGCTTTCGTACAGCACATTACGGGCTTCTGGAAAACGCCCAACCAGAACTTCCCGGAAAGCCTCTACGGAACCGCGGCGCAGTATCCACCGTTCTCTATAGAACGATATTAGTGACGGAGTGACGGGGCAGTACCATACATTTTTCTGGCAGATGCCGGATTGCCGCTCGGTGCAATCTGCGCGGGGAAGTGCTTGAAACGCTTGTATCTACAGCGTTTTCGGGCGTACAGTCGATTAACCGCCAGGCTTCGCCCCCGGTGCCAGGCTTTGCCCCGGTGCCAGGCTTCGCCCCCGGTGCCAGGCTTTGCCCCGGTGCCAGGCTTCGCCCCCGGTGCCAGGCTTCGCCCCCGGTGCCAGGCTTCGCTCCCGGTGCCAGGCTTCGCTCCCGGTGCCAGGCTTCGTCCCCGGTGCCAGGCTTCGCCCCCGGTATCAGTGGCGCCCCCGGTGCCAGGCTTCGCCCCCGGTGCCAGGCTTCGCCCCCGGTGCCCAGGCTTCGCCCCCGGTGCCAGGCTTCGCCCCCGGTGCCAGGCTTCGCCCCCGGTGCCAGGCTTCGCCCCCGGTGCCAGGCTTCGTCCCCGGTGCCAGGCTTCGCCGCTGGTGTCAGTGGCGCGCCCGATACCAGCCTTCGCCGCTGGTGTCAGTGGCGCGCCCGATACCAGCCTTCGCCGCTGGTATCAGTGGCAGCGTTCGCACCGAAGCTGGAAAGCCCGACCTAATGGGCAGATAACAGATTTGGGACACTCGTAGGCCTGCATCCGCAAAACCGAGCGGCAAAAGTTTAATCAAACGTGATACCAGCCATCAAAAGTGGTGCGGCACCAGGTGTGGCGCCACTTGCGAGCGCCCAAGGGCTCACGATTTGCAGCAAAATGGTTCGAAACGTATATCCAAAGTGCCACCAAAGTATAGTTTTCGGGGTAGAATATTTTTGCCACCTTAAGTGGTGGTATGTGGCATACCACACCCGAGGCCTCCCAGGACAACTGAGGGGTTGGGACAGGCATGCGCAAGACTTCCTGTTGACTTATTACACGGGCAATTTCAGCCAAATTTCTTCGGCGCAAACCATTTCATCGCTCGCAGCCGAAGATCCCCAATGACAAGGAGAGAGAAATGGTCATCAAAAAATCGAAAGCGAAATCGTCAGGCCGTTCAGCGAAGCCGAAAGCAACGCACAAAAAAGTAGGATTGGCCCGCAAGACGACTCGCAAGTCCGCTGCCAAACACACAACCAAAGCCAAAGCCCCGTCGGCTCGTTCGGAAGGCGGCGACTACTCGAAGTTCAGCGGCAAGTTCACGGTTCGTTTGCCGAAGTCCCTCCACCAGGCATTGGTAGATCGCGCGGAAAGAGAAGGCGTTAGCCTCAACCTATTCGTCACCAACGCGTTGTCCAGCACAGTGTCCAGCAAGGGCAGAAGATAATCGACCCTCATCGATTTTTGGAAGGAGGTTCGCTCAACACGAACCTCCTTTCTGTTTGCGATGTTTTCGAACTAATCAGGTTCCGAGTCTCAAAATTGAAACTTAGCCACCACTTTCCGAACTAGTTTTTCTACTTTCCGATTGGCGATCCGCTGGCACCAAATTCCAAATTCAGCTTGGCGTTCCGCCGGCAGCACATACCAAATTCAGCTTGGCGATCCGCTCGCACCACATACGACACCGCAGTTGCAATCTTTAGAAAAGAAGTCGCATCATCCGCAAACTTTTCATTATCCGAGTTCAACGAAACCAAAAATCTCCGCGCCCGGTTTGAAAGTTTCACCCCAACCTAATCAACTACATCTCGATGCACACCGGAATCAAGCCTTCCGCTTAAGTGTCTGTTGAACATCTCGTATCCGAATATGGCAGTAAGGGCCTCCCGAATTTAGGCGTATCCGAGTGCGGCATATTTTCGAGCGATTTTTATTCCGTATTCGGATACGGGCGTTTGTGCAGCACACTACTGGAATTGCCGAAGAGCAGAAGCGGCATATAATAAGAACGCTCCGGTTGCAAAGATGCCAAAATTACGGACCCTCCGCCCCTCGAAAACCTCATGTCAAGCGCGAGTTCACCAGGTGGGAAAAACTTAAGAGACTGAATTACTTTCGAGTAATCCGAAGCAAAACGCCGCATATTGACTAGATCACGGCTCTAAAAAATTTCCCATGGCAGCCTGGTTCTCAAGCTTAACCTTGTCTACCTTCCAAGCTGCGCCGCAATTGGCTAGACTCATGCGGAAATACGGAACCCCGGTGCTTGGCACCAAATTTACCAGACGGTCTTAATCTCAGAGATGTCGCAACAAATACCTCTTTTGAATTTGCAACAGCAATACGCGTCTATTGGCGCCGAGCTCGAAAAAGCAGTTATAGATGTTCTGCGCAGCGGACACTATATTCTCGGACATCATTGCACTCGCCTCGAAAACGAAGTCGCCGCACTCTCCGGATGCCGCCATGGTATCGGCGTGGCGAACGGGACAGATGCTCTTCACCTGGCGCTCTGGTCTCTCGATATCGGAGCCGGCGATGAAGTAATCACAACGCCGTTTACCTTCGCAGCAACAGTCGAAGCTATTGTGTTGCGCGGCGCCACTCCAGTATTTGTCGATATCGACGAACGCAGTTTTAACATCGATCCGAAGTTGATCGAAAAAGCAATTACGAAAAACACGCGCGCCATCATGCCTGTGCATCTCTACGGTTTGCCGGCGGACATGGATCCGATCATGGAAATCGCGCGCGAGCACAAACTGAGAGTTATCGAAGACAACGCGCAGGCCATTGGCGCCATGTACAAGGGCCGCCCGACAGGCTCGTTCGGCGATGTCGCATCGATCAGCTTCTATCCGACCAAAAATCTTGGCGCTGCCGGTGACGCAGGTCTGCTCGTAAGCAATGACGACGCGGTAGCTGAGCGCATCAAATGCTTGAGAGCGCATGGCAGCAAACAACGCTATTATCACGAAGAGCTAGGTGTCAACAGCAGGTTGGACGAAATACAAGCTGTTGTTCTGCTGACAAAACTGCCCCACCTCAAAGCGTGGAACGAACAGCGCAACGTTGTGGCGCAGCAGTACGCGCGTGCATTGGAAGGCTGTCACAACTTGATTACCCCTTCTGTTACCTATGCTTCCGAATCCGCCGGATCGGGTGCCATCAGCCACGTTTGGCATCAGTACACTGTACGCGTCACAGGTCAACCAGGACGCGCCGAAGTAATCAAACAGCTCTCAGAGCGCGGCATTGGTTCGATGTGTTACTACCCGGTTCCGCTGCATTTGCAGCAAGCGTTCTCGAATCTCGGACACAAACCGGGCGACTTCCCAATCACAGAGTTGCTCTCCGACCAAGTTCTGTCGCTGCCGATGTACCCTGAGCTGCGCGCCGATCACGTCGAAACAGTCGCTGGCGCATTGAAAGCCATTCTTGGTTCAGACGCCGCCATCTTCTCGCCCACCGCCGCCACCGCCCCGGCGTTGACGACGATATAGAGGTACTCGCTGCGTCTGAATCGCCGGGCTCGCCATTGAGCTCGACAAATGAGCACGCTGGTCCGATTTGCAAAACTACAAAAGCGGCTCTTCGCATACCCGGGCAGCGAAGCTCGAGGGCATGATCGGCTAGCTAAATTGATCCTGGCAATGCATCTCGTTCATGAAACCTGCATGGACGGACTTGGCAAGAGTTCACCGGCTGCCGGTCATAGGCTAGAATCGCACATCTAGCTGAGCAATTTCGCATGCGCAGGCGGGCACACCAGGCAAGTTGCCAAGTCAGCGAAGCCGGTGGCGATGATGTTGTCTTTTTACCACAGAAAAATCATCACGCTGGCGCACGCTGCCTGTCTGGCTTTCATAGCTATACAGATAGGAATTCCTTCAGCTGCTGTCGCGTTGGACGATCAGACCGTGGTCAATAAAGATCTTGCTGATCCGCAACTTCGTCCAATCGATATCAATGACGATTACAAACGAAGCGACATTCCCGGTTCCACTGACACCTCAGGCAAACTTCCGCTCAAAGGCGCGATTGAAATCGCAACGGACAATAACCGCGACCTCAAGGAAGCGCAGCTGGAAGTTTCCCGATTCAAATGGGACATTCTAGCTGCGGAAAGCCAGAGATTGCCTAACGTCCGCTTTATCGGTTATTTAGCCGATAACACCGTCAACTCATTGCTCGTTCCGGCGCGTCCGGATGCATTTTTGATGCTGACTGCGATGCTTCCCGTGACGCAGCAGTACAGATACGGGCTAGAGGCGAGAGTGGGACGCCTGCAGCGTTTCATTGCCGCAGAGAGGTTTCGCCAGCGCCTCGACGAAACACGCTCGGAGGTGAAAACGGCTTACTACAAAGTGGTTCTCGATCAAAGTCTGCTGGCTGATGTTCGGGAGAACATCAAATATCTAGCAGAATTGCAAGCGACGGTCGCCAATGAGGTAAGGCTGGGCAACTCGCTCAAGGTCGATGAGATGCAGGTGGCGGCGAAGCTAGCTACTGCAAAAGTGGAAGAGACGAAAGCAACCAACACAGACAAAATCGATTGCGAAAAGTTGAACCATCTCCTCGGTCGCAATCTGGACACGCCGATCTCGCTCGAGACCATACCGCCTCCCGATGATTTGGAAATGAATCCAAAACAAGCAGAGCAGAAGGCGTTGAGCATGCGTGCAGAGGTTCGCATCGCGGATGCTCGAATTAGGCAAGCCAGTGCCGAGAAGAAAGTCATTTGGGCGCAGTACATTCCCAACGTTAGTGTGGGAGTGTTCTACGCGGCGTTGCCGGGCTTCAACAACTCAATCGTTCCGAAACAGGTCCTTGCTCCGGGCATCTTTATCAACTGGAACGCATTCGATTGGGGGAGAAAAGCATTTCTGTCCGCGGCACGTTCGAACGTGGAGAGAAGCGCTAAGTTGCAACAACAGCAGACATATGATCAGGTGCTTATCGATCTGCACACACAGATCAATAAACTGAACGAGTCCAGGCAGATGGCGCGTGCTGCTGAACTGGAGAGAACGGCAGCGCGAGAAGAGATGCGCGTATCGATCAATAGGTACAAGTTTACGCAGAGCAGACTCTCGGACGTCTTAGAAGCGGAAAAGAGTCTGTCTCAAGCGAACAATAGTTATCATCAGGCATTGATATCGTTCTGGGAAGCCAGAGCGGAATTCGAAAGAGCTGTCGGTACCAGCGATTAGCTCAGTGAGATTGTGAGGTTGACGAATGTCCAGCGAGCTCGAATTTGAAAAAGCCAAAAGAGCGGCGGCCGAAAAGGCGCTGCAAGATACTGCCATGCGCGAAGCCGCTGAGCGTCAGGGGCGAGAGCATTTAGAAAACGAGCTGCGCAAAGCCGAAGCGCAAATGAACAACGAGCGACAGGCTCGCGTGTCGGCAGAGAGAGCAGCCGCCGCAGAGAAGGCTGCCAGAGAGATTGCAGATACAGCCGCGAAAAACTCGGAGGTAGCGGCTCAGAATGAACGGGCTGCGCGCAAACTGGCTGAACAAGCAGCGAGTGAGGCGAATGCCCAAGCGCTGGTCGAACATGCAGAACGCGAATCGGCGGAGAAAGTCGCCGCCGCAGCGGTGAAGTCTACCGTGACCGCCAAACCGGCGCCACCATCAGCGGCGCCACCGCCTGCGGTTTCACCCCCGGCACCATCAACACCAAGTTGGCTGATACCACTAATTGTTTTGGGCATCGCCGGTTTTTTATTATGGTTTATCGCCCTGCAGTGGAACAACTGGGAAAGCGACTGGCTGATCAAGACGGATGACGCCTACGTGCGTGCCGATGTGGCACCGCTCAGCACAAAGGTTGTCGGCACCGTTGTTAAAACCAACGTAAAGGACTTCGATAAAGTCAAAGCAGGACAAGTGCTGGTCGAACTGAAGAACGACGATTACAAGGCTCAGGTCGATCAAGCAGAAGCTGCGGTACTGGAAGCTGAGACGAAGCTTTCTGACATGAAAGAGCGAAAAGAGCAGCAAGATGCGAGAGTAGTTGATGCTCAGACCGTGCATGAAAGCACACGCGCAGGTGTTTCTCAAGCTGAAGATAACGTTGCCGCTGCGGAATCGGGCATCGAGCAAGCGACAGCAGGTATAGCCGCCGCCAGAGCGGCGATCGCTGAGGGCAACGCCGGTGTCAAATCCGCCATGGCAGAAGAGAATCGCGCCAATCAAGAGCGCACGCGTCAGGAGGGATTGCTGGCACTTGAAAGTGCAACCAAACAGCGGGTTGAACAAGTTGTTGATGACAACGATCGTGCTTCCGCAAACCTCGAAGCGAAGAAGGCAGGATTGCTGAAAGCGCAGGCAGAACTTGCCGCGAAAAATGCAGAGCTGACTAAAGCTAAACAGCAATTGCGCAGTGCTCGCACCGAGCAAGATCGTAGCCAGCTTACGGTGAGAAGCCGGGAAACGGAAGTCACCGAGCAGAAGAAGCAGAGAGAGCTTTTAGACGGCGAAGAGATAGAGTTGAGGGCCGAGTTGGCTGCGCGCAAAGCAGCGCTGCAAGCGTCACGCGTCAATCTTGATTACAGCATAGTGAGAGCACCGGAAGATGGTGTTGTCGGCGAATTGAAAGTCAAGCCAGGGCAGCTTGTCAGCGCCGGTACGCAGGTGATTACGATAATCTCCTCGACGCCATGGATTTTGGCGAACTATCGTGAAACGCAGCTGGCGCACGTGAAAGCGGGAGACTCCGCGGAGATTACTGTCGATGCGCTTCCCGGCACACATTTCAAAGGACATGTTCTGGCGGTAGCCCCAGCGAGTGGCGCGCAATTCTCACTATTGCCTCCGGACAACGCCAGCGGCAACTTCACGAAAATCACGCAGCGGATACCAGTCAAAATCGCGTTGGATGAGGATCAGAACACGCTGTCGTCACTGCGCCCAGGCATGTCGGTGACCGCAACAATCCAACCGGGAAACAGATAGCTCATGCCGGTTGATGCGCACTCAACAGAGCATGAGCAACGCAAAGCGGCCATCGCCACTAACGTCACCAGTCGCCCTATGCTCGCGATCATGGGTGTGTTGCTTGGCGCGTTGATCTCTGTCTTTACTGGGAGACTGTTGTCGATCGGGCTGGCCGATGTGCAAGGCGCGATCGGCGCCAACTCTGATGATATGAGCTGGGTTGTTACCGCGTTCAACGCAGCGAATATGTTCATAGGTCCGCTGAGCGTCTTCTTGGGTGGCTTGCTCGGTCCTCGCCGAGTATTACTGTGGGCGAGCGCCATCTTCGCTATGAGCGAGTTTTTGTCGCCGCTGGTCGCTCATAACGTCGGCGCTTTGCTTGTCTTGCAGTTCATCGCTGGACTGTCCGCCGGCACTTATTATCCATTGACGCTCAGCGTCATCATCAACAACCTGCCGATGCGATTGGTTCACTTCGGTATCGCCGCCTACGCTCTCGATATTCTCGCTTCCACACATATCGCCACCGCCTTAGAAGCGTGGTACATGGATCATCTCTCATGGCATTGGGTCTTTTGGAACGCATTACTCGTGACACCACTGATGGTAGCGTGCGTTTATTTCGGCATTCCCAAACAACCAATACCGCAGAGCAAACCGACCGGGCACAATTTCTGGGGATTTTTGTATGCAGCATGCGCATTCACTCTGATATACATCGGGCTGGACCAGGGCGAACGCCTTGACTGGCTGCATTCGGGAGTCGTGGTGGCGTTCTTGGTGTCTGGAGCCTGGCTGCTTTTTGTTACTGTGATCAGACGCATTCGACACCCGCATCCATTGTTGAATCTGAAATTCATCACGAGCAGAAATTTCCTGCTCCTCGGTTTTATTTTGGTCTGTTTCCGATTTTTGTTGTTAGCGCCGACGCTTTTGATTCCAAAGTATTTGGAACTTGTGCACGGTTATCGTCCGGATCAGACCGGCAATGTGCTGGCCTGGGTTTCCGTCATTCAATTGATCGCCGCGCCCATCGCTGGATGGCTCCTCTACAGAACTGATTCGCGACTTCTCTGTTCCATCGGTTTTCTCATAGTGGGTGCCACTGCCATGGTTAGTTCTAAGATAGATCCTGGATGGACTGGTGAAACCTTTGTTGTTTCGCAAGCGATAAATGCAGTCGGTTTGACGCTCGCGTTGACCGGCTTGGTCAACTCGATCTTGCGCAATGCCATGGCCCTTGGCGCCCTCAAGAGCCCGGCAAACATTTTGACTGTGGCGTGCTGGTTTCAAACGTGCAGATTATTCGGTGCAGAAATTGGCAAATCCGTGATGTTGCATTTCCTGCGAGTGCAAGGCACTCTGCACGGCACTGTGCTGAAACAGTATTTCGATGGCGGCTGGCAAACAGATGAGCGCCTGCGCCAGTTGATCGCGCTGACTATTCCAGATGGATCTGGACTGGATGATGCAAAAGCGAACGCAGCAAAACTGCTTGGCGCAGCGCTCGAACAGCAAGCCGGCATGCTCGCCGTCAGCGACGGCTTAGTTCTGGTCGCTATCACGGCGGCCATCTGCCTCGCCGCTATGGCAGCGCTAAGATACGCCCCACCGCTCGTGCCAAAGTCCAACCCGTAGGTTCAGCTAGTCCGGCTCGGAAAGTCTGTGGGCTTCAGGTCTCGTTTGCCATGTATAACTCGAACTACTTCTAGTACTTGCTCGTGCACACAGTAGAAAATAAGATACTCAGATACGCGTATACTTCGGAGCGAACTCGACAACTCGGAACGGCGTCGTCCGATCCCCGGACTCTGCGCAAGCTGGCGGAATGTGCCTTCCAGTTTTTCGATGAACTTAACCGCGGCGGCGGGATTGTCCGCACGGATGAACGACTCTATCTCGCCCAGGTCGAGAGCTGCTTGGTTAGCAACGCGGAATCTCACTTTTGCGTATCTTTTGAGCGTTGTTTCGCACGAAGCTTGAGCTCTTGCAAAAACTCTTCACCATCGACCCAGTCGCCATTGGCCAATTGATCCAAGCCAATTTGCACTTCACGTTTTAACCAATCCAGCTTCATCTGCTCCACAAGGCGATCTTGCTCTTCTGGAGCAAGTTCGCGGGCAAGTTTCAAAACCTGCTCAAATGCTGATTGTTTGCTCGGGTCACTTTTAGCCATGTTCAAAACCTCTAAGTCGATTATAACCGCCAGCGAGTGACTTGGGGTCTCTCTATGATCTGCTTCAGCCGCGCCCATACGTAGTTTTCCCTCCCCGGAATAAGGTAGAGTTGGAGCACAGCACGACTAAATTAGGGCTGCCTAATTCCAGCCCAATCTATATATGCGAGAATCCGCTTGAAAAGTCGCAGTGTCGGCGACAGGTTCTCATGCCTGGCCTCTGGCAGGGAATGCAAATCGTCTCTTGGTTCAAAGCGTTGTTAGCCACGATCAAACCGCAAGAAAGTACAGATAAAATGCCGGAGCGAACGCTACCCAAATACGGCACGTTCGGTTCGGCGATCGCGTTGGGCGTAATCATCATCGCGATTTTCATCGCTTATGCGCCTGTGTGCTTCAATTGGTTTGCCGGCGACGATTTCGTGCATCTGGCGTGGCTCAGTCAGGCGGTGCAGCAGCCTGAGCTTATCTGGCGGAATTTCCATTCGTCGTGGCTCGACCTGACAAACACAAAGTTTTATCGCCCACTTATTTCAGTCTTCATGGTGAACGACTATCTATGGTGGCGCACAAACGGTTTGGGCTTTCACCTCACCAATCTTCGATGTCTCCTAGCGAGCGCAGTGAGCCTTTATTTCATAATGGAAACCCTGCTGAAGCCGGCGAAGAAATTGAGATATGTCGAAGGCTGCGCGCTAGCGAGCGCGTTGCTATTCGGCATCTATCCGTTGCATCCGGAAGCGGTGTCGTGGATAACTGGTCGCGTTGATTCGATTGTCACCATGTTCTGCCTGGTCAGCCTATGGCTGTACATGGAATGGCGAGAGACACGCATGATCGCCTTTGCTGTCTCTTGTTGGATGTCGATGGTGTTCGGTCTGCTTTCTAAAGAGATGGCGCTGACTCTTCCAGCCGTGTTTTTTGCGTACGAACTTTTGATCGGCTCCGAACACTCGCGCGCCAAACTGTTAAACAAAGTAATCATCGCCGCGAAAAACACTCTGCCTTTCTGGCTCACACTGGTGCTCTACTTCGGCGTCAGGCGTATCGCGCTGGGAACATTCGTCGGCGGCTACGACAACTCGCTGTTCTTCATTTCTGATTTGAAGAACTTTGTTCTTACCTGGGTGCATGCACTGCATATGATGCTTGTTCCGGCCAATCGAGAGTTGATGGGCAACCATAATGTTATGGTCATCCTCTGGCAGGTAGGGCTGGTGCTGGCGGCGGTGTTTACGCTGTGGAGATCAGCGCGGGACTCATTCGTGGCAAGACGCACAGTTTTTCTGCTCTCATGGTTGGCGATCTCGCTTGCGCCGGTGTACAAGATCTTCGCCATCTCTGACGATTTACAAGGAAGCAGATTGGCGTACCTTGCCACCGCGCCGCTTGTTTGCTTGCTCGGCTTAGCCTTGCTGCAGCCGGCACGAGCGAAAACCGCGTCCACTGTGACGTCATTTGCAGCGCTAGCTCTGTTAACGGTTACCGGTTTATACATACTGGAACAGAACAACTCGGCATGGGTGCAGGCAGGCAAAACATCGAATAGAATTCGCGCTTCGCTGCAGACCTTCTACTCATTCACTCCGGGCGACCCGCAGGTCTTGATTGTCGGACTGCCCGACACCATTCACGGGGCGTACGTCGTGCGCAACGGACTGCCCGGTATGACTAAACGCCCGCAGATGATTCGGGATATCAACAACGCGCTTATGCTCAACAAATTGGAACCGGTGTTGCCTCTAGGCTATTTCAAAAACTCAATGGCGGAGAATCACTCGGACGCCAATGTCCTTGCTTGGAATCCGCACACTCAATCGTTGAACAAGATCGACACGGCTTTGTTTTTGACAGCGACAGCAGTACCAAACGCGGCAGAACTATTGCAGTCACTCAAACCCTCAGATGACAGCTGCAAACTGTCGCGAGGAGCAGATGGCGCGGTCGAGCTAACTGCGATGGATAGGCGCAGGCATCCTCTTGCGACCGTTGCTGTTTCGCCGGATCTCAACTGTTTCAATACAAATTTTATCGCCATCAAGGCAAACGTGATAAATGCTGGTGACGGCAGCGGCCTCGATCTGTTCTACAAAAACCGCATCGTGCCGGACTTCGAGCTGTATCATCGCGTGCACGTGGATACCAGTGCGACCGGTCCGAAAACATGGTTGTTCTCGCTGCACGCTGTGCCCGACTGGACACTAGGTGAGCAAGGTCAGCTTCAGTTGCGCTTACCGAAAGGCTCCGACATCAAAATCGAGTCAGTGGAAATCATCGCTCCTGAGACGGTGATGCCAAGAATTTCGTTTGCTAACTCGGGCTTTTTAGGAACGAAAGGTTTTGCGCACCTGTCGAGCAGCGACACAGAGTTCGAGTTGAATTATGATGCATCGAAAGTTGCCGGTGCTGCGGCAGTAGGAATCGAGATTACCAGACCAAATTTGAATTTCGAGGAGGACAAGCAAAATACGGCAGATAAATCAAAGGTCGTTTTGACTCAGATCATCTGCCCATCAAAGCATGGAACTATCAAGATTGGACGAACAATGACTCCCCAGGTGGGTTTATACGAGTTGCGTCCGTTTGCGGTAGATAAGCACGGCGCGCGGCTCGGCGTATCAGGCGACCATATCGTTATATCAGTGGACTCTTAGGCGGTTACGAATTATGCAATCAAGTGTACAATGTAAACAGGTTACTTTCGGCAGAGCCACTGAAATGGCGACACGTACCGCCCAACTGAATGCAAGTCTGATCGGTCAAAGATTGATCGAATCAGGTTATATCACGCAAAAGCAGCTCGATGAGGCGCTGACAGCACAGCGGGAGACGGGGCTTTTACTGGGTGAGATCTGTCTTCTCAAAGGCTGGTTTACGCACAGAGAGCTAGAACGCTGCCTGCCCAAGATGCGCTCGCGCCTGGGCGAACGGCTCATGTCTCTCGGTTATATTACAATCGAGCAGTTGTGGATCGCGTTATTAGAGCAGCGGCACTCCGGCGAGAAATTGGGCGAGATCCTCATCGCGAGAGGGTGGTTAGACAGGACCGTTCTCGAAGAAGTCGTCGCCGTGCACAAAAGGGCGTAGTCGTTTCAACGGGCGCCTGCAAGGCGCCCCTACGGTGAGTTGCCCAAACCGGCAAGGAACGCGGTGAGCATGCCAAGCGAAACCGGTAAGGAACGCCGAGCTCATTTGCCAGCCCGGAGGCTGGCGTTCCACAGTCGAGTACTAATCCCGCTTCGGGTTTTTCAATAGGACGCGGCTGTTGTTCAGGCGTCGGGTGACGCCGTGGTCGTCGAAATAGGCGAGAATGGCCATAGCGTATTTTCGTGTCGTGCCGAGGGCATCACGGAAGTCGGCGGGACTGATCTCTTTTTTGCGCTGCCAGATGTCGGCTAACAGACAGTGTGCTTCGTTCAGTTTCGAGTTTAAACTGGCGAAGTCATAATTGACCACTGATGCTTTATCTTCTTTAGCCAAGCTGTTCAGCGCTGCAACGATCTGTTTCTTACTTTGTTTTGTCTGCTTTTCCAACTCATCGATTTCCAGACATAAATGCTGCGAAAGAATTTCCAGCAGCGCTGTTTCTAGTTGGCTGCGATCCTCCGATTTCGAGGCTACCGCCTGCTCTGCACCCGGAAGAGAAAGCCGGTCGCCTTTGCGCACGACCTGTCCTGAATCGGTGAGATGCTTGATCAACGCTTGAAATGCCGCTCGATCGATACCTGGCAAAACCTTACCGCGGATAGTTTCCAGGGAAGTCTGCTTATCGCCCTCGCCTTCGGGCTTCTGCTGTGCCACTTCACGCAATAGCTTGAGGCCCAACAGTTGGATAGATTCTTTTGTTGCCAGATACTGAGCCAACCTAAAGATGTCAGAATCTGCCACCATCTTGTCCGTAAGTTCGCCGCGAACTGTCTGGGGCAACAAACTGGTCAACACATCTTCTCTGACAGTACGCTGCGAACAGGCATCGAGAAACAGATTGACCGCTCCACGATAGTCGTCTTTCAGCAGCGCGCCGCAGAGATCCATCAACTTCGGTCTCGTCAACCAACGCGGCCTGCCATTAGACAGTATGACACCGCCTGTAATACCGTCATCGCCATAGCGTAGAACAAATCGATCACCCGGTTCGACTACGACTGATTCGGTCAAACTGATCTGCGCCACCAGTTTGCTTTCACCATCAACATCGATAGCGTCGACCCAGCGCAGGTCTCCGGGACATTCGGCGGTTCCATGATATAGCCGGATCGGCTGGCCTGAGATCTGCTGTTTTAAAGTAGCTTGTGCTACATCTGCGGTTGGAATAATATGCACGATCAGATTTGTGCTGGCACTGACATGCTCGCCCAGGATTGTTTGACCGCGCGCCAATGATGTGTGTTCGCGGAAGGTCAAATTGATTGCCAGCCTCTGCCCAGCCTGCGCGGTTTGCAATGATTTTCCGAAGGTTTCCAACCCTCGTACTCGCGGCTTCAGACCACCGGGCTCGATAAAAAGCGAATCTCCGACTTTGACGGTGCCTCGCACCAAGGTACCGGTAATAACGACACCATATCCGCTTTTGCTGAAAACACGATCTATGGGCAGATAAACTGGAGCGTTCTGATCACTGTCATCGCGTCGAATCGCAGATGCGAGCGACCCTTTCAGCTTCAGTTTCAACTCATCAATACCGTGTCCGGTCGGCGATGCAATTTTGACGCAGTCGAGCCTTTTAACGCCGAACCGGTCGAGCAACTCTTCGGTTTTGCGCAACGCATCATCTTGCATCTGTTCTGACGCCATATCGATTTTCGTGAGCGCAACGATCGCCTGTTTGACGCCGAGCAAGCTCAATATTTTTACGTGAGCAACGGTCTGAGGCATCGGACCCTCATCGGCCGCCACCACCAGCAGTGCCACATCGATACCGCCGACGCCGGCGAGCATGTTCTTCAAAAACTTGCCGTGTCCCGGCACATCTATAAAACCGATAACAAAATCGACGCCGGGGTGCGCCTCAGCGATATCCAGATGGGCGAAGCCCAGATCGGTGGTCATTTGCCGCAGTTTTTCTTCCTTGAGCCGATCCGGATCGATTCCCGTCAAACTGCGAAGAAGGCTCGTTTTGCCATGGTCAACGTGTCCTGCGGTTGCAATTGTGAAATATAGAGTTTTGCTCACCGTTGCACTTTCCATATATCTGTCCGGCTGCAATACAGCCACTGTTAGAGCCGCTCAAGGTCTCGCCGTGTCATGGGCGGTAGAATCCGTGCAATCTCATCACAAGAGGAAATCCATGATTCACGACCTGCTCGACCCAATTTTACAGATGATCAAGGGCGCCGTGACATCGATGGGATACTTGGGCGTGGTCTTGATGATGGCGATTGAATCCGCCAACATCCCCTTGCCAAGCGAAGCAATCATGCCCGCAGCTGGACTGTTGGTTCAACAGGGCAAGCTCAACATGCATCTGGTGGCGTTCGCAGGAGCGCTGGGTTGCCTCTTGGGTTCGATTCCTTCCTATTTTCTGGGAATGTACGGCGGCCGCCCGTTCCTCCAAAAATACGGCAAATTCCTTCTTCTGCGGGAGAAGGACATGGATACCGCCGATCGCTGGGTGGACAAATACGGTGATTGGACATTTTTCGTCTGCAGAATGCTGCCGGTCGTGCGCACATTTATCTCGTTTCCTGCCGGCGTGCTGAAGGCTCACTTCGGCATTTTCTGTCTGTTCACCTTTCTCGGTTCGTTGGTCTGGTGCTACTTCTTAACCTGGGTTGGTATCAAGTTCGGCGAGAATCTGCAAACGTTCGTCGACATCTGGCATAAATTCGATGCGCTGATTGTGTTAGTAGTCGTCGCCGGCTTCGGATTCTATCTCTACAAACATTTGAAGCACGACTAGGGGCAACGTGTGTTGCGAGCTAGTTTGTCCAGACGGCACAATTCGGACAGGCGTGCAAAAACTTCTCGATCGCTTTCTGACTGAGTTTGTGGTTGTCCTGGATGTTGAGCAACTCCAGACTGTTATGCTCTGACAACAACCTGAGCGCATCGTCTGTAATCTTTGGACATTTCCTGAGCATCAAGCGGTGCAGATTTTTGAGCCGTTTCAGAGTGGCAACTCCTCTATCAGTGATCTTTGTGTCACTCAAATCAAGATCGCGAATACTAGGGCTCAGCAATCCTAAGTCGGAGTCTAAAATCTCCTTCCTGTTACCGAGATTTAGAATGACGAGATTGTCGTCATTCGCGATAGCCTTCAAATCGTCGCGTTCGAATAAATCATTGGCCATCTGAACGTTGCGCACAAAGCGCATGCGCGGGTCGTGTAACTGTTTGCGAGCATCGGTGACATTGGCTACATTTGACATCGCAAAATACAGCCCATCTTCAGGACTAAGACGGGAATCGACGGCACAGTGCGGCAAGCCGGACACAAGCAGTTTGCACGCTGAATGAGAAAGCCGGGTGCCGCGAACATCTAGTCGCTCCAAATTTTTCATTTGCAACAAATCTTCGACCGAGGCGTCAGGCAGTTTATAGCCGTTGAGAATCAGCCTATGCAGCCTGTTCAGTCTCAAGAGTGGGTGCACTGAGACAGTCGGATCTTTCACCTTTATGTTAGCCTTCTTCGAATCATAGCTTAGTTGCAAATCCTGCAGCCCCAAATTGAGATGCTGCAGCTGCGGCGCCGTGAACATAATGTTCTGCGCGAGAAGCTGACGAAGATTGGGCAAAAATTCAAGACTTTCAACACCCTTTCCTGTCACTGAGCACTTATTGAGGATGACGCTGCGAAGCGTCGTCAGTTTGCTCAGGAGCGGCATTTCGGAGTCGTTGAATTCAGAGTTTGTGAAGTTGGCAATTTCGAGTAAATGATGCTCGCTCAGCTGCTTCAAGCCCTTCTCACTCACATGCAACGGCGGTTCCGCAAATAAGACATCCTTCCGGCCAGCCCATGTGTCATCAATGACTTTATCTCCCTCCTTAATAGCCGCAGACACACTGTCTTCGAGGGGGGGATCGGGCGGCTTCTGGACTTTAGCAGGCGGGGCGACCGGAGCGAGTGCCACCGACGGCGGTGCCACCGGCGATGACTTCTGCATATGAGTCCACGCGGCCATGCCAGCTGCACCAACAGCCACTGATAACAGCATGAGCAGCGGGGTTTTCAGTTTGCCGACGGAAACTTCTCTCTTCGAAGTCTCTTTCGCCGTGACACTGTGAAGCATGCGCATATCATTGCCAAACATCGGATTAACCTGCACTTCACGCCGCGACATTTGGTTGATGGCAGTGGCGCCACCAATAACTCTATCGAGATCCATTTGCAATTCGTCGGCCGACTGATACCTGTCTTCAGGACGTTTTGCTAGACAGCGGGCGACAATGTGTTCCATCGCGTCCGGAAAACTTCCGCCCAGGGTCGCTTCCTTTAAGGTAAGTGGCGCTTCCGAATCGTGGAGGCGCATCGTTATAAGCGCAGTCTGACCGTTGAACGGCGTAAAACCTGTCAAACATTCGTAGAGGATACAACCTAGCGAATAAATGTCCGAGCGATAATCAACCTGCAAGCCTTTGCACTGCTCCGGGCTCATGTAGAGCGGGCTGCCACAAATTTCTCCAGTGGCGGTCAAGCCCTGCCCTGTAGATTCAGTCAGCATTTTGGCGATTCCAAAATCGATAACTTTGACAGGACCCATATTGCCGGCGCTATCCATAATCAGGACATTGCTCGGCTTCATGTCACGATGCACTATGCCCTGGCTATGGGCGTACGAAAGCGCGCTGGCAATTTGATGCGCAACTAAGACCGTGTCTTCGACGCTCAAATGATGTCTATGCTGAAGAATTTTCGAAAGCACTGTTCCGGAAAGAAGCTCCAAAACCAGATAGGGAATGTCCTCGTCCAGAACTCCAAACTCAAAGACTCGCACGATGTTATCGTGCGAAAGTTTACTCATTGCCTTGCCTTCATATTGAAAGCGTGAAACGGCAGTGGTGTTAGCAGCGAGACGCGGAATCAGCATCTTGATCGCCACCGATCGATCAAGCGAGAGATCAGTGGCGCGATAGACGACGCTCATGCCGCCGGAGCCGATCACCGACTCGACGCGAAATCGCTGCCCTACGACCCGGCCGATCATCGGATCGCCGGCATCCGGTCGCGACGTAGACGGACCGCTGACTTGATTAGCCTGTAAGCGCTCGTCTTCCTGGACCACTGCCCCACCCGTAGCCGGCACATCTCTATCAGGCGCTTAAGCCCCCAAGTGAGATTATGCCCAAAAACAAGCCTAGGGGGTCTTTCGGTATTGACGGCGGCGAGTCTCTTCTCTGATCTCGAGCAAATCCTGTAATAGCTTCTGGCGGTCAGGACCGTCCCAGCGCTTAAGCCAGTCAGTGATGGCGTGCTGAATCATGCCGCTCTTGTCCGGAGAATGCGCCCCATACAGGCGTTTTAACTCCAGCCAGATCGATTGCAGCGCCGCCAACTGCTCCGAAGGCAGCTTAACCGTGTAGGCAACGAACTTTCGCGACCCAGCACCGCCAGGGATCGGCACCAGGAGTTCTTGCTCTTCCTGCTCCAGCTCTTCATCCGGCTCGACTTTGGTTGACTTATGCTTTTCGTCCGACATGGCCCTTCCGAGTTAACAAGTGCTTTTCGCGACAGCTCTTACACGCTGATTTTACCGATTCTTGTTGCAAACCGACAATTTTCCCCAATTGATGGGAATCTCCCCATGCCGACCATTGATTTTTTGGGCGTTTAGGCGACAATCACTATACGCCGAGCACGCGGCTCCGGCACCAGGCGGATTCACATGAATCAATCAGTAGTTCAATCAGCTGTCAAACGCATTCTAGGCGACAAAATCCTGTTGGGATTGGTAATTGTCGGTATGCTCCTCGTCTTCGTCGGAGCGTTCGCAACTTCCGAAGACCCCAAGAAAGACGCACCTGCACCGCCACCGCAGCAGGCGGCAATAGCGCCTCAACCAATCGCACCTGCAGCACCAATACCGTCAGCGCCGACGGTCGATCCCAAGTTGGCGAACGACTTCGTCACCTGGTGGCTGACAAAGGCGATGGATTTCAACATGCAAACGGCGCGAGCAAGCCACGAAGAAGCATTCAAATGGATGACGCCGAACGCCGGACCTGCATTCCAGCAGGCGTATTGGACACCTGAAATTCAGCAGGGAGTGCTCAACGGTCAATTCAGTGCTGCTTTTCAGCCAGTCTCGTTAGCCCCAGAAGCAATCAACCCTGATGGAACCGTGGTCGTAGGCTGCAAAGGCACGCTTGTCATCCAGCAAGGCGGACCACCAATCTCACAGCAGGTTGCCATGGATTTCCTCGTCGCCAAAGATGCGAGCGGATTGCGCATCGCCGGGGTCAACAATCGGCAGCTGCAAGCAGCGGCTTCGCCGCAGGCCGCCGCGCCGTACTGAGCCGTAATCGGACGTTGTCTTCAAAACACGACCCTCCCGGACACGTGAAGGGGCGAAATTTTTGTTAACAGCCCTGGCAGCCCATGGGGCGCCGACCTCGCGCCGGTGCAGCGAACGACCGAATCGACCGGCAGAATAAACATGCTATATTGAGTCCCCGTTGCCACGCCACGCATTCAATGCGCAAGCGAGCTCACTTCGTGCCGAGGTAGCTCAGTCGGTAGAGCAGAGGACTGAAAATCCTTGTGTCGGCAGTTCAATTCTGCCTCTCGGCACCATTATTAAGTGACCTTTCATAAGGGTTTTGCTTGATTCACGTCAGGCAAGACCCTTATGATTTTTGGGGCAGTGTCAGGCAAAAAGTCTAGCAAAGGTCTAGCACGCGAGACTTAGCAAATTTTCTGCATCGACATCGGGTGCCAGGCACCAAATATGGTGTCACCGTTACAGCTTGAGTCAAGACAAAGCAAACTCAATTCATGAGGAGCATTCGGCAATACGACAATATGATTAATCCTCTGTGCGCTGAAGCTGGATCTCTGCGACAGTTCCGGTTTTCGGCGATTAAATCTTTGTGTTGGTAGTTGAGTACCAAGAGGTTAGCGGGTACTATAGCTATAGAACTTCCTTGTGGCTACGGCCCAAGGCGCGAGGCCCCGAAAGGGGCTTCTGCATTTTGTGGGGTTTTCATTTGACCACCCTTAGAACATTTGTCTACGTAGATGGATTCAATTTGTACTATGGCTGCCTGAAAGGAACACCATATAAGTGGCTGGACATCAGGAAGCTGTGCGAACTCTATTTGCCGAGCACGAATTTCGATCTTCGGTACATTTATTACTTCACTGCTCCCGTCAGTGGTACTCCAGATGATCCAGACAAGCCTCAAAAGCAGCTTGCCTACATACGAGCGCTGAAGACACTACCAAAATTCGAGATTATTGACGGCCATTTCATAACAGAGAAGATTACCTTGCGACGCGCCGATGGAGGTGGACCCGTTGAGGTAATTAGACCAAAAGAGAAAAAGTCTGATGTCAATCTCGCCAGCATGTTGTTATGGCACGCTCACACCAGTGCTTTTGACATGGCTGTAATTATCTCCGGCGATTCCGATTTCCACACCCCTGTAAACATGGTTCGCTACCGCTTCAAGAAGCAAATCGGAATCCTTGATCCGCAACGCAATGGCACTCCAAACAATCCGATGAACAAGTCCGCCAACTTTTATAAGCAAATCAGAGTTGGAGCGCTCCAAAGCAGTCAGTTTCCAATTCAGATGTCAGATGCAAAAGGAAATTTTTGCAAGCCTCAAGATTGGTTCGACGAAAAACCAGAAGTCGTAAGTGCTATGGTCGACTAATTGTAGGTATCACATTCGGTGCCTCCTGAAGCTTTTTGAAATTCGCCCTTAACCCCAGGAGCGCTAAGAGTGGATCAACTCATCGGCGGCTTTAATAAGCTCTTCGGCGGACTGGTGGCGGATTACAACGCGATTACTCATCAGAATATACAAGCGCCCCAGATCCCTAGCATCGCCGATAATGTGGCTGGGGATGCTGCTTCTTGGCTGTTCAAGCTGGAAGGGGTGGAGCGATTCGATCCCGGCAATATGCTTCCCAAGATCGCAGGTTCGGCACCAGGCAAATCAACCGGGCAGTCTCAGCACTCCAATGCAGCACCGCAGGCGGTGCACTATTCTCCGGTAATCAATATCAACGGCGGCGCTACTCCCGACGAGTTGCGCCGCATCGCGGAAAAGATAGCTGAGCAAATGCGCCGCGATTTCGAGCAGATGATGCAATCCATGGGCAAGGGCGGCGGCAGTTATCTCGGTTTTCCTTCAGGGGTGTACTGAGGTCAGAACCTCAACACGACCGTCAGAAAATTGAGCCGTCGGTAACGCAGCATGATTCGATCAAATAGTCGCGGGCACTCTTCGCGGCCCATGACTTGTGTGCCACGATTCTGCTTCAGTCTTGTTTTCAAAGCTTTCATATTTTCAATTCCTCTTTATTTAATTGACTTCGCGAATGTAGCATACCGCCGAAAACCTGTCTCGTAGCCATTCTCTAGACATTTGTTATCGTTTCTGAGATATTGGCGATCTAGGAATGATCGTCTATTTGATCCAATGTTGCACGCAAACACGCTAACAGTGAGCATTTAAACCGCTCCCACGCAGCTGGATATTGGTGTCGGAGATGCACCTTCGTATGACACGATCGACAGAGCGGATATCGATCAGTTTTGCCGGCGGCGAAAGGTTCGCTGTAATCCTCAGTGTGACTCTACTAAGTGAATCAGGTTTTGCAGATTTCGATCGGCAAAACCTTTTTCTTTGCGGGCCGCTTGCAAGGTTTCCCTCAGAAATTCTGCGCCATCGTATATGGTGCCTCTCTCTCTCGGGGATTTTGGCAGGCTCATTTGACTTCAATTAGAATTTCAGATTTTACAGATAAAACACGCCCGGCAGGGAAGTATGTTGGAAGAGGCACTTGAGATTGGAAACCCGTTTGCAATTTGCGAATGGATAAAGAGGAGTAGCGGGATGAGTACATCAACGGACCAAATTTCAATTCCTGACAGCAAGTTGGCGCGCGAAATTGCAGAGCTTGCTCGCGCAGAGTTGACACCGCTGTTGTTCAACCATTCCAGTCGGGTCTACCACTTCGCTTCATTGTCGGGGAAACGCAAGGGTCTCAAGTGCGACCATGAACTCTTGTACGCCGGTGCGATGTTTCATGATTTCGGATTGATGCCGAAATACAGCAGCAAATCTGATCGTTTCGAAGTTGATGGCGCCAATGCTTCGCGCGAGTTTCTCAAGCAACACGGTATCAACGAACAGGAAATAACAGACGTGTGGACCGCAATCGCACTGCACACCACTCCGGGCGTCCCTCAATATATGAAGCCGACAATTGCACTAGTCACAGCCGGCGTTGAGATGGATGTTCTCGGCATCGACTACGATAGTTGTTCTAACGCAGAACGCGAGCAGATAACAAGCCAGTTTCCGCGCAGCGAAAACTTTAAAGAAGACATCATCAACGCGTTTTATAACGGCATCAAACACAAGCCCGAATCGACGTTCGGCAACGTCAAAGCCGATGTGATCGCAGACAAAGAACATTCATTCAAACGGATGAACTTCTGTCAAATCATCAGAGATTCCAGCTGGGGCAGTTGATACACGGAAGGCGAAACTCTTGAATTCACCTCGCTTCTCCGCCGTAGATTTCACTGCCATGCTCGGACTGTGACACAGTGGCGGAGAGAGTATAGTCAGCAGCCGACCTACCGTTCATAGTGTCAAACAAATTCACGAAAAGGCAACTCAATGTTGGCACGAGATCGCCAAGATGG
The DNA here is from genome assembly GCA_036703195.1 of Planktothrix sp. Taxonomy (GTDB): domain Bacteria; phylum Cyanobacteriota; class Vampirovibrionia; order Obscuribacterales; family Obscuribacteraceae; genus DATNPN01. The sequence continues at coordinate 182,842 of DATNPN010000003.1, read as the reverse complement.
AGCGGCACGCAATTTTCGCAATTTTGATTTAGAAGAGCACACACCCAAAACAGTCGAAACCCGCCCGTATGGGCGGGTTTCTTCTAGTCAGTGGCCTCGGGATTAATAGTCGTATTCGTCTCCATTGGCATACTGATTGCGGTAGGCGAGACTGCCGATCAGCGATTCGGCAAGTCCGATGATGCCCCCCATCCGTCCGCCGTGCATTCTTCCCTGCCCCAATCCTCCCAGGGCATCTCCAATGCCACGGTGTCTTCCGCCACCAAATCCCCGCTGGAAATGCTGATGGAACGGGAGCGGGAGCGGCTGCGCCTCATCCCACGGTTGTATCGGAGTTATCTGTGCGTAATAGCCTTGATCACCGTATGGAAGCTGCCCTAACGCCTGGCCGGGGTTGATTCGATAATACGGTGGTATGCCGTCATCGAGCGCTTGCCCTGGTGTGATTCGATAATACGGAGGAGCGCAGCCGTCACCATCGGGAGCCTGTCCGAGAGTTTGGCCGGGACGGACCCGGTAATACGGCGGAGCGTACTCATCACCGTAAAGCTCTGCACGCCTACGCGCTGCTTGTTCTTCCAGCCATAAAATACGCTGCTCTCGCGCAGCTTCTCCCGGCGTCAGTGCACCGTAATCGCCGACCTCTGCACGCTCTCTGCGTACTTGCTCCTCGTACCAAGCCCTTTGCTGGTCGGCGTATGTTTGTCCCGGCAGAAGTGGACCGAAATCACCGATTATCTCCGGATGCATGCGCGCCTGTTCTTCGAGCCAAGCGACACGTGCACGTTCAGCAGCCGTGAGCGGCGCATCGAGAACAGGCTTATCAGGTACATAATGCCACCGGGGCGTTCTGACGACATCGCCCGGCGTACAACCTCCGCCGACTGCATCGCCTGGTGTAATGTCGACGAAGCGCGGTTGGCCATACGGCAAGACCTTTTTGGGCAAAAACCCGTCGGAATATTCAGCAGCGGTGCCACTTGCCACCGCTGCTGGTGTGGGATAAAGATGGCATATGCCCGCTTCATCCCGTAGGCGCGCTGCGGCATTACTGGCGTCAGTCACCTGTGTTTGCGCTGGAGTGCCGTCACTAATATCGTGTCTTACCATGTCAAAAAGTCCCCGTCTCTAGGAGAGTACAGAATCACAGCTCTGCCCCATACACCAGTTGGCGTATGTGCATTACCTGCTGGTAGTGCGGTGCCGCGGCGGAAGAAAGCGGAAGGTCGCGGTTATCTCATTTATCTTGCTGCAAGGTTGTGACAAACTCCGAACATTTCGCCACGTTTTCGCCACAATTTTCTGCACGCTGATTGCCATGCCAAATGAAGTGCGGTTGCAGCCGCCTCTTTTCAAGGCCATACTTGGGCACCTACAACTTGCCCTCAATCACCCAGCCTTACTTATTCCTGCCAGTAATAATTTTCGGGCGTTTTTGATGACCCCCAGTCCTGGGTTCGTGGCGCTGCCGCACCGTGTACAATTACTCGAATGAAAAAGGCGTTCACGATCGCGTATTTGCAACTCTCAGCTCCCTTGCTGATTTCGTTCGCAGCACTTCCAGCGGTGGCGTTTCCAGTACCGGAATTTACCGCGGATGAAAGCATCTCAAATACTGCCACTACGGACGGCAAAACTTTTGCTGAAAAGATGCGGAAGAGTATCGACGGGTACAACGATTACAGTTGCGACAGTTTTGTATACATGTACCATCCGCAAGCTCAGTGCGTCGGTGGTGGCAACTTCTGTTTCAAAAAGATCGATCTCATCAGATTGACGGTGCGATCGAAAGGACTCAAAGATGGTGCTGTCGTGGTGCGCTCGCAGGATGGAAGAATTAGAGCAAAAGGTGGTCCAAAACTGAGCTATTTGCATATGAATCTAAATCCGGATTCTCGCTGGCTCCAAATTCCAAACGGTTTTAACGCCATTGAATCTGACATCGGTCATCTGCTGGATCGATTGCCCGAAGCAATATCCGCCGGTGACAAACTGAAAGTCACTACCGAGCCAATAAACGTTCCGCGCCTCAATCAGAAGATGTATGTCCTGCAGGTGATTAAGCCGGGAGATACAGTCAGCGAGCAATTGTACGTATCCAAAGAAAATGACTTGCCTGTCGAATGGGATATCTTCCGTGACGGCAAGCGATATTCGGTTGCCACTTTCGAAAATTTCAAAGGAAATGTTGGTTTGGATGACAGCATTTTCCATATCTAAGTAATTCAAAAGCCATCCTCACAGCCCACTGCGCCACCAAGAATAAGACTAATATGAATTATCTACAAAACTCTTCTTTCCTCGCACTGACAATTCTAACTCTGCTGACGGCGGTCGGTAACGGACCTTTGGCGCTTGCGCAGCAGCAATCTGAAGAGCCGGCTGTGAGAGCACAAATACTTGTGGACGCACTGCCTGTCGACGAAGTTTTGGCACAAGACTCCTCAAACATCAAGACTTCCGAAGCCGTACAAAATGACAAGCAATCAAATCAATCCGTACATTCGGGAGAACGCTCATCGACCACCCTTTCGAGCAGTCGTGGCGATGAGCTGACGCTCGGCGATCTACGCGATTCAGGCATTGCTTTGAATCAAGTGAGACAGGAAGCAATCAATATTTTTCTGGAAGCAACCAGGACACTTTGCGACAAAACTACGCGGAGTGAACTTATCATTCCCAATGCGATAACTGAGAAAGACTTGGAACTTGCCACTAAAATCAACGCATATCAGGCGCCCAGACCTCAGTGGCTGTTCTATTACGTAGGCACGATCGAGCCTATCATATCGATGCTGTCGCAAGATGTTCACAACGCCAAATCCGGTATTTCAAAAATGCTGGTTCCTGCAGGCACTTTGGATGATTTGAGGCCGCTCTGGCAAGAATGGTCGACAGGAATTACTGGTATAAACAATGAACTTACCGACATCAGCAAGATAGTTGATAGCACCCAATTAGACAACGCTGCATTGGCAAAACATGCGCTGACGATGTACAAGATGACTGAGACACTCGAGCGCACAAGACAGAAAGCATTCGTGATAATCAGAGATGCCTCTAAGCACGCCGACTCCTCGGAAAAAGTCAGTCTTCCCGGTGAAAAATAGCTCTCAGATATGAGGAAACCCGCCCATGATGAGCGGGTTTCCTCAAGATATGTTCGCGGCGAACTTCAGTAGTCGAACGCTTTTCCGAATCCGAAGCCTCGCTCGTCAGTCATTTGATCGTTGGACTGAACGTTTTTGAAGCCAACACCGTTTTGTCCAACTTGAAACGACACGTCACTGTTATCGTCGTAGCTCTGCTGATCGACGTACGTGCGATGTTGCGCGGAAATTCCAGCTTTTACGTCCGCCGCGGGTCCAACTTGACCGATGACATGAAGCGAGCCTTCCTCGTTGTCAGATTTCGCTTTCAGCAACGCTACGTCCGGACGAATGACGGTGTTACCATAGGTATCGACGTCCACACCGGTACCGATTGATGCGCTGCCGGCGCGCACACCCGCTTCGCCGCCGACTGACGAGTTGTCGTTAAATCCGATGTGTCCCCGAACTCCAGCACCTACGGCTTTGCCGACACCGACATTGCCTTCATATCCCGTGTTGAAACCTTCATCTCCGACGTACGAGCTGACTCCATGTTTCGTGTGTGCAGCGAGCACTTTGGCGTCGACCATCGAATTGAATCCGGTCTTCGGTCCCAGTTGTGCACCAAATCCGAAATTTCCTTTAATGGCTTCAGCAACTCCGGCGCCCGCATTTACGTGTCCCCTTACTCCATCCCTTTCGAAGTTGACACCGGCGCCTCCATGCGCGCCGATCACTTTTCCCAGCCCTGCACCGGCATCGATACCTGTGACACGACCAACTCTAGCGTCGAATTTTGCTAGACCCACATTAGCTCCCAATGCGAATGAGCCGCGATCATCTACACCGATTTTGAAGACAAGGAAGTTGAGGCCGCGGAAGTGATCGTGAAACGGCGGGGGTGGATTGTCGCACGGCTTAACAGGCGAGACCTGCACATAGCATCCTTCTCCCTGGGCGGGCGCTTGCGTTTGAGCAGCATTGTCAGCGGTTACTTGAGCCTGACTTTGCGTGACGGCTTCCTGTGGTGTCACCGTGGGCGTTACCACAATATTCTTGGCGGCTTGCTCCGGTGCAACGACGGTTGCTGTTTGTACTTTGGCTGCGTCCTCGGGCGTCACCTCAGTTGTCCCGGCTTGTACTTTGGCTGCGTTTTCCGCCGTCGTCTCAGTCTTAGTCGGCTGAACTTCGGCCGCGTTTTCCGCTGTCGTCTGCTGAGTGACAACTTCACTGGGCGTATTGGGGGGACAAGCAGTAGCAGCTTGCTCAGGTGTCCAAACGTAGGGCAAAATTTCGATCGGCGGAGGCGGCGGCGCAGAGATCACTGGCGGTTTCATATCGCCCTGCACAGGAACAATCTTTCCCGTTATCACCAGATGCGGTGGAGCGTTGACTCGACACATCGACGCCTCACTTTGCATAATGGCAACAGCCATGTCTGCTTCGGTCAGCTGATGTTGCGGAACGGACTGATCACATTCATGTCTTACCATTGCAAAATTCCCCATCTCTAGGAGAGTACAGAATCACAGCTCCGCCCATACACTTCGTGGTGTATGTGCATTCACCTGCTGGTTTGAGCGGTGCCGCGACGCGAGCGGAGCGTAGCGGTTATCGCATTCATCTTGGCGACGATTTGTGACAAACTGCAAACATAGTCGCTCGTATATCCCGCAACATGCACGTCGGTTTTGCTTCTAAACCGCCGCATTCGCCGTGTCAGGCGTCGAAACGCGGAAAAAATTCCGATTCTTCCTCATGAAAGAGCTCGAGGGGAAATCGCACTTTCTGCGTCACCCTGTCCGAGACGTTATGTCCACAGTCAAAACAGAAATTCGCCTTTTCCGGAAGCTTTGTGTTGCATTCCAGGCACATCTTCATCAACGGCAAGGCGCGAGACGGCTGGGGCTCGCCGCACCAGCAGCAGTACTGGTCCGTTGCCCGCAGCACGGTCCAACAAGCTGGACACTCGGGAGCTGAAATATCCGACGCGGCTCTCGATTCTTTGGCGAGAGGTTGAGCACTCGAGTCAAGATCCGCAGAACCATCGGCACGAGAACTGTTGGATGAAACCTGGCGCTGTCGGGCGCCATTGTTGTCTGGTAGGGACGTAGTGGCTGCGCCTCCTACCTCCGCCTGACTACGTGAAGGCTCAGCCTGCGACACTGCCGAATCGCTGCGCTGGACAGTAGGGTGCAGGGCCACTGCCTGAGCAGGCGGCGCGGCTGGCTCAGGTTTGACGGGCATTGCAGTGCGCCCATGCGCTGACGCTTGTGAGTTCGATGACGGCTCAGACTTCATTTTCCCGGAAGGCGTGGAGACGGCGGCAGCAACGTACTGCTCAAGCGCCGTTCTGGATTGCCCGCATTTGCGGCAGAACTTCGCATCCAGCCGATTTTCCACTTCACAAACGGGGCAAACGAACACCTGGTATCCTCTTTCAACTCTTAGCATCTAGTGTAGTGCATATAGTTCAGTTGAAAGCCATTCCTTACGCTGTCGGACGTGATCAATACCTTAATGCACAAACCATTCATTTCGGTAGAATCACGCCAGTGTAGCCTGATGAGTGCGCGCAAATGTTCGAGCGCGCGTTTGGAGTCCAAAAAATGCTCGCTTGCAAATGCTTTACTGGCAAAAGTGTACTCGCCATCTCGTTGTTAACTGCCGGCATCTTAGCGTCCATCGCATCGACAGCGGCGAAGGCTGACGATGGTGATTTTTACATAAAACCGTATGTACAGTTAGGCGACCATTCGAAGCTTGGACTGTCCAAGGAAGATGAAGAACTAGTCTGGTTTACACGAAAGCCGAATGCGGAATGGAAAGTCGAAGTCAAAACTGAAGACAAGGATTGGGACTCGTCGCATACTCACATGCACAAGCAGGAGGTCTTCTCCGCGCCAGTATCTCCGCTCTACGAGTACACGTTCGATCTGCACCAACTGCCGCCAGGGAAATTGTTCGATTATCGAGTGATTGAAGACGGAAGCACAGTATTCTCAGCATGGTCGACGGCAAGAAAGGCTGTCGACCAGTCGTACAGCTTCGCTGTCTTCGGCGATACCGGCGCGGGAAGCGTCGGACAAAAAGGCATCGCTCTGCACGCGTATAACGAGAAGCCTGACTTCATCGTGGTGCCGGGAGACATCACATATGACGGCGGTTTATTTCATGAATACATGAGTCGCTTCTTTCCTGTCTTCAACAACGACTCCGTAGATGAACGAAAAGGCGTGCCACTTTTGCGATCGATCTTGACGGTTGCTCTCTTGGGCAATCACGACATCGCCCTTGGAGGCGGTTATCCGACGAACTTCAGCAGATTCCCGGATGCTCTTGCTTATTACATAATCTGGCAAAACCCACTGAACGGTCCAGTCAAAACGATTGGCGCACCGGGTGCACCAATTTGTGGTGGAGAGACAGCTGCATCCAAACCGTTTTTGAAATCTGTCGGAGCGCAGTACCCGCGTATGAACATGTTCTCGTTCGATTACGGCAACTCCCACTGGCTTGTCCTTGACGGCAACCTGTACATGAACTGGACCGACGACAAACTGCGCAAATGGGTGGAAGATGATTTGACCAGCTCGAATGCCACATGGAAATTCGTGACATTTCACGAACCAGGTTTTAGCGAAGACGCCGAGCACTCGCGCGAACAACGTATGCGTCTTCTTTCGGACATCTTTCAGAAGACAGGCGTAGACGTAGTTTTTGCTGGACATGCCCACAACTATCAACGCAGCTATCCGCTGTTGTTTCAACCTGTGTTAAAACACGACAAGCCGTCAATCAACGAAGATGGCACCGTACCTGGTGAAATTACGCTCGACAAAGAGTTTGACGGCATCAAAGACACCGTGCCGAAAGGCGTGCTCTACATAGTGACCGGCGCCGGTGGCGCGCATTTATACCCGATCATTGCGCCCAAAGACGGCAAAGAGCTGTTATACAAATCTTCGTCAGATATTCACTCGTTTACTCGTTGCAAAATCAACGGTGGCACATTATCGTTCGACCAGATTTCAGAAAACGGACAGCCGGTCGATCACTTCTCGATTACGAAAAAATAGTCTTGCATAAGAGAATATACATTTGGGCACAATAGCTCTGGAATATCAGTAGCAGCTGAGGCTTATGCCAAGTCCCAAACATAGCGTCCAAGGTAATTGGCGCGGACAGTACTTCTACTCTAGCGATCCGAGCAACGGCTACGGATTCGAAGCTGTATTTGTAGAAGTTAGCGGTGGACTAATCGAAGGCAATATTCTCGATGATGGAAGGCTTGGCGAAGCAGTCGTGGGCGGCTCTTTCAGCTTTCCGGAGCTGCGTTTTACCAAGATATATCGGGGTAAGCACGCCGTCAAATATCAGGGCACGATGAGCGAGGATGGGAAGGTCCTTATTGGACGTTGGGTGATTCCCGGAGCACAAGGCGCCGGAACCTGGCGCGCCATGCGCAATGAAGAAGGCGAAGATTTGAAATTTGAAGACATAGAAGAGTTGGAAAAAGACAAAGAAGAGGCTCGCCCGCTCGTCGCTCCGATGAAAGGAAACAACTGAGACGCAGCCTCATCTGTGGTAACGTATACCTGAATTTTCCAAGCCAACAGGTATCGATTGTGTTTGACATAGCGCGTTACAGTATCCTGATTAACAGCATCTTCATGATCCTTGGCGGCATCATGGGCTTTGTCAAAGGCAAAAGCAAAGCTTCTCTGATCGCCGGGGTCGTGAGCGGCATTCTCTTTGGCTTTTGCTATTACCACTCATCAACAAGTCCGATGGAAGGTTTGATCGGGGCTCTGGTGGTTTCGCTCCTCCTCATCGGCGTGTTCATCATGCGCCTGGTAAAAACGAAAAAGTTCATGCCGGCAGGAATGCTGTTGGCGATCAACATCATAGTCACAGCTATCGTTGCCACAGCTTTATTCACCGCCCATGGTGGCACGGCTCAATAGCCAAATATTCCAGGCGCAGTCAGGTTGTATCCTCTATCCAACAGCTAACCTTTGGCTAGCACTACTTCCGAATGAAAATCGAGAAGTATGGGTCTTCGTAGACCTTCACCCAATCAGGATCTTTAGCGACGAGCGCCGTTATGGGCAGTCCGTAAGGCAGCAAAGCCTCGGTTATGTTGTAATGCGAAAATAGCTCCTTCCAATGGTCTCCTTGCAAGGCGTCGAAATAGCTCTTGACCAACGCCGGATCATAGCGATCGAAGCGAGTATCAACAAACACTTTGAGCGACCCATCATAGCGATAGATGAGGTAGTTGTTCGCATGTATGGAAGCAAATAGGTTTCCACGAAGCTGGTATTTCTGCAATGATTCCGCTGCCACCAACGGCACATCGACTGGAATATAAAGCGGCTGGCAGCAGACAATTATTGCCGCTAAGAGAGTGACGGCGATCGGATAGACCTTCTTCATCGCAGCTTCTTTAACTGCTTCGCTAACGGCAGCTACCGGCTTGAGACTCGTGAGATTTGGCAAAAGATCACTAATTGCCTGGGCGACTAGGGGGATGACGCAGATAGCAAAGTACAACGTAAATCGTGTGTGCAGAATTCCCGCAACAAACAGCGCCGACAGCCAGATCAGGCGGGGAACACCGGCTTTTTTCCAGGCAGAGAGTGCGGTAATGAGGAGAGCGGAAAACATCAGCAGATGGTTTACATCTGTCAGTGGCATCATCTCCGGTGTCACATGCAACTTGCTGATTGTTTCGAGAAACAACCACAATCCGACCCCGTAAGGATTGATCAGTGTGCCGATAGCGAATACAGCCGAGAGCCGACCGAAAAGCGATAATCGTTTTTGTTCGAGGTCCTTGTCATAACCCTTATAGCGAATGGCGCGCACGAACTGACAACAAAGATATACGCCGGCAAGAGCAAATCCCATGGGAAACGATATGTGGCAGTTCGCCCATAAGACAGCGACTACCGCAGTCTTGACGAGCATAATCGTCGATTGCCGTTTGTCTGCCTGAGTGCTCCAAGCATCTTCGAATATACATTGCAAGGCGAAAACAAAGACAAACGAAAAAAGCTGCGGGCGTAACGTCCCGATGTCAGGGAAAGTGCAGTAAGTGGCGATTGCGACAACAACAAAGGAGACTATCGAATTGGCGCCGAGCTTGATGGCGCGCCGATAGACCAGAACACAAAGCAAGAGCGCCAGCGTCACCTGACCAACGCATGTCACCGCATGCATCCCAGCGAACGCTGCCGTCGTGAAGATCAATTCGGTCAACCACTGATACACCACCCACGGTGTCGCCAATGTGTTGTATGAGAAAGTGTCGACAGACGGCAATCCGTGTTGGCGCAGAATGTTGCGTCCGACTTCGAGCATCCAGTAAATGTCGGACTCTTTATAAATGACTCTTGGAAACACGCACAGGATACTGAGCCAGGCGATCAAAAGACCAGCGAAGGAGCCCCAGATTGCCATTCTGGAGGGCTTGCTTGGATTTACCGTCTCATCAGTCATACCACCGCCGGCTAATGGCTGCGGATTGGCAGTATACCGAGTTCGCTATGCCTCGATCGAGCTCCGAGCGGATTCGGTTACCTCAGACTGTTTTATCAAATCGAACGCGTCGTCTGCAAGAAAGCGCACCGGCAGAATCGGATCAAAAAGAGTCGTGCCGACGCCAAGCAGACCGGTGCCGTATGCGTTAGTCTCTACTCCCATCTTGTGATAAAGAGCAACGGCAGCGCCGATACAGGTCCATCGATTGTCAGCAACACGTCCCATAAACGTGCCGAACCAGTCATAACCACTGGCGTGAAAAAGTTTTTTCAAGCGGTCTTTGAGCGATGTGGGCAGAGGCATCCAATCGATGCGCTTCGCTACGCGAACGTTCTCTTCGGCGGCCCACTTTTTGTTCGTGGCTTCCATCTCCTGCGCCAACTGTGCAGCACGATCGGACTGCTCCTTGTTCCACTGCTCACGCAAATGCAGTCCGATATAATGGCGCTTTTTATCATGGACGGTCAGATCTGCTACAGGATGCAAGCGACAGCCCTTGTCCATGTATGAACTGAAAAGCATGGTGCGACCGTCGGGCATTTTAATGACCGTCTCGGCGTGCCCGACACTGTCATGCAACTCTTTAGCGATGTTGCCGCTAGTCAACAAGAGATCGCCGGCGCGCATCACCGCAACAGGCAGGTCAACTGCCGCGTCTTTAGGCACTGGACCATAACCCTGCTTTTTGTACTTAATTTGGTTGTGCTTGTAGAGCGCATAAATGTAGAGCCATCCGACAACCTCGGCGGCTGAAGCACAATCGTAAAACGGTCTGGTGTGCGCAATGAGTGAAACTGAACTCAGCCCAAGACCCACCACAATAGGCAATGTGAGCTCAAGACGTGAAAGAAAATCGCAGTATGTTTGCAGCAGGTGATCGAGTTTTATGCGTGTAAAAATCAGCCAGCAGGCACTGAGAAGCACGCAGCCAGTACTCACCTGCACGTCCAGATGATGAGTAAAGAAGCGGAAACTTAGATAAAGGAGCGAAAAATACACAACCGTGTTCGCCGCTTTCGTAAAAGCGTAGTAACGCGGCTGCTTCTGAATTTTAATGCTGCCTTCGGGAACTTCGTACATCACTTTGCACCTATTGACCAGTAGCGCATGAGGCACGAGTATGCCGGACTGGGACGGTAGAGATTAAGTTCCCAGTACTTGGATAGATAAGACCAACAGGCGAGTAGTATGGTTCAAAGCATAGAAAAGATCAAGAAAGAACAAAAATTAGTCTCGTTCAGGACCGCGATTCCGCATTATGAAATTTTTGCTTTGCGGTCGGAAAGTACGAACGGACAACCGATCGTTCTCGTGCATGGTGCAGTCGCCTCACACAGGTACATGATTCCGACGGCGAAGGTATTATCGAACAACCGTTATGTGCTCGTTCCTGATCTTCCCGGTCACGGTGGCAGCTCTAAACCCGAACACGCCTTGACGCCGGAGAGAATGGCTGAGGCGCTGCATACTTGGTTGACGGAGTTGGGAATTGCAAAAGCGGACTTTCTGGCGAACTCGTACGGATGCCAGATCATGACGCATTTTGCCGTGGCGTATCCGCAGTGTGTGGATCATTTGATCTTGACGGATCCGACAGGCGATCCAGGCGCCAAAGGTTTGTGGCAACAATTCTGGAGATTGTTCAAAGACGGGTTTGTAGAACCGCCGTTTGCGCCGTTGATGATGTTTCTCGATATTTTTGATCTCGGCTGGACGAGACAGTTCGAGACGGCGCATAACATGAAGAATGACGACGTTCGGGGTATCTTGCCGCACATACAGGCGAAGACGATCGTGATTCGCGGAGAGAACGATTTCATCTCACCACAAAAATGGTGCGAAGTGGTTACGCGATTGATCCCTGGCGCACGCTTGGAAGTAATACCGAACGCGCCACATAGTGTTAACTCGGCAACGGCAGTGCCACTGTGTCAGATCGTCAACCGCTTTTTGAGCGAGTGAGCGCTTTCAGACCGGAGCCGGCAAGGATGCCGGCGCTCCCAGAGCGGAGCCGGTTACGAGTTGTCGAATTGCAAGCGCACTTTCAAGTCGTCGCTGAGGATGAGGCGGGCGCCGTAGGTGCCGGAGCCGTCCATGCGCCGAAAGCCGTGGATAGGCTGAGTGCGGCGGTTTTCGATCAGCTCTTTCAACTGATCGTCTGCTAACTCTTTGCCGTATTGCGTGCGCCAGATGTTGAACGTACAACCATCTCGCCAACGGCTGCAGCCGGCGCCTTTAGAACTGGCGCGCACAACGCCTTTCTTGCACAGGGGACATTTGGCGATGTCGACATCGACCACGGGTTGTGCAGCTTTTCCTTCACCACTTTTAAATTCCGGACGAACCTTAAAATCCGGCCCCACCACCAGCGGTGCGTCGTACTTTCCTGATCCATCTTTCTTTTTGAACCCTTTGATCGTCTTCGTGCGACCTTTAACCGCAAGTTCTTTGATCTGATTGTCGGTCAATTTTTTGCCGTACTGCTGGCGCCAAATCGTGAAGTTGCACCCGTCTCGCCAGCGGCTGCATCCCGCGCCTTTAGGCGTTTTGCGCACGACGCCTTCCTGGCACTGCGGGCATGGTGCGATACCATCGGCAGCTTGTTCAGCCGGGCGTCCTTTGCCACCGTTGGCACCGCCGCCGCCACCAGCAACTGGCGGCAACTTGAAAGTGCTTTTGGCAACGTCCGGCAACAACTTGCGCACGAATAGAGCAATCTCTCCTTCGAATTTGTTGAGCGGCAATTTGCCCTCTTGCATGTCGGACAACTGCTGTTCCCAACTTGCCGTCAATGCCGCGTCCTTCAATTGCGGATGCACTGCCCCGATGATTGCTCTACCCTTATCGGTCGGCACCAGTGTCTTCTTTACCCGCAGCACGTACTCACTTTGCAATAAGCGCTCGATGATAGCGGCGCGCGTAGCGGGAGTGCCTAACCCATTTTGCTTCATGTACGCAGCGAGATCTTCATCGTCCAACTCTCTGCCCGCGTTTTTCATAGCCGTAAGCAACGTTGCATCATCATACGGTTTGGGCGCAGTCGTCTTACCTTCCTTCAGTGTTTCCGATCGTTTAGCAACGTCCTGCCCCTTCTTCAACGGCGGCAGTTCTTGTCCCTCTTCGGCGTCCTCTTCTTCTTTCTTGGATTTACCATAAATGACCGTCCAACCTGGATCTTTGATGACAGTGCCGCGAGCACGGAAAGAGTGCTCCTTGATTTTGATAAACGTTTCTGTCTCGTCACGAATTTCAGGTGGCAAGAATATGCTCAAAAATCGCAAGGCGATAAGTTGATAGATGTTGTTCAGTTTTTCGGGCATACCACCAGCCGCACCAGTAGGGATGATGGCATGGTGGTCTGTCAGCTTGCTATCGTCCACATAGTTTTTCCCCAGTCGTTTACGCAGTTGATCTGCGGTGATGCCCCCGGGCGTCAGACCTTCTTTTGCAAAGGCTTTGCGCGCATCGCTATTAGCAATCGACATAACCGACGAGAGAATGTTAGGCAGTTCGTCGATCATGTCCGAGGAAAGATGACGCGATTCCGTACGTGGATACGAAATCGCTTTATACTGCTCGTATAGACTCTGCGCTGCGTTCAAAGTCTCTTGAGCCGTATAACCGTAATAACGGTTGGCATCACGCTGCAAGCTGAGAAGATTGTACAGTCCAGGCGCTTTGTTGCGCTTCTCGCTCGTTTCTATCGAAGCGACGATACCCTTACGTTCAGACTTAATAGCATCGATGATCGCTTGTGCACTCGGTTTGTCCGGCAAACGAGTTTGCGCTTCTGTACCGGCCGTCATATAGTGTGCGACAAAACCCGGTTCGAAAATAACATGCACTTCAAAAAACGGTGTCGGTTTAAAATTGTCGATAGCGTTTTGTCGCTCTACGATCAATGCGAGAGTAGGGGTTTGCACGCGCCCGATGGTGCAGATCTGCCGATTGATAGTCGTGTACGCGCGCGTAAAATTCAGCCCGACAATCCAGTCAGCATGAGCGCGCCCGCTTGCGGCATAGGCTAAATTATCGAAATCACTGAGCGGTTTCAACTTATTAAAACCATCGCGAATCGCCTTTTCCGTCAACGAGCTTATCCACAAGCGTTGCACCGGTTTTTTGCAGGCGCTCAACTTGTAGATCAAGCGAAAAATATGTTCGCCTTCTCGCCCCGCGTCTGTCGCACAGATGATGGAAGTAGTGGACGGATCGTTGAACAGCTTTTTAATGACCTTGAACTGCGGTCCTGCCTTATCTGCGACGCGATATTTCCAGTTGTCCGGGATCATCGGCAGCTGTTCTAGCCGCCACGGTTTGCCCCAGGAAGGATTCATCTCTTCCGGCTCGGCGATCGTGACTAGATGCCCGAAGGCAAAGGTGACGATATAGCCGTTGCCTTCGAAGTAGCCCTCGCGCCGGTTCTTGGCACCAAGCACCTCTGCGATATCTTTTGCGACTGATGGTTTTTCAGCAATTACGACTTTCATATGCGTTTTAGCGAGCCAATGTATATCGATTTACCCGTGGCGAGCAAACCAACCTCAGCGTACACCAAATGCGAGCGTTGCTACGATTTCTTACGCAGTTTCAATAGTCGCTCGCGCCCAGCTTGAAGGGTTTCCATTCGGCGGCTGAAGCAGAAGCGCACATATCTATGCGACAGATCGCTTGGTCCGAAGAAGCTGGCACCAGGAACAACCGCGACACCAAGTTCGGTGCATAGATGCTTGGTGAACTCCATGTCGTTGCCAAAACCGAAGTGATCGATATCGCAGAAAACGTAGTACGCACCCTGAGGTTTGTAGTATTGGATGCCTACCTGATCGAGGGTTTCCAGCATGAATTTGCGACGCCCTTCATACTCGGTGGCGAGCTCGTCGTAATATTTCTGCTCCATGTTGATGGCAGTGACACCAGCACGCTGCAAGGGAGCGGGAGAACCTACTGTGAGAAAATCATGCACTTTGCGAATCGCCAGAGTCAGCTCCTTGGGGGCAATCGCCCAACCGACGCGCCACCCGGTGACGCTGTAGGTTTTCGACAGGCTGTTGATCGTGACAGTCAGATCTTCCATTCCCGGAACCGCCGCGATGGCATGATGTTTCACTCCATCATAAAGAATGTGCTCGTAAATCTCGTCGGTGAACGCGAGCACTCCGTACTTCTGACAAAGCTTTGCAATGAGCTCGACTTCTTCTTTCGAAAACACTTTGCCGGTAGGATTGTGCGGCGTATTCAAAATGATCGCACGCGTTTTGTCGGTGATCGCTTTTTCCAGTTCGACCGGATCGAAGTTCCAGTTGGGCGGATGCATCTTCACGTACTTCGGCGTCGCACCGGAAAGAATGGCATCGGGACCGTAGTTTTCGTAGTAGGGCTCGAACACGATCACCTCGTCACCAGGATCACAAAGAGCGATCATGGTGGCAACCATGGCCTCGGTGGCACCACATGTGACGGTGATGTCTGTCTCCGGATCGACGTTCAATCCGAGATAATTCTTTGATTTCGCGGCGATCGCGTCGCGCAACGGCTTGTCGCCCCAGGTGATGGCGTACTGATTCAGATCGGCATGAAGCGCTTGCGTCGCCGCTTCTTTCAACTCCGCAGGGCACGGAAAATCAGGCAACCCTTGCGCTAAGTTGACCGCCTTGTGCTGCGCTGCCAGACGCGACATCTCGCGGATGACCGACTCTTGAAACTGGCTCGCCTTCGCAGACGCGCCCTTCCGTAATCTGGACGATTGCATGTGAGCTCCTTTGTGCACCGACCGCTACTACAAAGACAAGAACTCGATTATCTGCTTCAACGCTTGTGCCGGTTGGTCTTCCGGGTCCAACCGCAACGCTTTGTCAAGATAACGTTGTGCTTCCCGAACCTCGAGCTTGGCTGCTTTGAGGCGTGCAAGGTGCAGCCATGCATTAAGGTAGTTCGGGTTGTAATCTAGCACGCTGGAGAGTATCTCTTCCGCTTTGTCCAGTTCACCTAATTGCGCATAAACGAGCCCGAGATTGCCGCGCGCCCACTCGAACTCGGGAAATTTTTTCACGATCGCTTCCAGAGTCGTGCGCGCGCCATCCAGGTCACCGCGCACAATCTGATTGTGCCCGCGAATATTTTGCTGAACTGCCAGATGCGGCACGGGCAGTCGCGGAATTCTCGTGGCCAGATATCGGCGCGCTTCTCGGCGAGTGGTTTCGTCCGGCGCCACCTCGATCACCTTCGCCAGCGCGTCGCGCGCCTGCTCGCACCAGCCCATGGTTTTGTACTTGCGCGCCATGTCGAAGTATTCGTAGGCCGGCAGGTGGTCAGGCAGTTCTCGCCCGGGCAAACCGAAAGCGGGCAGCATCAGCTCCTCGAAGGTCTGGTTGATGAACTTGCCCGCCTCATTGGCGAAGGCGCCGAAAACGCTCTGAAACTCGCGTTTAATATCGACCAATGGCTCGATCTCATCGGAAACCTTGTCAGCGGCGCTCCAAGCGTCCTGCATCACCTTCCATGTATCCTGAAAAGCCTCGGAAACCACCGTGGCCAAGTCCATCGAGCCCTCGACCACGCCCAGGGCGATTCCTATTTTTTCATAATCTTCAGCTTGCAAGTCGTAGGGCAATTTGCCCTTCAGGTCCGCCCGCAGGTCGATTGCGCGTTTTGCCGACGTGACCATCTGCTTCCTCCAGCCAAGGAGCAGATATTGAATGCTGAGCCGAAAATATTCGTCGGCCGACAGCCCATGGGGTACATCTCGAGTTGGAATCATCTCGACCCTCGCGCCGTTACTGCGGGGCGACTATTTGGAATGATAACATTACTGACCTGCCATATGTGGGGATGTCACAGGTCTGTATATCGGGTAAGAGCTATGGAAGTGCAAACGACGGATCAGCAGCAACAACATCAATCATCGCTTGTCGAGTGGGCGGTAGCACGCCAATTCCGAACGATTAACTCAGCCAAGGGCGAAACGGAAATCCCGATTCTGAAGGCGACGCCTAGCGGCATCGTATGCGCGCTCATCGACGGGGTGGGCGAAGACGCCACAGCCATTGAGGCTGCCAAACGCGCCGCGCAGCCCTTCGAGGAGTACACGCACCAGAGCTTGACGGAGCTGTTCGCTCGCTCCGAGAAATCGCTCAAAGCCGGGACAGGCGTAGCGCTCACCGCAGCCATGTTCAATGTCGGTTTTAATACAATTAGTTGGTTCGGTATCGGCAACGTCAACGGAGTTCTCTTCCGGCGCAGCCCGGCGGCCGATCCGCGTTATCATCGCATCGAGCTGATATCGGGGCTGATTGGCACGGGACAGGTGCGCTTGCGCGAGATGTGCTTGCCGATCAAACCGGGAGATCTTCTGATTTTTGCTACTGAAGGAGTTGCCGATACCTTTGTAGAGGCGCTGCCGATAGACGGCAAACCCCGATTGGTAGCAGACCAGCTCATGGCGAAGTACTGCGCGCCCGACACGGATTGCGCCATGATTGTGGTGCGCTATCTCGGACATGGCTAAGTAATGGCTGCGTCAAATGCGGCGACGATTGTCGCCGTTTTTTAGTGTGCTTGTTTAGCCACGACACAGCCCGGAAAGTAGTATTCGAGTATTTGCTTGTACGTGCGTCCCAGTCGGGCTTGTTCTGCCGCACCCCAATTGCAAAGCCCGACTCCGTGCCCCGCTCCCGTCGAGCGCACAACAATCTCTTTGCCCTCGCGTGAAAGCGAAAACTTCAAACCCGGTGCTTTATCCCAACCGAACTTTTGCCCCAACAGCATCCAAAATTGATAGCCGGAGAGATGCTGTTTTTGCCCGGACAGCTCATATGTGATTGCGGTAGGTCTGCCGGCTTTATCCGACGCGTCGACGGTTGGCAGTTTGGAACCGAACACATGGGCGAAGCGTTCAGCGTCGATGTGGGTGACTGTCTCCTTCCAGAACGGAGACTGTTTGCAAAAATCGCATCTCGTCGCTTTCAAGTAAGACAACCCCTTGGCGGAGTCGCCAAACACGTCGGCGCCATTTGAGGTCATACCGGCGCAAGTGGAACCGTAAAAGACAATCGCAGGCAATCTATTGTATGTAAGTATCTCGTGCCAAACGCTTTTTACACTTTCCGCAATGCCGGGGCGCACGTAGTCGGTTCCGAGATACAACTCGCGCTGTGTCGAATCGCCGATTATCTCGCCCGGGCGAAGTCGCGCCACAATCGTCTGCGCCAGAACGGCTTGCGCCTTCAAAGTTTCGCGCGGCCAGCCGGGTTCAGTTTCGCTGCCGACTACGCTTTGCACATAGTTGAGGGTAGGCAATGTGTTGAGAGCGCGCAGCGACGGGTTGTGTGCACCGCGAGACGCTTCGGCAGTGAAAGTGAGTTCGCCGGCGTAATGTCGCAGCTTGCCGGCAGCGGTGACAGCTATCGGTTTGCCGTTGAGTGGGCCCAGCACGATGAGTGCGTTTTCGATCTGGCGATGGGTGCTGTTCAAAACCACGGTCGTTGAGTGCACAGTCAGTGTGAATATGCCTGCGATTATCGCTTCGTTGACAGGACGAATGACGCGGAAAGGACCACCTATCTGGATCGTGTTCAAACCCGGGTGCGATTCGAATAATCGGACCTGAATTTGATCGGGAGTGGCAGATACGGGGTGGACAGAGCGCACCGCCAGCAGTATCAGCATGAGAATTTTGAGAAGGGCTAGGATGCGGACCGGGCGCCTGCAAGGCGCCCCTACGGCGGGTGTCGCATGCGCAAGAAACATGGATCGTATTGGCGCCCGGTGCGTGAAGTCTATGCGGCGCTGGAGCGCCGCGTTGCTTAACGCGATGCGCGTTTCCATCCGCCATATTCGTGCCACGAGCTGAAGGGGTTGCTTGCAGCGACCCGTGTGGCGGCCAATGGCTTGATCGACCTGACGCTCTTGCACCTAAAATGCCCGCATGATACTGCGAGCATTTTAACTCACGAGGCAGGTTCTAACTTTACCGCTGGCGCACTTTCTTCGTTCGCGTCGGTGCGAATCGGATCGCAGCCCTCGTGCGAACAACCGCACGCGTTCTCAGGTTCTTTCTTCTCGCCTTTGGCGGTGTCTTCGCAATGCTGGCTGCAATAATATGAATGCGCTGGACAGGCAACTGCAGCCGGCATGTGCACATTTCGCTACGGCCATGATTATTCCTCCTATGCGTAAAGGATGTTGGCGCCTTGTGGATGTGCGAAGGCGCAGAGTTTGTGATTATGCGGTGTCTGACTGCCAATGATATGTTTGACCGTGGCGCCGGACAGGTAAAGCGAGTCGCTGACGAGAAAGCGATGACACCGCCACGGAACCGCCTCCGCGCACATGATCGCCACCCGTTTGCTGGCAGCAAGCTGTAGCAGCTCCTCGAGCGCCTTGTGAAATTGCGGGGTCATCATGTAATCGGCGTAGCCGCGAAAGCTGTCGTTGTGCCAACCGATATTGAGTGAATCCTGATTAGTGCGGCGGCGACCCCCCAGTCCCGCCATGTGCAAATACTCTATCTCTGCATGCTCCAATGAGGTAGCTAGATTGTCCTGCCCGAACTGCGGATTTTTTCGCGAACCAGGAATCGTCCTTATATCGACCAGCACCTCGATTTCGTTGCGCTTCAGCTGATCGATGAACTGATCGATAGGTGTCGTCGAGTGACCGATCGAAAACACTATCAGCTCGTCAGAATCGGACTCTACATGGTTGTGCTTCAGGTTGTGCTTTTGCTTTTGCTTCTGCGGCATCTCGATTCCCCCAACCAATCGCCCCAATAATATGATTCGAGAAGCATTAAATCGGTTCCCACCTGGAAAGGCCCGCTGATTCGGCAATTAATCAGCGTGCCAACTAAATGCCAACTTGCCGCACGAACACTGCCAAGTTGCAACTGTAGATTAGCCCTACGTCGGGACCACCCGACCATCCACCCACTTTACCAGCTTAATAAAAACGCAGCGCTGCGCTGACCCACGGTTTGACCGCCCACAACAGCTCACCCACAGCAGGTGCACCCATGAGCAACCCCAAAGCATTGGACGCTACGAACAACGGCGCTGTCGAAAACGTGCAGCGCTCGCAACTCTCTCAGAACAACATCAGCTCTTTGTACAACGGCTTTCAAGAAACGTTTCAGCCGCAGACCAACGAAAACGTCATGCATGGCGACACCATGTCGCTTGGGCAGACTCAGAATCTCTACCCCGACGACCTCGGTTTGCCTAGCGGCAGCGGATCGTCAGACACTCACATCGATTGCTCGCCGCTCTCCTCCACACCCAGCGCCAGCGATTCGATGAGCTCGAGTGGAGAAAAGGCGTATCCCAATGTAGACGAATTTCCTCTGTCCGGCAGTACCTCAACAGACAGCTCCACTCCAGCCAGCTCATCAACGACTGGTGACTCCTCGCCTTCGTCCACACCATCTGACGGCAGCACTGCCAAATCCGGCAGCCATCCTAAAGACGGCACATACATCGACGGCAATGACGACAATGTCACCATTGATGGCAATGAAAAAGGACCGATTGTAGTAAAAGGAAACGACGACAATATCACCGTCGATGGTGACGAGCGCGGACGCATCGTCGTTAAGGGCAATGATGATACCGTCACCATAGACGGTGGACAACAACCCGTCCTTGATCCACCGGGAGTAGTGAGCCCGAACGCATCGGGCGGCGCTGACGGAAGCTCGACAACCGGTGCAGACGGGAGCACCACAAGCAACCTTAACGTGGACAGCACATCACCGACGAGTTCGGCTAGCGACAGCGGCTCTTCAACCAGTGGCGACGGAAGCGCGTCGGGCGGCGGTAGCGGCAGCTCACAATCGCACCACCAACGAGACGGCGTTTACGTTGACGGCAACAACGACAACGTCACTGTTGACGGACCACACAACGGACCTGTCGTGGTTAAAGGCGACAACGATAACGTCACCGTCGACGACCAACCGCCGCCTCCTCCTACATCTCCTCCGTCCGACACCGGCGGCTCAACAGGAACAGGTTCTGGCACCGGAGATGGTGGTACTACCGGCAGCGGAACAGGTGACACGGGCACCAGCGGCACCGGGACTGGAGATTCCGGCACCAGCGGAAGCGGCAGCGACTCGACCGTTCAGCAGATCGAGCAGGAGTTGACCGAAATTCTGCAACAGCTCCAGCAACTCCTCGGCGGCGATTCAGGAAGCGGCAGTACCGGCACCGGTGACGGTGGCAGCACCACCGGAGGTGGCGGCGACGGCAGTGGCACGTCGGGAAGTGGCGGCTCATCCACAGGTTCTGGAGGTGGCGACGGTGGCAGCACCGGTAGTGGCACTGGCAGCGGTACCGGTTCGCTCGACATGTCCTCGCTCTTCACCGCCGGCGACAGCGGCGTCACGTCCGCCGAAATGCAGCACGCTGTAACGCTTGCCAATGATCTGCCTACCGATATGAAGCAAGCTCTGCTCAACTCCGGAGTGAGCATGACAATGCTGAGCGGGTTTCAAGGTGGTCCGGAAGGCGAAAACGATGGAACGAGCGGCGATTTTTATGTAGACAGCGGCATGGCCGACCAAGCCGAGATCCATGAGCTATACGAAATGTATGGACAAGTAACAAGCAGTGGCGGCGGCAGCTGGAGTGACTCCCAGGCCGTGAGTTTGTCAGACTCCGCCATGACCAATATTAATAACGGCACCGCCGCTGGAGGCAACCCGGGCGACTTGAATGACACCGTCGGACAGTATACGGGCGACGGAGATTTGATGAGCAACTCCTTTGTGGCAGACTTTTTCGCCAGCCATCCCGGGTTAGATCAAGATACCGTCGGACAGAGCGTCTTGCAGTCAACCGACGCCGATGCGCCTCAGCTCGAACAATACATCGCACAACAGCAGGGTCTGTCCGATGCTGACTCGAGCAGCAACCTCTCAACGACCTCGATGGAAACAGGATCAAGTTCTTCCAGCTCGGCCAGTAATACAAATAACCTCAATTCTGCACAATGGTCTGCCGACGGAACGGAACTGGCACAAGTCCTCGGTGCTTGCGGATGCCACTGCTATCTGGCAGCCGGGCAAGATGTCGAGTTCTAAATGCGACGACGATTGTTGATGCAAATCTGTTTTTAGAGGAGAAGAGAGTGATGAGAAAGTTGCCGGTCACCGTTTTATCCGGTTTTCTTGGAGCCGGCAAAACCACCTTGCTCAATCACGTGCTCAACAATCGTGACGGATTGAGAGTGGCTGTCATCGTCAATGATATGAGCGAGGTCAACATCGATGCTCAACTCATTCAACAAGGTGGTGCCAATCTCAATCGCGTCGATGAAAAACTAATTGAAATGACCAACGGATGCATCTGTTGCACCCTGCGGGAAGACCTTCTGGTCGAGATTACTAAGTTAGCAAAAGAAGAACGTTTCGATTATCTGCTCGTCGAGTCGAGTGGAATCTCAGAGCCGCTTCCTGTAGCAGAAACATTCGCTTTCAGCGACGACAAAGGCCATGCACTGTCCGACGTCGCCAGACTCGACACCATGGTCACTGTCGTCGACGCCCTCAACTTTTTGCACGAGTACAATGAAGGCGCAGAGCTGAAAGCACGCAATCTGGCAACAACCGATGAAGATACACGCACGATCTCTCACCTCCTCATCGACCAGATCGAATTTGCAGACGTGATTGTGCTGAATAAAACAGATCTGGTTACGCCAGAGCAATTGCAAACGTTGGAGAACATAATCAAAAGTCTCAACACCGATGCGAAGGTTCTCCACTGCCAAAATGGCGTGGTTGCGCTCGGGGAGATTCTCAACACAGGTCGCTTCGATCCCGAGAAAGCGGCTCTGGCACCAGGTTGGATGAAGGAGCTGCGTGGCGAACACGTACCGGAGACATTGGAGTACGGTATTGAAAGTTTTGCCTTCAAAGCGCGCCTTCCATTCCATCCCGATCGTTTTCGAGAGTTTTTGAAAATGGAGTGGCCCGGCGTATTACGAAGCAAGGGCTTCTTTTGGGTCTCGTCGCGCATGCAGCACTCCATTCGCTGGTCGCAAGCAGGACCGTCGCGCCGCAAAGAGCCGGGATGGTCTTGGTGGGCTTCGCTAGACAAAACTCTGTGGCCCGAAAATCCCGCTGCCCAAGCCGAGGTGCAACAAATTTGGCAAGAGCCATGGGGAGATCGCCGGCAGGAGCTTGTTTTCATCGGCACAAACATGAACAAAGAGTGGATGCTCGAATGTCTCGAGCGATGTCTCGTTAATGATGCAGAGATGGCGACCTTGAGCGCCGCGTAGCATTTCTGCGCTAAAATGCCCCATATATAGAATAAGAACCGCTCTTGCTCAGCAGCACAGGAAGCGGATAATTAAGGAATTATGCAAAATCAGGCTACCCCAAAATGTCTTGGGTATATTAGTAGTGTGAGCAAAAAAGCCAAAGCATTTGCCTAGGTCTCACACCTTCGTTTACTAGTCAATCGCCGCAAACGGATCACTAGATCCGGGACCTCGATTGGCGCGTTATACAGTAAATGGGGGTGCAAATGAGTAAATCAGTAGGCATAGATTTAGGCACGACAAACTCGGTAGTTGCGGTAATGGAAGGCGGCAAGCCTACAGTAATCGCCAACGCAGAGGGAAATCGCACGACTCCGTCCGTCGTTGCATTTTCAAAAACCGGCGAACGTCTCGTCGGCCAGTTAGCACGGCGCCAGGCTGTGCTTAATCCCAGCAAAACGATCTCGTCAATCAAGCGATTCATCGGTCGCAGATTCGACGAAGTGAGCGACGAAAGAAAGATCGCTTCTTATAAGCTCACAGAAACGCCGGAAGGCGGCTGCAAGGTCGTTTTGGACGGCAAGGATTACGCTCCTGAGGAGATTTCAGCGTTTGTCTTGAGGAAACTCAAAGAAGATGCGGAGAAATATTTAGGCGAGAAAGTGACGTCTGCCGTAATTACTGTTCCGGCATACTTCAACGACTCTCAGCGTCAATCAACTAAAAACGCAGGCGCAATCGCCGGCCTCGATGTTCTGCGAATCATCAACGAACCCACGGCAGCCGCGCTCGCGTATGGTTTCGAAAAGAAAGACAAAAACCAGACAATCCTTGTGTTCGATTTGGGCGGCGGAACTTTCGACGTCTCCATCCTCGAAGTCGGCGAAGGTCTGTACGAAGTGAAGGCCACCGCTGGTGATACGCACCTCGGCGGCGACGATTTCGACCACGCGCTGGTCGAGTGGTTAGCCAGCGAATTCAAAAAGCTGGAAGGCGTTGATCTGAAGCAAGATCCACAAGCGCTTCAAAGGCTGATGGAAGCCGGCGAAAAGGCGAAGATCGAACTCTCGTCCGTGAATGAAACTTCGATTTCGCTGCCGTTCGTCACGGCCACATCGACCGGACCCAAACACCTCGATCTGCGACTGACACGCGCTAAATTCGATGAGCTCACTGGCAGCCTCGTAGAACGCTGCCGACAACCAGTCGAGCAGGTGTTGAAAGATGCAAGCCTGAGCCACAACGATATAGACGAGGTCGTGCTCGTCGGTGGTTCAACTCGTATACCGGCGGTTCAAGCGCTCGTCAAATCAATGACCGGCGGCAAAGAGCCCAACCAGACGGTCAATCCGGATGAGGTCGTGGCAGTGGGCGCAGCGATTCAAGCAGGCGTTCTTGCCGGTGAAGTCGACAACGTTCTGTTGTTGGACGTCACTCCGCTCTCACTCGGTATTGAAACCATGGGTGGTGTGTTCACCAAACTGGTTGAACGGAATACAACAATCCCTTGCAAAAAATCGCAGATATTCTCGACCGCTGATGACAATCAGCCGGGAGTCGATGTGTATGTTTTCCAAGGTGAACGCCCCATGGCTCGTGACAATAAGGTTTTGAGCAACTTCAGACTCGACGGTATCAAACCGGCGCCGAGAGGTCTGCCTCAAATCGAAGTGTCATTCGATATCGACGCGAACGGCATTCTCAATGTCGCCGCGAAAGATACTGCCACGGGCAAAGAGCAGAAGATCACGATTACTGCCAGCACTAACTTGAGCAAAGAAGACATCAACCGCATGGTTGCTGATTCTGAATCTCACGCTGCTGAAGACCAGAGATGGAAAATGGAAGCGGACACGCGCAACGAGGCAGATAGCCTTGCGTATCAGGTAGAACGGCAGTTGAATGAACTCGGTATGCAGGTGAGTTCCACCACCCGCGGTCGCGCAGAAAGCACCATTAGCGATTTGCGCACCAAGCTCGAACAGCGCGCTGACATCGAGTCGATAAAACGGCTCATGGATGAATTGAAAGCTGTGGTTGTGCAAGCACAACAAGATGCCGCACAATCAGCCCAATCAGCCCAATCAGCCCAGCAATCTGCACCGAACCCATTCTCGGGCAACTTCGAGGCGCACCCGGGCAATGGAAGCGGGGATGACGACGTGATCGACGCCGAATATACAGCCGCTTAAGGCATTCGAGCGCACACCCGACAAAGACCGGCAGCGATGCCGGTCTTTTGTTATGAACCGGTTTTAGAAGTTGAGCTGAAGCTGAAGACAACATCTAACTCGGCCAGTTCAGCGGGCAACGCGCAAGACAGAGAGAATGCAGCCAACGGTTCGACACTATCGTAATTTAAGCTTGTCGAAGTCAGTGAACGCAGCACGGTGGCACTCTTCACGCTGCCTGCTTCATCAACGCAAACCTTCAGTACTCCTGTAGCCACAGTCATACTTCTCAATGGGTGGTTAACGCCTTCCAAATGCGTAAGCGCGAGCTGCCTTTGGCTGCGTCTCACCAATCTGGGATTACGGGGATGCTTGCTCATAACTGCAGCTTCGCTGATAGTTTTGAAGTCTCAGAATCACTCATCGTGACTCCGGGGCAGGAAGGTTCCGGCCCCGGCGTCTGATGGTGGATGGCGCAGACGGAGCACGACCACGCGCATAAAAAGAGTCTAGACTTTAATGGTGTGGAAATTGTATAGCCGCGAATGCCCCAACAAGCGAGCATTGCAGGGTTTAAACAAATGAGCGGCAAACTACGCGATTTAAGCGTCCTTTTTGCTATAAAAGTGATGATGCGGGCGAATAATCGCCAAAATCGACATTGGCAGTCGGAAAGCATTTCGGCGCGGTAGATGAAGCTACTCATAATCGAAGACGACGATCGAATTGCAGAGCCTCTCAAAGAAGACTTCGAGAAGCAGCACAATTTCGTTCAACTAGCCGGCGACGGTGCCACTGGTTTGCAATACGGATTAGAGCAGCATTTCGATGTCATTATTCTCGATCTTATGTTGCCGGAGATGGACGGCATGACCGTATGTCAACGACTGAGACAGAGTGGCTGCCGGTCCGCCATTATCATGCTCACCGCTCGTCGCAAAACCGGCGACAAGATTGTCGGTCTCGACTGCGGTGCAGATGATTATCTGACCAAACCGTTCGAGTTAGATGAGCTCTCGGCACGGATTCGAGCCGTGCTGCGCAGAGGCACTGAGTCGCGCCAACCGATTTTCAGACACGGCAAACTTAGCCTCAACCCGAATACCTTTGAAACCACATACGGTGATATGAACATCGAATTGACACCGACGGAGTTTCGTCTGTTGGAAAATTTCCTTGCCAGCCCAAACAGAGCGTTTAGCAAAGAAGAGCTGATCGACAAGTTTTGGAGCGAGGAGCACTCGGTGAGTGAATACGTTGTAAAAACTCATGTAAAAGGGCTGCGCAAAAAATTAGTATCAGCCGGCGCACCAAAAGATATCGTGGAAACCCTTTACGGTCTCGGATATCGGCTCAAACGTGATGCTTAAAGAAACCGCTCGCCACCTCACACTCCTCAACGCAGCGGTATTCGTTGTCGTTCTAGCCGCATTTTCTGCCGCTGTTTATCTAACCGTCGTCGGCAGTATCGATATGGAACAGCAGTCGCATTTGCAAGAATTGATGGGCACTCTGGAAAATACGATTGAAGCGCCGGATCAGGACGATCACGATTATCTGATTCCGGACATTGTCGATTCTAGAGAATCGAAAGGTCGAGAATCGTTTAGCGACAACCTTGAATGGTTCGATCCCGCTGGCCACCTGATTCGGCATAAAGGCGCTTTGAACGTGGCAGTGCCTTTCGACAAGAATGCTGAATTTCAGACTCAAGAGAATCAACATATTTTGCTGCTCACCAGGGCGATGCATCGCGAAGGAAAAACTTTCGGCTATCTCAGAGTGGGCACACCACTTGAGCAAGCAGACCTGCTCAAAAAACATCTCCGGGAGGGACTGGCAGTCGGCACGCTACTTGCCTCTGTCTTGAGCGGACTGGCCATTCTTTTCCTCGTGAGACAGGCGTTAAAACCGGTTGCTTCGACAGTGAAGCTTTTGTCCGAATTCACTTCGAATGCGTCGCATGAGT
This sequence comes from Planktothrix sp., assembly GCA_036703195.1. Lineage (GTDB taxonomy): Bacteria > Cyanobacteriota > Vampirovibrionia > Obscuribacterales > Obscuribacteraceae > DATNPN01. The sequence continues at coordinate 155,801 of DATNPN010000003.1, read as the reverse complement.
TGCAGAGCCCGGTGACTGCGATTAAAACCAATTGCGATGTTGCGCTCAAATATCCCGAAGGAATGCGCCCTGGCGATCACGAAAAGATCGAAGCGATTAAGAACGCCGCGAGCCAGATGAGCCGAACGATTGATGATCTTCTGAGCCTGGCGGAATCAGGAGGAGAATTGCCAGAACAATCATTCTCTTCGGTTAACGTGCAAGAACTTTTGTCCGAAGTTGCCGAGGATGTGGCGACATTGGCGGCCCATAAGGATGTGCGAGTCAAATGCGCAGTCGACGATCCCAAATTAGCACTGCAAACTCGCAAAGGCGATCTGAAAATAGTGCTCTTGAATGTGGTGCGCAATGCGATCGCCTATTCGAAAAGCGGCAAGGTTGTCTCGCTAGAAAGCAAAAAAGTGCCGAATGGCATTTGTTTCGAAATCAAAGACAGCGGAATCGGAATCAGCAACGCAGATCTGCCGCGCATCTTCGATCGCTTTTGGCGCTCGGATAAAGCACGCTACTATGCCGATGGAGGCAACGGACTGGGATTGTCCATTGTGCGCAGCATCATCGACCGGCATAACGGTTCGATCGCGGTCGCCAGTGTCATCGACGAAGGGTCGACTTTCACAATCACGCTTCCTGATAAACGCTAACTAATCGAAGCAAGCACACCGATATCACACTCTTTTGCCTTACTCTTGAGTGGGGGCATTCCTGTTAATAGGGTTTCGGTGCAAATAGTCACGCTCGTACCTATCAACCAGATGCAGAATATTGCAGACGGCATTGAATCTGCTTTATTGCCACACTTATTAGAGAATGACTACGGCTGTTTCCGTTGGCAGAGGATCAATTCCCGCTTTCAGCATGCACCGAAATTCAGACTGAAATTTCTGCGTTCATGCTCAGTCCTTGGACTTAAAATTCCGCTGCGCAATGAAATTATTTTGACGTTCGAATCGACCGGAGCAGCACCTCATCGGTGTTTACGGATGTTCTGGCGCATCCACTCGCTAAGTGATCGAACTTTCTGCCGAGATGTTGTTTTCGAAACTGATCTCGACATTACAGAAGCAGTTCAGGAATTTTTGTCGTAACAGAAACTCTTGTCGTAACAGGCAAGACGATTACTTACGTGAGTTCTCCACGATTTGCCCTACAGCGCAACGGCAAACGTCGCGTATAACGGCGTCACGCTCATCTTCCGATAACCGAGAGCCGCTGAGGAAGACTGCGATCGCAAATTTGCGTTTTTCCGGAAGAGAATTAACTGAGACATATGCGATCCCGATATCGTTAGTTGCGGAGTTGATACCATCAAGATCGGGCCCCGTTCCTGTTTTATGAGCGAGAACTGAATTCGCTGGAACCCCCTCCTTTAGGCGGTGAACGCCGGTTTTTGTCGCTGCCATTATGTCAATCAGATATTTTGTCGACTCCGGGCTGAGCAACTCGCCGAGATACAATTCTTGCAAGAAGAGAGCCATCGCTGCAGGCGTAGCAGAATCTCGATGATCATGCTCGAGATAGTAGCGAAATGCACGCCGCGCGGCTGCACCGGTAGCATGCGATTTATCCTCCTGCCACTTCGCGCGATCGATCGTTTCTCCTGGTTGATATGGACGGAGAGCCAAAATCGAGGGTTGAAGCTGCCGCTCATATCGGTCGACACTTATACCGCGAATTTTGTATTTGGCAAAAACCTCATTGACTCTATCTGGCCCACCAACCAATTGCATCAATACATCAGCGGCTGTGTTGTCGCTTTCCTGAACCGACTTTTCGATCAACTCCGCAATTGTAATCTGCTGCTCCGGCGCAACAAACTTGTCTGCGATCTCACTGTACGCAACCGACATATCCGAGGGTTTCAACGTGACACTTTGCCTCAATGATAATTTTCCGCTGTCGACCATCTCCAACACGGCCACCGCCAACGGTGCTTTAAAAACACTTTGCAGTGGGAAGCGCTGCTCGCCATGATATTGGTATGATTTGCCGAGGTCCAAATCTATCACTCCTACACCGAGCCGTCCGACTTTGGGATGATCGGCGAGCCTAGCGATGCAATCGTCAAATTCGCTGCGAGCAGATGCCGAAGGCATAAATGGCAGGACTGCCACCATCGACGCGGACAATGCGACAGCAAAAACAGTCGTTCGAAACATGTCAACCTCAGCACGGACCACCACGCGGCTATGGTATCAGGAATGAAAACCAAACCTTTTAGATGGATTGCAAGTGGTAAACCTGTCACGAAATTGTCACGCTTGAACGTATTCGGCATAACATTTCGGGCTACTTTCCGCCTATTTTCTAAATCGATAACATCTAAGTCGCTCCCATCAAGCAGACTGAGATATCTTACTCCGCGTCCCAAATAGTCCAAACGCTGAACCAAAAAAATGGCTCCAGGTCAGATTTCGTCGTTTCGCAACGCATCCACATGCAAGTTAGAAACGCGAAGAACGGCTTCCTGTCACGCTTTTGTCACAATCACGTAAAGACGTCCTTACACGACTCAAATAATGACTTCACTCAACTGCTGCACTATGTGAGCACCGAAAGTCTCCCGTTAGAGGGTTGATTGCCAGAGTTTCGTCCCGAGGTTTTAAACCATGTCTTCAGTGCCAAGACTCGAATCGAATGAAGGACAATCCTTCGATCAATCATTTACTAATTCTCCGCAGCGCGCAATTTCACGGGACAGCTATCAGAGCGGTGAGTACGATGAGGTATTTCCGTCAGGCGCGAGCGACCGGGGTCACCAGAGTGGCAACTCCGAACTGTCGATGAATCCGATGTTTTCGAATTCCGAGAGCTCTATGAGTTCAAGCCCTGTAAATCAACAATCTTCGAAGCACGGTTTTGATCGCAACTCGATGAACCTCGATAATGTCTGGGAAGGCGGTGGAAGCGGTCGATCAGCCCAAAGCATTATGAACCAGTGCGACGACACGTCCACTAGTTCGGATACAGCAACCAGCACCTCCTCGTCGACCAGCTCCGCGAGCGGTGATGCAGCAACGAGCTCGAGCAGCCCATCCAGTTCAGATGCGATCGTTTCGCAGCTAAGCGAGACCGACCCGGTCTTGGCACAAGAATTGACTAATGCGCAATCGCAAATGAGCTCGTCCGGATATTCGCAATACGAGCAAACCGTTTATTCCAACTGGTCCTCGAGCGACTTCCCGGATGACCAATCTTTATTAGACGCTTCGAATTATGAGTTCGCGCAAAGCGGCGCCTCCTCATCGGATGTGGCGGCAGCACAAAATGCCACTCAGACGACCATTGGTGAATACGGCGATTCCGCTGTTTCAACATTCGGCTCGGACGGATCCAACGGAACGGCTTCGAGCAGCAGCGGATCGGACGGATCCAGCGGCACGTCCTCGAGCAGCGGTTCAGACGGATCCAGCGGCACGTCCTCGAGCAGCAGCGGATCGGACGGTTCCAGCGGCACATCCTCGAGCAGCAGCGGATCGGACGGTTCCAGTGGCACGTCCTCGAGCAGCGGATCGGACGGGTCTAGCGGAAGCACCGGATCCGATTCCGGGTCTGATGGGTCGACCGCGAGCGGTTCAGATCCCCTTATCACAGCATTGGAACAAACCGATCCAGAGTTGGCGCAAGTCTTACTAGCCGCACAATCCAGCATGAGCTCAACAGGATATTCTGAATTCGAACAGCTTCTATACAATGATTTGGCATACGGCAATTACTCAGATAATGCATCTCTCCTGCAAGCTGCCCAAACCGAATTTTCGCAGGTTGGCGGCTCATCGTCTGATTTGTCGGCTGTCGCAAACGCAGCAAGCAATGTTTTAGCGAGCGAAGGCGACGGCTCGACGACGTCCGGCTCGACTGCGGGCAGCGACACAGGTAGCAGCGCGACCGGCAGTACCAGCGCGGGAAGTGACGCAGGGAGCAGTACCGGTAGCACTTCGACAGGAAGCGACACCGGCAGCACGTCAACTGGTAGTACGACTGCGGGAAGTGATACCGGCAATACAACTGCAACTACAGGCAGCGCTTCATCAGCTGTTTCCAACGCAGAAGCAGCCACGGTCCAAGTCACTGCCAACGACGGCGGCGGCGAAGAGTCGCTTGGCTCCGGTTATTTCGTCAACTCGAGCGGCTTGATCGCTACGGATGACCACGTCGTACAGGGCGCTAACTCGGTGCAGATTACGTCTGCAGATGGACAGACTTACAACGCGAACGTTGTTTACACTGATGCCTCTAATGACGTTGCGTTCTTGCAAGTGCAAGGCGCAGGCAATACTTCGTTCAGCAGTCTGTCCCTCGGAGACAGCAGCGACATAACGTCGACAGATTCTGCAATCGGACATCCTAACGGTGACTCGAATATCGTGGTCAACAGTGGGAATTATGAAGGTACGACCACGTTTGGCGCGCTTGATGTAACCGATAACAGCGTCGCAGACAACCCGAACCGCACGATGGACGAGTTCGGTAACATGGGCGTGCAAGAGGGTAGTTCAGGTTCTGCTATCGTCAACTCGAACGGAGTCGTAGTGTCAATGGTCGACATCGGCGACGGTGAAGGCGACGAAGATGCCACACCGGCATCTACCATCGCGTCCGATCTCGCCCAGTACGAGTCATCGGCGGCGTAAACGACAAATACGTGCGGAGCGCCACGCGCCTGCGTGGCTTCGCTCAGTGCGGAACAAGATCTGGGGTTAATCCTCTGGTCGGTTCACTCGCACCAAGTCTATGCTAATAAAGCTCAATGGTGAAGGTGTGAGGACCTACCTATGTATAAAAGCCTGCCAATCGCGCTGGCTGCGATTTTTGTCGCGCTTTCAGCACCAATAGTCTCCGCTGAAGAATTGGCAATGCGTCCGCCGTCGGCCAAAATTCCATCTGTCGCGCCGGACACAGCGGAGTCAACCTGCGCGGTGGACCCAGACAATCCCAGAGTAGTCCCTGGTCTAGTTAAGTGGCATTCGAGTTTTGACGAAGCGAAGAAAGCTTCAGCATCGTCGGGGAAACCTATTCTTCTTTTCGAGATGTTGGGAAATCTCGACGACAAGTTTTGTTGAACGAACGCGCGATTGGCGAGAACCGTGTTGTTCTCGGACAAAACTCTTGCAGCATACGTCAACTCCAATTTCGAGCCGGCATGGAAATCAGTTCGTCCGGTCCCGATCGTAAAGATCGACTTCGGCTACGGCACCAAAATCACGCGCACGCTCCACGGCAATATTGCCTCCCTTGTCTGCAACGCAGACGGCAACATTTTGGACATACTGCCCGGCATGTACGCACCCGAACCATACATAAAAAAGCTCGATGAAATTCGTGTACAGACAATAGGTCTGAGAGACCTAGTGAAGATGCGGGAATATCACGACAAACAAATTCTTGTTTTGCACGAAAAAGGATTTTTCAAGGTTCCTGATTTCAGCAAAGCACTAATTGAACGACCAGTGAAGGAAGTCATTCTCAATCAAGCCAATATCGATACCAAAAATGTGCAAGCATTTCTCAATGCCGAATATCCCGGATTAGGCAACGAACGAGACGCACTCAAAGGACTCGTTACCGACACAATCAACAACGAAGCCGTGAGAAGAAGAGCGATCCACGAAAGACTTCTCTCCGGCACGACTGAGCCCAAAGACATCACCTCATGGTTGTACAAATCAGTCCTGCACGTCGACCTCGACGACCCCTATCTGGGACTCGGACCCACGCTATTCGCGACATATCCCTTCAAAGATGACGTTCCAACAACCAGGTGACGCGACTTGACTGCGCATAAGCACAGCTGGGCAAGCATCGGAACTATTGTAGCGCTGTTCTGTTGCGTTGCCGGGCTGTGGCACGGTTTCCGATCCCCAAACTCCGTTGCTCATCAGCCTCCAGCACAGACAATTCCAGGGCACCGCTCTGACTGGCTTGATGGGATCGTTCCACTCGGCGAAGTCGAACTCGCCATCCAGGATCTAGACAAAGACGGCGATCGCAAATTGATAGCCTGGTCTCAAATGGATCCGGTATCCGGTCGCAGCTCTCGCATCGTCGTCGTCCAAACGAAAGATCCAACGAAGCCGCGGGTAATCTGGGAAACGTTATCTAGCGAACTATACAATCCCAGAATAATTTCTTTTGCCGATTGGAAGCACAAAGGTGATCAAGTCTTTCTAGTACTTCGCAACGACGGTGCAACATGGGAGCTGGCTGATCCCATTTGGATCGATCACGACAAAGTTCAAACCGGTGTGAAACTGAGCTGGGAATATTCACAGGTTCTTCACCTTGGCGGTCCGCAGGCGCATCAACTTGTCACTTACTCTCGCTTCCCCTCCGACATCGAAATGCCAACAATCTATGAGTGGAAAGACAACGATCTCGCCGTCAACGACAAAGAGTATCCCAATTTCTTCCGAAAATTCGCGGAGGATAACCGAACTTGCGTGATGGTAGACGGCAAATTAGACGTCCCAAACTGTCTTACCGAAGCCAGCTTCCTCGCACGCAGCGGTCAAAAGAAAGAAGCCCGCGCACTTCTCAAAAAAATCCGCAAACAAGTCTTCAGCAGCCTCTGCAGCGAATGGCAAGGCGTCTACTTCGAAGTGGCTAACATTGCTAGACAATAGCTGCAAACATTTCGGTGTCTAAGGAAGGATAGCCTTCGGGCTTGCTCTCAATTTCTTTCAGAATGTCTTCAATCGAGACGTCCAGGGAATGAGAAGCCGTTAGTGCTGCAGCGCTAGATCAGCTGCAATGCGTCGAGCCCGGCGTTCGCGACTTGCTTCGATAATAAACTTGCGACAGTCTGCAAGCACTGATTTCGCCTCAGCGAATTTACCTTGCGCGGCACATATCTCGCTCAGCTCCTGGTTGTTTTTCTGTATGTGCGCAATGTTCTCACTCCAGTACTGGTCTAACAGGGCGGAGTATAAAGGAGAGCGCAAATTTCGCTGGCTCGCTAAGATCGCTCTCTTGAACAAAGGTTCAGCCTCTGAGTACATTTTCCTAGCACGATACGTTTCCGCCAAATTGAAAATGCTGTCTGCGGCGATGCCAGACTGATCCCCGAATGCGCACGCTCTCCTTTCCCAAGCTTGCTTGAACATTTGTCCTGCCTCGACTTCACGTCCAAGATGATGAAGGGTAAGGCCAAGGTTGTTCATCATCGCCGCGCGAGCAATATGGTTGTTCTTCACGAGTCTTATCGCAACCGTGTATTCTTTTATTGCTGTTTCTGGGTTCCCCTCTGCTTCGTGCAACATTGCTAGTTCATTCAAGGCGAGAGCGGCGTCATCTGGGTCTCCACGCTTGAACATCACTTGAACTCGTTTTTGCATAACTTCAACAGCTTCATGAGTTCGATTTTGCGCTTCGTAAAAGCGCTCATAATCGAACAGTTGGTTTGCATAAGTAAGACTCTTGGCGCCATAAGCTTGCATCGCGGTGTTGCAGGCCTCCGCGTACCAAATCTCAGCATTCGCGTATCGAGAATGGATATCATAATAAGTGGCAAGGTCCGATGCGATCCGAGCCCTAATGACCGCACGACGGTCTCGATGGCAATGCAGCGTGAAAATCAGATCTCTATATTTGTCTTGCGCCTGCAACCACAAGCTGTCGTCCGATGGCTCCGAACGCTGAGCCGCCGCTGCCATTAGCCAACACGATTCAGCAAGCGCAAAATCACCATCTTCCTTGGCGAGCAGACCAGAACGCCATAGTCCACGCCAGGTTACTTCCCCAAGATCGGCGTAGTAGAACCAATTCGCAAACGCGACCAGAAATATGATTGCAAGTGCAGAGACAGTCCGACAATCGACAAGTTTTGGTTGAATAATCAGTGGTGAGTTCACGACCTACCCCACATCACATGCCTCTAGGCTAACTCCTGACGGGGCGGTGGTCAAGCGGCAATTCTAGTGTAGGTGTTGGTCTTAGCCGCCGTACGGCCACGGAAGAGGGCATCCCATCCAAGCGTGAACACAGAATAGAGCGGAGTTCCAGCTTTTCGGAGGGGAAGTGGATTGAAAGTGCACCGACCTTTGTTCAGGTTCTTGAACCGAGGTCGGTCCCCACTTCGTAGCTATGTGTTCTGCATGCACCATGGAATCGACAACCGATTTGATATTCGGGTTTTCGGACAGATAACCGACGTCGAGAACGTCGATCTTTGGATCGTATGAAAACGTGATTCCCTTGGCTTGATCGTCGTGTTGGAAAAATGCACCGATAATTGCGGGATCGCCAAAAGGCGAAGTCGGATCATTCTTCTGAAAGTGTCGAACACCCCAATACGGAGCCTGAGTATTTACCTGTTTCCATTCAGGCAAATTATCAGGTAGCGCTCGCATTTGTTTGCTCCCAGTGCTCATTTGGGCGAGAATAGTATGCAGAAATTTAGAGTCATTCGCTTCGACAATCACCCCTGATTGCGGCAGGCACTTATAAATAATCGAAGGCGGATGGTCTTTGTCTTCCTCGTCCTGAAGGCTCAGCTCACTGACCGTATATCCAGCGTCGGAATACTTGCGATGAGGGTGTAGCCGCAGAGCCCGCTGAACCTTCGCATCGCGTGTTTCATCCTGCTTCAGAAATAAGATGTAAGCCAATGGTCGACTGACCGCATTATCATTCGCTGCGCCAGTGTTCCACCTACCAGCACACTGTACAGCAAGCAAAACATCGGACAATGGCACTCGAATTCCGCCATCGATAGGATCGCGCTCCGCATTGATCATCAGAGAGTATACAAAGGGCGATTGATAGACTGACTCTGGGTCAACCGGTTGGCTTGAGTCAAGATCATAAGTAATCGGCGCGCGCAGTACAGAGATGCTCTCTGTATCAGAGGGAAGCCAACTAAGTACAGACTGTATTCGAGAATCCAGCTCTGGATTAGCGTGCACGATGCCAGCTGATAGCGATACTATCAACAGCAGCAGAACGCTCATGAATCGTTTTAGCATGCTCCCATCTTAATGGGCACGCCTCAACTTCGATGCGTCAATCAACACTTTCGAGTCTGTTGGGTTTGGGCTATATCGTCTCTTGCAGCGCCCTGGGCGCCTGCAAGGCGCCCCTACGATACGGAGCCATTCATGCCGGTTTCGAACGGACGCACTCGGGCAAATCAATGCAATACTTCAGTGCCTGCAGGCAGCCATTGGAAGCCGCGGATGTCGCCGACTTGGCCGAGCATGTGCGCTTTGGCGGTGCCTGTTTTCCAGTAAAGCATATGGCTTTTAGCGAATACAACTGATGTTTTGTCCGGTGAAACATTCAAAACGTCGTACGCAGATGGTGGCAATCCAAATTGCTTTTTCGCATAATCCGGTGTGACTGAAAAGGCATCTAATCGCTTTGATTTAACTGGTACGCGAATGTAGAGAAAGAAAGGCGAGGTGGGGTCAGAGAACTCGGCGAACTCTGCTGCCCAACCGGTTTTGTGTGGCGCAACGATTATCCGGCTTGTATCAGAGACTGTGTCATCAGACGTTGCTTGTTCATCACCGTCCAAATGCATCAGCTTCTCATTAGCTTTCTTCAAATCGTCTTTCGATACTTCGAAACCTTTCACTTCTCCGTCATAAGAGAGCTTATTTGCGATCTTCCACATGCCAAAATTGCGATCATCGTTGGATCTGATGCCATTACCAGTCCAGATCGACAATCCAAGCATATCACCACAAACACTGACCACGCTGATTTGCACATACCCCCAGCCTTGCTTGTCGTATGGTGCGCCGCGATAGTCGTCCGATTCTGCCTCCCAGATTCGAATCGGTTTTCCGCCGTCAATTGGTTTCAAGCTCAGATAAGCCTTCGATCCCTTGTGCGCCGTGGCCCATTTCGGGATGACAGAGTACAACTGTTTGCCCTTGAGAATAAACAATCCAGGTTTGGTCTTGAAAGTTCGTCCGTCTGTCCAGGCGGTTGACCATCTGGAATCACCTTCCGGGTATGCGCCTGCATCCTCTCTTTCAAACTCATCGAGATCAGTTCCGTTGCGGTATTGCACAAGGACAGCCGAGGATTTGAGTGGAGTTGTTGCTGCCGCGAACACGCCTTGGCCGGTAACAAAAAACATGAATGCGATGAGAAACTTGATTGTGCGCTTGCCGTAAATCATCGCTCGACCTTCGTTTAAGTACTGGTAGTCTATAGGATTACTTTATCGTTGAAGCGCTTAGGGCGCCTGCAAGGCGCCCCTACGGTAAAGCCGACGCCCCAGGATCGTCCCGCGCACCTAAGGCCACGTCGTCGAGAAGAGAAACTGGTGTGCTTGCGGCACGGCTGATTCTTGGCTGGTGCCGGTGGGTGACCAGATGCAGAATGCGTTGCCGGGCTTGTCGTAGGGGAAGTAGCCGATGATGCAGGATTGAAATTTCTTGCCATGAATCGACGTGCCGGTTTTCGCAGCGATGTGCATTTTGTTTTCCGGGTCGAGATGTTTTGCGGTGCCGTCGCGCACGGCCATTTCCATACCTTGTTGCAGACGGTGCCAGGTCGCCTCGTGCAACTGCACTCGAAACGGCGGGTCAGGCGTTTCCATATCATCAGAGCGCCGCAGGAATGGAAGGTCGCCCTTAGAACCGACCAACGCCGCCAGCCTCAATAATTGCAGGGCGCTAGGCTGAAACGTTTCATTCAATCCCAATATAAATGTATAAGAGGGATCATGAGTGGCGGCAGGAAAAATACCGACGGGCATGCGCGCCACCGAATCCTTCAGCCCTAACCTTTCGGCGAAGTGCAAAAACGCTTGCGAAGAGATGTGCTTCGATGCGTTAACGAAATAGGAATTGCACGACATCGCGATCGCATGGGTGAGATCGACATGTCCGTGCGGAAACTGACAATGGAATGTCTCACCGTCGATTGTCGCGTGCCCTTTGCAATCGACTTTGTTATTTGGATCGAGCGCACCGGTTTCCATAATCGCGGTGGCGGCGACCAGTTTCATAACCGATCCTGGCGGACCCTTCGGCACTCGCAAACCGGTCGGGAATCCGACAAATCCAGTTTTAAGGTCGGCCCAGAGAAAACAAGCGCCCGATGTTTTGGCAGAAGCAGAGCCGGTCCCAGGCGAAGGCTTGGCGGCCTCGGACGGGGTCTCACCCTCGGAAATGCCCGCAGTTAATCCAAACAGCGATTTTATAAAGCGACGCCGTCCGATAGAATTAGGTTTTTCGTCGGGAGAGCTCAAGATTGAGAACACCTGTAGCGCCTGTGGCGTTTTTACAGTCGCTTGACACTGATCTGACGATATTTCAACACGCCCTGGTAGCAAGTTTACTGCGCAAATTGAATAATAGTTGCAAAGGTAAACACATTCGCCTGACTTGCGAGGGTGCTCGATGCGCTTGCTCACGCTAATTTTTGCTGTGGCAATTTTGATGCTGAACGTACCCTCGTTGGCCACAACACAGATGGCGCCTGAACATGTCGCACTGCCTCAGGTGGCTCGCGAAGTTTTGGCGATACATTTTCACGAGTCGCAGTATAAATCGTTGAAGGAGTTGGCGCAGGCCATGCCTGTTTCCGATGACTACAAAGAGCCGGCGGGACTGTTCGTCACGCTGAGCAAAAACGGTAAGACGCGCGCATGCTGGGGTTCTCTCACGGCACAAAGCAGCAATCTCGTGAGGTCGACAATTTACACGACCGAAAACGCATTAACAAAAGAATATCGATACCCACGAGTCCTAAAAAGCGAATGGAAGCAGTTGAAGCCTCAAGTAACTGTCATTCGCGCTGTCGAACCTATCGAAGATATGTCCGAAACAAATGCTCTTCGATTCGGGCTTTTAGTTCGCTCCGGCGGGCGTGGTGCCGTCTTGCTTCCCGGCGAAGCAGCAGACGCGCACTACCAACTCGTGCAGTGCAAGCTCAAAGCCGGAATCCCTGTGAATCAACCCTGCCAGCTCTACAGGTTACGCGCCGATGTTTACAAATAAAGATTACGAGAAGAGCGCCATGAACTTCTTTCTTTCGTGGCAATTTCTGACTTTTCAACTGTTCGCACTGGCTATCCTCGGGGTCTACCTGACGAAGCCGGTTGGCTCCCTGGCTGGAGAAGTGGCTTTCGAGCAAGAGGGGTTTCACCTTTTCGCTTCCAACCTGGAGAATCGCGCGGTAGCAGCGGTAGCAATCGGTCCACGCGGACCGAACTCCGACGAGCGCGGTGTATGGATCAAACCTGATGGAACGTTTCAAGTAAATCAACTGCCCGAAGGTGAGTATCAATTGCGCGTGCGCGCGCCCGGATTCAACACCGAATACTCGGAAGGCTTGTATGTGAGCGAAGGCGCCGTCACCTCGATCCATCATCCGATCGAGATGACTCTCGTCACTCCAAGCGTTTCCATCGCATCCAATGTTCGCGTATACACATCAAAGGAAAAGCCGCTGCTGTGGGCGGATTATACGGGTGCCGGTCATATAAAAGTGTCGGTGTACAAGGAAAACCTACTCAAATTGATGCGCGATCCTGTGCTCAAGAAAAAAGGTTATACATTCAACGACGTTTTCTCCCTCACCTTTGATTCGTACGGCAACGATACTCAAGAGAGCCCCTTGCCGGACAAAGAAAAAGCTGTTGCCGTATTCGACCGCGATATACAGCCCAGTACCGAAGAATCAGGCAGACAGAACTTTCAATTCGGAAAGCCGCTACCGCCGGGCGATTATGTTGCTGTCGTCGATATGAACTCGATGGACAAGCAAGACGAGAAGTTTTCCGCCATGTCCTTTAGTGTCACCGACATGGGAATCATCGTGAAGAAGGCACCAGATATGACACTGGTGCGCGCGATCGATTTGAACACTCTGCGTCCGATTGCCGGAGCAAGCATCGGTATTGACGACAAAGACAAATTGACGCCGTTAGGCAAGACGGTGGTTACGGACGCTAGAGGCTTTGCCACCATCAAACTGAACCAGAAGGTGCAAATCCAGAAGAAATCGTCGGATGAAGATACTTCAGATGACGAGTCTGGCGGTGACAGCAGCAGCAGCAACAGTTATCTGGTTTATGGAACCCACGCCGGATCGACCGCATACGATGGTATCAACTACTATCAAGGTCGCGCCAACCAATATCAAACCTACTTCTATACCGATCGCCCAGTTTATAGATTGGGACAAACTGTCAATTTCAAAGGCATCATCCGGCAGGCAGGAACAGTCGGTCTGATCAACCCCGGTAAAGGCAAGAAGCTGACAATAACGGTAGAGAATCCCGACAACAATGCCATCTCGACCTTCGAGACAACGACAAACGATCATGGAACATTTCATGGATCGGTTCACATTCCCGATGATGACAAAACGGGCAACTACCAGGTGCTCGCAACGTTGCCGGACGGCACGCAATCGTACGGTGGCTTCGAAGTCGAGCAATATAGAAAGCCTGAATATCAAGTTGACGTGACACCGACGGCAACGCGCATCACTGCCGGCGAAAAAGGTGAGGCGAAAGTGAAAGCCACCTATTACTTCGGCGGCCCCGTTGCGAATGCGAAGGTGAAATATTCGATTTATAAATCGCCTGACTATGGCACGCACCTTTCCCTGATGCCCCGCCCCCAGTATTACGAATTCTTCGATGATTGGGGCGATGACGACAATGGCGGCTCTGACTGGTACGCCAGCTACGGCGGCGGCGGAGATTTCATCTCAGACGGTTATGTTCAGACTGATGCAAACGGTGAAGCCACAATCACGTATGACACCACTCCGGCTACACGTGACCTGAACAAACCGTATGACTACGATTACGGCGACAAGCGTTATCGCATCGAGGCGGAAGTCACCGACATGACACGCATGACGGTCGTGGGCAGCGGCTCCGAGCTCGTCACGCCCGCTGATTTCGAGTTGTTCGTCACACCATCGAACTACGTCGCAAAAGCAGGCGATACATTCGACGCTGATATCGCTGCCATCGGCTACGACGGCAAACCTGTTGCCAACCAGCAGATCAAAGTCACTCTCAATCGTTATCGCTACGACTTGCCCTCAAGAGACATGCAAGAGCAGGAGCACGTTACGGCGGTCACTGATAAAGACGGCAAAGCCAAAGTCTCGTTCACCTCCAAAGATCAATGGCCCTGCGATTCGTTCTACATAATCGCCACCAGCGACGACAAGAGCAACCATATGGCATTTGGCGAAACATCGATCTGGATAGCAAACGAGAGATATCCATACGTCGCATCCAGCGACGCAGAAGCACAGAAGCGCGCCTTCGAGGTCAAACTCGATAAGCGCGTCTATAAGCCGGGTGAAACCGCAAAGATAATGGTGAGTTCGCCATTATCGGGGAAAGAGGGCGTAGAAGCGCTGGTCTCTGTTGAAGGCAACAAGATCTACAGCTACAAACTTGTTCCGATCACCTCTACCGCGCAGTTAGTCGAAGTGCCCATCGACAAAACCTACATTCCGAACGCATACATCAGCGTCTGTTTTGTTGGGAAGAAACATCAGTTCTACACGACGGAAAAGATGATTCGCGTGTCGCCACAGCAGAACTTCCTCAACGTGACGGTCGCTAGCAACAAAGAGAAGTACAAACCAGGTGAAATCGTCAAGTACACGATCAAAGCCACTCATCCCGACGGCAAGCCGGCACCAAATACGGAGCTGTCCCTGGGAGTAGTAGACGAAAGTATCTACGCGATCCGTCCTGACACGACGGAGAATATTCAAAAGTTCTTCTACAGCCGACGCTCGAACTTTGTCGTCACATCTTGCTCCTTCCCGGAAGAGTATTCGGGCGGTCCCGACAAGACCGAGCCGAAGGTGCGAAAAGACTTCAAAGACACGGCAGCCTGGCTGCCGGAAGTAACGACAAACAAAGACGGTATCGCCATCGCTTCGGTGAAGATGCCGGATAATTTGACCACCTGGCGCGCCACCGTGCGTGGTATCGATACCGATACGGACGTCGGAGCGGCCATACAAAAAATAACGGTGACCCAGGACCTGATCGTTCGTCTGGGATTGCCCCGATTCTTCACGCAAGAAGACAAAGGACAGATCACGGCTGTCGTGCACAACTACACCACTCAGCCGCAATCGATCAAACTGACGCTGACGCCGTCGCCTGAATTCAGCACCAAAACCGATCTGGTGCAAACTTTGAAGGTGGCGCCGGATAAAGCACAGCGATTCTCCTGGCCGGTAACGATCACACAACCAGGCACTGGCGTGATCAAGATCAAAGCGATCGGACAAACTGCCAGCGATGCACTCGAGCAGCAGATTCCGATCAGACCGCTGGGAATTCCTGCGTTTTCGATCAAGTCCGGTTTGCTCACCGGCGAAAACGACTCTGTCCAATTGCCGATCGGCGTCAGCGCAGACACGGCTAAGGGCACGGCAAAGTACAAAGTGAGTCTGGCAAGCTCCTCAATCGGACCCGTGCTAGGCAGCTTTGACTCACTCATCGAGTATCCGTATGGTTGCACCGAGCAAACCATGAGCAGAATGGAACCATCGATAGTGGCGATGACTCTGCACAAAACGTTAGGTCTGCCAGTCGACCCGAAGATGTCTGCGAAGTTTGAAAAGGTCTACAAAAAGTCGATCGACAAGCTCGCAGGATACCGGCATGCCGACGGCGGTTGGGGATGGTGGCAGACTGATGACAGCCAACCGTATCTGACATGCCTGGTGCTGGATGGTATCAACCAACTCAACCACACGCAGAAGCCGGCGGACCCACACAAGGAGTGGATCACAGGCGGAGTTACGTATCTCAAGAAGTCATCGGTCGAGCTGGAAAAGCAGTTGTCTCGCCCGGATCTGGTGAAGTCAAACTGGTGGTGGTGGGGCTGGGAATACGACACTGATCTGGCGCGCACGATGTACACGATATCGCTGTTCGAAAAGCCCGATCCAGCCATACTCACGTGGGTATTCAACCGCTACGATCATCTGCCGCCGGAAGCATTGTCATACCTGACGATGGCGCTGGAAAATGTCGGACAGAAAGACAACGCCCAGAAGGTGTATCAACGATTGGTATCGCTGGCGAATGTCGATGGACAGTATATGGATTGGGATCACACTCCAGCGATGTACAAACGCATGTTTTATACCCAGGTGTGGGACTACAGTTACCGTTATACAGGCACGGAAACTACTGCCCTGGCGCTGGAAGCAGTTCTTGCAGCCGATCCCAATAACCAGCAGCGAATCGAATCAATCAAGCAGTGGTTGTTGATTCAGCACGGCAAAGACGGTTGGGAAAACACAAAGACAACCTCGGAAGTATTCCGCGCGTTGTTGGCAGAAGAGGTGCATGCGCGCAGCAAATGGCCCACGAATTTCAAAGTCGACGCGAATCTCAACGAGAAGTTGCTCTTCGACTACGCGTTCGATCCGGACAATACGTACAAACCGGAGCAGACGTTCGATGTGCCAATCAGCGACAAACCGTCAACTCTGACCATTAAGAAGGATGGCACCGGCCGATTGTATTACACCGGATTGCTGACTTGCTTCCGCAAGATGCACGCAGGCGACCAGGTAGCGGAGAAGGCTTCGCCCTCGGGCTTGAAGCTGACCCGACACTTCTATCACGTCGTCCCTTTATCCATGACAAGCGACGGCAGCATGCATTTCAAGACAACCGAAATCACGGACGGCAAAGTCACAGCCGGTGAAACGATCTTGATGAAAGTGCAGGTCGAGTCGCCCATCAACATTCCTTACGTGATGATGGAGGCGATGCTTCCCAGCGGCGCCGAGGTCGTGCAGGGCGACGCGCAAGCTGAAGATGCTCAGCAGTCCAACTTCGAAGGCGATTGGGGTGCAGCCTGGTGGCAACATCAGGACATTCTCGACGATCGTATGGTCTTCTTCGGTACCAATTTGCCTTCCGGCAAGTCGGAGTTTCACACTCTGCTGCGTATCGAACAACCAGGCAACCTCAACGTAGATCCGGTCAGCATCGAGGGCATGTACACCAAAAACGTGCATGGCTACTCAGCGCTGGACATGCTTAAAGTGACGGAGTAATTGATAATGAAGAAATTACCTGGCACGAATTACCTGTTAAGCATGGCACTGCCGGCAGTGCTATTCGCAGGATACCTGTACGATCGCCCGTTTACGAAGGTTCTGGCCACCAGCAGAGTCTCCTTGGCAGAGTTGTCACCGCAGCAGAGGATCAACATACAGAACGCCGCGGCACGAATCAATGGTGTCGTCTTGGACCGGGGCGCAGAGTTCTCCTTCAACCGCACAGTCGGTCCGCGCACGTTCAGGCGCGGGTATCTGAATGCACCATCCTACGTGGGCAAAGAGGCACCTTTCACCATGGGTGGTGGCATATGCGTCGTCTCATCGGCGCTCTATCAAGATGCGCTGCGGTCCGGTCTGAAGATCACGGAGCGCGTACCGCATCTGCGCACAATCGGCTCTGCATTGCCGGGGCTGGACTCCACAGTCTGGTACGGGCAAGCAGACTTGCGCTTTGCCGATTCTTTAGATTGCCCAGTACAGATCATAACAAAGAGCACACCGTTCGACGTCACCGTCGAACTGCGGGGAAATCCTCACATCGAAGGTTGGAAACCTGCCGAGATCACGCGCTCGGTCAGGCAGGTCGCCCGCGATCAAATTTCCGTGCAAGTAATGTCCACTCAGTTCAACAAAACCAAATTTATCTCTAGCGACGTTTACGGCATCACCACATTCGGAGAGCACCACCAATGAAATCGCCATACCCGAACCTGCTCCTCTTCCTGTTTTATGGAGTGACCGCCGGAGTCTTCCTCATCAAGCTGATCCGCGGCAAAGAGTACAAGTCATTCACGTACGGCCAAATCAAAACCGGACTGATCCCATTTGCGCTGAGTGTGCTGCCGATCGCTGCATTGATGTTTGGTGCCAAATACGTGAATGAAACCGCCGCCATCGGCGACGCCTGGATGTACTTTACCGGCGCCGGTCTGTTGGCTTACCTCCTCAGTCAGATTGGTTTAAAACCACAGCTTCGCTCGATGCTGCTGCTGATGGCAGCGGTCACCGTCAGTCTGTTTCATCCAACCGAAAATGCCGCTATCATGGCTGCCACTGCGGCCGGGCTGGCAGTTTGGAAACTTATCGAAAACCTGATGCACAAGCCGGAGTCGCGCCTCGACGACATTACCGCCCCGGTGGTGTGGCTGGTTACTTGCTACTATTCCGTTGCCGAAATGGCAGCGAGCGCAGTCAACTGCCAGGAGCTGGTGTTGTCGGCTTTCACGGTCATGGCTTTCCTCCAATGGGTCGAGCCGGTGCTGTTGCCCAACGACACGATCTATTTGAAACGCGTCATGTTGAGCCTGACCGGCGGCCTCGCCATGCTCATCATGATCACAAAAGTGCTGCTCCTCGACAGACTTTCGCTTCTTGCCGCTGTCGTCGGTGCCGGCATATTAGTCGGCTACTTGTTGCAAGCGTTGGACAAAAACGTAGATGAGCAGCCGACTTTGGCTCGCGCACTGAAGAACATCCTGTTGGTAGGCATCGCCACACTCGCCACAACACGACTGTTCGGCATGCAAGGCGTCTTGCTTCTCGCCGCCACCTCAATAGTCGGTCCATCAACAGGATCGGCCGTGATCGCCGGGATGTACTGGGTAACGCGCGTGTTATTGCAGGGCTTCGTTTTTCAGTACGTCGACAACGTCACTGGTATCAACCTCATGCACACCTACTGCAGCGCAGCTATGTATGCGGGTCTCCTTTTTATCCTCATCGCCAGTCTGTTCATTCGCGACATAAAAAATCGCAAGACGTTGTGCGCGATTCTGCTGGCGACTACCGCGAGCTTACCTTGTGCAGCCAACTACTTTCTGCACGGAGAGTCGACCGGAAGCTTGCTTTGCGCTCTCAACGTCGGTTCGCTCCTGCTGGCATTCTTAGCCCCGGCCATCTTTCCCACGAAAGCCGGAGACCAGGAGACGGTTATGGTTTTGCCGTTGCTGGCCGCAGCTATGGCTAGCCTCTTCAACGGTCTCAACGGCGCCAGCAGCGTAGCAACCAATGAAACACGAATCACCGTAATATGCTGGATCGCCTTTGCGATTGTGCTCATCGCCGTGGTCGACCGTTTTGTCTTCTCCGACCGCAAGCCCAAAGGCAACGGCACCCCACCTGCAACGACCGACGCGGCGGCGTAATGCGCCAGGGGAGACGGCACGTGTTATGCTAAACCCAGCTAGCAACATGAATTTGCGCCATGCGTGTGCTGTTTCCCCTGATCTTTGTCTTTATTCTTTTCCTGGTCTTCTCCAGCTGGAAGCACACTGTCGTCGAAGCTGACCCGCGAGCGGAAGGTGTAGCCTTTCTCAAAGACGTTCGAGACGGCGGTTTGGCGAAGTCGGTCAAACACTTTGGTGGCAACACTTGCCGTTGCCCCGCCAAAGGAGGATGGGGTTCCTATCTTATATATGTCTCCGGGCAGGAGCCGAACCTGGCATTTATGACCGGGCACAGATTCACCTTCGGCGATCCCGTCATGACGCGCATGAAGAACGACCGCAAAGCGCTGTCGCCATGGCAGAAACCGGAAGACTTCGCCATCGACATTCCGATTGCTTTCGACAATAAAGTGTACGCGCCGCTATTTCTTCCACTCAACATGGCGTACGGCGACAAGATGACGCAAGCGCAACTCGATGAATTTCTCAAAGATCCCGATAAAGATGCGTGGAAAGGCTTCACGCTGCGCATGCGTCCCAGTCTTAAACCGGGAGCGATAGCGCCGCCGAACGAGCCATTGCCAAAAACAGCGGCAGAAGAGTTTAAAGACTTGGAGAAGAAACCAGCCGAAGAGAAAGACGAAGCGAGCACCGAAGATGCGGTGCGCGAAGCTTTGGGCGCGAAGGCATTGAAATATTTGAAACCGAAAGACGCGGGCGCCGTTGTTGATGCTGATGGTAAGCCTGTGCCGACGGACAAAGTCGAAGCAGAGCTGCCGCATCTCAAGTCAGCGACCTTGAGATTGCACGTGGTGCGGCGCGGCGCCCTCAACGACTGGACGATTTATCACTTCGGTTTGATGTATCCCGTTCTAGAATTCAACGACGGGCGTGAAGTGCATCTCGAGCACGATCGCCGTCCATCATCGTTGCCCAGAGATCCGACCCAGGGCGAGCCCGTCTCGCCGTAATAACGAAATTGTAGAAACGGGCGCCTGCAAGGCGCCCCTACGTCGGAACCGTCCAACTCGAACAAGCTTAGGGGGACGAGCCAGTTTCGCACAAACGCCGGCTCTATCGCAACTCGAACAAGATGCGCAGTACGAGCTGGTTTCACTGACCTACCGTAGGGGCGCCTTGCAGGCGCCCGCTAACGCGAACTAGCTTTAACTACGCGTGCTTGCTGCCGTCGAGAGCCATTTCTAACTCTAATAACAAGCGATTCATTTTGAATGTTTCAGCTGCCAATTGCGACAGCAATGAAAGCCGCGTGGAAAGCACTGATATGGTCACTGTCTTCTTCTGCGGTTCTGAGTTAGTGATAAGATCGATTTGCGAACTCGAACCGCGATCGGTGAATGAAGGCAGGTTTTTGTCAGCAATCCATCGGTCGATCATTTGATCCTTACGTTTCTTCCCTTTCGGGTCATCGGCTGGAATCGTATCTAAGAAAGTCCAGACGCCATCCGGATAATCGTTGCGCGCAGTGATCGGTCGATCGAACAGTTTCGCCAACATATTTGGATCGGCGGGTTCAGAATGTTTCCTGCCGTTGACTTCTTTTAGTGTCATGGCGGAGGCGACGCTGGGGATGACACCAGCAACGATGCCAGTGACGCCCGACGACACGGACAAATGCGGATATCTGTATGTGGGGATGTCTAACCCTTCCGCGACCGCCCACAAAATGCCGTTGGTGCCGAAGCTGACCGCGTTGGTCATGGCGACAATCTTGTCACGCTCACCGGTGTAAGAGCTCAAAACTTCGTTGTACAAACTCTGCTCGTCATAAATTTCCGCGAGCACGAAGTTGACCTCCATCTCGGCACGCCGTAATTTTTCGGAGATCACTTCTCGCGACTCCAGCGCGTCGAGCCGCTCGTCTGCCGACGCTCGACCTGTCGCATTGCGCACTCTGTCTAATCGAGCGTACAGCGGTGTCAAACCGAGCTCGTCGGCTAGTTGTTGTGCATTGGGCGATAGGTTTGGTTTGTGAATATCGGTCCCGGTGGACAGAATATGTGGCGGCAGTTGCATGGAGTTGGCGCCCTGTTCTGAACTGGTCGGTGTGGCTGCCACCACAGGCGTCTTGCTTCTGGTGCCTTTTGCCTTCGGCTGCACTTGATCGTCAGTCGGCAAACCTTGTGCAAACGTTTGGCTGACGAGGTAATCGCTGCCAATCGAGTCAGCGTGCGCTGGCATCTGTGAAATCAAACTATTGACAGCTATCGCTATCAAGACTATTTCTCGGCTTCTTAAATATTTCATTTGTCAAATATTGAGAGTTGGGTTCTGCCCGCAACTTAATGCGGCCGCCACTAGAGTAGATCAGTTAGCGAATTAAAATTCGCTCTTGAGATCAAGAAAGTGCCAAGAAATCCGCTGGCGCCCGGGCTGCGGAAACAGACAAGAAAAGCGCCAGTGTCAGAGGAGCTGCGCAGTTGCTGATCCGCAGTGGCGAAACCGCGAGCGGCAGATGGACGAAGTTAAATTGTCGAAACAAGCCGTACGCGCGCGGCATTAACCCTTTTGCAGGCTTCGGGCGACATCTAGGAAGGAAGATTGAAGCAGATCCTTTTTGTAGAATAGAGATGAATTACGGAGGCCGAGTGATGAAAAATATGGCTCACGCAGTCGTATGCTCGGCTTTGATTTTCTGTTCTCAATCAGCGGCTTTCGCGGTTCAACCTGACAACATGGGGACCGGTCCTGCTGCCAACAGTTCTCCAGTGACGATCGATCAAAATGCGGCGATCGAGAGGTTGACTCGCAACATATTATTGAACGAGATCAAGCTGGAGAAGTTCAATCTCCACTTCCGCATAGAATCGGCCAAGCAAGGGCGTTGGAAGGGGCTGCGCTTTTTTTCGCTGCAGGAAATAAATTCCGGATGCACCGAAGGCGGGTTGATAACCGGCGTGGCTGAGCGCGGTGCACATATTCATGCGCGGCAATCTCGCGGGCTCAGCGAGAACGTCATCACCAACGGCAGTAATCTGCCTCCGGGCATCGGACAAGTCATCGGTGCCGGAGCCGATGGCATCGAACTCGGGCTCAACGGATATCACAAATTACAAGCGTCAAAACATGGATTTTCAGCCGCGCAAGCGAGAACGTACGTGCGCGACTCGCTCAATAACATCGATGCTGAAATCGCGGCCAGAGACAAGTTGATTGAAGAACATCCCGACGAGCTGACTGAGATGCGCAAACTGGAAAGCGTCGTCTTGAACGATCACAGAAATTTGCCGCTTGCCGAATTTGAAGATGCGCTGCTCTATGCGCGAAGCAGGATTGCACAGCAACAAGCATTCTACTTTCTCGATATCTTCAAAAACGCCACCGGAGCCAGTGGCAACTTGATGGGCTTTAAAGCGCTGTCCGATCACAGGCGGTATTACAATGTCTCTGCCGGGCTGCTTTCGACGATCTCCGGCGGGCTGATCATGATCGATCCGATTTTGAGCCGCTTATGCAGCTCCGCAGTCAGTAAGATCCAACAACGCAATCTGTCGAAGTATCAGTTGAACAGTCTGCAAGTTGATACATTTAGAACCGAAGCGCACCTCAATGCTCTTCGCGAATATTGTCGCAGTCATAAGACATCAAATGATCCTCGCATCGCGTCGGTGCTGGGACGCGTTTGGGCGTATGATGAAACAGGTCAACAGTTTGCTCGACACTTCGATCGCAATGCACAAGCGCTGATACGTGGAGATCGAATCGCTATTCAAAACATGGGTTCAGGTCTTTTCGTGGGCGCCAGCAAGATTGGAACCGGTGTTCCTCTAATGATTGCAGCCTCTTATGAGCGCCCAGTCGCCAATTCGTTGATCTTCGCAGGCAACGTCAGTTATTTGACCGGCACAACCTACAGTTTGCTGGACAACGCGCGAATTCAGTACAAGCGCGAGATCGACAACCACCGCCTGTCGGCGCAACATGAGCTTCCGTCGCAGCTCGTTCGCGCGCGGCTCGCCCGACTGGAAGAGATGGAACGAAAGCTCTAGCCATAGCTGACGAGTAGACCGCCCCGTCCGCCTGAGACCGATCCATTCGGTCAGTTTTAATCAACGAAACCAGGCGCATGTAAAGGTTTTTGCGACTTGGCAATCTCTGTACACGCCAATGCTGATATGCTCTGAGTTGCTGTCTAATCGAGTGGATAGTAAAGACTCCATGTGTAAGAACCGAGCCGCCGTCTTGATTGCATGCTTTGCATGCGTGATTGGGTTTGCGCCCAACAGTTATGCTCGCGCTAGCGCTGAGCAGTTGCAGGCGGCAGTGATAAAGGCGAAGGTCTTGCCACCCGGAGCGAAGTTGACTTGTGTGATCAATTCAACCGAGCTCACGGCATCAACTTATCGCGGCGACCAGTCGACAGAGAAAGATTGCAAGATCGACGCGCTGCTTGTTGCAAAAACAGCATTCGATACTGACTCCGAGCTTGCCCGCGCAGTTGTGCAGTTTTACGACATAAGAGATCCGAACACGTTTTACGAAGTAGATGTCACAGTCGGTGACGTTGCTGCGTATGGTTCCGGCAAAATCACACAAGAGCAGACTCTTTCGGCGCTCAAATTAACCAGGCAAAGCGCGCAACCAGTTGCGGGCAGGACGACGGCTGGGACTAACACTGCCGATGCGCAGCCCACCAAAGACGCGCAACAACCGGCAGCGCCAAAAGGTGATGAGCAAAAAAGCGATGGGCGCAGCGCCGAAATATCGAATTCAGACACAGCCGTCTCAACAAGCACTGCCAGCGCAGACGCGCTGAGCAAACCGACATCAATTGCCAGCGCACTGCCAACGGCGGCACTCAAACCGACCGCTCCAACTCCTGCTGCCACGGCATCAGGACTGACTTCTTATTCCAATTACGGAATTACGTTCAGCTATCCTTCCACATGGACCCCGGACCCAACTCGAAAGGGCAGCACATTGCTGCGGTTTTACGCTCCAGGGGCGGACAAATCGCCGACGATAATCGAGGTGCAAGTCTATCAACATAAATCTGTTTCACCGACTCAGATCGTCGACCAAGATCCGCGCGATACGTTCGAGCAAGATCGCTTGCTGTCGTGGAGATATACCATCCCTGACATGTTGAGACCGGCCATGATCCGCGGACAGGCGGGGTTTAAGGAGGAAGATGGTCGCATGTACCAACTGTGCATGAATCAAGGCAAGCCCAGCGAATACATCAAATGGAAAGCGATGCGTCGCAATAGTTGGAGCAAGTTGATTCCCGTAGCTCTTCCCGCCACCGTCAAAATCGGTGCCAAGAAAAACATCGCGGCGCTTCAGCGCGCAACATATATGGACGAACCAATGATCAGCATTCGCAGCTACATGCGTGCTGTTGCTTTCCCATCATCAACTTTCACGATTCTGTTCGGCTTCTACGCACCCGGTCCGAACGCCGGCATCGCCGACAAACAACTAGACGACCTGCTCAACACAATCACAGTTGCAAGCACGCCCGCAGCAGCGAAGCATAAGTAGGGTCAAAACCACAGGCTGTAGCACACAGCCAAGGCGAAGCCGACGATGAGAGCGGCGACGCAGATTTTGATCAGCGACGAATAAACGTCGTCGGTTCCGCTCTTAAGCATGTTTTGTTTTAGATATGCAAGATAGATCTGCTTTTTCAAATAAGCTTGTTCAGCCTGCTCTTGCATGCGCTGTTTGCGCGCCGAAGTCTTCTCTTCTTGCTCTTCCAATCTTGTCGCAAGGTGCTTGGCTGATTCTAGATGCCTGTCGCGCATTTCAATAATCGACTGTTTGCTTTTGTCTTTAGCGGTCGCCAGTTTTTTCTCGAGCAATTCAGCCGAGTGCTTTCTTTGCTCGTGTTGTTTTCTCAACTGTATTTCGGTGGCAAGACTCTGAACGTACTCTTTCCTGGCGCGAATAGCCTGCCCAATCAGGCTGTTCAACTGCACCTCCAGCACATGACGCTGCTGGTCAGGCGAACTAAAAAGGTGCAAAAATCGCACAATTAGATTTTCGAGCCACAAGGCAAAGCGAGAACTCATTCAACCTCGCTCGATCAGCTCTGAGTGATGCCGCTCAAAAACAACGTGGTAGACATGTCGGCAAATCGCTCTTCGGAAAGGCGGCCGTCCGGCTTGAACCAAGTGTATGTCCAGTTGATTGCGCCCATTAGATACATCGCAGTTGCGCTCAATTCATCGGCACCCATCTGAGGTTTGAGCTTACCGACGATCTCCTTGAACGCACGGACAACCGCTCTCTCCAGATCGCGCACTTCGTCCTGCTGCTCTTTCGGCAAGCAGTGAAGATCGTTGAGCAGAATGACATGCTTATCGCGTGAACTCATATAGATGCTGAGCAGTGAATGTATTAGCTTGCTAAGCTGCTCTTCCGGCTTTTCTGATTCGTTCACCGCTTCTTTTGCGGTTTCAACCAGAAGAGCACAATGCGTTTTCAGCATGTCGAAGAGAAGCGCTTCTTTCGAATCATAGTAGTGATACAAAAGCGACTTCGATACGTTGCAGTAAAGAGCAATCGATGCAATAGAGGTGCTGGCGAATCCTTGGGCGGCGAAAAGAACTGCCGCCTTGTCCAAAATGGACTGGCGCTTGAGCTCGTAGTCATCGGCGCGTGGTCTTGCCATCACGCGAGTTTAGAAGATTGGGACAATCTTGTCTGCGTCAAAGGCAACTGTTTCACCATCAATGTCAACTTCCGGCAAAGCGGGAAACTTGATGCCATGCGGTTCCAACACTGCTTTCAATCGAACTACCGCCGTGCGCCAATTTTCTTTACGTTGCTCGAGAGGCAGAACGCCAAAGCCAGCCGAGCGCGCTTCTTCATCCAACAGCCGTTGCGCTGGAATGAAGGTATCGGGCAGATGCCAGAAATCTGCAGGGGGCTCGAAGAGAATGCCGGACAAGAAAACAAAACCGGCGCGAATCTGCTTGGTGATGATGTCTTTGTCTTCTTCGGTCAATTTGGGCAGAACTTCTTTTAGCAGAGCCAGGCAGAAGCTCAGATGGCGACCTTCATCTTTGCCGATGTGCTTGAACGCTTCTTTGAATACCGGAATGGTGGTGCTTTCGTACATACTGTGAAACAGTGTCGACGAAGCAACTTCGCCAAAGAGGAAGGAGCTGAAAAGAATCGGCATCGGATAATGCTCGACGGCTTTCTTGTAGCCGCTCCAGTAGCGAGCACCGTTGTGATACAGCCATTCAATGTTATTGCGAGCCAATTTGCCCAGCGGCGTTTGCGGCTCGTACCCTAGAGGACCGTTGGGGGTGAGTGTGGTGATTGCCCGGCCGCAGACTTCTTCATGATTCATCTCATCGCGAGTTACTGCGAAGAAGCACTTTCTGATTGGATCCTCTTCGTGCACTTCATAAGCGTGAATCATCGCCCGCGCGAACACTGCGGGTCCGGACGCATCGAAGACGGAAAGGAGAGCGAACCAATAAGAAATCGCATAACGCTGGTCCAGGGTCATCGATTCGACGTCGAGCGAATCCCACGGAAGCTGAGCAGGCGACCAACCTGGATCGCGTGACTGGTTGTAAATCTCAGCCAGTCTGGGCGTTTCGACGCGCCAGTCAAAAGGAAAGATGTTGAGCCCGTCATTGATAGCCGGCGCCGTCACTGCATCTTCCAGCAAGCTGTCCGGAGAGGGCATCTTGTCGTAGACCTCCGGCGGAGGAATCAGGTCTTTTTCTACAGAAATATGACTGGCTTGGCTTTTCATGGGTCTAGCTCCACCTGCACAATTAATTAACCGTCCATCCGGTCAATTAATATCATAGCACAGGGTGAGGCTTTGTCCAGTCCACTGTCCGCCTCAGCCGAGTGTGACATTGGATAAACGGCATAGTACAGGCAAAACAGTGAGCACAATCTCTGCAAAATTGAGTGATGATGACGCCCGCAAACTTGAGGAAGTGTGTGCAGCGTTGTTAATTGATAAGAGTGACGCGATCCGTCAAGGCATAGTCAATTATGGCTTGCTCAACAGCTAGACAAGCCGTTCATAGAACGCGCGGGAGGTCCGCCCGAATTTCTCCTCCACTCAGGTAATCCCAAATCCTCTGACAAGGAAGAGATGAGGCGCAGCATTGATGCCCATCTTCGCGAACGGCAGAAACGTCGCGAAAGCTAGATTTATTGTGGGTGACACTCAAACCTCGGCGATGATGTCTTCCGGTGCGATCGGTTTCTTCCTCAAATTCAGAATCAAAACATACACTGCCGGCAATAGCAGGAGCCCGATCGATGCGATTGCTTCGGTAGAGAACAAACGCATGCCGTGCACGAATATGGCGGGCAAGCGCCCGAAAATGCTGGTTAGAATTCCGAACATGATATAGGCGAGCATGTTCTGCCGCGCCAGCCTTGCCACAATCAGCCACGCCACAGGAAGCGACACCAATCCCGAGATGACGTCGACAAGAAATTCCTGCCAGTACCGCTCACCGGAATAGGTAATGCACAGGGAGACGATCCCGAATAGCATGTAGATCCAAAACCGTTTCAGATACTTCGCATACAAGCCTGCACAGATGGGCACCATGAGCAGCATACTGATGCCTGATGACAGCGCATCGTTGATGATCGAAAGGCTGGGGAAGAAAACATTTGCCAGTGCCTCTATGCCCCCGAGGTTGGCGAACTGCACTGCTGGCGATACCAGCGCCCGCACCCAGGTGATGATGGCTGTGCTGCCGAAAGTGAACGCTATCAAACTGTACGAGAGAATGGCGGCATCAGTCCACAGATCTCGGTGAGTGCCGCGCTCCTCAGCGCTCGGTCTCAGCGTTGCCGTAAGAACCGACAACGGATTTGTGCCCGGTGCAAGGATGCGCGCACACGGAAGAGCAAGAAGCATGATCAATGCATACTGCCCAAATTTCGCAGCCAAAATCTCTACCACTTGAACGATCTGATTGATGAAAAACGACGACATCGGCATCGTGGTGTGATAGCTCATGAGCACGTCGATCAGCCCGTTGAGTGCATCGGGGATATAGAGCAGCGCCATCGCCCCGCCGAAGATGAGTGCCGGGCGAAAGGGGAAGTATCCCGTCCGTAAAAGCCCGATCGCCCACCAGAGCATGAGCACGATCATGGCGACAGCCGAGATAGCGCGAATAGTATCAAAAACGGTATCGCGGGCAGTGCGCTTGCTTCTCTCGAATTTCCATTGATCCGGCAGCTCCCAGTATCGCGCCAGCTCTGAAATTTCGTTGCCCTTCACTTGAATGGAGATCTTCGCTTCCGCATCCGGTGCCTTCTGAGAAGGCAACTTATAAATAAAGCTGTAGTCGGTGCGATGCCGACGGTCGACTTTCGTAGTGCTGTCGAATTCCGGTTTGTAGTTTGGATAAATCTGAGCGATGTACTTATCAGCGAGCGTCCGCGCCTGCGCTTCCGTCAGCGTCGCACCGGGTTGGTCCTCTTCCAGAGTGGTATCGAATTCGAGTTCGTTGCCTTTTTCATCCAGATCGACCTCGTACTCTTCCGCTTGCATCGGCTTGAAGAAGCGCACGCGCCAGTAATAGCCTTTCTGCGAGGCGAGCGCTAACTCATTTGTTTTGCTAAAACCGAGCTTTTCGAAGAGATATTGCAGTTGCTCATACTGCAGTTCGTCGGTCAGAGTTGCTGATGCCTGCCATCCCGAAGTGGCGGTTCCGGCTCTAACGCCGTGCGCCGCGAGAATGTCCCATGCTTTGCGAATAACCTGCGTGCGCGTGCTCGAAATATTCTTCTCGGTGCCGATCCGTTTGTCTTGCACGAGTTGGGTAAAAACAAGCCCGGTGGCCATGAAGACCGCCATCACTGCAGCCAAGATCAATCGCGTGCGCCTCGGCATCGCTACGTAATCGAAGTGGCGCCGCTCTTGTTCTTCCTCAGGAACGGGCTCTTTGTGGTGGATTAGATGTTCGTTCAGAAGCGGCTCTTCTAAATCCGGCTTCTTACGTGCGCGTGCAATGGCGAATATCGCCAACAACGGGAAAGGCAGTATCGGCACCAGTGCTTCCACAACTAGTCCGGGTTTGCCCGATGTGAGCAGCGGTTGGGCGGTGAGAAAAGCATCAAGTAAGTAGTGAGCCACCAAGCACGGCAGAAGACCAAATCTGTTCATTATCCAACCGAAAAACAGCCCGGAGAGTGTCAGCTCGATTCCTCTCGCGTATGGCGGCTCTTGCGGATAATTGCTATGGGCAAATCCCCAGGCGGCAGCTTGCATCAAGTTTGCCAGCCAGAAGTTGCGCACCAGGCGTTTTGCCAATGACAAGCCGATGACTCGATAGAGAAACTCTTCGTTAATCGCCGCTTCCACACCGATGCAAACGGCTGTATAGGCAGGCACGCCGGCGCTGAGGATCTGATAGTCGCTGAAATCCAGCGGACACCAATAACCGAAGTGCGAACCAATTATGTAGTAAGTAACCACCCAGCCGAGGGCGATGCAAAATACGCAGATGCCCACGAGCAGTCCTTTGGATAGCTCGAGTGTTGTGAACGGGCGAAATTTGAAGTAATTCTCGAACGCCACCCTCATCGGATTGCTGGCGCGATACATCGCTTCGCCAGCCATGATGAAAAAGACGCCGATCAATCCGACGCCAAAACTCGATGCCACCATCTTCGCAACCGCGGAGATCATATACGAGCGGAAGGGCGTTTGTGTCTGGTAGCCCTCGATAATCGACGACCAGTCATTCAAGAACATCGCTATGCAGCCCAGGAATATGAATAGTCCAAAGACTGCTCCCATGCGCCAGCGTGCGTTGCGGGAGGTGATCGCCCAGACGAGAATGAACGTGCCGGCGAACATGAGAAACGAATTGAATACGAAGGCGATGCGCCCGAGCAATTCGTTGTAAGAGCGGATGGTGCTGAATTTTCGTTCCCAAACTTCTGGGACGTGCAGGTAGTAGTAAAAATAGCTGACCTGATTGCCTGAGATCGTAACGCTGACACGCAAATACGCATCTCCATACGCGTGCTTGCGATCCTCCCAGGTGAAATCGTGGTCTTTGCGATGGGGCAGACTGGAAGTGGAATTCGTCACGATGGTGTAATCGGTGAGCGGTATGCCCGCTTGCTTCTCAACGAAATCACGGGCAATCTCTTTTGCCTGATCTTGTGTCACCGACGGTAATGCCTTGTCGTTTTGCAGTGTATTGGACAGGCAGATCAGTTTGCCTGTCGGACTGATCAGCGTGTAAAACTGATCCTGGTCGAACTCCTTGCACAAGCGCGTCCGCCACCACCACATGGGAATCTCGCTTTTCATCAACTCGTTGGCACGCTTCTGCCCGAGCTCGAGTTCGAGGTAGTTCTTCGCATCGTTGTCGAAGGAAAAGCCAGTCGAAGTGATGAGCTTGTCTTTGCGGAAGTTGAGTTTGCGCGCCCAATCAAGAGTGCGGTCGAGAATTTCGCGCTTGGAAAGTTTGAGATCGATTGAGGCTTCGGGAAAAGCCTCCTTCTCCTTGAGCGCGTAGATACTGGCGCCGAAAATAGCAATGACAATCAGGGCGATGAGAACTATATCGAGGCGAAAGCGCTTCTCAGGCAGATTCGGCGACACCTGTTGTTCAACTTGTTCGGCGCTCACTCTACTGCTCTTAGATTCCCGGGCAACCGGCCCGACCTTTGGTAACGGCGAAAGTCTATTGTAGATCCTTCGGCGCGTGCGCGCCTTAGCTGTTAAACCAGGGGCTTAATGCAGTTTTTCGAAACTGATGAGCAGCAATCGGGTATCATTGGGCACCTATCCCTCAGTGCGTTCCGTCTGTGCCAGTGCAGTCAGAAGTTTTCATGTGGAACAGCCAGATTGAGACTCTGGCACGCCCGGAGCTTGAAAACCTCAAACTGGAGCGCCTGCAAGAAACCCTGCTGAGAGCAAAGACTCACGTCGCGTTTTATGCGCAGCGGCTCACAGAGGCAGGATTGACTGAACCGGGCAAACTCCAGTCAGTGCAAGATCTGCAAAACTTGCCGTTCACGACCAAAAGCGACCTGCGCGACCACTACCCGTTCGGCATGTTCGCAATGCCGCTTGCAAACGTGAGCAGGCTGCACGCATCATCAGGCACGAAAGGGAAACCTACAGTTGTTGGCTACAGCCGCAACGATGTCGATAATTGGGCGGAAGTCTGTGCGCGCAGCATCGCCGCAGGCGGCGGGCGCCCCGGTGATATTTTGCACAACAGCTACGGCTACGGACTGTTCACCGGCGGCATGGGATTGCACTACGGCGCCGAAAGGCTTGGCGCAACAGTCGTGCCTGCTTCAGGCGGTCGTACTCATCAGCAACTGGCTCTTATGCAAGATTTCGGCGCCCGCATTCTCTGTGCTACGCCGTCATATGCGCTCAATCTAGCGATGACAATGGAGGAGCTCGGAGTTAAGCGGTCCGACCTCAAACTACAAATCGGCATCTTCGGCGCCGAGCCATGGACCGAGGCAATGCGCGCACAACTCGAGCAGCGGCTAGGCATAAAAGCACTCGATATCTATGGTTTGAGTGAAATGCTGGGACCGGGCGTTTCGATGGAGTGCATCGAGGGGCGCAACGGCCTGCACATTTGGGAAGATCACTTCCTGCCCGAGATCATCGATCCGCAATCCGGACAGCTGCTCGATGATGGAGAGGAGGGTGAGTTGGTCCTTACTTCGCTGACGAAAGAAGCGTTGCCGATTCTTCGTTATCGCACAGGCGACATTTCGGCACTGTTGCGCGAGCGCTGCCGGTGCGGTCGCACCATGGTGCGCATGCAACGAGTGCGGGCACGCCTGGACGACATGCTCATTATTCGTGGCGTCAATCTGTATCCGTCGGAAGTCGAGCACACGCTCTTGCAGATCAACGAGTTAGCTCCTTGCTATCAGCTTGTATTGCAACGTGATAAGGCGCTCGACAAGCTCGAAGTTCAGGTGGAGATTACCGACGATCTTCTCGCACGCTGGGGGCGTTTTGAAGACGGACAGTTGGAGCTGACTGCGCTAAAAGATCGTGTGCAGCAATTATTGAAAGACAAACTTGGATTGACCGCGGCGATCAAATTGTTGAAACCGCACACATTGGCGAGAAGCGAAGGCAAGGCGGTACGTGTCGTAGACAATCGCGAACAGCGCACTGACACGATCGCCGAGAAGGACGGAGCTAGATGAAACCTGGACTAAAAATCGGCGACAGCGCTGAAGTCGAAATTGTCGTCACTGAAGATATGGTGGCAGGGTTCGGCGGCCAGGTCATACACAGGCTCTATTGCACGTCAGCGCTCGTACAGCATATGGAGTGGGCGGCGCGAAAGGTTTTAGAGCCGTACTTCGAAGCGCACGAAGAGGGCGTCGGATGCAACGTCGAGTGCTCGCATCTGGCATTGACTTTGCCCGGCTGCACGGTAAAAGTGAAAGCCACTCTCACCGAGATTCGCGAACGCAAAATCGTGTGCGAGGTTGAAGCATTCAACGCCAGAGGAAAAATTGCGCGCGGATCCGTAACGCAATCAATCATCGAAAGAGAATGGTTAGCAGAGAAAATGAACGAATTAGCCCTGATCACTCAGCTTTCGTCGCAAGCGGAAGCATCATCAAAAGCCCAGTGACAGACTGCACCTGTCAAACAAAAGGAGAAATACGATGGCAAAACTGATAGCGATGTACAAAAAACCGGCAAGTTCCGCCGAATTCGACGACAACTATTTCAATCACCATGTGCCTTTGGCGAAACAGATGCCAGGGTTGAAACATATGGAAGTATCGAAAATTCAGGGATCGCCTGCAGGCGAGTCAGAATGGTATCTGATCGCTGAACTGTACTTCGACTCGATGGATGCGCTGAAGGCAGCACTGAGCTCTCCGGAAGGCAAGGCTGCCGGCAAAAACGTAATGAGCTTCGCCAAAGACCTCGTCACGATGATTTTCGCTGAAGAGGAAAAAGTGGCAGTAGGCGCGGGTAAATAGAGCAGCTCAATCGAGGTCATGGTCATGGTACAAACCACAACATTTGAATCGGGGCTGTCCGGCGCTCCCCCGGAATCATTCAACTTCCGGCGCATCATTTACACGAAGACCGGCTATACAGCGACAGTGACAATCAACCGTCCGGAAGTGCTCAACTGTTTCGACTATCCGACGCTGAAAGAGCTGTCGCAAGCATTTCTCGACGCCAGTGTCGACGACAACATCTCTGTCGTCGTGATCACAGGGTCCGGTGACAAAGCATTTTGCACCGGCGCCGATTTAAAAGAGCAAGAAGACCACATCGCGCGCAAACCGAACGATTATTACAAGTGGATGTATTCGTTCATCGAAATGCACGATCGTTTGCGCAACATCGGCAAGCCCACCATCGCTCGTCTCAACGGCATGGTCGTCGGCGGTGGCAACGAGCTCAACATGGCATGCGATCTGGCTGTTGCGGCCGACCACGTGACGATCAAGCAAGTGGGTGCGGCGCGCGGCAGTGTCGCCGCCGGTGGTGCCACTCAGTGGCTGCCGCTGATTATAGGAGATCGTCGCGCCAGAGAGATGCTGCTGCTTTGCGAAAATATCGACGCTTATACAGCCTTGGATTGGGGGCTCGTCAATGAAGTGGTGCCGTACTCGATGCTTGATGAAGCGGTGGCAAAACTGGCAGCGAAGTTGTACAACAAACTGCCGGAGTGTACGCGCTACACCAAACAACAGCTCAACTTCTGGCGCGACTTCTCATGGGGAATGACCATCGGTCACGCTCGCGATTGGCTGACGCTGCACGCCGGACATAATGAAACCATGGAAGGATTGAAATCCTTCCGGCGCAAAACGGAAATTGATTATCCAAGCATACACGCTAAGAAATCAGAAACGATCCAGCCATATGCACCACAAGTGGATGCCTCGTCATGCCCCGGCTGCAACGAGCAGATGCCCAGCACATTCAAATTCTGTGGTTCATGCGGAAAAAATTTGACGTAATCAGGAGAGGAAAATGATGACAATGACCTATCAAAACATTCTCACTACAGTCGAGGAGCATATCGCTATCGTCACGCTCAATCGACCGAAGGCTTTGAATGCGCTCAATCACGAGCTGATGGACGAACTTGTTAACGCACTGGAAGGCTACGATCGTGATCCACAAATTCACGTCATTATTCTTACCGGCGGCGAGCGCGCGTTTGCTGCGGGCGCAGACATCAAAGAGATGTCGGAAGAGACAACAATCGGCATCATGCTCAAAGATCGTTTTGCCACATGGGATCGCATTCGCAATATCAAAAAGCCGATCATCGCTGCAGTAAGCGGTTATGCTCTGGGAGGCGGCTGCGAGCTCGTCATGAACTGCGACATTATCATCGCCAGCGAATCAGCGCAATTTGGTCAACCGGAGATTAACCTTGGTGTCATCCCTGGTGCCGGTGGAACACAGCGTTTGACTCGCGTCGTCGGCAAGCACAAAGCGATGGAGTTGATCTTGACCGGTCGTCCGATCACTGCCGGCGAAGCCCATCAACTGGGATTAGTGAACAAAGTGGCACCAGTCGAGCTTTTCCTCGACGAAGCCAAAGCGATGGCGAAAGAGATCGCGAAGAAGTCACCAGTGGCGGTGCGGCTGGCGAAAGAAGCAGTGCTGAAAACTTACGACGGCAATATCAGCGAAGGTCTGCAGTTCGAGCGCAAAAACTTCTACATGCTCTTCTCGTCCGAAGATCAGAAAGAAGGCATGCGCGCCTTCATGGAGAAGCGTCCCGCTAGTTTTACCGGTCGCTAGACCTCGTCGCCGGTGTACAGGCGAGCCCGCATGGGAGCCCGAATGTACAACACATGCAAACAGGGCGCCGAATTCGGGCGTTTCACAATATACATATATAAAGGAGTAGGGAAATGTCTGAGGAAAAACTGATCCTCATCGATAAGAAAGCTAATGGTGTAGCAGTACTGACTCTTAATCGTCCCGATAAGCTGAATGCTTTCAGTGACGAGCTGAGCTTCAGCCTGCAAGATGCTCTCAAGGAGATGGAGAAAGATGCAGGCGTGCGCGCGGTGGTGCTTACGGGAGCCGGTCGCGGCTTCTGCGCCGGTCAAGACCTGCAAAGTCGCAGCATCAGCCAGGAATCGGGCGAGCGTCCGTCGCTGGGTGATTCGATCAGGCGGCGCTACAATCCCATCATCCTCAAGCTGCGCCGAATCGAAAAGCCAATTATCGCCGCCATCAACGGCGTCGCTGCCGGAGCCGGCTCCAGTCTCGCTTTCGCCTGTGATTTAAGAATCGTCTCGGCGCAAGCCTCGTTCATTCAATCGTTCACCAAGGTGGGACTGGTTCCTGATTCGGGCAGCACATTCTTTTTGCCACGCTTGATCGGTGCGACGAAGGCGTTCGAGCTGATGCTCTCGGCTGAAAAGCTCGAAGCCGCTGATGCGATGCGTCTTGGTCTGGTCAACAAAGTGGTGACGCCGGAAGAGGTCGTGCCCGAAGCTGTCGCGCTCGCCGAAAAATTAGCGATGGGACCGACCAAGGCGTTCGGCTTGACCAAGCGCGCGCTCAACCGCGCCATCTTCCCGGATTTGGAAGAGCTGCTGGAGTATGAAGCCTGCCTGCAAGAGATCGCCGGGCGCAGCGATGATTTCATCGAAGGCGTGAAAGCGTTCGTGGAAAAACGGCAGCCGGCATATACGGGCAAATAGCTCAAACAGATAACAGGCGCTGAAAAACCTCCAGCCTGCGCCCCAGCATCGCGATTTGGGCTCAGGGGAGAAGATCGGCGCCTTTTCTTTGCCTGAAAAGCGGATCCCTAACAGGGCAGGCATTTCGGGAGTTCGGTCAGTTGAGAAATCTGGTCGATTACACAACTTTTTAACGTCTTTGCAATATTTGCCCCTTAAGATACAAGCACCCGGAACTCAAACACCATTCGACCTAGCCTGAACGGCTTGAGAGACGGCTTCTCCCTTACTATACAAATGGCCTGGCGGCAAATCGCGATAAGCGCTCAATGAGCGCCGATTCTTACCACGCATCTGCGAGCTCTTTCCGAGCCCGCTGACGTAATTCGGCTTGCCTACAGACCTTCCGCGCCACCCACCACGTGAAGGTTCTTTAGATGAAAAACCATCTTCTTATTAGTCTTCTTTTCGCGGTAATTGCGACACCCGCAGCCATGGCTCAAACAGCGACTCAGCCTGACCCCGTTGTTGGCACCGTGAGAAATCCGGATGGAGTTACTTATACAACCACCTTCTCGGATGGTACGACACAAGTCACCGATGGCAGCGGCAACGTGACGACTCCGATTGATACCACTGCCGTTCAATCCACGACTACAAATAACGGCAACGGCACCTACACCACCACATTCGGTGATGGGACCAGCACTACGACATACGCCAGCGGCAACCCAGTCACACCTGACAGTCCCAGTACAACTGATACAGGTTCAACTTCCGCCCCCATCGACACAGCGTCGCCCAGCTGTGGCAGTCCAACCAGCGCGTATAACAGCGGCTGCGGAAATAGCGGTTGTGGAAACAGCGGTTGTGGAAGCAACGGTTGTGGCGGCGGTTATGCCAACAGCGGATCGTACGGCGGTTGCGGTGGTGGCTCCAACCTCGGTGGCATCGTCAGCACAATTGGCAGCACGCTCGGTTCGATCTTCGGCGGCAGCCCATCAACCGGCGCCGGTTTTAACCCGACCAACAACACAACCACTTCTACTAACAATAAAATGCGCAACGGACTTCCCGCCACCAATATGGACTCGCTCGTTTACCAGGCGGGACCGATGGCCGATCTTATATATGGCGACGAAGGCACCGACGACATTCCTCCCTACTTCGAATTCACCACGATTCACAGAATCAATAGCGGCTTCTTCGGCATGGAGAATGCCGGACTTACTACCGGTCACACCGAATACCTGCCGGACGCCTGGGGCGCGGACGAATTCCTCATGCCCGGCGGCGGCGCCTCCAGCGCCACTGGCGGCTCGGGAATCAGCATTGGCATCGGCGGCAAAAATGGCGGCATCGGAATCGGCATCGGACCTGGCGGAATCACCGGCACCGGCGGAGTCAACATCGGCAACGGCTTGATCGGCATCACCGCCTCAGGCAACGGCTGCGGACTGGCAGGCGGAGTCAAAGTCGGCGGTTATAACCTCGGTGGTTTTAGCGCCAACGGCTGCGGATTGAGCGGCACAGTCAACGCACCGAACGGCAAGTCGTACAGCGGTACCGCCTTCAACGGATGCAGCGGTTGCGGAGGCGGTGGTGGTTGCGGCGGCGGATGCGCCGGTTTCTAAAACGCACTACGAACCGAGTCAGTGGCAGAGATTTTCGAGGATGTTTCAAATGAGCACACAAGGAATGAGCGTCAAAGTGAAGTCGATTGTCGGATCGCTCTGCCTCGCCAGCCTCTTCGCACTCTGCGCCCAGTCAGCGTTGGCACAAGGAGTGACGGCTACGTCATCATCAGTCATCAACGGCAACACGGTGACGCACTATTCCAACGGCGCAGTGGCGGTCTACGATCCCACCGACGGAACCACAGTCACCAACTACACTAACGGCACGCAGACACTGACAAACTCGCAAGGCGTCGTCGAGGATAGCCTAGGACCTGGCGTTCCTGCAGGATGCGCTCCTCCCACAACCACTCCATCCACCCCGACATCTACTCCAACTTCGTGCTCTGCACCGACCAATGCATGCACGCCTCCTGCCACGACGAACTGCAGCGCCCCGACAAACTCGTGCACGCCTCCTGCCACCACGACGAATTGCAGCGCCCCGACAAATTGTGGAGCGCCCTTGACCAACAACTGTTCGCCATCACAAAGCACCACCTGTAGTGGACCATCTCAGTACCCGGGATGCTCCGGTTCGATGCCCGGATGTTCGAATTCGTATCCAGGCTGCACACCCGGGATAGGATGTGCAGTCGGCAGCTGCGCCGGCAATCCGAGTATGCCCGGATACGGCGGCGAATGGAGCATGTCGGGACCGAACTCCGGCTCGATGCCAGTCGGCATTGGTGGCATCTCGATCAACTTCGGCACCGGCACCGTCACGGGCGGCGTCAACATCGGCGCCGGCGGAATCACCGGCGGTGCAAACCTCGGACCTGGCGGCATCATCGGTATCAGTGGCGGCGCCAACGGCTGCGGCGGCGGTCTCGGCGTCAAAATCGGCGGCTACAACCTGGGCGGCATTAGCGCCAACGGTTGTGGATTGACAGGCACCGTTAACGCTCCCGGCGGCAAGTCGTACAGCGGCACTGCCTTCGGCGGATGCAGCGGGGGCGGGGGCGGCTGCGGCGGCGGTTGCGGAGGCTGCGGCTGGTAGAGAAGGTAATGAACATGTTCTTTCAGGATGAGTCTGCGCAAGATACGCCCTCGAATTGACCTAGAGTCATGTTGCGATCTCTATCCCCACTGCAAAATTCAGTCAAGCACCGGAATAGCAGACAGTGGAAGGTTTTTCAGTACTTAGCGCAGTCGTTGTCAATGAGCAGTAGTCGCAACATAAACGTAGGGGCAGCGATCGGAGGATCTTGTATCATTTAGGCTGTAAGACGTTACGAAACGAAGTAAACGGATGAAGCCTCAATCGATCGCCGCCGCAGTAGCACTTATGCTGGCTTGTCCGTGGACGGCAAGCGCTTTCGCCGACAGCGCTACAACAGATGCGACCGCCAGTGAACGCCCATCGCTGAGTTTTATGCGCCCGATCAAGGACGAGCGATTTTTCGATTATCCGATTTTCGTGCAAGTGCAAGTGAGCAATTTCAATCTGCTTCCTCCGGCGTTGGCGCACGGCAGTCAGCCTGTCAACTCAGGGCACCTCCAATACAGCATGGACGATTACCCTGTGTGCACGACAGACGACACGCAAGTGATGATCGGGAAGAAGCTGGGAAATAATTATCTTCCGGCCGGATTCCATCTGCTCAAGGCGCAGTTGGTCGACGTGAACGGCACCTCGCTTAAACCGCCGGTAATGGCAATAACGGAGATATTCACCGGGCACCCCGCCGCCACGCAAGTCAATCATTCGCTTGATAAGTTCAGTCGCGTCAATTTGACCGATGAAGAGTTGTTTCAGCTAGAGATTCGCCTGGAAGAGTTGCAGAGCGAGCTACGCAAATTGGAGCACGGCAGCACCGGATATTTGCCCACTCCGCAAGGTGGCGCCAATGAAGAGTGAAACCGCTATGAACAGACGATTTGGCATTTATGTTTTCACGGCTGCATTGGTGGTGCCGGCGGTTATAACTGTGGCAGCGCTGGCACAGGCAAAGCCTGCAGCGGCGCAGCAGCAAACGGCCGCGGCGACGCAGCCGGCCCAACAACCGCCGCAACAGCAGCCCACTAAGCCAGCCGGTCCTGTGATTGTGTTTGTGACGCCGCACGCTGGAGATAAGATCAAAGATTATCCGATTTTTGTGGAGACCAGGGTCACCGGCTTCACCCTCGCTTCGCCGGTTCAGTACTGGGATCGCGTCACACCGGAGAATAGATTCATCGGGCACATTCATTACACGCTGGATGACGGTCCCATTTTTGCCACGAAGGGCACCCACCTGGTTTTCGGCAAACCAGACGGTAAGATCCTTCCCGCAGGCACGCATATATTGAGAGCGGAGTTGGTGAATATCAATCACAACTCGTTGAATCCGCCCGTCTACGCAGAGATTCCTCTAGTCTGCGAGCACGGTCCGGAGACCGCAGCGCAAACGGCAGCGGCAGTCATTCCCATCGACGCCAAAGGGCGCAAGCAGTTGGCAAAAGTGGAGGAGAAACTACACGAGACCGAGAAAGAATTTGCTGAATTGAAATCGCACTTGAAAGATGTGCAGTAGCAGTTGTCTGTTGTAAATCGAGCCCGCATCACGCCTGACCGCTCACGGCCGTGCACTGCAGGCGAAACCAGAACACGCTGCCTCCATCGCTCGCGCTTCTCACTCCAATGGTTCCACCATGCTGTTCGATAATTGTTTTGCAAATGGGCAAGCCCAATCCGGTGCCCTTCTTGGCGCGAGAATCTTCGCTCGAGACCTGCTGAAATCGCTCGAATATCGCTTGCCTATACTCTTCCGGAACGCCGCGACCGTGGTCTTGCACCTGCACCTCGACCCAGCCGGGCATTTCTTGCACGCTCACTTCGACGTTGCTTGCCGGCGGCGAAAACTTCACCGCGTTCGACAAGAGATTGACGACAACTTGCACCAGTCTGTCACCATCGGCGATGACGCGCAGATTGGAGGGTCGAGCAAGAATGGCGATCTGACTGGTATCGGCAAACGGACGCACCGAATCGATAGACCGCGATATTACCGAATCCAAGGCAACGGTATCGAATGTCATCTCCATCTTGCCTGCTTCGATGCGGGCGACATCGAGCAGATCGTTGATCAGGCGCATCAAGCGCTCGACATCAGATTCTGCTGTGGCCACAGTTGACTGCGCCTCCGGCGGCAACTCACCCATGGCGCCACCGGCAAGCAGTGTGAGCGAACCAAGCAGGGAAGTGAGGGGCGTGCGCAGATCATGGCTGACCATGGCGACGAACTCACGTTTTAATCGCTCTGCTTCGTGCCGATCCGTCACGTCTTGCACGTTGACCAGCAACTGCACTCCATTTTTCGTCTGTAATTCATCCACTGCAATATCACTGGGAAAAGTTTCACTCGTCAGTCGCCGGGCCGTCAGTTCTGCAGTTCTGCCAAACGCTTTCTGCCGGATCATCTGCATGAACGTTTGCGGGTGAGAATCTGCATTATCAGCAAAGAGCATTTGCAGATTTTTCCCTTTCAGGTCGGCAACCGGATAACAAAATATTTTCTCGGTGCGAGGATTGGCGGAAAGAATCGTTCCTTCCTTATCTATGGCAATCAGCCCGACAGGCATGTGCTCGACCAGCATGCGCACCCGCTCTTCGCTCTCTATGATCGCTTCGGTCGCAGCTTGCTGTTTGCGATTTGCTGCATCCAACACCTCCGCCATCGAGTGAAAGACGCCATCAACGTATGCAAGTTCGTCCTTCCCTCTTATTCTAGGGTTTAGGGGCGCGCCGCTGGCCAGGCGCATCGAGTTGTCGGCGAGCAAGTCGATCTTTTTAGTAATCACATTGGCAAACCATCGCAATGCCACCACCGCAAAGCCGATGTGAAACACGATACCGATGCAGATCGCGATCAATATCTCCTCGCGCAGCTGTTTGCCCGATCTCGGGTAAGTGGCCTCGGCTTCTGCCCACTCCTGCTCGGTTATATTTTTCAGCGCTCTGATCGCTTGCTGGATGCCCGGCATCGCTCGATGCCGCAACTGGGAGAGATCACCAGTGTGATTATCAAGCTCCTTTTTGTACTCCGTCAAAGCTTTAGTAGTTTGATCAAGGAGATCCAGCAGCTCTTCCAACTCCGCCAGTGATTTGGCGTCGTTGCCGAACGACTTCTTTAAAATCTCTTTCTGCTCACCGATCGCCTGAATACTCTGTTCATAGCGCGTCCTGTAACTTTCGCTGCCGGTCGCCGCATAGAAAGCCAATATCGTGGCGTTGTCGGTGTACAGTTTGAGGAGTTCATTCGCCTCTCTGATCACCGCCATCGATTGTTCGTACTTACGCGCTTCCAGTTCTGCATTATGCATCAACCAGATCAAACTGCCGCAGAAGACGAGTTCGAAAGAGAGCAATACTGTCAGGAAGATCAGCCCTTTATGGTAAAGCGTTAGTTTAGTGGTCATATTTATCTCTGAGGTCTGTCGGCGCCTCCGGATCTCCCAGACGAGGGTCTTTCATCCTCTCCGATTCGGGCAGCAGGCGCCACTTAGCAATGGCCTTCGATCGCTGTTCCAAACGGAGCGCTTCTGCGTCACGATGAGTCGCTCGCAGTATCTTGGCCAGATGGTCTATGATGGCGACGCGATTTTTCGGATTGCCTGCACGTACGTAGTGGGCGAGGCAATCTCTGTATAAAGGCTCAGCTTTTTTGTAGTCGCCTTGGCCAAAATATGCTTCCGCAAGTTCGAAATCCAAATCGTGCGCCGGATGTTTATGTGATGAGGTCTGCGCATCCGGTTTGCCATTATTGCGCCAAT
Organism: Planktothrix sp.; assembly: GCA_036703195.1. Classification (GTDB taxonomy): domain Bacteria; phylum Cyanobacteriota; class Vampirovibrionia; order Obscuribacterales; family Obscuribacteraceae; genus DATNPN01. Next base: position 113,527 of record DATNPN010000003.1, on the reverse strand, counting down.
CGATCACGCTTTGCAGCAATTTCTCCGCCTCTACATATTTGTGGTCTTCCATATAAGCGGCGTAGAGCATCTTTTCATTGCGTTCAAGGCTCATGTGGTGTTCGAACAGCGTCCGCCGGATTTTCAGTGCCATTTCGTAAGCAATCACTTTGTCCTTAGTGATTTTTGGTGCGACAAACGAACTGGCCAGGTCTTCCATGTCGTACAACACATCGACGTCCTCTTTACCGGCCGCTTTCATCGTCTTGGCGATGGCAAAAGCCTCATCGGCAGCCGGTTTAGATTGCTTTACTTCGTTCATTTCCAGGTGCATACACGCCACCTTCGCAAGGGACTGCGCCAGGCGCGATTGGTCCCCGCCTTTGCGTGCTTCTTGCGCCGCGTCGGAGAATTCCCCAAGAGAGCGGTCGTACCACCCCTCGAGAGCCTCGCGGTTGGCGTCTTCCATTACTGTCTTCCAGTGGTCGGACGAGGCAGGAGAAGCGGCACCCGCCATCAGCGCGCTGTTCACAACAATCGACGCTACCAGAACGGCTCGACAGTAGGTCATGGTTGAACGTTTCATGGCAACATCATGCCCCGCTGACCGCTCCGAGCATCGCTTCATTTTCGGTGGCGCGGTCGTGCTACAACGAATTGAGTGCCGTCCGGGCATGCGCCCCTTTTCAGGTTGTTAGAATCCGGACGAGCCAGTCGGTTGTTGCTGCTGTTGCACTCTTTGCTGTTGTTGCAACTGTTGTACGCGGCGGTTGCGCTCGGCAGCTTGTTCGCGCATGTACATCGACGGCTTTTCCTTCTCCGGATCGGCTTCGGCGGGATTCATTTTCTGTTCTAAGAATGTGATGCGCTCTTTCGCTCGTGAAACTTTATGCTCGTCGCTGGAAAGACCGATGTACTGCTTATACTCCGCGATGGCGGACGACATATGATTTTCCGAATCGAAGAGCATGCCTAGCTGCAGATGCGCATCAGCGCAATTGGCATCGTAGGCGAGCGCTTGCTTCCAGTTATCGATTGCACCCTGGTGGTCGCCTTTGGACAGCAGGCACAACCCCATATCAAGGTAGATACGTGGGTAATCCAACCCTCGCAACTTCTTATTTGATGTGAGCATGCCTTTAAACTGCGCCAGAGCGTACGGAAATTGTTTTTGCTTCATGTCGCATTCCGCCAAATTCATCCAGGCATCGGTGTAGGTCCACGGCGGATCGCCGAGCGCGAATCTAAACTGATCGTTGGCCGCAACCAGATCGCCCTTGCGTTCATACTCCTTGCCCATCAGATTGTGCGCTTCGGGCGCAATGCCGGTAGTCTGAGAGATCGACAGGTTCAACTCTCTGATGCAATCATCATCATTGCCGTTGCGAAAGTGAATCTCGGCTATCAGCAGATGCGCCAGGGCGTTGCCACCCATCGTCTGTTCGGCAGCCTTCTTGAGCGCATCGATCGCCTTGGGATCTTCGTTTTTCTCCATATAGGATTTGCCCAACCACAAATAGGCTACAGGCTGATAGTTGTTGCGCGAAAAGTACACGGACTGCAAGAAGGCATCGATGGCACCGTCGAAATCGCCGGCTTTGAACTTAGCGACGCCGATATTGAAATTCTTGTCGGATTTCCCAACTGTTTCCGGATTTTCGCCGGGATCGCGGTGCTTGGCCAAAGCCGGAGAATTCAATTGGGGTGAAACAGCCGCTAAGCCGAGCGCGATAGCCAGGATGCTGAGGCTGACTCTGTTCACTCAACCGTCTCTGCTCGGAATTCGATCTGCACCAATCCCGACAGATAGGCGATGCACGCCATGGCGATATACAGAAGAGATGCCTGCCATACGGCGATAGCCGGCACCGCCGTGAAGTGGGCGATGATCGCGTTCCAGAACACGTTGATGCAGAAGATTGGAATCATGACGAAGGCGCCGATAACGCCCATGACTAGTATAGAGAATATGATCGCGGCAGTGATGGGTGGCATATCGAAGGTTGGCATACTATCCGTTAGTCTCCTCGTCATTGAGCAGCTTCTTGAATGCCGCTTCATCAATTACAGTTATACCAAGTTCTTCGGCGCGCGCCAGTTTAGAACCCGGACTGGCGCCCACCACCACGAAATCGGTTTTCTTAGAAACGGAAGAGCTAATTTTGCCGCCTCGCGATTTAATACTTTTTTCGGCGTCCGATCGCTCCATGGTCGCCAAAGTGCCGGTCAAGACAAAACTCTTGCCGGTCAACGTTTGAGCCACACTTTGCTTGGTTGTCTCGGCGCTCTCCATGCTGACACCGGCGGCCGCGAGCTGCTCAATCAGCTCAAGGTTAGGTTGATGCGTGAAATATTCAACCACAGCCGCGGCAATCTTCGCTCCGATTCCCTCAATCTGCGCAATCTCTTCTGCATCGGACTGCATCAGATTGGGCATCGATGCAAATTTCTCTGCCAACAACTCCGCGCCTGACGAACCGACATGCCGAATTCCCAGCGCGAAAATCAAATTAGCGAGCGCTCGTTTTTTTGAGGCGGCGATTGCCGCCAGTATATTTTGGGCCGACTTTTTGCCCATTCTCTCGAGCGACAGAAGCTGTTCTTCCGTCAATTTGTACAAGTCCGCGGGACTCTCGACAAGGTGGTGCTCGACTAATTGTTCGATCAGCGACTCGCCTACTCCATCGATGTCCATGGCATCGCGTCCAACCCAGTGCACTATTCGGCGTTGAATCTGGGCACGACAACCGTAGATATTGGGACAGCGATAAACGACCTCTTGTCCGATTCGTTCTAATTGGGTATTGCATATCGGGCAGTGCGTCGGATATACAAACGGCTCCGTGCCGGCTGGACGTTTGTCGACCTTGACGTTGAGCACTTCGGGAATAATCTCTCCCGCTTTGCGTACGACAACTGTATCGCCGATGCGCAGGTCCAGACGCTTTATCTGTTCGGCATTATGAAGAGTGGCGCGCTTCACCGTCGTGCCGGCAAGATGCACCGGTTTGAGCCAGGCCACGGGAGTCACTGCTCCGGTGCGACCGACATCGAAATGAATATCCTCGACAATAGTGTCTGCTTCTTCCGGGGGATATTTGAAGGCAATCGCCCAGCGCGGGCTGTGAGATGTGGCACCGAGCTTGACCCACAGGTCGCGCTCGTTCACTTTCACTACGACGCCATCAGTTTGGTAATCCAATTTGTGACGTTTTTCGTGCCAATCTTTGCAGAACTGCATGACATCGCCAATGGTGGCAGCATGGTGGCGATTCGGTTCGACCGGAAACCCCATAGCCTCGAGCAAAGCCAGGTTATCGAAATGTTTGGTGCGCTCTTTGAACTCCGCATCGGTAATGTAGATGAAGTAGGTCCACAGCCCTAATTTGCGTTTAGCTGTCTTGCGCGGATCCTTCTGTCTCAGTGAACCACTGCCCGCGTTGCGCGGGTTGGCAAAGGTCGGCTCTCCCTCGTCTTCCAGCGCTTTGTTGAGCGCCGTAAAACTGGAGATGGGGAAATACACTTCTCCCCGCACTTCGACGAGTTGAGGAACCAACTGCTTGCCGTTCACTTCGACCGGCTTCAGTTTAGTGGGCAGCGATTTGATTGTCTTCAGGTTGTTCGTCACGTCTTCGCCGACTTCGCCGTTGCCCCTGGTGGCACCTTCAACAAAATCGCCATTCTTATAAGTCAGTGCAATAGACAAGCCGTCGATCTTGAGCTCGCAAACAAAGGAGACTTGTTCGTCCAGGTCGAGCTCTTTGAGCGAGCGTTGCAAACGCTCGCCCCACTTCTCCAGCTCATCGACATTCATCGCGTTGGCGAGGCTCAACATCGGTACACGATGTTTTACCTGCTTGAACTCCGTGCTCGGCGGGGCGCCAACCGTCTTGGTGGGACTGTTGGGCAACGCCAGATCCGGGTACTCCTTCTCCAGGCGGTCTAGTTCTTTAAACAACTTGTCGAACTCGGCATCCGAAATTTCGGCATTATCGAGAACGTAATACAAAAATCGATGATGCTCGATCGAACGAGAAAGCTCCTCGATCTTTTTGCGAGCCTGATCGATGTTTTGTGCCTTGTTGGCTGCTTCAGAGAGCAATTAATTCAAACCCTCGCGAGAAAGAATGACGCAATCACCCTGAGCCGTGCCGGAGCAGATGGCAGCAGCACCGTATTTGGCACCAGTGCGTTGCATTTCTTTCGCCAGAGTCAGCAAAATTCTGGCACCGCTGGCTCCGATCGGGTGACCGAGAGCAATGGCGCCGCCATTGACGTTGACCTTCTCCGGATCAATACCGAGCATGCGTATACTGTTTAAGGCCACCGAAGCAAACGCTTCGTTGATCTCCATCAGTTCGATCTGCTCAGCTTTCAGTCCGGCTTTCTGCAAAGCCTTTTCGGTGGCGAGCGCAGGCACCGTGCAGAGGTAAGGCACGTCCTGACCAATCGAAGCGTGAGCAACAATTTTGGCCAGTGGTTTTAATCCCAACTCTTTTGCTTTCTTGGCACTCATAATCAAGAGCACCGCAGCACCGTCATTGACACCAGGTGCATTGCCGGCGGTGATGGTTCCTTTTTCGTAGAACACCGGTTTGAGCGCCGAGAGTGCATCCAAACTGGTGTCGGCGCGGGGAGCTTCGTCTTTGTCGATCACTTGAGTTTTGCCTTTTCCTTGTGGCACTTCGATGGGCAAAATCTCTTCGGCAAATCTGCCGCTCTGCTGCGCCTTGATTGCGCGCATATGACTGCGCACCGCCCACTCGTCTTGATCGTGGCGTGAAATCTTGAACTCTTCGGCGGTTTTGGCACCATGAACAGCCATATGCACCGATGTCACCGGACACTCCAATCCATCTTGCAACATAGCGTCTTTGAATTGGACATGTCCCATTTTTTTGCCGAAGCGCGCGGAGTTAGCATCAACCAGATACGGTGCTTGACTCATCGACTCCATGCCGCCGGCGAGAATGATGTCGCCGTCTCCAGCGCGTATGCGCAGGTCACCGATGGTGACGGCGCGCATGCCGGAAGCGCAAACTTTGTTGACCGTGGTTGATTCACAGGTATTCGGCAATCCCGCTTTGAAGAGAGCCTGACGAGAAGGAATCTGACCGCAGCCCGCTTGAACGACCTGTCCCAGGATGACTTCATCGACTAGTTCGCCACTGATCTTATTGCGTTTGAGAAGCTCTTTCATCAGTGGTGCAGCTAAGTCGATTGCAGGAACGCTCTTGAAAGAGCCGCCCAATTTGCCGAACGGAGTGCGCAAACCATCGACAATAACTGTCTCGTTTCCATTAGTATCCATGACACAACCGCCTCTGATGAACTAACCGAATCTGCCTTCATCGTACAGCGCTTATGCCGGTAAAACTGCCCTTTTGGCATTTGTTTCAACTTTGACGGACGCTGAAAGAAAGTTAGCTTGATCAATGGCAAAGTGGCTATGGGAGAGCTCTTCAATACGATTAGCGAAGGCAGCGCTTCTTGAAAACAAGAAGCTAAGTTGGGCAATCTCCAGGTATGAGCGCGGTTTCCTTTGTTAGAGAAGCTCGACCTTAGCGCTAACTGTTGGACTGCAACTGCTTGGTTGATGTCAGAACTGGCTGGTGGAAATTGTCTTGGTCGTCCAGTGTCGAAGCCGGCAAGATGCCGGCGTTCCCAGATCGAGCAGGCCAGATGCACGTTGCTGGATTGAGTCGGCAAGATGCCCGCCCCGGATTGAAACGGCGAGGCGGGGCTGCCACCCGAGCAGTTGCAGATTGGCAGGGCGCCGGGCGTTATCGTCCAAAAGATCAGAGAGCAAGGCGACATGTGCCATGCACAACGAAAAACCGCCGTTTTTTGCGACGAATGGGGTTTATCAGCCACCTACTCGATAACGGGCGAAAAGCCCATCCCGCGAATCTAATTAATGATTGAACGAACCGATTTATGGGCAATCCAGGTATATGGAGTGCTCGTGTGCGCACCCGCAAGGTAATTTGCATGCCGCAATCATTTGGCAACCCCGGAGGGAAGCCTCGGCCGCCCGGAAGACAGCCTCCGGGCGGTTCTCCTTTGCGCGGCAGCAATTTCCAGAACAGACAGCCTAGCTTTCGTCAAAGCAACGAGGAAGACGAGGTCAACGTTCCCAGTATTGCCCCAGTCGGAAGCACGCGCGGAGCACAGTCACAGCAGCAAGAGACTGAAATTCAAAAAATCGAGCCAGGCAAGCGAGTAGTCGCTCTGATCTTCGACTGCGTTGCCTGCTACATGGTCGGTCTCGTGCTCACTGTTATTCCATTTCTGGCCCACTTCGTCACGCTCAGCACGACTTGGATACTGATGCTGCTCGTCAAGGACTGGCTATTCGATGGTCGAGGCATCGGAAAAAATGCCATGGGTTTGCAAGTTATTGACATTCACACCGGCAGACCGTGCAGCCTTAAACAGTCGATCATCCGCAACTTCGTCATCTTGGCACCATTTGCTGTGTTGCAAGTGATTAGCGTACTGCTTGCAATCGTGCCAATCGGCTGGCTGAGCGCGGCCGTCAAGAACATCATCAACGCCGTCGGCATGGTTTATGTGGGAGGCGTTCTGCCGTACGAGTGTTACCGCGCGTATACACGCGACGACAGTCGCAGGCTGGGCGACGAACTGGCTGGCACGGCGCTTGTCGAGTCAAGCATGGATTTCAGCAACCCGTTTTCCAAGTAATCGAGCTTAAGAACACACTCGCGGCGAGCCAGGATCAAGTAAAATCTGTGCGTCTGCCCAGGGGCCCGTTCCGAATATGACGCAAAAGCTCGCCTATCTTTGGGGACCAATATCAGCCTTTTCCGGTCCACTTGCCGCCCTGCTCGTGAACAAGGGGTGGCACCTGCATATCGCCACAAAGTCCTCATTGAATCTTTTCAGTCTGGTGCCGCTCGACCTGCGCTCCGCCGCCCTCGATCTGCTGGAGACCGCTCTGGGCGGGCACGAGAAATTGCGCACCTTTCAAGATCGCATTAAGCTCATTGATGAATCAGAGCTGAATCGTGCCACCAAATATGATGCCATAATTTTTTGCGGCATGCCGCCCAACTTCGACGAGCCCCGCGCTCCTCGTGCACACTGGGCCGCTGCCAGGCTGCCGGCTATTCTCAAAGCGCTGAAAGGGACGCCAATTTATTTGGTTTCCTCCATCTGGGGCGGCGTGCAGAAAGACGGCGTGGTGCCGGAAGAGTTTGAGTTCATGAGACGAAAACCCGTCACGCAATGGGAAGGCGTTTGCCAGCATTACGAGCAGATGCTTCTGCAAGGATTGGAAGCGATCGAAGGGCAATGGTATCTCGTGCGCATACCGATGATCTCCGGCAACTCTGATAACGGCGAGATGCTCAATTTCACCGGACCTACCGGTCTGTTTCGTGAAATAGCGCAGACCAGCGATCGCAGCTACGGCGACCACAAACTGCACCTGCGCTACAACCCGGATGCCACGCTGCCATTCTTGCCGGCGGATATCGCCTCTCAGATGTTCTGGCGCTATCTCGAAGACGAGCAGCGTCCACGAATATGCAACATCGTCTCGACAGCCGCTTCGCTCAATCAAGAGTGGCTGCAGTTCGTCGCGCGCAGCGCCGGATTGAAAGAGTCCGTGCCCAATGGCGGAGACAGCCTGAACATTCCCAGCACCTTGCGCAAGATGCTGCTCGATACGGTGCAAGTAAAAACGCGCAATCTCTTCGAGGTCGCTGGTCGTTATCAGCTACCGCCCGTGCGCATGGATCAGGAGTATTTCGACAAAGTTTTGCGTGCCGGCAAACACAAGCGCTGGGGCAGACCGTCAGTGCCGGAGAAAAAAGTGCTGGGCTTCTCCGAGAGGCTGGCGCAATATTATTTCGAAGAGTTCGTGCCATCTCACATAGACGAAGGATGGGTGAAGAAAGTCACTACTGGCGGTACCACGATCGGATTTATGCTCAAGGGACCAGACCGATTGGGCTGGGTGATCAAAACTGCCAATCCAGATGCGAAGGAAGTAGTGGTAGAGCGTCTGGATCCCGCAGGCGAGCGACCGAAGATCTGCTTCCGCTTTACAGGCACTACGATGACACAGCTTATTCAAAGCAAGCTGCCGCTGCACAGAGCGTTGTTGCTGCGCGAGGTTGAAGTGGAAGGACCGCTTTTGCAAGCTCTCAAAATGACCAATATCATCGAGCAGTTTTTGCGCGAGCATCCGATGAGTGCCGAGCAATTCGCGGCAGTGGACGAACATTGACACTTCGATGACGCAGCCCTGTCCCAAGAGTCATATAAAAATCTGAAAATAGCCGTAGCGTGCGGGGCTTGCTTGATCTAACGGGCATAATCTATCTGGATCGGGTGGATAGATGTCGAAAAAACGCTCCAAGCAGAAAAACCAGCCGCCTGACAAGTGGATGCGCGCCCGTCCGGGTCGCCCCGAACAGAGCAAAGCGGCAGACGAGCCAAAACCAGCGCCAGGCGCCGAAGAGACGCCACCGCCGGCGCCCGTTGTCGTGGAGGAGGCGGCAGTCAAGGCTGACGCTGCGGCGGCGCCAGATGTCACCGGTAAAGCGGAGCCGGCGCCGGAGATCACAGTGTCTGCGCCACCGGCTTGCCAGCCGCAGAATGGCTCAGTCGGCGAGGCGACGGCTGCTGTGGCAGAGAAGCAGCCCAGCGAGGAGCCGCAAGACGGTCCTGTAGTCGAGTCCGCTGAAGAAAAACCATCGCTGGAAAATCCGCAGTCCGGCGAAGCCGCCGAGGCGAATGCGACCATTCAGCCCTCGGTTGGCGAGCCCGCTGCCGCTGAAGAAGAGTCGCCGCCCCCTGAGGACCAGAATGGCTTCGCGAGCGAGTCGACCGCCACTGCAGAAGACGCACCCACGTCGCCCGCGAGTGCCGAGGCCACAGCCGCCGACGAACCGCATTGGGCAAGCGTGCCGCCCCAGGCGCTTTCATTGCCACCAGCAAACGAAGAAGCGCCGATTCCGGCACCAGTCGCCAGTGCGAATCTTGCGCAGTCGATCGAGCAGCCGGTCGTCTGGAAAAAGGCTCAAGACTATTTCACGGCCTCTGCCGAAAATTTGGCCTTCGACGCCGAAAGCTACGCTGCATACGAAGCTGCCCGTATAACATCTGCCGGTGCGGCGCCTGAAGAAATTTCACCGCCCAGTGCCAGTCCGGCGGCTCCAGCCCTGGCACCGCCCAATGCCGGTACGGCGCCTGAAGAAGTTTCGCCACCCAGCGCCGCCCAGCTGCCAACCGCTGGTGGCGAAAAGGCTACAACACCGCAAAGTATTGATGGCGACGATTACCACAGTTTTGAAGAAGCGGCCATGCAATTTTTAAAATCGCGCGGCGTCACACTCGAACCGGGGCTTGAATCTCAGACACCTGGAGTTAAGCAAGAAGGTATTGCGCAAAACGTAGAAAGCCAGTCCTTCAGTGGTACAAAACAAGCAGGGATATCGCAGCCCGGTCAACCGCCGGCGCCGCTTGAATTTGAAGTCAAACGGGGCCCGGACGTCAACATCGGTAGAGAATCCGCCGCTCAGGTTCGCAAGGAGCCTCGCAAGGAGCCCTCCACTCCCAGTTGGAACTCAGGTTATGCCAGCGACTCCGTGTCCGCTAAATCGGACAGCGCCCAGGAAGAGACGAAAAAGCAGGAGGACAGCGATAGCAACTGGCACCCAGTAGGCAAAATAATCGATCCCAAGATTCTGCCCACCCTGCCCACCGCCGAAGCGCAACCGCTCTCCAAGAAAAGCGCGAAATTCATTGAGGAGATGCGAAAGTCTGTCGGGAACACGGAGACCAAGGATTTGCCTCAAGAACGCAAAGTAGACGACCAGATTCCAGCCAACTGGAATCAGGACGACGACGCAACCGAAGAGGAGATCATTGCGGCCACTCCAGCCCGGCCGCTCATGCCGGCTGCGCCTTTGCGCAAAGCGGCAATGAGCGACAGCCAAAAACTTTCACTCGAAGATCGCCTGCTCTCCGAAAACATCCAGGCCATCGATCCCACAGCTCACCAGTTGCAAGTTCGTCGTCTCAAAGACAAAACGACGACGAGCAACAATCATGTTTATCTGGCGATTTATGCGATCTGCCTCTTGCTTGCCTTCGGCGTGCATCGCTTCGCCTCCGACGACGTTCGCGATATCACGCATGATTCCGGCTTGTCCGTCACTCAATCAGTAAACCGGTTGATGATCCCTAACACGGCCAATAAATTCAGCAACGGGCTCGGTCTCTATGAAGACGAAGACGTCAAAGCGCTCGCTTCGCACCCGGCGCCGATAAGCTCGCTGCAAGCGACGATATTGCACACGCAGTGCGGCTTCGACACTATCGGCAAGGTGTTGAGCGGACAAGCCGTTGCCGGCGGAGTGAAGCAGAAAAAGTATTGGTTCGAGCTGCCGACTGGATTCATATTTGGAATGCCGACGGCGCTTATTTATACGATCAAAAGTTTGTGGATAAGCGTGGCCAATACAAAGACAGACCTCGACAAGGGTTTGATAATCGCGATGTATTTAGCGATTTGCGCGCTGTCGTTTATCGCCTATAAGAAAGTAAAACGACGGCTGCCGGCGTACACGCCGACGGCGGTGGTTCCAATTATCGTTTTCATCCTCATGGCCATGGTGAGCGTCGTTGTTTGGGCAGTGCTGTCCTTCTCGGCGTCAGTGTGGCTGGTGATGAGCGACACCGTTCAGCTGTTTACGGCGCTGGCAGTCATACTCATTGCCATCGTGGCAATGAAATTTAGTTTCGTCGCTCCGAAAAAACGTCCCCGGGATCCGCGACTCGGTTAGTGGCAGCGGGTCGCTGCAAATTATTTCGCTGCCAGCGTGCTCTGCGTTTTCATTGATGCCAGCAGATTGACCATCTCTATGGCGGCGCTAGCCGCATCGGCGCCTTTGTTGCCGGCTTTGGTTCCGGCGCGCTCGATCGCTTGCTCGATCGTTTCCGTCGTCAATACGCCAAATATTGTCGGCACGCCTGTCTCCAAGCCGATGTTAGCGATGCCGCCGGCTGAGTGTCCTGCCACATAGTCAAAATGCGGCGTGCTCCCGCGAATCACTGCACCCAAGCAGATGACTGCGTCGAAACGTCCAGTCAGTGCCGCTTGTTTGGCCACCATGGGGATCTCGAACGCACCCGGACACCAATATACTTCCACAGCCGATTCGTCAGCGCCATGGCGACGCAGCGCATCAACACAGCCTTCCAGCAAGCTCTTGGTGATGAAGTCGTTGAAACGGCTGATGACGATGGCGAACTTCAAGCCGGTCGCGATCAGGCGCCCTTCAATCTCCACGGGTCCGTTGCGACGCCCGCTGGTTTCACTAGACATGCTGACCTCCTGGTTCGAGTCCTTCCAACCAATGACCGAGTTTTTCTTTTTTGGTCAATAAATAGTTGAGGTTATGGCTGTTGCATGCCGGCGGCAAGCTGACTCTGTCAGATACCTGCAAACCATAACCTTCCAGTCCGACAATTTTGCGCGGATTATTTGTGATAATGCGCACCGAAGTCAAACCGAGATCGTGCAGAATCTGCGCACCCACACCGTAGTCGCGCAGGTCAGGTTTAAAGCCGAGCATCTCATTTGCTTGCACTGTGTCTTTACCGGTGTCTTGCAGCGCGTATGCTTTCAATTTGTTGATCAGTCCGATGCCGCGCCCTTCTTGACGAAGATAGACGAGCACGCCGCATCCCTCTTTTGCGATCATCGCCATCGCCGCTTCCAGTTGCGGACCGCAGTCACAACGCAAACTGGCGAAGACATCGCCGGTGAGACACTCGCTGTGCACTCGGATGAGCACGTCGTGGCGTCCCCGCACATCGCCTTTGACGAAGGCGACATGATCTTGACCATCGAGCGTGTTGCGGTAGCCGTACAGCTTAAACTCGCCATAAGCAGAGGGGAAAGTCGCTTCCGCTTCACGCACGACAAAGCGCTCGCGCTGCAAGCGATAAGCGATAAGCTGCGCGATGTTAATCAATTTGAGCCCGTGCTTTTTAGCGAACTCGGCGAGCTGCGGCACACGCGCCATGGTGCCGTCTTGATTGAGGATTTCGCAAATCACCCCGACCGGCGCCAGCCCTGCCAGGCGTGCCAGATCGACGGCTGCTTCGGTATGTCCGGCCCGCTGAAGAACACCGCCCGGCTTGGCGATTAACGGCGAGATATGCCCGGGGCGACGCAGGTCGCTCGCTTTACACGTCGAGTCGGCAACGACTCTAATAGTGGTGGCACGATCATAAGCGCTGATTCCGGTAGTGACACCGAATTTGGTATCAGCATCGACAGTGACGGTAAAGGCTGTGGTCTGCGACTCAGTATTGTTCTCCACCATCATCGGCAGTTGCAACTGCGCTGCTTTCTCTTTTGTCAGAGAGAGACACACCCAACCGCGCGCTTCCGTCACCAGGAAATTGATCATGGCAGGAGTGACGAGCTCTGCCGCGCAGATCAAATCGCCTTCGTTTTCACGCCCTTCGTCGTCGGCAACAATGACGAATTTGCCCAGCCGGATCTCTTCCAGCGCTTCTTCAACACTGCAAAAAACGCTCTCTGCTTGCCCGTCGACATTGGCTGAAGAATTGGGTGCGAACCTGAGGAGCTGGTCGATGTTTCCTGAGTTCATGATCATGATTCCGCGGGATGGATCTCTGACGAATTTTAGCCTTGCCCCAAAGCAAAAGGCAAAGTTGCATGCTCTTTGTTAATCTTCTCTCCGCCGTAAGGAGCGATCAAGCGAGCTACGTATCGCGCCACGACGTCGGTCTCGATGTTTACTTGGGCGCCGACCTGCAGTGCACCCAGTGTCGTAACCTGCATGGTGTGCGGAATGAGCGCCACGCGAAAAGTGAAATATTTATCGCCAGGCTTGAGCTGTTCCGGCTCCAGGTCTACGACCGTAAGAGAGCAGCCTTGCACTGCGACAGAGCCTTTCGCGACGAAGAATGGCGCCAGAGCCGCATCGGCTTCGAATGACACCATCCACGAAAATCCCTCTTCCTCGATTTTGAGAACACGCCCGACTGCGTCTACATGCCCGCTGACGAGGTGTCCGCCCAGACGATCGCAGAGCCTCAATGCGCGCTCCAGATTAACGGTTTTATTGACCTCGAGCTCCCAGAGGGTCGTGCGACGCAAAGTCTCATGTGTCGCTTCGACTACAAAGGATTGGCCGGCCATGAACTCAATTACGGTCAAGCAACAGCCGGCAACACTGATGCTCGCGCCCTGGACCGCGTCGGCAGTAACAATTGGGGCGGCTATTTTGAGCCGTCGCCCAGCCGAGCTGTCAGACACCTCGAGCACCCGACCCACTTCTTCGACGATGCCGGAAAACATGCGCACACCTGCATTACGGGACAAGCGCCTATTTTACAGGCTGGCGGCGCATTGGCGGCTGCGGCAAACGCGTTTGATGAAGTTTTTGCATGATCGGCAAACGTCAAAAAACCGGCAAAAATCGAGGGTGATGGGAATTCTCCCATAGGCAAACCGTGTGAAAACGGGTTTACTGGGACTCTCTAGAACACGGCGTTCGCCGCCTCGGCGGCAATCTACCTTCCTTTTCTCCCTTCAAACAAAATAGAGATTAAAGAATGATCGGTGAATATTTCGACGCAGACCCTCGTCATGGCGGTACTCCGGTGCCCCTGACACCAGCATTCACTCAGCAGCACGTAGTCGAAGGCGGCAGCTTCGACAACAGCGCCAAGTCCAGTGGCGCCTGCTCTCAGACCAGCAGCGATTGCTCCTGGCGCCCCGACATGAGTTTCAGCACAGCGCGAGCCAAAGCCTGGCAGCAGTCCGACCAGCAGCTAGCTGGACAGGCACTGCAGACTGACGGCAACGGCATGTACACCGTGCAGTTCGGCGACAGCCTCAGCGGTATCGCAAAACGGTACTTGCAGGGACAGGGCAACGACACCCCGAGCAAGGACGATATCGGCAACGAAGTGAGCCAGATCGTCCAAGACAACCATGACCGCTATCAGTCATTAGATTGCAATACTGACCTGGTCAAAGTCGGCTGGAAGTTGGTCGTCGGTGGCAACGGTGGCAACGACACCGCCAGCGCCCCGCCGCCAGAACAGTCCGCACCGCCTGCGCCGGAGAGACCGGCTCCGGCTCAAGACACCGGCAACTACCCGGACGGCGGACCGCAGGTCAACGAATATCATATAAACAATGCCTACTTCGGCGACAGACAACAGCAAGGTTGGGCGCCCAATCAGCCAGTCGATGGCTATCAGCCGTCCAATGCCGATCAGGAGCGCTATCCTACGCAGGTGCCGTATTCCTCATATATGAATGAGAATCCGATGTGGCCGCCGCAAAACTATTATGCTCGCCCGCCAGTATCGCTGGAATTCGGTGTAATGCAGCATCGTCCGCACTGGGGCATGCCGGTGAGACCAGTACCGTACGGCTGGGGCGGCGGCGGCTGGGGTCCCAGTATCGGCGCCGGTATCCGCATCGGCGGTGGACGCGGAGGCGTCGGCTTGGGAATCAACCTGCCTCTGTTCTAAAACCGACAGAGGATCAACAGAATTTTTGAGCTGCGGAGTGACTTCGCAGCTCAATCTGTTTTTCGGGTTCAGTCCGGGGCAAGCTCATTTTAATTTTGCGGCGATCCTCGACGGCATTTCTCCATTGCGAAACCGATTAATGTTGGGCGATGTCCCACGGGCGGGACGTAAGGCAAACTGCCTGGCAAAATGGTTCTGTCTGAGCAACAATGAACTCAGTGGAAGTTGTGGACGGCATGAAAATTCGGCGCGCACTGACATGCACTTTTTTGCTTCTGTCGTCTCAAACGCAATGTTTGGCGCAGTGGGATCCGAGTGACAGCAAACCGCGTTCGTTTTCATCGACGATTCCCACCCCGGGTATGACCAAAGCTCCAACTACGAGCAAGCCGGTGCCATCTAATACGCCGTACAACGCCGCGCCGATGCAAACACCCAACGCCGCTCAGCCCCCAGCCGGTTCGAGTCCAGCGTATCAGTTCAATCCCTATCACACTGGGCAGAAGCTTCAACCAGCAAAGCTTCAACCAGGCGAGCAACAATCACCATATCTGCCGCCTGGGGTGAGCGCCAAGACGTTTCGCTACAATGCAGCTCCGCCGTTGGCTCCGACCAGGCAATCCAATCAGTACAACACGGACTCCACTACCGAACCACAAAAGCCTGATACCACACTGAGAATGCCATATCAGCTTCTTCAGTACAGCCTTAAAACCAACACCGAGAAGCTCGACCCTGGATATATCAAGGCATTGGAGGGTGGGTACACCCGAAACATGGCGGAATGGTCACCAGGATGGCCGCTGCCACCAGGCGAAACGAATCCAATTTTAAAGCAAAGCAACGATGCTTACGCCAAGGGCATAAGAGCAACCTATCACAGCGACTTCCAAACGGCCGAAGTGAATCTCCGGCAAGCCTTCGGCTGCATCCGCACACCCGAAGAGTCGCCTGCGATGCAGAGCCTCTGGGTTAAAGCCGGCTGCCATCTTGCAGCGACCTGCGCCGTTGAAGGCAAACCGAATCTCTCGGTCCCTTTGGCGAAGGAGATACTAGGTCACAAAGCTCTCCCCGGTGATAAATTTCCTCCGATCAAAACAGTTTTCGAAGTCGTTGGCCACGATCTAGCGACTCTAGGCTATTTCAGCGAAGCTCACGAGGTTTACAGTGCGCTGTTGCCCTTGTGTGCAACGGATCGCCCTCTGTGGTCTCGCGTCCGAATCGCGCAGGCAAAATGTTGGATCGACGAGGGCAAACCGGAGGAGGCAACATCAGCTCTGGAATCAGTGATCAACCAAAGGCAAATCACCGCCACACGAATACCAGAATACGTCGAAGCACAAGAGCTCCTGCAAAAGCTGCATTACAACGCCCATCTTGATTCCGATCAAGAGCAGAACAGCAAGTACAAGGGGAAGAAGACAGCAGCATCGGCGATCGAAGCGGCGCACGAGCAAGAAAACCTTGGTATGAGTCGCACTGCAGAAGGTATCCTCAAAGCTGCCTACAACTCCGAAGATATCAGCGAAGAGGCGCAGCTAGAAATTCTTCTCGAACTAAGCGAGCTGTATGAACGCGGTAAACAGTTCGATAACGCAACTACGGGTCTCAAAGAACTCATAGCCGCGGCTGATGATTGGGCAAAAGTTGGGTTGTATCGAAATCTTTCCAATCACGGTCGTCGTGAGTTAG
Source organism: Planktothrix sp. (assembly GCA_036703195.1). Lineage (GTDB taxonomy): Bacteria > Cyanobacteriota > Vampirovibrionia > Obscuribacterales > Obscuribacteraceae > DATNPN01. The sequence goes on along the minus strand of DATNPN010000003.1, from coordinate 97,300 downwards.
CGCAAGTCTATTTGAAGAGCAAAAGATATAGTGATGCAGCGGCGGTTCTTAATGAACTGCACAACAGACGCTTCAAATTTGAACAACCCCGACGATCTTTGATTGCTTACAATGCAGCCATGCAACTCAAACTGCCGCCGCCGCAAAGTTTAACCACAGCACCGAGCTCAGCGGACGACGAACTGGCATTGGCTCTCAAGTTTGAGCTTCTGGGCGCATCGGCTGCTGATCTGGAAGAATCAGCTGCAAAGCAATTGATTTCCGACAAAACTAGCGGTTCTGAGCCAACTGCTCGCGAATTGATCTGGCTAATGCAATTTGTCGAGAGAAATGGGAATGAAAGTCTGGCTCAACAGTGCTTAGAAAAGGCACGCCGATTAACGCTAACAACTGCAATAGATGCAGACACTAGAATTCAACGGCTGTCCGAAATCGCAGATCTCTCTAGTGATCTGGGAGACTTCGGCTTCACGGAGCAAACACTTGCTGAAGCGAAGAAATTTGAGAGCGCGGCCTCACCTGTCAGTGTAAGCTTTATCAGTATCTCTCTGGCGCGATCAGCTCTCGCGCGCAGCGATTACAATGAGGCACTGAACCGAGCTCAAGCTGCGCTTGCATGCCTCAACTCGGTATCGTCCCATGAGTGGCCCAATGTATTGGTTCAACTAAAGGCGCTTTCGTTAGCGGCTCAAGCAGCGGCACTGGTTGCACAGCAAAGCTCGGACCGCAAAGCTCTGAGCCAAGCAATTGATTATGCCGATCAGTCGTTGAAGTTAGCAAATCAACCGTATTTTCAGTCTTCGCCAAAACTCGTTGCTGCCCTTTTGCAGAAAGGAGTGCTCGACATCGCAGCACAACAGTACGATGAGGCACAGCAACTTTTATCAAGGGCTCTGCAGGTGACAGCCTCATCACCGAATGAGGAGAGCAAAATGCTGAACGCAGAGGCACACTCCGACATGGCGCAACTGTATGAGGCGACAAACAAACTGGACGAAGCGAAGCAAGAGTTAGCCAGCGCGATTGATCTGCACACTGCCGATTCTGAACCAGCTGCCAAAATCAAATTGTGTGATGAGCTGGATCGTACAGCGGCACTGTTGCTCAGGCAGGCAAGTACCTTGCCGTCCGCAGAAAAATATCCACTGGAGCAAGCGGCGTATGTCCGCATCTTGGACGCAGCGGAGCTGATCGATAAGCACATTCGATCAGGTTTCAGCAACTTACCGTTTCAAGAACAGTGTATCTTTGCCGCCAAAGCCCAAGAACAGATTAGTTGGTTGGTTGCCTGCGCTAAAGCGCAGGCAGCAGGCTCCAACAACTCCGTCAAGATTGAATCGGTCTATACATACCTGGTGCGCTGGAAAGGTCTATTGGTCGGTTCGCTGCAGCGAGACTCATTGGCGGCGACGTTGAAGGATCCGCAAGCGAAAAAGTTATTGGAGCAACTGCGTCTGCAAGAGCGCAACCTTGATGAGTGTTCAGGACACCCTGATTGGACGGAGAAAATCAACTCCATCAAAAAACAGCTGAATGCTGCGCGTGAGTCGGTGGTAGCACGCTTCGGCTTCGACCCCACCGATCAGGATTCCGGTGCCAAATTCAAGTCCAATGAATTCTCCTGTTTGCTCGGGGCGGATCAAACTCTCATCGACATTAACGAGTACTCCCCCATCGATAACCCGTCCGAGCGTCGATATGCCGCCTTCGTGGTATCGAGATCGACACCGGCCAGGCTGATCGACTTCGGTCCTGTGTCAATGATCGATGCCGCGGTCGAAAGTTGGTTAGCCTGCGCCTCAGCGCCGTCGTCGGAGGCAGCAAGCCTACCAGCTAAAAGAAGCATTGGCACGGCTGACCACGCAACAACCACGGAATCTGAGTCATCTGCTTTAGCGAAGTTGGCAAAAGTCCTATGGATACCAATGACGATAGCTCCGGGCACGACAAAAACGTCGGTCGTGCAAAAACACATCTTCATCTGCGCCGACGGTAAACTTGCGCGTTTGCCGTTCAACATCTTTCTCACCGACAATAGCGGTTCAAATAGCGTATGCGCCCTAGATAGCCCGCGTGAACTTCTGCGCCAGACTAAAGCGGCCGAGCAAGCTTCCCCACCCTCAAACAACATGCTGCTAGTTGGAGATGTTGATTTCGGTACAGCAAATGTACCAAAACTTCCAGCCACGAAAATTGAAGTGGAGGAGGTGGCAAAGACCGCCAACGCATGCGGGCTCAAGACTGAAACACTGACAGGAACAAAGCCCACGAAAGAGTGCCTGCTTACCGAGCTTCCAACAGTTAGTTATGCTCACTTCGCCACTCACGGTTTTTACTCCGGTGCTAACGACAAAGACGATGACACTGACATGGTGGGCAATTCGCGCGCGCTGACAAAAGCGTTGATCGGTTCACCCGCAGCCAATAACCCGTTAGCGCATTCCGGGATTCTGGTAGCGAAATCAGATAATGCAAACGGTGAACTTTCATCTTTGGAATTAGTCGGGTTGGATCTGCACAAGTGCAAACTCGTCACCCTCTCTGCCTGCCAATCCGGGCGTGGCGATCTGATATCAGGGCAAGGCGTGATCGGCATCCGCTCTGCCATTATAGGCGCCGGCGCGCAAAGTATTTTGATGTCACTCTGGCCAGTTGATGATGATGCCACACGCGCCTTGATGCAGGAGTTCTACAAAAATATTTTCGACAAAAAAGAGGACGAAGCCGACGCGCTGCGCGATGCCCAAAACACAATCAAACAAGACCCGAAATGGAGCAGCCCATATTACTGGGCGCCATGGGTCCTCGCCGGTAAGGGCTGGCAAGAAAAGTGAAAATGGTGAAAAATACACAGACACAGAACCGGGGGAAGTCATGCGGAAGTTTCAATTGAGCTGTTTGATGCTGGCTAGTTCTTTCCTCTTGTTGTCGTCAGGAATGACCAATTTGCCTGCTTCGGCGCAAGGGACGATGGGCGGCAACACGTCGATGATGCTTTTGCGTGTCATCAAAATGAATGGGCAAAAATACATCGAGACGCAGACGGGTGAAACGCTGCCCATCAGCGGCGAGCATTTAGCGAAAGATGCAACCGCGGTCGCCATCTACCGCGACTCCGGCAACAATTATTGGTTTATCGACAAGAGCGGTCAGCCGATGTCTATTCCGCCGCAAAAAGTGCAATGGGCGATTAATTCGGTGGCCCAACAACGCCAGGCAAAAGAGGCTACTGCAGCGGGAATGCCTTCCGCCACAGGATACACAAACCCGGCGCCGTCCAATACGACAATCATCAACAACGGCACCGGCTCCTCCGGCAGTAATGGCATGGGCATGGTCGGAACCGGTCTGGCAGCCGCGGGCGGCGCTATGGCAGGAGCGGCCATCGGCGATGCCATCAACGACAACAATCACTATTACGGCATCCCATACGGCGCACCGATGTATCACGATCAGTACAACCATGGGTATTACAACAATGCCGCAGGCAAGCCAGTTTACGTCAACAACTCGCACAACCAGAACGTGATGAACCAGTGGAACAAGCAAGGCAACTGGGACAATCACAATGCGCCGGCAAATAATCCCAGTGCAAACGCAAACAATCTGGCGCAGAGTAATAATGGTCAGAAAGAGAGCAGGCGCGAACGACGCCAGCAACAGCACAACGGCGGCAGCAGCCTGGGCGGCGAGCACGACGGCTGGGGCGGCTTCTCCGGCGGCAAGCTAGACAACGGCGGCGGCGGCCGGCGCTTCGGGCGCAGAAGATAGGCACGCAGGATTCAGCCCCGCTGCCCGCACCTCGACCTGGCGCCTTCATATCTCCCCGGTGAATTTTGGCGCCGATTTTATGCAGCCCATGAATATGGGCTGTTCAACTCGACCGCGCTCTTGTTAGCGGAGCGCAAGTCCGAGTGTGCGTTTTCGAGCCGGCTCTCTTACGTGAAGAAGAAGTATGGGGCGCGGTTTTGTTTAGCCATCTCGCTCGCCTGACGGGCGGCGGCGATCACCACTTCCGGATCGGTCGAGGTCTCGGGAATGGCTGCTGCTCCGATGGCGACATGCACTTGCCTGACGTTTGCCAGGATTGGCGTTTGCGTCAAAGTGCTATGCAGTCTCTGGCAGAATTCGTCTGCCGCGGCCCGGTCTGCAGATGACAGCACGACTGCGAATTCGCCGTTGCTGACGTGAGTCATCACATCGAGCGGCGAAAGAACGCCCTGCAGCGTAGTGCGGATGTGGGGAAGCGCATCAACAGGCAACGGCATGATGCGATTGTCCGGCAGTTGAATTCTAATCTCGAAGCTTATGATGGCGACCGGCGTGCGATTTTTCTCGAAGCGCTTGCATTCGCGATAGAGGAAAAACACGAATGTATTGATCGACGCTAATCCTGAATGTGGATCACAGAGCTGCGCCTCTACGTCGGAGGCGATGGTCCAATCGAGCGGAAACGGCTCAGGCAATGGCGTACGGCCAGCGGGTTTGCTCATCGCTTGCCAGCCAGGCGAAACTGCCGGTGCGGATTGAGCAGTCTGGAAGTTCGGCACAGGAACAAGATCTGTTTCGGGCAATGCCATTTCCAGCGCTTGTTCACCCGGCACTGCCGGTGGTGCCACCTGAGGAGCTGCCGGTGGCGGGGTGACCAGAACCGGCGCCGGGGTAAATTCCGTCGCTTCTGCAATACCAGGCGGCAGTTGATGCTGCGCCGTTGGATGCGGAGCGATTGACGCTTCTAACTCGGCTTCAATAGCTGCTGATTGCATCGCTTTGAACTCTGCCTGCGCTTCCAGCTCGTCTGCAGTCGGCGCTGCCAGAGCTGGTTTTGGCGGTGCGAGAAAACTGGACGGGGCGTGTGCCAGACCACCAAACGGATTAGAGGGGTCAGACGCCGGATTGGCAGCACCTGCGTGCTGTCCGCTCACGGACTGGTCTGCCGGGGTGGCGCCATAGGAGGGGGCGTTATTTTGCAAGGCATTGAGATGATGCGAACTCATGCCGCCAAAGGCTGGCTGGGCAACGGGCGCCGGCTCCTCTTCGTAGTACTCTTGTGGCTGTGCTTCTTCTTCCTGCTGCTGAGCCCAATGAGGCGTCGACGGACCAAACTCGGTGCGAGTGCACTCCACCTTAACTTTGCTCTGAATCATGAGAATTTCAGGGGTGGCGCGCGTCCACAAAACCTGCGCCTGCGGTCCGTCTCCTGCCAAGAACGTCCAGGAGGGAACCTGAGGCGGCTTAGCAGCCATTACTTTGACGATGAAACTTATCCGGGTATGGGGGTTTTCGAACGGCAGCTCGACGGGCTTATTTTTCTTCCTCGATTCATCGAGCGCGTATCTTAAATCTTCCGTGGTCGGAATCGTGCTCATCTTGTTGAGCCGATGAACCTGACGAGTCTGAGCCGAACCGGCACTCAAAGCATCATAAAGTGGCATGGATTAATCCGCCTGTTTAACCAAATAGAAGGGATCAATGAGAAGAACGCTTATTATGGCGCAGCTAAATAACCAATTCCACATTAGGACCGAAAGTAATCAAGCCCCTGCAGCTGGTTCTGCCTTAGTTTGCCCGCCCATTGGCAACTGAAACCAGAAAGTGCTGCCTTTACCAAACTCGCTGTCGGCGCCGACTTGACCCCCGTGAGACTCAGCCAGCAATTTGCAGATCGCCAGCCCTAAACCGAATCCCTTGGCTTGGTCGGCGCTTTTGCTTTGTTGAAATTTTTGAAACAATCGACTGAGCTCGGCCGGTTGAAGTCCCCGACCATGGTCTTCTACACAAACCCTCATCGAGTCCCCTACTATGTTGTAGATGCGAATATCAGTCGAGTCGGGTGAAAATTTGATGGCATTCGACAGATAATTCGTGATGATCTGCAGCACTCGCGTTTTGTCGGCCGACACAATCTCCGGCGAGCAATCGTTGACCAGCTTGATTTGATGGCTGCGAGCCAGTTCACTCAATGTCTCTAAGGCGTCGTCGACAAGCGCGCTGATCTGCACCGGCTCCAATCGCAGATCGAGTTTGCCCGCTTCGAGTTTTTCGATCATGAGCAAATCCTCGACCAGCCCCATAAGTTTCATCATGCTCGCTTTCACTTTCTGCAATTTCAGGCGCGCACGATCCGATACGTCATCGCGAAAATGTTCGCTCGCCATAATCTCGACCGCAACCTGGCATGACATCAGGGGCGAGCGCAAATCGTGCGCCACCATCTGCATGAGCGACTTGCGAAACTCCGATGCGGCAATCAAACGATCGGAGGCGTCGTGTAAAACATGATCGAGAAAGGCGATCTCGTCTCCGCCCTCGACTCTGTACGGAAGCTCTTGCCCATCAGGCAAACGGCGCGCGTTAGCCACCAGGCGAGCCAGACGATTGGTAATATTGCGGGTAAAGACAAAGATGAAATATATCGCCAGCAAAAGATTGCCGATCAAACCGCAGACGATCAAGGAGTTAATGCTATCGCGGCGCGCCATTTCGGTCTTGCGAAACTCCTCCAACCGCGCTTTGCTTCTCGCGATCGTCGTTTGCGCATTGGCGAGATTGCGCATGGCCACCTTCATCAGCTCGCGCATTTCTAATAGACGCTGCACGCTCTCGCCGGTCGCCTTGGTACCGATAGTTTGCAGTTGAGTCAAGGAAATGTTGGTAAGCGCGCGTGTCTCCTGGATGTCCTTCTCTAAATCCGGATCATCTTTAGCGAGAAATTCTAGTTTGTTCAGCTCTGTGTAAACGTGCGCCGCGCTATCCTGCAGAGAGTAATAGTATCTCGTGCTGCCGGAGAACAGGTAGGAGGAGATGGAGCCGTAAGAGTTGGCGGTGAGCAGAATCAACTCGTTCATCTGCTCGATGATCTCGACCTCTTTTCGCTCCTTCTGCGCGATCACGTCGGACGATTGCACCAGTCCGTAAAGTTGAAAGATCCACACGTACTCGAGCGCAAACGGAATCAGCACATACACCAGGGCCCTGTACAAAATCCTGCTCGAGAATCGCATACCATTGAATTACCACAACCGTGCACGGCATACGCGCCGTTGTCTGGGGCGCCTGCCAGGCGCGCGCTGCGGTGGGCGCCCAGTCGCCCGATAATAGATTAGACAAGGCGTACACGGCAGCGTGGCACCGGCAGGTGCTCAGTGGCCGGCATTGTTCGGGGCGTGCGGCTATTAGCCCTGTTTAGGCGACACGTCTTGGAATTCGACGATGCACGGCACGGGCGTTTTGCCATCGGAGGAGAGCATCGGTTTGCCATCCGGGCCGGCGCGACCGCCGATTTTAAACTTAAAATCGAAGTGCACCGGATCCGAGGGTCCACTCTCCTGGGCCGAGTGAATCGCCACTATTCCTCGCACCTCTACCGGTAGCATGCCATTCTGGTCCAGATCACTGGGCAGGCACTCAGTGATTTTGATAGCCGCGACCTGATGCTGCTCAATCAGCGTCTTGGCTGTGGAGCGCAAATCATCTTCGTTTTTAGCCAACATCTCTTGCGCGATCAACTGCTTCTTTACACCGGGCGCCAGTTCGTCTCGAAGCAGAGCCAGCGTCGAATCGGCATAACTGATATAACTCGTGTCGAGCAGATGTTGCGTCACCTGTCGGGCGAATTGCTCATAACTGACTTTGATCTCGGGCGCCACTTTCGGTGCCGCCGGGCGCGTCGTGAAGAGAATGACGTTGAAGAGAACGCTCACGAACAGGGCTGCATGAATGCCGTACTGTCTGGCGATCTGCTCCGGTGTGACTTTTCGTACTCTCCAGTACATTATTGAAACTCCACCCTTCCCAGTCTCCAGTCATTTTGCAATCGGTAAAAAGTGAGAACAGCTTTGCACTGCGATTTGCCGGCGGGCAGCGCGCACGGCTTGCTGCTGTCGAAGGGACCAAACGTCTGTTCACCGGAGACTTCGACGACGGCGTCGTTGCTGTTCTGGTGCAGAATTTTGGCATCGGTCATATCGGCACTCGAGCAGACATTCTTATCCAACCAGACCCACGAGTAGATATCTTCGCCAAACGCTTTGGCGCTGGTTTCCAATCGGGTATTGATGACCCATCTCAGCGAAGCAAATATCGCGATGAACAGAGCACAGAACAGGACGAACCATTTACCGGGAGTGAATATTTTTTCCATCGGACTCAGGCTGGAATGATTGTAATTAAGTCACAGGAGAAACATATGGGATAAACACTGAATTATCCATCGTGTGCCAATCCAAGGTAGTACACCGCCTGGCGAGCGGCATCGGTGTCGCTCAGTTTGGGGTTTTTCGCTTTCACTTCTTTGATCATCTCGGCTCTCTTAGGAATATCGTTGATCGGTTCTGATGTGCAGATCCAGTAGTCCATCGGTGATGGAACTAAACGGATGGTACCGTGGACGGCGCCCACGATGAGCAAGCATTGGCTGTCACGGCGTTTTTCTTCGTCTTTCGAGAAGTTTTCAATCGATAGGACCTCCGCGTCCGTCAAGCGCAGGGTTTCTTTCAACAGTCGCAAATCGCTGGCGTCTTGGCGCAAGATCAGCTTCATGTGTGAGTTTTTCACAACCGAGTCAGCTTGCTCTTGCTGGCGGAAAAAGTCCTTCAACTGCTGCGTGATGGAGACGAGCATCATACCGTAGTGGCGGGCTCTTCTCGACAAGTCATCAAGGAGGCGGGCTCCGGCTTTGAATCGCATCAATGTGGCGGCTTCGTCGATGATGGCTGCAAATCTGATGCGTCGCATCTTGCACTCTGCCGCGCGACGCCTGATGAACTCTGCCAGGATGAAGACGGAGATACGTTCTAGACGCGGCTCGTTCACCTCTCTGGTATCAAATACGATGAACAGTTTTTCCGTGTCGACGTTGGTGACACCGTCGACGAGACCGCCGAACGCACCTTGTCTGGTGAACAACGAGAGACCGCGCGCGAACTGCTGCAGGCGATCGCGCTGCAGCGAATCGACTTCGTCTGCCGCCGCTTGAGCGGTGACACGAGCCAGATCAGACATGGTCGGCACACTGCCGCGGAAATGGCAATCCATATACGCAACGCGGATCAAGCCGTCGAGAAGCGATTTCTCTTCCACGTTCAACTCTTCACGTCCCTCCGGCGCCAGCATCAGATCCAACAACGACAGAAGCGTGCTGATTTTGTCGGCGGACGGCTCACCAGGCTTATCTTCAGGACCGAGATCGAACGGATTGAGGATGAAACCGGAGGATGGACCGAGGTCGACATAGGCGCAGAGATCCGGACCCAATAGCTCCGTGATGAATCGATAGGCGCCTGCTCGGTCAACGGTTTTGTCAATCAACACAAAGCGCGTGCCTAAGGGCAACAGGCGCAAAATCAGCATGGACACAGCGAAAGATTTACCGGCGCCGGTCGTCCCTACAACGAACATGTTGTTCGCGTCTTTACCGGCACCGCGAAAAAACGGATTAAGCAAGACGGGCTCGCGCGAGGCAAGAGCAAAGCCAAACGGCACGCCGTCAGGGGTTCCGCATGATGCTGTGAAGAACGGCCAGAATGTCCCCACGATTGGTGACATAACGCGATGCACAATGGCCAGCTTATCAACGCCGACTGCCAGTGTCGCTTGCCATGCTTCCAACTGCAGGAGCTGACCGCGATCGAAAATGGCACCACGGTTTTTGAAGACGCGGCGAATTTCATCGGTCTGCTGTGCCAGACGTTCAGGCGACTCGGCAGTGGTGGAAATATAGAGGCTGATGTCGAAGGCTTTGTTGGACGAACGGAGAAACTCTTGAATGGCAGAGGCAGCGCGTTTGGTCGACTCCACACCTTCCAGGTCGGGGGCCGCCAACTGAGTGGTGGCGACAACGCCCAGGCGGTAATTGCGTTTTAACTGCGCTCTCACTTTGTCTTGATCGCACGTATGAATGAACAAGGAGAGCGTGTACTCAACGCTGAGCGTGAGCAAGTCCACAAGCCACCCCATCCATGTTTCGTGTGGGGTCTCTTGCAGATACTGCGTGCCGATGTACCTTCCGTCCAGCCAGATGTGCTCGTCGTTCACCTTCATGGCAGAGCCGGCCAGAACCGACGCTTCAGCCTGCCCATCGCGTGAGGGCGGCGCATTGTGCTCGCGCTCGGCCAAAGATGGATTGAGATCGGAGTAAATCAGGTTGCGCACTTCTTTGCGCGAGAGAATGTGCGGGCGCAAGTTGGATTGACGCAACTGCTCGAAGGAGGTCTTGGTGAGCCGGTTGAGCGTCTCCAGGTACTCCTCGTGCTTCTGGATTGAACGCCTGCCGTTCCACACTTTGCCGGTGGAGGCTTTGCAATCAGGCGGCTGATAACTGACGACCACGTAGAAGTCGCGCTGCGGCACGAAGTGCACGTCCTGCACTCGGCGAAACCATTTGTCAGTGTAATCGGCATACCATTTCAGATAATCATTGTCCGTTTTGATCAATATCTGGTAACGAGAGAGATACTCGTCTACCGGCAAGTTGCGCGCTTTGATGATGATCTGAATATCGGTGTCGCAAGAGTTGGCGAAAGCGGCAAACGTGCGCGCCAGCATTTCGCGATCGCCTTCGTCGTAGAGCAAAGCGTTAATGCCTTTGCACATGACATAACGGCGCATGCTGCCGTCCGCTAAGACCGTCAGCCCCTCGTCGTCATCTTCACCCGGTATGGAGTGGATAAAGCAGACATCTTGCCAGCTTGATTGGCCACGAGGATCTCTCGGTACACCGCCGCCGCCGTTTTGGTCAGGATTGTCGCTGCCAAACGGCAGAATATCCCGAACAGCCCCGGGCAGCGCGTTATAAAATCCGGCCACCACATTTTGCACGGACGGATCGGATGTACGCGGCATCTGTCGCCCGCCGGTTGTTTTCTGCCTGGACGGCGCTTCTTCGGTAGAGCGACCGCGACTGAGCCCGCCGCGGGAAAACCCGCCGCCGTTAAGATTAGCTCGTCTGGTGCTGTCTGCCATGGACTTCCTCAGTCAGACTAGTTGTCTGCTTCTCCTATCAAGTACGCGTCGGACTTCTTCTTCACATCCATTATAGTTGGGTCTGGGTAAAGCTGCCCTGGCTCGGGCTTCGGCAGATAAGTCAGAGGTACGAGTTTTAATTTGTAGGTGATCATATTGCGCCACCAAACCCAGGGCTTTACCTCGGACATCTTCACGACCACGATGGCGCCGCAAAATATCAGCATGCCGATAAGAAAACCGACCGGCAGTCCGTTAGGCAGCTTCCACGTGCTGGGCACGTTGCCTGCCACGGCAAAAGCGGTGATGGTAGCGGCGAACATGAGGATCAGCTGAAACGGTGTGAAATCAAAGATCTTCAGCGGTTTGTTGAGGATGATCACTTTGTGGATTTGCGACATCTGCTCACTTACCTTCCGCTTCGAAGTGTATCGGCTCTACATTGCCCATCTCGGCTAAACGCATGAGCTTGCGTGCCATATAGGCATATCTGCCTGTCAGCCTTGTTATGCACTGCCGCAAATGCTCTTTTGAGGCTTCAAAATCCCCGGCACGTCTGAGCAATTCGCCAATCAGATACTCTATTTGTACCCGGCTGTCGATGGGACAGGACACGTCAAGAAGTGACTTGCGAAACGCCTCCGCTGCCAGGCGACGATATTCGCGGGCTTGAGGGTAGGCGCGGTTGTCGTCGGCGCACCAGGCCGCGTGCAGATAAAACTTGCCGATCTGGTAGTTTTCGCCGCCGTTGCGCTCGGCGTACTGGGCGGCCGCTCTGTACTGCAGATGTGCAGTCATGTTTGGTTGATTCAACACCGCTTGCTCGCTGATAGCGGGAAATTGATTCACCCAATCGGCGCGACCGCATCCCGGGCAGGTGCAGACTCCGTACGGCTCATACTGCGGTCCTCGACCTTCCAGGTCTTGCCGGAGTTCGCTGTTGCGGTAGCCGTAATCCATCATCACGGGCACCTGGCGCGAATTGAATTTTACACCGCAGCCCGGACATTTGACGGCAATATCAGCAAGATAAGGAACAGACGACGACATCTACTAAGCTCCAGTCATCTTCGATTTATTCCACGTTAGGCAAAGCACCTCCCGGACTCAGATGATAAGCCCGGGAGGCGCCGAATGCACTAGGGTTTTCTATGAGAGGCTATGTCTCTTCCTCCTCCTCTTCTTCATGCTGTCCAGGCATCTGCTCGAGCTCAGCCATCATGTCGCGGTAGCGCTTCTTGTTCATCTTGTTGACGCTGCCTTGCGGCTTCAACTGACCTTGCAAGTGTCCGGTGTGACCCGGCTCTTCGCTGCCCGATGACGGTTGCTGCGGCGACGTCTGCGCCTGCTGCTGCGGTTTTTGTGGCGCAGCTTGTCGAGGCGGCGGCGTGCCGGCATTACCGATCGCTCGACCCAGTGCGCTACCGAAGACGACGCCGCCGACGATTTCACCGCCGATCTCGGACGGATTCGGTTGCGCTTGCCGATCGGCGATGTACATCGGTGCGCCTTGATCGACGCTCGGGTCGCTTCCCGGGTCACTCTGACTCGTATCCGCTTGGGTATCCCAAGATACCGGCGGCGAACTCGATGTGCCCTGGGTTTGGTTGTTGTACACATCCCCGAGCACGCCACCGAGGGTTTGCTGAGGAGTGTATGTGCCGGTCTCGACCTGCGGTGCAGGCTGGACGATTTCCGGTTGAGGACTGGAATCAGGTGTGTAATGCACGCCCTGACCGCCACCACTGGCGGTGGTGAGGTCCTGCGGCACACTCTCCTGATGCGCCACCGTGTAGTCCGGCAGGTTGGTGGCGTGCGGCACGTACGAGCCCGGATTGGCGCTCGGATCGTAGCCGCCACCGACGTGGTGGTGTCCGTGTCCGGGTTCGCTGAATGTTTCGCCGCTGCCCGAACCGGAGCCAGTGTTGGTGTACGTTTCGCCGCTGCCCGAACCGGAGCCAGTGTTAGTGTACGTTTCGCCGCTGCCCGAACCGTAGCCACTGTTGGTGTACGTTTCGCCGCCGCCCGAACCGTAGCCACTGTTGGTGTACGTTTCGGCGCCGCCGCCTCCCTGGGCGACTTCACTGGACGGCGTGTATGTACTGGCGCTGGAGTGTCCGGTCATGTCGACAGGTACGTAGCCGCCCGACGAATCCGGCGCAGCTGCGACGTACGATCCGTCCGCGGTCTGTATGGCTGCCGCCACGTGTCCTGGATGCGAGGCATCCTGAACTGCCGCGATCAGATGTCCCGGATGTTGTGGATCCTGGACGGCTCCGACCTGCTGGGCAGGATGGTGCGCATCGGCGGCAACATAGTGACCGGACTGGTCCACATGCGCCGGCACCATGTGTCCTTGACTGTCGGAGACGGCTGCGACGTAATGCCCGTGCCCGTCCGACATGGCGGAGACAAAGTGACCTGACGAATCGGTGATGCCGGCCGCGTAGTGTCCGGCTCCATCAGAGACCGGCGCCACGTGCGCTTGCGCAGCGTAGCTCTGCTCGGCGTATCCGCCGCCACCACTGGCGGAGGCATGGCTAGCTTCGATATGCTGCGATGCACTGGCGGCATAGCCAGCTTCGCTATGCTGCGATGCACTGGAGACCTGGCTCGCTTCGATATGGTGCGGTGCACTGGAGACCTGGCTCGCTTCGATATGGTGCGGTGCACTGGAGGCCTGGCTCGCTTCGATATGCTGCGATGCACTGGAGGCCTGGCTCGCTTCGATATGCTGCGATGCACTGGCGGCCTGGCTCGCTTCGATATGCTGCGATGCACTGGCGGCATAGCTAGCTTCGATATGCTGCGATGCACTGGCGGAGGCATGGCTAGCTTCGATATGCTGCGATGCACTGCTGCCGTACGATTCAGCGTATGTATGCGCTGCCTCAGAAGCGAGTTGTGATGCACCGGAGTAGCTGCTGGCCGCGTAGTGCAAGGACTGAGGCTGCACGCCCATCTCGGATGAGATGTGGGCAGCGTAGCCTGAGTCGTAGCCGCCGCCGCCACTGCCGTGACTGACCGTGTCGTGAGCCATGAGCATAGCTGCCGCGCCGGCGTCATGCGAGGCGTAAGCGATCTGTTGCGGCGTCATGTGCGTCGCTTCGCTCACCGCATGCATTGTCTGCGGGTTGTGCACGGCGTCGGCCGCCACCAGCTGCGCTGCCGCCACTGGGTTGTGCGCGGCCTGAGTCATGAGGTCGTGCGACACACCAAGCTGGCTTTCCATGTGCGCTCCATAAGCAGGATGCGCTGCCGCATCGGCGGCGGCCAGTTGAGCGGCCCCCACGTAATGGCTGGAAGCGTAGCCGTAGGACGAGCTGGCGTCGGAGAGATGCATCGATTGCGCAGCATACTCACCGTAGCTTTGGTGCGTTTGGGCATCATGAGCGACGACCGAGGCTGCGGCAATCGGGCTGGAGGCAGCGTGTTGCAATGTCTCCGTGCTGGTGCCCATGGCGTGCGCAAACTGCGCTGCTTGCTCGGGATGGGCCGCCACCTCGTTGCTGAGGGCCTGAGCCGCCATGCCCGGGCTGTGCGCCACGACGTCGAACGCGTGCGATGTGCCCGCGACGCCCATCATCGGTCCTGCCACTTGCGAAGCGTAAGACTCATGTCCCGGTTGAGCCGCTTCTGCTGCCGCTACATGCGTGGCGGCCAGCGGGCTGTGTGCTGCTTCCGTCACCATCGATTGCGGCATGTGCGTCTCCGCCGACACATGTGCGGCGTAAGCAGAGCTCTGCTCCGCCTGATGCCCGACCATAGCAGCAGCTAGTGTGGGCGAGCTTGCCGATGCCATCACCGCCTCAGGCGATGTATGCATCTGCGCTGCCACCGACTGGGCGTAGCCGTGGTCGTGATAGGCTTCTGCTCCCACAGCCTGAGCTGCAAGAACGGAGTTGTGACCCATCTGCGATGCCAGTTCAGTCGACGGCATATGTAGATTCTGCGCCACATAACCGGCGTAGTCGCTGGAGTTGTGCGCTTCCATGCCGACCACCGAAGCAGCTGCTACTGGATTGTGCGCGGCTTCGGCCATCATCTGCGACGGCTGCATGTGACCGGTGTCTCCGCCAGTCTGCAGTCCGTGCGACGCCATCGAGGCGTATTCAGGGTTGGCTTGCACGTCATGACCGAGCACTTGGGCGGCAGCAATCGGATTGTGTGCTGCTTGCGACATCATGTCGGATGACACGTGTCCGCCCATGGCAGGCGACACGTCGCGTGCCAGATCCGGATTGTGAGACGCTTCCGCAGCCATCATCTGGGTGGCGGCGACAGCGTTGTGTCCGGACGAAGCCACGACCGAATCGTGCACTCCCAGTGACTGTGCCACTTCGTGCGCGTATCCGGGGTCGTGCGCAATCTGGGCGCCCGCCAGTTGGGCTGCGGCGACCGGGTTGTGCTGTGCTTCAGCGAGGAACGATGCCGAATGCTGCGCATCGATTGCGCCCGCTGCAGGCATATGCAGATCGGAGGCGTATGCCGAGTGCTGATGCGCATCGGCAGCCATGACCTGACCGGCGGCCGTGTGGCTGGTAGCCGCATTGGCCAGAGTCGAGTCGGAGACTCCCAGCGAGTGCGCCATATCATGCACGTGTCCCGAGGCCACCGCTTCCTGCGCCATGACGTGGGCCGAGGCGAGCTGGTCACCGTTCATCGAGGCGCGAGCCAGATCTTCTGAATGCACGCCCGTGCCCTGCAGACCTTGCTGAACCGCATGCTGGGCCGCTTGGTCGCCGTGCATGGCAGCGTTCAGGTTTTCCGATACGCCTGAGTGCGAGAGCGCATCTACAGTCGAATGCGCCGAAGCGGAGCCGTGCGAGTAGCTGCTCAACAGGTCGCCCGAGACCGAGTTGGCCGCCAGATGGTGACCGTCGACGTTAAACGAACCCGAACCCGGCGTGCCGCCACCCGGCTCATATGCATAATGACCGGCTGTCGAGGAGAAGCTGCCGGAGTGGTCCGCCTGCACGGAGACGCCGTTGCCGGCCTGCCATGAGCCGTTGCCGCCCAGCGAGACGCCGTTGGCGTGTCCAGCCGCATCCGTGGCTGCCCATTGATGTCCGTTGTAGGAGGCGAACTGCTGACCGTTGTCGGCCACCGCTTTGAGATGTTCGCCCGGCGGTACGTGCGACATCGCATTGGCGTTGTTCGGATCGATGTGGTTGCCGTGCGAATCTTCCAGGTGGAAATTGCCGTGATTCGGCATTCCTTCTTGCTGAGCCAGGCTGTGCAAACCTTGCATCTGCGAGGTGGAGTCGCCGGCATGCAGAGGTCCGAGCGGTCCGGCGGAGTCTTTCGCCATGTGCGAGGCATCGCCCATGGTGCCCATGGCGTGTCCCGACGTCGCCGTCGCAGTCGCCGATGGCGGCATCGATCCGTGTCCGCCGCCGCTGGCCAACGAGCTACCAGACAGCCCTGCCGGCATGCCGGTAAGCGGCATTTCGCCACCTTTGGCCAGAGTCATGGCATGAGCGCTGTCCATATGCAAGCCGCCGTGGCTGTCCATGGTCGGAGCAGCACCACTGTGCAGCATGCCGGTGATGGCACTCTGCGTGTGCGAGTCAAGCACGCCGGCTGTAGCAGCGTGGTTCATGAAGTCGTTGAGCTGGTGCATGTCGCCGTGCTGCGCCGACTGCATGGCTTGCTGCAGCGCTTTCTGCGCGTCTTGACCGTGCTGCTGCTGCTGCATCTTGTTCATCGCTTCCTGGTTCATGTGCATGTTGCCGTTGGCATCCATGCGCAGTCCCAGTCCGGTCGAGCTGGCTGCACTGGCACCCAGAGCCATGCCGTGCGCGGCATTGCCGGCCGATCCTGCGGCACCGCCTGCACCGGCTCCGCCACCACTGGTGGTGAGACCTTGAGCAGACAATGGCGGTGTGCCGTGTCCGAGAGCTCCTGCTGTACCGGCCGCTGCCGAGCCTGCCGAGCCGGCCGTTCCGGCTGCCGCATGTATGCCCTGGTTGGCCATCGTTCCGGGTGCTGCCGCTCCCGACAGTGGCGGGCTGGCGTGCGAGCCCGCGCCGACACCACCGACGCCTGAGCCCGACTGCCCGAGAGCAGCCTGAATACCTGCTGTGCCCAATGGCGGTGGCACCGCTTGATGTCCCAGGGCTCCGCCAGCTTGAGTGTGAAGAGCTTGTTGGGCGGCGTTTGACGAGCCGGCGTTGCCCATGAGGGCGGAGCCGAAGTTTTGCGCTGAGGCGGCGTGCAGAGCTTGCTGCAATCCAGCCGAAGACGAGGACGAGTGTCCTAACGCTCCGGCACCGCCACCGCCGGCGGTGGTCTTGCTCTGTTGTCCGGCCGCTCCAGCAGTTCCGCCGGCTCCACCGCCACCGGCGGCCGACTGAGCGTTTTGCATGGCCCCTTGCATCGCTGACGAGATGCCGGCGGCGCCGCCCTGGCTCACGAGAGAGCTGAAGTCGAAGGCGTACTGCACTGCATATATGGAGAGCGTGTTGAGGGCGCTCATGATGACGATACCGGAGTCACCTACTCCACGGAAGCAAGCCATCAGCAACACGATGGTGTTCCAGAACAAGCTCCAGAAGCAGACTGTGATCACACCTTCAATCCAGCTCGGCAAGGCGCCGCGCAAGCGTCCGATCGGCCATACCCAGAGGGCGGCTGCGATCGGTCCCATGCACCAGAGGTAATAGAGGAATGCCATCTGGAATGCGCACATGACGTTCCACGTGCCGGTCGTGAGCACGTTGCCCGAGTTGGTAAGAAAACGAGCTACTTGCTTCTGCCAGTTAGCTTGTTCGTCAGGTACTATCTGTTGGTCAATACCGGCGCAAGGGTCGTATTTACGTGTCGTCAATGTCAACGCTTCGTACTGGTTCCACACCGTCTGTCCTTGCTGAGCTGTTGCAGTAGCATCCTGCTGCTGCGCGTTAGTCGTCGGCAAGGCGTTCAAGTTGGAGTTGGGCGCGTTGGAAGCGAGAGCTCTCTGCTCGGCGCACACTGCGTCCTGATACATATCGGTACCAAATATTCGTTGATATTCGTCGGCAATCGTATAGGTGATCGAGTTGGACACGTCGATACCGTAGTTGATCACGAGAAACGTTCCGGGGATGAGGAAAATAGCCACGATCGAACGCAAGATGCCTTCAAACGGGTTGACATCGCCCAAAACCGGCGAGCCCTGAGCCACCAGCGCGCGCACTTGAGCAAGCACGGCGCCCGGAAGAAGCAGAAGGATAGCCATCGGGATAAACAACTGATCGCGGATCTGCTGCCAGCGGTTGCCTGCTTCAGCCGTGAAGTTAACCAGGTATTTCTTAGTAAAATCGATCGCTGATTCCGATTGGTTAGACGCCATGTTGGCTTGGCTGTTCGCGGCCGACGTCGCTTGCAGACCGGCTGTGGCGGTGGCGAGCCACATCAACTTTTCCGGGTCGAAGGCTTGCTCGAGCATGCGGTTGTCGTTGTAGCGAGAGATGACCTGATACTGAGTATCGGAGACTGGCAAGCCGAATGTCTGGAAAAGATCTTTCTGAATCGCCTGGTCGCGCAGTGTCGGTGTCTGCGATATCGCTGTCGGCACCGGATACGGCCAGATGTAGACGGGACCGGAGGTGCTGTGCACGACGACACCGGGTCCTTGCGAAGTCTTATTTTGAATGACGTCAGAGCCACCGGCGGTGGACGGTCCGAACTCTTTTGCCACGGGATAACGCAGCATGTAGTTCTGGCGAATGTTCCACGCCGTACCTGGGTTGGAGTCCTGTCCGTTCGCTCCGGTATCGTCGGAGCCACCATCCGCGTTGGTGGTGGCAGCGGTGTTTGTACCGGTGCCGCCGCCGGTTTTCTCTTGCGCCATAACAGGCGTCACTGCTGCCGTCGACAGCATTAGAAGCAGCGCAAATACTCCTGATTTGAGAGTAGCAGCCGTTCTTTTAACGTTCATTATTGTCTTTCCTCGTAATAGGCAAAGCGGTCGGTCGGTCAAACTTTCTCGAGAGGTCATGCCATCATGGTCGGTGGCGGCGTCTCCTCTTTGTCATTTAGCGGCGGCGGTTTGTTGTTGCCGCTTCCCTGAGCCGCTACCGTGCCGGCTGCCGCTACTGCTCCGGCGCCGACATCGCCGCTGCCGCTCGCTGCTGCGGGCGGCGGAGGCGTGGCCGATGCGACCATGCTCTGAGGGCTGCTGCTGCCTGACGGGCCCGAGCCCGAGCCTGATTCTCCGCCGGGGCTGGATGTCGGCGGAGCGCCGGTCGAGACCTGGCTGCTGGTACCACCCGTAGATTGAGCGACTTGTGAGACTGATGCAGCCGGGTTGACCTGCGCTTGCGGGCTGTTGCCTCCAGGCGAAAGCGGCAACGTAGAGCCTTCCGCCGACGAAGACGGAGCGCCCGTGTTGTTCGAAGCAACCTGCAAGGCTTGCGGCGAAGCACCTGGTCCGCCTCCGCCGGCGGTGCTGCCGGAGTTGGTCGGAGGGGCGGAGCCTGAGCCCGAGCTAGAACTTGCCGGCGCGCTGCCAGATGAAGATGACGGCGGCGGAGCGACACTGGGACTGCTTTGTCCGGAAAGATTGCCAGCCTGACCGGCGGGCATTTGCATCGATTGCTGAAGATTGCCGGCGCCGGAGGCTTGCCCGCCTTGACCGAGTCCGGCTCCCTGCGCTCCTGCACCGATACCCTCGGTATTGGCGAGCGACTGCTGAGCGCCCAATCCGGCGTGCCCAACTTGATTGGTGACGTTGCCGACGTTCTGCTGCATCGACTGCACCGATGCCGGGTTGGCACCGCCGGCGATGGCAGCCGAACCGAGAGCGCCAGACAAGCCGCCCTGACCGCTTGAACCCTGAGACTGACCGCTCATCATAGAGCTGCCGGCCTGACTGGCTTGCTGGAAGGCCTGTCCCGGGTCGAAGTTGAAGGGATTGAACGGCACGTAGAACATCAAGCCGAGCAGGCAAGTGAACACTGCCACTTCCCACTGCAAATCCATCTGACCGCCGCCATTATCCATCAGATAGAGGATGCGTTGCGTCATGATGGCGAGAATGACCATCCAGTAGAAGCGCCAGAGAGCGACGGTGATCACCGCCCCCAACCAGTTGCTCCAGACGGTGCGGAATATTTTGTTGTTCTGAGTCATGCTGGGCCAGGCGAAAAACGCGGCCGACAGCGGACCTAAGAGGTAAAGATAGCACATCAAGACGAGCTGATACGCCCCCAGAATGATGACCGCCGTGGAGAACAAGTACATCGCCATATCGAACGTCACTTCCATGACCTGCGACAACCACAACTGGTTTTCCGGCACTGTCTGCGTTTCTGGTGTTTGATCGCCGAGACCTTCCCCACCAGCGCCGAATCCCAGGGCGCCGATATCGTTGCCGAGAGCGCCGCCGAACAGTCCGCCCAGAGCGCTGCTCACCCCCGACAGAAGTCCGCCGCCACCACCACCCGTGGTGAGACCTTGTTGATTGGCCTGCGCACTGGCAGCGGAAGGACCGATGAAGTTGGCTTCATTGCCCGGCTTGGTGTTATACGACAGGTTGACTGCCCACTCGAAAATCAACGGCAAGTTGACCCAATCTTTGACGCTGTACGCCATCGAGTTGCCCGTGTCGATCGAATAGCTGACGATCAACTGTGTCGCCGGAATGAGGAAGATTGCGATTACCGAGCGCAAGATGCCGTCGAACGGGCTGGGCGGATCATCGACCTTGACTGCGGGCGAGAAGGTATTGGTGATGGTCTGTTGCACCTGCGACAGAATCGCTCCCGGCAACAAGAACAGGATTGCCATCGGCACGAAGACCTGGGCGTACATCTGCTGCACCATCCAGACGGCCTGCGGCACAGTCTTGTTCGGGTTGTCCGACGCGGTCGGCACGCCTGCGTTTTCGTTGGCGACGTTGATCAAAGCGCCGACTTGAGCGCCACCGCCCCCTCCGGCACCAAAGCCGCCACCACCAGCAGCGCCGCCGGGTCCGTTCAAAACGTTCTGCGCCGCGGTCTGATATGCCGCTTCCGACGAACCGCCCAACGAGTTGGCGGCTGCCGCCCCGGTCATCTGGCTCATGTTGGTCATCAACCATATGAAGCGCTCGGGGTCGTAGACCAACTCCAAAAAGCGTTGTTTATTTTCGCGGTCGATCAACTGAAACTGCGTATCGGAAATAGGATATCCGAAGGTAGTAAGAGTGTTCTGGAAAAGCTCGTTATCGCGCATGGTCAACGGTTCGTCGATGGCGGTCAAGACAGACGGCACTTCGTACGGCTCGTAGCTGTACACCGGTGTGTACGCCACAACCGGCGTAGGCGCCTGGTTGAGCTCGGACTGTTGCAAGTTGGTGTTTTCGCCAAAACCTTCGCCCTGTCCGTTCATCTGACTACTACTGATGCCGAGCGCGCCGGTGATCGAATCGATGGCACTGCTCAAGCCGCCAAAGAGTCCGCCGCTAGTAAGTCCACCGAGAGCGCTGGAGAGCAGACCGCCCAGTCCGCCGCCGCCACCAGAGCCGCTGCTGCCTTGCTCCTGGTTGTTTTGCGTAACCGGAATCAGTACATCTGCCTGGTAGGCCGCTTTAGCAAAGGGAAATCTCTTATGGTAGTTGGCGCGCACGCTGCCCGAGGCACCGTCATTGGTGTTGTCCACCGTGCCGTCGGCGTTGGTGGCGTATTGCTGATCGGCGCCGGCACCGGCTGAATTCGTCGTCGTGGTGGTATTCTGCGCCAGTGCGCCAGGACCGGCCAGCCATGCCATGATCGCGAAAACTGCCGTCAGCAGCCTCCAAGAAACATTGGGCATGACCCAATCGTAAGATTGACTTTTGATTTTCATTTTATTACCCGACGAATTTAAACCTGGCTACGTTAGGAGCCGCGCATCTACTGGCGTCTGAGAGCAATCGCCTTGCCGCCATCTGACATGACTACGGCAAGTTTGTCGCTCCACGGACGTCCGAAAATAGTAATCGTACCTTTTACCTCCTGATTCGGTTGCACAAGAGTCGTGTCGAAGTCCGCGCGCACAGCGGCTTCCGAAATCTTGTGATTGCCTTCCGAGATGGAAAATGCATCGGAAGGACTGAAGGAGTAGTTGTTGCTGCCTGAATTGCGAATAGCAACCGTCAACACCGATTTGCGCGGCGTGACGTTGACTCCTTTGAGCTCGAACGAGATACCGTCCGGCGAGACGGACGCTGCGGCTGGAGCCGGCGGTGCACCGGGATCGGAGGCCGCGGCAGTGTCCATCGACGAAACTAGAGAAGCGGGAGACGGCGACAGATCGCCGGCTTTATCCTTTTCCTTGCTCTTCTTGGCTGGTTTCTCCTTGTCTTTTTTCTTAGAATCTTTCGCATCTACTTTCGCCGCTTTCACCGGCGGCTCCGCGTTAGCCGCATCGCCGCGTCCGAAGTGGGGGAAGTGGAGAAAACCACCCTTTTCTTCCCCGGCGGCTTGTTGTGGCTGAGAGGCGACAAGCGAATCAGACGAAGGCGTCACATGCGAAACATGTCCGATGATGGTGCGAGCGGCTTCTTTGCCGGCGGCAGTAGCAAGCTCGTTCATCGCTTGATGCATATCGTCTTTGGTCGAATCGACATCCTGCTGCGCTTGTGACAGGTCGGCTGCCGCTCTCTGGCTTTCCGAGGCACTGCCGGCCACATCGACTTCTTGTTTGCGCGCCGCCACGGTCTGTTGAGCGAGAGAGAAGCGATTGTAGGTGTAGAGATATCGGTAGTAAGCTTGCGTGACGTCCAGTTCTGCTTTATGCACCGCAGGCGCTATGCGAGGATCGAGCCGATTGGCTCCGAAGAGATTGTTCAAAGTGTGCTGATCGACGGCGAAGGCACCTTTGGATGCTCCGTTGGGCAGGGCCACGTCGATGTGCTGCACTTGATCGCCCATCTTGCTTTGCGCCACGTCTTGCATGGCAGACGTGCTCAAGGCGCCCTTCCACAAGACTCGCAAGTCGTCGCGTTGTTTGTAAGGAGAAAGCGCTTCCATACCTACCGGAGTGATCGGTACGAAGTCTTTCAACTTCTTGGCGCGCTCGGCGGCCGCTCTATCTTCTTCTTCATTGCCGGAGTCACTGGCGGCCTTACCGCCCGAAGCGAACGGACTGCCTGACGGACGGCTGGGCGCCATCTGTCCTTGCATGGGCATCTGCTGTTGTTGATACGGCATGCCGTAGCCGCCTTGCATGTACGGATTGGCGTACGGATTGTTGGGATCAGCGTACGGCGGCGGAGCCGGTGGCATGCTCACCTGGGTGCTGAGAGAAACAGCAGGAGGTGGCGGTATCAAGCCGCCAGGAGGGGGCGGGGGCGAACCGTAGCCGCCGTAGCTCGCTACCACGGGCGGTGCGGGAGGATTAGCGCCGGATGAATGTGCGATTTGCGCAGGCGATGAAGCTGCCTGGGGGTTAGTCGCTGACGCTGGTGTGATCTGCATGCCGTCGTTGGCCACTTCTTCTGCCGGTGGCGCGATCGGGTCGGTCGAGACTTTCGGCAACATGCGGGTGATGGTGCCGATATCGAAGCCACCGCCAGAACCGTTGTTGTTGTTCTGCTGTTGTTGCGCTTGTTGCTCTTTCAGGAGCTTGGCGGCCGCTTCGTCAGCCTTCTGCTGTCTGACGGCATCTTCTTCATGCATGCGGTTGATCGTCGCCTGATCCGGTCTCGGTCGCAAAAATCCAAGCACGCCGCTGGAAGCGGAGGAGCCGGTTGGTGCTTGCGCCGAACCACTATGATTGCCGCCAGAACCATCCAGGTTGCACCCGGAGATTGTGACGGCAGAGATAGCTAGTAATCCGATCAGGCTAGGGCGCATATTCTCCTCAGTGCTTCAACAAAGATCCGCGGACGCTCGAGTCGGTGCGACTGGCACTGCCGCCGGTGGCATTGCCCGAACCCTGACCGTAGCCGCCCGAATAAGTTTGGACGGCCGGTGCGTTAGAGTTGCCGTTGCTTCTGCCCGCGCTCGGCGTGATGCCGCGCGGAGCGCCGGCCGCGACACCGTGTCCGGTGCCGGGATTGAGCATTTTGCCCATCATGCGGTTGGTGGATGAGGCATCAGGCAGATTGCCGCGCGGCGCCATACCGCGGGCGGGAATATTGGTGTCGCGGCCGAATCCCGATTTGGGCAGCGGCAAGCCGCCACCAGGAGCGGTGCGATAACCGCGATTGGAGCCAATGGGCAGGCCGCCGGCAGGAATCGTGCTTCCTGGTCCGCCGCCGAGGGCACCGGCGCCCGAGCCGCCATAGCCGCCGCCCGATCCGGTCGGTCCGGGCGGAAGATCGATGGTGCCGGGAGCTTGCTCAGCTTCACGGAAGTCACGCACGATCGGTCGGTCGTCGATAATCTGCACTTCGCGAGGCGATTGATAGAAAGTCGCTTTTTCAAGAGCGTTCTTGTTGATGCGTTGTTGGGCCATGGCGGGGCTGGCAGCGACACTGGAAATCAGTATCGTCAGAGCTGCCATAAAAACCTTGTTGTTGGCGTACATTGGAAAGTTCTCCTTAGTCAAATTGCCTTCGCCGCACTGTTAGAAGTGCATCATGCCCATGCCCATACCCATGCCCTGAGTGACACCGCGCCGGACGATATTGCCGACCTTTTTTCCGGCGCCATTCTTTTTGGTCTCTTGCTTTTCACTGAACTCATCTTCAGGCAAAGAGAGATCTTGAGTCGTTGCCTGATTGACCACTACCGGTGTGGGTGCATCGGGAGCGGTGGCAGTGTCGTTTTTGCCGTTCAAGCGCGGCTCTTTTCCCAGCGCGTCGATGTCTTTCTGCGAAGCGCCGGAGTACTTCGGAGAGCCATCGTCACTGGCGCCGGCACTGGAGGCGCCGGCGAACTGTTGCGGCGTGCCCACTTTGTAGTAGCCGCTGCTGTGGTGCTCTTGCTGCCCTCCCCCCGAGTTGTCGCGGGGCGGCGCATAGGCACCGGCTTGAAGATGTTGATAGTGCTGATGCATGCCTTGATTGACCGAACCGGCGCCGCCGCTCATGCCGGGTGCTTGGGCACTGCCCATGCCACCGCCGCCGCCTGCTCCACCACCGGAGCCGCCGTAGCCGCCGCCACCGCCGTAGCCTCGTCCGCCGCCACTGCCTGACCAACCGAGCGTCACCGGCAACTCCAGCCGATCGGGAAGCGGTGGAAAGCCAGCGGGAGTTATGGGCTCGTCAGCGGCAATCGCCTCGATCGACGGATCGGGACGGTACGGACGCGGAGTCGGATGCCAGACAGGGGCGGAGTATCCGCCACCGCCGCCGCCGCTCTGCGCAACCGGAGCTTGCGCGGGAGCAGGAGCAGAGGAACCATGCCTGAAATTTTGCGTCTGATTGCCGTACTGGTTATCGCCAGGTGTTTGAACAGACTTACTCCAAATGGTGGGCGGCAAGCCCGCAGACTGCGCCATGCACGGTGCCATCGAGGCACCGGCCAAAAATGTAATTACTGCCGCGACCGGCATTATGACTTTGCTCACGTAATATCCCTCCGGAGGATATTTAGGGTGACGTGGTTGATTAGCCCGTTCTATGTGTTTTTGCTTAGTAAATTCACGCCATGAATCAAGAAGAACGCTAATTAGAATCTGATCTCATTTAACCCATTTATGCTTGTAATCTCCCGAATTGCACTGAAATTTGTCGAGCCCGACCGGCGAAGTGACTAATTTTTAATGATTTTGCTGCCACTTGTCAATATGGGCATCTCCTGCTATACGCAAATTGTTGTCTGGAATACAATTTGAGGGCGAATTGCCCCTCTCGAGCCTCCCCTTGAAAACTTTTTGCTGCGAAATGGTGGAACCTAAGTAGAATTGGTTCTAGCGTTACCAGATTTTTATCTGCAACCAAAGATTCATCCTGACAACGCAGGTTTTTTAATGAATTACTACGACAAATTTTATCCTTCTATAGCGGCCGTTCGTAAGAGCGCCGCAGTTGTCATTATCCTGTCGTCCGCTCTGGCACTGACACCAGCCTTGATGCTATCGATCAATGCCGGCGCGCACGCCGCGGCCAGCAAGCGGCGACCGGCACAAGCGGCTGCCAATCCGGCAAACGCAGAACTAGGTCCGAACGCCACCCCACTCGATCACAACAATCGCGCCGTGCAATTAGGTAAGCGCGGACTGTGGGACAAAGCCGTAGAAGAGCATGAGGCTGCCCTTAACGGCGATCCTTATAATCCTACTTTCCGCATGAACTTATCCGGCGCCTACCTGCGCTACGGGCAAGCGCTGATGGCACAAGGTCAGTTTCAGCAAGCAATCAAGCGCTTTCACATGGCCTTATATGTAGATCCGAACAACATGCCGGCCCTCGAATGTTGCAGCACCTGCTGGAAAAACTTGCGCAAAGACCCTGACAATCCGGACTTCCGCCGCGAGATGGGTGAAAAATATGAGACTGAAGGTGACTATCCGGAGGCGATCGCCGAGTACAGGCAGTACGTACGCATTGTCGATTCCGGTCCTGCCCATGCGGCTCTCGGTCGAGCTCTAGCTAAGCAAGGACAGAATGTGCCCGCACGCGCAGTGGAAGGTTTTAATGAACTGAAGATAGCGGTAAGCAAGGACTGGGCTAAAGATCAGCAGGTCGAGCTCGGCAAGACGCACTTGCAGTTGGCGGAAATGTGCAAAGATCTCGCCTTCAAAGCACGCGACGACGGCCGCACGGACACCGCCTTGAAGCGTCTCGAGAACGCCTCCATCGAGTATCGACGCGCCGCCCAGTTGATGAACAACGCCAACCTGGAAGGCGCACGGGGTATGGTCGAGGTCGCCCGCGAAGGAGTGGGCATAAATCCCCGATCGTTCGACAACCATCTCACCTTAGCTTGCGGTTATCAGCTTCTGGGCGATTTCGAGCGGGCGAAAAAAGAGTACGAAGCCTGCTGGAAGCTGCGCCCGAATGATCCGGCACTGGCCAAAGCGCGACGAAGTTACCACCGCGCCGTGGTGACATCGCCGGCAGTATCGCCGATGTTGGTGGCAGGCAGCGTGCAGAAGGTAGAAGAGATGCTCAAGGCACCGGGCGGAAAAGATGACGCTGAGCTGCTCTACATCTACGGTAGAGGCAAAGAAGCCCTCGGTGATCACCAGACGGCCATGGCGGCGTATCAAAGAGCCTATTCAATTAATCCATATATAGACCCGGATCTGGCAAGACGTGTGGGCGCCGCCCCAGCCGTTGCCCAGGGCGGCACCAGCACCGCTCCGGCTGCTCGCCCGGGCAGTGGTCAAGCACCGTCCGCTCCACCTCAAGGCGGCGGCAATCTCTTTCCACCCGCCGGCGGACAAGCTCCCGGCGGTGGCGCAGTGCCTCCCAGCAATGATGCCGTTCTTGCCTCAGCGCAAAGCAAAATCAACGGCAACGATCTTGCCGGCGCCGAAAAAGATCTCAACAATGAACTGGAGAAAAATGCCCAGGACGGCAAAGCCTGGATGATGCAAGGGGCAGTGCAAGAGAAGAAAGGATCGCTTGAAGATGCGTCGGTAGCCTACCGGCAAGCTACTTACTTCAATGTTCCGGGCTCCGTCCAAGCGATGAACAGAATCGATGACCTGCGGGCCAAGCCGCTTCTGGAGCAGGGCGACAAACTGTTGGCCAGCAAGGACCTGGCCGGGGCGCGCGACGCTTTCCGCCAGGCGGCATCGGTGTCGCCCAACAGCATCGACGCGCATAGAAGATATCTCGAAATCCTCAAGCAAGTAGGAGACCCGAAGGAGATCGAGCACGAGACCCAGACAATAAACAATCTGCAAAACCCGAACAAAGGAGGCAATCCGCAAACCGGGTCCGCGGGCGCGTCTTATTGAGCTGGAGATGGTATATCAGATCTGGAATCCCTAATAAAAACACCGTGTGAATAGACCGAAAATAAAACCGAACCAAGTGCAAGGGACGCTGCAACAGCGCGTCTCACCTGAGCACGTGCGCGCCCGCCTGCTAAACAAGGCGCCCCGCCCATGGCGAGGTTTCACCCTTGCTCTACTCTCCTCGCTCATGCTGAGCTCGCCCGCCACTTTCTCGATTCAACCGGCGCCAGCTGCCATCGCCGGAATCGCAGAGGCAGACCAGCTTCTCATCAAGAACAAATTCAGAGAAGCGGAAGACGCTTACCGCTCGCTGCTCGACTCGGACGACTCAGGTGATGCTTACGCCGGGCTGGCCGTCTCGCTTGCCAAACAAGGCACGCCGAAATCGGTGAACGAGGCGGAGAAGATCCTCAAAGAGGCGCGCGATAAATTTCCGGAAAACCCTAACGTAATCGCGGCCGGAGGCTATGTCTCCTACGTTCACTCCAAAGGCGTAGCGTCGCCTGCTAAACGAGACCTCTATCTCGAAGCGGCGGCCGCTCTCTGCAAACGCGCTATTAAAGCCAATCCCGACATCCTCATTGCGCAGCAAACGCTGGGACTCGTCGCCATTGCTCAAGACGACATCGACTCGGCCGTCGAGCCGTTGACGAAAGCGAAAGAGCTGGCAGAGACCCCGGCTAACCTGACACTGCTGGCCCAAGTACTGCTCAAGACCAGTCCGAAAGAGTTTGATACGCCGGGAGACCTGCTCAAGCAGGCTCTTTCGCTGAAGCCGGACTATGCCGCCGCCCACTTGCAGAAGGCGCTGTTATTGGAAGCGCAAAACAAGCAGGAAGACGCGTTCTCCGAACTGCAAGGCGTGCCTGAGCCCGAGCGCAATGCGGAATGGTACTGCGCCGAAGGCGACATATATAAAACGCAGGGCGACGGCCCAGCGGCCCTGGCAGCCTGGCATGAGTCGGTACGCCGCGATCCGCACAATCCCGACCCCTACCGCCATCTCTCCGAATACTACGCCATGCGTGGCGACGGCGAAGTGGCTATAGAGCAGATGCATAACGCGCTCGAGATTCTACCCAACGACATGTCCCTGCGCGGGCAACTGGCAGAGTTGGCTCTGCGTCAAGATAAGCTCGATGTTGCCGATACCGAATACCGCACCATACTGGCTACCGATCCCGACGATGCGGCGGCGCTTCTGGGCCTGTCGCGCGTCGGCTACCGCAAAGCGCGGCGAGACGGAGGCGTGTATCCAGAGGGCTGGTCTCAGCTGATGGATAAGCTGCAAAACGTAGTGACGGAGCAGCAAGTCAAAGGCGTGGTCGTAAAAGCGGGAACCAAAAATCTGCAGCAAAACATTCAGCTGTCCGAGGCAGAGAAGTTTTTGTCGCAGAATCAATTCCGCAAAGCGCGCGAGATTTTTACAGGCGTCATCAATCAGAATCGCGATGACCCATACCAGCTTCTCACTTTGGGCGAGCAGGCGATGAATGACGGTGATCTTAAATCAGCCGAGCAAGCCTTCACTTTTGCCAAAGAGATTCCTCAAGTAGCTCCGCGCGCCGACCAAGATTTGAGCAAAATCGCGCAGCAAAGAGGAGAGGCAGCGCGCCAGACCAAACTGGGGGACGCCATGTGGAAGACCCCGGACGTGGCGCTCGACTATTATAATCAGGCCCTGATTGCCGATCCGCAGTATCCACCTGCCTATTTCGGACGCTACAGCCTATACGAGCGCACTGACACGGACCAGGCCATTCGCAACGCCGTCTGCTTCCTGGAAGCGGCCGACGATTCTAACCCTGACCGATCGGAAGTGGAAGCAAATTTGGTCAGACTGAAAAAACGTGTTGGACCAAAGGCAAAAGGAAAGTAGAATCGCTACAGGAGATCTGCCGGCAACCCTCGATGCAATGTTTCCAGATCGCCGACGCACTTAGGAGAAGACCGATGTTTGGAAAAGGCAAAGACAGTGTCCGAGGTAAATCGCGCCCGCGA
Source organism: Planktothrix sp. (assembly GCA_036703195.1). Taxonomy (GTDB): domain Bacteria; phylum Cyanobacteriota; class Vampirovibrionia; order Obscuribacterales; family Obscuribacteraceae; genus DATNPN01. The sequence continues at coordinate 67,537 of DATNPN010000003.1, read as the reverse complement.
CCTTCGCAGCGTGCCGACGACGGCTTCGACGCATCGCCGGAGAACACCGACCTCTCTCTGGTGCAAGATAACGGCAACGGTCAAAAGCCGAAAAATATCATGGAGACCAAAGCCTGGAAAGAGTCGGCAGGTGGAGCGCGCCGCTTCTGGCACAACTATCTCAACACACTCAGCACTGCTTTCAACCGGATGTCGCGACCTGAACAAGAACAACTCATTACTAGAATTTCTCAGATCGTCGCCATCGGCACTGCCGTGATCACCATGAACGCCTGGTACTGGTTTTTGCCGCAGCAAGTTCGCGTCGTGGCTTTGCCGGCGATCGTGGTCGCTTCCTGGTTTGTCGGCACTAAGGTAATGGCGCCCGCGATGATCGCCCGTTTTGAAAAACATATGAAGCCGCCAGAAGAATAACTGACATGGAAGGACAGTCGACAAAAGACAGGTTGAAGTTTGCAGGCGGCGCCATCATCGTAGCCGCTGCTTTCGCTATCATGATGCCCGGCATTCTCGACTATGTAGGGCGCATCGGCAGAGTGATAATCCTGATAGTATTGGCTCTCGCGACTGCGCTGGCAGTCGTGTGGGGCAAAAACCTCCTGCTCAACAAGAAAAAAGCACCCACGTCCGCCACCACGGGTGATGGCGACAATGAAAGCACGCAAGGATAGGAATGATGTCTGATTGGAACCGCGATAAATCGGCGCACCATATATGGTGCGGTACGCTGCCATCGCTTTTGCTGGCACTATCAATTGCCGTCAGCCTGCATGTGCCGGCTCAGGCACAAGGTTTTAGAGGGGCAAGCGGTTTGCAGGGCAAGACGATTTTCCTGCCGGTCGGCACATCGTTCGAGGGGCGCATCGACACGACCATCGGCTCTTCCAAAAGCAAGCAAGGTCAAAGATTCAACATCATCACGGCCAGCCCCATCTTGGGCAACGGCACCGACGTCATCATACCGGCGGGAGCGAAAGTGGTGGGCGAAGTAGTGGAAGCGATTCCAGCAGGAGATGTCGGACATCCTAAGCATTACAAGCCGTACGGAAGGCTGAGAGTACAGTTGACCAGCTTGCAGATGCCGGACGGCATGACCTATCCCCTGGTGGCATCACTGATGCCGGAGTCTTACGCCGAACGCAATAAGAAATCGAACAACCCTAATCTTGGTGGCGGTCTCGGCTACTCCGGGTCGCAAGCGTCACTGAATGCGGTGCGTCCAGGAATGGGCGGGCGCAATAACAGTCAACGCGGAATGCTGAGCAAGAATGATTTAGCCAAAGATCCATTCTATGGCGGCGGCGGTGACATGAGCGGAAAAAGCGGGAGCGGCAATCAGGGCTCAGGCGTAATTCGCTCGCTCGTGCCTAAAGGACATGAGCTGTACATTTTCGAAGGATCGCCTTTGAGCATCCGCTTGGATGCGCCGTTAAAAATCGGTATTGCCGCGGCACCGGGCGCCGAGTCGCTGTACGATCGAGCGGCGGAAGTGAGCAATGATGGTGGCAAGCGCTTCGCCAGAGAAGCACCACCACAACCACAGGCGGCCCAGCAAGATGGTGCGCTACCGCAACAGCAACAGCAGCAGCAGAATGAACCGGCCCAGGGCGGACTGCCGTTTTTACAGTCGCCCCTGACACCCGCCGGCGGTGCCGGGCCGTTGCCGGCGCCGGGTACTCAACCAGGCGGACCGCTGCCGGCCCCCACGCCTCCTGCCGCTGCCGTGCAGCAATCGGCACCGGCGCAGCAGACAGCGCCGACTGATCCGGGGCTGAAGCCGCCCATGCAGGGCGGGGCGCCAGGCGCGACCTTCTAAGAAAGGAAAACCATGTCCGACGAAATTCCCTTTGTCCTCGCCATAACCGGTGCCTCGGGTGCGGTTTACGGACTGAGGTTGTTGCAATATCTTCTCGAGATTCGGCAGCCGGTGGAGCTGCTCGTCTCTAAAGCAGCGCTGCGCGTGATGAAGGAGGAGAACGATCTCGTTTTCTCCGACTCCTGCAAAACGGAAGTGATCGAATACTTGAAACTGCCTGCGGATGCGCCGCTCAATTTGCACACATTGAATGATTACGGTGCTTCGGTAGCCAGTGGATCGTTCAAGACGAAAGGCATGGCGGTGGTTCCGTGCAGCTTAGGCACTCTGGGCGCATTGGCGAACGGACTGACGGAAAACTTGATTGGCAGAGCGGCCGCTGTGTGCTTGAAAGAGCGGCGACCGCTGTTGGTTCTTGTGCGCGAGATGCCGTTCGGACATATCCAACTGAAAAACATGCTCACCCTTTCCGAGGCGGGCGCCATCGTCGCCTGCGCTTCACCGGGCTTCTATCATCGCCCGCAAACAATTCACGATCAGGTGGATTTCGTGGTTGGTAGAGTGCTCGATCAGTTCGGCTTCGACAATAATCTGTTCAAACGCTGGAAGCAAGAAGCGGCTAGACAGCTGCCGTTGCCGCACAGCAAAGTGGGACACTGAGGCAGGATGACAGAGGAAGAACGATTCAAAGTGGGGAAGATTATCGGCATGCAGGGTCTCGCCGGTGTCATGAAAGTTCGTCCCGGCACTAACAACCCGTCGCTTCTTTTAGATATGGAAACAGTCACTATCGTCAATCAAAAGGAAGAACAACTTCATTGCACGGTGGATTCACTCAAGATCGAAAAAGGAAATCTGCTTATCGGCGTGCAAGAGATCGAAGACAGGACTGCTGCGGAGAAGCACATGGGCAGCGAGGTCTACACAGCACGTGCGCAGTTGGCGGAGCTGGAAGACGATGAATTCTGGACAGGCGATCTCGTCGGGATGGAAGTATATACGATAACCGGCATGCACGTCGGCACGGTATGCAACATCGTTAACGGTGCCGGTGATCTGCTCGAAATTCGCAAAGTCGGTGGCACTGCTGATGATACCGCGCTCGTTCCGTTCGTCAAAGCGCTGGTGCCCACGGTCGACCTCAAAGGGCGTCGCATCGAGATCTCGGACCTGCCAGGATTGATCGACTAAATTGGATCGGCTACGCTCGGGACTTGCCTTTGACGGGCAAGAGGTACATAATTGCAGAGCCTGGGGGAAGCGTTATGTCTACCGCAATCGATATGGTGCGCACAATAGCAGGACTGGTGCTTCTTGCTTCGAGCATATGTTTCATCTATCTGTTTGCGCCATATAAACCGGACATGTTCGCCATGCTGTTTCGCCCGTGCTGTTTGCTGTCACTGGCTTCGGCACTGGCACTGTTTGGCGTCTGTATGATCGATGCTCTGTTTCTCAACTCCGGTCCGCGAGGTCAGGCGGCTCTGCGCGCTCTTTGCAGCTTTGCTGTTCTTCTGTGCGCGGTGCGCAACAGTATCTGGCTGTTCAACGCCACCTCGAACGCGTTGTTAGCCGGCAAAGGCTGGCTGGAAGCGTGGCCTTGCTGGACAATTTTCTTGCCTATCTTCACCGTCGCCAGTCTTTCCTTCAAGCGCTCCAGCAGCTCGTTCAAGCCGTAGTTGGTAGGCATCGCGCCGGATGCGAGACTTGTCGTAAGCTAGTTTCGTGACTTGCCGTAAGCCGGTTGCGCAGCCTCCAATCGTATCCGCCAAAACTGGTTGCAGCAATCAAGAATCACGGAGCAAGAGTGACGTTCTTTCTTGCAAACACTGCGTCAGAGTTTTTATTGCTGGAGCAATTAAAACTCGCCCTTAACTATTGCTACCAGCAATTGGTTTCTGTTGGGAGGAAACGTGAGGGTTTTTCCTGCAGACAACTGTTGTCCGATTTTGCCACTCGAATCCTTGTGCCACCACATTTGATACCGGATTTCGGGCGGCGAGTACTCTCTGGATCCAGGTGCCCAGCCACCTATTGACAACCTGAAAATGCGGGTTAAATCGTTGCCTATTAAGTTGTTATAAATAAGGCCGAGACAACTTGATTACTATCTTTGTATACCTTATCTTTATGTTCGTAGTGCGATTACACAGCGGTTTGCATCCTTTGTGCATACGGCAGATAACCTCGACCGGTAGGTGGGTTATCAATTTTCAGGAGCGGGTTCGCTGCGCGGCGGCGAACGAGGACACCTCGCTGAACGGCACAATGCAAATCGCATCAAGATCTTGAACTGAAAATTGCATAGGCAAGTCGGCGTCTCAGCTCGCTCATTCAACTCAGGATATTTCATGCCATCCGTAACTCAACTCCCCCCTCTTCTCTCACCTATTTCTACCGACGAGCTGGGACAGCTCCAACTGCATCTTCCGACACTGAAAGTGCTCTCGTACCGCGGTCCTGGCGAAAGCGGCGGTGTTCCGACCAGCCTGGAGCCAATAGTAAAAAGGTTGGGCACCAAGATTCACTGGTTTGCCCTATCAGGCGTTCCCAAAGAACAAGAGTCACCGCTCTCCGGCTTCGCTTTCTACAATCCGCAGATCCCCCAGACGCTTATCGAGCGCCATCACAAAATCTCCAGCGGCTATCTCTGGCCACTGATGCACGGCATGCCCGAGTGTGCAGTTTTCGATGCAGAAAACTGGAAGGCTTATCGCCAACTCAACGAAATGTTGGCGTCGGAGTGTTTGGCGGTTTCCTCACAGAGTTTTCCGACATTGTGTTGGCTGCACGACTATCAACTCGCTCTCGTAGCACCGCTCATGTCAATGCAAGCGGGCGTTTTGCTATGCCAGTTCTGGCACATTCCCTGGCCACAAGCATCGGTCATGGTTCAATCTGCGGTCGGGAAAGAGCTCGTCGAGTCACTCCTGTGCAACAAGGTGATCGGTTTTCACACCACCGAGTATGCCACCAACTTCCTCAACACCGTCAGCGAATTGATGCCGAATGCTGCCGTCGATATGCTCAAGATGGAAGTGCGCCGCCGTCGTCAGGTTACGAAAATCGTGGTCATGCCATTGGGAGTAGACTTCGGTCTCTGGCAACGTCTCGCCCGGCAGACTCGTCCGATCGCAGAAGCGATCTCGGTCAAGTATCGCCTGGCCAATCAGATTATTCTCGGCGTCGATCGCCTCGATTACACGAAGGGCGTCCTGGAAAAACTGAACGGTATCGAGAAGTTTCTAGACACTTCGCCAGTGTGGAAGCGGCGCATCCATTACGTTCAACTGGCTCAACCGCCGCAATCTTCGGAGCCTGCCTTCGCTCAGTATGCGGCAGCAGTCGAAAAACGCATCGAAGAGATCAATCGGAAATATGCCAGCGATGGTTGGCAGCCGATTATCTATCTGCCTGGACAGTACGATCAGTCTGAGCTGGCTGCCTGGTATCAAGCTGCCGATGTGCTTGCCATCAACTCTGTCCGCGACGGACTCAACTTGATCGCGAAAGAGTACGTGGCCTCTCGCTTGGACGAGCAGGGTACGCTGGTGTTGAGCAAAAACGCGGGTTGTGCGGCCGAACTCGCACAAGGGGCCATTTTAGTCAATCCTCACGACTGCGAAGATTTTGCCAATGCGCTCAAACAAGCGCTGACACTGGAAGTCGAAGAGAAGCGGCGAAGAATGACCTCCATGCGACGCGTGGTCGGATGGAACCAGCTGCATGACTGGGCGCTGGGCTTCCTGCGCCAGGCGATCAACGGCAAAGCTGCTTACACACCTTTGAATACGAACTCTTGAAGCAACGGAAGGAGACCATGAAAGTACATTCGCCCGCTGCAACGATGCAATCGCTTGCGGCCGTTTTGCTCATTGCTGTCAGCTGCCCCTCCTCGAGCGTAGCTAAGTCGACTGATATCAAAGTTACTCCCGAAATGAGACAGTATCTGACGACAGTGTCGAAGATGGCGCAAGATAAATGGTTGCAGTTGCGCAGCAAGCAGGATTGGAAAGCAGTCGATAAAGCATGGACGCAAAAGAAGCCCAGTACCGAGAGCCAGGTGACGGTTGCCACAGCCTTCGATGAGAAGGGAAAACCGCTCAATCCGAAGGTTTCCAAATCTTCCGGCAATAGTGCGCTGGACGGGCTGGCGGTAGATGCGGTAAAGCAAGCGGCACCATATCCGGCACCACCCAAACAAGCAGCTAATCTCGGCGTGCAGATCAACTTCGTCGCGCACTTGCCGCCGAAAGATCCGTCGAGAGTGATGATTCCGCTAAAAGTGCAGTAAGTTATCTCTCTTTATCGAGCGCATTGATAACAACATTAGGAAGAGATGTGAGGGCGGAGGCATCTTCCCGGCTCCAATCCCTGGAGTGCATGTGAATCGTCACTCGAGCTCGAGGATTAAGCACGCTGCGCAGCTTGCGAACGTCATTAATCGTCCAGCCGGGAGCGGATATCTCCACTTGTCGCAAAGTATCACATTTCGCTAGTTGATCGATGAGTTTAGGGGTGACGCCACAAGCGCACACGTCGAGCTTATACAGGCGCGGAAACCGTTGTTCGAGATCAGTAAAGGCTTTATTGTCGAGCAGCGGATTGTTTGCAACATCAAAAGTCATCAATCTCGGCATCGCCACTCTTGCCACGTCAGAGTCTGTCAAATTGTCGCCCTCTGCTTGAATCAGAATCATTTTGGGCGAGTGAGCCACTTTGCGAAAAACGTCGAGTGGATTTTTCATTTCGGACATATCGAGTTCTTCCAGCCGGCTCAGTATTTTGAATTTTGCCAACTGCTTGCCATCGACTTCAGTGTGTTTCAAGTGCAGACGATTGAGCAGTTGCAGCCCGTCAAGGTCCATGTTTTGCAACCCTTTCACCGACACCGGACATGAATTGAGGCGAAGCTCGCCCAGCGCAGTCTGAGCGCGCGCATACGTGAGCATGGTATCGAAGTTGAGAGTGACGTTTGTGTCTTCTACTCCAGTGAAAAGACTTATATCCCTGGGGCGGGTGAATTCGAGATCGTACAGCTCATCTTTTTCAAAGCGCTCGAGCCAATTCGGGCGCTCGAGAAAGAAGCTGGAATCTCCCTTGAAAAAGATCAAATTCGGTTTGTCGCCTTCTTTCATCTTTAGAATGACGATATTTACGGCGCGCTGCCAATCTGGATCTTTTGAACGCTTGGGGTTGGCGGCAATATGTCCGATAGATTCGGGACCGAAGTCGTACTCCCACACCCCGTCTTTGGCACTGCGAAATTTCGCACTTCGATTGCCGTCAATCACCTGTTTTGTGATCTTCTCCCCTTCAACATCACTCGAATCTGTCTCTGTGCCCGTACCAGTGCCCGTAGCAGAAGCGCTCGGCTCAGGGGCAGCAGTCTGCTTGTGCATAACAAAAGCTGCTGTTGCCATACCAATAACGAGAAGAACAACGACTGTCAACGCCACAAGCTTATTGCGGTTGGCATCTGCAACCACAACTTTGGGCACGACGTCCGATTTGTCGTGTCCGAGAAGACCCTGACGCAATTCAGTACAACTCAGATATCGATCATTTGGATCTTTAGCCAATGCCTTTGCCACAGCACGCTGCAAATGTGGCGGAAAGTCGAGTCCCACCGAAGCTTCCTTCAACGAAGGCGGAATGGTGCTGTTGTGATGCATCATTGTCTCGAGCGGGCTGGCGCCAGTAAACGGCGGGGCACCGGTGAGCGCTTCGAATATTACACAGCCGAGCGAGTAAATGTCGGAGCGACTGTCTATCTGCCCGCCCATGCACTGCTCTGGACTCATATACAATGGCGTACCGAAAATTTCACCAGTTTTCGTTAATGCCTGCGTAGCAGACCCTTCATCCATCAGCAGTTTGGCGATGCCAAAGTCAACCAACTTCGGCACCACAGGTGATGCGCCATCTTTAGTATTTTTCACCAACATGATGTTGCTCGGTTTTATGTCTCGGTGAACGATACCTGTTTCATGAGCATATTCCATGGCCTCACAGAGAGGACAGAAGATCTGCAGTGCTTCAGTCACTGTCAGCGCACCGTTCTTTTTCAGATGCTCCGCCAGTGTTTGCCCGTATACCAGGTCCATGATGAAGTACGGCTGAACGCCCTCGATGAGCCCAAAGTCATAGGCTCTGACGAGGTTGGGGTGCTCGAGCTTGCTCGCAGCCAACGCCTCTTTTTGAAACCGGCGAACGATCACATCGGATTTGTTGATCGGATGCAGTGTTTTCAGGGCAAAGTGTCTTTTGAGAAATATTTGCTCGACTTCGTAAACAGAGCCCATGTTGCCCTGTCCGATCAGGCGGAGTACGCGAAATCGCTCCGCAATGACGGAGCCTGGGCGTAATTCCGCCTCGTTGCCGTCTGCAGGCGCTCCCGGTAATCCAGGCGTTTGAGAACCGCCCAACCTGACGTCTTCCTGCTCTTGCGCAAAAGGATCCATTTTTAAAACGCGTGCCGCAATCGTACCGTACTCTACCATAATATATACGCTCCGTCGCTCGGTACCCTCGCTCCTCTGCTCGCAAGCGCTTCGCTCCGCACGCCTCACTGGAGCTGGGCAGCTTCGCTACATAAGCCCCCTCGGGCGGCGCGCTTCGCTGCGCTGACCCGGCTGCCTGCGGTAGTTATTAAGCACAGCTGAATTTCAGGCACAAACCAATGCGCGCTTCAAAGCACTTTTATAGCAAGCCGGTTTCAAAGCCTCAGCAGTGCTACCACTTGAGCAGGTTAAAACGTTCCATATCGACGGTGGCGACGTTGCGGTAAAGCGAAAGAACGATGGCCAGACCGACCGCGGCTTCGGCGGCGGCGACGGTAAGAATGAAGATGGCGAAGATCTGACCTTTGACGTTGCCCGGATCGACGTAACGGGCGAACGCGACCAGGTTGATGTTGACGGCGTTGAGCATTAGCTCGATCGACATCAAGACGCGCACAGCGTTGCGAGAGACGGTCATACCGTAAATGCCGATAGCGAAAAGCGCCGCTGCCAGGGTGAGGTAGCGCACCAGCGGTTCTTGAAACGCAGTCAACGCGATGAGCGAGCCCCAGGTACCGATGGCCACTGTCCAGACGACGGAGCCGCCCAGCTGAATTGCGAAAACCGCAGCAACTGCGATGGCGCAAAAGATCAAGGCATCGCCGTATGGGCTCGAGTGTCCGACTACGATATCCATTCCGTGTGCGAGGTAGAACGCTAACATCACCACCACCAGAACGGCGTAACCGACTACTGTGGCTGGCGAGCTTTTGTGACTGCCGAATTGAGAGTTCATTTCCTACCTCGACATTGTGAGAGCTTCGGCTTTAGGCTCGGGGCCTTCGTCCTCGGTGTATTCCATAGCATCGACGGGCGGCTCCGCCTTGGCCAACATGATCGCTCCCACGAGTGCCGCCAAAAGCAGAACGGAGGCGAATTCGAAAGGAAGCGCATAATCGGTGGTGAGCGCTTTGCCGATGGTGACGATGTTGTTAGTGTCTAAGACCTGCGCGTTTTTGACCGGCCATTCTTCGGAGCGCACTGATAGATAGATGGTGATAAACACCAGTGTAGATACGATGAACGTCGGCAAACTGTGCTTGTTGATACCGGCGGTGGCGTCAGCGTCCATGCGAGGATTTGTGAGCATCAACGCAATCACGACGACCAGCGTGATGCCGACCGCATAAATCATGATTTGCGCCATTGCAATAAATTGGGCCTGCAACACGAGAAACAACATGCTGACTGCGCCGAAGAACCCGATGAGGAGAAAACCGGCTCGGATCGTATTGCGGTCGAACAACACACCGTATGCAAACGGTATCGCCAGCGTCGCCAGTACGTAGAACGCAACCGAATCTAGAGAGCCCGAATTGTTGTTCATCCAGGTCAAGATTGATACTAGTTGGTTATCCATTTCCTATCGCTCCGGCATTCGGCATGTTCTGAGAACGGCTCTAGGCGCCGCCTTCCTCTTTTGGTTTTTCACTTTTCTCTTCGGGCTTCGCTGCTTCAGCAGGTTTCGCTGCTTCAGCAGGCTTCGCCGCTTCGGCAGGCTTGGCCGCTTCGGCAGGCTTGGCCGCTTCAGCAGGTTTCGCTGCTTCGGCACCTTCTGCCGGTTTCGGCGCTGCTGGTTTGGCAGCCGCTGGCGCTGCTGGTGCGGCCGCTGCCGGTTTGGCAGCAGTTGCCGCGGCGGCTGCTCCAGCAGCCGGAGCTGCCTTGACCGGTTTTGGTTTGGGCAGCGGAATCTCCTTCATTTCGAAGTAGTAGGCAGATTCTTCCTGTGTCAATGTCAGCTTCTTCAGGTCATAAATCAGCGATTCGCGGGTGTAATCCGCCATCTCGAAATCTTGCGTATTGATGATGCAGGTGGTGGGGCAAACTTCTGTGCACAGACCGCAGAACATGCACAAGCCGTGATCGATTTTGAAATCGATCAACTCGAGTTTGTTCGTTTCAGGGCTCTTATGGGCGGTGATTTCGATGCACTTATCGGGGCAGACGCGCTCGCACTGACGGCAGGAGATGCAGAGGTGCTCGCCTGTTTCCGGGTTGACGGTGAGTGCAAGTCTGCCACGGAAATGCGTCGCCAATCCGGGAGCCACGTCAGGATAGTTTTGCGTGGTCGGCTCTCTGAACGTGTGTCCGCCGACGGTATTCAACCCTCGCCATATCTGGTAGAGGCTGTCTTTTACGTTGCTGAAGAAGCTGAACAAGGTGCGTCTCCTATTGTGGCGGCATTAAGGCGAGAGCGGCAGGTGTTGCCACCACCACTTTCAGAAATACAATAAAAAGGAATGTGACCAGAGCGATCGGAATCAGCCGCTTCCAACCGAAGTCCATCAGTTGGTCGATGCGGAATCGAGGCAGTGTGCCGCGTACGAGAATGGCAATGAAGACCAGCGTATAGATCTTGACGATCAACCAGATAGCCGGCCAGAACGTGGATGGATCGAGAAGATGGATATCTGCCAGATGTGACGTTTCTAAAAACGTATTGAAGCCGTTGCCCAGGAATCCCAGTGGTCCTGTGCCGTAGAACCAGTCATACGGCAGGAAGAAATCGCCGCCTCCGAGAAACATGACGGAAGCAATAGTGCTGACGACGAAGAGATTGGTGAACTCTGCCAGGAAGAAGATGGCAAATTTGATGCCACTATATTCGGTGTTATAGCCGCTCACCAGTTCGCTTTCCGCTTCGGGAAGGTCGAACGGAATTCTGTTGATTTCAGCGCAGGCGCCGGTGAGATAGAGCCCACACATAATGAAAGTGCAGACGATGAGCAAGATTGCTCCCACCCAGGCAACTCCAGCTCCGTAAGGAAAAACGGAAGCAGCGTCGGTGGCGTACTGTTTGCCGAGGAGGTTATCGATCAAGATTCCTAACGAGCCGCCGCCAAAGAGGTTCCAGTGCCAGAAGCCGCCAGCCTGCAGCTGGGCGATTCTGACGACATTGAGAGTGCGACTGATCATGCATATTCCGATGATGGAAAGTACCAACGGAATCTCGTAGCTAATTGCTTGAGCGGCGCTGCGCAATCCGCCGATGAGCGAGTATTTGTTGTTGCTCGCCCAGCCGCCCATGACGATGCCGACAACCGGTATGGACGCGGCAGCAAGCACGAAGAAGATGCCTGTAGGAATGCTGAGCGGCGCAAAAAATGAGTTGTTGTTCGTCGCGGCAGCCAGAAGCGGAACCGCAGCGAAGATGGACGGGGCAAAAAAGATGACTGGGGCAGCGGTAAACATGACAGCGTCCGCGCCTGTGGGAGTGACGTCTTCTTTCAAGAGCAGTTTTATGGCGTCTGCAGCTGTTTGCAAAGCGCCATCCGGTCCGACGCGGCAAGGTCCACGACGTACCGTAAAGAGCGCCAATGCTCGGCGTTCCATCAAAACCATCAACATCGCGTTGAACGGAATAAACACCAGAATCGCCAGAATCGGCACCAGCGCGCGCAATGTGTCCGCTATCTCTGGCGGTGCGTCCGGAGCGAAGTGCCCGATCACTGCCGGAAGAATTACACCGACTGCCCAGCAGGCGATCCAGGTTAGACCGAAGATGAAAATCAACCAGCCCAGCATGAGAACGGAAAATTTGCCGATCTCCGGCCAGTTGCTAGCGCTTGCGTACTCGTCAGCGTAATTGGATGAAGTAGCCATTTTTGCTTGCCAGCTCCTTAGCGATCGACGTCTGGAAGAATCACATCAATAGATCCGAAAATCGCCATGATGTCGGCGACCGGATGCCCGGTGAGCAACTCCGCCAAAGCGGACAGGTTGCAGAAGCTCGGGTTGCGCCAGCGGAAACGAACTGGGCGATCTGAACCGTTGGAGATGACGTAACAACCCAATACACCGCGAGGCGATTCCACCGCGGCAAAGCCTTCGCCGGCTTTGACGCGCAAACCGGCGTTTTGCTTTTTGCCGGTGAGCTCGCCCTCTTTGGGCATCATCTCGAGACACTGTTTGATCATCTTAGTTGACTCGCGCATTTCGAGAATGCGCAGAGTATAGCGGTCGCGAGTGTCACCAACCTTGGTGTCATGGTTCATCGAGTGAACTTTGAAATCAAGTTTTGGATAGATCGAATACGGTTTGGTCTTGCGCAAATCGTAATCCATGCCTGAGGCACGAACGCAGGGACCGGACATGCCATACTCGCGCGCGATCTGTTGTGTCAGGTTGCCGATACCGGTCGTCCGCTGCAAGAAGATCGGGTTTTGCGTGACGATCGCTTCGTACTCGTCGACGCGCTTGTCGAAGTTGTTGGCGAAATGCTCGACGCGTTTGTACCAGTCATCTTTAGGCGCGCGCTGCACACCACCGATGCGGATGTAGTTGAACATCATGCGCTGACCGGCGATCTCTTCGAAGAGATCGAGCAACTTTTCGCGTTCGCGAAATGGATAGAAGGGGAAGCCGAACATGGCGCCCAGATCGATCAGGTACGTTCCTAACCAGAGCAAGTGAGAGCTGATGCGGTTCATTTCGCAAACGAGAACTCGCAGCCACTCGGCTCGCTCGGGCACCGCACAGCCGTCGATTGTTTCAGCCGCGCGCGCCAGCGCGAGCGACGTGAACATGCCGGAGAGATAGTCAACACGATCGATTAAGGCTTGGTATTGAAACCAGGTACGATTCTGGCCTTGCCACTCTTGCGCGCGATGCAAGTGTCCGAGCACCGGCTCCGTATGTTTGACGAACTCGCCGTCGAGTGTGAGGATGAGACGCAGCACGCCGTGTGTGGCAGGATGCTGCGGGCCCATGTTGATGATCATCTCATCGGTCTTCAGTCCTGTACTCTTCAGCTCGGTTAGCTCAGTAGACATCGTGTCGCCTCAGTGCGTTAGCGGAAACTATGGGGATTCTTGTTGTTGAGCGCATCGATCATCTGGCGATAATCACGGCGCAACGGGTGCCCTTCCCAATCCCAGGGGTTTAAAATTCGGCGCGGATACGGGTGTCCGACATACCTAATGCCGACGAGATCGTACTCCTCGCGCTCATGCCAGTCGGCGGCACGCCAGAACGGTGTGATGCTCGATACGACGGGAAGCTGTCCGGCTGGTACTTCCGCTTTGGGAATGCACACTTTAACGACGAGTTCGTTGTTGTTCTCGTAAGACCAGAGGTGATAGACCGAATCGAATGTGTCCTGGCTGTCGACACCAGTGACGGTGATAAGGAAATCCAACGCTACTTCGCTCGATGTCTTGAACAAGCGCAGGGACTTGTCGAGATCAGCGGCCTTGATCTGAATAGTTTCTACGCCAACGGAATCCGCCAATCGCGTCGACTCGATGCCGTGATCTTTGAGAAACTGTCCCATCGGTCCGATCGGTGGAGGACCTTCCGGAGGTTTAGCTGCCGCAGGCGTAGGTTCTGTCATTTGTGCAGTTCTCTCCTAGATCGTTCTTACTTGTTCGCAGCCGGCGAGTCTGGATCAAGCTCTTCCAGCGCGAGCGCCGTGTCGAGCTTAGCTTCTTCGACCAGATCTTCCATCGGTCTGCCTGTGTCGTAATCGACGTAGCGCAGCGCGCCTTGAGCGTACTTGCGATTGCGTCGATCCATATACTTTTCTGTTCTGATCTTCTGCTGCAATTTGAGCAGTGCGTCGAGAATGCCTTCCGGTCTCGGAGGGCATCCCGGCAGATAGATATCGACGGGAATGATGCGATCGACGCCCTGCACGACTGAGTACGAATCGTTGAACATGCCGCCGGTGACGGTGCATGCCCCCATGGCGATGACGTACTTGGGCTCGGGCAGCTGGTCGTACAATGTGATCAAAGCCGGCGCCATTTTGCGAGTGATCGTGCCGGCGGTGATGATTAGATCGGCTTGACGTGGCGTGCCGCGGAATACTTCAGAACCAAAACGCGAGATGTCGAATTTCGACATGCCGACGTGCATCATTTCGATGGCGCAGCATGACGTGCCGAAAGTCAGAGGCCAGACAGAGTTCGCTCTCGCTAAGTTAAGCAACGGAGTGACGAACGGATCGATAACTTGGCCGGTGAGCCAATCGCTCAAACCCTCGATCATCGTGTCGAGGCTTCCGAGCGTGACGGTCTCTTTCAGCTCGGCTGGGACCTGCATATCTTCACTCATACTCTACTCCCACTCAAGGGCTCCCTTTTTCCAGGCATAGACAAGCCCCGCGGCAAGAATGGCTAGAAAAATCGTGATCTCGATTGCGCCAAAGAACGGCTGCCCCATCGACTTGCTTACCTCGTCCGACGCCATCAACCAGGGGATGATGAACACGACTTCGATGTCGAACAGGATGAACAAGAGTGCGTACAGGTAGTAGCGAACATCGAACTGACCGTGCGCCCCCTGCATCGGTTTCATGCCGCATTCGTACGGTTGTGTCTTCACCGCGTTAGGACGGTAATAACCGAGAATGTTCTGTGCCATCCAGGCAACCAGAATCATTCCTAATGCCGGCAGGGCAAAACCGACAAAAATGAAGAGCAGAATCTGCGCTAATTGGAATTGGTACATGAGCTACCTCGACGCACCCGGATTACTTGGATTGCCTGATTGCAACCCGTCTTTCCGCGACGACTAAAGCATAGCAGGCAAACTGAGAACTGGCGCCCAAGCAAAATTATAGCCCCATAAGCATCGACTCGACCACGTCAAAACGAAGTGTTCATCAGGGTATCGGACGCTCGCTTACGCTTCACGGGCCTCGGTGAATCGGACAGTAGCCAAGGAGGATTTTTGTCTAATGCGGCTAAAGCCCTGAATCACTGGGCGTCTCCGCAAGTTTAGAGTGGGCGCGGACACAGCCCCTTGTCGGCCCGTTGTATACATAAACGGATGCGACAGGAGCGCCAAACAACCACTTGCAATGCAAGAGTTCAAGCGGTTTCAAATGAATACCGCTTCATCAGTTGTTGCATGAAGTGAGTCAGCAGAACGGAGCGCGCCGCCCGAGGGGGCTTATGCAGCGAAGCTGCCCAGCTCCAGCGCGGCGTGCGGAGTGGAGCGTATCAGGATGGAAGACCTTGATGAATTCCCTCAAATAAGCCCGATCAGCCCGCTCGCACGAAACATCTGTTAACAATGAAAACCGTTCGTAATGAACCGTTTCGACACTCCTCAAGTGGGAGAAAATGTTGCATACTGGCAGTAAACCAACCTCTAATACGGAACCCTCTTGCAAACATTGTCTACATCAATGACCGGCAGTATCCAAGCGCTTTCACACAAACGCGTCAAGGAGCTCGAGCAGCTCTGCCAAACTCTGAACCTGAATTTCGGACGAATGGGATTGCTAAACGAAGCGCTCACCCACAGCTCATACTCGGCGGAAAACCCTGGCTCTAAAGACTACGAGCGCCTCGAGTTCTTTGGGGATGCCATCCTCAAATTCGTCGTCAGTGAGTATCTGCTCGAACGGTTTCCCGACTATAACGAAGGGCAACTGACCGAGATCCGCTCAGTGCTCGTGAGCGACAAAACGCTGGCCGAGATCGCGAACACACTCAATCTGAGCAAGTACATCCTGCTCGGACGAATGGTGCAAATGCGACCGTCAATCGTGGCGCAGTCGATGGAAGCGCTGATCGGCGCTGTCTATCAAGATCTGGGTCTGATTCACGTGCAGCACCTGGTGGTGCGCTTGTTCGGCAATCAGGCCACCACCGTCGACCGTGACGAGATTAAAGAGAATTACAAAGCCGAACTGCAGGAGCTCTCGCAGGCTAACGCCCAGGGCATTCCTGTCTATGAAGTAACTTCGACAGAAGGACCGCCTCACGCCGCTACCTTCCATGTATCTGTTGCCATCGCCGGCAAAACGATCGGCGCCGGCTCCGGTCCATCGAAGAAAGCAGCCGAGCAAGCAGCAGCGTCACAGGCGCTCCTCGAGCTGTCGCAAACGTTGACGAAAAAACCGAAACACAAACACGGCTAAAACAATATAGATGTAGGGGAGCAGATTATTGCGCCTCTTGTCGAAACGCGGCTCTTCTACCGTAGGGGCGCGTTGAAGGCGCCCGGGCTGCTGCAAGCCGCCCCTACGTGCTGTTTGCCGGGCACGGCGGGCTGCGACGGAGCGAGTATAAAAAACGAGGCGGATATTAGTCCGCCTCGTCAACAACTCCCGTTTCTTCTTCGGTATCCGGTGCTGTGGTGGTAGTTGCTTCCGCTGGAGGTCCGCCCACCTCCTTACAGAAGTCTCACCGTCAATTCCGTTTTAGGGAACGGAGTTGGGCTCGTTTACGCTCATACTCGGTCTCAAATCGTTTTCGACTGGAGCCGGCGCCGCTGCGCTCGGTTGAGAGTTGAACGGAAGGCTTTGTGCTCCAGCTGCCGGAATGAGGGGCACTGGCGTTACCGGCGGAGTGACCGGTGCTGTTTGCGTCTTGTTCAGGTCGACCGGCGTCAATCTGCTGCCGCCGTTGGTCGGAACGATGATCGTTTTCGTTCCATCTTGAGCGTTCGCGGTTGGGAAGCCGGATGCATCGGCGAGCTGCTGAGCGTTTTCGCGCAGCGCAATGGCGTCACGCGCAGCCTTGGCGGCTTTGAATTCCGCTTCGGCAGCTTTGACCATGGCTTTGGCTGTGGAAAGCTGCTTGCGGGCGACGTCTAACCTCTCTTTGGTCTCGTTGACTTTGGTGTCAGCGTTGTCCAATTCGGGGTTGCTCGCTTTGACGGTCGATGTTGTATTCGCATCCACACTCGGTGTCAGCGACTGCGCACCAGATGCAGTACCAGCGATGAGAATGCCGACTGGTAAAAGGAAGCTGGCTATTAACCTTGATTTGGCTCTTTTTATTTGGTTCATTGAATGCCTCGGTGCGGAAGGTTGTATGAATGAAAGCTCGACTGCTAGCCCTCTACAGGGAATTATACGCAGGATTCTACTAACTGGCGTATTAATTTGATAGCGCAGAAAGCCGCATATACAGCCGATTTCAACCAGTTATCAGAAGTTGCACCACTCGATCTTCATCGCATATACACTCGTTGTCATGCCCCATTTCCCCCGCCGGATTCGAATGACAACGCGCCAATCCGCACCCGAAGCTGAACAGCGCTAACTGAACGCGATCGCGGTGCGTCTTCGCTTCTGAAAAACATCGAGAAAGAAACAGAGCTTAACCCTGGCGATGAGTTGAGAAATCCATCACTAATGCCCAAATACTCGCTCCCGTGACCGTTTCGCCAACCCTAAAGGTTGACTTAAAGGTTGTGGTTTTCTCTTGAATCCAGGCAACAACTTGACTTACTATGTTAGTTTCGCCATGCACCGGTTAAACTTCGTGTTAATCGCCCGTGTGCAGCGGTTTCTTTTTCTGAAGCCACGGGTGGCAAACGAACTGATCGGACGGCCTTTCGAGGGGCCGATGGCGCTGACGACCTGGGCAACCGGGCGCCAGAATGCCCGAAACGGGCCTCGAAGTTAACTCGGTGTTCCGAGAGCTCAACGAGGAAGACTCAAGTAAACGGAGAGACCCAAAAAAAATCTATGGTCAAAGGAGCAACCATCTCAGTGGCAGAAAAACAGTTAGCGAGCAAGGACTCACAATCCGAATTCGAGCGTTTGTTAGAGGAGACGCTCTCTTTCAAATTCGAGCAAGGTGACATCGTTACCGGTAATGTCGTCAGAATTGAGCGCGACGGCATCCTGGTGGACGTGGGCGGCAAATCGGAAGGCTTCGTGCCGGTGAAGGAACTCTCCAACATTCCGATCGACCACATCGATGACATCTGCAAGGTCGGCGATCGCCTCGAGTTCTACATCCTGCGTGAAGAAAACGAGAATGGCCAACTGACGCTTTCTTTGAAACGTGTCGCCCAGGCCCGCGGCTGGGTCCAATTGGAACAGCAGAAGAAAAACGACGACACCATACGGGCCAAGATTTCAGCCGTTGTCAAAGGCGGCGTAGTCGTAGACGTCTACGGCTTGAGAGGATTCGTCCCGGCCAGCCAACTGCGCGTCAAAGGTACGACGCCGGAAGAGCTGATCGGAATGGAAATCCCGATGAAGATTCTGGAAACAGACACCAAGCGCAACAAGCTCATCTTGAGCCAACGTCTGGCAGTACAAGAAGAGAAGGCAGCCCAGAGAGAAAAAATCCTCAACACTCTGGAAGCCGGTCAGGTTGTATCCGGCGAAGTGGTTCGCATCGCGGACTTCGGCGCCTTCATCGACCTGGGCGGACTGGATGGCTTACTGCCCATCTCCGAAATCTCATGGGAACGCGTATCCCATCCTTCAGATGTACTGAAAGTCGGACAGGTAATTTCGACCAAGGTCCTGAAAGTAGATCGCGACAAAGGTCACATCAGCCTCAGCCTGAAGCAGATGCAACCAGATCCGTGGAAAGAGATCGAAGACAAGTTCCAAGACGGACAGATTGTCTCCGGCACAGTGCGCAAAATCCAGAGCTTCGGCGCCTTCGTCCAGATTTATCCTGGCGTAGATGCACTGCTCCCGACCGTCGAGATGTCCGAACAACCGAACGTCAAACCGGAAGAAGTTGTGCAAGTCGGACAAAACGTCAAAGCAATCATCAAGAAGTTCTCTCCCAAAGAGCACAAAATCAGCTTGAGCTTGCGCGGCATGGATGTCAGCGACCTTATCGGCGGCTAATCCAGTCGAACGACAAAATTAGCGAACGGGCGCATCATCTGCGCCCGTTTTCGTTTGCTCGGAATCATCGATGCCACGCTCACTGATCTTTCGCCAGAATGCATCGTCCATCTCCGGACAGAACTGCTTCAGCAATTCCTTCATACGGGCGAACTTCGAGGCAATCACCGCATCCGCTTGCGCGCGGCGCTCTACTGCTTTATAGCGAACCATCATGTTGGCGAACATCTCGGCTTTGTCCTCTTCCACCCCGGTAGTGGCATAGGCGGAGAGAAACCCAGATAGATTGGCGCCAGTGCCATAGGCATCGTTGTCCTGGTTGTTTTTGCCACCAGTGCCATACTTGAACCCCTTCGGGTTAAGAGCGCTCCACTCCTTATCTTCGTAAACTCGACCATCGTCCTTCCAATCGATGATGTGAAAATACTCGTGGTGAACGGTGTGGCGCATGTAGGCAGACGACCAGATTCCGTTTTCGCAATCCAAATACAGGGTGTCATGCGCGTAATCAGGTATGGCCGATCGCAGTTGCTCGGCAAAGCGCAGCGACTTGCAGACGATCACCTTCTTCAAGTCAGAACGCTTTATACATTCAGGCGGATAAAGAGAAAACTCCTCGACAAACATGGGCAGATAATTTTTCAATGAGGCTGCATCAGGATTGGCACCGTCAATCCTGCCGTGATTGTTGTAGGCGGGAAACTTTTCGTTGTCGGTTTGCACTGCGATACTGCATGCACGGCGAAGCGCATCTAGTTTACTCTGCGTCGATTGCGCCAGAGCAGATGCCATGGTGAACGAAAGCGCAAGAGCAAATACGCAAGAGCGGATTAAGGCAGAGCGAGTACAGTGAAAATGCGCCCTGCGTTTGTAAGACACTCACTCACCAGCTTGTGCGAAACTTTTTCTTTTTCAAATTTGCCCGTTTTTTCGCTTCTTCCTCTTCGACAAAAAAGTTGAAGGCTGCTGGTCGTTGATTGTCGGGCGAACTAGAACGCGCACTGGCCGTCGCCGCAGCAGGGCGGCGTTGGAAGCGATCTGAGTCAGTGCGACTGCGCTCAGGGCGCCCGTTCGACTGATGCGGCGTGCCTTCTCGCTTGAATGGAGAGCCTGTGTGGGCAGATTCACCATGACGGCGAGCACCGGAGGTCGGGTGGGGACGGCGAGCGCCGTTATGCTGCCTTTGCTGAGCGCCAGAGGCTGGCCGGCGATTGGCGCTGCCAGATCCATCAGGGCGCGATGCACTGAATGGGCTGTTTGGATCCAGCGATCGTCCAGTTACTTTTTCAATGTCACGAATGAGATATCGTTGATCATCGCTCACGAATGATAACGCGATGCCTGCCCGTCCGGCGCGTCCGGTGCGACCGATGCGGTGCACGTAATCGGCTGCGGAAAGAGGCAGGTCGTAGTTGACGACGTGGCTGATAGTGGGAATATCCAGTCCGCGCGCCGCAATGTCAGTGGCGACAAGAACGGAGATATCGCCATCACGAAACTTTCTCAGCGTCGATTCGCGTTTGTTTTGCGAAATATCGCTGTGGATCTCTCCGGCACTAATCTGAGCAGCATTCAACCGTTTGCAGATTTTGCTGGCGCGATGACGTGTTTTCGTAAAGACAAGCACGGTACGTGAGGCGGACTGTTCGGTCATCAAATCGATGAGGAGTTGAGTTTTGTTGTCCTCTTGCACGAGATGAATCTGCTGATCGATTGAGGCAGGCTCGACCCGGTCGGTATTGACGTACACGTTCACCGGATTGGTGAGAAACTCCTCACCGGACTTTTCAACGGCTTTGTTGAGAGTGGCCGAGAACAAGATTGTTTGGCGCGGACCTTTAACCTCGGCAACAATCCTGCGCACCTGCGGAGTAAAACCCATATCCAGCATTCTGTCGGCTTCGTCCAGCACGAGCATCTTCACATTCTTCAGTTCGGCGTTGCCTTGCTGAATATGATCGAACAGTCGACCCGGAGTGGCGACGATTACGTCGACACCGCGATTGAGCAGTCGTGTCTGTTTGTCCATCCCTACGCCACCGTATATGGTGACAGTGCGGATGCCGCATTTGTTGGCGAACCTGACCATCTCAGTATTGACCTGCACAGCCAGTTCGCGCGTCGGCACCAGTATCAGTGCGCGAGGCAACCGCTCCGAGCCACCGCGCAACGCCTGCACGATGGGAAGAGCGTAGGCAGCCGTCTTGCCGGAGCCGGTCTCGGCAGAAGCCATAATGTCACGACCGGCAATAATCGCCGGAATTGTTTTCGCCTGGATCTCGGTGGGCTCGTTGAATCCCAACTTTTCCACGTCATCGACAATTCGCTTGGTTAGACCAAGTTCAGAAAAATTCATTTCAGGTTCCTTTCATACGCGGACTAAGTCCGCTGAGCGGCAAATGTAGCCTCTCGAGAAAGAACCGGAGAGCCTGTGCGGCGCGCAGCGCCACGACCATACTGCCTTAAGCAGTTGTCAGCATAGCAGTCGCCCCACCTGAATGGAGCGACTGCGGTCGATATCGTTACATCAAGACGATCAGAATCGTCTCAGGGAGATGCAGCGAGCTTAGGTTTGCGAAGCGGTGACGGAGACGTCCTTGTACTGCTGTGAGATCTCACCGCCCTTGGAGTTCAAATCTTCCTGGAATTGAGTGATAACGGAATCCTTCGTCCAATCTTCCGGCTGCATGTGGAACGTGGTGGCATCAGGATTTAGTGCGTAAGTCTTGCCATTGATTGTCAGACCCGTGTACTCATATTCGTTATCTCCCACTTCCTTGACGGTCATTGATACGTCGTTCCATTGTCCGGCTTTCAGGGCCGACTCTGGAAGCTTGGCGGCGTCTTCCCAGCTATCGCCGGTCACTCCGTCCATCTTACTTGTATCGAACTCGATGTAGCCATTTTTGAAGACGAACTGAGACGCGGCTTGCGCCTGCATTCCCTGCGCGTTAGTAATGACCATGTCATGCTCGGATGCTTGCTCGTTGCCTCGAGTGGCAGCCGAGTCGTTCATGTCATAGCTCAAGGTAAACGTGTTGTCGTCAGGATTTTTGTATGTAGACTTGTCGGAAATCAGCGTATCCGCGTACTTTCCGCCCGTCGATGTGTAGTTGAGCACACCGTTTTTGTAGCTGTCATCTGTGATTTGCGGATCATTCCCTGACCCGCCAATACTGTCTTTACCTTTATCCTTCGTGTTTTCCTTCCAGGTCTGCGACTCGAGGTTGCTGAATGTCTGGCCGCCCTTTCCTGGCGGTGGTGGCGGCGGCGGCGGTGGCGGAGGCGGCGGCGGCGGTGGCGGCGGCGGCGGTGGCGGCGGCGGAGGAGGTGGCGGTGGCGGCGCTGAAGAGCCCGAATGGCGCTTGTAATAATCCGCCAATTCCAGAGTCGAGAGATCGTCTTTAACGTCGGCGACGGATTTTTGCAAGGACTGGTCACTCTCACCTGACTGCATCTGACCGAGAGCAGATTTTGCGTCTGCCATCTCCGTGCTTAGATCCTGGCTCACCGCCGATGTTTCGCTGTTGCCGGCATCGTGCTTCTCCCACCAGTCAGCATCTTTTTCGACGGCTCCGAGATCTTGTTGCAACTGAGTTTTATTCGGATCTTGTGCACTGAGGTCGCTGGTGAGTTTGTTCAGGTCGGAATGCATACCATCGTGATAATAAGTCTTGCCGTCACGTTGGTAGTCGACTGTCTGGTCCGTATCGGGATTGGTCAGTGTGGTGCCGTCTTCTCTGGCTTGCTGCCAGTCATCCATCAATTTCTCCACCCGCGAGTCCGACGTGCTGTTGGAGGCAGTGTCAGAAGAAGTCGTGGTGGGAGTATCCGCTGCATTGGCGGCATTAGCCGCGGTGCTGTTGGTGGCAGCGTCAGAGGCGTTGCTGGCACTGGCAGCGGTGCCATTGGTGACGGCGTCCGATTGATTGCTGAAAGTTGCCGGTGTGATACTAGCAGTATTATCCGTTATCGGCAGATTTGTCGGAATTCCTTTCGGGATTGTCGGCACTGGCAGGTTGCTGTCCGCGCCAGACGCAGTCAGCGGCAGAGAGAAATCCTCAGAGCTCATGGAGTTTGTCACAGAGGAAGAACTCGAGTCGGTGCCGCCGGCAATGAGAGTACCGGACCGCCAATCCTTAGGAATTGAGGGCAGGGGGAGATTCGTATCGCTGACGTCGCCCTCTACTATTAAAGGATTGCTGCTGATGAGACTTTTCTCGGCTCCGGTCTGCAAGTTCAGTGAACTGAGGTCACTGCTCTCAGATTGCGGCGCGCTCTCGATGCCCTTAGCAGGCACGGATACTCCCGGAAGGTTTTCCAGATCAGATTCCGTCGTCGCGATCGGCAAGTTGTCGCTAGTCTGCCGGTACTGTCTTAGATTGTCGGACTGCTTTTTGGCGCTACTGTCCGCTGCTTTTTTCTCTTGATTCTCGGTCGGGTTGGCAATGGTTGTTTCAGCAGGCATCTGATGTTCCTCATATATAAGGTGCAGTCCAACGCGGCGCAAAACGGTGCCTTCGACATTCACTGTCGGAAGGAAATGAGCGAGCATGCGCGCAGCTTTCGGCGTCTCCCTTGCAGGGTCACGGTGTCCGAAATTGGCAGCAAGCAGTCGCTTAGTAAATGGAACCAGGTAGGTGGAGAAAGAACTCCATCCTATGTTAGAGAACTCCGCCGCATCAGACGTTTCGGAGTTGTTAACGGCAAATCAACGCTAGCGCCCGGCTGGCATCGTTTTGCCCCCATCAACCAGGGCGGGGGCTGCATGCGCGCTGCGCTCGCTGGCGTCTACAGCGCGGCAGGAACCTTCTTGGACATGATCGCCTGGATCAGTGCTTGCACGAAGTTTGGATCCCACTGCTTGCCGGCGCCTTTGACGAGCTCTTGCTGCGCCTGCTGGGCCGGCATTCCATCTCCGTACGTCATTTTCGAAGTCATGCTGTGATAACTGTTAGCGACTGTGATGATGCGCGCGGCCACAGGTATCTCGTCACCCTTCAATCCTTGCGGATAACCGTTGCCGTCAAACTCCTCGTGGTGCGAGCGCACGATCTCCGCTACGTGCTTCAAATCAGGAAACGACTCTAGCAGTTCAGCACCATCAAGAGGATGTTTCATCATCACGATCAGTTCGGCGTCACTGAGAGTGTCATCAGCCTTTTGCAAGATCTGCGGTGGACAAGCACGTTTGCCGACGTCGTGCAGGAGTGCCGCCAATCTGACCGTATCAACATCTTTAGGGCTCAGTCCAGCTTCTCTGGCGATGGCGACGGACAACTCCGCTACCTGTCGAGCATGCCCACCCACATAACGGTCTTTGTCCTCTATCTCCTGAATCCACGAGGAGACACGACCAGCCATACGGGGATCGAGTCCTGGTGTGGCAAAGACATAATCGCTCGCCTCATCTGCTGATTTCGCGGCCAGCACCGCTTTCAGCTTGACCTCGGCTTCGGCTTCGCTAATCTCTACTACTGGAAGGGATTCCGCCGCGGCAGCTGCGGGAGCAGGCTCCGCCGATGGTGGCGCAGTGCCGCCGCTCCTGGATTTGCCGAAGAGTGAGCTGGAAGATGCAGCGCGTGCCTTGCCGATCATGCCCGACAAACCACCCTTGGCGCCGCCGCCGCTCGTGGGAGCGGGAATAGAATCCAGATCGCCCCAGGCTCCAGGCGCTGCAGCCGGCGTCGCCTTCGGCGTCGGAATAGAATCGAGGTTACCCCAGCCGCCTGTCTTCGCTTGCGGCTGTGCCATGGCAGGCTCTACTGCCGGTGGAGCTTCCGCAGCCGGGCGCAACTGCTCTACGTTGAGGGCACCGGGAGGCAATGTCTCCATCTGCGACTCGCGCACAGTGAGCGCATTTGGATCGGACGCACTGGGAGCCATCGCGTCCAGATTCGAGAGAGTCGAATCTGGGTCGTTGGTGCTTCTAGGTCTTGGTTGTAATTTTTGCTTCTGCTCCGGCGGCAGATCGGTAAAATCGCCGAAATCAAGATCAGCGTACGGATCTGAGTGAGTGCCGGTGCCAGGAGCCGGCGTCGTCGCCGGTGATGTTGATTCTTGCGTGCGCGCACCGAGAATGTTGCCCAACGCTTTGTTGCTTCCGGGAGGTGCGAAGGATTGCGGATTCGCCTTCGATACGACCGGTGAAATTGTTGGGGTGCCGCCGGTGGCATTTGCCGCCGGCTGTGCCGGGGGCACGAATGGCGAAGCTACAGCCGGTTGAGTTGTTGCCGGTGCGGGAGCGGCTGGGGCTGGGGCTGGAGCGGCGGGTTGGGCCGGTTGAGGCGGTGTTGCCGGTTTGACCTGTGGGGGCGGAGACTTCGGTTGTCCGCCCCGTTGAGCGGAGGGAATTGCCTGCTGGCCCAGAGCGCCCTTGAGGGCATTTCGCACTGACACCGTATTTGGTGCCTTGCCATCTTGATCGGGATGACTGACAATGCGCTGATGCAGCTGCATGATGGGCTCGCGCGCGCGTTTTTCCTCCGGCAGTTTGACCAGCTGCTCGGCCACTTTGTCTGCCACATTTTGCACCATGTCGACCTCGCCGCGTGTCCAGGCACGACGGTAGTCGCACTGTTGCAAGATGACGCAGCCGTGCGTTCCTTCGGGGCTGCGCAAGGCGACGCCGAGCAACGATTTCACACCAATAAATTGCAACTCTTCTTGCACGGGCGAGACGTATGAATTGACCTGCCCTTCGTACACTGTCATCGGCACTTGCGACAGCAGCGTCTGTGCCACCAGCGGTGAATCGGTAGTAGGCCAGCGAAATTCCTGGCAGCTTTGCAATCGGTCGTTCTGCTGCCAGTATTCGTAACACTTCCATCCCGCGCGCGTGTCATCGGTGCAGATGAATAAGCATCGACTGGCCTGAAGAGCTCGGCCCAGGATGTTGACCACCATGAACAGCGCGTCGCCGACGCCGAGCGAATACGCCATCACATTGCCGATCTCTACGAGAAACGTATCTCGAAATGTCTCTCGTTGAACAATGTCGTTAATCTGAGCGCCACGAATAATCTCGCCCAGCTCTCCCAGAGTGACGCGCATCATGTTGAGCTCTTCCGGATGCATGTCTCCGTATCGCGCCAAGCTCACTGAGCCCAATGTGCGTCCGTGCAGCACGAGCGGCATGGAAGTCAGCGGTAAGATATCCAGCGGCTCGTCGTTGGATGCCCTGAATTCGCAAATGGAAGTGACGTTCGGGTCGAGAGGGTTGCTCAGCATCACCTGACAG
The DNA here is from genome assembly GCA_036703195.1 of Planktothrix sp. GTDB lineage: Bacteria > Cyanobacteriota > Vampirovibrionia > Obscuribacterales > Obscuribacteraceae > DATNPN01. Next base: position 41,363 of record DATNPN010000003.1, on the reverse strand, counting down.
GTCTCAGCGCGAAACATCTGACCGAGATCCTTCACGGTCGTCTGCAGAATCTTTCTCAGATCACGTTCACCAGCAAGTTTTTGCGCCAGTGGACTGGTTAAATGAATCTTCCGGGGGCTGGACTCCATTTATGAACGTCCTTTTGGACCAACGCTATTAACTTAGTATCCCAAATTTCATATCAAATAAACCGTTCCAAGCGATCCAGCGGATATTCAAGCGCGGCAACAGCGATAAGAATTTCGCCCGGCACCCGCTTATGCTTTGCCGGCACCCAGCTTGGCAAGCGCAAGCGCGATGATGCCTTCGACGTTTTTTGCCAGAACGATATCCGTGCCGATGGCTGATAAATCAAACCAGCGGGCGCAATGGACCTCCTCAACCTTGCTGGGCGCAGGCAACTGTTGCCCAGCCAAAACGGGCTGAACGGGCTGGCAAAGATACGCCACGTCAAGGTGATAGAGAGAACTACCCTTCTCGTTGGCGTACACCAGGTGCGTGCACAGTGGTTGAGGCAGGAAGAAGGCCTGAGAATCAGAGCTTTCCGGCAATGGCTCACTGACGACCTTGACGGCTACTCCCGTCTCCTCTAACGTTTCTCTCACCGCCGTCTGGTGTGGCAGCTCACCGCCATGCGGATGACCACCCGGAGGCAGCCAGGCGCCGATGCGCTTGTGATGAACCATGAGAATGTGCCCGGCCGCCACTACAACCGCGCTAGCTGTCAGGTGCCAGGGATGATCGAGCATGATCGGGAGTTTATGCTCTTCGAGTTTTTCTTCTCGCGTCACGTGGAATTTCAAGGTAAGCGCCACCCTTTTTTCTCGCTTCTGATTGTCGCCGATATGTCGGGCGATGAGGCAACTAATCCGGGTAAAATAGCTGCCATGGAGAAACGCAATTGTTCGATGGCACTCCAACAAAACCGCAAACAGTAGGTGACCTGATCGGTCGCGCCTTTCGCACCTATCGCGCCAATATTCCCATATTCGTGCAAGTGTTGATGTGGCCGACCCTGGTCAGCATCATCGGCAAAGTCGGAGTTCAGTGGGGTCTGACTGAAGTGGCTCGCAAAGAGCCTGCCGCCATCATGATCGGCTTAGTAGCCATGGTCATAGGCGCCATTATTGCCATGATTTCCGTGTTTATTCTGACGATGCGGCAGTTGGCTTTCGTCCGCATCGTCAACGGCTTCGCCAAGGATTACAAAGAGGCTTATGCCTTCGTTAAAACACGTTTGTGGAATTTGCTCGGGTTGATCATCGTCGGCGATTTAATCGCATTTTGGGCGATGATCATCTGGGCAGTAGTAGTTGTTCTTGCCGCGCTTCTCATGAAAGGCGGCACCTTCATGATCATCATTTCCGCGCTGGGCATGCTGATGAGCATGCTGGGGATGTTTGCCACATTCATCGTTTATTGGCTGGTCGGATTCATCTGCATAACGTTGACGAGCTGCGAAGACGTCGGCATCGGCAAGGCTCTCGGTCGCGGCTTCAATCTGACCTTTCGTGATTTCGGTCGCACATTTTTGTTCGGCTTTGTTCTCTCACTTACGGTGATGATGATGCAGTATCCGTTGTCGCTGCCGGCGTTGCTGCTGTCGCTGTTCGAGGTTTTCCGCCACGGTATGTCGTCCGACTTCTCCTCCGACCCAACCAAAGTGCCGCTCTACTTGCTTGTTTTGACTCAAGCGTGGGAATCGATGGTGAACATGATTCTCTGGCCGGTGATCTTCGTGGCGTTCGGTCTTTTTTACTACGATCTGCGCATGCGTCAGGAGGGTGTCGACGTCGAGCAGAAGTTGACTCTTCTCAATCAATCGGCGACTTGATCGCATGGACTATCGCGACATAACGACGACCATAGCAGAGGTAGCACGCCACTACCACTACGAAAAATCGCCACAAGCCCTGCTTTTCGTGCAGGATCTGGTGGAGAAAGTGATGCGCTGGATCGCTGATATTCTCAATCAGTTGCGCATCGTTATGCCGGGCATGTCGGATACCCGCGTGGTCGGCAACGTCATGCAGATCATTCTTTTCGTGGCGGCTGCCCTGGCTGTGATAGCCATCGTTTACTTCGTCTTCAGACGAATGTCGCAGATCAACGCGCAGGCACTGTTGGCCAGGCACGGGCAGGCTAGTTCGGAGACCATGCTCGACGCTTCGTCGTGGCGCGCGCAGGCTGAAGAGATGGCAGGCAAAGGTCATTGGAAAGAAGCGTCGCGTGCCCTCTACTTTTCGCTTTTGCACCACCTATCAGAGAGAGGAATTCTCGAGTTCGTGCCGACGCGAACGAATTATGAGTACTGGTATGCGTTAGCACGACACAAACCGATTGCAGTCGCGTTCAGGCAGATAGCGGACATTGTGGAAGAATCATGGTTTGGCTACCACGAGGCCAGCAAGAGTGACTACGAGCAATGTCTTCAGCTTTTGCAACAAGCTGAATCCGAACTGGACAACGTCAAGGCAGCAACTACATGACGGCTTCGCAAAATACCAAACCGTCCGATCAATCGGCGCCGAATCCAGTCGCCACTAATTCGCACGAATTTCGCCGGCGATTGTTTATTCAAATTCTCGTTCTTCTCACGGTGACGTGCGGTGCAGCCGTCACGGGCTTGCTGGCAGAACAACAGTTGGACAACTATCTCCCCGAGACGAAGACCTTGCCGTCGGTGTTCAACCGCAAGGCTTCCGGCACTAGTGGCGTATTCGAAGTGGCGAACAAATCAGGTATAGCCGCTACTGCTTGGCTTTTCCCCTACCGCGAACTGCCGACGGTAAAGGGTGCTCTCGTCATAATATCGCCGTCCGAATCTTTAGCCGAGTTCGAAGCCAGACAGATTTTGGACTGGGTGAGAGAAGGCAACGACCTTGTTTATCTCGATCACTTCGCCTTCAAACTGACGCGCAGGATGTTAAAACTGATGAACGTCGACGCATCGGACGCGCAAAGCATTACCGACGCAAAAATCACACCGGGCGACAAAAATCCGCTCTTTGCTCATGTTGCACAATTAACCGTGAGCGCCGATACTCGCCTGACCGGCGCACCGGCGTTGCTGACTGACAAGGACGGCGGCATTCTATTTGCCACCATCAAATTGGGCAAAGGGCACATCCTCCTGGGCACAGTGCCCAGTCTGATCTCAAATCGCAGGCTGACTGCGAAAGAGCAATGGGCCAATTTCCAGTTTTTCATCAACTGGCTGCGCACCACTCACGGTGACGTATTTTTCGACGAGCGCTGCCACGGCTTCAGCCGGAATCAAAATGTGTTTGTCTATCTGGCGCGCGGGCCCACGGGCGCCTTCACTATGCAACTGCTGCTCATCTTGGCAGTGGCAGTTTTGGGAGCGGCCCAGCGATTCGGTCGACTGGAGACGCTTGTTTCCAAACGCAAAATCTCCAATCTCGAATTCATCTACGGATTGTCCAACACATACAAAAGAGCAAAGGCCAACGCTGCCACTCTTGAAATCATCGGTCAGGCATTCAGGACTCGGGTGTGCAAAATTCTCGCGGTCTCTCCTCACGAATCGGACGAACATCTGCTGGAAGCGTGGAACAGAAGCCTACTGCCGACACAGCCGTTGCGCCAGGCAGTGACGCAATTCCTCACCGACTATCAAACGCAGATGCAAAAACGCAACCTCTCGGATAACGAACTCAAATCATTGATAATTACTTGCGATAAGATCACCGAACAAATCAAACAACTGCAAAGTCACCCACACCCCCAGATCGAGCGAACACAAAATGACGACAAAAATAGCTGAGGTATTCGGCAATCTTCGAGCCAGAATCAATGAAGTGATTGTGGGACAGGAGATGGTCATCGACCAGATTCTCGTTGCACTGCTGGCAGACGGACACGTCTTGCTCGAGGGCGTGCCGGGTACGGCCAAGACACTGCTGGTCAAGACTTTAGCCGGATTGATCGGCACGGAGTTCGGCCGTGTGCAGCTCACTCCGGACATGCTGCCGTCAGATATCCTGGGCACCAGCGTTTATGACCTGACGACAAAAACATTCACCTTGAAGCGCGGTCCGATTTTCACGAGCATGCTTCTGGCAGACGAAATCAACCGCACGCCGCCGAAGACTCAGTCTGCTCTTCTAGAGGCGATGGAAGAGCGACAGATCACGCTGGACGGGCGTACGGAAAAACTGCCGGATCTGTTCATGGTGGTAGCAACGCAAAACCCGATTGAGTTTGAAGGAACTTATCCACTGCCTGAAGCGCAGCTCGATCGCTTTATGCTCAAAGTCTTGATCGGCTATCCGAGCGCAGAGGCGGAGCGGCAGATGCTGATGAATTGGCAGAGCGGGCAGTACAAACGCAAAGCACCACCGGCGGCACCGGTGACAACGGCTGAAGATATCGTCGAGTGTCGCAGTCTGCTCGAACACGTGCGGGTGGACGAGACCATCATGACCTACTTGATCGAGCTGGTAGCTAAATCAAGAACTCTTTCAGACTTGCATTTGGGCGCCAGTCCTCGGGCAGCGTTAAGCTGGCTGGCGGCGGCCAAAGCTCACGCCGCCATCGAGAAAAAGGACTTTGTCACCCCCGACAATATAAAGTTCGTGGCAGAGCCGGTGCTTCGACACCGGTTGATTCTCACCGCGGAGGCGGAGCTCGATGGCGTCACGCTTACGCAAGTAATCGGCAATCTGCTCAGACAGATTCCGGTGCCGCGGTAGATCCGTGATTGCAGCAAAGAACACCTACATACTCTTAATCGCCATTGCGGCTGTCTTTATCTTGTCGCAAGTACAACCGTTTTTTCGCACGCTCGGGTTAGCACTTGATTTTGCCGTATTGGTCCTGGTGATCATCGATTTCCAATTGACACAACGTCCATTTTTTCTCTCCGCCGAAAGAGACGTGGCAGATCGGCTCTCCATCGGCAGAACCAATGAAGTCGTTTTGAAAATCTTCAACAACGGCAGCATGCCGCTCAAGTGTCGTGTCAAAGACGAATATCCGCCACAACTGACGACAGATGTGCGCGAATTCGATTTCGAGCTGCCGTCCAACGGCTTCAGCGTTCTCAAATACGCCCTCTTTCCGAATCGGCGAGGAGCATACGAGTTTGGCGCCATCAACATTCGCTATCGCAGTTTTCTCGGTTTGCTCTGGCGCCAGGTGAAGATCAAGCCGGAAGCGAACAAGACAGTGAGGGTGTTCAGCGATCTGAAAGCGTTGTACGATCTGTCTATCAAACTCAGTCGATCGTCGGAATTGGGCGAACTGCATCAACGCAAACGAGGGCAAGGAACAGATTTCGCCAGTCTGAAAGAGTACACGGTCGGAGACGACGCTAAAGCAATCGATTGGAATGCCACGGCGCGCAGAGATCGACCCGTCGTTCGCACTTACGAGGCTGAGCAGGAGCAGCGTCTTTGCATTCTCGTCGATGCGGGACGCATGATGGCATCGGATCTGGAAGGACTGACACGTTTCGACCACGCCCTCAATGCGGCCTTGTGTCTGGCGCTCACCGGGCTCAGTCATAACGATCAGGTTGGTATGGGCATCTTTGCCGATAGGCCGCTGGTAAACCTGCCGGCGCGGCGCGGAAAAGGTTATTTGAAAAATATACTAGAAGCTTGTTTCGATGTAGAGCCGAGGATGGTCGAACCTGACTATGCCGGCGTGCTCTCGTACTTCGCCTCGGCACAAAAAGGGCGGGCACTGATCGTGCTCCTCACCGATCTGACAGATCCGACCGGCTCTCAAGCATTGCTTGCCGGGCTGGCAAGCCTGGCTCCGCGCCATCTTCCCTTTTGCGTCACACTTAAAGACCGCCAGATCAATCGCATCGCCAATATCACTACCGCCACCACCGACGGTAGCACGCCCGACGCCAAATTGGTTTCACTCGAGCAAACCTATCAGCGTGCTGTGGCGACGGATCTGCTCTCTCAGCGCGAGTTGGCCCTCTCAGTTTTACAACGGCGCGGATGTCTGGTGCTCGATTGCCCGCCGCAAGAGCTTTCCGACAAGCTGGTTGAAGCTTATCTCGAAGTAAAGACGCGCGCTCGCCTCTAGGTCCGGTCAGACTGCGAAGGGAACTGCTGGTTGCCGGCTTCGTCCGACGCTGGCTCGAGGCAGCGAAAGCCAATCTGTTCAGGGAGCGAGCAACCAACGGTTAATTTGCCCAACTCCTCTTGGCAGGGTATACATATTAAGAACCAACGTCCGCTTACTCGCTCACCGAAGCTGTTCTGAGGGCTGAATGGAGACCCCCAAGCCGACGGATACTCCTATGCCGGGCGCTAGCACACCGTTGCCGGCGCCAGAGTTAACCGCTGGCGAGCTGATCGCAGGTCGATTCAAGGTGCTCTCTCTCGTTGGGCGCGGCGGCAACGGCAGCGTATACAAAGTCGAGCAGCTCCTGCTCAAACGCGTTATGGCCCTGAAAACGTTGCACCCGGTGTCGATTTCAGATCTTACCTTTCGGCGATTTCAGCAAGAAGCACAAGCGGCCAGCGGATTGTTGCATCCCAACCTGGTGAGGGCGATAGACTTCGGCATAATCAAAGGCAATCAGCCGTTTTTGGTCATGGACTTCGTGGAGGGGAAGCCGCTCAGTGCCTATTTGCACAAAAACGGCTCTCTCGGTTTGGATGAGACGCTGGAGATATTCATTCCGATTGCGCAAGGGCTGGACTATGCTCACAAGCTCGGCGTCATTCACAGAGACCTCAAGCCTGGCAACATCGTTCTGGTCAAGTCGGAGTCAGGGAGCTACATTCCCAAGATTGTCGATTTCGGCATCGCCAAACTGGATGTCGGTAGCGCAGACACAGACGCGCAGGCATTGACGAAAACAGGCGAGGTGTTCGGCACTCCGCTCTACATGAGCCCGGAGCAATGCGCAAGCAAGCAAGTGGACGCACGCAGCGACATCTACTCGCTTGGCTGTGTCTTCTTCGAGACTCTCACGGGTGCGCCTCCATTTCGCGGCGATACCGCGCTGACAACGATGATGCACCACATGAATGCGGAGGCGCCCACCTTGCGAGAGGCGTCGCTAGGAAAAGAGTTTCCTCAAGCGCTTGAATCAATCGTCGCGAAAATGTTGGCCAAAGATCCGGCGCAGCGATATCAAAATTGCGAAGAGCTTTGCCAGCATCTGCTCTGGCTCAGGGACGGTGAAGGAGAGAAGGTGCCGAGACCGCCTGCTCAAGCGGCGCGACAGTCGGCATCAACCACGGCGACGCAGTCAGGTTCGATCAGTTGGAATAAACTGATCCTCGTCTCGCTCAGCGTCTTCATCGTCACCTCTACGGCGGTCGGTTTGATCGTGTACGGTTGTTTAAGAAATTCGTCGACGCATGCGGCGCCAGCAGCGAAGCCCACCGCACCACTGCCATCGCCAGCGCCGGATGTCGATGCACACATTGACAAAATGACACTGGAGCCGGAAAAGACACCGTACTTCTCCCAGTACAACGAACGCACTGGCGTGCGCTCGTTCGTAATAACGCCGAAAGTGAGCCTGGGAGAGTTTGACTGTTGGAGCGTCAACCATACCTTGTCGAAGCAAGAAGTGGCCGGCTCGTTCAAAATTGCGCGCGCCACAAGCGTGATCTTTGATGTGGGCGGAGGACTGCCGTTCGAGCAGTACTACGCATCCATGTTTCGCACGGGCGATTTTGATGGATTGGCGATCGACTGCAACAAGATAGGCGAGTTTAACGAAGACAACGTTGATAATATCGCCAATACTCTCTTGCAATTTCCGTCATTGCAATCGATTCTTTTGAAGAAGACGGCATTACACGAATCCACTTTCAGTAAAATCGGTGAGCTTCCCGATCTACGATTGCTCAACTTGCACAGAACAGGTGTACTCAGCAAAGACGTGGAGCACCTCTCCAACCTGGAAAATCTGCGAGTGCTTTCACTCGACCAGATGGATCGCATGACTGCAATTTTGAAGCGAGTCTCCAAGAAGGGCGTGTTGCGTCGTTTGATGTTGGCGCGATGCGAAATGACGCCGACGGATTGGTCCTTAATTGCGCAGACGAAGAGTATCGACACCCTGGATCTGATGAGTCGAACAACCGCCACGACATCGACCGAGGCGGAACGAAAGGCTATCACCAGTTGCATCACACAGCTGCCAAATCTAGAAAGACTCTCTGTTTCGCTCGTCGATCTGATCGGCACCTTTAACGATAAACCGCTGCCACCCTCGTGCATGCGCATGCTACAGTCTCTACACAATTTAAAACAGCTGGAAATAGCCGCCGTGACGATCGATCAAGCGGAGCAGCTCAGAGCAGCCCTGCCTCACTGTGCAGTCAATAAACTCAAACAGCGCGCTCTCATTGAACAGTGGTTTGATTCACGCGCCTTTGATTTGAGAGAGTTGAAATAGCCGCACAGTTACGGTGAGTCATCTTTCATCGAGCCTCTAGCCGCTAATGCTAAAATTGTCCTTTCTTATCTAAACCGGCAGACAGTGTCCAGTTCAATCATTCCGACAGACAAACGCCCAGCAGGAGAACGAGGCGGCGATGGCGGTAGCGCCAGACTTTACCGGCTGCTTCTGCCCCTGGCGCTCGTCTTTGTTGCTGCCACCGCCCTCGGTGCCTATGCCGGCATACTGAACATCGGATTTCTGCTCGACGACTTCTCTCACCTCGATTACGCGTATCGCGCCTGGCACGGCGACTGGGCGCCCCTTTTGCATACGTTCACCAGCAATTGGACCGGCACGGCGGACAACCTCACCAGCTATCGTCCTCTCATCTCGGTTTCGTTTGTCATCGATTACTTTTTTTGGCAGTTTCATGCTTACGGTTATCACTTAACCAACCTCTTCATGTTTGCGGCATGCAGCGTGCTCACCAGCTTGATTGCCTACAAGTTGACTGCCCCTTACGCCCAGCGCACGCGCACTGCCTGCGCGCTTGCATCCGGTCTTCTGTTCGCGCTTTATCCGCTACACCCAGAGGCAGTGGCATGGATCATCGGCAGAGTTGACGTGCAGTGTGGGCTCTTCTATCTGGCGTCGCTCTACTGTTATCTGCTCTGGCGCGGCAACGATGGCAAAGGTTTGCTCATCGCATCGTTGGTGGCATTCTCTCTGGCGTTACCCGCGAAAGAGATGGCAGCGACATTGCCTGCTGTAATCACGCTGGCAGAGGTGCTTTTGCCGGGCGATCAATTGGGATGGACGAAGCGTACTGTGCGAAAAAGAGCAACGGTTGTGGCCTTGTTCTGGGGATTGCTGCTCGTCTTCGCGGTATTGCGTACACTCGCCATCGGCACGCTCGTGGGCGGCTACGGCGGCGGTGGCTGGAAGACATTTTTCCGCTCCTTGCGAAATTTCGTGGACCGCGATACTTGGTGCAAAGTGCTTTATGGTCTCAACGAAGAGATGCCTGCCAGACCGGAGCTGGTCAAATACGCATTTACGGCCTGGTGGACGCTGGTAGCGCTGGCAGTGGCGCGCCTGGGAGAACGCGCTTGGTATTGGCGCATAATCGCGTTCTTGCTAATTTTCACCATGGTGTCGGAGTTGCCGACTTATCAGATCTGGCATGTTTTCCCTAATCTTTCAGGCAGTCGACTGCTATTTATTCCATCAGCCCCGGCATGTATTGCACTATCTATGGTGGCATTACCAGTTTTCAATTTGCTGCAGCAACAAAACAATAGATTGGTGAAATTTTTTCCCTCGGTTCTGGGCGCGGCCACTCTCATCGTGCTCAGCCAGCTCTGGTCAGCAGCTCTGCAAACGAATCTGCTCGCCTGGACAATCGCCGGTCAGAGCATGGATGCACTCATTGCTCAAGTACGCCAGATTGCTTCTCACCGCGATGATGGCAAAGTCGCACTTCTGCTCGACTTGCCGCAAGACGCCTCCGGTTCAGGTATGCTCGGACGCCCGGAATTTTTGCAACTGCTGCTAGGACCGCCCCTCATTCCAATCAACTTGAACAGCAGGATTGTCACGGCAGAACGTCCCATTGCCGGCAGCCATGAATTCGCCAATCCACATATGCTGCAGGAGATGTTGAAACAACCGGCTTTGCACGCAGCCTTTCTCTGGCGTCAAAAGGAGAAGATGTATTGCAATTGGACGACGCCGAAAGGTGAGAACAGTTTTGTTTGGAACGGAGATATATCGGCGAAAGATTCAGAGATCTGTTGGTTGCCGCCGGTGCACCTGAATCCGTTCGCAGCAGAAGTGGTGACGCTGAAGTACCCCGGCTGCGCCGGAGAGAAAGCCGCCATTCAACTGGTGTGGCAATCGATGAATCAACCGAAGAGCTGGATTAAATACAGCGAAGGCCCGCTCGCTGAGAGCGTGGCAGACGAGCTGGTTATGGTGCCGTCACGTTATCGTTCGTGGTTATTTAACGGCACCATTGAGCGCATCGGTTTTAAGCTTCCTCGCAATTGGTCGCAGAAAAATGTCGAGGTGAAAGCGAGGAGCGATCGATCACTAATGCCGCAGCTCGTTCTGCGGCGCGATGGCGAGGCGGCTGGCCACTCACCGGACGCATTGCGGGATCGATGGCAGATTTCACTCTCTCAAGGAGCAAAGATTAAAGCCGATTGTGACGCCACTGAAGTTAGTGGCGCCCGGAAGGCAGAGCTTCTCGTTACCAGAGCCGGCGTTCCCTTCCTAGACACAGCAACGCGAGCTATTCCGGGCAAAAAAGAGCTGCTTGCCACCATCGCCCTGAACGGCTTGTCGGCAAGGGTTGAATTGCCGCCAGAGGCATCGATGAAACCGGGCGTTCATCAAGTTGCCGTGGCAGCGCTCGATGAAAATGATAAAGTGGTTGGTTTTCTCAGTGAACCGTGCACTTATAGCGTCGTCTCGAAGAAGTAGGCGGCGCGACCGAAGCCGCGCCTCCCCTTTCTTCCGCGCAAAAACTGAAGCTCAAATCGACGACCGCCGTTCGATTGGAATCCGAGTGGCACGACGCAGTTTGCAACGCAGTGCAACCGGATTTCAATCTTGGGGGACCCAAGGCCATGTCGCCTTTCGAACAAGATCATTCTAAATGGCTAGATTTGAGATGTAACTGTGCAATTCCACAGTATTAAAACTTGACTACGCCAGCCCGTTGTCGCAGGCGTATTTGACCAACGCCGTACGGCTTTTCAGTTTGAGCTTTTTCCTGATGCGAGAGGCATGAAGTTCAACAGTAGACTCTGTCAAAAACAACCGTTGTGCGATCTCTCTATTAGCTAGCCCGGCGGCAATTAGTTTCAACACCTCTAATTCGCGCAATGAGAGTGGCGGTGAATTGCCCGCCTGACGCGCCTTTTCTTCCGGCGCTTCAGCCTTACCGGACTTGCTCACCAATTCTAAGGTGTTGGTCAACTGTTGGGTCAAGTTGCCTAGCAAGTTCATATTGAACAGCTGATCCTTGAGCTGGAGATAGGCCTGACTGTGTCCGAGAGCTACGGCAGTCTGATTGGCAGCGATCTCCAACATGTCGAGCTCATATGGCGCCCACTTTCTGCCGGCGCCCGATTCGAGAATGATGATCACACCATATATGACACCATGGCTGGTAATCGGTGCGCCCGCCATACTTCTGATCCCATTATCCGAGAAATATTCGTACTCCTCGGCGGACAAGTCGCCACTGCGTTCGAGAGCGGCGAGATCAGCTACAGCTCCCACTTTATGCTTGAAGAAAGAGACGGCTACAGGAGGAAATTGTCCGGTGCGGCCTAATCCGAGCGGTGAGATATCGGGTTCAACATATTCGTGCGTTACCAGAGATGTCGCCGGACCGTCAGTTCTGACGATGAGACAGCGACTGGCGCCAAGCGCACGTCCGAATCCATCGACGACAGTCTGCAGCAAAGTATCGCGGTCGAGAGTAGCGTGCAGTTTGCATATTATCTGCCGCGCCCAACGCTCCCAGCTAAGCTGGCGAGTAAGGCTGTTGGCCAGCTCCTCCGCTCGTTGCGCGCGGTCGCCGCCAGCGTCACCGGTTTCACTTTTACTCTTCGACACTGGTACGAACATAACCAGAACGTCATCACGTGATTCATGCGTTAGCAATGACATGCAGGCATCCATGTGCACCGGCTTACCGTCGGCGGTGCCGACCAATATGCTCGGCACGGTGACAGCCGGTTGTTGTCGAGACAGCTCTTCGCCGGCAGAGATGAGGCGCTGCCCATCTGGTATCACCTGCGATACCGGCAGCCCTTGCAGATCTTTGCGTGTGCCATCTAGAACACTGTATGCAGCTTGATTGACGCGGCGCAAACAATTGGATCTCCGGTCCAGAATCAATGCCGGAGTGTAGGCATCGCTAAACAGCCGCCCTTCGGATTCATGCTCTTTCTGTTCGCGGCTGCGCTCGACTGCCAGAGCCAACTCCTCAGCCAGAGCCTCACCCAACTGAATGACCTGCTCCGGGAAGGCATGCGAACTCTGACACTGATGGAATGACATGCAGCCGAGAAGGCGCTCTGCTACCACCAGAGGAAAACCGATGACCGACTTGCTGCCACTGTCGGAAATCAACCGGCTGAGCTCGCTCGAGGCAGTGTCTTCCGATCTGATATCCATGAATGGAACAGGCTTGCCCTGATGCAGCAATTTATAGAGCTCGGACCCGGAGCTGAGCCGATATCGGCGAGCGCCGACAGCCTTGAGCGGCGCTCGCACGTACTCAGCCGTTATAGATAAAGTGTCGTCCGCCTCGCGTTCATCATCCGGCTCATCGAATAGTAAGAACAAACAGCGGTCTAAGGGAAGCAGAGAGCCGATTGCTTCAGAGGCAGAGCGCAACATCTGGCCGCGATCCCGCCCAAGCCCGGCAACGTGTCCGACCCTCTGGAAAAGCCGAAGCAAATCGGCTGGAGATGGGTCCCAGGTTTTCTCAATACTTTCGTACTGCGCAGACATTGGTACCAGCCCTATAAACTCGTAAATACCAACATAACAGGAATATGGGCTTCCGTACATATTTTAGCGCTGCCCCTATAGGGGTTAACACCAGCAAGCTCAACTGAAAAGCTAGATGCAGCCACTCACTTTTGCACTATTCGGTGGTGAGAGAGCGCAGCAACAGCCGTCCGATAATTGACGATCTGGAGCGGAACAATTGAGAAATCTGACGGGTCTTCATATCTACGAAACCGCAGCTGGCTGTGGCTTTGCTAGCACACAATCCGGCAAAGCGACAACCTGACTAGAGTCGAGCTAGTGTTGCGAACAGTTGCAAAGAGCCAGGCGGCTTTGCTGCGGTGTTTCCAGACTGGTCAGTCAGGAAATTGAATATTTAATGCAAATTTGAGGTTGTAAAAATCATGACTACCTGCCCCATGCCCCACCAAATCGGTCTTTTGCCCTATATCCAATGACAACCTTTTAGTATAGAATTAATATTACTTCACCACTTGGGGAGTAGGAGTCATGACGGGAAATTCGCCCGTGCGAAATTTGAAACGGCAGTTCGGTAAAAGGTTAGTGGAGACGGCTCTCAAGTCGCCGACACTGATGGCCGACATAGAGCGCATCCGCAACGAGGGCGTTCGAATCCGTCTCGTGGACGGTCCTTGCCGGGCGTACTACGACCGAAAGAAGCGGACCATATACATAGGTCGCTGGTGTCCACGCAACTATAAGTTGATCAGCATCGCCCACGAGTTCGTACACGCGTTGATAATGCCGACCATCGATCCAGTGCCCGGCAAAACCGGGCGACAGGAGTTCGTCGATCGTTGTCTCGATGAAGAAACCGAAGCGATCGTGCACGAAATCCACATAGTGCGCGAGTTATTGAAAGCCGGTGTGGCAGTCGATCCGAAAGAGCTCGAATGGCTCAATCGCTATAAGCGCGGCGGTCGAAAAGCCATAAGAAAGGCTCTGGAAAAGACGATAACCTCGACAACAGGCGAAGACTATCCCGAGTATTACGGCTCCTGGTACGACGAGATCGTACCCACGTCGCAGCGATTGCCTTAATCGGCGCTGGGAAAAGCTTGGAACGCCCAGCCAGCGAAACGACGCGCGGCGACAGAGCCGTGCGGAGTGGAGCGCTTCCATAGCGGAGGAGCGAGGGGACCGAGCGACGGAGCGGATAAATAAGGTACGACGAGATCGTGCCCACGTCGCAGCGATTGCCTTAATCGGCGCTGGGAAAAGCTTGGAACGCCCAGTCAGCGAAACGACGCGCGGCGACAGAGCCGTCCGGAGTGGCGCTTCCGGTAGGGGCGCCTTGCAGGCGCCCGTCTAAACTAGACCGGTTTCAGCCTATACGCTGTAAGCCAGGTCGCTGTCTTCGCTGCTCTGGTCCACTGCATACGGCTCGGCTGTGAGCGGGCATGCGTGCGGGAGCATGAGGCGAATCTGTTCTGCAACATATTTCGCCTGAGCAACATGTGCATGCAGGTGGATGGTGTCGAACTCGAGGCGCACTTTCACCCCATCGACCGCAGTTACTTCGCCGTAGCGAATCAGGTTTGTCGCCTGTTTCAGGATTTCTTGGGGGTTTTTGATGATGGCGCGGCTATGGCTATGAGGCAACAGATTGCCGCTGCTGTCATAGGTGCGGTCGACCCAAACCTCTCCCGCCACGCGAATACCCGCCCTCTCGCCGGCGGCGAGAAGATTGGGACCAGCAGGCCCGATCAGGACCAGCCATCTATCGTATTCAGCGATTGACCGAGCTACTGTTGCAGCTGTTCGAGCATCGTGAAACATCTGGCGATAGAGAAAACCATGGGGTCTCACCTGGGTTATCTCGAATCCAAGTGTTCGAGCCAACCCCGAAAGCGCTCCCAACTGATAGAGGATTGTGGCGCGCAGCTCGCTGGAAGAGAGATGAATCTCCCGGCGTCCGAAGCCTTGCAGATCGGGGTAGCCGATATGCGCACCCAGCGAAAGCCCGTAATAACGGACCTCCTCGAGCGCCGCCTCCATCAGGAGCGGATCGCCCGCGTGGGCTCCACAAGCGATGTTCGCCGAAGTGACGTAGGGAAGCATGTCGGACTCGCCTTCGATGCGATAAGGTCCAAAACCCTCACCCAGGTTAGTGTTGATGTCGATGCCATGATTGAGAAAAATGCGCGATGTGGGCGCTTGAGTTGTTGCCGCGGCTGGCGCTTGCTGTTGTTCGCGGTTGTTGCTGCGTGATCTTTGTTGTCTTTGCCGACGCATATACACCCTGTGATGGGAAAAGTAGGTATCTCGCTTGAGCGCGAGAGAAAGTCAAAAATGAAATTCTAGCAGGCAAAGCGCTGATTTTCCCCATCTCCAGCCCTTCTGTGGCTTTCTTTAACGGCGGAATCTTTGCCGTTCAGTACTTTACCCCCTTTCGCAGATTACCAAGATGCATACAATGGAATGACATGACAAGGGGTGTCATTTTGGGCTTACTACCGCGTCCGGTTTACTACAAGCGCTTAGCGCCAGTCTTTTTGGGCGCAGTGCTGCTTTCCATGCCGTTTATAGGAGCACAGGCACTCAACTTCGCCGGCGGCAAAGACGCGCGCAGTTTGCGCTCCATGGCTTTCGAGCATTACATGGACAAGGACGTCGACACAGCCTTTGATTACTACGATCAAGCAGTTGCCGCAGCCCTGCGCGAATATGGTCAAGGTTCGACCTACGTCGCCGATCTGTTGTACGAAGAAGGGACATTCGCTCTGCAATCGAGCCGTTTCAACAAAGCGGAAGAGTCCTTGAAAGAGGCTGTCAAACAGAATCCTAACTCCGTCATGGCGCATGTGAAATTGGCGGAAGTGTTGCAAGTGCGCGAGCGTCCTGATCTTGCTTTTCAGCAGATTCAAGCGGCGCTGGCAAAGAATAGCCGCTCACCGGAAGCACGTCGCGCCCTGGTTCTCTGGTTATTGGGACAGAAAAATTCCGCCGATGCGATTCGCGAATCGTACGTCTTGGTTCAAGGCACTGCTGCCAGCATGCCGAGAGACGTGGAAACACGCGTTGCAGAGGGAGCGCCGCCGGCGAAAGAGGAATCGAAAGAGGAGAAAAAACCAATCGCCATTTTGCCTGTGCTTCCATTCTTGAGAGGAGCGGCGCCAAAACCGACTCCAGCCCCCGCTCCCGCACCCGCTGCAAAGCCCGCTCCGGCAAAGCCTGCGGCTAAGCCGGCAGCCAAAAACAAACCAGCGGCTGCGCCTGCCAAACATGAAAGACCCAAATCAAAACCGAGAGAGCACGCAAAACCTGCGAAGAATAATGGCAGGGCGCTTATCGCGCCGGTCCCTGTAGTAGCAGGAGCGAAGCCGCCTGAAGAGCTGCGCGCCGTTGCCGGTTCACTGAAGACATCTGCCTCGATCAAGAAGGCTAAATCAGAGCGCTCTGAAAATGAGACTAGCAGTTCGGATCAACCCTCAGTCGCATCCATGTCGCTGACACCACCACCGGAGCCCGTAAAACGGCACGGCAAGGGGCGAAGCACGACGCTTGTGCCACCGCCTCCTCCGACACCCGCATACATCGCGCCACCGCCGATGGTTCCACCACCACAACAATCTCGTCCGGCACCGAAGAGAGAGAAGCCTAAAGAGGCTCCAGCTGCCGAGGAAAAACCCGCAGCGGCATCTGCAAGCGGCGGCGGCGACGACGATTATCTGCTCAAGTGGGCAGGCGTAAAAAACAAGAAAAAGCCGTAGGCGGCTTGCCGTTCGGCTCGAGCGAATTTTGTCACCGGCGCCCCAGTTGTTGCCGTTCACTTTGATTTGCCGCCGGCAATTGCGAAGGCCTGTGCCGACGAGGTTGAGTGCGTCATGAAACATTGATGGGCAGAAGTCGTCTATTTAGCTGGTTTTGGAGGATTGGAAGATGAATTTGGAGATGCTGAGGATCACTAGAAACATCCTCTTACGAACCTTTGTTGTGGGAATCGGTTTTGTTTTGCTGATAGCTGTAGCTACATTCGGCTGTTGGGACAGCGTGATCGGCACAGTCACCAAGCTTGCGCACACCGATCAAGCAACCTTGACGCCGATTCTGCTAGAGTTTTTCTCGACGGCACGATTCTTCCTTCTGTTCATTGTTCTTTCGCCTGCTCTGGCAATTCATTGGACACTGAAGAAAGAGAGTGCGGCTCTGCGGTCGCTCAAGGAGAACACTCCATCGGGAGCGCCACAATCTGCATACAGGCTATAAAGCCGGCGATATCTTAACCTGCAACGGCGACCGGAAACGGTCGCCGTTGTGCTGCTGTCCTGAGAAAGCAGTTTGGCCGGACGAGCTCGATGGACGTAGTGCGCGGTTATTGATTGATTGCGCCAGTGCGACAAAAAAACCAGGTCAGCGTGGCGGCCCGCCATCGGCTGGACCGCCCTGAGCTTCCTGACCGGGCTTTAGATCCGGCAGTCGCTGTCGTTGTTCGGGGCTTAGCACGTGGCGGATGGAGAGGAAATCGTTGATTTGTGCCTCTTCCATTCGGTCTTGCATCTGACGAATCTCTTTGCGCTTGCTGCGGATCTGCTCGTCTGAAGCGTTGGGATCGAACATCAGATCGCGCATCGTCATGCGTTGGTCACGCAGTGTTTTCTGCAACTCTTTTACGGGCGCGGCATTTTGGCGGCGAATGGAGCGAATTCGATTTTTCTGCTCGTCACTCAATTGAAGAATTGAGAAGTCGAGTGGCTTTTTGCTGCCAAATAGGCCACCGCTGGTTTGAAACTTTCCACCTGCGGCCTGCGGCGCCAGCGGTCGCCGCCCAAAACCGGCACCTTCAGGCATGCCTTGGCCGCGCATGCGTGCGCGCAGACCTTGCAATCCAGGGCGCCCCTCGAGCTGCGTACGCGGAACTTCTTGCAGTCGAGGAGCGGTGTCGTTCGGAGTGAGAGCGCCGGCAAATGGGCGCGGGCGTTGTTGTTCTGCCGGACGCGGCAAATTATCGTTGTTGCCGTCGTTCATTTGATTCTCGCGCGGACGGCGGAACGGCCGCTCACCATAAGATGAATTCGAGTCCTCAGCTTTGAGGCCGAATCTGCCAGTACGACGACGAAAACCATTTAACTCGGGCGGCGCATCACCGTCAGCCTGGGCGAGCAGATAACGTCGATCAACGCTCTGTTGAGCGTAGGTGGGAAGCTGGATGAATGCGCTGGACAGTACGGGGATTAGCAAAGCCGAGAAGAGAACGGCTGTTCTTCCGGGGGGCTTATAGTTTGATCGCATACAAACCATCCTCGTCGGTGCTTAGGCCGAGCTCTTCCGCGGAGGTCGATTGCTCGGGATCGTAAGAAGCGATCTCCGGAGCGGCGGAGTCGGCGCCCGGAACCGCTGGGAGTTGCGCGATCTCTCTAGCCGGCGCTGGCGCTTTGCTCTTCACAGCCGCGCTGTGTTGTGATGCGGCTTCCTCGTCATAGGGTGGAAGCTGTGCCACCGCTGGTGATTGCTTAGCAGGGACAGCCTTCTCGGGCTTATTTGCTGGTGCGGTCAAAGCGTTCGCCACTTCAGTATGTGTCAGTGCCGGCGCTTTGCTTTGCTGCGCCCCGGTCTTCGGCGCAGTTGGCGCTGTCACCGGTTTGCTGGCGATAGCAGTGGTGTGTTTTATCGTCGTGTTAGTTGCCACCGCATTCGGTGCTACGCCAGGAGTGCTGTCAGGGACGAAATGGAATGCCAGAGCCACTGCTGCAGCTGCCACAGCGCTCAGTGCGCCCCAAACGATCGGACGTTTAAACGGCACCACGCGTGTCTTCTTCGCTAAAATTTCATCGAATCGACTGGCCAGATCGTACGGCGGTTGAATCGGCGGAAGCTCGCGCAACGATATGGCGATGCGGTTGATATCGCCCAGGTCGCCGCGACAGTTGAGACAAGTATCGAGATGCTTTGCTACAGCAGCGCCTTCAGACTGGTTCAACTCCTTGTCATAAAAGGCGTCGAGGATGGGAGCCACCGAATTGCAGACTTCTTCCTTCTCGGATTTAGCGGCAAGCACCGTCTCGAAGTCGTCAGCGAAATCGCGCGGCGCAACTGGACGGAGCTGCTTCAGCGACCCGACAACTTGTGCAATCTCAGTCAACGAGCGTTTACACGCATCGCATGAGCTCAGATGCATGTCTACTGCTTGGCTTTCGGCAGCACTTAGCTCGCCGTCGATGTAGGCGTCGAGCAGGGGTTGTATCCGATTGCAATCTTCGTGGCGAAACATGATCTATTACCTGGGCGCGGGAGACATGCTGTGGGAAGAGAAGTAAGGCTCGAGCAGCTCACGCAATTTTAGGCGTCCGTAGTGCAGTCTGGATCTGACGGTTCCGATACTGGCACCGACAATTTCGGCAATCTCCTGATAGGAAAAACCTTCAATGTCGTGCAGCACGAGCACTTCTCGCTGGTTTTCCGGCAATTTGCCGAGCGAGGCCGCTATCACGCGCTCTTGCTCGTCGGAATCAACCATCTGTTCTGGTCCGGGTGCCTGATCAGCCAACTGAGATACAGTGTAGCTTTTCGGTTCGTCTTCGTCCGATGCTGTCGATTGTGGATCGAAAGATAGAACGGGAAACGGCTGTATACGCTTTTTATTGCGCAGCAGATCGACGCACAAGTTGTGCGCAATCTTGAACACCCAGGCTGAGAAAGAAGCCTCGTTTTTGAATTTGTCGAGATTCTGATGCACTTTCACGAACGTGTCCTGCATAACCTCTTCTGCCTCTTCCGTGTTACCTAAGATGCGGACCGCAACGCTGTAGACGCGAGTTTGATAACGCCTGACCAGGGATTTGAACTGAGTCATATCCTTGGTTCGTCTGTAATTTTCAAGCAGGGCCTCGTCGCTAAGGTCCATTCATCCCCCAACCTTTTAATCGGTTTGGTCTACTTCTACTAACGTCGAAATCGAGAAAAGAGTTCAATGGAAAAGGCATTATGAGAAAGGTTTAATAAAGAGCCATGACAAGGCGCCGCAGCACACTGCTTTCGTTCCCGGATTGACCGTTCCATATATAAGGTCAGAGTTGACCTGCCGCGCTTCCAACCACCCCGCCACAGAGCGATCTTGGTTCGCAGCAGGCTCCCTCTGTCTCCCCGTGCAGGACATAAGGTTATCGAGACGGACCCTCGATGTGACTGTGTAATTCCACAGTGTTTTCCATTGGCAACTTCCGGATTATTCCAGGTATC
Organism: Planktothrix sp.; assembly: GCA_036703195.1. GTDB lineage: Bacteria > Cyanobacteriota > Vampirovibrionia > Obscuribacterales > Obscuribacteraceae > DATNPN01. Next base: position 21,244 of record DATNPN010000003.1, on the reverse strand, counting down.
GCTGGAAGCGCCCGCTACCTATATTTGGAACAATCTGTGGAGAAACATCATGACAAAAGTAGGCATCGTTCTTATCGTCGCCATGATCGTCACGGGCTATATCACCGAGCGCAGGGGGCAACACTCTGCCTCGGATGGTGCTTCGACGCCCACTGCGCCATATCATGACCCCGACGCTAATCCGCCAACAGCCTGGAAAGTCCAAGAAAATGATTCGGTCAGGTTTCCCATAGAGCGCGAAGCTGCTTCTTCGGTCGCCCAGATCATCGATGACGACGGAGTCCGCGCCAATCCGGGCACAGCGTGGGATATTCGGCATAATTACATGGTCCGTTATCCAGTCGCCAAATGACGTAGCATTTCAAAATCACACGTCCAAGTTTGTCTCGGGCGCTAAGCGACTAACTGCAACTAACTAACCAATGAAAGCCGCACGCTAATTTGTTACCATGCATAGCTAGAGGTGGCGGGCATCATGGTAACAAGGCGGATACTAGCTCTTACGACTGTCACGACGATGGTCATGTCAGCTCAGCCTGGGCGTGCAACTGTTGTAACTGGCTCTACCTCTAAAACTCACAAGATAACTAACACTCATCCGCGCGGTACTGTTCAGCCTGACTTGCCCAACTTTCACACCGTACACACCTATCTCTATCGCGGTGGGCAGCCCACGGAGCCGGGTTTGGAAAAACTCCAACGGATGGGCGTGGCGACGATAATAGATCTGCGCGCCAGGACCAATTCTGCGCTGCAGGAGAAAGCTTGGGCAGAACGGCTAGGCATGCAGTACATCAACTTGCCAATGGACGACCACGCGCCCACTCCTCTGCAGGTAGCTACGTTTTTACAGGCCGTTGAAGTCGCAGCTAAAGCGGAGCCTGGTGAACGCCCGGCAGTGTTCGTGCACTGCCAACACGGTTCAGATCGTACCGGTTGTATGGTCGGGATCTGGCGCGTCACTCACGATGGATTCAGCTACAAAAAGGCTTACTCGGAGATGCGCAGGTATTATTTCACGCCTGCCTTCACGATGCTGAGCGGCGCCGTAAAAGAGTACGCGTATCAGGCAGCCGCTGAGAAGGCGCAGAAGAAATTCAAAGATTGAGCGCTATTTTTCAGTCGTCGGTTTTTGTTTTACCGGCTGTGTTTGACTGCTTGCGCCCGGCTCAGGCTCGGTCGGCTCACCAGGAACATTCATGTTGAGCGATTTTAGTTTACCAATGGCCACTTTCGACCATGGGTAGAAGCGCAGAATCTCTTTTAGGGTTGCCACCACTTTCGGTGTGTCAGAGAACAGCTCACTGAGTTTTACCTGATACCACAACGCTTGCCAGTTGGAAGGCTCGAGGAAAAGCGCTTTCTCGACGTATTTCTGCATGTCCGAATACATGTGGGCCCGGTACAGTTGAACGGCACAATCGACATTGACGTTCGGATCTTCGGGCGCCAGCAAAAGTGCCTGGTCGATCGTCTGTTTAGCCTCTGCAGCTTGGCCGTTGTCGCTGTAAAGCAAGCTCCAGTCTCCGAGAATGCGACCTTCGACATCGGAGGCATGCAGTTTAGACGCCATTGCCTGAGCACGCACGAAATAGTCGTATGCTGCCTTTGCATGCTCGGGGCGGGAAAGATCCTTCGCCATTACCCGGCGCAAATTGCCCAGCCTGCCGAGAAGAACCGCCTGATCTTTGGCATCATTGGCGCTGTCGGCCAGGACCAACGCCTTCTGATAATTCAGCTCGGCAGCCCTGTAATCGTAGTGCAAAACTAATTCGTTATCGCCGGCGTTGAGACAGACACCAATTTCATTGCGCAATTTCACGATCGGGTTGAGCTGCAGCAACAAGCGATGGTATTTGTAGTCGATAGTGACGATGAAATTTTCCCAGAACGGATTGCCGAGAATTCCTAATCGGCTGTCCTGAAAAAACCCAGACCGCTGGCTTATCTCGCTTGCGGCTTTGGCAATCGGTTTTAACAGATCCGGACGCCATGGGTAAGTAAACGCGACCTTACGTACTGGCATGCCACCAATCGAAACGGTATCGATCACGACTTTTCCCAGCTTGACGGGACGGCCGTCCAGTCCGGTTCCTTCCGTGACGTGGTGCAGGTTGGCGGGATCGCCTTTGAGATAACGCAAAGCTACATCAGTGGGAATATGGTTAAACGCCGCGCCCGTATCAACGAGAAGAACTTGCTCGTCATTACTGCCGAGCGTGACTTTTACAAACGGAGCCTGCTTCTGAGCAAATGCAACCTGACTCGCTTTGGCCGGACGCGGATAGTTGTCGATGTCGCCGATCGTTATCGACGGCTTACCGTAATCGATCACGGTCACGAACTTGCTGATCACGTTCGTTCCTATAATGCCGGCAATCGGATGTCCCAAAACGCGTCCCTGTCCTGACAGATCGAGAATGCGCGCCTGCACGTCATTCAAAATGAGATTGCCGAGCTCGAGCCGTTTGATCATCGACGTTTGCGTGGCCACATAGCCGGCAACACCTGCTATGTTGTACTGCCCTTGTTTTGCTAAAAACTGTTCGGCTGCCACGCGCCGATCGATGATCGTTTCGCTGGCACCGGTATCGAGAATGAAATCCAGCTCGTCGCTGCCGTTAAGCCTCCCTTTGATAACGATTTCCTTTTGCGAGTAATCGAAAGGAATCGTCACCGACTTGGGAAGCCGCCAGGCGGTGCCTGGAGAGGGGCGATAAAAGACACTGTCGTCGATACCTGTACTGGTGTTGGCGCTGGTCAGTTCTACAGACTCCACTTCGCTCCCGTTGATGCTGCGCGTCAACTTGAACGGCATCATGGCACCGCCGGTGGGGCGATACTCCGAGTAATCAACCCCAACCGAGACGAGCTTGGCTGGTCCTTTCTGAGCGCTCTCTGTCTCGGGAATTTCAGTTTGATAAGTGACGGCGACAACAAGGTAATTGTTCTGGTCCAGATACAGTGTCGTCGGCGACCCGCCTTTTTCACTGACATCGATGGCGTAGACCGGAATCTGCTTGTAAGTGGTGCGTCCCTTCAACTCGAAATTGTAATCGGGATCGTGCCAATGTGCCAACAGCCAGGGCTGCCGTTGTTCTTGATCGTTGAGAAACGCCAGCCGATCGCCGGGCATGTCCAACACGTCTTTTCCTGTCGAGTGCCAACCTGCAACACCATCGAAGGCGCTGGTCTCCGTCTCTGAAGAAGCCTCAGGAGGCGAGGTTGCTCCTGGGGCAGAACCGTTCTCTGCGGGCGTGGCTGATGGTGGCTTCGATGGTACCGCTAGCTCGACGTCGGTGCGCCAACGTTTGTCTTTTCGCACATGCCGGTACGCGAGAGGCTGGCTGCCCGGAGCCATCTGTTTGCCGAAAAAATTCGCTCCGTTGACGATCTGTTGGATTGCATCCCTGCCACCATAGGCGGTGAGGGCTTTCTCCATGATCTGGTCGATAGTAAGATCGGCATTTGCATCCGTTGTGGACTTTACCTCAGCAGCAGCGACGCCGGCCGGCTTGTCCGGCTGTGCCAGGCAAGAGATTGGAGCCAGCCCCACGTTAAGGGACAGAAGCAACGACAGGATTATCCTGGATTGAAGATTGAATTCGTGTCGCGATTTGTCGTTCAATTGGCAGTAAGTGTTGGTGTGCATTGTCCAACAAGCGGCAAGTTGATCGGCTCTAAATTGCGGGTCAGTTGATGGATCTTGAGAAGTTGTTCGATCAACTCTCTCACTTGTGCGAGCGGCACCTGGTTGGGTCCGTCACTCAAAGCCACGTCCGGGTTGGGATGCACTTCCATGAAGACACCATCGCATCCGGCTGCCACCGCTGCTTTGGCCAGCGTCGGAATGTACTGACGCTGACCGCTCGACACCGTGCCGCCCCCTCCGGGAAGTTGCACGCTGTGCGTCGCGTCGAAGATAACAGGGCAACCGGTCGTCTCTTGCATCATTGGAATAGAACGATAGTCGACGACCAGGTTATTGTAACCGAATGTGGTACCACGCTCGGTAAGCAACACCTTTTTATTGCCGGCGTCATGACACTTTTTCACGGTGTTGACCATATCATTAGGCGCCACGAACTGACCTTTCTTGATGTTGACGGCTTTGCCGGTGCGAGCGGCGGCAACGATCAAATCTGTTTGACGGCAGAGGAATGCTGGAATCTGCAAAACATCGAGCACGTTGCTGGCGGCTTGGCAGTGCTGTTCTTCATGAACGTCACTGAGAAGCTCGACACCCAGTTGACGTTTGACGTCGAGCAGCATGTTGAGCCCTTCGCGCAAGCCTGGTCCGCGGAAGGAATTGATTGAAGTCCTGTTGGCCTTGTCGTACGACGACTTGAAAATCAGTTGAAATCCGAGCTCTCTCGACAGATCTTTGAGCGCCCTGGCGGTATTGAATACGACGTCCCAGCATTCGATAACGCACGGACCGGCGATAATCAAGAACGGTTTGTCGGGGCCCAGCTCAATGTTGCCTATACGCACAGGGAAATCCTCCAAAGGCGCCTGCTAGATTGTATGACATTATCCTTCTTCAGGCCGCAACGAACGGTTAGGTTGGGCTCATGAAACACGGATTATCTGCGGCCAAGATATTTGACGAGACGGTAGACGGTGTGACCCGCTCGCTGACTGATCGGCATGACAGCACCTGATTTGATGGCGTCGTTCAACAATGGACGCAGCAGGCGAATTTTCTTCAGCTGCCTGGTACCACCCGCCATCTCGGGAAGCGTCATCCCGAGCGGGTTTTTATCTAACATCTTAATGACTTTGTTTTCCGGCGGTTTTTCGGGCACAGGCTTGGCAGCGACTTTCTTGACCTGCGGCGCTGCCTGTTCTGGCGGTTGTGTCTCTTCGGATTCTGACATCGGTCTTACCTGTGCATCCTCGCTGCCCGCGTCGCCCCGCCACTGATCAGGATACCGCGTCCTGAAGAATAGTTACGGTTTGGATGGGCGCGCTCAAAAATAAATTTGAATCGATATATAGTTTTGAACTCGGGCAGGAGCCCCAGGAGTTGTCGAGTGAGCGTCGGTTCGTTTGTTTTCATGCTTCACAGCCATCTGCCTTTCTATAGAAAGGCGGGCATGTGGCCTTTCGGCGAAGAGAGCGTCTACGAGTGTATGGCGGAAAGTTATGTTCCGCTTCTCAATGCCATTGCGGAGCTCTGGGATGAAGGCATTCCCGCCAAACTGACAATCGGCATCACCCCGATTCTGGCGGAGCAGCTTGCAGACGAGCACCTGAAAAACGGTTTTGACCAATATATTCAGAACAGGATTGATGCGGCGCAGCAAGACGAAGCGCGCTACGCTCCCCGCGGCGAGCACGATCCCGACAAGCTGCATCTCGCTCGATACTATTTGAATTGGTTTACGCAGATCCGCAAAGACTTCCACGAGCGGTGGAACAGAGACATCATCGGCGGCTTCCGTAAATATCAGGATCTCGGCGCCATCGAGATCACCACGTCGGCAGCGACACACTGTTTTTCGCCTCTGCTTGACACCGACTCTTCGCTTTACGGGCAATACAAAACCGGTGTCGAAGCACACAAACGTCATTTCGGTCGCGCCCCGAAAGGCTTCTGGCTGCCGGAATGCGCTTACCGACCGGCTGAAGGCGATCGCCCTTCAATCGAGCGCTGGTTGAGCGAAGTCGGCATTGAATATTTCTTTACTGAGTCTTTCGTCATTCAAGGCGGTCAGACCGTAGAGCTGCGGCGCGTCTTCGGACCGTACGGTATGCTCGAATATGTGCCGGCGCCTCCGCGTCCGGAGACCGGACTCGACGTCTACGAAGCATACTGGCTGAAAGACTTTCCCGTCGCGGTGATGGGACGCCACGAAGCAGCCGGCTATCAGGTTTGGTCAGCCGACCATGGATATCCGGGTGATGGCAACTATCGCGAGTTTCACAAGAAGGACGATCGCTCGGGCTTGCACTACTGGAAGCTCACTTCCAAGACCACAGACCTGGGACACAAACAGCTGTACAGCCCGGAAGCAGCCGCACAGCGATTGCGCGAAAACTCCGATCACTATGTCGGATTGATCCAAAACCTGCTTACCGATCAGTATAAGAAGACCAACAAACCAGGACTGATCATGGTCAGCTTCGATACCGAGCTGTTCGGTCACTGGTGGTTCGAAGGTATCTCCTGGATCAAAGAAACCATCAGAAAGCTGCGCACATATACCGCTGTCACGATGCGCACCGCCAGCGAATACTTGAAAGAGAATCCGCCCGAGAAAGCGATTGAACTGCCGCAGTCTTCATGGGGTTCGGGCGGACACTGGCAAGTGTGGCTCAATAACTCTACCGAGTGGATGTGGCCCATCATTCATGAGTGCGAACACACGATGGAAGAGATGGCACAACATGCACACAAGAACGGCTTGATCGAGCGCGCCATCAAACAGATGTCTCGCGAACTGCTTCTGCTCGAGTCGAGCGACTGGCCGTTTTTGATCACCACCGGGCAGGCGAAGAACTACGCTGTCGAACGATTTAACGGGCACGTAGATCGCTTCCGCGAGCTGGTCGGCATGATTCGCTCGGGCAAAGTAGACGAAGCGCGTCTGGCAGCAATCGAAGATATCGACAACTGCTTCCCCGATGTTGCGCTCGCCAACTTCAAAGCACCGGCGGAGTTAAATACTTCCCTTTCGGGTCGCTGAAGGCAATCGCGACGCCTCTTCCAGCTTAGCTCTGGCGACGGAGCTGGCCATAATCGAGTGCGCTTCAGGCACGCCACCTTTGTTGACGATCTCGTCGACGCGATTGCGCAGTCCGAGCAACGTCTTGGGCAGCTCCGATTTGACGCCTTCGCGCACCATCCATTTGGGAATGGGAATACCCGGATCGACGAACATCGAGTAACAGACCTCGGTGGCATTGCCGTTGTCACGCGAGCGCAACACCCAACATCCGCGAAAGTCTTTGAGAAAGCCGTCCAGGCGTTTGAATTCGACGACGTTTTCATTGGAGTATTTCGATTCGACAGTGTATGAAACGGTCGGGAAGGGAAAACAGATTGTCATCGTGCAGCGTAAAACTGAGGTCTCGACCTGATCTACTAGAACGTCGAGGCGCTTCATGCGGGGACAGATCTTGCCGGAGAATTCGAACGGATTTACTAGTATTGGCCAAACCACGGCGGGAGGCTGATTTATAAGGATCTTGCCGACGACGAATTTCGTGTGATCATCTTCGACGAGATCGACAACAACTTCTCCTTTGCGCAATCTCTTGTCGGTGGCATCGTCGTCGACGGCAGAATTGACAGCCGATGCGGATGACGCATCACTGAGCGAAACAGACGCAGCGCTGCTGCAAACATTCAGTTGTGTTGAAAGCAGCAAAAGAGAAGCAGCATGAATCAAAGCCGTTCTTGACCGGCCGCCTGCGCGCATGACCGAGTGGCCTCGTTGTATGAAGCTGGAATGAAAGGGGAAGAGAGTAGCGTGTCATGCCTGTTTTCATGATCTCGCTGAATTAATCATACTTCATACCTCCCTTGCTGTCTAGATTTCAGCAAATTTGACGGGCAATGGTTGGGTCTCATCCAGCCCGTCGAGCCGATCTCAAAAGACGCAGCCGCAATCGCTTGTGACGCAATCGTTTTGAGGATCGTTGATATTTCTTCTAAGAGAGCCCGGCACAGGATGAGAGGGTGTACCGTTGAATGGAGCAATCGCGCACTATGCAGTACATCGCGAAATCCGCAGGGGAGCCGCGCCACCAATGACGAGAACCAAGCTAATCGCAACCATAGGCCCATCGTGCCGCGATCCGGTTATTTTGGAAAAGCTCATCCGCGCAGGCATGGACATCGCCCGCATCAACTGCTCACACGCAGATCACGACTCGATTGCATCAATCTGCGTCGATGTGCGCGAGATCAGTCAGCGGTTGGATAAAGCAGTTGGTGTTCTTCTCGACCTTTCCGGTCCGAAGTTGAGAACCGGCAAACTGACAGGCGGCACGCCCGTCGATCTGGTGGCGGGAGAGAAGTTTACGCTCACCAGCAGAAAGATCGAAGGCAACAAAGATATCGTCAGCTGCAACTACACACTTCTGCCCCAAGAAGTGAAAACATCGGACATGATCTTGCTCGACGACGGCATTATCGAACTGAAAGTTTTGAAGACGACCGAAACGGAAGTTGAATGCGAAGTCATGAACGGCGGTCAGTTGAAGGATAAGCAAGGCATCAATCTGCCCGGAGTGCGTCTCTCTATCCCGGCGTTGACCGAGAAAGACAAAGCCGACCTGGAGTTCGGGTTGAAGTACGACGTCGACTTCGTGGCGCTGTCGTTCGTGCGTGATGCGCAAGACATCATTCATCTGAAGGATCTGATCGGTGAGCATTGGCCGCCGGTTTTCGTCATCGCCAAACTGGAAAAACCGGAAGCAGTCGATCACCTGGAAGATATTCTCGACGTCACCGATGGTGTCATGATCGCTCGCGGCGATATGGGAGTGGAGCTCCCGCCCGAGAAGGTTCCGCCAGTACAGAAGCTAATCACCAGACGGTCCAACGCCAAAGGAAAGCCTGTTATCACGGCCACACAGATGTTAGATTCGATGATCATCAATCCGCGCCCGACGCGCGCGGAAGCATCAGACGTGGCCAATGCGATTTTCGACGGCACCGATGCAGTAATGTTGTCGGAAGAAACTGCGATGGGCAAATGGCCCGTGGAATCGGTGCGCATGATGCGGCGCATTGCCACCGCGGCTGAAGCGAGCATCGATTTTACGCATCTGCATCAGCATGAGATGCCGACATCAGCGCACGCTATCGCGCATGCTGCGTGCAACATGGCAGTCGATATGAAAGCGCGAGTGATTGCAGCGTTTACGAAGACCGGATCGACGGCACGATTGATCTCGCAGTTTAGACCGCCGGGTCCAATCGTTGCTTTGACGCAGCACGTGCATGTGTACAGGCAGTTGACCCTGGTTTGGGGAACGACGCCCTTGATGCTCACAGAAGTGAGTGACTCGGAGTCGACATTAGCTCTGGTGGAAGAGACGCTGCTCAAACGCGGCATCGTGGCACCGAAAGACAGCGTGGTCATCACCGGCGGATTGCCTATTGCGGCGCGCGGACCGGCAAATTTCGTCAAACTGTCGACGATCTCACCGCGCGTGCCGACGAGCTATTGGGAGTTGAAAGGCATCTAGCCTGGGCGACAGCCGGTTTTTCGCAGCGGGCGCGTGCAACGCGCCCCTACGACGGTTCGCCGAGGTTCATCCGTCGCCGGAAGTCGTCGTCACGCAAACCGTGATTCGTCGAAAAGCACCGTAGGGGCGGCTTGCAGCCGCCCGCGACAGTAACGACGTCGTCGTCACGCAAACCGTGATTCGTCGGAATGCGTTGCGATTACTTATATGCTGTGCGAGAGAAACTAACTGTTGAAATACACACCAACCGCGCCGGTGACGCGGCGGATGATGCGGACGGTTTCGTGTTCGAGCTCTTGACCGAAGTCTAACTCTTCGGCGGCGCGTTTTTTCAAAAGAGCGATCAATTCGGCGCGATCATCAGCACTAAGCTCAACGCGCTTGTGGTGATTGTCCGCGGCCAATTTCATCAATTCAGTTGTAGATAATTCTGCACTCACGAGCGACATACCCGCATTGCCCCCTGACTCCTGAATCATATGCTCGGAACAGCCAAAGCACAACACGCAAGTTGCCTCCTCAATGGGAGGTTTCCCCTTCGTCGGGGAAATACGCGGAGCACATTGCGGCTCGGCTCAACCGCTTTATGCATCGGCTTGCGCTCCACCCATTCTGTCACTATGCACGATGTAGCCGCACACAGGGTCGTTTTTCAGTATGTACTGCTCGCGCGTAACCTTCATGCCAAGCAGGTTTTCCATGAGCTTCGGCTCGAGCACGCAGAGTTGTCTGTACTGATTAGCCAGATCATGCACGGCGCAATGCCGCTGGTAGATGATGAAATTTCCGTCAGGAAGCGGTTCCCACTCGGTCATATAGCCAAATTCGGTGAAGATCTTCGCCACTTCCTCAACGCGCTGACGCGGCTCTTTGTTCTCCACCCGCACGCGCAGCTTCTCTGCCAGCCTGTCGTTGCGTCGAGTTAAGAGGGCCATGACGCCTTTGTGACCGGTCTGCTCGTAGACGAGGTCGAGCAGGTCAGTAGCCAGATTGTGAAACCCTGAAGGAAAGAGCGATTCTGCCTTGTCAGTCAGTTTATAGCGATAGGTGGGGCGCCCACGCGACTGGCGCACAATGCGGGACTCTATCAGCCCGTCCTTCTGCAGGCTGGCGATATGCCGGCGCACAGCCATGGAGGTGATGCCCAGAATCTTGCAAAGCTCGCCCACAGCCATCTCTCCCTCACGTTTGAGGTGGAGCAAGACCGCTTCTTGCGTGCGTTCCGGCGTCTCTCCTAAGGGCTGTGTAATCATGCTCAGGCTCGACCGGTTTTGTTCTCTAAACGACGTAATTGACCTGTTGTTGCGATTGTATCGCTCTTTATCGCAGTTTAAGCCAGGGTCATATTGTCCTACCAAGCTATCATACGCCGGGCGCTTTGCCCGAAAACCTCTCATCAAATCATCATTAAGGCTATACGCTTGTCTCTCTATTTTTGATACTATTTTATCTATAAAAGCCACTAGCTCGATTCTTTGTAATGTTTAAGGTGGCTTCCCAAGAGAACGGTCGGCAAAAAAGATACGATCAGCCTCTCTATGTATCCGGAAACAGAGTAATGACAGGCAAACAACCAATTCTTTCAGTGCAAAACCTGCACGTTCGCGTCGAGGACAAAGAAATCCTCAAAGGCGTTGACCTCACCATCAATGCCGGCGAGACGCACGCCATCATGGGACGCAACGGTTCGGGCAAGTCGACTCTGTCGTACACGCTCATGGGACACCCGCGCTACGTGGTGACGAAGGGCAAAATCCTCTTCCGCGGCCAGGACATCAGCGAGATGGCTCCGAACGACAGAGCCAAGCTGGGCTTAGCTCTCGCCTTCCAGTATCCTGTCGCCATCCCCGGGGTTTCGGTCTCTAACTTCGTGCGCGCCTCGGTCAACGCCATTCGCGGCAAAGAAGTACCGGTGAAGGAGTTTCGCATCGAGCTCAAGCAGCAGATGAAAAAGCTCGGCGTCGCTGACCAATTTCTCTCGCGCTACGTCAATGAAGGCTTCTCGGGCGGCGAAAAGAAGCGCCTCGAGATTCTTCAGCTAAGTATGTTGAAGCCGCAATTGGCGGTACTGGATGAGACCGATTCCGGTCTCGACATAGATGCGTTAAAGACAGTGTCCGAAGGCATCAACGCTTTGTCCGAACAGGGCAACGCCATCTTGCTCATCACTCACTATCAGCGCATTCTCAACTATGTGCAACCACAGTTTGTGCACGTTTTTCAGGATGGTCGCATCGTCAAATCTGGCGGCAGCGAGCTTTCTAAAGAGCTTGAAGAGCGTGGATACGATTGGGTTTCACAAGAGCTCGCCCCACAAGGCGCAGCTTGATTGGAGGAAACAATGGCAGCAGAATTGTCGCAACACCAGAATCTCAACGACATCGGATCCGACTACAAATACGGGTTCCATGACAAAGAGAACTACGTCTTCAAATCCGGCAAGGGCTTGACGAAAGAGCTCGTCGTGCAGATCTCGAAGATGAAGAATGAGCCTGAGTGGATGCTCAAGTTTCGTCTGCGTGCCCTCGATATCTTCCTCAAGAAGCCAATGCCGCGCTGGGCAAACTCAGAGTTGCTCGACGCCATCGATTTCGAAAACATCCACTATTACATTCGCCCGTCCGAAAAGAGCGAGCGCAGCTGGGACGAAGTGCCGGAAGGCATCAAGCAAACCTTCGATCGCCTCGGCATTCCCGAAGCTGAACGGAAGTTTCTCGCCGGCGTAACTGCTCAGTACGAGTCGGAAGTCGTCTATCACTCGATTCGCGAAGACCTGGAAAAGCAAGGCGTCATTTTCCTTGATATGGACTCCGGACTGCGCCTGCACGAAGATATCGTGCGCGAGCACTTCGCCACGGTCATTCCGGCTGCAGACAACAAGTTTTCCGCACTCAACTCGGCTGTATGGTCGGGCGGCAGCTTCATCTGGGTGCCGCCGGGCGTGCGAATCGAAGTGCCGCTGCAAGCGTACTTCCGTATCAACGCCCAGAACATGGGACAGTTCGAGCGCACACTGATCATCGCCGAGCCAGGCAGCTTCGTGCATTACATTGAAGGATGCACGGCGCCCACCTACTCCAGCGACTCGCTGCATTCGGCAGTGGTCGAGCTCATCGCCAAACCAGGCGCGCACATCAGATACACGACCATTCAAAACTGGTCGAAAAACGTGTACAACCTCGTCACCAAACGCGCGGTTGCCCACGAAGATGCGAAGGTCGAATGGGTCGACGGCAACCTCGGCTCCAAGCTGACCATGAAATACCCATCTATATACTTGCTGGGCAAACGCGCTCACGGCGAAGTGCTCTCGATCGCCTTCGCAGGCGAAGATCAGCACCAGGACGCCGGCGCCAAGATGGTACACGCAGCACCCGACACGACCTCGATCATCATTTCGAAGTCAATCTCGAAAGGCGGCGGACGCACCTCATACCGCGGTTTGATCAAGGTTTATCCTGAAGCGACCGGTGTCAAGTCGAGCGTCAAATGCGATGCTCTCTTGCTTGACGAAAAATCGCGCTCGGACACGTATCCGACGATGGAAATCGACGAGAAAGACGTGACCATCGAGCACGAAGCGACCGTGTCGAAGGTCGGTGAAGAACAACTCTTCTATCTGATGAGTCGCGGTCTCACCCAGGAAGAAGCGACAGCGATGATTGTGAACGGCTTCTTCGAGCCATTCACCAAAGAGCTGCCGCTGGAGTATGCAGTCGAGTTGAATCGTTTGATTCAGCTTGAAATGTCCGGTTCGGTAGGCTAATTCAGCCTGCTTCTACCTCTTGCGAGCCGGGCGCATAAGCGTGGCTCAGTGCCACCTGCGGAAAGTCTAACAACCGTATGCGGTGCCAAGGTGACAGAACAAAAGAAGGAAAAGAAAGAGACCATGTCTGAGTCGAAAGCAGCCAATACCATCGCCCGCGAACGCGTTGACAATATCGCCACGCGCAACAGCGAGCCCGCATGGCTGAAAGATCTGCGCCTGTCCGCCTGGGAACGGTATTTGCAAACTGCGATGCCGGAGCCGCGCGAAGAGGAGTGGCGCAAGATCGAGTTGGGCTCCCTGCATTTGAGCGAACTCAAAGCGATCGATTGGCCGGGAGCGACAGGTAAGGAAGGGAAACCTTCGAAATTGCCGCAGTATTTTGCCGATTCGTTGAGCACCTTCGAAAACGCCGGTGTCGTGGCCGAAACTTGCGCACAGCATTGGAACGAGCTTTCCGAGAAAGCGGCGAAGCAAGGCGTCATCTTCTGCAGTCTGAAATCTGCCGTCGAAAAACATCAGGACAAAGTAAAACCGTACCTGGAAAAGACACTGACCAAAGACGGCAAGTTTACTTTGATGAATCAGGCGTTGTTCAACACAGGGGCGTTTCTCTATGTGCCGAACAATGTTGAAGTGGATCTCCCGTTTCTCTCTATGATCCATCTCGATGCGGAAGCGATGCAATCTGGTGTCGCTGTTTTCCCGCGTGTCGTCGTGGTGCTCGGCGCCAACAGCAAAGCAACGTTGATGGCCTCGGTCAGTACCGAAGAAGCGGCGGGCAACGCTGCAGCCCATCTGAGCTTGTGCGATCAGTCAGTTGAAGTTCATCTGGCCCAGGGAGCGAAGCTGCAGTACATTGAACTGCACAAGCTGAGCGACAATACATTTGGTGTTTTGAGAAACCATTATGATCTCGCGCGCGACGCTTCTCTGTATTCATTGACCGTCGGTCTCGGCGGCGCCCAGATCAAATCTGATATCAACACAGTATTGGGCGCGCCCGGCGCCCACTGCGATATCGAAGGTGTTGTCTTCGGTGATGGCTCTGAACACTTCAGTTTTAACACCTGCGTCGACCATGATGCACCGGATACCAAATCGAATATCAACTTCCGCGTGGCGTTGAAAGACAGCGCATCGTCTGTGTACCTTGGCACAATCAAAGTGGCTAAAGTGGCGCAGAAGACAGACTCGTTTCAGAGCAACAAAAATCTCTTGCTCGGCAGCGATGCGAAAGCAGATTCGATTCCGAAATTGGAAATTCTCGCCGACGACGTCAAATGCTCACATGGAGCCACTGTCGGACCGGTCGACAAAGAGCAGATCTTCTATCTGCAAAGCCGTGGGCTCACCGAACCTGAGGCAGAGGAACTTGTCGTAACAGGATTCTTTAAACAGATATTCGATACTTGCGCACTGCCCGGTGCCGCCGATTACATCAGCGAACTGCTGGCGAACAAGATGCAAGGCAACGACTAGCAAAGGCATCTCATGAGTGACGAGTTTCACAAAGTAGTAAAACTAGCCGATCTTCCGGAAGGTCAGGCGAAGGTGTTCGACGTTGGCGGACGGCGGCTGGCTGTGTGTCATGTCGAAGATGGCGACTGTTATGCCATCGATGACTTGTGTACACACGACGGTGGTCCGCTGGGTGAAGGCGAATTGGACGGCAACCAGATCGAGTGTCCCCGCCACGGCGCCCGCTTCGACGTGAAGACCGGCAAAGCATTGTGTCTACCGGCGGTGCTGCCAGTGCGCAACTACAAGGTAGAAGTAAGAGATGGAGAGGTTTGGATCGCGGTGCCAGTCGGTGTAGGCGGCGGCGCGTGAGGCAGAGAGAGATGTTGAACGTCAAAGAGATTCGCGAAGATTTCCCAATTTTAAAACGGCAGATCGCCGGCAAGCCGCTCGTCTATCTGGATAATGCAGCCACATCGCAAAAGCCGACTGCGGTCATTCAAGCAATCAGCGATTATTACTTGAACTACAACGCCAACGTGCACCGCGGCATTCATACGCTCAGCGAAGAAGCGACTGAAGCGTACGAAGGCGTGCGCGAAAAAATTCGCAAGTTTATCAATGCCTCTTCGACGCGTGAGATCATCTTCACGCGCAACACAACGGAAGCACTTAATTTGCTTGCTCACAGTTGGGGACGCCAGCACGTTCTGCCTGGTGACGAGATTGTGCTGACCGGCATGGAGCATCACTCGAACTTCGTTCCGTGGCAGCAGTTGGCGCAAGAGCGTGAAGCGAAGCTTGTATTTCTGGAACAGACACCGGAAGGTTTGATCGATCTGGAAGCGGCGAAACGGCAGATAACCGATCGCACTCGCATCGTTGCGATTACGCAGATGTCCAACGTGCTAGGTGTGATTACACCTGTGAAGGAACTGACAGAGATTGCTCACAAACACGGTGCCATTGTCATCGTAGACGGTGCGCAAGGCGTTCCACACCTTGTGACGGATGTGCAAAAACTTGGCTGTGACTTTCTTACGTTCTCTTTCCACAAGATGCTCGGGCCAACTGGAGTTGGCGTGTTGTGGGGAAAGGAAGCGCTTCTGGAGGCAATGCCACCATTCATGACTGGCGGCGACATGATCAGCTCTGTTGCCCGCGAGAAAACTGCGTGGAACGAACTGCCGTGGAAATTCGAAGCGGGCACGCCGAATATCGCCGACGTCATCGGCAGTGGTGCCGCAATCGATTATTTGAATAAGATCGGCATGCACAATGTGCGTGAACACGAAATCGAAATTACAAAATACGCGCTGAAAAAGCTGCAAGAAGTTCCTACCATCGAAATCTACGGACCGAAAGACGCAGAGCATCGTGGTGGCGTTATCGCCTTCAACTTCTCGGACGTGCATCCGCATGATGTCGGACAGATCTTGAATGATTCCGGCGTCGCCATTCGCGCAGGACACCACTGCTGCCAACCCTTGATGCGCGATCTCAACGTACCTGGAACAGCCCGCGCCAGTTTCTACATCTACAACACACCGGAAGAAGTCGATGCGCTCATAGCCGCATTGAAAGACGCACACAGGATGATGGGTCATGTCGCTCTCAGATGATCTTTACCGAGAAACAATTCTCGATCACTACCACAACCCACGCAATCGAGGCAAAATGGATGACCCCGGCGTTACCGTCGAGGGTGTCAATCCGTTGTGCGGCGATGAGCTGACTTTGTATTTGACTGTCGACGACAACAAAATCCAAGACATCAAAATCGAAGCGAAGGGCTGCTCGATCAGCATGGCATCAGGCTCGATGATGAGCGAAGCGGTGCAAGGACATGAGGTCAAAGACGCAGAGAGCGTCATCGAGTTGTTCAAAAAGATGATGTTAGAGAAGGAAAAAGATGTAGAGCTACCGGAAGATCTGGAAGAGCTCGAAGCGTTGAAAGGCGTGCGCAAATATCCGGTGCGCATCAAGTGCGCGCTGCTTCCGTGGAATACCTTGCTGCAAGGGATTCAACAGAGCGCAGTCCAAGGAACCACTAAAGGCGTCGTCAGCAAAATCGTCGAGTCCTAGGAGGTAACATGTCGTCTCTGCAAGAAGATGTAGTTCTGGAAAGCCTTCGCATGGTTGTTGATCCCGAGCTGGGCATCAGCATCGTCGACCTTGGTCTCATCTACGGCATTGAAATCAAAGAAGGCGATGTCACCGTCAAAATGACTCTCACCAGCCCAGCTTGCCCGCTCGGAGCAGTGATTCAGGGACAAGCGCACACGGCTCTGAAAAAGCTGCCATGGGTGAAAAACGTCAAAATTGAACTGGTCTGGTCCCCGGTCTGGAACCCGCGCACCATGGCCAGCGAAGACGCCAGAATGGAACTGGGAATTATTTAGGTTAGCTCGGAAGAATCTGTCCAAGTCGTTGATTGCCATTCCCTGGCTAAAGTGCAGTGCAGTGATGTACTTTCTTTTGTTGGGACTATGGAATCTGCAAAAAGGCGCGGAAAGATTCATCAAGAGAGTCGCAGATGGTGTGTGCGTCAAGGACCCTTAAACACGTCGTCTGAAATGCATTTATTGAGTTCGATTCCATTAAACTTAACTAAGCGCTCAATGTCTGGGAATGAGTCTGGATCCGACTCGCTTAGTAGCTCCGGAATCCGATGGGACATTCCCGTTCGCCTGAGGGCATCTATCGCATCTTCAAGTGAATCAGGGACATATTCAGCAAACATCCTTAGGGTGAAATCAGTCACGTCCACCCAAAGCTTTGTCACAGTTTTTCCCGTCATGAGTTCTAAACAGTAACATTGCTTTCCATCCACGATCTCATCAAGACTTCTCTTGCACTGGTCGAACGAAGTTATTTTTCTAGCGCCTCCGAGGTCCAACAACAGCGGCGGTATTATCGTTGTAATACCCTCACATATGGCTGCTGAGCTTGCTATCGCAAGTGCGATGTTTTCAAAAGTGAGAGTTTCACCAAGCCATGAGTATGTGGCGTAGGACGCCTTTCCATCACACCACACCGAATTAGAATCGGCTCCTTTTTCATCGTGCCAGTCCATTCGGAAGTATGTAGGCGAGCGGAAATAAGTTCCGAATGAGACAGTGGTAGCTGGCGGTGTTATGTTCACGGTACCCACGTCCGCGTAGCTTTCAAGGTCGAAATAGCAAGCAGTCAGATTAGCTAGAATTTTTTCTGGATTCACGACTTCATCCTCAATGAAACTCGCGCTCTTTACTTCAGAAGTTTGGGATCTTTATCTTTTGGAATTTGCTTTCTTGCATCGTCGCAAGGTTTCTTAGGATTAGGATCGCCCCCGGGAAATTTTTTATCGCATTCGTTCAGGCAGGATGCAAAATCGGCAGTGATATCCCAAGCTCAACTGCTGCAGTTACTGCCAGAGTAAACCAATCACCAGTGCTGGTTGCGTGTATCATAGCGTTAAGCAAATGATAGGAAACGCCAGCGTGGTTGATCTGTTTCCGAAGCATGCATGCGACGAAGCAAATTAGCCATTGTATTTCTCTTCCCTTGAGCGTACTAAAATCTGGATCAGTTCGCATGAGTCCGTTCTTGTCAGGGTCAGCAGGGGGAGGTCCACTCCACCCCCGATCAATCCACCAAGTCCTGGCATCGTCCCTGAGGAGTCTGATGATATGGTTGGGCTGTTATTTGAATAAGCTCCTGTTAGGAGATAACCGAGAGGTCTGGAATCCCCGCACTATGGCCAGTGAAGACGCCAGAATGGAACTGGGGATTATTTAAGCTGACCACGCCATGTCTAGAAAGGTCATGGACTAGAAATGTATTTTCAGCGGCAGACAACGGGACTGGCACTACACCTGACTTGGCAGGCATTGAAGCCTAGGCAAAATCGAAATAGCTTGCAAATCTAAATTGACAATCATGGTCGGCAGTTGGATTTGGACTTGTAACTATCTCGGACCCCTCGTGCACAATATCCTGTAAACGGCGATGGATCGTTTTCAACCGAAGACAAAGCGCATGCAGTTGGTTGGCACCGGCAATATCGGGCATTCTTGCTATCCCTTCGATACCAACCGGGCAGTACCAAGTTCCGTATCCGTCCTCGTACGGTTTGCCAACATAGATGTTGGACGCTTGTTGATTGCCGTTTTGATTCCTGTCGCAACCGTCGAGAGCGTGCCAGAGCTGACTGTGTAGGAAACCGTCTCGGAGCCGCCCGTCAATGCTAGATCGTGCACGATGAGTTTCAAGACATCGCCGCTCGTGAGCGTTCCTGATATTGCTATAGCCCAAGCCAAAGCGCCGATCGGCACGAGGAGCGCGGCTAAATCGCCTAGCGCATCAGAAAGATGCTTGCAGCCTTGAATTGAGCAGTTAACACAAACTCGACGATTAGCTTTCCTCTAAAGAGTGTCTCAATTGTGCATCTATGATTCGCCGATTGTAATCAACGGTCTCCTTCCAATCATCATTGGGAATCAAATCCGGGTGGTCCAGAAAAACCATCAGCCCAACTGTGGTCTTAGCCGTGTGGAGCGAGGCCCAACGATCGCGATATTCCGATAGCACATTTTCAGGTGCATGGCTGCTTTCGATCTGCTCAAGCGTATCGTCGATCAGGTTGCCTATTTGTTCGACAATCTCAAGGATTTTTTGAGCGAGGTCTACATCCGGGCAAAACTGATATTTTTCGCCGAGCTTATACTGAAGGGTAAGACGTTGTGTTCGGCATCTTGACTCTCCGAGTGTTTGCTTTAGCTCAAGAAGTTCCTGTTTCAGAGTAACAGCGCCTGGCTCCGCTAGGCAATTGTCTTCATGCAAACTGAGCACGCACTCCGTGCAAATGAACAGGAGGAGTTCGACCGCGACGTTGAGCGACGATTTTTGATCTTGGCTGCAATCGCTCTGCCTTATTAGATCCAACGATGATTTTGATTTAGACCTAATCAAGTCGAGCGAGCGCAAGATCGCTGATCTGATTTCGCTATCTTCAATCTTGAGCAAGCTTCTACCTCAACCAGTCGTTGAGCGGGGCTCCGGCTGGCTTGGTTGAAGGGGGAATAACTTCCCAACTTGGCGGCCATCCGCAATCACCCATACAGTTTCTCATACAAGTATTGTAGTTCCTCTCCCGGCGTCGCACTGGTCCGCTAGTTTTCGCACCAGAACAAAGGTTGTTGCATTCAGTTTGGCGTTCTTCACAGTGCTTGTTGCGCTCTGCTGCGCACTCTTCAGCTGATTGTGCAGCATCGCCTGCTCCAGACGTTCCGGCGCCTGAGCCTGTGCCCGCCCCCGTTCCAGAATAAGACTGACCCGAAATCGTTTCACCGGGCCCGAAATATTGCGCGCTGACAGCCCCTGAAGCATTCCGGTCCTCGTGGCGAGTCGCACTACCCCAAACAAATTGTGCTCGTCACAGACCCGCTCGTTGTCTCAACAATCTCAACATTCCGGCTGAAGCCATCATAATCAAAGATGCTGAAATTGTTAGAACCTGGATACGTGATCTTGGTCAACCTGTTTGCGGCATCCCACGCGTAGCTGTTCACTCCGTCGCTGGTCATGTTGCCGTTGAGGTCGAAGGTGTAGTTGATGGTTGAGCCGCTGGGGATGGCGACTTGGTAGGGGTTGGTTTTTGTGTTGTTGTTGCCGTCGGTGGCGCTGACGTTGGCTGTGTTGGCGCCGGAGACGAGGGTTGGTTGGGCGAGGAAACTTTCGGAGAATGCGAGGATGCCGTTCGCTCCGTTGGTTGCGGTGATGCCGAGTGATTGGAATTTTGAATCGGTGTTGATTTTTCCGGCTAGCCCAGCAGCGGTGGTGACGATCGTGTCACCGGTGGCGCAGGTGTAGGTGGCGGTCTCTGTTCCGCCGGACAGACCTGAGAAATGCACGGTGACGCTGACGGTGTTGCCGGAAGCCGGTGCACCGCCTATGGTGGCCAAAACATTTGCCCCGATAGCAGTGCCTAAAGTGATCATCACGGTCCCGGTTTTTGCGGCACTCAAAGTGGCTGTACTTGCTGTAGTCGTTAACACTGAACCGCTGGAACTAGATGTGAGACCGATCGCCTGCAATTTAGTATCTGCATTAAAGGCGATTTTTAGCCCGCTGGCAACTGATGTCTCAGAGTCGCCAGAAGCAGCAACATAAGAGATTGATTCCTGCCCGTTTGCTAAAGATGCGTTGTAAACGGTTATGGAGAAATCATCGCCAGTGGTTATGCCATAGGGAGCGCTCACTGTGATTGTGGCATTGCCGTTGACATTGGTGTTGACAGTTAACGACTCGCCGTAGCTTCCGTCAATGCTGGTTCCGTAGGTGATAGGGCTCGTAACCTGGTTGATTTTCACTACTTCGCTGCTGACGCTCGCCGATTTCACGGCTTTGTTCGTCAAGCCCTGGAAAGTCGTCGCTCCGCCGGGCAGCGTGCTGACTAGAGCGTTGACATTGTTGTAGTTTGCGGCGAGAACGCCGGTAGACGGCGCCAGGGTGAGCGTCTCGGTGGCGCTGGCGCTGAGCGACGAGCTGTAAGTGGTCAGGTTTTGCGATGTTGATTTGATGTTCAAAACATTCCAGCTTGAGGTTGCGGTCACTCCTATGCCCGAGAGGCTGCTGTTGCCAGTGATAGCCGTCTTTAAGCCGGTAGCGATAGACGTTGTCGTATCGCCGGAGACGACGGTGTAGCTGACGCTCTGCGTTCCACCCGTCAGTCCGGCGTCGAATACCGCGATAGTCAAAACATTGCCGGAAGTTACCGTCCCGGCCACGACCGCAGTTTGCGTTCCGTTGATCGGCAAGCCGAGCGTGATA